>NZ_CP145887.1:4800000-6924530 GCF_036894235.1 Paenibacillus sp. Y5S-9
TAATATCGTCAATACAACCCAATAATGAAACGCACTTGGATGAATTTTGTTGCGCTAGAAGCCCCAAACTACCCCTAAGCCCCGTTATTCATCCTTTGTGTGATCATGTGCATCGTTCAGTACATTCCCCATATAAATGCGGATGGTTGATCCCTGCTCTACCCTCGCCCCAGGTTTGGGTGCCTGATTAATCACGTATTTACCACTGCCAGACTTCGCCAGCATAAAATTCATGTTCAGGTCTTCGTACAGATCTTCAACAGTAGCTCCTGTCAGGTCTGGGACTGTCACGATTTTGGTTTCACCATACTTGTATTCTTTGGCGACCTGATCCTTACGAACAGGTACATTCATATAATGCAAAGCATCTTCAAGGATGTTCTGCACAATCGGGGCGGCAACCACGCCTCCGAACTGAATTCCTTTGGGATTATCAACTGCGGTATAGACCACAATCTGTGGATCATCTGCCGGTGCAAATCCGATAAAGGATACGATATGCTCGGTTGAGGAATAACGTCCGTTGATAACCTTCTGGGCTGTACCTGTTTTGCCACCGACCCGGTATCCATCAATGAATGCCGGACGCCCGGTGCCTTTTGCGACAACACTCTCGAGTGCTTCACGTACTTGTTTGGATGTATTCTCCGAGATCACCTGACGAACCAGTTCCGGCTTGGCTTCTTCCATGACTTCTCCCGTTACCGGATGGACCCACGCTTTCGTAACATATGGCTTGTAAAGTTTACCCCCATTGATGGCCGCTGACACAGCTGCTACTTGCTGAATAGGCGTAACCGATACACCTTGACCAAAAGCAGTTGTTGCAAGTTCGACAGGTCCCACTCTGGACAGTTTGAACAGAATTCCACTGGCTTCTCCGCTGAGGTCGATCCCTGTCTTGGTGCCGAAGCCAAAGTCTTTAATATAGGAGAAGAGCGATTCTTTGCCCAGCCTCTGCCCCAAAGCCACAAAGCCCGGGTTACATGAGTTCTCCACAACTTGTAAGAAGGTCTGACTTCCATGGCCGCCCTTTTTCCAGCAGCGCAGACGTGCTCCACCCACCTCAACATATCCAGGGTCAAAAAATTGATCCTGTTGCAGATTAACCTTTTTCTCTTCAAGCGCAGCTGCCAAAGTAATGATCTTAAATGTGGAGCCCGGCTCGTAGGTCATCCAGATCGGCAAATTCCGATTGTATATCTCCGCGGGATATTGCTGATAATCGGCAGGTTCGTATCCCGGCCTGCTGGACATCCCCAAGATTTCACCCGTTTTGGGATTCATCGCTATGGCCAATGCTGAGTTCGCCTGGAATTTCACCATGGCCTGGTCCAGTTCTCTCTCCATGATGGACTGAATGGATTTATCAATGGTCAGCTTGAGGTTAAGGCCGTCCTTCGGTTCCACATACTTCTCGGATGAGCCCGGCATTAGCCTTCCGGCCGCATCGGACAAGTAGGACACACTGCCATTCAAACCATTCAGCTTATCATCATATTTCTTCTCGACACCGGTTAAGCCCTGATTATCAATGCCCGTAAAACCAAGAATATGGGCAGCCAAATCGTCATAAGGATAAAAACGTTTATTGTCCTCAGCAACAACGATACCCGGAAGCTTCAAATCACGGATGCGCTGAGCTTTCTCCATCGTAATTTTGCGGCCGCCGGGTTGTAGTCTTACAATGAGTTCTCGTTTCTTGATGGTTGCAAGCACTTTTTCTTCCGTCATCCCAAGCAATGGGGCCAGCGCTTTAGCTGTGATTTCAGCTTCTTTAACCTGAGCCGGAATGGCCATAATGGTCGGTGTTGTCACATTATAGGCCAGAGAGGTTCCATTTCGATCCAGGATCTCCCCCCGCTTGGCTGAGTAAGGAATATTACGCCGCCAGGATTCTTCTGCTTTTGCTGACAATTCAGGGCCTTCCCCGAGCTGTACATAAGCAAGCCTGATCATCAGGGCCGAAAATAACAAAACTAAAATCATTAAACTCCATAGCAACCTGCGCCGCAGATTTACGCTTGATCCCTTCACGAAAAGATCCCCCCACTCGTCCCAAAATCATGACATTCGTTCCATTCATGAATATTCAGGACAACCGGGGGTTAGAACAAGCTGTCAGAGCTCCCTAAGGAAGCGAAGCTCCGTTTGTTGCTGGATCGTCAGAGGATTCGGATTCATTGGCAGGAGCCTTGTTGTTATCTGTTTTGTCTGTTTCGTCGGTTTTACCTTCTCCGCCCGAAGCCTCTTGTTCCTTCACTTCAGCTTCTGACGACGGATCAGAAGAGATTGGAGCCTCATCGGCTATACCTGTCACTGCAGCTTTGGCAGTTTGCAAGTTTAACTGTACAGTTCTCTGCTCACCTGCGACCTGCTCGGTTTGCTTCACGACATAACCCTCGCCCTTGACCGTAACCCCCACTTTCATGAGAGAAAGTACTTCTAGGGCATCACGGAGAGATTCTCCTGTTAGATCGGGAATCTTCATCTTGCTGCTTTCTTCCGTTAGCAGATAGATTCGTTGGCCTGGATTCATAGAGGCGCCAGCAACCGGATACTGCCGAATTACATTATCACCTTGACCAAGAGTCACATAAGCAATACCTGCGCTTAGAAGCTGGCTTCTGGCCTGTTTGGCTGTCTTGCCACTCAAGTCAGGCGCCTTGGCTTGCACGACAGAGACTTCTTTTGACTTTTTGTCAGGAGTTTTGGCTGTATCTTTGGGTATTCCCATGTATTGAAGAGTCTGGCTGACAATCTTTTTGAACACCGGCGCAGCTGCGGTTCCTCCCCCAATGTTGGTTCCATCCGGTTGGTCAATGACAACAAGTATAGCAATCTTCGGATTATTCACTGGCGCGAATCCAATAAACGATACAACGTCTTTCGATTTGCTGTATTCTCCGTTAACGACCTTTCTTGCCGTACCTGTTTTACCAGCTACACGGTAACCTTCAATATAGGCGTTACGACCGGTACCAATCGTTTGATCTGCAACCACTTGTTCCAGATAACCGCTCACCAGTTTGGAAGATTCCTTGGAAATCACCTGACGAACAACTTTGGGTTTGATGACTTCCGTTGTTCCATCATTCGGGTTCTTGATTTCCTTCACCAGATGTGGCTCCAGCAATTTGCCGCCGTTGGCAATCGCAGAGATGGCTGCGACCTGTTGAATTGGTGTTACCTGTACAAGACCATGCCCATAGGCTGCCGTAGCAATCTCGGATTTGTAAACCAGTGGCTTGATCGGGGACGCTGCCTCATTTGGCAGATCAATACCCGTCTTTTTGCCGAAGCCGAATTCGTCTATGTAATGACGCAGACGTTCGCCGCCAAGCATGTTGTAACCCAAGTTAACAAAAGCAATGTTACTTGACCGTTTGACACCTTCGAGATACGAGATCCAACCATAGGAATGACCATTATCACTAATCGGGAAACCACCGATATACATGCGTTTGGATTCAAAACTTGCATTGGGATCAAAGAGTTTTTCTTCAACAGCCCCTGCTAGTGTAACTATTTTGAATGTACTACCCGGCTCATAGATTGATTGCGTAGCATGGTTGATAAAATTCTTTTGATCAGGTGTACTTCCATACGTATTCGGGTTAAAGGTTGGCCAGTTCGCCATCCCTAGAATCTCCATCGTGTTTGGATCCGCGGCAATGACCGTCATGCTCAGTGGATTATACTTGGCAACGGCTTCTTTCATTGCATCCTCAATGTAGAACTGGATCGTATCATCGATGGTCAGCGTAAGGTTCTTACCGTTCTGAGGTGGCAGATAGTTATCTTGTGAATCCGGAAGTTTAATGCCTTTGGCATCCTTCTGATAATTCAAATATCCGTCTGTACCTGTCAGTGCTTCATCATACGAGACTTCAAGTCCATTGACAGCTTTCCCATCACGGCTCATGTATCCCAAGAGGTGAGAAGCAAGTGTTTCTTCAGGGTAAAAACGCTTCGACTCCTGAGCCATCACAATTGCATTACGCGCCTTATATTCCTCTTGCAGTTCTTCACGCAACTCGTTGACTTGTGCGGCAAGTTCAGGACTTATCTTATACCCTTCACTGCGTACTTCACGTTGCTGATAGAACTTGCCATCTTCCTTTTTGGCTGTGACCAAAGCACGCATTTCACTCTCATTTTTCCCAAGAAGGGCAGAGAGCTTCTCCGTAACAACATCCTGAATTCCGAGTTCATTAATTAATAATGGATTAACGGAGACCGTATAGGCAGGGGCATCGGTAGCCAAAATATTACCGTTTCTATCCGTAATCGTTCCACGTGCAGCCTTAATCGTCTGTTCCCGCTCTACCAATCCGGCCGCTCGTTCCTGCCATACACCGCCATTCACAACTTGAATGAAAAAGATTCGGGTTACGAGTACAAGAAAAAAGAGGGTAATACATCCCCCTATAAGCAACGTGCGCATCTTTATTCTTTTTATCATCGGAACACCTCTTTACTTACTGCTTGCTGTATTGGAGGACGACTCAGTACCAGTTGATTTCGTACTTGTTGAGCGAGGTACATAAATGACATCTTTACCGGAAGCTTCAACGTAACCAAGTTGTTTTGCATTTTCGATGACCTGGTTGTTCAATGTTTCTTTTTCCACCTGCAGGTCTGCAATTGTCTTTTCATACCCCTTGATATCCGAAATAGTGGACTGCGCCTGCTTGTTCAGATCATAGATATGAGCATAACGAGACATCAAGGCTCCTCCAACAAGGATAACTGCAACCAGGGTAATCAGATACAAAATCTTCTCTCGTGCCGGAAGACCCGTACGACGGGTCACCACTTTGGTGGTTTCTTTGTATCGTTGCTGGGTCACACGTTCCTGGGACGCTTTTTCTTTTACAGCGAGATTACCACGTGTATATGCCATACTCCGACTCTCTCCTCCACTCTTGATCTACAATTTCTCGGCTACGCGCAGCTTGGCTGAACGAGCACGTGAATTTTCGGTCAATTCCGTTTCCGTTGGAATCAACGGTTTTCTGTTAACTAAACGCAGGCTCCCCTTGCCGCCGCATACACACAACGGAAAATCGGGTGGACATGTACATTTTTCCAGATAACTGCTGAAAATCTGTTTACATATCCGATCCTCAAGGGAGTGGAAGGTAATAACAGATACACGTCCTCCTGGTGCCAGACAACGAACAGCCTGATGCAAGCCTTCTTCGAACGCACCCAACTCATCATTGACGGCAATGCGTAATGCCTGGAAGCTGCGTTTGGCAGGATGTCCACCAGTACGGCGAGCTGCCGCCGGGATGCCTTCCTTGATCAGTTCCACGAGTTCACCTGTCGTCTCAATGGTAGACTGCGCTCGTTTTCCGACGATAACACGGGCAATTCTTCTCGAAAACTTCTCTTCACCATAGCGATACAAAATTCGAGCAATCTCTTCTTCTGGCCACTCATTCACAATCTCTTTGGCCGTCAGCATTGCATCCTGGTCCATTCGCATATCGAGCGGAGCATCGTGATTGTAGCTGAAACCACGTTCTCCTTCATCAAATTGCGGAGATGACACACCCAAGTCGTACAAAATACCGTCAACCTGTGGTGCACCATCCTTCATTGGTACATCCAGATCCTTGAGTACCTGTTCCAGATCTCGAAAATTGGTTTTCACCAATGTTACACGTTCTCCATAAGCAGCGAGCTTCTCGCGAGCATTATCCAAAGCCCAATCATCCTGATCAAGTGCGATCAGACGTCCCCCTGGACCGAGCTTGGAAGCAATCACGGAGCTATGTCCGCCACCGCCTAAAGTGCAGTCCACGTATATACCGTCCTGCTTGATGTTTAATCCCTCTGTTGCCTCTTCTTTGAGTACGGTTATGTGGTGAAACAACCTGCACCCCTCCTGACTTTATAAATCAAAATTAAAATCGACCAGCTTTTCGGCAATGTCGTTGAATGCTTCTTCGGATTGATTGAAATAACTCTCCCATATGCCTTTGCTCCAAATCTCCACCCGGTTCGACACGCCAAGAACAACACAATCCTTGTCCAGCTTGGCATACTCTCTTAAATTGCCCGGCAGATTTACCCTGCCCTGTTTGTCCAGTTCACATTCGGTTGCACCCGAGAAAAAAAACCGGGTAAACGCACGTGCATCAGATTTCATCAATGGCAGTGCTTTGAGCTTCTGTTCCATGACCCCCCACTCCTCCATGGGGTACACGAAAAGACACTGGTCCAAACCCCGTGTGACAACGAAAGACGGTCCCAGAGATTCGCGGAATTTAGCCGGAATGATAACCCGACCCTTATCATCAATGCTATGTTGGAACTCCCCCATAAACATTGGCCCACTCACTCCTCACCCGTTTCTCCCACTTTGCCCCACTTTCCACCACCTAAGCATAATAGATTCGCACAAAAAAATCAAAACCCTTCTTGCATTACTTGATTTTTTAATTTTTCAGCATAAAAAAACGTCCTTGATCCTGTCACTCAGGATCAAAGACGCTTCCCGTAAACGGGCAATCGTATGTCTACCCGCACATGAGCCATATCATCAATAAACCATTCTATACCTATTGAATCATTTCATCAGCTTGTAATTATTGGATAAAACTTAAAATTTCCAGCTATCCAGGTATTTCTCTTGCTCAGCTGACAAGGAGTCGATGCCAATATTCAGGCTTTCAAGTTTATAGCTGGCAACCTGCTGGTCAATATCATAAGGTACATTAACAACGTTTTTACCCAAGTTTTCATAATTCTCACTTACATAACGCAGACCAAGCGCCTGCAGAGCAAACGTCGTATCCATGATTTCGGCAGGGTGACCATCTGCTGCACCCAGGTTCACAAGACGACCTTCTGCAAGAAGGTACATTTTACGACCGTCTTTGAAACGATATTCCTCAATGTTGCGACGAACTGTGCGAATCGATTCGGAACGTTTAGCCAGTTCAGGTTTATTCACTTCAACATCAAAGTGACCTGCATTACTCAGGATCGCTCCGTCCTTCATCACATCGTAATGCTCACCTGTGATAACATCCTTATTGCCTGTAACTGCAATAAAGAAGTCGCCCAATTTGGCGGCTTCCACCATTGTCATAACACGGAACCCATCCATGTGTGCTTCTACCGCTTTGATTGGATCGATCTCGGTTACAATCACATTCGCACCAAGACCTTTGGCGCGCATCGCTACACCTTTACCACACCAGCCATAACCTGCTACCACTACGTTTTTACCAGCGATAACCAAGTTAGTTGTACGAATAATCCCGTCGAATGCAGATTGTCCAGTACCGTAACGATTGTCAAACAGATACTTGCAGTATGCGTCATTAACCGCAACCATCGGAAACTTTAATTGGCCTTCTTTCGCCAATGCTTTCAAACGAATAATACCCGTTGTCGTTTCTTCTGCTCCTCCGCGAATGGTTGCTGCGAGGTCAGGGCGCTCGGATGCAATAATGGTTGCAAAGTCTCCACCATCATCAATAATGAGATCAGGCTTCACCTCAAGCGCACGCAGTTGCAGTGATTTGAATTCCGCAGGCTCCGGATTGTACTTCGCATACACCGTAACGCCGTCTTCCACCAATGCTGCGCAAACATCATCTTGTGTAGACAATGGATTGCTGTGCGTAATCGTTACTTCTGCGCCGCCGGCTTGGATCACTTTTGCCAAGTAAGCTGTTTTTGCTTCCAGATGAAGACAAATGGCAACCTTCAAACCTTTAAAAGGAAGATCCTGTTCAAATTGGCGACGAATACGGTTCAGTACTGGCATATGCGCTTCTACCCAGTCAATTTTCAGATGACCCTCTGAAGCGAGTCCCATATCTTTAACAATACTGTTTTGCAATGCAGGTGTAGTCATTCCATGTCCTCCTCGTTTATGTGTTTCTTCTATTATAAAGGGCTCTATAGTGCAATAACCTTATGCTCTCCAAGGAATTCACTTGAGGCCTTAATCAGTTCGTCGATCCACTCGGTGCCATAACGATTCAGGTAAAAGAGTGCATTATGTACTCGTTCCTGTGGTTTGCCCGTTGGGAATAAGGAGTTCTGAATGCCGTTCCAGTGCCTTAGACTCACATTATGTTTGTCTTCGATGGCTTTGTGAGTCTGCTGTTTCAGATATTGCATTTGCTCGTTGATTTTACCCAAATTGGTATCGCCAATTCGTTCCAGCCCCGGATGAATCTCCGCGATCTCATCTAGCAATGGTCCATACAGATCAAGAAACGCTTCCTGAACCTTGTCAAACTGTTCATCTACCTGGAACGTCTCCTGTTGTGCGAGCCACTGTTCCTTCTTTTCTTCCATATGATATTGAACATCCTGATAAGAAAGTCCATATTGTTTCATATGTTTGTGATGAATATCTTCCATAATGGTGAAAGACAACCGCGGCAACAAAATGGGCATTTGCAGTCCGAACTGACGGAATGCTTCCCGAGTCAAACCCCAATATGCAATTTCACCATGCCCCAAAATAACAGCGGCTACAGGCAGCACGGAATCTTGCATTAATGGTCGTGTCAATACGTTGTTACTGAAGCGCTCCGGATGTTCTCCCAGTTCCTGAAGCAAACGTTCCTCTGTGAAAGAAACCAAACCTTTGCGATCACTATATAAACCGTCCTTCAACAACAAGAGCAGACGCGTACCTTCATGAATGTAGAACAGATTGGCTCCATCCTCCGCTACTTCGGCAGGCATAGCATAACCAGCTTGTTGTACCAGCGAAGCACCTTGTGTGTATGCGCTGCGCAGCACTTCATTTTTTCGTATCAACCGCTCAAACACGGGCTGTTCCAACCTGCGTAAATCTGGATCCGATGCATCCATTAGAACAAGTCCACTACTGGCAAACAAGGCAGATATCATGCGGGCAAATGCATCACTCAGATTTGAACTGGATTGATGGATCTCTGTGATACATTTCATCAGTCCTGGTTTATGTATCGTATCAGGTAAAAGATGTTCCACCTGTTCGAGTACATTCATCCACTGCTGCGTATCCACATGAACATTACTCACAGAATCCCTTCCTGCGAATCGTCCTTGTAACTTGACCTTCTTCATGTCTCCCTGATGATCAGGTAGATATGTGTGGTTAACCTCATCCCAGTCATGGTCTTCACCAGCAATCCAAAATACTGGGACTACCGGGCGTTGAAGTCTTTCTTCCGCTTCACGCGCAGCTGCCACTACGCTGGCGGCTTTGTATATGACGAACAGTGGTCCAGTGAGCAGACCGCTCTGCTGTCCTCCTGTAACCACTAGTGCATCTTGTTCTGCAAGACGTGTGATGGACGCATGAACCTCTCCATGGTCGTTCACCCGCTTATTATATATACGTAAATACTCTGCCAGATCACGACGATCAATACGTGTGTTTTCCGATTGGTCCAGCCACTCGGCACGCGCCTGAAGTCCTGATTCCCAGCGAATGTCATACTCGTAAAGGCCACGCGCAGCATCTCTTGAACAGATATAATCTTCTGCAAGTCTTGATCCGCTGCGGAGTGCCTCGGTAATACCGTTCATGAGGTCTGCCTCCTATTCTGCTTCAAAGAGCCTTTCTTGATTGTACCGAATTCAAGGCCTCTTCGTCAAAAGAAAGTGATTAAAATACGAAAAAAACCGCCGAACGAGTCGGCGGCATTTAATACATCAATAATAGCATATCGTATTAATATTCCTATTATACGTAAGGTTCTGCAACCCAGTGACCTTTGGAAACCTCAATCAATTGAGCATTTTCCAGGTTGTACGGGTCATTTGCAGGACCACCAGATCCATTCTGAATCGGGCTCATATGCTCTTCCGGCAACAAGATGCGACGTTTGTTCGCTTCCACTTCCGGATCAGGTACAGGGATTGCTGAGAGCAATGTTTTGGTATAAGGGTGGATAGGGTTCGCATATAGTTCTTCACTTTCTGCGAGCTCAACCACTTTACCCATGTACATTACAGCGACACGGTCACTGATATGTTTAACCATCGACAAGTCATGCGCGATAAACAGGTAAGTCAAGCCGAGACGTTGCTGAAGTTCTTCAAGCAATTTAACGACCTGTGCCTGAATGGATACATCCAGTGCAGACAATGGCTCATCACAGATGATGAATTTAGGGTCTACAGCGAGTGCACGCGCAATCCCGATCCGTTGTCTTTGACCACCGGAGAATTCATGTGGATAACGAAGAGCATGACTTGGATTCAAACCTACCAGATCAAGCAGTTCCTCCACTCGTCTCTTACGCTCTTTAGAGCTGGAAGCCAGACCATGAATATCGAGGGACTCCCCGATAATATCCATAACATTGAAACGCGGGTTAAGAGATGCATATGGATCTTGGAAGATCATCTGCATATCTTTACGCATTTCTTTCATTTTACGCGGGGACAACTTGTAGATATCCGTTCCGTTGAAGTTAACATTTCCGCCAGTTGGCTCATAAAGACGCAGAATGGTACGACCTGTTGTGGATTTACCACAGCCAGACTCGCCTACAACGCCAAGTGTTTCACCTTCAAAGATATCAAAGCTTACGTCATTGACCGCTTTGAGAATGTTACCTTTACCCAAATTAAAGTACTGTTTCAAGTTTTTCACTTGTACCAGAGGCTTATTGCTGCCTTTGATAATACCAGCCGGAGCTGGTTTTTCCTTTTTGGGCTCGTCCAGACGAGGCAAAGCATTCAGCAATTTAATGGTGTATGGATGTTGAGGGTTACTAAAGATTTCAGCAGTTGTTCCTGTTTCAACAACTTCGCCTTCCTTCATAACAACAACACGGTCACACATACCCGCTACGACACCAAGGTCATGCGTAATCAGCATGATCGATGTTCCCAGCTTTTGCTGCATGTCTTTCATGACATCCAGAATTTGAGCCTGAATTGTAACGTCAAGTGCAGTTGTCGGCTCATCCGCAATCAGAAGGGATGGACGACATGCAAGCGCTATTGCAATCATGGCACGCTGACGCATACCACCAGAGAATTGGTGAGGATAATGATTCATGCGAATAGCCGCATTTTTAATACCTACAAGTTCCAGCATCTCCAAAGCCGCTTTATTCGCCGCTTGTTTGGACATGTTCTGATGCTTGCGCAATACTTCAGTAATTTGTTTACCAATTTTAATGGTAGGATTCAATGAAGTCATTGGATCTTGGAAGATCATACCGATATCTTTACCACGAATCGCTTCCATTTGTTTGTCTGTCTTATTCAGCAGGTCTTGCCCGTGAAAAGTAATTTCTCCGCTTTTGACCTTCGAAGGCGGGGAGGGAATCAATTTCATGATGGTTTGGGCGGTAACACTCTTACCACTACCCGATTCACCTACGATCCCCAGCGTCTCTCCTTTGCCAAGTTCAAAACTCACATGTTTAACGGCATCAAATTCACCAGAACGTGTTGAGAACGACACACTCAGGTCTTTGACTGTTAAAATCGGCTCCATAATCCCACCTCCTGTTTCTATTTACGTAATTTCGGATCGAGTGCGTCACGCAGACCGTCTCCGAGCAAGTTAAATGCAAGCATTGTAAGAACCATCAGACCTGCTGGGAACCACATCCGCCACGGGAATAGCGTCCAGCCTGTAAGTGCATCATTGATCATAGAACCAAGTGAAGATCTTGGTGCAGATACACCCAATCCAAGGAAGCTCAGGAACGCTTCGGCAAAGATTGCATTTGGAATAGACAATGTCAATGTTACAAGAATCGGTCCTATTGCATTGGGCAGCAAATGACGGAACAATTGACGCCCTGTGCTTGCTCCCATGGACCTTGCAGCAAGAATAAAGTCTCTGTTTTTGAGTTGCATAATCTCACCACGCACAATCCATGACATGCTGATCCAGCCTGTGATGGTGAGGGCAATGATAATCGTTGTCAGACTTGGTTCCAGTACAACCAGCAACAAAATTACAACAAGCATGTACGGCAAGGAGTAGAGGATTTCGGAAAACTTGTTCATAATTCCATCTACACGTCCACCGTAGAAACCCATGATCGCTCCATAAATAACCCCGATAACAAGGTCAATCAAGGCTGCGGCCAAACCTACAGTAAGGGATACACGTGCTCCTACCCAAGTTCTTACCCACACGTCACGACCAAGCTCGTCCGTACCGAACCAGTGCTCCGCACTCGGCGCTGCATTGGCATTCAACAAATCATTGGAATAATAATTATAACTTGTGAACAAAGAAGTTGGACCAATCAAAGAGAAAATCACGACAAGAACCAATACACCCAGACTTATCATAGCAGCCTTATTGGTTGCAAGTCTGTACATGGCATCTTTAAAAAGGGATACACTTTCTTGCGGTTTTACCGCTGCCTGACTAGTCAGGTTCGTGTTCGCCGTTTCATTCTTTTTATTATTCGTGCCAGACAACGTTATGCCCCCTTCCGGCTTTCCAGCTTAATTCTAGGATCAATCAGCACGTAAGCGATATCCGTAAAGAAACGAGCCAACATCAGGAGGATACCATAGAAAATTGTAATCCCCATGATCATAGTGTAATCACGGTTTGTGATACTCTCTACGAATACTTTACCAATTCCCCCGATGTTAAAGATCTGTTCAATTACAACGGAACCTGTGATGATATTCGCTGTCATTGGACCAACATAAGTTACTACCGGTAGAATACCGTTTCTTACAACGTGTTTAAACATAATTGCAGGCCATTTCAGACCTTTGGCTTTAGCTGTTTTGATATAATCTGCATGTAAGACTTCAAGCATGCTCGAACGCGTCAAACGAGCGATAAAAGCAATCGGAGATGCAGATAGCGCTGCAACCGGAAGAACGTAATCCAATGGACCATCAAAGCCCATAACGTTAAACCAGCCTAATTTAGTAGCAAAGAGATACTGCAATAGTGACGCAAGCAAGAAGCTCGGAACAGCTATACCTATGACAGCGAGGATCATCGTGATATCATCAATGAGTTTACGATGGTAAACTGCAGCAATAAGCCCCAGCAAAACACCCACGATAATGGAGATAACAATTGCAAACACTCCAAGCTTCAGCGAAGCGGTGAATGTTTCGCCGATCATTCCGGCTACATCTCGATTGAGATATTTCATTGAGACTCCGAAATCGCCCTTAAGGATTCCACCCATATACTTCAGGTATTGTTCATACATCGGTTTGTCCAATCCATACTTCTGTTCCAGCAAAACCCGAATTTCAGGAGATACTTTTTTCTCGGATGTAAAAGGGTCACCCGGAATAGCCTTCATCAGGAAGAAGGTTGCAGATGCGAGTATGAAAAGCGATAGCAGCATAAATAATAGTTTTTTCAACACATACTTAACCAACCCTTGCACACCTCCACAAACAATATTTTGTATACAAATCGATTGTAGAATTAGACAGAAATAAAGTCCAATCCATTTATCGGAAATTTCAAGAATTATAAGGAAAATCGGTGCACATACAAAAAATCGGGATATATATGGAATTCCACATATATATCCCGAAGTATTCATATTAGACTTCAGAACAACTTATTTCTCTTCCAGATATGCACGCGTGAAGTCAATAGCTCCACTGAAATCAAGTTGTACGCCTTTCAGGTAAGGCTTGGTCAAAGATACGTTAGTGTAGTAATAGATTGGCATAACGCCCATTTCATCTTGAATCAGGATTTTCTCAGCGTCAGCAAATGCAGCCATACGTGCAGCTGGATCAGCAGATTTTACAGTGTCTTTAACATCTTTGTCATACTGTTCGTTGCTGAATTTGGAATCATTGTTTGTGTTTCCAGTAGTCCACATTTCCAAGAAGTTGTATGGATCGTTGTAGTCAGCAGACCAACCTGCACGAGCTACTTGGAAGTTTTGATTTTGACGGTTCTCAAGGAATACGCCCCACTCTTGGTTTTCTGTTTTCACATCAACACCAAGATTTTGTTTCCACATGTCAGCAACCGCCAAAGCGATTTTCGCGTGACCATCACTAGTGTTGTAGATCAACGTAACAGCTGGCAATGTTGTGTAACCTTCTTCTTTCATACCTTCAGCAAGCAATGCTTTAGCTTCTTCCACATTTTCTGTGAAGTAATCGTCTTTGTGCTCATCACGGAATTCGCCGTTTTCACCACGGATACCTGGAGGTACAAAGCCGAATGCTGGAATTTGTCCACCTTGTGTAACTTTGTCAACAATCAGCTGACGTTGAATTGCCATTGCAAATGCTTTACGGATTTTAACGTTGTTAAATGGTGCTTCGTTTACGTTGAACTGATAGTAGTACGTACTTGCAATACCAGTAGCTTTGAACTCGTCCGGCAATTCCGCTTTTACAGAAGGAATTTGGTCGGATGGAATTTCACCGTTAGGTGCACCAGTGTAGTCCAATTGTCCTGATTTGTAAGCTTGCAGTTCGGAAGCACTGCTGTTCGTCAGAGACATATCGATTTCAGCCAATTTAATATCGGCAGCTGCATGGTAACCATCGTTTTTCTTCACAACAATTTTTTGACCTTTGGAGTATTGATCCATTACAAATGGTCCGTTAACGATCATGTTTTTGTAGTCTGTGAAGAATTTGTCATTTGTGTCAGCAGATGCATGTACTGGGTAGTACGTGTAGAATGCTGTCAGACCCAAGAAGTAAGGTGTTGGGTTTTCCAAAGTTACTTCCAATGTGTGCTCATCAGTAGCTTTAACGCCTACTTGTGAGAAATCTGTGACTTTAGTACCTTTGTATGTTTCATCTTTGCTGAGGTTGTAACCTTCAGCGCCTTTGATGTAGTACAATTGGTATGCATATGGAGAAGCTGTTTCCGGTTTCAAAGCACGTTCCCAAGAACGAACAAAGTCTTCGGCAGTGATTGCATCACCGTTGCTCCATTTAGCATCCGGGTTCAGGTTGAAAACATATTTCAAACCATCTTCGGAGATTGTCCAGTCTTTAGCTACGCCCGCTTGTTCTTTACCATCAGCATCGATGCGTACAAGACCTTCATACAAGAATTTCAGAACTGTGTTGGTTTGGCTGTCTTTTGCTTGAGCCGGGTCCAACGTAGGAGGTTCAGCTGACAGGTTGATTTTCAGAATTTGATCTTTTGCAAGACCATTTCCTTCGCTTGCAGAACCAGTATCGGTGTTACCTGTGCCTTCGTTTTTCGATCCGCACGCTGCAAGTACGGTACCGAACGCCAAAATCAGCGTCAAAAGGACTAATAGACTTTTCCTTTTCATCTAACACGTTCCCCCTAAATTGATATGGTTTATATGTTTATAGATTATACAACCACCGGTCAAAAAAATCTACATTACTTTTTCAGAAAGTAATGTTTTTTTCAGTTTTCGACAAAATCGACACATTTTTTGCCTCTTTTGCGTTATGTAACCTCACATCTGTTTCATGAAGTATCTAAATAATCCAAATAAAGTAAACAAAACATACCCGAAACTCATAATGATGAAGGCCATGCGCCATACGGCCCGGAACATTCTCCCCCCATCGACCTTCCCCTTTAGTCGATTTTGCGCACCTCCGATGAATCCAAGTGCTAGTAGTATGAGTAATAGTGTCAGATAAAAACCAAAATTCGAATCAAATGTTAAGTTGAATAACGCCGATACTGAAAAAACAAGAAAAAAAGTGGTGACATCCATTGCCATCCGCATGGCGTTCCGTTTGTCTTTTTTCCATACGTACATGCCCCAATAGACAAGAAAGAACGGAAAAAAGGGCAATATGCTCAACACAATAAAAAGTCCCATTAATTCACTCCTTCCGGTTGCATTCCTTCAATCAGATGAAGCAGTATTTCATGTGTAGGTGCAACAAGGTCCAACTTCTGTGCCATCTTTACAACATGACCGTTAATTGACCTCACTTCTGTACCACGTCCAGCGAGAACATCTGCAAGCATAGAGGAAGTATTCGTGGCAGTAGAACGACAGACCGATATCAGTTGATCCCACATATCCTGATCCAAACATATTCCACTTGCAGAGTAGATTAACAATACTTCATCATATAACTGGCGCATTAGCCTCTTTCGTTCTTCCTTGACGATCAATTCTCCATTAGGGATTCGCCATAGTGCCGTAAGCGGGTTAATGACTGAATTAATCAATAGTTTCCTGTATATCAGCTTATCGATTTCATTCGACACTGTACAGTCAAATCCTGCCTGCTGCAACGATCCCGACAGAGTAAATGTTCTCTCCTCCTCTATAGAGGTAGAAGCTACTATATGTATGTTGTACCTCCCCAGCCTGGTTTCACCTGTACCTGCACGAGTTACCTGACTTTGTGTACGCTTCGCACCTTCTGTTGTAACCGCACTACACAAAAGCGACTTTGGCAAAGCTGCCTGAAGTTTTGCCAGATGGCCCATCCCATTCTGAAAACAAGCGATATTCAGCACATGATCTTGTAACGGACTAATCTCATGAATGAAATCATCAATGCTTGTCTGCTTAACCATGAGCAGTAACCATTCTCCTGGTGTGTTCATCCATGTGTCAGTCAGCTCACTTATTGGTTTCGCCTGTATTTGATCCGGTAAAATGTGTATCTCTTCGTCTTGTTCCACAATGGTTACTCCATTATGGCGGAGGAGGTCAGCCTGAGCTGTTGTTCTCGTCCAAAATCTGACCTGGTTACCTGACGCCAGCAGTCTCCCGCCATATAAAAGACCCAGTGCCCCCGCTCCTACGATGTCAATGATCATATGATGCACTCCTCTCCGCTTCAGTAGTTGCTCTTCTATTATCTATAATAGAACAAAAACACCAAACTAAAAACCCGTCATACCTGCCGTTGTGTAACGGAGGTGTGGCGGGTTCATACCTGACTTTCACAAATCAAACGTCTGAACTTGTTATTCAATTCGTTCCAGATTCCCGTTGGCATCCATCTTGAAACGTGTCTTAAGTTCCTCTTCTTCTTCGGACAAAAATGCGAGTCTGCGAGCCCGATCCATAATCTGAATCAAAGCTTTGTAGTCGTCATTCACCACACGGTAATCCGTCTGTACTTCATTCACTTCCTTGGAGAGACGGTCATTCTCAAGACGTAGTTCAAGCAATTCATCTTCTTTCTCGCGAAGCTCCTTCTCCAGCATCTTGAGTTGACGATTACTCTCCTGCACTGTTCCCTTCCATTGCCGCAGGAAGCGGATTACTGCATCCATCGATAATGAATCGTCTGAGATCCCATCTGATTTGTACAGATGTTCTTCAGTGTCCAGTGTAGACAATGCTGCAACCTGCGGTCCGAGCATAGCTGGCTGCTTTCTGAGATAACTTCGTTTTTGTCGTTGTGCCTTGGCGTTACTGATGGCAGAATCATACTTTTTACGTACACAACTGTTCCAGCGAAAACCGCATGCGGCAGATGTTCTGCCTATTTTTTCGCCCACCTCTTCAAAAGCGGCCAATTGTGTACTGCCTTCCCGAATATGACGCAAAGTAACCTCAGCCAATATCAAATCGTCCTCTGTACTCCAAGCATCCTGTCTCACTGCAGTCATGCTATAATACCCTCCTAACAACATCCTAAAATAACCGTCCGCATTACCGGAAGCCCGGTATGTGAATTAGGTATAAAAGCTGCTTCATTCATTCTTATGCCTCTCATAGAGTTCATAGAATTGATTTCATACTAAAATGTATTTCCACATTCAGGCTTGCTCATACGTGACATACGTAAAACATATCCCTATATACTTACTTTGAGTAAAAAAAGAATTCGCTTTCATATCCAAATTTGTTTACACGTTTTTCCTTTCCCGGTATAATGTTGTGTAGACAATCTATGAACGTACTTAGGAGAGGAGGATTTACCGTGGCACGCATGTTTCGGGTACTCGGGTTCTTCACGCTTGCAATTGGCCTGATGGCTTTTGCGGGAGATCTGGTCGAAATGGCTTTGCTTTTTTTCCTGCAGACTGCGTTTTTTGTCATTTTGGGATACTTGAAATTTACCGAGCGAACGTACATATTGCTCTTCTGGGGTTATATGATCGTAACATTCACGGGGTTCAGCTACTGGACCGTATTCGAAATGGGGTTGCCGCTCTAATCCACCTGCAGCATCAAAGTGATCCGATAACTGTCGGGTTGCTTTTTTGTTGTGTTCAGATTAATGAATGTTCATGGTGTTATGTAACCACTAAGGATATTTCACGTATTTGTTTCATATATTGTCTGGAAGACAACAAGCCTGTACGATTGTCATTTAAGAAGCGGAAAGGAGAATGGATCGGTGAATCGTCAATACGGCATTGCCGCCTTTATATTATGCATCATTTTATTCCTCCAGCTACCTTTAGCCCATGCCTATGGAGAGTCTTCACCTGAGGATACACGTGAGATATTGCAAAAAAGTCTATCCATCGTTGAAATCGATCACGAAATCGAACGGATCGCCGAAAGGCAGAAACAGCTGGCTCAACAATACGAGACATTATCCGTCCAGCTTCAGGAACAGGAAGAGCAGATACATATTCAGCAAGATCGGGCCGGAGCTGTCGTGAGGTCCTACTACACAGGAGAACGCGACAGCCTCCTCATGACGGTCCTGGGAGCCAGGTCGTTCAAAGACTTGTTTGTACTGTATGATTATTACCAGATTATTATCGGACGGGATCAGGCTGTGCTGGACAAGTATCAGGACCGTTATCACACCCTGCAACAGACTTCCACTCAGATTCGTCAGACTACAACAGAATTAACCGAAATGAAGACTAATCTTCAAAACCAGCGGGAACGTGTAGTCACCTTGCAAAAAGAAGTGGATGCCCAAATAGCCACCAGCGGAGATGCGGCAGCGATTCAGAAACTGATGGATGAATTAACCCTTTATTGGGAGAATATCGGCATCTATGAGGTGAAACGATATTTCAAAGCATTGGCATCTGCCATGCAGAACCTGCCCGATTTTATCCAAAAACAAAACGGAGGTATATCCACGACTGGAACAACGTATACGATTCGAATTGGGCAGGATGAGCTTAATGCATTTCTGCGTTCCCAAAATTCAATCTTTGAAGATTTTGCCTTTCAGTTTAATCAGGATAAGATTATAGCTTCCGGTCAGCGGGATCAATTGCAATTAAGCATTGAAGGACATTATACGGTAGAAAATGAACCTCAAAACTCCATTCGTTTTCATGTGGACAAACTTGTATTCAACCAGCTTGAATTACCAGACACTACTCGCCGAATGCTGGAAAGAGAATTTGACCTTGGGTTCTATCCACAGAAAATCCTGTCGTTTGTCAAAGCAACCGATGTTTCAACAAGTGAAGGCATACTGGAAGTAAAACTAGCTATATCCTTTTAAAGTTAGTTCGCCGTTCTAATACTGTCTACGTATTGATTCGCTGTAATTTCTCCCTTTAAGAATTGTTGTACTTTTTTATGAAAACGAGTTATTAGAGCATGACTTTCGGTCGTTGCAGCGGGGACATCTTGGGTGGTTGAGAACCAGGATTGTCCCTTTGTCATATCATAACGTCCAACGAGTTTCTCAGACTCCAAATCCAGCTCCTGTTGCTTTGCGGGCAACCGGTTAACCTGTTGGTACCATTTCAGCTGTGTCGTAGCGGACGTCATTCCTTCAATCCATCTACTGGCCTCCTCAGCCTCAACCGAACCCGCAGTAATAACGAGGCTTCTGGAGTTTACAGTTTCCAAGGTTTCGAAAGAAAACCGCTCCAAAGAATCTTCATCAACTGCACTCTCTTGATCTGCACTTAATAATTGAGATAACAATGATACAACCATCGGTGTGTCGTTCTGGTCAGCAGTTGGAGAAAACCCTGGATTGGTAGACTTGAGCCTAATAAGGGGCTGAATCTGATTCATCAACTGAATCCCCTGCTGAAGATCTCTTGTTTGCGAATCTATTTGCGTTTGACTAACTTGATCTAGCGCCATCCTTGGTTCCAAATGATTCAGCCACGCATTTGTCCCGTACATATCATTGATGTTCATTGTAATTAAAGGGATGCCTTCCGCAATGGCTTGTTGAGTAAGTCTGACCCACTGATCTTTATTGTGAGGTAATGACTCCAGACCAGATCTTTTCAGAAATGAAGATTGTGCAGCCAGAATGTACGGATCAAAATCAAAAGGCATCCCCCATTGATAACCATTCCACTCTGTCATTCCCCGTAACCCAACTACCGTATCTCCTAGCGACTTCGACAATGTTGTTCCGTTTAACGGATACAGGTACCCTTTTTGGGCATAGTATTGCACTTCCTCACTATCAAGCAGAACAACATCACCATTCTCCCCTAGTGAAAATTCAAGATCCAAAACATGCTTATATGTATCCGGCTTCTCATTCCGAAGATTAATCTCTACCAGCTGGGAAGCAGCAACTTCTTTAGCTATTTTTTGAAAGGCTTGGAACTCAACATCCGACATGGCCACTACAATCTCCAGCGGAGCTTGAGCATCTTCATTACGGGACAACGAACCCGGAAAGGTATCCTTCTCCTGGTCGCGTTCCTGATTGAGCTGTGAACCTCTAAAGTCAAAACTCGGTGACAAGATCGTTAACGAAAGCAGCAATACCGCGAACAAAACAACCTGATGTCTACGCTTCATTAACTTCCCTCCCTGTTCACCTAGTTTTTTCCTGCAGCAATTATTGTAACAAATAAGTAGTACTCTTGTCCTACCCTGCCGAAAAACACTTTTTCGGATTTTTGCATAATACGAGCATATCGAGTTCTGTGTAATAACGCTTACTTATTTTTTCAGCAAAAAGCCGGCTCCAGGAGCCGGCTTCAATAACAACATTTTCCGGGAAATAAATCCCCCTTAATTTTACAATAAATCAGCTGCAAGCTGTGCCAGCTTGGACCGTTCTCCTTTTTCGAGCATGATGTGTCCGCTGATTCCCTCTTGCTTGAACCGTTCCACGATATACGTCAGGCCGTTACTGGCAGAATCAAGATACGGATGGTCTATCTGCTCAGGGTCTCCCATCAAAATAATCTTACTGCCTTCACCGACCCTTGATACAATGGTCTTCACTTCATGGCGGGAGAGATTCTGGGCTTCATCAATTATGATAAACTGTCCAGGTATCGATCTTCCACGAATATACGTTAAAGCCTCCACCTGAATACTGCCAAGCCCCATTAGAATTTTATCGATATCTCCGGCTTTTTTGGTGTCAAACAAAAACTCCAGATTATCATAAATCGGCTGCATCCATGGACGAAGTTTTTCTTCCTTCTCACCAGGCAAGTAACCGATATCTTTCCCCATGGGAACAACAGGGCGAGCGATCAGCAGTTTTTTGTACTTATGATCATCCTCTACCTTAAGCAGACCTGCTGCAAGTGCCAGCAAGGTTTTCCCTGTTCCAGCTTTACCGGTGATGGTAACAAGCGGGATGTCATCATTCAAAAGCAGTTCCAGTGCCATGCGTTGTTGTGCGTTACGTGCGCTAATGCCCCAGACATTGTCATTACTGAGGAAAAGCGGCTCCAGCTTGGTTCCCTCTGTGTTCACTTTAAGCAAAGCCGATTTATTGGTTCCCATCTCATCCTTGAGAATGACAAATTCATTCGGATACAACGAATAAGACAATTGTAACGGTTTGATTGGTAAAAAACGATATGTGTAAAACTCATCAATCACTGACGGATGAACTTTTAGGGCCGTATAACCTGGATATAACTCACTGAGTCCTGCCGTCCGATCTGATAAGTAATCCTGTGTGAACAGACCAAGTACATCCGCTTTGATACGCACAAGTACATCTTTACTGACAAGCACGACCTGACGTTCGACTACTTCCTTTTCATTCTCCTCAATCTGATAATTCAGTGCGACAGCCAAAATGCGATTATCGTTGGACACTTCACCAAACATTTCCTGAACTTTCACGAAACTCCGATGATTCAGCTCTACTTTCAGGTTACCTCCATTAGCCAAAGGTACCCCACTGTGCAAGTGACCCAGCTCACGTAATCCGTCTAACAGTCTGGATACATTACGGGCATTACGCCCAATTTCATCGGCATTTCTTTTTTTGGAGTCGATCTCCTCCAGTACAACCGCGGGAATGATTACCTCATGTTCCTCAAAGGCAAATATGGCATTGGGGTCATGCAGAAGCACGTTGGTATCCAATACAAAAATCTTTTTCATTCAATCCCCTCCAAAGCGGCGTCGTTAAAGGCATGAATAGTGTGATCTTTCAGCAGCGGCATGGACAATCATGATCCCATACATAAATGTATTCGACTAGGGCAAAATAATTGTCAACCATTCTGAAAAACTCCAAGAAAGGATGAACATTTATGAAAATATGGGTTTGCACGCTGCTTCTGATCTTTATACTTACAGGTTGCAACAGTTCCACACGCAGCGCTTCGCCGAATCAAGGTACACATGCGAAAGGTTACGGAGGAAATGTAACAACTCAGCAAGATCAAGGGAAAGGATCTCACATGCTCAATGCACAGGAAGATCGGATGAATCCTTCACGTTTGGACCGCCTCAATGAGAATACAGGTGAAGTCCATGATACCAACATTGCGGATGATGCACAGAGTGGCCGGATGCCAAATGAAAAACGAATCAATCACCTTAAAGCCCTTGCCAAGCAAGTGGAAGGTGTTGAAGATGCGAACTGCGTCATACTCGGTAATACAGCCGTAGTTGGCATCGATGTTGATGGTGAACTGGAACGTGCTCGGGTTGGTACCATTAAGTACGCAGTTGCCGAAGCACTTCGCAAAGACCCCGAAGGTGTAGATTCCATCGTTACTGCAGATGCAGATGTCACCGAACGAATTAAAGAAATCGGTGAACATATTCGTCAAGGGCACCCAATCTCCGGTTTTGCTTCAGAACTTGCTGACATGGTGGGACGAATTATCCCTCAACTCCCGAAAGACGTCAAAGTCCGTCAAAATCCGGATGAAAACGTGAATCAAAAACAACAAATGCAGCAGCTGCATTCATCTGACAAAAGACAACAAAAAGCCCAGTGATCTCTCACTAGGCTTTTTTCATTGCAGCAAAAACCTGCTCATCTAATTTCTCAGCAGCACGCTGATCATATATTTTGACATATTGAGGCACAGAGGACAATTGAGCGCCGTAAAACAGAGCATTCCTCACCGCTTCAATTGTGATGTCGAAACAGCACATATTAAATGGAACATCCTGCAGCGGATCTTGTCGTACCACAGCACGTCCGTTCACTGCGTACACCATCTCTTCTCCAAAGACAGTAACCGTAATGAGCGGATTAGTAATCATGTTATTCACTAAACGTGAACGATGATCAATTGCTACACGAAAAGTAGAAGCATTCTCCGCATAAATCCAGGAGATGGCTGTTGAAGTCGGACCTCCGGATTCTACATCCACTGTGCTCAGAAGCACAAAGGTCTCATTCTTGAATTGCTGTAAAAGAGATTCAGTTAATTGTGTGACGGCTTCGGACATTCAACCAGCCCCCTAACCTTCTTTATGCAATTCTTGTACTTGGTTTATGTTATTATAGCATACCGATTAACGTGCTTCCAATCCCAAAAGAATGAAGGTTATTCGCCTGAAGGTGAAGCCGTTACTTTACCTGAAAGTGTATCTTGTAAAGCCTGCTTGGCATTGGCGAGTTCCGTCTCATTAATATACACATATGGACTTCTCCACTCTCCGGTAACCGGAGTATAATGTACATCCGAAGTGGAAATGTTCCAATACGTCGAGATAAAGTTTTTCATTTGTTCCGATTCCACATCTGTCGTCATATTCTTGTCAACTGCACCAATCACCTTGCTGATCTTTGTAATGCCCCCAAGAGATTTCATCTGATCCAGCATGGAGTTCAGCACTTGGTTTTGACGTTTGTTACGATCAAAGTCATTGGATTCATCAGTCTTTGGATTACAATTGGATTTGCGGTAACGAACAAAATCTAGTGCTGCTTTACCATCGAGATGTTGTGCGCCTGCGACCAGATTGATATCTGTACCATCGGCTGTATCTCTATAACACATATTTTTATCCACAGTCACATCCACGCCACCCACGGCATTGACAGCATCACGGAATGCCTGGAAATTCAGAACGGTTGTATAATTAATATCTACATCCAAATACTTGCCCATCATTTCTTTCATCTGATCCTCTGCATTTTTGCCAGTAGTTTTTTCTTGTGCTTTGAATCTTGGATAATAGGAATTCAGCTTGTTGGATTTGTACCCATCCAATTGAATACGCGTGTCTCGAGGCAAAGATACAATGGTTGCCGTCTTGGTCTCCGGATTCAACGAAGCCACCATAACAACATCCGAGAGATATGTGCCAGTTTCAGGACGGTTATCTGTGCCTAATAACAGCATCGTGATCGGTTTGGTTGTGGCTGACATCCCGGGAGGTACCGGTTTATCGATGCCTGTATCCACGACTTGATTGTATACCCAGTACGCATATCCACCACCTACCACAATGGCAATAACCAATAGACTTAAAAGGATTCTGCCAAAAGCATTCATTCTCTTTTTCTTCTTAGGCTGCTTGCCCTTGCCATTCTTCGATCCAGAAGCACCGGATTGCGTTGGTGCCTGTCTCCGTGGAGGCAGTCCGTTCGAATTTGAGTTCATATCTTCAACACCTTTATCACATCTGTTTTTGTCTAAATAAAAGACAACCGCTTTCCCTAAGGAAAACGGATTGGTCTGTACAAGACAGGATTTATGAGTTTCGAGCGGCAGCTTCCGCTTTTTTCTTTTGACGACCTTCAATAAAATAACGCACTCTCACTAACAACATCAAACCAACCGCGACCAACAAACATTGAATGATGGGCAGCTTGTCGATCTGAAAAATAAGAAGCATGAATGTGCCCATCGCCATCAAAATATAGAGAACGATTTCCTTACCAAGTGGCAATTTCTGACGTACCCGAAACACCTTGTTATATACGTAAGTAATCAATACAAAGATGACGATGTAGGCTACGATCGGGTTTGATGCGAACCATGCTTGCATGCACAGCCAGCTCCTTTCGTGTTCATGCTAGGATATAAGTTAACTGGTTGATGGAAAAACACCAACAACATTAATTACAAAGCTCTGCAATGTGACCGTTTCGGATTCGGATCGTTCTTTTGGTCGCTGTTATCCCCAGATTTTTTTGATCCATTTTTCAATGGTAAAATCCGGGGATAAAGGCGAACGCTTCGCTCCTACAGAATCGATTCCGTATCCTCCACTACTTTAGTGGGTTGTAATTAACGCCGATGGTGCATATGTGTTCCATCAAACGTTAACTTATATATATTATTTTGTTGTTATTAAGCTTTAGAAGCCATTTTGCGTTGTTTTTCTGCACGCTCACGCTCGGATTTATTCAGGATCTTCTTACGAAGACGAATAGATTTTGGTGTAATCTCACAATATTCATCTTCATTCAGATATTCAAGCGCTTGTTCCAACGAGAAGATAATTGGAGTTTTAATTTTAACCGTATCATCTTTACCGGAAGAACGAACGTTAGTCAGTTGTTTTTCTTTGCAGATGTTAACAACGATATCATTGTCACGTGTATGTTCACCAACAATCATACCTTCGTAGATTTCAGTACCTGGCTCCAAGAAGAGCGTACCGCGATCTTCAACGCCCATCATGCCATAGAACGTAGATGTACCAGTCTCAGTTGAGATCAGCACGCCTTGGTGACGTCCACCCACTTGACCGGATACTACTGGAGCGTAGCTGTCAAATGCATGGTTCATTACACCGTAACCACGAGTCAATGTCAGGAAGTTTGTGCTATATCCGATCAAACCACGTGCTGGAATCAGGAACTCCAGACGAACTTGACCACTACCTGTGTTAACCATGTTAACCATCTCTGCTTTACGTGCGCCCAGGCTCTCCATTACGGAACCCATGCTCTCTTCAGGGATATCAATCAACAAGCGCTCGAGAGGTTCCATTTTCTTACCGTCAACTTCTTTAACGATAACTTCTGGTTTGGATACTTGCAATTCATATCCTTCACGACGCATATTCTCAATCAGGATACCCAAGTGAAGCTCACCACGTCCGGAAACGACAAATGCATCCGGGCTATCCGTTTCGTCAACACGAAGGGAAACGTCTGTTTCCAATTCTTTTAACAAACGCTCACGAAGTTTACGGGAAGTTACCCATTTACCTTCACGACCTGCGAATGGACTGTTGTTCACGAGGAACGTCATTTGCAGTGTAGGCTCATCAATTTTCAAAACTGGAAGTGCTTCTGGATTGTTAGGGTCGGCAATGGTTTCACCAATGTTGATGTCCTTGATTCCTGCAATGGCAACGATGTCGCCTGCTCCTGCTTCTTCCGTCTCAATACGTTTGAGACCTTGGAAACCGAACAGTTTCTCGATACGTGCAGTTTTGCTCTTACCATCACGCATAATAACCGTTACCGATTGTCCTTGACGGATCACACCGCGGTTAACACGACCAATGGCAATACGGCCAAGGTATTCATTGTAGTCCATCAAAGTAACGAGGAATTGAAGTGGTTCTTCAACATTTTCGGTAGGGTGTGGGATATGACTAACGATGGTATTGTAAATCGCCATCATGTTGTCATCCTGTTTTGCAGGATCATTATCCATGCTGGATGTTCCGTTCAATGCGGAAGCATATACAACAGGGAATTCAAGTTGTTGATCGTTGGCACCCAGTTCAATGAACAGGTCCAATACTTCATCAATAACCTCAGTCGGGCGAGCCGCTGGACGGTCAATTTTGTTAACAACAACGATTGGTGTCAGGTTGTGCTCTAGAGCTTTACGAAGTACAAACTTCGTTTGTGGCATACAGCCTTCATATGCATCAACAACGAGCAATACGCCGTCAACCATTTTCATGATACGTTCCACTTCACCACCGAAGTCGGCGTGTCCTGGTGTATCCACAATGTTGATCAGATAATCTTTATAAGTTATAGCCGTGTTTTTGGCCAAAATCGTAATACCGCGTTCACGCTCCAAATCGTTGGAGTCCATTGCGCGCTCCTGTACCGTTTCGTGATCACGGAAAGTACCGGATTGCTGGAGCAACTTGTCGACGAGCGTAGTTTTCCCGTGGTCGACGTGGGCAATAATCGCAATATTGCGAATGTGTTCTCTTGAATGCATGGTTTGTATCCATATCCTTTCCAATTTCAATTCTTATCTACTAAACTTCCCGCAATTTCGCAGGTTACTCACAAAATAAGCGTCGGTGATATCCCGACGCATGTCTATATCCCTTATATTATAGTTTATTATAGGTAAAAATCAAGATATTTCGCACGAAAAGACCAATGGGAATGTTACCAGCCTCTCCCTTGACGTCCTCGCCCAAGCAATAACCAGACTCCGGCCAAGATCAAAAGGACAGCAAGTACATAGATTATTCCCGTTTGCAGCAAGGTAAATCCGAATAATATGATGGACACCGCACCAAGGATCAAAGCTGCAGGTAACACATATTCCGGTCTTCGCCGTTCAGCCATTCCATATTCGAGTAACCCTATGGCGAACCCAAGCAAGAATGCTGGCCACAGCCTGCTCATAAGTCCAGCGCCCCATGTATTCGTTATACTGAATAAAACACCATACACCGTTAGTATGCCGGCAGGGACAAGGGACCACGATGGTAAAATGCGCGCATAATATAACGCATGAAGGGCGATTCCTGGCAGCAGGATCAGCAAAGGCCAGAAATTGCGACCTATAAATCCAAACACGCCAAACTTGCCAAGCAGAATAATAATTCCCGCAGCTGCAATAAATAGTCCAATCGCTTTTTCATTTCTCATCCTCATCTGCAATCACCTCTTATACTATGGCTATGTACTTTATTTCCTCATAAACGATACGCATTTCATGCTGACTGTTGATTTTAAACCTGTAATCCTGCTTCTAGTGTATCCGATGTTTCGGCAAAAAACTATACTTTATGTCGCACTTTGCGTGCGTCCTTTACCTTTATTACCCTAAAATGTGCAACTTATGACTAGCCCAATGGTTGTTGTATTCACAAGCGTATTCTCTCAACACAAAACCGCCTAAACCGGACGGTTCAGACGGTCATATGTTCAAGCTTTTATCCAAAATTAAACTATGCGTTCTTCCGCACAAATTTATGTGCGCCTCCAATCGCAACCACAAGACAAGCCATTGCTGCGGGTAACAGCGTATGCACCTCTGATGCCATACCTCCCAGCCATTCTCCTAACTTGGGGTCTTTCATCACCATCTCACCTGCTGTGAAGGCTAGGATGCCTGAGCCAGCGAATACAAGAATCGGAAATCGCTTCAACAAACCAACAATTAACCCGCTCCCCCATACAACAATGGGGATACTGATTGCAATACCGATGACAATCAAAGCCAAATCTCCATCTGCCAAAGCCGCTATGGCCAAAACGTTATCCAGACTCATTACAAAATCCGCAATCAGAATGGTTTGAATAGCTTTCCAGGTCGTAGAAGCTTCTCGAATATGTACCTCATCCTCATTTTGAAGCAGCAGCTTTACTGCAATCCAGAGTAACAACAGCCCACCTGCCGCTTGGATAAAGGGAATTCCCAGCAATAATACCGCTACAAAGGTTAATACACAACGCAGCAGTACCGCACCAAAAGCTCCCCACCATACCGCTTTTTTGCGTTGTACTGGTGGCAGATCCTTGCTGGCAAGCGCAATAACAACCGCATTATCTCCACTCAATACCAGATTGATCATTAAAATTTCAGTTAACAGCCATAGTGTATCCATGTCCTCATCCCCCCACATTAACTTGTATGTCAGAGTTGTCCATGCTATTCTTAATGATTGAACCGTATATAAGGAGTGACATATCTCATGGAGCTATTTAGTCCCACATTCTGGCTGGCTTTGCTGAACGTTGTCTTTATTGATCTAATTCTGGCTGGGGATAATGCCATCGTCATTGGTCTCGCAGCTCGAAATTTGCACCCTTCCGTGCAGAAAAAGGCGATTCTATATGGAACTGGCGGCGCACTTTTGATTCGAATTTTAGCAACAGTTGTTGTTTTATGGTTGCTTAAAGTTCCGTGGCTCTTGCTTGTGGGAGGCATACTTCTGATCTGGATTGCCTATAAATTATTGGCGGATCAGGGAGATGAACACAATGATGTCCAGGCGGGAACTTCCTTGTGGACCGCTATTCGTACCATCGTGATCGCGGATGCAGCCATGGGACTCGATAACGTGATTGCAGTTGCTGGAGCAGCGCAGCAGCATCTCGTGCTTGTCATCCTTGGACTCCTGATTAGTGTACCTATTATCGTCTGGGGCAGTACCCTGTTTATCAAGCTAATTAATCACTTTCCTTGGATCATCTATGTCGGAGCCATCGTTCTCGGGTATACGGCTTCCAATATGATCACTGAGGAACAGCGACTCTTGCCTTACTTTACTGAACATCCGGCATTGCGCATTCTCTTCATCGTTGTGGTTATTGCAGGCGTAGTCTTTGCAGGTTATCGCAAACGCTCCAGCAGTTCCAGCCACAAGGGATCTGGCGGGGAACAGCAGCGCTCCTATTCGTAGGCTAATTTAAACTAAAATTTTATCTGAATACAGCAAAGGACTGAACGATATTTCATCGGACAGTCCTTTTTTGCAGTTAACATAGCCCTTATTATGTCAGCCATGCTAAATTTTATTGAGTTTAGAACCAGTCATCCTTCATGCCATTGTCGCCTGTCTGATTCGTTACCACAGAAGTTTCACCAGCGTGTAATGTGATCGTTTCAGTTTGTTCCACTGCTTGATCCACCCATTCTGAGAGATGGCTCATTGTTGATTCAATTTTATCAACAATTCGAAGATTTGGATTGGTTGAAGGTGACTTTGGCACAAAGAGAGTACAGCAATCCTCATATGGCAAAATAGATATGTCATACGTTCCGATCTGTTTTGACAGGGTAATGATCTCCTGTTTATCCATCATAACCAGTGGTCGCAAAAGTGGCAGATCCGTCGCACGACCAATGACATTCATACTCGGAAGAGTCTGACTCGCTACTTGGCCCAAGCTATCCCCGGTGATCAGTGCGATTGCCCGCTCACGCTCGGCAAGTTTGGATGCAATTCGCAGCATTGAACGTCGCATCAGCGTAATAATCAGATTGTCCTGACCCAGTTGGGTAAATGCTGTTTGAATCTCTGTAAATGGAACCAGATGCAACTTGATTGTTCCTGCATGATCAGCAAGGGCACGTGCCAAATCAATGACTTTCTCTTTGGCACGCTGGCTTGTGAACGGGTAACTGTAAAAATGTACACATTCCACTTCAAGTCCACGGCGCATGGAAGACCAGGCTGCAACCGGGCTGTCTATTCCACCTGATAGCAGTACCATCGCTTTTCCATTCGTGCCCAGCGGAAACCCACCTACTGCCGGAATGGTTTCGTTGAAAATATAGGTGCCCTGATCTCGAATTTCCACTCGTAGCTCAATATCAGGCTCGCGAACATCAACACTCAATTGCTGGAACTTTCGAAGGATCGGGGAACCAACCAGATGGTTCATTTCATGGGAAGAGTTCGGAAACTCCTTCCATACCCGCCTTACATTCACCTTGAATGTGGTGCCTTCCTTGAATTCGTCCTCCCTTTCGTCCATAAATGCGACTGCTGTTTTCACAATCTCATCAAGCTCGGATGGAGTAACTTTAACCGGACTAATCGACATCACGCCGAATACCCGCTTCAGCACCTTAATTAGTTCAGTATGTGATTCACCGCCAAGATCCACATAGACACGGCCATATTCTTTGCGAAGGCTCGCTCCTGGATAAGGTTTAAGCAAAGCTTTCACCTGTGTAATGATCGTTTTTTCAAATCGGGCACGATTTTTCCCTTTTAACATAAACTCTCCGAAACGGAGAAGCAGCATATCATATTTCATATCCATTACATCCGCCTTTCGAGGGGCCGCAACTGCGCCACCATCTGATGTAAAGCCTGTTCAAGCAAGGCTACATCTTCTTCTGTATGTTCATTTCCAAGACTAATACGCAATCCGCCACCAGCACAAGCTGCATCTCTGCCCATCGCAAGTAGAGCCCTACTCGGTTCAGCCGAACGCGAAGAACAGGCAGATTGGGTCGATATGGTTACACCAAGTTGCTCCAAGGTGTGCAGCGCCACTTCTGCCTTCATCCCGGGATAGGAGAAGTGCACAATATGAGGTGCACCCTCTGGGCGACTGTTCAATTCAAATTCAGGAATGGCACGTATCGTTTCCATCAATCGATCACGGAGCACCGTTGTACGCCGGGCAAAATCAACCTGATCTTCTGCTGCCATTCGCATCGCCTTAGCCATGCCTACCAGTAAGGCCACGTTTTCTGTGCCTGCTCTTAGGCCCTGCTCCTGTGATCCTCCTGACAATAGTGGCGTAAGCTCCACTCCACTTCGCACATACAGGAGACCTGCTCCCTTCGGTCCACGAATCTTGTGAGCAGACAGACTGTACAGATCTGCACCCCAAGCCGCAGGTGTTGCCTTCATTTTTCCAAAGCCCTGAACACCATCCACATGGAAAAGCACGCGTGGTGCTTTCTTTTTGAGCTGTTTGCCGATCTCTGCAATTGGATGGATGGCACCTGTTTCATTGTTTACATGCATCAGACTCACAAGCACCGTATCCGGTCTGATCGCGTCTACAACCTGCTGAGCGTTGACCACACCATTGGAATTGACAGGAATTAACGTCACGTCCCATCCCCATTGCTGCAATTGCATAAAACTTTCATACACCGAGGCATGCTCGGTAGCCGTAGTGATGATGTGTCTGCCTCGTGACTGATAACGTAATGCCGCACCTTTTATGGCCAGATTATTGCTCTCGGTCGCACCAGAAGTAAACACAATCTCTTCAGGCTTAACGCCGATTGCCGCAGCACATCCGGATCGTGCACGACGCAGCAACTGATGAGCACGCTCTCCATACCCATGGATGGAGGACGGATTACCGAATTGTGTCTCCATAATTTCGGCCATCGTACGAATCACATCCGGATGAGGAGGTGTGGTTGCAGCATAATCAAAATATTTCAAATGAGGTTAGACCTCCCTTTATCTCTTCGTTCATGAACCTACAGTGAGCATTGTAACATGATACCCATACAACACAAAAAGACCAACCGGGAACAGGCGTTTCAAGCGCTACTGCTCCCACATTTGATCTTGGCTTGCCTATCATGTGTTTTCACAAATGTCTATCTGTGAGTTTAGATCACATACTTTGACTGTGCCTTCTCCACCTTGGAGATATAATTCTGAGTTTCGGAAGGCAGACGGTTAAGTACACTCATCAGTTCGCTATCACTCGACACGCCCAGGCGTGAAACGCGCCCTGGTCCTGCATTATACGCGGCAAGCGCCATCTTCACTTCTCCACCGAAACGCTGGAGCTGAAGGGAAAGATACTTCGTACCCGCATCAATGTTCTGGGCAGGATCAAATGAATTACTCACACCCAGCCCTGCAGCCGTGCCATCCATTAATTGCATGAGCCCTTTGGCACCGGCGGAGGACACGACATTTGGATTAAAATTGGACTCTGTGTCAATGACCGCCTTGATCAATGATTCAGGAACACCATACTTCGCACTTGCTTCCGCAATCAAAGATTCATAATCCGTAGGTACAGATGCTCCGGAATCCACGATTCCTGCATTGGATGAAGATAATAAAGACTCAACGATGTTATTGGAGACAGAGGACGATCCTGCCGTATTTATATCCGGATTGTACGTGCTTCCGAGTTGCAGCCACAACAGACCATCACTGGATCTTTTGGAGACCGTAGCGGTAGAATCTGTATTGCTCGTCGAATTGGCACCCGTACCTAACAGCCCGTCCATCACATTGGCGAAATCCACTGTTGAACCAGCATTTGGTTGTGATCCACTGGTTTGGTTATTCACATTGGACAATTGCAGTTCCAATAACTGCCGCGATCCGCTTGGATCAATCTGCATGAGTTATACCCACTCCCGTATAATTAAGCGTATTATGACCTTATTCTACATCCTTTTACAGCAAGGTTCCATTGTTTTCAAAAAAATATATGAATCTTCCCACTTAACCTGCGCATATACGAAAGAAACCTTCTGTAATTCACCACATTTGGGTGAGAACAGAAGGCTTGTGAGTGAATCATTTTACAATTTAGCGAGCGAATGGAATCATGAAAAAATAACTCAGCGTGGCTACAATACCCAGTCCAATGGACCAGGCTCCCGCTGTCTTACGACCATTCACATAAGCATAGTAACCCAGTACGGCTGCGGCCGGCCCAAGTACGATTGACCACATGAACAAGGACGCAATCCCGAAGGCAAGTCCCATGTAACCCGCGACCTTGCCTGTTGATTCCATGACCCGGTCTGCCTCATGTTTCTCCGGTACAGGCTCTGCCCGTTCGGTACCTCCAGTTCTTACAACAGTCGGAGGAGCGACCTCTGCCCCGTATTCTTCCCGATGTGCTTTTCTGGGATAATCGACGCGCATACGCTGTTTTTCACCGTCAACATTGATTTTAGGACGATCTTGAAAATTAAACTTATTATCGTCATTTTTCATTGGGAAGCACCTCCGTTATGAATAGGGATGACTGCTCACTTGGGTTTGAACGTGTGACAGCATGTTGCAGAGGATGTGCGTGCATGATCATGGTGATCGGAGTCAAATGTCTCACCGGCAAATTCCTCATGCAGACGACGGGTGGCATGTTGGTCGATGTCAATCATGATGGCATCAGCGTGGCAGAAGTTGTTCTCTCCCCAAAAGTTGCAGTTGGAGACGCTGCATTTGACAATTGGTTTGTCTTGGCTCATTTTTTATCACCTCGACTACTATTGTCTCCCCGCCACAAACCTGATATTCCCCGTCAAAATGCCAGATGATGACATGATTACACCTCGTCTGATTCTCACTAAAAACACAAAAAAACCGCCACAAGGGCGGTTTCGTCCAATTTCATATTCAGGTTTAAACGTTAATTAGGCGTGATTCCGTTGATTTTGCATACGGCGCTGGGTCAGGTAATCACTTTCATAATATGCCAGATCATCGCGCAATTCTTCGTACGTTTTGGAAACCTCAAGAATAACATCCCGTACTGCACGGATTGGCTTGTCACGGAAACGAATGGCATCTTGTCCTGTGTAAGCGTATCTTCCGTCTTCGGAATAACATTCATTTTTGGGATAGAAAAAGCTGTTTACGCATTGGTGATACGTATTATAAAGAGCCTTTTCGGCAAAATCGACATCAAAGTTGGCACGACGCAGCACAACGCCAAGTTTTTCGTAAGAAACTTCAGAAAAAACGAGCAAATGACGGAGATCTGAAAGAAATCCTTTGTAGAAGGCTGTTGATTCTTCCGTCTGATTCTGATCCAGTTCAGGCAAAGCATTATCATTCAAAAATTTTTCAATCCGATCGATAGCCGGTTTTAACTTTTCCCTAGTTGACTCACATGTTTTCTGTACATTGGCTGCTGACATAAAGGTAGCTCCCCCTTAAATAAGTCCTTACATATAGGTCGGCCAACGGTGGTTTTCCCCTGACCTTTGAATTCTCAGCTATAATCCTACCATAAAAAGATGACGAGCGGTATCCCTTAATCATGCTTTCCGCTTCTGCCGTTAAACATGCCTATTATACGCAGTTAGACTCGAACTCGCCTGCATAAAAATATCCGCTTTTTCTAACGATAGATATAACCAGTGACAACGACGAAGCACTGTTAATGATTGTCCAAAATGAACGAAGGAGGTTCCATCCACCATGTCCAGACCGAAATGGATTAACTGGGCCCTTGCAGCTGGTGCGGGTGCACTCGCCCTGACGCTCCTGCTTCCAACATCCAATCGTCCCGAATCTAAGCCAGGTGCCCTGTCAGACTCTGCTCATGAAGAGCACACGAGTAAACAGCGTCTGAAAGTGCAGGATGTCAAAGCAACCGATCTTCTGACCCGTATGGATGCCAAGCAACATCTCAGTATCATGCTGGAGAAAACCGCCACAATGAATGCTGCGCAGGTTAGCCGATATGTGAATGATCTCCAAAGTTCACATGAACATATCAGATCCATTCATCTCATGAATACCAATGGCTCTTTTAACAAGCCCTTTGATCACGCCTCCACACAAGGAAGCAAGTTGGAACAACAGAAGCTTCAACATTCGCTCAACCTTGCCAAAAAAGCGGTAAACAAACGTCAAAGTTTTGAATCCTCTTCTTTTCCTTTGGGAAAAGAAAAATATTTTGTTATGGGGCAACCCTCCAAAGATGGCAAAAGAGCTGTGATTGCCTTGTTCAGCCAGAACGTATTAAATGCTGTTGAACAACATCAGCGGAAAAATCTGCGCATGATCCCTTATCCGCGTGAGGGTAAATTCAAAATTGAGTCTGTTCACCCGGATACGCTTAACGAAATCACAGTAAAGACCGGACATGATAATGCAAATGCCAGTCATTTTTACGAAAATGAAATCGTCATCCGTTTTCGCCAGGATCCCGGTGAACGGGATATGCGTATCATTAAATCCGATCTAAGAGCGCAATCTGCGCGCAAGCTGGGATACACGTATGTTTTTCGGTCAGAACACATGAGTTACAAGCAATTGCATAGTTATTTCGAAAGCAAATGGAATCCACTCTATATGGAACCCCACTATATGTATTTAACCAATGATACTGTAACTGAACAAACAGATGTAACGATACCCAATGACATTTTGTTCTCCGATTATCAGTGGAACCTGCCTGCGATTGAGACAAACAGAGGTTGGAATATTAGCAAGGGAAACAAAGATGTCATCGTAGCAGTGGTCGACACGGGGGTTGATATGAATCATCCTGACCTGAAGGGCAAGCTCCTTGAGGGTTATAATGTGGTCGAGCCGGGAAGCCAACCGATGGATGATGTGGGACATGGGACACACGTCGCAGGCATTATAGGCGCTATTGTCAACAATAACGAAGGCGTGGCAGGCATGAGCTGGTATAACAAGGTACTACCGGTTAAAGTACTCGACAACTCAGGTTCTGGTACCACGTATGCCGTTGCCGAAGGCATCATCTGGGCAGCCGATCATGGAGCCAAAGTTATCAACATGAGTTTGGGTAATTATGCTGATGCGCAATTTCTTCATGATGCCATTAAATACGCTTTTGACCGGGATATCGTCCTGATTGCAGCCACGGGGAACGATAATACCGAGCGTCCAGGATACCCAGCTGCCTATCCGGAAGTATTTGCCGTATCTGCTACGGACCCGGATATGAGCAAAGCTTCCTATTCCAACTACGGGGATTATGTAGATGTGATGGCTCCAGGGTCCAGTATCGCCAGTACCTATCCAAACAATCAGTATGCGGCCTTGTCTGGAACGTCCATGGCTAGCCCCCACGTAGCCGCACTTGCAGGTTTGATTCGTTCATTGAACCCGGACTTGACCAACACGGAAGTGATGGATTTGATGCGCCAAAGTGTTATTGACCTCGGTGATCCGGGTCACGATAAGTATTTTGGCTATGGCCAAATCGATGTCTATAAGGCACTGCAAGCCGCATCAGGCAACAGCGCTCCTTTGCAATTCTGGCCGCAACATGTCAGACAACAAATGGATAATACGATGAAAAAGTATACCCAGTAATCGTAATGACTCTACTCAGTAAAAATACAAAAGCAGCTGCGCCCCGGGGCGTACGCTGCTCTTTTGGTTTATATTCAATTCCCCGGGGCACCCGCTGCGCTTAGCGCTTGCGAGAAGATGTGCGGGCTTTACTTGATTTTTTCACGGATTTTTTCTTCGGATTATGGCTGGATACATAACAAGGGTCTTCTTCTTTGACAACAACAGGATACATGTGGTGATGAATCGGAACACAGTGATGTTTTTTGATCACTTCAATCGGGTGAATTACAGGCACGATTTGTGGGATGTAATAATCCTCAACAACCTGGATCGGGTCACAGACAATCGGGCAAAGCGGTGGACAGTAATGGTTCATTTCAAAACCAACTCCCTTTCTGGTGATACTATAACCTATTGCAACAGATCGAAAGTGGATTGGATGTATGTCCATAGTCCGAAAAATTATATGAGCGGTAGCCTGTCCGCCACTGTCCCACCCTGCCCAGGTGTTACTCTGTCAATGACTTGGCACAGTACACGAAGTCCTTCACACAAAAGCTCAACGTTTGTTACCGTGAAGCAGATACGCAGACTTGGTGTATCCATCTCCCCTACATAACAGGCGGAACCGGGGAGGAAAGAAACCCCTGCAGCAAGTGACTGATGATGCAACTCACGCATATCCAGGTTACTCGGAAGTTGGAGCCACAGATTAAGTCCTCCCTCTGGCAAGCGCCATTGCATGCCCATAGTAGCATGCTCTTCCAGCACTTCAGATGCTGCGCATAAGCGAGAATACAATTCATCCCTCAATCGGGATACATAGGCATCGTACTGATTCTGAATGAAAGATTGCAATGCCTTTTGTGTAAGCAGCGGACTCCCCAAGTCCGCCGTAGATTTCGCGGCCACAAGCCGGGTCAATACACTTCCGTCTGCGATGGCGCAGGCTATACGGCAACCAGGAGACAGTACCTTGCTGAAGCTTTTGATATATACGACATGACCAGTCCCATCCATCGATTTAATGGAAGCCGGGGGAGGGGCCCGAAAATAAAGATCTGCAAACGGATCATCCTCCAGAATGAGGCAGTGGTAGCTTTGCGCGAGATTAAGAAGCTGTGCTCGTCTTCTTGCACTCATCGTGATACCTGTTGGATTGTGATAGGTCGGGATCGTATAGATCAGCTTGGGTGGATAGGTATCACATAATCGTGTCAACAGATCAATACGCATGCCTTCGTCATCCATCGGGACCGTAATGATCTTCGCGCCTCTACTCGTAAATACATCAATGGCTCCGGTATAGCTTGGTGCCTCCATGTATACAACATCCCCAGGTCCGACAAAAGTCCGTGCCACAAGATCGATCCCCTGCTGTGCACCACTTGTAATTAACATGCGTTCAGGTGCAGCCTGTAGTCCACGCTCGGCAAAATGTTCGGCAAAGATCTGTCTAAGCTCCCGATCCCCCTGAAAAGATCCGTAAGCTGCCATACGCTCTGTGTGATCAGAGGAGAGTCGGTAGGCGCTGTCGATAATCTCGCGTGTAGGCAACAATTCCGGCTGAATCGCTGACATATGAAGTTCATACCGCACTTGAGGTGACGTATCAAAATGTCTCCAGAGCTGCGCTCGAGGTAAATAATCCACCAGTGCCATCTGCCAATTCCATGACGTACTGGATTCACTGTTGGCATTATTTCGCTGCGCTCGGTCCATATCCTCCGTCTGATCCACGTTCAATGTACCTCTCACATAACAACCTTTCCCCTGGGAGCAGGTGATCAATTGAATCGCTTCAAGTTCAGCATACGCTTTGGATACAGTGACCAGGCTGACACCCAAATCCGTGGTCATTTTACGAACAGAAGGAAGCCGGGTTCCGGGTTCAATGAGTCCTGATCTGATGCGATCGGCAATCGTTAGCGCAATCTGCACGTACAATTTGGTACTGCTTCCCCGCTTTAATTCAATATGCATGTGTGCTCCCCCAACTGTTATGATCTTCATTTTACTGTTATAGTGTAGTCCGTCTATTATAGTTTATAATATCAGTATAACAGTGAATAACAGGAGATGAGAATAACATGAGTATCCCTTGGTCCAAAATGGCACAAAACACCCCGTCCTCTGTCGTTCGCGACATGCTCCAGGCCGCTCAGGCACCTGGAATGATCTCACTAGCCGGTGGATTACCAGCCCAGACTTCATTCCCGCTGGAAGCCATCCGCGTTGCATATGAAAAAGTATTTATGAGCGGAGCAGCCGCTCTTCAATATGCGGAGACTGAGGGTTACCGTCCTCTTCGCGCCAAAATCGCCGAACGTCTTGAATCCAAGGGCATTCCCGCTTCACCCGATCACATGCTTCTCACTACGGGTTCACAGCAATCCATTGACTTGGTTTGCCGCATCCTTCTTGACCCGGGTGACCGTGTATTGGTTGAATCACCAACCTACCTCGCTGCTCTGCAAGTCATTCATTCCTATCAGGCTGAATCTCACGGCGTAGCCTGTGATGATCACGGTATGTTACCTGTATCTCTGGAGGAACAGCTCCAGTTGCATCGTCCAAAACTTGTCTACATTAATCCCACGTTCTCCAATCCTACGGGAAAAGTATGGTCCCGAGAAAGAAGACAGCAGGCTGTGGATCTGTGCCGCAAGTATGGTGTACTCATTCTGGAAGATGACCCCTATGGTGAAATTCGGTTCAATCCGGAGCAATTGGATGTGCCTGCTCTCGCAGAACTGGATGCAGCATCCTATGACGGCCCTTCCAATGTTATCTACACCAGTACATTCTCCAAAACGGTAGCACCTGGCCTTCGTACGGGCTGGATACTGGCTGCTCCCGATATTGTCAAAATGGCAGCACGAGCCAAACAAGGTGCCGACTTGCACTCCAGCAGCATTGACCAAAGAGCGCTTCATGCACTGCTTGAATCTTTCGATCTGGATGCGCATATTCGCCGTATTTCAGAGGATTACGAAAAACGCATGAAAACACTGACGACTCTTATGGCAGCCAAAGCTTGGGAAGGCATCTCGTGGAATTCACCACAAGGTGGCATGTTCTTGTGGCTGCAATTGCCTGAAGGCATGCTTGCAAGCAATCTGTTCACTTACGGGATCCAAGAGAAAGTGTGCATTGTGCCAGGTGATTCCTTCTATGCAGGTACACCAGAGTTAAACCGCATGCGGATCAACTTTACTCATACGGACCCTGAGCTCCTTCCGGAAGCCGTGGAAAGAATGGATCGCGCCATCCAACGCTGGCATGCTTCCTTAACATCCGACAGTGTTGTTACACTGTAATGAACTGTCATAAACGTTTCGCGATTCTTTAGCGTATAAAGGTTAGTTAACTTGATATGAGAAATAAAAATAAGGCGGCAGGCCCGAGAATCTCGGAACTGCCGCCTTATTTTTATAGAACCTGTTATCAACAGGAGTTATGTTTTTTCGTTCATGGGTCCTTCTGATCAGTCAGGCCATCGGATGATTCATACGAGTTGTCCTCGACTGATAGGTGGACTACATTGTGTTGCTATGGTGTTGTTGTTGCAGTTAGGAAAGCTTACCGTAAGCCGGGTTCTGTGCTCTTCGTGGTTCATACGGGAACTACCCTCCCACCAGAAGCGACAATCATCTATCTAGGCCATACATTGCTGCACAGCTCAAGCGACCAACCTAGACACACCTCGGGCTAAGGTTGCCTCCTCCGAAAAGGGGGCTGTGTCCCATTAGGTCTTGCTCCAGATGGGGTTTACCAGGAACGAAGTCACCAGCGTTCCTCGGGGTCTCTTACACCTCGGTTCCATCCTTGCCTGTGCCGGAAAATCCGGCCATCGGCGGTCCATTTCTGTGGCACTATCCTTCAACTCGCGCTGACTGGACGTTATCCAGCATCCTGCCCTGTGGAGCCCGGACTTTCCTCTCGTGGCAACAAAGGCCACCAGCGATTGTCTGTCAAGCTTTCCGAACAACATTACATAGTATACAGGCAATTGGGTTCCCAGACAAGCTTAATATTACTGGGAATCACACAGCAACTGTCTTTTTAGATAAACTGGAATACTTCCGTATTTACCTCTGAAGCCGTAACTTTCGTATCATATCGTTTCTCTTCCAACCGGGAACGAAGCCAATCAGCTGTTTTTGGTTTCATAATCTTCTCGGAATTATGTCCAGGGTCGATGATACACATACCTGCCATTAACGCATCATGAGCCGTGTGATAATCAATATCTCCGGTCACAATAACATCCGCACCTTTGAAACGGGCAGTGAGCGCGTAACGGCTGCCAGAGCCGCCAAGAACCGCTGCTTTTTTGATCTGTTTGTTCAGATCTCCTACTACACGCACATGAGGCACATTGAATTGGGTCTTTACGACCTCCACAAGCTCACCTAATGTCTTAGGTTCCCTAAGGGGTCCCAAGCGTCCCAGACCGAGTGTACGGCCTTTTAAATCCATGGCATAGAGGTCGTAGGCCACTTCCTCATAAGGATGAGCCTTAAGCATCGCCTGCACGACCTTACTTCTCAGACTTTGGGGTACGATGGTCTCAATCCGCATTTCTTCCACACGTTCCATCTGCCCTTGGGTACCGATAAACGGTTGAGTCCCTTCACCAGGTACAAACGTTCCTGTACCTTCCGTATTAAAGCTGCACTTGTTATATTGACCGATACTCCCCGCTCCGGCTTCCAGAATGGCCTGAAGAACCTGTTCATGATGGGTACGAGGCACAAACACAGCCAGCTTGTACAGATGATCTGTGTGTACATCTTCCAGCGATTCTTTACTCTCGATGCCAAGTGCCTCGGCCATCCAGTCATTCATACCACCCTCGGCCACATCCAGGTTCGTATGACTGATATAAACAGCGATATCATGCTTAATCAGCTTTTCATACAATTTACCCATAGGTGTATCTGTACTCAGTGACTTAACCGGACGGAAAATGATGGCGTGATGAGCGATAATCAGGTTAGCACCAATACGAATCGCTTCGTCCACCACTTCATCCGTCACATCCAAAGCAACTAACACGTGACTGATTTCTTTTTGCAAACTGCCGAGCTGCAGACCAATGCGGTCATCCGGTACAGCCAGATGTTTTGGAGCGAGTTGCTCCATCAATTGAATTACAGTTTGACCTTTGGCAAACATGCCAAAACCTCCTTCAAGTTTGCGATAAGACGCTCTACCTCAGCCGCCTTGTCCCGGGAAGAATCCTGATCGGATTTGGAGATGGAGTTAACAACCCCTTGCAGTTTGACGATCTCACTTTCCCATTTGGCAAAAAATACATCCGTTGGACGATCCACCAAATAAGGTCCCATCCGCAGCAGCAAATCTTCCGTTAATTCTGCCCCGCCTTGAAGCGGACGTGCACGATACACCTCAACATTTGCAATCGGGCTTACGGATTGTGGCATCGCTGTTATAATCTCATAAATCTTGCCATCTTCTTCGAGCAACTGTTCTGCTACAACCACCCAGTGATGCTCCAGCAACCAACGTCTGAGGATATCCTCTCCCACATTTGGTTGCAAAATAAGTAACTGGACTCCTTCCAGTTTGGATAAACCTCTGTCCAAAATAGAAGCAATCAGGGCACCACCCATGCCTGCGATGGTAATGACATCAACTTCTCCTGCAGAGATTACATCCAATCCGTCTCCACGGCGTACCGTTATTTTTTCTTTCAGGCCAGCATCACTGACTTGTTTGCATGCAGCATCATAAGGGCCTGGATTGACTTCCCCAGCTACTGCACTTGCAGCTTTCCCACTGCGGATTGCAGCTACTGGCAGCAACGCGTGGTCTGAACCGATATCAGCCATGCGGCTGCCATCGGGAATTTGATCATGTATTCGCTGTAATCGATTCGAAAGTTTCATGAAGCACCTACACCATTCATTTAATTTATTGATTTGCATTGAACAAGGAAAAGCGATAAAATAAAATCCAATAAAACATTTCAAGGATGAATTTCCAAAACCAAGAAATCAAGACGTTTAAATTAAAAATAAAGGAGACCCCGCCGCCGCTAAAGCGTCTTGCGGAAAGTCTCCCATAGTTCGATTATTCGAGGAAATCCTTGAGTCGTTTACTACGACTCGGGTGACGCAATTTACGAAGAGCCTTGGCTTCGATCTGACGAATACGCTCACGCGTAACACCGAATACCTTGCCGACTTCCTCCAGCGTTCTCGTCCGTCCATCGTCCAGACCAAAACGTAGACGAAGTACGTTCTCTTCACGTTCAGTAAGTGTATCCAATACATCTTCGAGCTGTTCTTTCAGCAACTCATACGCAGCAGCATCCGCCGGAGCAAGTGCTTCCTGATCCTCAATGAAGTCACCAAGATGGGAATCATCTTCCTCACCAATCGGTGTTTCCAGAGAAACCGGTTCCTGTGCAATCTTCGTAATTTCACGAACTTTCTCTACACTCAGATCCATCTCAGCAGCAATTTCTTCTGGTGTCGGTTCACGACCAAGTTCCTGCAATAGCTGACGGGATACCCGGATCAGCTTATTAATCGTTTCCACCATGTGCACAGGGATACGAATGGTACGCGCCTGGTCAGCAATAGCACGAGTGATCGCTTGGCGAATCCACCATGTAGCATACGTACTGAACTTGTATCCTTTTTTGTGGTCGAACTTCTCAACCGCTTTGATCAGACCCATATTACCTTCCTGAATCAAATCAAGGAACAACATTCCACGTCCAACGTAACGCTTGGCGATACTGACTACAAGTCGAAGGTTCGCTTCAGCCAAACGACGCTTGGCTTCTTCATCCCCGTTCTCAATCCGTTTAGCCAGTTGTACTTCATCATCTGCCGACAACAGTGGCACACGACCAATTTCCTTGAGGTACATACGGACAGGGTCATTGATTTTGATACCTGGCGGCAAGCTCAGGTCATCATCAAAGTGGAATTCGTCCTCTCCCTCTCTGGTGTTGTTCTCGGAATCTTCACTAGGACGAAGTGTAACCTCTTCATCATTTTCATTCACTACATCGATACCCAGATCGCTCAGTTGCTCATAGAACTCATCCATTTGCTCTGCATCCTGCTCAAAAGGAGAGAGTTTCTCTATAATTTCCTTGTAATTCAGCGAAGCTCTTTTCTTACCTGATTCAATCAATTGATCTTTAACCTGATCCAGTGTCAATTCTGTTTCTAGTTCAGTATGCTGATCATTCGCCATAACTCGACTCCCTCCTCCCTAGAAACATCTAATCATCAGACGTTCACTGTCTCTCTAGGGCAATCATTTCAATTGCAATCTGTGCCGCGCGTACAGAATCACCTGCCCGCTCTGCAGCAATCATTTCTTCTTTTTTCAAATCGTACTCTTTCTTACGTGGATACTTCAGCACTTCCCTGATGCAATCATCGAGCATTTGAATACTCCATTCACCTGGACCATCCATCATCGAGATTGAACTGACCGTTTTTTCCAAGCGATCGTCATGCAGTGAAGACATAAAACGGCTTGTATCCGACGGTTTGCCTTGCGCATAGTAGGCATATAGATAAGCAGCAATAGCTGCATGATCATCCAAGTTAAAAGCTTCACCAAGATGCTCATTCACGTACTGGGCAGCCTCATCATCCTGCAACATCCAGGCAATCAGTTTGCGTTCGGCAGCGTGATAAGCCGGCAACAGATTGGGTGTAGGCACCTGCCTATTTTGTTGCCTACCATTATTCCACCTTTTCGGGTTATTATCCCCATACTGGAGGTTATTTTTCATTGCCTCCCGTTCTTCATTACACTCCTGCTTCAATGTTTCGAAGGATACGTCCACTTCTGCAGCCAGTTCACGAAGATACACTTCCCTTTCTGTTGGAGAAGGTAAGGGGGCAATCAATTTTACTGCTTCTTTCGAATAGGCGATTTGTCCGCCACCCTCTAGCAGTATATGGCTTTTTTTTAAGTTTATAAGTTTAAATTTTGTAGTTGTCACGGCACCGTCCACAATCTGGTTTCGGAACCGTTCACCACCATGCTTCCGGATAAAATCATCCGGGTCAAGTCCCTCGGGAATGAGAGCCACTTTGACCTGCAATCCGGCTTCCTCAAGAATAGGGAAGTTTTTGAGTGCAGCAGCCTGTCCTGCTTTGTCGCCGTCATAACATATGATGACTTCGTCGCACATCCCTTTGAGCATCAGTGCCTGATTCTCGGTTAACGCAGTACCCATTGCCGCTACACCATTCTGGATGTCCTGATCCCATGCGGAGATGACATCACCATATCCCTCGAACAAAATGGCTTGTCTTTGTTTGCGAATTGCATTTTTGGCATGATGCAGATTATAGAGAACACGGCTTTTGTTAAATAACCGGGTTTCCGGTGAATTTAGATACTTCGGTTGCCCATCTCCCAATATGCGTCCTGCAAATGCAATCGGCTTACCGCTCCTGCCATTAATCGGGAACATAATCCGGTCTCGGAATCGATCCACATATCCCTGACCTTCATTTCGCGGTGACAGAAGTCCACCCTTTTCCATCTCTTCAAGCGGATAGTTACGTTTCTCGAGAAATTGTACCAGTGTGTCCCAACGATTTGGTGCGAAACCAATCTGGAACTGGTCGATCAATTTGTCGCCAAAACCTCTTGAGCGTAAATACTCCATGGCTGACTTGCCGTGCTCTGTATTTTTCAACAAAAAATGATACAGCTTCGCGGTAAGCTCATAAGCCTCCAACAGACGTTCAGTCTCCGGATTCACATGAGCAGATTCACGCCCTTGCCAGTCCCCCATAGAGATGTGACTTTCTTCCGCCATCGTCTTGACAGCCTCGGGAAAGGATAACCCTTCGATTTCCATCCTGAATTTGATGGCATTTCCACCCGTGCCGCAACCGTAGCAGTAGAAAATCTGTTTCTCAGGTGTAACGGTGAACGAAGGCGTCTTCTCGGAATGAAAAGGACAGAGGCCTTTCATATACTTCCCCTGCTTGGTCAGATGCACAAATCGGCTCACCGTATCGACAATATCATTCTGCTGTAACACCGATTCAATAATACTTTCGGGTATACCGCCTTGTCCGGTACTCATCTCTGGCCACCTTCATCTCTTCAACACGTAAATATAATTCGATAAACTTACACATTCTCCTGCAAATCTTTTAAAAGTTTTGTCAGTTTATGTTGAAAAAATTCTCGATCCTGCTCTGTGAAAGGCTTTGGGCCTTTCCCGTAATGGCCTCTTTTTCGTGCTTTGGCCGCAGTATGACGAGAATCCAACATGAAATCAATGTCACGATCGTTGAACTCACGACCACGAAAGGATAAAACATAACAACGTTTGCCGAGCGCAAGTGCCGCAAGTCCATAGTCCTGAGTGATAACCACATCGTATGGCTTAATATGATTAGCAATATACAGGTCTGCGCTCTGATCACTGCGATCCACTTGCACGGTGCGTACCCCTTCTCCTCCTTGAAGCAAATGATCAAATGAAGAGACTAACAATACGGGGATGTTGAAAAGGCGAGCGGTTTGCGCAATCTCGGTTTTGACCGGGCAAGCATCACCATCCACAACAATGTGGCGTATATTTAACTCACTCAAACCCAGACCACCCGGTTTCATAAAATAGCTGCATATTGTTATATACGACCCCGGCCAGGCAAAATCCTTCTGCCGGAACGAGGGAAATCAAAGGCTAAAATACGGAGCGGTTGTCAAAAATACATTTCACAACCCGTTCCGTATATTTATACCCTCATATATCCTTCTTTAATACTGAATTTTAGCTTTGTGCCAAGTCTGTGGAAAAGGACTCATGAAATACGCCCAATTACCAAACCAACTTGGAAAAATCAGCAAATCCTTTCAAGTCACGATCAATAGCCGCAAGCAGGGCAAGTCGATTCGCCCGAACAGCTTCATCTTCGGCCATAACCATGACCGAATCGAAGAATGAGGTAATACCATCCTTCCAGGCAGATGCAATAGCCAGTGCTTCAGCAGCATGATGCTGAGTCAACGCCTGACGATATTCTGCATTCGTTTTGCTCCATGCGTCATGTAGCTGACGTTCTCCATCTTCTGTGAACAGTTCTGGATGTACGGAAGCATTTGATGCTTTGGCAGCCAGATTACCCACACGGTTGAACGATTCAACCGTTGTTTTGAATGCGTCTCCTGTCAGGACAGCCGCCATCAACGCTTCACCTTTTGGAACCACAGCGCTGATATCATCGAATCCGGAAGAAATTACGGCATCCACTACGTCGTAGCGAACGGTTTCGGACAACAATTTTTTCACACGAAGACCAAAGAAGTCTTGCAGATCTTTACGAACCTCTTCGTCTGCACGTTTCAACAGGTTCATCTGGGCATGCACTTGAAGTGCTACTCCGAACACGTCTGACAATGTCAGCGGAAGGTTGTGATCCAGCAAAATCTGTACAATCCCTGCAGCCTGACGGCGCAACGCGTACGGATCCTGAGAACCCGTTGGAATAATGTTGATGGAGAAACAACCCACGATTGTATCTATTTTGTCAGCAGCACTCACAATGGCACCAACCAGAGAAGCAGGGGATTGATCTCCAGCGAAACGTGGCTGATAGTGTTCAAATACCGCTTTAGCCACTTCTTCTTTTTCGCCAGCTTTACGAGCGTAATCCTCACCCATCACACCTTGCAGTTCCGGGAATTCTCCCACCATCAGTGTCACCAGGTCGAATTTGCAGATATCTGCTGAGCGGCTAACGGATTCGGCAACATCACCGGATACTTGCAGTTTGGCAGCAAGCCCATCGGCAATCTTGCGAATACGACGTACTTTATCTCCAACTGTCCCCAGTTCTTCCTGGAAGACGATACTTTCAAGCTTCGACAATGCATCCTTAATCTGAAGTTTCTGGTCTTCCTCATAGAAGAACTTGGCATCAGACAGACGTGCACGCAGAACTTTTTCATTCCCTTTGGCAATAACGTCCAGTGAATCACTTCCACCGTTACGTACCGTAACGAAGAATGGCAATAATTGACCCTCATTGTCCAGTACAGGGAAATAACGCTGATGCTCACGCATGGAAGTAATCAATACTTCTTGTGGAATATTCAAGAATGAAGAGTCAAATGTCCCGAACAATACGGTAGGTGTTTCCACCAGGAACAGGACTTCCTCCAGCAAGTCTTCTTTAATCGCGATATCCCATTTTTTCTCAGCAGCCAGTGCCTGAATCTGGGATACAATCATCTGTTCACGTTCCTGTATATCAGCAATGACATGTTCTGCACGCAACACTTCCACGTATGAAGACGGAGTGGAAATCACGGCCTCCTTACCGAGGAAACGATGTCCACGAGTTACATTACCCGATTTAACACCTGTCACTTCCAGATCGATAACATCACTGCCGAGCATAGCCACAATCCAGCGGATTGGACGTACAAATTTGAAATCATAGGAAGCCCAACGCATGAATTTCGGGAACGTCATGGCATGTAATACAGAAAGTAATCCTTCGCCAACCACAGAAGCCGTCTCCACACCTTTGCTGCTCTTCGTTGCATAGATATATTCGACACCGTTCAGTTCCTTGAACGTGAACTGGTCCGGTTCAACACCTTGACTGCGAGCGAATCCGAGTGCAGCCTTGCTCCAATTGCCACTGTCGTCCAGGGCAATTTTGCGTGAAGGACCTTTCACTTCTTCCTCGATATCTTCCTGCTTTTCAGCCACATTCTGAATCAAAACAGCCAGACGGCGCGGTGTAGCATATGCATTCACTTCACCATAAGCAATGCGGGATGCGTCAAGCCATTTCACGACACGCTCTTGCAGCTGTGCGATCGCTACGCGCATAAAGCGTGCAGGTACTTCTTCCAGCCCGATTTCAAACAACAGATCATTAGACATGCTCGGCTCCCCCTTTCTTGATCAGCGGGAAGCCTAGCTTCTCACGCTCTTCCATATATGTTGCAGCGACTTGGCGAGCCAGATTACGGACACGTGTGATGTAGCCCGTACGTTCCGTTACACTGATGGCTCCACGTGCATCCAGCAGGTTGAACGTGTGGGAACATTTCAACACATAGTCATATGCCGGGAATACCAGATGCTGCGCCATAGCCTTGTTTGCTTCTTCTTCATGCATGTTGAAGAGTGTAAACAGCATTTTGACATCAGATACTTCAAACGTATATTTAGAGTGTTCGAATTCTGGCTGACGGAATACATCACCATAAGTGATACCTTCCACCCATTCCAGATCAAACACATTCTCTTTATCCTGAATGTAAGAAGCCAAACGCTCCATACCATACGTAATTTCAACAGCTACCGGATTCGTCTCGATTCCACCAACCTGTTGGAAATACGTAAATTGCGTAATTTCCATTCCGTCCAACCATACTTCCCAACCAAGCCCTGCACAACCAAGGGAAGGATTCTCCCAGTTATCTTCAACAAACCGAATATCATGTTTGAGCGGATCAATACCCAGACGCTTTAGACTTTCCAGGTAAATTTCCTGAATATTGTCCGGAGAAGGTTTAATGATTACCTGGAACTGATGATGCTGGTACAGCCGGTTAGGGTTCTCACCATAACGTCCGTCCGAAGGACGACGGGAAGGCTCAACATAGGCTACTTTCCAAGGTTCGGGTCCAAGCGAACGCAAAAAGGTCATCGGGTTCATCGTACCTGCCCCTTTTTCCGTATCGTATGGCTGGACAATAATACAGTTATGCTCGGCCCAGAATTGTTGCAGCGTTAGAATCATCTGCTGAAAATTCATAATCATGCTCCTTTTCAATGGTTTGTTAGCAAGCTTAGAACGGTGCAGACAACAATAAATAGCCCCCGTCCTACGCCTGTTGTACAGACGTAGGGACGAGAGCTATTCCCGCGGTTCCACCCTACTTGGCTTGGATCAAACAGAAAATTCTGTTCGTTCCAGCCCACTTTTCCGTGTCCATTCATGCTCCCGAGTGCCGTTTCAAAGACCGATTCAGCCAGGCTTCCACCATCCCCGGCTCGCTCATTCATGATTCACAAGAGTTATATAACAACTTGTCTCCATAAATGCAATAAATCCAGTCTTTTACTTTCTCGTTCAATGCATGTCTCATAAAGAGAAATTATATTTCATAATATATAAAATCTAGTATGAAGTCAAGATATAGTTTCGCTTTCACCAAAACGCCTCAAATCCCGTACTTCTCCATCTGATCGAGGAAAGAACGGGATTTGAGATTCAGACCGAGCTGATGATCCATAAAGGCACGCATCAACTTTTTGATCTCATCACGGGTAGACTCACTCACTGATATATTCCCCAAGCGCTGCAGATCCAACTGCGCGAACAAACGCAACAACTTCAGAGCCTTTGGACTTACTGACATCGCTGGAGGATCGAAATGTTTGCATGCTCGACACAAGACGCCACCAAGTCTGGGACTCATAAACAACTGCTCATCTGGTCGCTCCTGGTTGCAGGAGATGCACTCATCGAACTGTGGACCATATCCGGATGCCTGTAATATTTTCATTTCGTACAGACTTGTAATAACAACCGGATCTTTTTCTTCCTTCAACGCCTGCAAACACGCCTTTAACTGTTTGAACCAAAATGTACCCGTTTCTTCATCCTGAAGCACCCGATCCAATAGTTCACACGCATAAGAAGCATATGAGGCCTTGACCAGATCTTCACGCAACTCATGATAAGATTCAACAATTTCTCCAGCGTTCAGTGTGCCTAGACCTGTATTGCGAAAATATACATATTGACCATACGTAAACGGCTGCACCAGTGCAGCATGTCGGCTCTTGGGCTTTTTGGCACCGCGGACGAGTACCCCTACTTTCCCGCCACTTTCGGTGCAAAGCGTAATGATTTTGTTCCCTTCGCCGTAGTCCATGCTGCGGATGACAATCCCTTCCACCCTGTATAGCATGCCTCGTCACCTAACCATTCCCGAATCAGCCAATTATCCTTCGGCTTCTTCATCTTCAATCACTTCCCTTGCATTATCCGACTCCTGTCCTAATGAGTTACATGCCTCGGTATATAACAAATAGGACTCTACATCCCCCGTCATCGCAAAAACCTTCCACGAAAAATCTCGCATCGGAATTTCATCCTCTCTTCGGAAATGACGTCTGCATCTACCAAATAGGATGGAGTCTTGCAAGGTAAACTATGTGTTGCAATTACTGGATACAATTCCGACGATCAGTCGCGGCCAAAGCCAAGGTCACGCAGAACTCTATCCTGATTTCTCCAGTCTTTTTTCACTTTAACCCACAGGTCCATGAAAATTTTGGAGCCGAGCAAGTTCTGAATATCGTGTCGAGCTCGTTTACCCACTTCTTTCAGAAGGGCTCCCTGCTTCCCAATAATGATTCCTTTTTGCGAATCCCGTTCCACAAAAATGACAGCTGAGATATAAACGACACCGTTATCTTGCACTTTCATATCCTCAATCGTTACGGCAATGGAGTGTGGCACTTCTTCACGAGTCATCTGCAAAATTTTCTCCCGGATCAACTCTGCACATACAAACTGCTCCGGATGGTCAGTAACCTGGTCATCAGGATAGTACTGTGGACCTTCTGGCAAATACTTGCCGAGCTGTTCCAATAAGGTGCTTACATTGCTGCCGAGCATGGCGGATACAGGCACGATTTCAGCGAAATCATGCAGTTTGCGATACTCCTCAATAAGAGGCAGCAGCGCTTCCGGCTCAATTTTGTCAATTTTATTCATGACAAGAATGACAGGCGTACGGATATTTTTCAACTGTTCGGCAATATAACGGTCACCGCCACCCATGCCTTCCGAAGCGTCAATCAGGAACAGCGCTGCTTCTACTTCTCCAAGTGTGTTCAGAGCAGTCTGGTTCATGTAATCGCCAAGTTTGGATTGACGTTTGTGAATACCCGGTGTGTCCAAGAATACGATTTGCTGATGTTCGGATGTGTACACACCATGAATTTTATTACGTGTGGTTTGTGGCTTGTCCGACATGATCGCAATTTTCTGTCCGATCACCTGGTTCATCAGTGTGGATTTACCTACGTTTGGACGTCCAATAATAGCTACAAAACCGGATTTAAATGCTTGTTTTTTCATATGTTCCTCCTCAGGCGCCTAGGCCTGGAATATTGGTTTATTTTTTGGCAGAATTCAGATCAGAAGGCCCAAAAGCCCAAGGTAACAGTTCAGCAACGGTGGTCTCTTGCAGATCACCTTTCATGTTCCCCAAGATGACTTTCATATCCGGTTCACACAGTTCGTACATGACCTGACGACATACGCCACATGGAGCAATCGGACCATCCGTGTCTCCCACAATGGCGATCGCTTTGAAGCTGCGAGGCTTCTGCCCACCTGCAATGGCACTGAACATCGCTGTACGCTCAGCACAGTTACCTGGGGTATAAGCAGCATTCTCAATATTACAACCATGATGCACATGACCTTCACTGTCAAGCAAAGCCGCGCCTACACCAAAATGGGAGTAAGGCGTATACGCCTTCGTACGTGCCTTAATTGCTTCTTGCATTAACAAACCGTTATCCATTCATATTCTCTCCCTTAGGGTGCAATATAAAGTTAGTACCTACGAATTAAGTTCAACCAAAGCCAATTTTACACTAGCCACTCCGAGTCCAGAATAACCCTTCGATCGCTGTTATCCCCAGATTTTTTGATTCACTTTTTCAAAGTGAAAATCCGGGGATAAAGGCGAACGCTTCGCTTCTACAGGTTTATTTCTGTCCTCTTCATTATCGTGTAACGTCTATAAGTTCAACTTAAAAAAGGTCTAACTTTACAAAGTTGTGTAGTATTAAAATCACAAAACGAATCAAAATCAAAACAAAATCAGTACAAACCCAGCCAGCTCATCACCGGCTTAATGAAAACGATACAACCGATGATGACGGCGAATACCGCAGCCAGCAGAACTGCCCCGGCCGCGGTATCCTTTGCCGCTTTTGCCAGCGGATGGATATGGGGGTGTGCCAAGTCAACCACTGCCTCTACAGCCGTGTTCATCAATTCAGTCACCAGCACCAAAAAGACAGCGGTCAGCACAAACATCCAATCCGTTCTTGAGATTCTGAAAAAAAAGCCGGCTACACACATCAAAATAGCCACTCCCGTGTGAACTCTCACATTACGCTGAGTCCGCAACCCATATGCGATTCCTTCCGCAGCATTGCGGAATACCAGACCCCAGGAGCGTCTTTTCATTATCGTGTCAACCCGGCCTGGGCCAATACCGCTTCTTGTTTGCCCATCATTTCAGCCTCACTGGCTTCATCCTGATGGTCGTATCCGAGCAGGTGCAAGAAACCATGGACAAACAGAAAACCAAGCTCACGTTCAAATGAGTGTCCATACTCTTCACTTTGCAGGATGGTCCGTGGTACGGAAATGATGATGTCTCCAAGAACATCCGGCATTTCTTCCATTTCTTCATCTTCGTCAAGCTCATAGATAATATCGAGCTCTTCATCCACCGTTTCGTTCATCGCAAAAGACAGTACATCCGTAGGACGGTCAATGCCGCGATAATCACGGTTCAACTCATGGATCTGCTCATCGTTTACAAAAGTCAGAGCCACTTCCCCGTCTGTAACACCTTCCGCTTCTCCCGCGAGATTAAGCAACTGTTCCAGCATTGCAATCATTGGGTCTGTAATTTCTTTATCCTGTTGTTCATTATTCCATGCCAGATTAAGACTCATTCTTTCATAACTCCTGTCTGCTCATATTATTAAATTAGCCCGCTTCGGGTGAAGTTGGCTTTGGTTTCTTAATCTCCTCCGGATATTCTATCCTGGAGTGGAAGATACCCATCACCGTTTCCTTTAATGTTCTGGCGACGATATCCAGCTCACGCATCGTAAGGTCACAATCATTGAATTGGTGATCGTCCAATCGTCCTTTAATAATCTTCTCAATCATGGACTCCACTTGCTCCACTGTCGGTTTGCGCAAAGATCTCACAGCAGCCTCCACACTATCGGCAATGCCAACAATAGCCGATTCCTTGGACTGAGCCTTCGGCCCAGGGTAACGGAAATCTTCTTCCGTGAAATCAGGCTCAACGCCTGCTTCTTCCGCCTGGCGCAGTGCTTTGTGATAGAAATAGTGGAGAAATGTTGTGCCGTGATGCTGTTCCGCAATATCCCGAATAGGTCTGGGCAGCTTGTAATCCTTCTGCATTTCCACCCCATCGCGCGCATGGGCTACGATAATGGATTTGCTCAGTTTCGGATCAATTGAATCATGCGGATTCTCCATATTGTTCTGATTTTCAATAAAATAGATGGGGCGCTTCGTCTTGCCAATATCATGATAATACGAACCCACTCGGCAGAGCAATCCGTTAGCTCCTATGGCTTCTGCTGCTGCTTCGGACAGATTGCCTACCATAACGCTATGATGATAGGTACCCGGTGTCTCCGTCAGCAACTTGCGTAGAAGCGGATGGTTCGGATTAGACAGTTCCACCAGTTTGAGCGCTGACAAGATACCAAATGATGTTTCGAAAAATGGCATCAGCCCGATGACCAGTATGGCAGTTAATACGCCACCAGCAAATGCAAATCCAACGCCATACAATGTCGTGGTTCGATTCCAATCGCCCGAGTCAATCAAAGCCAAGGTGAAGACGGCTATGGACCCGAACAGACAGACCATAATGGCCCCTTTCAGGATCGTTGATCGCTGGCTAGCCTTATGAGTGGCGAAGATCGCAACAAATGAAACCAATACAGCGAAGAAACCTAATTCGAAGTCAAAAAGCTGACCCTGATGGGTATTCAAAATGATGCTGGACAACATACCGATCAATATCGAACATACAAAGGCAAGCGAGGTATCCAGTAACAAGGCAATTAACATCGCTCCTACCGCAACTGGTGCAAGGAAGCCAACATAAGACCTCTCATTGGTCTGGATAATCGCCGTCACATGCATAACTACAATCGTAATAATAAAAATGAGAACAAGCATCAACAGCTGCGCATTATTATATTTGAAATGCGTTCCGCTGCCTTGCTGAATATACATCAGAATGGCTGCCGACAACAGGCAGGAAAACATAAGAAGTCCAAGCTGTGGCCAGTAGTTTACTTCATTTTTCAACAAATCATTCTCATCCAGCAAAGTATACATCTCCGGGGTGATCATCTCACCCTTGGCAACTAATGTGTCCCCTTGCTTGATAAAGACGGTTTGCGTGTTCTCACGCGCCTGAACTTTCGCTTCCTTGGTTCCCTCTTCATCGTAGAAGCGGTTAGCGGTCACCACGAGGCGAGCAAGCTCTTGCACGACCTCACGTTGCGTACGCTTACCAAGAGAGCTGACACTCACCATCTCAGCTACTTTGGCACGGGCAGTGGTTGCATCGCTGATCTGATCCGTCATTAACCGGGCAACAATATCCCTCGCAACCGGTTTCATCTCCTGGATATCATCCGATGTGAGACGCGAGATTTTGATGTAAGTTTCTTCAGGAATACGGTAGCTTTGCTCCTGTACCACATTTCTGATCTCTTCCAACAGAGTCTCGGAGTATGTACCGGCTTTCCGATTATTATTGATATAGTTGGTCACAAAATCCTTCTGGCGCTGCGGAATTTCATCCCGATAAATATCAATCTTGTCCTGACTTGAAATCTGATCATCCTGATTTAATCGATCTACACGATCAAGCAGGGTAGTCATCAAATTTTCGTTTCGCAACTGGACAATCTGAAATATCGGCTGTACCCGTTCAGCAGCTTCTTCCTGTGCTTTGAGTGTGGCCTTGTTATTCGGAATCTGCATGGGCGCAGCAATGTCCACTTCACTCCGTGTCCCTTCCTGAATATCATAGCGCTCAGGGAGCAGCTTGGAAGCCAGACTGACGTAGAAAAGAATCACCAGAAACAAAAACAGAAGATAGCGTGCCCACACGCTATACTTCCATCCTGTAGCCTTATTCTGAAAAGATTTGCCTTTTGACGGTTCCTTCGAGGTCACTTTAGACAATCCCTTTCTATGCTTGATTTTCTGCGGCGTGGTTGTAAGCCACGATAATTTTCTGGACAAGGGAATGCCGTACAACATCTTGCTCGGCAAAATAGACAAATCCAATCTCGTTAACTTCGTTCAAGATCGCATTCGCTTCCACAAGCCCGGATTTCTTACCACGCGGTAAATCAATCTGTGTCACGTCTCCGGTGATGACCATTTTGGAGCCAAAACCAAGACGGGTCAGAAACATCTTCATCTGTTCCGGCGTTGTGTTCTGTGCTTCATCAAGAATGATGAAGGAGTCATCCAGCGTACGCCCCCGCATGTAGGCGAGTGGTGCAATTTCGATTAACCCACGCTCCAGTGCCTTCGCAGTCTGTTCTTGTCCCATAACGTCATACAGAGCATCGTACAGCGGTCTCAGATAAGGGTCTACCTTCTCCTGAAGATCACCTGGCAAAAACCCAAGACTCTCTCCTGCTTCAACTGCAGGCCGTGTAAGTACAATCCGTTTGACGCTGCCTTCTTTAATTGCGGCAACAGCCAGTACAACAGCAAGGTAGGTTTTACCTGTACCGGCAGGACCAATGCCAAATACAATATCACGTTTTTTAATTGTAGTTACATAGTGTTTCTGTCCAATGGTTTTAACACGGATTGGTTTACCTCGGTATGTCGTCGTAATCTCGCCCTTGAACAGATCCAATAGCTGGTCTGCCCGCATATCCTTGGCAAGTTCAATCGCATACTTCACATCTCTCTCGGTTAACACATATCCATTGCGTATCAATTGCAGTAACACATCAAATAATTGTTCAAGCGATTCCACCTGCTGTGCGTTGCCAAAAATCACAATCTCCGCTTCACGGGATGCAATCTGGGCGGGAATCTCGGATTCAATCAGTTTAAGAAAAGTATCTTGGGGTCCAAAAAGAGATTGGCCCTCTCCCGCACTCTGGAGGGAGATTTGTATGCTGCGTGTTTGCTCTGACAAATATCCTCATTCTCCTTGACTATGGACTAACGGAAGTTCTTCCGCAATGCTTTCTTCTACTTCAAATAAGACTTTCATATAAACTTTACCATTCTCTTTCTTCTCATGCAAAATTTTTTCACTTATAATTTTTGTTCCTTTGCCGTTTTTGGCGATAATATCGTTCCTTGCTCCTTCCAATCCTTTTGTTCTGGCCCATTCTATCGTCTGTTGTTGCTCATGCTCTCGGGTCTCCAGATCTTTCTCTGTCAGCCAACCCATGGGAAGTGTAAAGGATCGCCACGTCAATGGTTTATGATTACTCTCGGTATCAAATGAACTGAACGGTGTACTTCCGTACCCCCACAGTTGGATCGCCCAATTTCCCAGCACCATGTAAAAACGTTCTTTACTCTCACCTGTCATTGTATTATGTTTTTGCACCAGCGGAACCTCTACCTGATACTCACGCCATACCAGGCCACGAACTTCACCTTTGGCAACGATGGTTTTGGTGTTCTCCTCATCCCCGAGAATTCCCGAGATCAATACCTGACCCTTTTTGACACGCATGTCCTTCTGAACAACAGGGCGTCCCTGCTCCGCATAGATTTGAGTGACCACAGCATCTGACTTACTGATCAAATGTCTGGGATTCAGCAATGGTTCGCGCTTTGGTTGCGCCGATTCTACGACCTGAATGGTAATGGTTGTCCCCTCTTTGCTCACGCCAATCCAGGTTACATCCGGCAGAGCGAGTGCAAGCTGCCTGGAGAGCTTGTCTTGGCTTTGCAGACGGAACCCCCATTGCAAAGGATATATCCCCTCTTTCTTCGCTGCTGCAAGCACCTCGTCGGTGGGAATGGTGACGTTACCCTTGACCTCCACACTCCATACCATGGACGACAACGCAAACAAAGCTGCCACAAAAAACAGCATCCCCCCAAGAAAGAACTTCCTCCGCAATAATCGGGCCGCAAAAAAGGGGAAACCGCTGCGATGGGTTACTTTCACCCTGCAGCCTGTCCGTTTCAACACAGGACGCAACCTGAAAAAATGCGGCAGCAGAATGTTCATCTCTGCCACGCGTCCATCGTGAGCACGCAGGTTCCACACTTCCAGTCCCTGCTCTGCCACCGTGTTGATCAATGTTTCAATGTCTCCCCCAGTGACCGTGATTCGGACTGCTCCCCGCAGTTTGTACAGACTGGGCTGCTTCATCCGTTCCCCTCCACTCCATTCATATGAATATCCAGAATCGTTCCTTCAACAGCTACTTCATCCGGCAAAATGTTACGTATCACCAAGGCAGTTCCTTTGATCTCCAACTGGCCTTGGGAAAGAGCCAGCACGATGCGATCCGGGGTGAAATGGATGACACCGCGATGATTCTCTATATACAGTTGCTTACTGCCGATCAGGGTTAACCGTGGCATATCATAAAGCACATCCTGCGGCAGATCCAACACTTCACTGGTCCATCTGCGCAGCTTGCGGCTGATCCGGGTCATTCGAAGGTCTTCCCCCTTCCTCTACAGTTCAACTTATGCGCAGATTCATGAATTTATGAAAATTCCGGGGCGTGTTAGGGACGAATGTTGAGAAAAAAGGATCGCACACAGAAAAAGCCGTCTCCGGCGGCTTTATGCTCACCAGAGACGGCTTTATTTCCGTCCAATAAATTGACTTCTTTACAGTTTTCCTCTTGTACCAAACGGTTGCTTGGAACGAGGAGAACCCAGTACTTCTGCCCACAGGACACCTGTGCGAATATCAGCAGGACGAAGCGGAGACGCTCCCGATTCATCGATGCTGGTCTCATCCCAACTGGAATCAGACACAACTGGCCGATTCGCAGAAGAGATGCGATTCAAGCGTTCTTCAATCAAGCGCTGCTGTTCTTCCATGCCTCTCATCTGTTCCTCAAGTGAATTTTCCATGGCACTCATCGTGCCCTCACTTCTGTAGCCAGTTGCAGGGCGAGAAGAAGCAGCAGGCTCTGAATACGGCTCATCATACTGATTCTCATATTGCACGTCATCATACCGATCGTCATACTGTTCATCATAGCGGGGGTCTGCAGGTCCGGAAGACTGCTGCTGCGGAGATGAGTTGTCTCTTGAGCGTTCATCCCGGCCTGAATCACCGCTACCTCCAAACGTAGGCATCCCGTTGGCAGGACGCTTTTTGTTCGGATCAGCCGATTTGGCAGCTTTCCCCAAGAAGGAGAAGAGTGCAAAACCGATGACGGCCACAATATACAGATTATCAAAAATCCATTCAAATAGGCCCATATGCACTCACCGCCTATCTTCCGTTTTTGGAATCACCCTGATCGTTGGAATTCGAACCTTCACCAGGTTTTCCCAATGTGTTACGCATTTGAGTATCCGCTTCAATATTCTTCAGGTTCATATAGTCCATAACACCAATCTTACCACTACGCAGAGCTTCAGACATTGCCAAAGGTACTTGGGATTCGGATTCAACAACGCGTGCTCTCATTTCCACTACGCGTGCTTTCATCTCTTGCTCTTGGGCTACGGCCATTGCGCGACGCTCTTCCGCTTTCGCTTGTGCGATACGTTTGTCAGCTTCTGCTTGCTCTGTTTGCAAGAAGGCACCAATGTTTTTACCTACATCAACGTCCGCAATATCAATGGACAGGATTTCAAAAGCAGTACCTGCATCCAGACCTTTGGACAATACGGTACGGGAGATCAGGTCCGGATTTTCCAGGACGTCTTTGTGAGAATTGGATGAACCGTTTGTACTTACGATACCTTCACCAACACGGGCGATGATCGTTTCTTCACCAGCACCACCGACGAGACGGTCAATATTGGCACGAACCGTAACCCGTGCTCTAACTTTAACTTCAATACCATCTTTAGCTACCGCAGAGACAATCGGTGTTTCGATAACACGTGGGTTAACGCTCATTTGTACGGCTTGTAATACGTCACGACCTGCGAGGTCAATGGCAGCAGCACGTTCAAATTCGAGTGGAATGTTGGCACGTTGTGCAGCAATCAGAGCGTTTACAACACGGTCAACGTTACCACCGGCCAAGAAGTGACTTTCCAATTGGTTCATTGAGAGTTTAAGACCGGCTTTGGTTGCTTTAATCATTGGATTAACGATACGGCTAGGCGTTACACGTCTCAGTCTCATCGCTACCAGTGTAATAATACTTACACGTACGCCGGATGCAATCGCTGAAACCCAGAGCATAACCGGGAAAAAGCTGAAAAATACGCTCAATACGATAATACCTACTACCGCAATGAGCAAAATCGTAATCATAGATGTGTCCATTGTTTAATTTCCTCCATTTGCAAATAGAATTTGATAAAAATATTTGAGAAGGCATTCATAAGTCCGCTGCTAAAATTAAAGAATGCACCACGCTGGCAGCTTCAGCTAATGGTTATGTACATTGCCAAAGCGTTAATCCGCTTCGACAACAGAGCGAGTTACACCGGCAAAGCTTGCTGAACCACAATCCGGGTACCTTCCGCTTTAATCACAATAATCGGAGTATCGATGGGAATAAAATCTCCGTCCGTCACAACGTCAATTCGTTCCCCTTCAAACATCGCTGTTCCAGAAGGACGAAGTGGTGTCAGACTGATTCCTTGCAGACCAACCAGCTCTTTGCGTTCTGTGGCTGATGAATAACCCCGATCCGCAGACATGCTGTCACTCAATATGAACCGATTCCATATCCCTCGATCCTTAAAGATAATTGAGATGATCGCAATGACTACCAATGCTGCTCCAAAAGCGATACCCAGAGATACAAATGCATCACTCGTATCATAAGCGGCCCTTACAACACCGGCCACAAGCGCAATTGATCCCAAAATTCCCAGAATACCAAAGCTCGGAATAAACATCTCCAGAATCATCATGATGAGTCCGACGGTAAATAGCACCCATGTCTCTGCTCCGGCAAATCCCGCAATGTAATTACCCGAGAAATACAACACGAAACACACGATACCTACAATACCAGGAACTCCAAAACCAGGAACAATCAATTCAATGATCACACCCGCGATTCCGAGGAACAATAACACAGTCATGACAACCGGATTGGTAAGAAAAGAGGAGATATTCTCCGCTGTTGTTCGTTCTACCTTAAATACGTCATCCTGACTGTAACCTGCCCAAGCTGCCGCTTCTTCCGGTGTGTTGCTGATGTGGTCGGCATAACCAACTTTCAGCGCTTCTTCAGCCGAGAGAGCAATAATTTCACCTTTTTGCTTGGTTTTATTAATCTCTGGCATTTCAACAACGATGTTAACATCCGTCATTCCAGCTGCAATCTTGCCATCACGACCACTGATTTCTGCCGCTCCCTGCATTTTGCTTTTCCAGAATGCAACAAGCTTTGGATCATCAACATGTTTACCCGTACTGTCCACCATTGCTGCCGCACCAATCATACTGCCTGGTGACATTACGATCTTATCTGCATTCAGAGCCAGAAAACTCCCGGCTGAAGCAGCATCTCCACGAACAAATGCAACAGTCTCAATCGGACTGTCCTTGATCAGGGTACCCAATGCTTCTGCAGTGTCGACACGGCCTCCCGGCGTATTGATATCAAGAACGATCAGGCCAGCATTCATCTCTTCTGCTTGTTTGAACCCGCGTTCCATAAACTTGCCAAGTCCCTGCTCGATTGGTTTATCAACCGGAATAATATATACGGCGCCACTCTTCTCAGCTGCATGCGCTGACGGTGATCCAATCCAGACAGGAAGCAACAGCGTCAGCAGCATTAAGAGCATCAATGGCCCCGTAAGCTTCTTCCGGCGCTTTCCCTTCACAATAGTCCCCCCTTTTCCATTAATGTTATACTGTCCAGCTTATGGTATTTATTACGTGCAATGCAACATTTCGTTTCAAAATCTTAAAATTATATTTGAAATCTCGATCAATTGCAAGAATAAAAATCCATAATAATATATATTAACCATTAAAAAGAAATTTCATCATCCCAAGGTTATCATGCCTTCTGGTAAATGGAAAAAACACCTCCTGACAAGTCAGGAGGTGTTTATTGATTTGCTTTATTGCAGAAATTGTTGAACTGCTTGATTTACCAGTTTGCCGTCCGCTTTGCCTTTAACTTTCGGCATAAGGGCCGCCATGACTTTCCCCATCTCGGCTTTCGAAGAAGCACCGGTTTCCTGGATGGTCTGCTGTACAATAACTTTAATTTCTTCTTCGGTAAGCTGTGTGGGAAGGTACTGGATGAGTACTTCAATTTCCGCTTTTGCATTTGCCGCGAGATCTTCACGGCCCGCTTTGTCAAATTCTTGGAGGGCATCTTTGCGCTGTTTGATTTCACGACTCAGGATATCAAGCACTTCGTTGTCATCCAAATCTCTTTTCAAATCTATTTCAAGATTCTTGATCGTCGAACGAATCAACCGAATGTTGGAGAGTCTGAACTTGTCCTTACTCTTCATCGCTTGCTTCATATCTTCGTTCAATCGTTCGCTAAGATTCATGTAATTAAAATCCTCCTAAAACTTTCTCTTACGAGCAGCCTCGGACTTTTTCTTGCGCTTTACGCTTGGCTTCTCATAATGCTTACGTTTCTTCACCTCAGCCAATACGCCATCTTTAGCGATGGAGCGTTTAAAACGACGAAGTGCAGCATCAATAGTCTCGTTTTTGCGAACTTTAGTTTCAGACACCAGTTTTCCCTCCCTCCGACCAGACCGTCCAAGAGCAATAACACGGTTCATCATCTTACATTATAGGCGAAAGATAATAAAGGTGTCAACCTCAATGTAATGATCACTTATTTGAATCCATTTTATAACTCAAAGGTATTATGAAATGGATTCATTATATAAGCATTTGGTCACACATTCATGGATTTAATGCATATGACTAAATCCTCAATAGTAGTACCCATCAGCTCGTTTATTTGTGAGAATCGGACAGACTTGTCAACACGCCAAGTCTGGTACCACCCAACAAGTGGTAATGCAGATGATGAACGGTTTGTTCTCCATCCTTACCACAATTGTTGATTAATCGATATCCTGTTTCCTCCACGCCAAGACGCTTCGCCGCTTCTTGAGCAGCCAGATGAATCTCGCCGATCAATGGCAGATCTTCTGCAGTAACTTCATTCATGGAAGCAATATGTTTCTTCGGAATGACAAGAACATGTGTCGGTGCAGCGGGCTGGATGTCATGAAAAACGATAACATGGTCATTCTCCAGTACTTTATTGGAGGGAATGCTGCCCTCTACAATTTTGCAAAATAAGCAATCCATAGTTCATACCCTCCTTTGTATTCCAGTGTATGTATTCCCCTCTATCATACTAAAAGTAAAAACCCACGTCCAATCTCTAGACACACAACCAGGTATTCTAGGTCAACTCTCCATCTATCATCGAGCCGAACACTATACAACATTGGATGTATACCAAGCCATTTTATCGAAATATGGTTTTATCACGCACTTTTCCCAATTAAACAAATATGTATGGTTAATGACACACAAAAGGAGATTGGTTAATTTGACCGTTTATCAACATGTACAGGAACTTATAGGAAATACACCTTTGCTTGAATTAACTCGTTATCCATTACCGGAAGGAATCCGCCTGTTCGCCAAACTGGAATTCATGAATCCCGGAGGAAGTGTGAAAGACCGGATCGGCAAGTTTTTATTGGAGAAGGCCTTGGCAAGAGGAGATGTTAAGCCAGGTGGAACAGTGATTGAAGCTACCGCAGGCAACACAGGAATTGGGCTTGCAATGGCGGCTGTAGGCCTAAATTTAAAGGTCATTTTCACGGTACCTCAGAAGTTCAGCGTTGAGAAGCAGCAGTTGATGAAAGCCCTTGGTGCTACGGTCGTCAACACACCCACATCCGAAGGAATCACTGGTGCCATACGCAAGGCGGAATCGCTGGTGAAAGAAATACCGGGTTCGTATATTCCAGGTCAGTTCTCCAATGCGGATAACCCACTCGCACATTATGAACATCTGGGCCCTGAGATTTGGCGTGATCTGAACGGGCAGGTGGATGTATATGTCGCCGGAGCCGGGTCTGGCGGAACTTTCATGGGAGTGTCTCGCTATTTGAAGGAGCAAAACCCGTTAATTAAAACATGTATCGTAGAACCCGAAGGTTCGATTCTCGCAGGAGGTCCATCGGGACCACATCGGACAGAAGGAATAGGGGTCGAAACGTTATCTTCTTTTATGGATGTGAGTTACTTTGATGCCATTCATACGATCTCAGATGTAGATGCCTTTGAGCGGGTGAAGGATCTAGCCCTATTGGAAGGCTTACTGGTAGGAAGCTCATCAGGTGCAGCTATGCAAGCCGCATTAAACGAAGCCGGCCACGCAGCCCCCGGAAGTAACATCGTCGTTATTTTCCCGGATAGCAGCGAACGGTATTTAAGCCAAAATATCTATGATGGAGGACAATAACATGAGACCAAAAACAAAGCTGATTCATGCAGGAATTGTTGGTGATCCACACACTGGAGCAGTGAGTGTACCTATCTATCAAGTAAGCACGTATGAGCAGGAATCGGTTGGCGTACACAAAGGATACGAGTATTCACGTACAGGCAACCCTACCCGTCATGCGTTGGAAGAAGTCATTAAAGAGCTGGAGGATGGCGTTCGAGGTTTTGCTTTTAGTTCGGGCATGGCTGCAATTCACGCTGTACTGTCTCTGTTGAAAACTGGAGATCACGTCATTCTGACGGATGACGTATACGGCGGGACTTACCGCATTTTCACCAAGGTTCTAAATCGTCTGGGGATCGAGTCTACCTTTGTAGATACCACCTCACTACAAGCAATGGAGCAGGCTTTGCAATCCAATACAAAGGCCATTTATGTAGAAACACCTACCAATCCGTTACTCAAGGTCACCGATATTGCTGCTGTAGCGATGTGGTCGAAACAACATGAATTGCTGTTCATCGTGGATAACACGTTTAGTACGCCTTATTGGCAGACCCCGCTGGCTCTGGGGGCAGATATTGTACTGCATTCTGCAACAAAATATATCGGTGGTCATAGTGATGTCGTGGCAGGACTTGCGGTTGTTAACAGCGAGCAACTTGGAGAAGATCTGCATTTTATCCAAAATGCAATCGGCGCAGTCCTGGGACCCATGGATTCCTGGTTGTTAATGCGAGGTCTTAAAACATTGGGATTGCGGATGGAAGCGCAGGAACGGAATACAGAGCAGCTTGTGACATTTTTGAATCAGCATCCAACAGTGAGCAAAGTTTATTATCCCGGGTTGCCCGACCATCCGCAGCACAAGCTCGCTTCCACGCAAGCGAGAGGATATGGCGGCATGGTTTCCTTTGATGTAGGCAGTGCTGAAAAAGTAGATGAAATATTAAGCAAAGTTCGTTATTTCACATTGGCTGAAAGTCTGGGCGCGGTGGAAAGTTTAATTTCTGTCCCTGCCCGAATGACACATGCTTCCATTCCGTATGAACGTAGACAAGAATTGGGCATCACGGATGGTTTGATTCGTATCTCCGTTGGGATCGAGGATGTTGAGGATTTACTTGAGGATTTGAAATCTGCATTAGGTTAAGGGCATTTTGAAGTCCGTACTGGCTGATACTCGTGAATGGGTAGTCGAAGATTTTCTAAGGAACACAGGACGTCTTATTTGATGTTCAGGTCCTCATTTGAAATTATAAGGAACATCAGGCACGTTATTTCCCAAAATAACCTCACAACAATGCTGAAAAAGGCTGTTTATCCGGTTATAACGTGTCTCAGATTCCTTAGATTGCTGCTGACGCTTCAAAACCTTGAATAAGATGTCTCAGATTCGTCAGCGCTCGCACACCATGCTCCGCTCCTCTAACCGTGGGCAAGAGAACAGCAGCGATTCCACCCGAAGCGAAGATTTTTATCGGGATAAAGAATTAAAGCTTTATGTCTTGATCGTTTGCTCGCACTTAGGAACGTTCTCACATATTCAGGATGTGGTATGGATGTGGTATACCTCTGCTGCGACACGTTTAGACCTGCTTCTGCTTTCAGCAAGGTTTGAATACACGCTATATACTATCCGTTCATCCTCAACCTTACACTAATTAGGTTCAAAAAAAGGTCATGCCTTACAGAAGTTCGCTTCTGCACAGGCATGACCTTTTTGGATGTTCGTATGTTGCCAGTTGTATTGCAATGACTGTTGCGATACATCAGGCTGAGACTCCGTATGTGATAAGACCTCTCTGTTTCATGTTGTACGGTACCATGAATGAAACCGCCATCCTCAGCTAGTTATTTTTCGAGGATTTTCATAGGATGCCCATAGGGTACATGAGATTGAATCACGTAGTTATGCCTGCTTTTTTAATTTCAATAGTACGGTAAAAGAGTTAACGCTGTAAGCGCAAATAACGGGAGCACCAGTCGGTTAAAACGTCTACGGCCATAACCATAATACGGATAAGGAGTAGGGTACCCGTATCCTGGGTAAAATCCGCGAGTATGACCTATCGGATAGTTTGCTCCCGGCATTGCATTTGGAGCCCAGTTCGCATGATTCACCATGACTTCCGGTCCAACGGGAACAGCCAGGTAGATCATTTCGTCATCCACATTTTCCATAATGCCATCGTAGTGCATACCGTCATTCATCTGTACACATACATAACGGTGCATGTGTTCCTTGCATATTTTCTTCGCTTCCACTTTTTCCACTTGCCAACGCCTCCCTGATTCTGCTCTTGATCACCTTTTCATGGTATTCAGAACTGGGCGAATTGACACTACTGACGAGAAAACACAAAAAAAGAAGCACCCCGTGAGCGGCTTCCTTGGAAGTCTGCTGCGCGGACATCTATTCAGGAAACGTCCTGATCAGATGTCCGCCGGGGTACTTAAATAAAGTTTGTCGGCTTAGCTGTAGTATAACAGCGGGATGAACCTGTATCTGTGATGTAACTCACTCCGCTAAGTTATAAAAGCAAGAAAAGAAATATTTCTACAAAAATAATATTCCGTAATAGTGCGTGTTTAAAAAGGGCGGTTTTCAGTACCAAAAAGACGGGATAAAGCTAGAAATGGAGTAGCGGAGCATAGATAGAGCTACGTGAGCAACCGCAATGTTTCCGAAGGAAAAACCTCCGTAAGCCCCTACTTATTTCAGCTGAATTCCATATTCGATGTTGATGATGCCGCCAGGCACCATTCGTAATCAAAAGCGGACTTTTTGAACAACCTCTAATATTCATTTTGCTTGGACTATTAGAGGCGCTTCTATGATCTATATTGCTTACACATTGCCCTCTACAGGGTCTCCAAGACCACACGTGAGCCGTTTCCTGCCTCACCTGCCGGAATCACCACAAGTTTGCGCGGCAAGCGTGCACGCAGTTCAGGCACGTGACTGATTACACCAACAGCCAATCGGTCGTCATGCAATTTTTCCAGAGACGTAATGACGGTATCCAACAGTTCAGGGTCAAGAGTACCAAACCCTTCATCCAGGAAGAAGAATTGAAGTGGGTACTGACCTCGCAGCTGAATCTGGGCCGACAGTGCCAAGGCCAGTGACAACGAAGTCAAAAATGTCTCGCCACCTGACAACGTTGATACCGGTCGTTTGACTCCCCCGTTGGCATCATCACAGATTACAAAACCACCACCGGAATCCACCTCCAGTGAATAACGCTGTTTGGTCAGAAAGCGCAGACGCTGAGATGCCGCATGGCTAACCTGCATCAGTTGTTCTTCGGCAATATACTCAACAAAAGCATTACCTCTGAACGCGGATTGCAGTTTGCTGAGCAGTTCGCCTTGACGGCTTACCTCCACCCGCTTGTTCTCAAGTTCGGTCCAGCGAACATGTCGCTGCTCCACATCCTCCAGATCACGTTCTGCACGTGCTTTAGCACGAAGGGCAGCCTCGTCCTCAATTCGGACCTGCTGCAAACGTTCGGTGCAGGCTAACCACTGTTCCTCCGATACGACAGCTCCAGCCAGCTTTTGTTCCAATTCACGCAACTGGGATGCCAGTTCACGCTCACGTTCACGGTGCTGCTGGATCTCCCCTGCCAGTCGCTCTGCTTCCTGGGAAGGAATCGCCGCGGATACAACAGCATCATCCGAGTCAAACGGGGATTGTTCCAGCAATTGCTTCCACCGTTCCTGTGCCTGCTGCAGATGTTCTGTGGCCGAGGCGGCTGCCTGCTGAGCCATAACGTCTTTCTTGGCTGATTCCTGCTTCAGCGTGTCCGCTTCTTTGAAGCGTTGTGCCAAGTCTGTAGCTGCTTTCCGCAGTCCATCCAGACGAGCCTGAGCCGCAGCAATCAGATCCTCTACCCGCTGCTCCCCTACCCACTGGCGTAAACGTTCTTCCTTCTCGGCCAGCTGTTTGCTATTGCCCTGCCACTCCGTTTGCCACTGAATCAGTTGTTTATCCAATTCAACCAGCTTCTGCTGGAGAGATTGGATGATCTGGTCTTTTTCCTCAAGGAACGTCACGCTTTTGTTCAGACGTTCCTTGATGTCTTCGGCGCGTGCATCGCGCTCCTGCATCGCCTGATAGAGGGCCTTGGCCTCCTCCTGTGCGATGCCCGGCAGTTCCGCGGCCCAGCGGCTCTGCAAGGCAGCCGCTGTGGCCTCGCTCTCGGCCAGCTTGCGCTCCGCCTGGGCGAGCCCGGCACGGCCGGCCTCTTGCGCAGCTGCCGCTTCCATGCGGCGCTGCTGCGCGCCCACAGCCGCCTGCTGCAACGCGGCGGCTTCGGCCTGGAGCGGCGCTGCTGCGGCAGCCAGCGCCTGCGCGGCTTCGCGCAGCGCAGCGGCACGCGATGCCCAGCCTGCCGGGGAGCGCCCGTGTTCGGGCGACCCGGCGGGCTCGGGCTCCGCTGCCGCAGGCGCGGCCTCGGCTGCGGCCGGAGCTTCGCCGGCCGCAGCGCCAAGCTGCGTCAGCAGGCTGCGACGTTCGTGCAGCTGCTGGCGCAGCCCAAAGCGCAGCTCCTGCAGCTCTGCGTGCAGGCTGCGCAGCAGTTCCAGGTCCGCATCGCCTGCGTGCGGACCTTCTCCCGGCGGCGCAGCCGGGAGCGGGTGATGCGGCGAGCCGCACACCGGGCATGGCTCGCCGTCACGCAGCTCGGCGCGCAAGGCGGAGGACAGCCGGTGCAGCTCCTGCTCACGCATCGTGCCGCGCAGCTGTTCCTCCGCAAGGGCCAGCAGGTTCTGTTCGCGGCTAATATCCTGCTCACAGGCAAGCAAGGCCTCAAGACCTGCTGACGCCTGTTCTACCAGATGCTGACGCTGATCACTCAGGCGTTTTTCTTCCTCAGCCGCCGCCTTCAGCTTGTTGGCTCCCTGTTCTGCCGACTGCTTATAGGCTTGCATGTCAGCCTTGTTTTGCTGCAACTGCTCCGCGGCAGTATCCACACGATGCTTCAGTTCAAGCGCAGCCTGAAGTTGCCTGCGTTCCTCTGACTTCACTTCATTTGGTTTGAGGCTCTCCTGTAGTTCTTCACGCCGTTTGCGTCCGCGCTGCTGCAGCTCCTTTTCTTTCTCAAGCTGCTGTCCCAGAGCAGTCTGTTCGCCCTGCCCCTGTTCCAGCAGCTGCGTGAGGCGCGAGCAATCGGCCTGAAGCCCGTCCCGTTCTCGTTGCAGCTCTTTTGCTTGTTCGAGTTGCTCCAGGCGCAGCAAAAGTTTCGGTTCTTCCTCCGTCATTTGCTTGCGTGCCGTCTCGGCCTTCTCCGCTTCCTGAACAGCCATACGCTCATGTTCCAACGCTTGCTGATGAGCTGTCTCGGCGGTATCCTGCCGCTGCTTCTGTGTAGCTGCGGCATCTCGAACCGTCTGCAACGCAGGCAGTATTGTATCTGCCGCAACGGATTGTTTCAGCCGTTGTTCGCCTGCCTCTATCTGTGGTTCCAGTGCTTTCAGCTTCTGCTGTTCATCCGTCCGGGCCTGCCGTTCGTTACTTAACTCACGAATTTTGCCCAGTTGTTCAGCTTCCTTCGCAGCTTCATCCAGCGCTTTGCGGGACAATTCAGACTGCTGAACAGCCGCTTGAAGAAGACATTTCGTTTCTTCCAGCGTCTCCTTGCTGGCATTGCCCAGTCCCTGTTGCTCCGCAGCAAGAGATTGGTGAACCATATCATTATCCTTGACCCGCCGGCTTAATTTGATAGCCAACTGGTCCCCATACTTCTCCAGATGGAATAATCGTTGCAACATCTGGCGACGTTCACTGCCTTTGAGTGACAAAAACTCGGCAAACTTTCCTTGCGGAAGCACCACTGCCCGTGTAAAATCATCCATCTTCAAACCGATCACATCTTCAACGCAGCGATTAACATCTGCCAATTTGTCGGCAAGTACCTTTTCTTCGCCATTAACAGTCTCTATGAATTTGCTGATCGTGTTACTCACCGACACTTCATTATTTCGTTTGAAACGTCGTTCTACCCGGAACCTTCGAGTGCCTTCCGCCGACATCAGTTCAAATGTAAAAGCAACCGACAACGAATCCTCTGCATGATTCATAATGCCTTGCGTCCCGTTCACAGCGCGTTCCACTTTTCCGTACATGGCGAGTGTGATGGCATCGAGCAAGGAAGATTTACCACTACCCGTTGGACCGAAAATACCGAATAGCCCCGTCTCTGTCAGCACGGTAAAATCAATCTCCTGCATCTCCCGATAACTTTGCAGTCCGGCAACTTTTAATAGAATCGGCTTCATCTTTCCTCAACCTCCTCACGCACACCCGGCTCATCTTCATCGACAAGTTCCAGGAAAAGCTGTACCAGACTGTCTTCCGGTTGTGCGCCACCGGTCTGACGCTGATAGAATTTACGGAACAGTTCATGTACAGGTAGCTCGGATCGTTGCTCCAAAAGTCCTGCTGCAGCCATCTCGGGATACACCGGGCGAATATGGATGATACCTTCATGTGATTTTCGCAGCTGCTGAATCTCCTTCAGAGACATCGCCTCGTCCAGCCACACTTCCATGTCGATAAAAGCCTGCGGATCACGTCCCTCATCCAGCCAGCGATATACTTCTGCCAGACCACCACGCGCCTGCCAACGCACAAGCGGACGCCCGGATGTTAACAAAACTTCCTCTACCTGTGCTGCTCCACCCGGTGCCAGATCAACCATCGTGACAGACTTGCTCTGCCCTGCTTCGGAGAAGCTGTAGGCTAGGGGAGAACCGCTATATCGAATCACACCGTCTCCTTTGACAGCCTGTGCGCGATGAAGATGTCCGAGCGCCGTGTATTGCGCACCAGTCGATAAAGACGAAGGGTCTACCGTGTAGGCCCCACCGATCTGAATCGGACGTTCCGAATCGCTCTCAAGTCCGCCGAGCACATAGATATGGCTCATGGCCAAGTTCACGGTATCCGGGCGAAAAGAAGCGGCCAGACGCTGCATTAACATGCCCACACGGTGACTGTATGCCTGACGAAGCACATTTTCGTCACCATCCGTTGTCAGCAATTCATTCAATCTGGCTTCAGAAGGATAAGGTAATGCGGCAATCTGTGCAATTTCTCCGGTTCGCTTTGCATGAATGGTTACCGCTTCTGAAGTAGGCATCCCTACGAGTGTGATGCCCTGTCTGTTCACAAGTGGAGTTACAGAAGCTACACGTTCTGGCTGATCATGATTTCCTGCAATCACCACAAGAGGTCTTCCATGCTCCGTCAGACGCGCTGCCGCTTCATAAAAAAGCTGTTCCGCCGCTGCGGGAGGATTCACCGAATCATACACATCTCCGGCCATCAATATAGCATCCGCCTGCTGCTCATCAGCCACCCTGACGAGTTCATCAACGAAATCTTCCTGTTCACGCAGTCGGCTTCGTCCTTCCAACGTTTTCCCCAAATGCCAGTCCCCTGTATGCAAAATACGCATCGTCCGTTCCACCCCTCTCCCATATGAAATCCATAGTTTTAAATTCCGATCCAGTTCTTTTACAATTTCACTGCATGTCCACCATCAAAAAAGTACAGCCATTTCCGGTCAACTTTCCGTCCCAATATATCTTCAATGGCCCGTCCATACAGATCCAGCTGGAAGCGATATTTTTTGGTGAGTTCATCCAAACCACCACGATGCTCCAACACCCGATCCGTCTTGTAATCAAGCAAGACAAGCTCGCCGTCCACCTCATACAGACAATCGATAATCCCTTGTACAAGCACGGTTTCACTTTCAATCGTTGCCTGCATTTTGCTATCTTCATTTAGCATCTGCATATCTGAGTTCGCCGCCTGTTCATGTAGCCATTCCACTGGAGACTGATGTGCCGGAAGTCCATACACAAACGGAATTTCCCGTTTCACCCACGCTGCATGCAATAATTCTTTTCCTGGTTCTGTATTGAAAAATCCGGCCAGTTCTTCAGGTTCGATAGCCGCAGCATGATGGGGCAGCAAAATCTGAAGCTTAATCAACCGCTCAATCGTCTGTTCAATAAGCTGTGAATCAACGGATGAGCCATCTATAGGAAGATGCTGAATCAACGTATGATACACGTTCCCCCGTTCTGCCCCTGTCAGCTGCGTTGCCTCCATGAATTTGGGACGACGCAGGTGCAGTTTGAAAGACGTACCCGCAGATCCCGCATCCGAAACGTTCACAGTACGGTTTGAATCTGACCCTAACCCAGCCTCATGCTTGATAGATTCACTGGATGCATCACGATGAGCATGACTTGTTTCATCCTTGATGTTATTGATTCCTGAGGTGTTATAATCCAATAATTTCTCGGACTTCTCCCCCAGTTCCTCCATCACCTCTACGGACTGGATGTCCTGCATCGCAAGTAACGTTTTCAACTCCGTGACAGATGTACTGGCTGCTACTTGAGTTGCTGATTCATAGGGATACGTCCATGAAAGCCGTTGATCAACCTCGTTGATCAGGCGTGTCTCCTCTTGTTGAAGAGCTACTGTAGCTGCACCTTCATCTCCAATGTTTTGGTTAGCCGTGACTTGTGCACTCTTCGTCAGCTCTTCTACTGTTGAGGCTGGAACCAACTTCACAGGCTGAACGGCTTTTAGTGCAGCAATTCGTTCTTTCCGCACCTCAGTCATCCCGTCTTCTTCTCCGAGTGTCAGATCTACCACATGATCACGGGATACCTGATCGGCGGAAATAATAGAAATCGCCCAGCGTGATTGATCATCTGCAAGACAGGTTGAGAACGAATCATTGCTTCCAGCAAGTTCACGCAGCACAGCCGCATCTGGATGTCTCATCAGGGATGGTCCAATCCAGTCCAGGTAGCTCCGTCCTGCAGCAAGCAGATAGTCTGGCAATGCCAGTTCAGGGCTATCTTTGACCTGAGACCACGCCAGCGCTTTTTTCGCGGCATCTTTTACAGTACCCAGCAGAATCATTTTCTCTTTGGGACGGGTCAACGCAACATACAGCACACGCATCTCTTCAGCAAGCAGTTCAAATTGCGCACGACGACGAATCGCCAGATTGGCTAATGTAGGATAGGCAACGCGGTTCTCACGATCCACAAACCTCGGGCCAAATCCCAGTTCCTTATGCATTAGAAACGGTGCGTTCAAGTCCTGCTGATTAAACATCTTGGATATGCCACCGACAAAGACAATTGGAAACTCCAAACCTTTACTCCGGTGAATCGTCATGATCCGTACGGCGTTGTCCTGCTCGCCAGAACTACTTGCTACAGTCCCGAGGTCTCCCCCGTTTTCCCGCAGTCTGGAAACATAGGTCAGGAAACGGAACAAGCCGCGATTCGCAGTTGATTCCTCATATTGTCGTGCGCGATCGTACAATGCCTTAAGATTACTTTGACGTTGCAGTCCTCCTGGAAGGCCACCAACCCAGTCCAAATAACCGGTTTCCCGATACATACGCCAGATCAGTTCACTTAGACTACCTTGTCTTGCCTCAAGTCTCCACTGCTCCAATTGACGCATAAAGCGAATTAACTTTTGCTGTAACTCCGAGCCCGAGATCTCCGTTATGCCCGGATCCTCACTTGCATGTCCCGCAATACCAGCATCTTGCATTTCATCTGTATGCAATGTGTGCACATCGAATTCATAGACATCATCCAGGATCTCTGCCTCGAATGAAGCTGCTGTCTCCCGCTGTCCCTGTTTCATCTCTGACCAGGCTTCCGGCCACTGTAACTGGACGATATTGGTATCAGGATGATTATCCTGCCGGGATTGTTGTACGGCATTAGTGGAAGAATCGCTCCACTCTCCAGCAGCCGATATAACCGCATCATAGAATGACTGTCTTTTGTCACCAAGCCGAATCTGTGCCAGTTCTTCTTCATCCAGTCCTACAATCGGGGAACGAAGCACGGAAGCGAGCGGAATATCCTGCCTTGGATTATCAACAAGCTGAAGCAGAGACATCATGATTTCCACTTCTGTAGCCTGAAAATAGCCCTTGCTCTGTTCTCCTCCAGCAGGAATTCCCTGCTGTCTGAATTCCTCAATCATGAGCGGAGCCCACATCAAGGTCGAACGCAGCAAGATGACCATGTCACCGTAACGTGCCAGGCGCATCGTTTGCAGGGCTTTGTCATATACATGGAGGGCAGGTTTGTCCGTATCCCCAACCATCTCACGAATACGCCTTGCGATCGCCCTTGCTTCCAACTGGGCTGTTTCAAGTTCGGCACTCTCCAGTTCTGCGGAGACCGATGCATCCCCATTCTCATCTGTACTCTCTGTCAGATCAGGACCACCACCCTGACGATCGATCAGCATGATTTCAGGTGTATACGCCTCATCACCAAGCGTTTCTGACGGGAACGTAGCTCCATATGCCAGTTGAGCTCGTTCATCGTAAGCAATCTCTGCCACACCTTCGTTCATGAGTTGCCGGAATATCATATTGACCGAATGCACGACTTCCGCACGACTGCGGAAATTCCGCGCAAGATCAATACGTTGCCCTGTACGATTCAGGCGATCTTCATTATTTCCGTTCTCACGCGTGCTCGCTCCATACTGGCGATACTTGTTCATAAACAGACCCGGCTCTGCCAACCGGAAACGATAGATACTCTGTTTGACATCACCGACCATGAATCGGTTCCCCGGGTTTTCTCTGGAGATTAGTCTCACGATATCTTCCTGAACCGTATTGGTATCCTGATATTCATCAAGCAACACTTCATCGAATCGCGAACGGTACTCCATAGCGGCATCAGAAGGCATTGACAGTTCAGGCGTTGAATCCTCATGTCGCAAAATGTGAAGGCAATAATGCTCCAGATCACTGAAGTCAACTTGCCCACGTTCCTGTTTGGCCTGTCGATAACGTTCTCCAAATGTACTAACCAACCTCGACAACTCCTGCATGAGTGGTGCCGCCTGCTCCAGCTCCTGCCAGAACGAAAACGCAGTTCTTCCGAACAGTGAGCCTTTCAGGTCAGTAACTGCCTTTTTTGCAGCCTCCCGAAGTTCCTTCACCTGATCCTGTAAAGCCGGGTCCGTCTGATCTTTTTTGCACGGTTTCAGTTTGCCAAATGCAGCGGGTTGAAACACTTCAGGCAACCTCTCCCATGGCATAACCTGGACCGCAGACAATAGCTCTTCTACCATCACCAGGTCTTCTTTTAACGTATCTGCATAAGGTGCCGGACCTTCAGGCTGCATGGAAATATGGATGCCTTGACGAAGCAGTCCTGCTGCACCACTTAAAGCAAGAGCCGCATCACGCAAAATACTCTGAACCCATGCTGAATGTCCAAGCGCCTCTACACTTTCCACCTGAAAAGCGGATGCCATCTCGGAGAGCCAATGATCCGGCCAGGAATGACTGCGGGAGAAATCATATAATCGTTGCACCAGTCGATGCATGGCATCATCATTTCGTTCTCCACTGAACCAGTCCACCAATTCGCGGAATGTACTCCCTTCATCTTCTTCGCCATACTTTTCCTCAAATAGTTCTTCGAGTAGTTCCTGGCGCATGATTTCCGCTTCATTTTCATTCAGGATACGGAAAGCCGGGTTCAACGGAATTTGCTGATAGTAACGGCGAATGACTTCCATACAGAATGAATGTAGCGTTGTAATAGATGCCCTTCCAAGCAACGACAGCTGCTTACGCAGATGCTCTTCTCCAGGCTGTTCTTCAAGCGCACGTTCCAGCGCTTCCCGAATCCGTTGTTTCATCTCGGCGGCGGCGGCTTTGGTAAATGTAGCTACAAGCAAACGATCCACACTGTATCCTTGGGAGGGATCTGCGATCTTGCGAATAATTCGTTCAACCAGTACGGCTGTCTTGCCTGATCCCGCCGCTGCGGCAACAAGGATGTCTTCTCCGCTTTCAGAGATGGCACTCCACTGGTCATCACTCCAGAAGCTACCCTCCGGTTTTGGCATATTCGTCATGATGTTTCCCCTCCCTTGGTGTGAGATAACATATCCCAGATTTGCTGTTTGCCCGGTTTGGACAACAGGTTATATTCATTTCCTTCTATATTCTCATCAAACTGACAAACAGGCTTATACGGACAGAACGTACACGCCACTTCCTGCTGAATACGATAAGGTTCAATGGCCACATCCCCATCCGTAATCCGGGTACCAATCTCACGGATATTACTGCGAACCGAAGCAAGCAGCGTATCCCATTGCTCTGGTGTGGCTACAGCGGCACTGCTATAAAAGCTACCGTCCGCCTTAAGAGCAACTGGAATAATAGCTGAATACCCCTTATCCAGGGTATTGTCCATTTGGGCGATTGCGTCCCGATCCGCCAGCAGCAAACCTTTCATTTTGAACCGTTTCAGCAGTTCTTGTCCTGCCTGCTCTGATGTCATGCCGTTTGCCGATTGCAACAGCGGGTTATGCACATGGAAATACAACGTTCCTCCCGGCATAGCCGTTTCCCCAAGCCATTCCTCGGCAGCACTAAGCAGCACCTCCAGATAGGTGAGCATCTGCAACGACAGACCATAGTACACTTCATGTAACTTGAGGTCCGTCTGGCTTGATTTATAGTCAATGACACGCAAGAGCAGACCATTCTCGCCTTCTGCCACATCCACACGGTCAATCCGACCCACGATCTCCATCACACATCCGTTCTCCAGTTCAAAACGTAGTGGCGGCAGTGTTTTATCCGGTCCAAAATCAAGCTCCAGCCCAATCGGTTCAAAACTTCCACGTCTGGACTGTTCACCGAGAATAACGGATGCCCGACTAACAATGTCCTTCAACTTACGGAAAATATAACCGTATCGCTTGGTGCTTAGCAAAATCTCCCCTTGCAGCTGTGGTGCAATCTGCTCCACAGTTTGCTCGGCTTCCTGACGGCATTGGTCTGGAGTCAAACTGCCCCAACTACGATTTTCTTCGCGCAACCGCATAGCCAGCTGGCTTAGTGCAGCATGAAACAGCTGTCCGATATCAGGAGCCTGAAGGCGGTACAATTGCCGTTCTTTGAGGCGTAGCCCATGCGAAGCAAAATGAGAGAACGGACAGGCTACGAACCGCTCCATTCGCGAGACACTCGTCCTTACCTCTGTGCCATACAGTCTGCGACTGGTGGCTGTCCGAAGTGGTAATGCCCGATTACGATAAAAGATCGATCCCATCAACCGCTCCAGTTGAGGTCTGCTTGTCTCCCGAGATACATGCCAATTGTAGACCGCCCACCACATTTCAGGGATGTCTTCTCCGCGGCGCCATTTGCGCAATTGTCCAATGAGCGTAGACAGACTCTGACCTGGATGGGTGACATAGGACCAATGCGCTTCTTCCGAGTTCGCAACCGGTGGTTGAGCGAGCAATGGCTGTTCTTGTAGACCAAACATCTTCCGTACATGGCGGACAATCTCGGAAGGAAGCAGTGTTTTCCCCTCATCATCAGCAACAGGGTAACTCAGCCACAACTGGCTGCTTGCCGCTGTAAGTGCCGTATAGATCAGGAAACGTTCATCCAGCATCTGCCTTGTTGCACCTGGTCCAAGTGCCACGCCTCTTTCCGTCAGTAACGATCTCTCCAGTTCCGTTAATACGCCATCATCCTGAGGTACGGCAGGTAATTCACCATCAACCGCGCCGAGGATAAATACGTATTTGATGTCCTGAAGGCGTGTACGGTCCATGGAACCCACCAATACTTGATCAAGTGCTGGTGGTACCAGACCCAGCTTCAGTTCCGTCAATCCGGTCTCGATCATTCCGGCAAACAGCGTGATATCCAGCCGTTCATTCCCCATCATATCGACCATCTGATCCAATAAATCCAGCACAGCTCCCCACATCTGCCGATGTTCTCTCGACCGTTCGGGGTCACCCTGAGCCTTAGCTTCAGCAGACATATTCTCCAGCTTCCATGGAATCTCAGCATCTTCCAGCAGTCTGTATAGTGCCTCGCATTGGGCTTTAGCTGTCTTTGCCTTTTTCATCCGTTTCTCAAAAACACCCAAGGAATCTGTAATGACCGTTCGGCAGCTCTCCATTAAGGAAAGCATCTGGTCCCGTCCTCGACTCCGACCATCCTGACCGTTGTCTTCCAGCGACAGGCTTGGTACATACTTCCACGGTTTGCCGTCAGTCCAGCGATACCCGTGAATACCACAAGCCAGTACATAATTCTCAAGCTGGTCCATATCTTCACGAGTGATGGAACCATCACGCGGAAGCAACAGATCCGTTTTGACACAGCGAAATACATCCTCGTAACGCCAGTGGCGCCGAACAATATCCAGTGCGGAACGGATAAACTCGGATAATGGATGATGAAGTTCATTTCTTCTGCGGTCCAGAAAGACGGGTACGTCATAATCCCTGAATAGAGATTCAGCTATATCAGCGTAGGTATCCAACTGACGAACAAGTACCGCCATATCCCGATAACGCGCACCTTCGTTTTGCGCCAGACGCCGCATCTCACGCAGTGCTCCCTCCATCTCAGCTCGTCGGTTCTCCGCTGCAACCAGTCGGATTCCGGAATCAAGGCCATCACTTTTCCAACGAATTCGGCGGTCGAAACCAGCCTCCAGATGAGCAAGTCCCGGACGATCCTTGTATCTCGGTGGAATCTCCGAATCTAGCACGGTTATATCGCTCGGTACACCCAGTTCGTCAGCCATCCCTTTGAGACGCGCGTAGGCACTTGCCGTAGGATAAAACAGTTCCAGTTCTCCAGGCAGTGCGCCGTGATCATAAGGACGATCCAATGTCAGTGCAATGGTCACGGAAGAGGACTGCAACATCAGCCGACCGATCACACTCATCTCCTGTGGTGTGAATCCCTGAAAACCATCAATCCAGATCTGGGCATCCTGCAGCAATGCACTTTCCGACAAACGATCTGTCAGCTCGGTCAACGTGTCTTCATCATCAATATATAAATTGGTCAGTTCCTGTTCATAGTCACGATATATCAGATTCAAGTCATGCAACTTGTCCTCCAGAATTGGCGAAGTGGACGAGATATTCCCTCCAGACAGCCCTTCTTCCAGCAATGATGGATCAACTTCATAACGTTTAAATTCACTATATAAATCATTTAATTCGCCTATAAAACCCAGCTGGCTGCCGGATGCACCAAACAGCTTCAATTCTTCCTTACGGCGCTGGATGACTTTGTAAAGCAGCATTTTTTTTCCTTCGGCTCCGATCGGAATACGAGCAGAACCACCTGCTTCTTGCATTACACGATAGGCTAAACGGCGAAAGCCGAGCACTTCTGCACGCATGGTACCTTTAATTGCTCCAGAAGACACCAATGCCTGCTCTGTTCGAAAAGAACTCTGTTCGGGAACGAGTACAATTAAAGGTTTACCTTGTGGCTCCTTTTGAAGCAGGGATGTAATTTCCCGGGTAATCAGCGAGCTTTTACCGCTGCCTGCCCGGCCAATAACAAAACGAACGGACATGTCTAATCCTCCAAACCACACGTACAAGATTTTAATTCCCAGTATAACATATCTGACTTGGTTCGGAACATACGTTTGCCACTATTCGGTAAAACCGGAGATCATCTCCGTTAACACAGCAAAACAGCAAAAAGCCCGCAGCTATCACACTGTGGACTTTTGACTTGATCTATACTTGATTGGAACGGAAATCATACAATTAATTCTTTTTACTGCGCACTTCGAAAATAGCAAATTTCAAGTAATGTCCTTCATCCACGCCCAAAATTTGCGGGTGATCCTTACCGGCTGCTTTCCAGTCGATCAGACGAAGCACTTTGCCTGCATCTTCTGCTGCATCCGCAATCGTGTCCAAGAAAAGGTCAGGACGCATGTGATACGAACAGCTCGCTGTTACCAAATATCCGCCCTCATTAACCAGTTTCATTCCTTGCAGATTGATATCCTTATATCCACGGCATGCACCTTTGACTGCTGATTTCGTTTTGGCAAATGCAGGAGGATCGAGGATGACCACATCAAATGTTTTACCGCCAGCTGCCAGCGCTTTGGATGTATCCACTTTCTGTTCGCCTGCACGTGCACGTGTGGTACGTTCATCCAGCCCCTTCACTTGTTCACGCAAGTACTGGAATGCATCAGCAACTACAAATTCGACCCGGTCGGTAAAACCGTTCAGCTCCACATTTGTTCGTGCACTCTCAATGGCATGCTCCGAAATATCAAGACAAGTCACTTTTTTGGCTCCATACTTGCAAGCATTCAACGTAAAGCTGCCCGTGTGTGAGAAACACTCCAGTACAGTAGCACCGTCCCAATAAGGGAATGTAACTACCTTACCGCTTTTATTCACAGGCAAGAGCTGCTCTGTGCCATCCTGCTCAGTCGTTTGAAGTGTGATTCCACTCTTGTAGCCCCAACCCTTCATGAGCGGTTCGATGGCTGCACGATTCTCACGTTGGTCGAAGAAGTAACCTGTCTTCTGCCCTTCCACGATATCCACTTTAATGAGTAGTCCATTCTCTGTAACGGTGACATGTCGTGGGCACTCTCCGTACAGCGGACCTTTGGTCTGCTCCAAACCTTCGAGTTCACGAATTGAGACATCACTGCGCTCATATATGCCTTCCGGCTGCATTACTTCAATGAGCGCCTGTACAATCGCTTCACGGCAACGATCCATGCCAAGTGTAAGCAACTGTACAACGAGGATGCTGCCGAATCGATCAACGATCAATCCTGGCAGAAAATCAGCTTCTCCGTAAACGAGACGGTATGCCTCTCCATCCTGGATAAAACGTTCCCGATGACGCAAGCAATCACGGAAACGTGCTGCAAAAAACGCGGTGTCCATCTGTTCGGACTCCAGCGGTTGATAAGCTACAACTCTTACTGTGATTTGAGATGCAGGATTGTAATAACCTGTCGCCAGATAGCGACCTTGATGATTCAATACATTGACCAGATCTCCCGGTTCCGGGTTTCCGTCAACAGAGGCAATTTCATTGTTAAATATCCATGGATGGGCATGTTCAAGTCGCTTTTTGCGACTGCGTTCGAGTGTAACTGATGGCAAGGTAGATCCACTTCTTTCATAGTTAGTTGAAAAGATAGGTTTGGTACAAAGGAGACGCTACGGCGACGAATTGTTCCTCTGATCGCTGTTATCCCCAGATTTTTTTGATTCCCTTTCTTAAAGGGAAAATCCGGGGATAAAGGCGAGCGCTTCGCTTCTTCGGTAACAATTTCGTCTTCTTCGCTACGTTTGCACGAATCACCGTATCTTTCGAATTGTGTTTGGGTAGTGAAGACGCATTTCCGGACTTTTGGAATTGAGGGGCCGATAATGTAGGTCGCTTCCCTATGAATTCCTTTAGGCTTGTCATGGTTGTCTTTTCTTACTCATAGGATGAGTTAAGGAACCGGACGGAAGGAATGATATTTTTATGTTTAGAGATGTGATATTGCCCCTACTCTATGGGCTTATTATCTTTTTTGGTGGCATGAAGCTGATGGAGACGGCCTTGCAGCGCATGGCAGGGCCCATGTTGGCAGGTTGGCTCAATCGCGCCACCTCTGCTCCATGGAAAGGCATGGCCTTCAGTGCAGGTGCAACGGCCTTGTTACAGAGCAGTACTGCGGTCACCGTGCTCACCATTGGACTGGCTAATGCCAGATTAATTACCTATGGACGCACACTCGGCATCATCCTTGGCACCAACATCGGGACATGTCTGACGACGGAGCTGGTGGGATTGCAGATCGGACGTGCTTCCCTGCCGCTACTCGTCCTGTCGCTAACGGGCTGGGCCATGTTTGTTGTTCTTGGTGAACGCAATCTGGTCGCTCCTGAACGCACACGCCGGACTCTGTTTAACATACAGTACAGCTTCCTCGCAGCTGCGGGATTTGCACTTGTTATGACAGGCATTCAGGTGATGCAATCCATTGCTTTACCCTTGCGGAGCATGGGCGTATTTCAATGGTTTCTCGACCGCTCGGCAGACAGCTTGTGGTGGGGCTTCCTGGCAGGTGCCTGTCTGACAGCGCTCATTCACAGCAGCGCAGCTGTCATTAGCATGGCGATTACGCTCGCAGCCACAGGGGTATTGCCTGTGGAGATCGGCATCGCCATTGTGATCGGGTCCAACGTGGGGACCTGCATCACCGCTGTGATCGCTGCCGCGGGCGGAGCATCCGCAGGCAAATTTGTCGCAGCCTCCCATGTTGTATTAAACATTGCGGGAGCGCTGCTGTTTATGCCGCTGATCGGCCAGCTGCATGCAGCTTCGGCCTGGCTGTCAGCGGACAACGGGGCACAGATTGCGCATGCCCAGACCCTTTTTAACATCACCAGTTCACTGCTTGCTTTACCGTTCTGCTACTTGCCAATCTGGCACAAAAAACCACCGGTCCACGCCCCTGCGGCGAAGTCACCCGTGGCTTGATGATCTGCCTATCCAGACCCACAGAACGCGCGGCTAACTGACTCGAACCAGAACAATAATGCGTTATACGTTAATGCCTAACTTGTTCAGGGCTACACGCAAGATATCATCGTTATTATCATATCCGTTCTGCTGCTGTCTGGACCATGCTTCTTCCGGAGCATACCAATCAACACCCTTGATTTCTTCAATCTGAGGCTGCAGATCTCCACTCTTGGCTTCAACGAGATAATAATGAACTTCCTTGTCCACCGGGCCAAAATCTGCATGTTGGTACGTGTAAGCAATGATATCGACCGGTTCTACAATGCGACCCACCATACCTGTCTCTTCCAAAATCTCGCGCAGTGCCGTCTGTTCAATTGTTTCTCCCTCTTCCATTTTGCCCTTGGCGAGAGTTGTTTTACCATAACGATCTACGATAAGCTGAATTTGAAGACGTCCGTCTTCCCCTGTTCTATAAACAACTCCGCCTGCTGAAATTTCTTTTTTGTTCATCATGCTCTCCCCCATCAACTTCGATATCTTTATCTTATTTTTTGCAAAAGAAGGACCTCATCTCCCCGGGTAAGCTCCCCAAGGAAATGAAATCCTTGTTTCTGACGCCTCGATTTACATCGCGGCGGACTTAAGATTCTCTTCCAACACACGTACCAGTGTAGCCTGACTCTCGTTGACGCCAGCTTCAACAACTTTAACTCGGCACACTTTACCGACCATATCCATGGTTCCGTCAAAGACCAGTTGAATGTAGTTGTCGCTATAACCATGCAGCTTGCCACTTCCCTCGCGGCCTTTGGCTTCACCTTCGGGAATAACATCCAGTACCTGTCCAACAAACTGCTCAGCGTACTCCAGCTGCATCTGCTCAGACAAGTCAATTAGTTCATGCACACGTGCATTTTTGACCTCTTCGTCCACCTGATCTTCCATTCGTGCTGCTGGCGTACCCGTACGCTTGGAATAAGGGAATACGTGCATTTCGGAAAAACCGATCTTCCGCATCAACTCATAGCCATTACGGTACATCTCATCGGTCTCACCCGGAAACCCAACAATAATGTCTGTTGTAATCGCTACATCCGGCATCGCTTCCCGAATGCGAAGCATCTTATTGTAAAACTCTTCTGTCGTATATTTGCGGCGCATGCGTTTCAACACCGTATCATCCCCAGCTTGCAGCGGAATATGGAAATGACGAACGAGTTTGTCCGAACGTTTGATCACGTCAAGCATGCGGTCATCGATCTGGCTGGCTTCAATCGAGCTGATTCGAATACGCTCCAAACCCTCTACCTTATCCAGGTCCCACAGCAGATCGGTTAGATCATAATTCTCCATGTCATCGCCATACCCACCTGTATGAATACCGGTCAGAACAATCTCCTTGTATCCGGCGTGTACAAGCTGATGCGCCTGTTGAATAATGCTGTTCGCCTCACGGCTGCGTGAGAGACCACGAGACCATGGAATAATGCAGAATGTACAGAAGTTATTGCAACCATCCTGAATCTTCAGGAATGCGCGGGTACGGTCAGCAAAATCCGGTACGTCCATTTCTTCAAACACACGGGTTTTCATAATATTACGCACCGCGTTAACCGGTTGACGGGACTCCTGAATTTCATTTACATATGGCAAAATCTTGTCACGGTCCTGTGTACCGATAACCAGATCCACCCCTGGGATGTCCAGAATCTCTGCCGGAGAAGTCTGCGCGTAGCAGCCTGTAACGGCCACAATCGCCTCCGGGTTGCGCCGAATGGCACGACGAATAATTTGACGGCTCTTTTTGTCGCCGGTATTGGTTACTGTACAAGTATTAATCAAGTATACATCCGCTGTCTGTTCATCAAAGTCCACTTGATCGTAACCTTCGTTTTTGAACAATTGCCAAATCGCCTCTGTATCATAGAAATTAACTTTGCAGCCTAAGGTGTAAAACGCCACGGATGGCATAATTACATTCCTCCCATTTCTCCGGATTCATATAGCACGCAAGTTAGTGCTGCCATTCCAGCTGTCTCAGCACGCAAAATGCGTTTGCCCAGTCCAACAGATACAGCACCTGCCTGATCAGCCTCTGCCGTCTCCTTCTCAGAAAATCCACCTTCCGGTCCAACCACGATTAATACTTCTGCACTTGCACCAGGTGCAAGTTGCTCTACAAACGGCTTCAGTACATCTCTCAGCTGTTTACCGTTTTCTTTCTCATAACAATAACATACCAGGCTATAGCCCTCAAAAGAAGATAACAGCCCTTTCCAGGAAAGCGGCTGCTCAACAGTTGGAATACGATTCCGGTGACTCTGTTCGGCAGCTTCCTTGGCAATTTTCCGCCACCGCTCCAACCGTTTGCCTTCTTTCTTGGCATCATATTGCACAATCGTACGTTCTGACAGGAAGGGTACAAATGATACCGCCCCAATCTCAGTACATCTCTGGATGACTGTTTCCATCTTGTCGCCCTTGGGCAAACTCTGTGCCACGGTTACACGAATCCGTGCTTCACGGTCCATAACCAGAGACTCTACAATATTTGCAGTAACTTGGCCAACTTCAATAGTTTCAATTTCCACGAGTGCTTCTTTGGAGTTTCCGTCACTGACAATCAGTTTATCTCCAGGTTTACCACGCATGACCTTGCCGATATGGCGTGCATCATCACCTGTGATGATCACAGCGTGTTCATTAAACTGTTCTGCAGATACAAAATATCGCTGCATTAGTCAATCCACCCATTCTGTCCTGTTATGACTGGAATTCACCCCGCCTGATGACAGGCGTGAATCCAATCGCCACAGATGATCATACAACTTTTACGTGTTTCTGACCAGTATATCAGCCCAAAACACGATTCGCTTTTAGCGATATAATTCAATAACCAGCTTTGCCAGATCCACATACATCGTTTGCGCAAACTCATACAAAGGTTGAATCGTCACATTTTGCAACGGAGGTATAACAAGAATCAATAGGAAGATAAAAATGGACCATTGCTCCACTCCTTGCAGCTTGCGGCTGATTGAAGGTGGCACTACATCTTCCAGAATCCGATAACCATCAAGCGGGGGCAACGGAATCAAGTTAAACAGGAACAGGAAAAAGTTAGTTAAGTTAAAGATAGCGAAAAACGTTGTGATTGCTGTCAGCAACCGCTCATTATCAATGCCGCCGAGTGCTCCCGAACCAACCAGTGAAGCATAGATGATTGTACCGATGATCGCGAGCAACAGATTGCTCAGAGGCCCTGCTGCGGATACGATGATGCCCATCAATCTAGGTTTGTCGAAGTTAGCACGATTAACCGGAACTGGACGTGCCCAACCAAAGCCGGCAATAATGAGCAACAGCACACCAAACAAGTCAAAGTGTACAACCGGATTCAGCGTGACCCGACCCAACAGCTTGGCTGTCGGATCACCGAATTTGTTGGCAAAATACGCATGCGAGAATTCATGCACCGTAAATGCGATCAGGATGGTCAGCAGGAAAAACGGAAGCTGATCGATCGGATAACGAAAGAACGAATTCCAAAAGTCCATACGTTACCCCTTTCTGGCTACAAACGCCAGCCAATCCTCATCACGGTGGATCGCACTCACTTCAAACCCGGAGGCTACCAGTGCATCATGTACAACCTGCTCTTTGTTTTTCCAAATTCCGGATACAATATAGGTCCCACCAGACTCAAGCGCATTATAGACATCGTCTACGAACAACAAAATGATCTCAGCCAGAATGTTCGCCACGACAACCTTAACTGGCAGTTGCACACCAAGCGCAGGGTCCTGACTCCCGAGGACGGACAACAGATCACTCTCTTTAACCGTAATTTGTTGCTCCAGCCCGTTCAGTTCCACATTCTCCCTGGCACTGATTACCGCAACCGGATCAAGATCAAGCGCCAGTACATGTTTTGCGCCAAGTTTTATCGCTCCTATAGCCAAAATCCCAGAACCTGTACCTACGTCAATAACTTCCTCGCCGCCCTGAACAACCGTTTCCAGTGTACGCAAGCAGAGGGAGGTCGTTGGATGTGTTCCTGTACCAAAAGCCATGCCTGGGTCAAGCTCAATAATTTTCTCATCCGGACTTTCTGGCGTATACTCTTCCCACGTTGGTTTGATCGTCAGACGTTCCGATACGCGTACCGGCTTGAAATATTGTTTCCAGGCTGTTGCCCAGTCATTTTCATCCACTGTACGCGTCTCATAACGAACCTCACCAGTATCAATTCCAAATTCAGAGAGTTCCTCAATTCTCGGATTAACTTCGGACTGTAGTGCAACCATATCCGTACCTTCGGAGAAGTACCCTTTGATGACCGCAAAGCCTTCAGGAATATCATTCAAAGGAACGTCGTATAACTCACCATACGTTGTGTCCCGTTTTTTATTTAAAGTACCGGACTCTTCAATCGAAACCCCTCCAGCACCCGCTTCATGTAAAAAATTCGAAATCATCTCCACAGCTTCTTCTGTGGTATGTATTGTTAGTTCATGCCATAACATACTTGGTTTTTCCTCCTCATTTTTCAAACATCCCAACTATTGTACTACACAAGCTAGCCAGAGCACAAAGCCGCACCAGTAAAAGAAAAACAAAACAGGATATCCGCAGCCTGACTGCTCGAATATCCTGTCATCTATTCATACATATCTGTTTCGTTTACTACATTTTGCATATTTCGAATCTCACTTAGCAAAAACGTCCACCGTTCTGTGTGATCATCTCTGCGGCTTGCGGGAGCGAATCGTTGGATACGGACACGGTCAGCAAAATTTCTTGTTTTAGCCTGTTTGCCGAATCCTCTTTGGGTGCATCATACACCTGACCATTGGACAACATTTCCGTTTCATCACTGATCAAGGCAAGTACATTCAGTTCGCCACTAAATCCTCCAACGACGGCTGTAGGGGAATTATCGAAGCCCTTAACATCGTTTGAATCCAATGCAGACGCTTCATTGCCAAGGCTCTCGATACTCAATTGGTTCGGGTGCAACAATTCCAGGGCTCTGCGTGCAGACTCAGCCTCAGTCCAGCTTGTAAAAACAGCTTCGAGGGTCACCGCCGAGCGATCTTCAGTCATGAAGCTCCCGTCCCTGACGTCGATCAGCCGCTTCACTGCGGCGTAGTGCTTCGATATCTTCATGATCCGCAGCTTCAGCGCTGAATTCCACGTCCTCATTTTTCGCGGATTGCATACGTTTCATCTTTTCCGTTTTGGTTAGAATCTTGCCTGGACGTTCATGTTCTGCCATTGTAATGCTCCTCCTTCAAATTAAAATGAACTAATACGTGTTACACTGTAACACTCCGATTGTAGTCCCATCCTCCGATCGCTGTTATCCCCAGATTTCTTCAACTCCCTTCTTAAAGGGAGAAATCCGGGGATAAAGGCGAACGCTTCGCTTCTTCAGATTGGTTCTACACTCTCCGTTAAAGTGTAATTCTCTGTTCATCTTACATGGATTTCTTGAAACTAGATCAATCCACCGGCTTGTTCGATAATAGACATAGCACGGTGATGTACCGATTCATCTACGATGACCGTTAGTAATACATCCCTTCCTGTAGGTCCACCCTGTCCACCATCACTCATGCCGCTTGCAGAAGGGTCCGCCGCAGCCATGATTCCAGCACTGGCATTTGTTTGCATCGAATCGGGCACCCATGATGAAAAACTACCGGAAACGCCCGGCTTGTAGGAAGCCCCGCTTGGTCCTACACCCGCATATCGGCTGAATCGATTAATTGACAGGTCCTCCACTCGCAATGCCTCCAGTTTTTTGGCTGCCCCTTGAGCCTGTTCCGGGCTGTGAAAGTACGCCAAAATATTTTTCTCGGTCATCCGCTTCACCTGCTTCCCTAATTTCTCGCATATCAGCTATGCATATCATTCTCGCCATGCTATCTTTCCGCAAGTTCGCTCAGAATATACCGAAATGCTCCCACAAATTGCTGTCGTTCTTCGTAGCATAAATCCATGGATTTCACAAAAACCACTGAACCACAAAAAAAGGCGCACAAAAAAGGACACCCCGCGGTAAAAACCGCTATGGTGTCCTGTTGGGCTTGCTTTATTTTATTCTTAGTCGCCGCGGAAGGCGCGTTTCACTCTATCAAAGAAAGATTGTTCATGCTCATGTGTTTGCTCTCCATCCAGCGCAGCAATTTGGCGAAGCAGATCCTTCTGCTCGTCATTCAGCTTACTAGGTGTAACCACAACCACTTTCACATGTTGATCCCCTTGCCCCATACCGCGTAAGCGTGGTACACCTTTGCCTTTGAGGCGGAAATACGTTCCCGTTTGTGTACCAGCTGGTACTTTCAACTTCACTTTTTCAGTCAACGTTGGGATTTCAACTTCATCTCCCAGAGCTGCCTGTGCAAAGGTAAGTGGGATTTCGCAATAAATATCGTCACCTTCACGCTCGAAGAAATCATGTGATTTCACGCGAATGACAATATACAGATCTCCCGCTGGTCCGCCACGCAGGCCTCCCTCGCCCTCACCTGTCATACGCAGTTGCGCGCCATCATCTACACCCGCTGGAATGCGGACATGGATTTTGCGTTGCTTGCGGACTTTACCGCTACCACTGCACGTTGTACATTTTTCTTTGATAATTTGGCCCGAACCACTACAGTTCGAACATGCACGGCGATTAACCATACGACCAAACGGTGTATTTTGCACGACTTCCTGCTGACCGCTACCTTGGCAGACCGAGCAGGTTTCCGGTTTCGTTCCAGGTTTGGCACCTGAGCCATGACAGGTATCACAGCCTTCGGTACGCGGAATCGTAATATCGGTTTCTTTACCAAATACAGCTTCCTTGAACTCAATCGTCATCGTATACTGCAGGTCATTCCCCCGTTGCGGAGCATTTGGATCACGTCGTCCACCGCCACCGCCGCCAAAGAACATGTCGAAGATGTCGCCAAATCCGCCGCCGCCAAAATCACCGCCACCACCGAATCCACCTTGATTCGGATCGACATGACCATATTGATCATATTGTGCACGCTTCTGACCGTCACTCACTACGTCGTAAGCTTCTTTAACTTCTTTGAATTTAGCTTCCGCATCAGCAGCCTTGTTTACGTCAGGGTGATACTGACGGGCAAGCTTACGGTAAGCCTTTTTAATCTCATCGTCGTTAGCCGTTTTACTAACGCCAAGCACCTCATAATAATCACGCTTTTCAGCCACTCTTCCACCCCCATATCATTCACCATATCGCACATCGTGACAAAAGGAAAGCCAAAGCGCGGGAGCCCCGGCTATGACTTTCCCTCTAATTCGAACGTCACCGATGTTTAATTCGCGTAGAACTACGAATTAGTTTTGTTTTTTATCTTCATCCACAACTTCGTAATCAGCGTCTACGACGTTGTCACGTTTAGCAGAACCTTGTTGCTCTTCAGCACCTTGCGCTTCTTGCTCTTGCGCCTGAGCTTGCTCATACAGTTTCACGGACAGTTGTTGAACGATCTCTGTCAGTTCTTCTGTAGCAGCTTTGATATCTTCCAGGTTGTCGGAAGCCAGCACGCCTTGCAGTTTTTCTTTGGCAGCATTTGCTTTTTCAACTTCGCCAGCATCTGCTTTTTCGCCAAGATCTTTGATCGTTTTGTCAACAGAGTAGATCAATTGATCTGCACTGTTTTTCGCTTCAACGAGTTCTCTGCGTTTTTTATCTTCTTCAGCGTGCAACTCAGCATCTTTCATCATTTGCTCAACTTCTGCATCGCTCAAACCGCTGGAAGAAGTGATTGTGATTTTTTGAGTTTTGTTAGTACCTTTATCTGTTGCAGATACGTTAACGATACCGTTGGCATCAATATCGAAGCTAACTTCGATCTGCGGAACGCCACGTGGAGCTGGTGGAATATCACCCAACATGAAACGTCCAAGCGATTTGTTACCCGCTGCCATCTCACGCTCACCTTGCAGAACATGAATCTCAACGCTTGGTTGATTGTCTGCATATGTGGAGAATACTTGAGATTTGCTTGTAGGGATCGTTGTGTTACGCTCGATCATTTTAGTGAATACGCCACCTGCTGTTTCGATACCCAGGGACAGTGGAGTTACGTCAAGCAATACAACGTCTTTCACGTCACCTGTCAGTACGCCCGCTTGTACAGCAGCACCCAAAGCTACAACTTCATCCGGGTTAACGCCTTTGTGAGGCTCTTTACCCGTCAGTTTTTTGATTGCTTCTTGAACTGCAGGAATACGTGTGGAACCACCAACCAATACGATCTTGTCGATATCGTTAGCTGTCATACCCGCATCACTCAATGCACGACGAGTTGGTTCAAGCGTACGCTCAACCAGACCTGCAGAGATTTCTTCAAATTTCGCACGGCTCAGGTTCAACTCCAAATGCTGAGGAACGCCATCAGCAACCGTGATGAACGGCAAGGAGATCGTTGTAGTCAATACGCCGGAAAGTTCTTTTTTCGCTTTTTCCGCTGCATCTTTCAAACGTTGAACCGCTGCTTTATCTTTACTCAAGTCAATGCCTTGATCTTTTTTGAATTCACTTACGAGGTAATCAATGATTACTTGGTCAAAGTCATCCCCACCCAGTTGGTTGTCCCCGCTAGTTGCTTTAACTTCGAAGAAGCCGTCACCCAGTTCAAGAATGGATACGTCGAACGTACCGCCACCCAGGTCATATACGAGAATCGTTTGGTCTTCGGATTTCTCCATACCGTATGCCAAAGCTGCTGCTGTAGGCTCGTTGACGATACGCAGAACTTCCAAACCTGCAATTTTACCCGCATCTTTAGTCGCTTGACGCTGACTGTCATTGAAGTAAGCTGGTACAGTGATAACTGCTTGAGTTACCGTTTGACCCAGATAAGCTTCAGCATCAGTTTTCAATTTTTGCAGGATGATTGCAGAGATCTCTTGTGCAGAGTAGTCTTTGCTATCGATTGTTTCCTTGTGGGAAGTACCCATGTGACGTTTGATCGACATGATGGTACGATCCGGATTGGTGATCGCTTGACGTTTTGCAGTTTCACCAACAACACGCTCTCCATCCTTTTTGAAACCAACTACGGATGGAGTTGTACGTGCGCCCTCCGGATTTGGAATTACGACAGCCTCGCCGCCTTCCATTACTGCTACGCATGAGTTTGTTGTTCCTAAGTCAATACCAATTACTTTGCTCATCCGAAAATTTCCTCCTCAACAATTTAAAATGAATGGGTCTGATCTGACCCTTATTTAGATGTTCATGTTGCTAATCGTGCTCTATGTGTACAAACCTTTATATTAAACTTCGCCCACATTGTTCAACCACGGAGCCAACTCATTCCTTCCTATAAGGGAATTATGAGCTGACTTTTACCATAGCTGGACGAAGCACTTTATCTTTCAGCATGTAGCCTTTTTGGACTTCCTCAACAACGATACCTTCTTCGTACTCGTCGCTCTCCACTTGCATAATTGCTTGGTGGAATTCAGGATTGAACGGTTGTCCTACCGATTCCATAGCCGTCAGACCTTCATTATTCATCACGGTTTCCAATTGACGGAAAATCATTTGGATGCCTTTTGAGAAAGATTCGACCTCTGCTCCTTCCGGTACAGTAGCCATGGCGCGCTCGAAGTTATCAATAACCGGTACCAGTTCGGTGACCAGCTTCATCGAAGCATATTTAGCCAATTCTTCTTTTTCCTTCTGCGTACGACGACGGAAGTTATCAAAATCAGCCTGTGCACGGACATAACGCTGCTGTTGCTCCTCAGCTTCTGCCTTCAGACGTGCAAGCTCATCCTGCTCCTGACCAGCCATCTCTTCAGCTTGTGCTTCTGCAGCGCCAGCTTCATTAATAGGCTCCTGCTCAGCTGCTGTTACCTCTTGTTCTTCTGTAAATGATTGCTCCTCTTTCAAGATGTTCACCTCCTTATACGAATGAAATGGTTCATTCCCGAATCTTATTTGAAACGATGTGTCAGCATCGTCGTCAAGTCACGGGATAGTGTATTTAGAATATGAATGACACGTGCATAATCCATCCGCGTGGGTCCTAAAATACCGATCGAACCCAATGCCTCACCGTCCAATGAATAGGAGGCTGTAATCAGGCTGCAGTTGGCAAAGGCTTCATGATCATTTTCAGTGCCGATTCGCACTTGAATACCAGATCCACCCGGCACGGGCATCATCAATTTCATGAGTGTTGGTGTCTCTTCCAGCAGGTCAAGAATATCTTTTACCTTTTCGATATCTTTAAACTCCGGTTGAGTCAACATGTTGGTGGCACCACTGAGGAACAGACGATTATCATGTTCGTTGTCAAAGGCACTGTTCAGCACCTGCATAACTTCCTCATAACGTGTAATATGCCGTTCCATCTCTTGACCAAGTTCGGTATAAAGACGGGATTTCAATTTGTAGATTGGTACGCCCACAAGTTTGGTATTTAACAAACGAACCACATTTTCCATCTCGGCTACCGAAATTTCTGGTGGAATCTGGACCGTCTTGTTCTCCACCTGACCTGTATTGGTCACAATGATTGCCACAGCTTCACTTTCATTCAACGGAAGCAATTGGAAGTGACGTAGGGACGTATGGAATACTTCCGGTCCAAGCAGGATCGAAGTATAATTCGTCATATGTGACAAAATATTGGATGCATGCTGAATAACTTGCTCCATGACGTTCAACTTTTCAGCGAAGAACGACTTCAGATCATCCAACTCCTGAGGCTCCACCTGATTCCAGGGAACCAAATGATCGACATAATATCGATAGCCTTTATGGGATGGAATGCGTCCAGCCGATGTATGCGGCTGTTCCAGAAAGCCCATATCTTCGAGGTCCGCCATTTCATTACGGATCGTCGCCGGACTGTATCCAACATCTCCCCTTTTGGAAATGCTCCGGGACCCTACGGGCTCAGCTGAACGGATATAGTCATCCACTATAGCGTTCAGAATCATTCGTTGACGCTCTGTTAACATGGTGAGTATTCCCTCCTTCTGACTGTACTGTCCCATGTCGTTAGCACTCCGGTTAGATGAGTGCTAAGCGGTAATACAAAAATACCAAACTGACGTGAACATTGTCAAGTGAGTTTGATGAGTGGGCTCATCTATTTATAGTATAGACCAATGTCAACGAGTCCTAACAACTTTATTGTACATACTTTAAAGTAAAAAAAGGACTGCATGTAAGGCAGAGGCTGACTCGGCTCGATCCATGCAGTCCATTCAGTTATTAGGCTGAAACGTTAAGCTCTTTTAATACCGCGATCTCATCACAACAATCCTGCTTGCTGCAATGAACACAGTCGGTCCATACTTTCTCGGGGAAAATCTCCTTTTCCACCACGGCAAAGCCGTTTTTGAGGAAAAAGGACACTTCATATGTCAACGCCATAACCTTAGGAATCTGTTGTTTCTCCGCTTCTTCTACCAGTCGGTCCAGCAATCGGGAGCCAATACCGAGCCCTTTGTGCCCTTCCGAGATACCGAGTGATCTGACTTCTACCAGATCATTCCCCAGACGACAAAGCGATCCGCAACCCACCACTTCACCATCAACTTCGGCTACAACAAAGTGCTCCAGCTGTCGGTGCAGTATTTCCCGTGATCGCGGAAGCATGATCCCACGCTCTGCATAGCCCTTAATCATTTCATACAGTGGTTCAACATCTTCCGGCACGGCTTTTCTGCATATTACCGACATCCTGCTCTCCTCCTATTACCAAGCTTTCCAGAGGAAAGCTGACTTCGTAGTTGTTAAATTAACACGCTCTGTAAAATCAATATGAATAAATATACAACAGAGCGTATAGAATTTCAAGCTATGAATTCAGCGATATGGACCCGATAAACTCCGCAAAAACGTCATTTCCGAACAGGATACCCTGCTCGCTCAGTCGGAAGCCGTCTGCCGTCCGCTCAAGCAGCCCTGCGTTCAGCATTTTGCCCAAAGGCTTCGCAAACACTTCTTCCATGGACTCTCCGAACTGTTCGCTAAAACGTGAGGCCGAAGCCCCCTCCAACATTCTCAGTCCAACCATCAGATAATCTTCCATGGCCTCAGGGCGAGCAATCTCAAAATGATCCAGACGAGGCAGTCCTGCACGCGAAGCTTCAACATAAGGATTTATACCTTTAATATTCATATGCCGTTCGCGGCCTACATATCCATGCGCACCTGCACCCAGACCATAGTAGTCCTCATTACGCCAGTAGGTAATATTGTGACGACTCTCAAAGCCCGGCTTGGCAAAGTTACTGATCTCGTATTGTCCATAACCTGCTTCTTTCATACGTCTCATTAATAGAAGATACATCTCCAGCTCGTCATCTTCATGAGGAAGTGGCAACTGGTTCTTCTGATACAGTGTATGGAAAAGTGTATTCTCTTCCACTTTCAGGCTGTAGATGGAGTAATGCGGCAGATCAAGCTCCAGCGCTTTGTCGATACTCTCATTTAACATCTCTACGGTCTGGTTCGGCAAACCAAACATCAGGTCAATGGACAGGTTATTCAATCCTGCTTTACGAGCATTCTCCAAACTGCGATATACATCATCCGTATTATGAATACGGCCAATGCCTGTCAGCAGATCATTCTGAAATGCCTGTACGCCAAAGCTGACACGGTTGACGCCGCCTTCTTTCATCGCAGCGAGTTTCTCCGCATCTGTTGTTCCCGGGTTGGCTTCCATTGAAAATTCAATATCATCCGCCCAATTTGGGAAATACGTCTTCACGGAACGAAGAAATACTGCCATCTCATCCGGTTTCAGAGCCGTTGGCGTACCCCCACCTACAAATATGGTCTTGATCTCCCCCGGTGGATTGGCCTTAACTGTATGTTCCATCTCCCGTTCCAGCGCTTCGAGATATTGCATCACGGGCTGATCTTTCAGAACGTAGGAGTTAAAGTCGCAATAAAAACATTTATTCGTGCAAAAGGGAATGTGAAGATACACCGCTTGGGGCGCACCTGTCTTCCGGCTGTGTGCTGCCAATGTCATGGCAAGTCCCCCTCTATTTGAAAAAAGGAAAGCCATCCGGCTTCCCTTTCAGCTTAGTTATTTAATATTCTGTGTTGTACCAATTCAATTTCGATACACACACTCTGTGATGTACCCGAAATTGAATTCTCCTAATCTAGTTTGAATACTCACATTCTGTGACGTATTTCAAATTAGATTATTTAATCATCAATTTTCAGTACCGCCATGAATGCCTCTTGTGGCACCTCAACGTTACCAACCTGCTTCATCCGCTTCTTACCTTCTTTCTGCTTCTCAAGCAGTTTCCGTTTCCGCGAGATGTCACCACCATAACACTTGGCAAGTACGTTTTTACGCATTGCTTTTACCGTCTCACGAGCAACAACCTTGGTACCTACAGATGCCTGAATTGGCACCTCGAACATTTGCCGTGGAATCAGCTCGCGCAGTTTCTCACAGACAATGCGTCCGCGATTATAGGCACGGTCACGGTGAACGATGAAGGACAGAGCATCCACCTGTTCGCCATTGAGTACAATATCCATTTTCGCCAGATTGGACTGACGGTAACCGGACAACTCATAATCCAAGGATGCATATCCTTTGGTACCGGATTTCAACTGGTCGAAGAAGTCATATACAATCTCGGACAACGGAATCTCATAGGTAATGGTAACCCGGGTCGTGTCCAAATATTCCATATTTACATATTCACCGCGTTTATTCTGACACAGCTCCATAATGGTACCTACATAATCATTCGGTACGATAATATCTGCCTTGACGTATGGTTCCTCGACGTAATCAATCCGTCCCACCTCAGGATAGTTGGATGGGTTGTCGATTTTCATCACTTCACCGTTCGTTAAAGTGACGTGATAGATTACACTTGGTGCCGTTGTGATCAACGGAATGTTAAACTCCCGCTCGATCCGCTCCTGGATAACGTCCATGTGAAGCAGTCCAAGGAATCCGCAACGGAATCCAAAACCGAGTGCACTGGATGTTTCCGGTTCAAAGCTAAGAGACGCATCGTTCAACTGCAATTTCTCCAACGCTTCACGCAGATCAACATAGTCCGATGTTTCGATCGGATAGAGACCACAATACACCATTGGGTTAATTTTACGATAACCCGGCAAAGGTTCCGGTGTTGGATTTTTGGCATCTGTCACCGTATCCCCGACTTGTGTATCGCCAACATGCCGGATACCTGCAACTATAAATCCAACATCCCCGACGTTCAGCTCGTCCACGATGGTCATACGAGGTTTGAACGCTCCAACTTCAATGACTTCAAATGATTTACCTGTTGCCATCATTTTGATTTTGGAACCGGATTTGATTTTGCCATCAACAACACGCACATATACAATTACACCTTTGTACGGGTCATAGTGCGAGTCAAAGATCAGCGCTTTCAAAGGCTGGTCAGGATCACCAGTTGGAGCTGGAACACTTTTCACCACTTGCTCCAAAATTTCTTTGATTCCGATTCCTGATTTGGCCGAAGCCAAGACCGCATTACTTGTGTCCAAACCAATAACGTCTTCCACTTCCTGCTTCACCCGTTCAGGATCAGCGCTTGGAAGGTCAATTTTGTTGATTACTGGTAAAATTTCAAGGTTGTTATCCAATGCCAGATACACGTTGGCAAGTGTTTGGGCTTCGATTCCCTGAGCCGCATCCACAACCAGCAAAGCACCTTCACATGCAGCAAGACTGCGTGATACTTCATATGTGAAGTCTACGTGTCCCGGTGTATCAATCAGATTCAATAAATACTCTTCACCATCATCCGCTTTGTAAGTCAAGGCTACTGCTTGTAGCTTGATCGTTATTCCACGTTCGCGTTCAAGGTCCATCTTATCCAGAACCTGTTCCTGCATTTCACGTGACGTGAGCGCACCTGTGTGCTCCAAGATCCGGTCCGCAAGTGTTGATTTGCCGTGATCTATATGTGCAATGATAGAAAAGTTACGAATTTTACGTTGTCTTGCCCGAATGTCAGTCATTCCTTACCCCCAGAAACAGCCTAGTGTCAATCACTTCATTATAACAGTTGAAGCACAGTGCATCAATCCCGTGTTGTCTCAACTTTATAATAAAGTGTGATCATACACTCCTAGAGGTAATATTGTACCTTTAACCCATGGTATTTTATTCAGCAACGCCACTAAAAAGAGAGACTACCCATTTGATGCCACTATGTGAGAGATTTTGCAATAGTCCAGCCGTTTTGTCTGCCAACACATCGACCGGAGCCTTACTCTGATCTGCCCCAAGCACTTGGCTTGGTGACTGAACAGGTACAAACGTTGGTTCTTTGATCTCCTTCTGGACAGGTGCAGTTGGAACAGATTCGGTAACCGATGAAGTTGGCTCAGTTGTCACCACGGTTGACGTGCCTCCTGATGGATTGCCCATATGAAAGTTGCTGCCAGCCAGCTGCATTCCGAACAGAACACCCAGCAACATTAATACAGCCATGGATAACAGTCTTTTACCGAATCTGGACATATGCTTTGCCTCCTGTCACTCTACTATTTTTATCTTCTTTACATATATAATTCCTATCCACCCTGCGACGAGGTTTCCGCACTAGCTTTGTCCACCTTCTGATCTTCCCAATACACTTGGGCAATCATGTCTGCTAGAATCTTCGATGTCCGTTGTAACTCAGCTCCTGTGTTGTCTATGCCGCCAATCTCAATCAAAATGCTGTTGGGTGAAAGGGTTTGATTATACTCTCCATTGTTGGCTCCTCCGCCATCCTTGCCCCACACACCACGGGATACCCCAGGATACTTGGCTTCCAGTTTCTTATGAATTTTCGCTGCAAAGGCTTCATTCTGCCGCCAATTTGGATTTTCATGTCCAATAATGAAATACACTTTGGCATAGCCCAAGTCATTAATTGTTGTTGTTGTTTTGCCATGACGCTGTGAATCACGATGAATGTCTATGAGATACGTCAGATCATCATTTTGAGCGAGTGCCGCTTTTACCGTTTGACGGGAGTATTTATAGGAATAGTTCCAGTTGTAGTCCTTAACTTTAGTGGGGTAATCATCCTTGGCGTGTTCTACGCCGATTCCCAGCTTCTCCAGACTGTCTGAGAGGTAGGTTCCCACTTGAAACACATTGCCTGTTGATTTGCCTGATGATGGATTATCACTTTTCGTACCTAGCAGTGGATTGTAGCCTTCCCTTGGATGGGAATGATAGATAAGAATTGACTTTTTGCCTGTTGTCGGTGAGCCTGAATTGTCTTTCTCACCATTCTTCGCTGGAGGATCTTCTTTACCTTCTCCATCTCCAGGCTCACTCGACTCAGGTGGATCCGTATTGTCTTGGCCTGGTGGAATATGCAGCTCACTACCAGGTTTTCCTCCACCTGCGGAAGCCGTATCCGTAAGACCGGGACCGGGCTGATAATCCTCGGGAGCCTCTGCTTTTTCGTTACCAGATCCAGGACGGAGCAGAACAGGTTGGTTGGAACCCATGCCCGGCATTTCTCTCGCAATCAGGCTCTTCGGATCTTGAGGATTTACATTCGTTAGTAATTGGAAAACAAAAGAGGTGAGATTCTCACCGGATATGGCAGAGGTCTGTTCCTTCTGGGTGAGATGAGGCATCTCCATACCGAGCATATCGACGAAAAAGCGGCTTGATACGGCACTCGCAAATCCTTTCATGGAAGAAACGGGTGAATTATTCAAGCGTTTCTCTGCCATGCCCCCCAGACCCAATACGACAAAAAATAAGGCAGATATGATCATAAGCAACAACAACGTACGGCCCATGGCCAGCACGTGCAGACATCTTTTTTTCCACTTTCCAATATTCCAGGCCAATATCTTGTTCATTCTGCTGTCTCCTTCCCTGCTGGACAACTCTTATACTTCAACTCTATGAGCCCGCCCAATTTGCTAGAACAGGAAAATGAAAGATTCCAGAAACAAAAAAAAGAAAGTCCGATAGATTCGGACCTTCTTCTCAGCAGTTTTAAGTTTTAATGTGTATAGGCGGCTACGTTATCCGGATTCACTGCATCATGGAGTGCGGCGTTAAGTCCTGTAGCGATAACATTGGCAATTCCCTCAATAAACTCATCGATTTCCTTTGGGGTAACAATGAGGTCATGACCCAGTGGCTCCAGTACCTCTTTCACCAGACTCAAGCGATCTTGCTCACCGATGTCGTCCAGCATACCCATGATCTGTTTGGTCTGATCCGTTTCCTGGCGGAAGTGTGAGCGCATCATCTCAATCACATTGTTCACAATGGTGGACGCATAACATACGGTTGGTACTCCGATGGCGATGCAAGGCACACCTAATATCTCACGGGTCAGGCCACGCCGTTTGTTTCCAATACCGGAACCCGGGTGAATACCAATGTCCGCTACCTGAATCGTTGTATTTACACGTTCCAAGGAACGGGAGGCCAGCGCATCAATCGCAATAATCGCATCCGGCTTGGTCCGGTCTACAATCCCCTGTACGATGTCACTGGATTCAATGCCCGTTGTACCTAACACGCCGGGAGCAATCGCGCTGACTTCCCGATACCCTGGCGCAACCTGATCTGGCACTAATTCGAAATACTGACGGGTTACCATCAGATTTTCCACAACAAGTGGACCGAGTGAATCCGGGGTGACATTTAAGTTGCCCAAGCCAACAATCAAAACCTTGGATGTTTTGTTAATTCCGGCCTTAACCATAAAATCTTCCATTTCACGTGTGAACTCGGCAGCAACTCGCTCCTGTAACTCGGTATCACCATTCCGTAGTGAAGGTACTTCCAAGGTGACATAGTGACCTTTCACCCGACCAATAGCCGTGGCTGCTTCTTCAGTCAGGACATCAATACGTGTAATCGTAATGCCCTCTTTTTTCTCTACATCTTCCTGTAGTCCGGGAATCGTCTGTTTCTGTCCACCTTGCGCCATTTCCTTGGAGTCGATCGCCAAATCGGTACGAACTGTATAGTTTTGCAAATCCAGTGTCATTCTGTCCCTGCCTCCCTTACCGCATTTGAGCATATTGTGTGGGAAAAAGGGTTTCTTTATACAGCATGTCGAACATCGTAGGAATATCTGTTGCATTTTACATGCTAGCGTGATAGAATATTTTAAGTTGTGAAACGTTTGTATTCATGCAAATGCCTTACAGGAGGTGAATGTAATGCCAAACATCAAATCCGCTGTTAAACGCGTAAAAACGAGCGACAAGCGCCGCGCACTCAACGCTTCTCAGAAGTCTGCACTCCGTACAGCTGTTAAAGCTGCTGATGCTGCTCTGGTAAGTAACGAAGTTGATACTGCAAAAGCTGCGATTCAAGCTGCTTCCAAAAAGCTGGACAAGGCTGTAACTAAAGGTCTGGTTCATAAAAATGCTGCAGCACGCAAAAAGTCTCGCTTGGCGAAAAAACTGAACGCTCTTTCCGCACAAGCGTAAGAAGCGTTACTTATACGATCCAATGGAAAAATCCTGAACAGCATAGGCTTTCAGGATTTTTTAGTATCTGATTCGATAAGTATAAGACACAAACAAAAGCGACCTTTATTCCGATGATTTAACGATCATGGAGCAAAGGTCGCTTTGTTTGTTATTCACACTAGTAATCTATTACGTTTACTTGTCCATTCATGCACCAAGTCTCAATAAGAACAGCTCCAGACCAAGTACTTTATCCACCGCTCCTGTTTTCATCTGGTAATCCAGTTCGCTGAGGTGACTCAGAATCATTCTCAGACGTTCCGGTTGAAATTTACGAGCTTGTTCACCCGCAATCTTAACGGCATATGGATGCAGACCAAGCTGACTGGCAATCTGCTGCTGGGAGTAACTTTGTTGGCCCAACTCTTTCACCTGGATCATGATCCGAAACTGACGTGCGATTAAAGCCGCAATTTTAATCGGTTCTTCCCGCTGCTTCAGCAACTCATAGAAAAGAGCCAACGCTTTCTCCAGTCGCAAATTAGCGAGTTCTTCCACCAGCGAAAATACATTCTGCTCTGTACTACGGGCAACCAGTGACTCGATATCAGCACGCTTGATTGTCCCCCCATTTCCCGCAAACAAACATAACTTGTCTACTTCAGCAGACAGGGTCTGCAGACCTGTTCCCGCATAGCTGATCAACGTGTCCGCCGCTCCCGTCTCAAAGGATACATCCCGCTGCTTCGCCAGTTTCACTATCCAATTCAACAGCTCATCTCCACTAAGTGGAGCAAAAGCAAGAACTACTGCCTGTTTCTTAACAGCCTTCACCAGTTTCTTACGCTCATCCAGCTTATCCCCTTGGGCCAGAAAAACAATCGTACTGTAATCTGCCGGATTTTCCATATATGTAAGCAGACGATCAACCTGATGTTCAATCTTGGATTCTTTACCTGCAGTGAACAGGCTCGCGTCCCTTACAATAATTAATTTGCGTGGAACCAAAAAAGGTACAGTCTCTGCTTCTTCAATAACAACCTCCACAGCCGTTTCAGACAAATCATATGGAATAATCGCAAAATCACGATGTTCTTCTTCAATAACCTGTTCTTTTAACATATCCGTAAATTGCTGTATCTGATACTTTTCCGTTCCATACAGCACATAGATCGGAGCCGGTTCTCCATTACGTATTGCCTTTGTTGCACTTTTTACATCCATTCACGGTGCCTCCTTATCCCTCTTATCCTACCAGAAAAAGTGCAAGACAACAAAGGGACCTTACATCCAGTTTACGGATGAAGGTCCCCTGTCCTACATCTATATAAACGCAGACACCAGCAGTTCTAGAAAAAGCCGGTGCGCGGTCATACGACGTCAGTTGTTTGAACTGAGATAGGACGTTTTGTTAATTCCACTATATGCTTGTCATACTGAAAATGTTCTTTCGTTTGGAGAAGCGCACTCCCCATTTTTTAATTATTTCGCAGGAGCTCCACTTGGAACGACAGGTACATTAAACGAGTTCTTCGCCGTTGTTCCGTCCTTGTCCGTCTCGTAATTAAATAGGGTACCATCCTTGGACCAACTCGCTGACTTCAGTGTCCCCTCTATACTGCGTTGTTCAACCAAATTCAGAACATCCGGTTCATTGGCAGGTTTGGAGTATATGCTGAGTTGATCACCAATAAGCATAACTACATAGGAGCCGTCAGGTGATTTCCATTCTTTTGGTGCTGCCGTTGTAGCCATTCCCTGATCCGGTCCTGCTGCAAAACCTTTGTTTCCTCCAGATGCGTCTGTACCTGCACCGGAATCAGGAGCAGAACTGCCTTCCACCGGAGCATCTTCATTTACATTCGGTACGATTGTCTGAGAAGTGAAGGAATCTCCATTTTCTGTTTCTGTTACTCCATTCTCTTCCCCATCTGCAGAAGATTTGGGAGCATCTCCTGATTCTTGATTTCTCTTCTCAGAATCTTGGTTCTGAACCTGACTCTGCTGATTATCGGTCGAAGGAGTTTTAGACGAATTATCCTGAGTTCCTTTATTCCGAGCAGGTGTTGATTCGGTAGCCGGTTGTTGAGGTTCCGGATCTGATTGAACTTCAGGCTCCTGTACCTTATCTCCACCGTTCTCTTCAGGCAAGGTTTCTACGCCTTGGTTGTCTGGTTCAGTCGGTGAAACATTCGATTGATCCACAAACACATCGTTGCTGCTTGGTTGGGATGAAGTGGCAGGATCAGAATTTTCAATACTCTTGCTTAATGGATTCTCATCCACATTGCCACTCTCTTGAGAAGCCCCAGAGCTCATCAGCATGGAATCGGCATTCTCGATCTGTTCAGGATTATATCCCCAGATGGCGAATCCCAATACAACTGCCGCAGCCGCTGCACCCATGGACATACGTCCTGCCATCGAGTTAAGCCATTTTTGCTTCGTTTTCCGCTCACTTGAACGTTGTAAATTCTCAAATGCAGCGGGGACAGGATTCATTTCCTGTATGGTGCTACTTTGTTCCTTCCGCGCTTCGTCAATGGCATCAAGCTGTGGCATAATCGCATCAACCAGACTAAATTTCGGGCTTACTTGCGGTAATTCTTCCAGTTCTCTGGAAAGAGCTCTGAGTAAACTAAAATTTTCGGCGCACTCCGGACACTTTGCCACATGCTGTAGCATCTGCGCGGTTTCCGCCTCGCCCAGATCATGATCCAGATAGCGGTGCATCCATTCCACCACCTCTTCGCATTTCATCCTGTCACACCACCTTTCTGATATTCCTGTAGTAGATTCTGTAATTGCTGTCTGGCTCTAAATAAATAAGATTTCACCGTATTCAACGGAAGATCGAGACAATCCGCAATTTCATTGTAGGATAAGTCCTGCAAATATCTTAGAACAATAACGGTACGATGATGCTCGGGAAGCTTGTTGATCGCATCCTGAATGTCTTGGGCCACATATGTAGACATGACCTCGTACTCCACATCCTGATTATCCTGAAAAACCATGTCATGTTCGTCAATGGAGACGGACGGTTTGGTTCTTCTGAATTTATCAATACAGATGTTCGTGACGATGCGTTGTACCCATGTTTTGAATTGGGCCTTTTCTTCGTATGAATTGATTTTGGTGTAAATTCGGATCAACGCTTCCTGAGCAGCATCCAAAGCGTCCTGTTCATTATTTAGAATGTAATATGCGGTCCGATAGACATGTTGTTCAATCTCCCGCAATAGGGTAATTAGAGCGTCGCGATCGCCCGATTGAGCGGCTCTGATGAGTTCCGGCTCTACCACAAAGGATCCCCCTCTCCCTGCAACCTTACAGACGTGATCATCAATAAAATTGTTGCAAAGTTAAGTATTTTTTTTAATTTGCCATAACAAAATAACGGCGTATGTATTCGGGCCGCTGAAATCTTCTCTTAGAATAACAGAAATTGCATAATGAGTCACCAAACGTATCCAAAAGGGATTCCATTACTTACACGACTCAATTCAAATGCAATGGCATACATTATAGCTAAGCACTTTTTTGGTTCTGAAAATAAAAAAAGTCGAAATTTGTCCAAATTTAAGCTATTTTTAATGCAATTTTCATGAAAATGGTGTATTGTAAATTTACATTCATAAACACGAGGTGATGAGCATGCCAGCTCTAGCGAAAATTCAAGCTTTAAAAGAACAAATGCCCAAAGAATACCAAAGTATTTCCCACTTTGTAGAACATGCATTGGAGTCCATTGATACTCTGGTCGAGGAACATCGGAAATACGTTGCTGCACAGGCATTATACGGCGATAAAATCGTTGGATCGGAAGAACGCTTGTACAGAGAAACCGTACTTGATGTCAGAGCACAGTTGTTGATGACTCTTGAGAAAACGGTAGAAGATCTGTTGCACAAGGGCGACAAACACTGGAACAAACACTTTAAGGATGGCGTGGAGTAGTTCTTATATTTCTTCTACATTTTGAAAAAATGGCCCGTTTTCCGATATTCTCCCTCGTGGAGTGTAACGGAAAGCGGGCTTTTTTTGCTGTGACTTACAATCAAATGAAGTGATTAATTGGTATATTCATCAGTAAATCGCCATCAGTTTGCCATTGAGAAACCCCAAAGCTCTTATGCCTGCGGAGCTGGCATACACCCAAACCTCGATTTTGCCTTTTGAACTCGTTTCATACGTAATGCTCGATGGATCTCCCCATGCAAGGCGCACCTGAGTTATGTTCATTCCTAAAGCTACTTCTCCAGCAATGATTTTATTCCAAGTGGACTTGGACCAATTGCATTTCTTATACGGATCAGAAGTGAAGAATTGGTTGGAATCGGCAAGCATCTCCGTCACACTGGAAGGTGCACCTCCTGCGTAGGCAGAAACGGTTTTTCCTTTTGCATTACGGAAGATAATAGAGTAACTTCGATCACCGTATTTAATCTTCTCAATTTTGATATCTGATATGGTCACTTTACTGAAACGTTGCCCTAAACTCGTATCACTGTTGATCCAGTAGGACTTGCCAATGAAGCGAGCAAGATTCCCCAGCTCTTTTTTCTTGATCAGTGCAAGTGTGTCCTTCGATTCCACCAGAATAGAAGAATTTCCAACCAGCACCTTGGCCTGCTTTAGCTCAGCATCCCATATACATTTCCATCCAACAATGTGGCGCCTGTTAACTTTTGCTGTGAATCAACGTTCAGTTGAAGACTTGAAGCCAAACCTCCTATCTTCAACGTCACTTTGGTTGTTCCCATGCCCGTAACCTCTAGTTTGCCTCCTGCCTGAATCTGTGCAACTTGGGGCTGCTCCACTATAAGTTCTTCAGGCAAAGGTGAACGTTTGTTCTTGAAACCATTACTATAATTCTCCTGAACGGTAAGGGTGATCATATCCCCAATAAAAGCTTCCTTGGAAGATGCCGTAAGTGTCACTTGATTTAACCCGGGAGCTGATAGAGGAGTTAACTTTCCATTATCATATGTAGCCCATGATCCATCTTGTAACTATGTATATAGCTCATCCAGATTAGGCGCATACACCATCTACGATACGTTACTTAAACCAGGCAGTTGCTCGCCCTTATATTTGGCAGTTCGATCATAGCTCCAGACGGTTCCATCCTGTTTCACCGTGAGCAGCTTATGCGTACCCCACCACCAAATCAAAGATTGCATATTATTCGCAACCGTGATGTAGTCATCCTCATACAGCATACTTACAATCACTACCGAGCCTTCATTTTTCAGCACAGCTGCGTAAACACCATTCGTTGCAATTGCTTTACCATCAGGTACATTTCCAGCTTTACGTATTTTGTTGTATTTGTCATAATATATATCTCCTGATGAAGATAATGCGCTATAAGAAGAATCGCTTCCAGCACTACTCCAATAAGAATCCGCATCGATAATCGATTCCAAAACCTTAGCCTGATCATCCACTTGTGGCCCCTTTAGACCAAAGTGTACCATCGTCCAGCAAATAGTCATTTCGGTCAAGAACTGAAGTGATGGAATTACCCGACCCAGATGATGCAAAAGCGGAGGACTGTCCTGCGATCAAACCGATAACTAAAAGTCCAATGCATAGGGCTATCGCTTTTCTAATCCATTTCACTCTAAACTTCTGAGTTGCATTTCTGTTCTTTTTACTTTGCGACATTTCTACAAGTTCCATTTTCTTGATCCCTCATTATTATGTATAGTGCTACGATCCCTAAGTATCTCTATCCCTCCTCTAAGGTGGGACTAACTATTATTTGGTAAAAAACCATAATCCTGCAACAAAAACCACCTACCAATAATAAAACCCCAACTCAAACCATATTTTTACACGAAATTAACGATTAACATACAAATACTTCTATTCAATATTCTAGAATGAAACATATAAACGTACATCCGCAACAAAATTTAAATTCAATATAGGGAGATTAAATGAATCTAAAAATCTTTTTCAAATACTTCCTGGGATTCTTTTTACTCTGTAGTGTGTTACTTTTTGCATTTAATATGATAATAGGACATAAAAGTTGGGATCAAATCGATCACATACTTAACTTATTCAGCGCAACTATAATTAGCTTGGTAGTTGGCATCTCAAAGGCAAGAGAGTAATTTGTTTTTAGTTGATTCCACTAAATGACAATCGAATAAAGTGCATCACAATTGGAAATGTCACCACCATGCAATTCAAAAAGAAGTCGTTCGCAGCGGAACGACTTTTTTCTGTTATTGGTCAACCAAGTACTACTTTCTCAATGTCCCTCACTCATTCTTTCTCAGCCTGTATATGCTAAAATATAGTAACTCCCCAAGTCTATCAGTTGTTTAATATAGTTATTCAAGATGGAGGTCAATATTTAAATGACAAACACCCATAGAATCAATAGGCCGCGCGGAAAAATACTTGCAGCTGTATTAACTGCAATTTTCATTTCACTTGCAATGGGGATATATCACTATGTCCCTATAGATGAAAGATTGGAAAATACTTACTATTATTCATTCGGGTATAAATTTGCAGTTGGATTATTGATTAACCTCGCTATTTTACTTTTCTTAATTATGCCACTTTCCATATTGGTGGATGGATTACTTTTATACAGAAAAAAAGATAATACGTATATAAGATTGCTCGTTGCTATTGCCGCATATGTTCTATTAGGCTTCACAGGTGGGATCATCTACTCGATATTTACACTTAACTTCAATACTTTTTCTGCTCAAACTCTCTACATCATTGTAGGTTCTCTTGTCTTTTTAACCTTCCAATTGGTATTAGATCGGCGTTTTTTCATTTTTCATCACACCGATAAATAGGTTGCGTGCCGTCACTCAACTCCAAACAACTTGTACCGAATATCAATCTTCCCATCTTTCACTCTCATCTGGACCTCACCCATCTGATCCGTCCGATAAATATCTGACCCGATAGCCTCCAGACGTTCCATCACTCCCGGATTGGGATGCCCATATGTATTGTTAACTCCAGCAGATATCACAGCGGTTTTGGCATTCCAGTATTGGAGCCAGGCTTCGGTTGAAGACGTTTTACTCCCATGATGAGCTACTTTTAAAACGTCAATGGAGACAAATGCTGCTGAAGCATCTTTTGAATCAACCTGCAACGGTCGTGTAAGTATCCTTTGTACAACTCCCTCTGTAACTCCAATATCTGTACCTTTCTGTTCAAACTGGGCAGCTAACGAGCCATCCTGAATCATATAGAGCAGGTCCTGCTCGGCTGCTGCATCCATATCTCCGGTGAACAACATGGAAGCCCCGGCCATTTCCAGCAAAAAGACAACGGAATCATGATTCTGATGTTCAGATACAGGTAAACTGCCTGATGCATTTACATCCATATGTGCCAGATCCGGAGCTATAAAATGTAAAAATGTCTCTTTATCAGCCTTATAGGACATGCCCTGCTGAATGGCGTACAGAGGTATTTTCCGTTCCATGGCTGTATTCAGTAACTTATCAAAGTTATCCTTACCGCTGGTCGTGCCATTAAACATGAAACGTTTAACCGGAATCTGTTCCAGCACAGCCTGTAGCCCTCCGGCATGATCCTGATCAGCATGTGTTACAATGACAGCATCCAGTTGATGGATGCCTCTTTTTTTCAATAGAGGAACAACCACCTTGGCACCTACCTCATACGGATCACGTCTTGTTTTCCACGATTGTTCGGTGTTCCCAAAACTAACCGTTCCCCCGCCATCCACCAAAATATGTTTGCCTTCCGGGGTTGTAATCAACGTGCTGTCCCCTTGTCCAATATCCAAAAACTGCACGATGCCGGTTCCAGCAGGCTTGGGAGTCTGATATGCCCACCATAATCCAGCAATAAAGCTGATTGCGAGCAACCCGCACAACCATCGCTGAGCTTTACTCATTCGTTCATGTGCATAATATCCTGCACCTCGTGCGGTAAATGCACTTATATATTCCGGCCAGGCAATACTGGCTCCTAATGTCGTTAATGAAGTTTCTTTTCCACCTACACGGTTCTTACCTTGATCCTGTGCCACGGTAGACATCGAAGAGCGAATGCCCATATTCGCCATTGAAACTGAAGGTTGTCCCCTCACAAGAGGAGCCGTCTCTTCCTCAACAAACGCTGTTTCTTGCTGCTCACCATTGCCACGATGCAACAGGTAGAGTAAGGCATACAACACAGCATAATATGCGGCAATCCATAACAAGGGCGGTGTTGCCCAGATCAATACAAAACCTGGCAGGCTATTCATCCACTCCACGCTTATAAATGTCAGTTGATTCAGTTGCATCGCAATCCATGCGAGAGGTTTCGCCAAGGGAACCCATATGAATGACAATAACATGGCGACCGTCCCCAGAGGTAATACAATAGCACTAATCAAAGAAACCAGCAGAAAGTTAGCTACAAATGAAAGCAATGAGAACTGATTGAAATAGAGAATGGTTACTGGGAACGAAATCAGCTGAGCGGTCACCGTTACGGATGCTGTTGCAGCCAGTGATTTCGGCCAGCTGCTGAACAGTCGGTTAATCAATGGCATGTAGATCATCAAACCTGCGGTCACAAGAAAGGATAACTGGAAGCTCACGCTTAATAAAAAGTACGGGTCCCACCACATCATCAGCAACGCTGCTGCACTGATCATCTGAAGGCCATCTCTAGCGAGACCGCGACGTGCCATGTACAACCCAATCATGGACATAATTCCTGCCCGAATTACTGAAGGTGAACCTCCGGATAACAGTACATAAGCTGGCACCAGGATCAGAACAATCGTGAGTGCCGTCTCTCTGGTAAGCCTTAGCCAGGATAGAATAAGGAGAAGAGAAGCGACATATACAGCGACATGGGTCCCGGAGATTGCCAGGATATGCGTTAAACCCAATTGTGAAAACTGACCATAGGTACCTGGATCGATATCAGTAGCCATCCCGATAATAAGACCCTTCATATATCCTGCATGAGGCTCTGGAAATAAATGCTCAACCGCCGAGCCCAACGTATGCCTTGCCCAATCCGTCCATCGTAGTACGTTAAATTGTCCAAGCCCCTCAGGAGGCGTAGCTGTTACCGAACCGGCTCCCTTCACTTTGAACAACCAATGGATATGCAAGGTTCGCAAATAACTGCGATAATCAAACCCGTCAAAGTTCCTGGCTTCGCCAGGAAGGGCAAAAGAACCATTAAGCGTGATTGTATCGCCCCTCTTCCAGCCCGCTGCTACCTGTTGTTCTTCTTCCTCCAACAGTCTGACTTGTACCATCAATTGTTCATCTATTTGGAATGCAGACGCTGCCAGATCTGTATCTGCTGATGAATCCGATATGGGCAATATTGAAGACATCTGCATCTTAAAGTCAGCCCGATCTCCATCAATACGTACATCTGACACAAGCTCACCCTGAATTTCGGCTACCAAACCGTCTAAGTCTCGAATAGCAATATGGGTAGTCTCGGGCAGACTGCTATGATTGCGTGCGTCATTCCATTCCCAATGTGCAGCACCTCCAATAAAGGCAGAGAGCAAAAATAAAATGGACCATCCACGAACATCCATAAAACGAAGTAGAAGTGGCAGACATGCCAGCGCTCCAATCATCCCCCAGATTAACGTCCAGCCTGTTAACGCACATGCCATTCCGCTACCGCATAACCAGCAAATCGTAAAACTTAACAACGGTCTGCCTTTCATTTGTCCCACTCCTTCATGTCACCCGTTGAACGCAGAAAAACCCCCGGAAAGCCAATTCAGGCTTGCCGGAGGTTCTCCCTCACGTATTCGATCATATTTACATTAATTGCTCACAGTCATCATCGTTTCCCGCGGGGGCTGGTAATTCTCCAGCCTGCGGAACGTTATGCCCTTCTGTTCCATCATATTTGTAACCTTGCCGGTATCTTTAGGATAAGAACGATGAAACACGATTTCTGTAATCCCGCTATTCGCCAGCATATTGGCACATGTCCAGCACGGTTCGTCGGTCACATACACGGACGAACCTTCGCGGTCGATTCGATCTGTGAATAAAAGCAAATTTTGCTCCGCATGAATTGTACGAATGCATCGTTGCTTTTTCACCATTTTTTCTTGCCCATCGGTTACGACCAACTCATACTCTTCCGATATCATGCAACCTGCCTCAGAACAATCCGGGACGCCGGTGGGTGCACCATTATAGGCTGTTCCCAGCAGTTTCTTCCCTTGAACAAGAACGGCACCCACATGACGACGCGAACAGCGGGAACGGGTGGAAACCATATACGCGATGTCCATAAAATACGTATCCCAGTCCTTGCGTACCTCTGTACTCATGCTGTTTTCCTCCCGCTTAACACAATTTATATTTTAATATTAACGGATCTGCACATACGGCGCCATCTTCTCCAGCATCTTCATGCCGATTCCTTTGACCTTTGTCAGATCACTAACTTTGGCAAAAGGACCATGTGCATTCCGGTAGTCCACAATGGCCTGAGCTTTCTTCTCCCCAATTCCGGGAAGCTCTGTAAGCTTGGAGACAGGTGCCGTATTCACATCAATCTTGCCATTGTCGCTAGTTTCCTCACGAACTACAGCTGGGTTACTGCTTGATACCGTCTCGGAGGAAACCGAAGGATTCGAATTCGTACCCTGCACAATCGGTTCAGTCGAAATAGCCGTATCTGATGGATTATCGTTCGTCTGACTTGTAGTTTGAACTCCCGAATCACCATCAACTGAAGCGCTCGCAAGCTCTTTAGACTTATCTGCCTTTGCCTCATTCCCAGTCTGCACCCCACTTGCATCCGTTCCCGAAGATGATCCCGTGTTGCCCTGAACCGAAGTAGCCGACTGTACAGCAGGAAGTTCCTGCTCTATCGTCGGCTTCTCGGTGCCGAGCTGCAAGGGTTCCCAGCCACTAGGTGGTTGTTCACTTTTGCCCGACCATAATATAAGTATACTTCCAACCACTGCAGCAGCAATGGTCATCCCTTTATTCCATCTCATTCTTCCACACCTCTCCCTGAATTCAAAATCATTCATTTCGAACACGGGCGGTGCTTCCGAACCGTTGTACTTTCCTGATGAAACAAGTTGTGCATTTTTCATGTCATGTGAAACAGGTCCTCACGCATAGAATAGAGGGAATGAACTGCGCCAGTACCGTAAAGCATGAAAGGAGGCCTGAAACAATGAAGGTTGGATTTATCGGAACCGGCAGCATGGGCAGCCTGCTAATCTATGCCCTGATCCAATCGGGTGCACTGGAGCCCCGGCAGATCGCGGCCAGCAATCGAACCCCGTCCAAAGTACGTCAGTTATCCCTCCGTTACCCCGGTCTGCATGAATCCCAGAGCAATCGGGAAACGGTGATCCGAAGTAATATCATCTTCCTGTGCGTGAAGCCGCTTGAATTCAAACATGTCATTGACGACATCCTGCCTGTCGTGAATCCCAATCATATAATTGTCTCGATCACCAGTCCCGTGCAGCTGCGACATCTGGAATCTTCACTTCCTTGCAAAGTCTCCAAGGTAATTCCCAGCGTCACACACCAAGTCGGCAGTGGAGCATCCCTCTGCATACATGGCGAACGAATGACCAGTGAAGACCGCGCTGTGTTGGAAAGTCTGCTCAGTCATATCGGTAGGCCGTACCAAGTGGATGAAGCCTGTACACGAATCACATCCGACTTCTCCAGCTGCGGACCTGCATTCATATCGTTCTTTTTGGAACAGTGGATCGAAAGTGCGGTGAAGCTGACAGGCATCAAAAGGGCAGATGCCTGCGCTCTGGCTGGCGAAATGCTCCTGGGAACAGGCAAGCTGCTCACCGAAGGAGGATACACGCCGCAAGAGCTTCAGGCTCGTGTCGCTGTACCTGGCGGTATTACCGCTCAGGCACTTGCACTGCTGAAGGTAAGTCTCGACGGTGTTTTCGACAGCCTGATCCACACGACACATGACAAATATGATGAAGATTTGTTAAAGCTGGATGAACTATTTCGAGCCGGTGAGATTAACCGGCAACAATATTAACGAGTTTGCCTGGAACGGCAATGACCTTACGAATGGTCTTGCCTTCCAGCGCCTGCTTAACAGGTGCCAACTCCATCGTAAAGTCCTGCATACCCTGTGCATCCAGATCCTTCGCAATCGTAGCACGAGTTACAATTTTACCATTTACCTGAACAACGATTTCTACTTCCGCATCCACTGTCATGGACTCATCATATTCAGGCCAAGCCACGTAAGAGATTCCACCTTCATGACCCAGACGGCTCCAAAGTTCCTCTGCCATATGCGGTGCCAGTGGTGACAACAGTTGCACAAAGTTTTCCATCGCTTCGCGAGGCAGTGTATCTGCTTTGTATGCATCGTTGATGAAAATCATCAGCTGGCTGATGGATGTATTGAAGCGCAGGTGTTCCAGATCTTCCGTAACTTTTTTGATCGTTTTGTGAGCAGTCCGCTTGAACTCATCCGTTCCACCGTCCACCGTAATCTTGTCATTGATGGCTCCTGTGTCTTCGTTAATGAAGAGACGCCATACACGTGACAGGAAGCGGTGCATGCCTTCAACCCCGTTTGCATTCCACGGTTTTGTCGCTTCCAATGGTCCCATGAACATCTCGTACAGACGCAATGTATCTGCACCGAATTCATTGACGATTTCATCCGGGTTAATGACATTACCACGAGATTTACTCATTTTCTCATTATTGGTACCCAGGATCATACCTTGGTTAACGAGTTTATGGAAAGGTTCTTTGGTCTCCACAACACCCAGATCATACAGCACTTTGTGCCAGAAACGAGCGTACAGCAAGTGAAGCACCGCGTGCTCTGCTCCGCCAATGTACAGATCAACTGGCAGCCACTGCTGCTGTTTCTCCTTGGAGATCAGTTCCTTGTCATTGTGCGGATCGATAAAGCGCAGGTAATACCAGCAGCTACCCGCCCATTGTGGCATGGTGTTGGTCTCACGACGTGCCTTCATTCCCGTTTCCGGATCTACCGTATTCACCCACTCCGTAACATTCGCCAGTGGTGATTCTCCAGTACCCGAAGGTTTGATCTGGTCGATATCAGGCAGCAGCAGTGGAAGTTGATCCTCAGGTACCGTCTTCATCGTTCCGTCTTCCAGATGCAGAATCGGGATTGGCTCACCCCAGTAGCGCTGACGGCTGAACAGCCAATCACGCAGACGATAGGTTACTTTCCCTTGCCCTTTACCGTTCTCTTCCAGCCAAGCAATCATCTTGGCAACCGCTTCTTCATTATTCAGTCCGTTCAAGAAATCGGAATTCACATGCGCGCCATCACCGGAATAAGCCTCTTGTGTAACGTCTCCACCTTGAATAACCTCGATGATATCCAGACCGAACTGCTTCGCAAATTCCCAGTCACGTGCATCATGACCCGGAACAGCCATAACCGCACCTGTACCGTAGCCTGCAAGAACGTAATCAGCTATCCAGATCGGCAGTTTTGCACCATTAACAGGGTTGATTGCATAAGCGCCAGTGAATACACCTGTTTTGTCTTTGGCCAAATCCGTACGTTCCAGATCACTTTTACGAGAAGCCTGCTCCTGATAAGCCTGAATCGCTTCACGTTGGTCATCGGTTGTAATTGCTTCTACCAATTCATGTTCCGGAGCAAGTACTGCAAAGCTCGCACCGAACAATGTGTCCGCACGGGTAGTAAACACCTTAATAACTTCCTCGCGACCTTCAATGGCAAATACAACTTCTGCACCTGTCGATTTACCGATCCAGTTGCGCTGCATATCTTTGATGCTTTCAGACCAATCCAGCTCTTCCAGGTCTTCCAACAGACGCTCTGCATACTCGGTAATTCTCAGAACCCATTGACGCATTGGTTTGCGTACAACCGGATGTCCACCACGTTCACTCTTGCCATCAATAACCTCTTCATTAGCAAGTACCGTTCCAAGGGCTTCACACCAGTTAACTGCAACTTCATCCACATAAGCCAGGCCCTTATTGTACAGCTGGATAAAGATCCATTGTGTCCATTTATAGTATTCAGGGTCCGTTGTGCTGATCTCACGATCCCAGTCATAAGAGAAACCGAGCGATTTGATCTGGCGACGGAAATTGTCAATATTACGGAATGTAATATCTCGTGGATGTTCACCTGTATCCAGTGCATGCTGCTCAGCAGGCAGACCGAAAGCGTCCCAACCCATTGGGTGCAATACGTTGTAACCGCGCATACGTTTGTAACGGGAAACGATATCCGTTGCCGTATATCCTTCCGGGTGGCCTACGTGCAGACCTGAACCGGATGGATAAGGGAACATATCCAGTGCATAAAATTTCGGTTTAGCAGGGTCCTCACCCGTTTTAAACGTTTTATTTGCATCCCAGTATTGCTGCCAACTTTTTTCCATGACTTGTGGCTGATAGCCGTGTTTCGGCTGGTTATTCTCACTCATCTATTGTTCCTCCTTCAGGTTATTCGCTTTAGCTTTAATTGCAACAAAAAAACCTCAGCATCCCGTAGCGTTTGCAGCGCTAGGGACGAGAGGTTGAATTCCCGTGGTACCACCCTAGTTAGCGGACGAACGTGCTTCGTCATCCACTCCCTTTGGACCTGTAACGGCGGTTAACCGATGCGGATTTCCATTCCTGAACCCAAGCTTTATACAAGCAGGTTAAACAGAATGGTGTAATCACCGCATTTCTCCAAGGCGAGTTCGCAAATCACTGTCAACCGGCTTGCACCAACCGCCGGCTCTCTGTTATGTACAGGAATTACTACTGATCCTTATCATCGAAATATGTATACAATATCGGGACCATTATATAAAAAAGCAAGCCCAAAGTCAATATTACACGTTATAATCGCTATCTTGAAGTCTACGTTTCGTATCGTTCATAACACTGGTTGCTGTTCAGGATAAGCGAAAACGCTCAATGCCTTCCTCCAGATTATGAATGGTCCAATTCACATGTTCCTGATTATCATATTGGCGATAAGCGCATTCAATGCGTAATACCAGATCAAAATACAAGTCGTATAAACTTCTTCTTCTCAGCTCACTTTCAGTTGTAATCGCATGCCCATACCCTTTCACAAAACCGGGAGTATAGTTAAAATGACTGAAATAATGCTCCATCAGAGGATCTGCCCACAGTGAACGTTCAAAATCAATAATCGCTGTAATGCGACCTTTGTCTACTAGAACATTGCCATCCCACAGATCCCAACTCACAAGCACAGGTTCTTTGACATCGTCCAGTACATTGGATTTTTCTTCAATCAAACGTCTCAATTCAGGGTAATCGATCGAAAATGTAATTCCGGCTTCTTCACCATCGGTAAGAATGTCATCCATCAAATTCATAAATGCTTCTTTCCATGTGGAATAACGCTGTTTTTGCTCCGAGAAATATCCAAACTTCTCACCCTTGATTTCATTAATTCGACGATTGTACCGACCCAGCTGGTGTTCAATGGCTTCCTGCTCTTCTGCAGAATATTGATCCTTAACCTGATTATAGGGTGTTCCAGACATGTATTCCATGATAAAATAACGGGCTGAAGCCATAGTTAACGAATCATCATAAGCCAACACTTGGGGTACGGGAACATCCTGTAGCTCCGTAATAAGGCGCAGGGCCTCAACTTCGGCAATCATGAGATCCTGCTCACAGCGCATCAGATTTGTCGAAGCTGAAGGAGCAATTTTGAGTACCACTCGCTGTGCGTCACTGAGTGTAATGAGATATGCATGATTGGCCCAGCCATCCACCATTTCCTTGTAGTCCTGTATACTTGCAGAGAAATGCTGCTTTATTATGGCATTCAACTGTTCTGACGAAAGTCTTGTTTTATATGTACTTTCCACTTCTACACCTCACATTGACATTTGATTTGTTTTCTCAGAAAACGCTTTCTATCCGACTATTATCGCCTCCTTTACTTTAACTGGCAATACTTTTTGTCACGTCGATATATCTTTTCTTGCATTCCTTTACCCTATTTAAGAATATTGCTATTCATTCTCCATGGAAAATCAAACAAAAAAAACTGCCCTTATGCAACATACATAAGGACAGTTCTCATTATTCGCTCTTACTTCACAGCCACGTAGAACAAGCGCTGTGCGCTGTCTTCGGCCTCTTTCCATTCAAAATCCGCATATACCTTCACGTCTCTAAAGCCTGCTTTGGACAACTCCAGCTTCATCCAGTCCGGATTATATGCACGCTGGACATGAACTTCTTCAAAGCGCTGGTACATATCCTTGTTACCATTATCCACACGCGAAAAAATACTGAGATGATGCTCAATCTCACAGCGATCCTGATCCAGATCACAAGTCCAAATATACGACACGGAGCGCTCATCCAGTACAAAAGGCTGCTCTTCATCATAACGAATAAGGGTATTAGGATGATGCACATCAAACAGGAACGTTCCACCAGGCTTCAGCATTTCGTATGTCCGCTGGAAAGTACGAACGACATCTTCTTGTTCAAGCAAATAATTGACACAATCACAGAAAGATATCACCGAATCCACAGGTTCCGGAACTCGCCAGTCTCGCATATCCTGCTGCACCCAACGTACGCTGCCTTCCCGATACAAGCGATGGCCCTGAGGCGTAGCCTCCATCTTGCTGCGTGCAACCGACAGCATATCTGCTGAGAGGTCAATGCCTGTAACTTCGAAACCGGAGTTCACGAGCGGGATCGTAATGGAGCCCGTTCCACAGCCAAGTTCGGCTACACTTTTGGGCATTCCATGCTTTTCCCATGCTGTTCTTGCAAACCTTATCCAGTCCGGATAAGGCATATCTTCCATTAATTCATCATACACATAGGCAAATTTCCGGTAAGACATGTCAGGCACCGCACTTTCAATTTCATTTTCGAATTGATCTATATAAATTGAACTAAAGAATATTTACACTGGACACTCCAATGACAGAACAACCTTCCGATCGCTGTTATCCCCAGATTTTTTTGATTCCTTTTATAAAGGATTAAATCCGGGGATAAAGGCAGGTTTATGCTTACGAAGTAGCTTTCCATAGAAAGCTTGTAGCTACACTTCTTCAGGTTCTTTCTGTCCTCTCCGTTTCGTGTAAATGTTTAGTTCAATTTATATAACAAAAGCAAAGACAGGGGTATCCGGTATTTACCCAGCCTAGCCCTGCCTTCTCCGAGTTTCATATTACGAAATATTCAATCAAGAAAATTACTTATTTTCATTCTGATCCGCAGGAGCAGATTCGGACAGATACGTCCAGCTTTCCTTTTGGACCACCAATCCGTCCTTCATCAATTTGCCCAGGGCACGCTTGAAAGCGGACTTACTGATGCCAAAGCGCTGCTTGATGATATCCGGCGGAGTTGCATCCGAGTAAGGCATGCCGCCCATAGGACGCTCTTTCATAAAGGCGAGCAGCTTGTCTGCATCTTCGTTACGTCCAACTTGTTTGAGTTGAGTCATGGCCAGATTCACACGTCCGTCTTCACGTACCAGTGTAACCCGACATTTAACTTTCTCACCAAGACGCAACATATGACTACGTTCGGATGAATGAATCATACCAATCGCGCCAAAGCCCAGCACACCGCCCTCTACAAGTACAAAAGTACCCATCTGCAGTGGCTTGTATACCGTCGCTTCAACCCACTCGTTTAACCATGAAGTTGGAGCATGGAAAGCCAACGGTGAAAGCTCACGTTCCCCGGCCAATTTGGCACGCAGACGTCCCTGCTTGTCATGTTCCATGATTACAAAGACTTCATCCCCCACTTGAGGACGAAGTTCTTCCAGTTCAGGCAATTCACGAATAGGAAGCAGCAATTGCCGTCCAAGTCCCATTTCCAGGAAACAGCCCAGTCGTGGGTGAACATCAGCCACAACCAGTCGTGCCATTTCGCCAAGCATGAGATAAGGCTTTTTCATCGTTACGGCAAGACGATCTTCGGTATCAAAGAATACAAATACCTCAAGCGTCTCACCAATTTTAATATCCCGTGTTAACTCAGTGTAGTGAAGCAGTACATCTTCCGATCCTGTCGTCAAAAAGAAGCCAAACGGAGACACTTCACGTGAAACCGGCAGAGAGACGACTGTTCCAGCAATCAAACTCATACAGTTTCCACCACTTTGGCATCAGACCATAGTCGTTCAATGTTGTAGTATTCACGCTCGTCACGGTGGAAGATATGAACAACAACATCGCCCATGTCCATCAATACCCAACGTGCGGAATCCATACCTTCGATACCTTTAATCGTCGCTCCGGCTGCATGAGCCTGTTTGCGAATTTCAGTGGCAATGGCTTGTACCTGTGTATCGGAATTCCCGTGACAAATAACAAAATAATCTGCCACCAGGGAAACATTAATCAGATCCAACGCTACAATGTTGGATGCCTTTTTGTCGTCAGCGGCAGCAACCGCCATATTCATAAGTTCTTTCGATGATACTGTCATGAACCAACCTCCATAATCTATAATTGTGTGTTCAAAAAGATCAGTTTTCAGTACCGAGAAGATGGAATAAAGCTAGAAATGGAGTAGCGGAGCGTAGGCAAACTACGTGAGCAACGGACATTTCAGCTGAATTTCATCTTCGATGCTGATGATGCCGCTAGGCATCCTTCGTAATCAAAAGTGGACTTTTTGAACAACCTCTATAATTGTGCAATTAAGTCATTCCGCGACAGCATAGTCAAAGGATAAATGACACGTCGCTGCGAGATCAGCAAGCTGATCGTCGAATCGAATCCGGCAATTAAACCTTCCTCCAGACTACGTTCAGCCTGTTCGCGAATGTGTTCCACTCCCGGGAAATCCCGTCCCGGTTCAATGTAATCGGCAAGACATACCACTTTGTCCAGTAAGCTCATGCCTACCCGACCCGAGGTATGCCACCGGATGGCATTAATAACTTCGGAATCTTCCACACCGTAATCACGCTTGGCTACAAAAGCACCGACTTCGGAATGCCAGAGCTGCTTGTCATGCTGCAGAAGTTCCTGGTTTAATCCGTTATCACGGATGACCGCTTCCATCTCCGCTACGGGCCAGTACTTCGCCACATCATGCAATATCGCTGCCAGATCCGCTTTTACAGGATCAGCCCCGTATTTTTCAGCCAACATTACTGCCGATTCCATTACACCCAGTGTATGCTTCCAGCGTTTTTCCGGCATTTGTCCGGATACGGCTTGAATCAGTTCCTCACGGCTTAGTGCCATATAAACCGCTCCTTACAATGTATTGGTGCACCTCATCAGGAATCATGAAGCGTACCGAATGTCCTTTGGCCAGACGTCTGCGTACGGCTGTCGATGAAATATCGACCAAGGGCATCTCGGCCAGCAAGACCCGATCCTGTAACTCGTCTGGTAAATCATCCAGATGTAACTGGAATCCCGGCCGACCAACTCCGATAAAGGTTAAGCGTTCGGCAAGTTCTTCAATCTGCTCCCATTTGGGAAGATAGTTCACCATATCCGCCCCGATAATGAAATAAAATTCATGTTCAGGATGGCGACGCCACAGTTCCTTCATCGTATCAATGGTATAAGACACTCCACCCAATTCCATCTCGATACCCAGCACCTCATATTGCTGCACACCCTTCACAGCCGCTTCCGTCATGTCGAGACGTTGCTGTCCCGAAGCTCCGGCTCCGCGTTTGTGAGGTGGAACATGGGAAGGCATGAACCAGATTTCATCCAGTGCATGTGAATCCCTTGCCGCTTCAGCTGCCAGGAGATGTCCCATGTGGATCGGATCAAACGTACCACCCATGATGCCGATCTTCACCTGCGTCACGCTCCCTTATCTAGGTAATTCGATTTGTTTGTTATCGCGCGATTCTTTGTACAGGATGATTGTGTTACCGATGAGTTGTACAAGTTCACTTCCCGTTTCACGGGCAACTTCTTCTGCCATCTCTTTTCTGTCCTCGTCATTGTTGTTCAACACTTGCACTTTCATCAATTCGCGCTTCTCAATCGCATCTTCGATGTGACGGAACAGGTGCTCGTTGGTTCCACCTTTACCAATCTGAAATACAGGGGTCAGGTGATGTGCCTGTGACCGCAAAAAGCGCTTTTGTTTACCGTTTAACATGAATACTCCATACTCCTTATGTTGAGCAGGCCCTGATCGACAGCGCAAAAACTGTCCGGACCTGACCATTCAATTATTATTTTTCAATGGTGAAAATGATCACTGAGTACACAAGGTGACTCCGATTGCAGTACCATCTTCCGATCGCTGTTATCCCCAGATTTTTCTGATCCCTTTTCACAAAGGGAAAATCCGGTGATAAATGCGACCACTTCGTTTCTTCAGATTGGTTCTGCACTCGTCGTCTGCATGTACTCTTAATATCATTTTCACACTTCAAAACTGTTTAGTACAGCACGTCTCATCGTTTCCACAGGAGCCGGGATGCCAAGCCAATATTCAAAGGCCACTGCGCCCTGGTATACAAACATACCCAGACCACCGTGCACCGTGCATCCGCGCATCCGCGACTCTTGAAGCAGACGGGTCTCCAGCGGATTGTAGATCAGATCACTCACCGCTGCTCCTTCACGGATCAGTGTGGGATCAACCGGTACGTCATCAACATACGGGTGCATTCCTGCAGCGGTTGTGTTAATCACGATATCAGCCGTAGCCAGTACCGTCGCAACGTCTTCCATGCCACTGCCCGAGATTTCTCCCAAGCCATGCCCCCGCAAATCCGAAGCAAGTGCAATAGCCCTGTCCGCTGTACGGTTTAGGATATGGATCCGCTCAGGCTTCTCCAGTGCAAGTGCATATATGACACCTCTTGCTGCTCCTCCTGCTCCGAGTACAGCAATACGTTTACCAGCAAGCTCAGGCACAGCCTCTTCCTTCAGCGATCGGACATAGCCAATACCATCTGTATTGTACCCTGTCAGTGTTCCACCTTCATTAACGATGGTATTCACCGCACCAATCAGGCGAGCACTTTCATCGATCACATCCAGATACTGCATTACCTGCTCTTTGTGCGGGATGGTGACATTGACTCCACGATAGCCCAGTGCCACAATTCCCCGAACTGCTGCTTCCAGTTGATCCGGATGAACATGCAGTGGCATATACATTCCATTCACTTCTGCAGCCTGGAGAGCCGCATTGTGCATTGCCGGAGACTTGGAGTGAGCAATCGGATCACCCATAACACCAAGCAGCACGGGAAGTGAAGAGTTGAATTTTTTCTGCTCAGACATAGGTCCGCCTCCGATCCATCTGATGTACAGATTCTGAGAATTTACTAGATCAAGGATGGGCGGATCTGTACACGAATGCCTTTTGGAGCATGAACAGCAACAAGCGCTCCAATATCGCCATTAACCTTAATCCAGCCCAGACCCGAGATGAATACATCCGATTGACTGCCGCGTTTGATGCGGAATTCATGTCTGGTCCATTCAGCCATCTCTGCTGCATCCTCACGGGTTGGCGGAGACAACAATTCTCCCAGATGGTCGCGGTACAGATCATCTGCACGCTCCAGCTTCGTCCGGTGAATATCAAGCGCAGTGCTAATAAAACAAGTGAACGACTGGCGATCACCTTCCACAAAGTCAAATCGAGCCATGCCGCCGAAGAACAGCGTCTGACCGGAATTCAGCTGATACACAGCCGGTTTAAGCGGTTTTTCCGGCATGATGGCAGCGAGATCCTTACGTGAAACAATCTCGCTGAAACGCCATGGATACACGATTCCAGGCGTATCAATAATATATTTTCCATCATCCAACGGAATGTTCACCATATCCAACGTTGTTCCCGGATAACGGGATGTGGTCAGTTCCTGCTCCAGATCGCTGTAATCACGGATCAGACGGTTAATCAGTGTGGATTTACCCACATTGGTACCACCAACCACGTACACGTCACGATCTTCGCGATACGTTCCTACAAGCTCAAGCAGTCGGTCGAAGCCCTGATTTTGCTTTGCACTGCACAAGACTACATCCACGGTACGCAAACCCTGTTCTTTGGCTTGCTTCTGAACCCAGTTGCGAACCTTGTTCCAGTTGGTAACTTTCGGAAGCAAGTCCGTTTTGTTCACAGCAAGCAATACCGGATTGTTGCCTACAAAACGTTGCAGACCGGAGATAATACTGCCATCAAAGTCAAACAAATCAACGATATGGATGACAAGTGCATCCTTATCCCCGATTTTGCTAAGCAGCGCCAGGAATTCGTCCTGATCCACCGTAACGGATGATGACTCATTGTAGTTTTTGATGCGGAAACAGCGCTGGCATATAACCGGTTCACGATCCAATGCCTTCTCGGGGATAAACCCTGGTAATTCCGAATTTTCTGTTTGCAGATGCACGCCGCATCCGCTGCACCTTACGGCAAGATTGCCGTTATGCGGTTCTGTCATTTCTTCTTTTCCTCCTCAAGCCATAAGCCTTTCCTGCGTAAACTCGTTAGAGCAATCCGTTCCACGCGTCGATTGAAGCGGGTCATAAATCCTTCGTCCCCAATGGAGATTGGCAGTACCAGAACGGTATATAACCCCATTCGGTTCCCTCCATAAACGTCCGTAAGCATCTGATCGCCTACTACAATCGTGTTTTCAGGAGATAACTCCATCATTTTCATTGCTCTACGAAACGGTACATTCGATGGTTTGCGTGCACTATGCACAAACTGGATATCCAGCGGGGTCGCAAACAGGGATACACGATTCAAATTGTTATTGGACACAATCATCAGCTTGAAACCTGCCTCTTTCACACGTGCAAACCATTCAATCAGTTCGGGCGTAGCGTCAGGGGCTTTGGCTCCAACGAGTGTGTTATCCAGATCAGTTATAATTCCACGGTAGCCTTGAGCGTACAGCTCTTCCAGATTAATGTCAAAAACCGTGTCTACACGCAGCTTGGGCATTAACATTTTAAACAAAGAAGTCACCTCAGTTTCATACGACACACTATATCACAAATCCGTCTTTCCTGAAAATGCATACAGCGCCTGATGGCATAGGAAAAAAGGAAAAACGGGACGGGCAACAACTATGCCCGTTCCGCTTTCAGTTCCTTCCGCAGCTTCAAGGCAGTCTGATAGACGGCCTTCCAGTCGTCGGCTTTTACGGACGCCGGACTGTAACGAGTCTGTTCAAATTTCGTGAGAAGCTCATGCAATGTAGCTTCTGCAGCAGGTTTTGCCTGGCTCCAGCGGGCTACCGATTCACGAAGTGTCTCGTCTCCGCTCCGGGTCAACCCTTTGCGTTTCACATACTGAATCCAACGTTCGGTCTCTGCCACTACCTTCTGTTCAGGGGTGAGCGGTCCACCTGTCCGTAGACGAAGCAGGAAGAATCGCATGGAGAAACGATTACGCCAGAACATATAGGCTACCCACAATACAATAATGGCTCCAGCAGCCCAGATAACAATAGTCGGGATGGCAGACGATGTCTGCTCAGGTGCAGGGGTCTGCTCTTCCTCTTGTACCGGCTCCTCTTCTGGCTCTTCTTCTGGCTCATCTACAGGCTGTACATCAGGCTGTTCCGTCAGCAGCGGCATATCAAAGCCCGGCGTTGCTTCAACAGGAATCCATCCATACTCACCAAAGTAAACCTCTGCCCAGGAGTGTGCATCTGCATTGGTAACGGTGTAGGTCGTCTCAATCTCCGCGCCAGGTTGACGTGGAGCCTGCATGTCCGAATTCAGGGACAGTTGTCCAGGCGCATAACCTTTAACCCACCTTGCAGGAATGCCCTCCGAGCGCGCCATCATCACCAGCGCAGTCGAGAAGTAATCACAGTAGCCTTCCATAATATCGAACAGGAAACCTTCCACAAAGTCGCCGCTTACTTTTCGAGATAAATCCGGATTGTTCGTGTATTCAAAATTAGTTTGTAAATAGTTTTGCAGTAATGCCACTTTTTCATACGGAGTATTCGCAGATGCCGTTATCTCGGCTGCCAGATTCGACACCCGGTCAGGGAAACGGGATGGTAACTGCAAGTACATATCATCTGCCGGATTACTGTTATACAGATCTTCAAATGACTTTGTACGAAGCTCATCTTCCACAATCACAGGGGCTTCCGACACGATAGTATATGTCTTGGGATACTGTGGTTGCTGACGGTCTGTCACCACATGCAGTTCAGCCTGTTCGGCATTCCACAACATCCGATCCGTTCTGTCTTCACCATTAATCGAGCTAACTTCCGAGATTGAATAAGCACCAAAGAGAATCGGATAGACATTATCATTCAGCATCGTTACGTTCTGAGTCACTTGTTTGGTATTCACATTACCGGATTCTTGGTTCTCGAGAGGCTGTCCGGCTTCAACATTCTCTGTCGCACCCCGTCCACGGTCATCCCAGCCTGTACCTGTATACTCTGCACGTGTCTCACCACGCCAGTAACTGCGCTCATTGGTGGTGACAGACATAACAGGGGTATAGTCGAAGTTGAATCCTCCACCAAGCTGATTGTCTTCCCTGCTGTATCCCGATTCGGTAGCCGCGGGAATATCAAGGTTTCCGTTACCAGCCTGACTTGTGGAAGTTCCGGTATAGTTACGCCACGCCGTATATGGGTCCGTCAAGGTGGGTGGAATCTCCGGCATATTGACGCTGGCTACAATAATTAAAGAAAAGATAATGGCAATATTGGCCAGGACTTTATAAGGATAACGGATGATTCGTTTCCAACCTTGTGGATACTGTAGCTGATAGTTACGGAAATGCTGGCATACGAGCCATCCCATCCCCGCAAACATCACCCAGGCGATTTCAATCCAGAGTGGAATCTGGGTGAAAGAATCGAGAATCCCCATCGAAATGATGTTGACTCCCAGAAAAACAAGAATGCGACGTGTTGTGGTCACGAGTCGAAGCGCAGCTTCAAGCATTACCCATGCACACAAAGAGAACCAGATGTACGGCGTCATATGCAATATAAATTGCTCCGCTCTGTCTGTTAAAGAGCCATAAGGGATGTACACCGTATAATCGATCAGCGTTTTATGCAAAATGTAACCAACAACGACCGCCTTGATCATCGCGCGATATATCGTTTTGAAGGGCAGAATGACCTCCAGCACACTGACTGCTGCAAGTGTCCATAACACCAGAGAAGTGGTCTCCGTGTACCACGATTCCTGCGTAAATGAAATCCACTGCATTCCAATGAGGAAAATCCAGAGCAATGACGCTGCATGATACCAGGATCGTTTGCCTGCAACACTTTCATTTCCTTTTGTACTCATGCAGAACCTCCCCCCATCACCGTTGGAAGCTCCTGCAAGTGAGAAACAGTGAATGACCTCGTGCCTCTTCCACGCAACATGGCATTCCACTCGGCACTCCGGCGGGATTCACTGGTATCGATCAGAATATGACATGGAGTCATGCCCCGCGTATCGGCCCAGCGCAACAGTTCCATTATTTTTTCATCCTTCTGGGGAGAAATCACAACAAAGTAAGCTCCCTGAGGCAGTTGACGTGCAATTCTTTCCACGCCGGGCAACAGATGGGTATCCTGGCCGTTATATTGAATATCCACCAGATGATGCATCATCTTCTGTCGTTCCATCAGACTTTCACTGGGGGCCATGAAGGAGGTCTGGTCTGACAATGTCAACAACCCCATCCCCATTCGTTCCCTGACACCATACTCCAACAGAGAGGCAGCCGTGGAAACGGCAATTTCAAATGCATCCCCATGTTCGTAACTTGATGCCAGCGCATCCAGAACCAGAATGGTTTTGGGCACAGACTCATGTTCAAACTCCTTGGACTTCCAGTTCCCTGTCTTTGCCGTTGCATTCCAGTGAATGCGGGAAAGTCGATCTCCGTATACGTAGTCACGTACACCATTGATCTGAGTGGTCTCCCTCCGTGAACGGGTTAACGCCGTCTGAGGACCGGATAACCGTGATTTGCGGTCGTAGAGCTGCCAATATGGAATAAATACCGTTCTTGGCAGGACGCGAAACTCACCTTTGGCCTTAAACTTTCCTCGATGTTCGATCAGTCCAAATATGTCCTCGCTGGCACATTCCGTTTCTGAAAAAACATACTTCCCCCGCTCAAGTGGTGGCGTCTGGAATGACAGCTCCCCATTACCTCGCATATTGGGAATCAAACTTTCCTTGAACGACCACGATTCTCCGTTATGCCGATGCAGCATTTCACGTACAACAACATAGGGAAGCGGGAGGAATCCCGGAATCGTCAGACTCAGCTGTACTTGAACCTGGTCACCCGCATGCAGCAATTCTTCGTGGTCTGGACCAGAAGATAACCTACGATTTCCTTGAGCGCGTCTTACCCCGCTAAATCCAGCAATGGCAAGGTACACACAGAGGAGGGTCACCATCGACAGTAACATAAGGGATGTCTTCCCGCCCTGAAACAAAACATAAGCCAGACAGCACATCCACACCATTGCGATGCTCCATACGCGTGGGTGGCGTAACCCTCTATTAACTGTTCTCAAAAGCGGCTTCATGAACTATTGCCCCATGGAGACGGGCACGCGTACTTGCTGGAGTACGGCATTCAAAACGGCCTCGGAACTCATACTGTCCAGTCTCGATTCGGGACGAAGCACAATACGATGAGAGATCACATAAGGGGCCATCGTTTTCACATCATCCGGAAGCACATAATCACGTTCCTGCAGGAAAGCAAAGGCTTTTACGGCCATCATGAAAGATATGGCTGCCCGTGGGCTGGCACCCAACAATACAGATGGGTGGGAGCGGGTTTGACGAACAACATCCAGCAAATAGTCCATAACCGGATCACCGATAAAGACCTCTTTAATCTCCTGTTGAATTGCAGAGATCTGATCCATATGAGTCACGGATTCAAGACGATCTACAGGCTGACCCATCTGATGCTGTTTCAATAGGATTTTCTCAATTTCCTTATCGGGATAACCTAGACTTATTTTCAACATAAACCGGTCGAGTTGGGCTTCCGGCAAAGTATACGTACCTTCAAAATCAATCGGATTCTGAGTTGCACAGAGCATGAATGGATGTGGCAGATCATACGTATCGCCATCAACGGTTACGCTGCGCTCCTCCATAACTTCGAGCAGAGCCGATTGGGTTTTTGTTGTGGCCCGGTTAATCTCATCAGCTAGCAAAATGTTGGTCATAACAGGACCTGGCCGGAAATAAAAACGCTCATCCTTCGGATGGAACACAGATACGCCTGTAATATCACTAGGTAAAATATCAGGATTACATTGAATACGCCGGTACTCACCACGCATGGATTTCGATAATGCCTTGATTAACTGCGTTTTGCCGGTTCCCGGTACGTCTTCAATCAGAACGTGCCCGCCTGCAAGCAAAGCTGTAAGTAAAAGTTGAATTTCAAAGGATTTCCCCATAATGCAGGATTCCAGATTTGAACGAACTGCGGATATGATTTGGATCGACTCTTTGCGCACAGGCATGTGGTCTAACCTCCTAAAAAAGCATACAGATTTCCTTTTATTGTACATGATCCAGAGTCACGAGTACACTCGAAGGAACTCACAATTTGTTTCCAGCCCGTCAGATTCACCGCAGTTCTCGCATGAATACGACAAAAAAGGCCCGGATAGAAGTTATCCGAAGCCTCTGCTGAATCGCAATATGTTCAAGTAGATTTCCCATTCTATGTTAGCCTTTTGGCCTAACCACCAATGCCGCGAGAAAAGAAAAGATGATCGCTGACGAAATTCCCGCCGCAGTCAGATCAAAAATCCCCGTAATCACACCCAGCCATCCCTCTTTTTCCAGCTCCGTCAATGCCCCGTGCACCAAGGAGTTACCGAAACTTGTGATGGGGATTGAAGCACCCGCACCTGCAAACTTAACCAAGGGGTCGTACAGGCCAAATGCATCCGCAAGCGCACCTGCTACAACAAGTGTGCTCATCGTATGTGCCGGTGTCAGTTTGACACCATCCATTAGAAGCTGTCCGACAACACAGATCAAACCGCCAACAATAAATGCCCACAAGAATTGCATTACCTTTATCCCTCCTTTTCTATGGCTACCGCATGAGCAATACAGGGAATGCTCTCACCCTGCTGGTACGAAATCGGAGATAACAGCGCCCCGGTAGCAACGACGAGCACCCGTTTAAGATCACCCTTTTGCATGCGGTTCAAAATGTGACCATAGGTGACGGTGGCAGAACATCCGCAGCCACTTCCTCCGGCAACAACATAAGGCTGTTTCTCCCGATCATAGATCATCAGGCCGCAGTCATTAAAAACCGTCTGTTCCATGGGAATGCCTTCTTTTTGCAAAAGCTCTTTCGTAATTGGCAGACCGACGGAAGCCAGATCCCCAGTCACAATGAGATCATAATAGCCGGGTTCCAATCCCGTATCCCTGAAATGAGAGATTATAGTGTCGGCTGCTGCTGGCGCCATGGCTGAACCCATATTAAAGGGATCTTTGATGCCCAAATCCATAATGCGTCCAATGGTGGCTTTGGTAACAACGGGACCATCACCAGTAAGGGAGACCACACCACACCCTGCTCCTGTGACGGTATATTGAGCATAAGGCGGCTTTTGGGAGCCATACTCCGTCGGATACCGAAATTGTTTTTCCACCGTACAGTTGTGGCTCACCGTTCCTGCAAGGACATAATCTCCAGCTCCCGAGTCAATAATCATCGAGGCCAAAGCTAATGTTTCCATGGATGTGGAGCAGGCTCCAAAGACACCCAGGTAAGGCACACCCAGTTTTCGTGCTGAAAAGGAACTGCTGATAATCTGATTCATCAGATCACCACCAACAAAAAATTGAAGCTCTTCCTTGGTGATATTTGCATTTACCAAAGCCAGCTGAGATGCCTGTTCGAGCAGTTTGCGTTCTCCCTTTTCCCACGTTTTCTCGCCGATCTCGAGGTTGTCATAGACATAATCGAAATCAGATGACAGTGGACCCTCGCCTTCTTCTGGTCCTACAACTGCGGCTTTACCGATGATCCGAGGACGATTCTCAAACTGCCATGTCTGGCGACCCAATCGTTTCACAGGTGCCCACCTCCAAATCCCAAAAAGGCGTAAACGATCCCTACGACAAATGCTGCCACGACACCAAACACGATAACGGAACCAGCAAGTTTAAACATGTTGGCCCCTACACCGAGCACCAGTCCTTCAGCACGATGTTCCAGTGCAGCAGAACACATGGAATTGGCAAAGCCGGTAACCGGCACAGCAGTGCCCGCTCCTGCCCATTGAGCCATTTTATCGTAAACGCCGAGACACGTTAGAATAACTGATATGAGAATCATGACCGCCACCGTAGGACTGGAAGCTTCCTTCGATGTCATGTCGAAACCGGCCATAAAAGCCTCTTGAATGGCCTGTCCAATCAAACAGACGGTACCCCCAACCAGAAATGCTTTAAGGCAATTTTTCAGGATTGGACGAGGCGGCTCATGTTTTTTTGCGACTTTTTTGTACTCCTTTTCATCCATGGACAGGGACGACGTTTTTTTTTCGCTTCCGGATGCAGATTGAGCTGGCAAGATACAAGACCTCCTCTATGTGAAAATGGTTCAAAGCTACGGCTGAATGCCAATGTGTGTAATCCTATATTCATTGTTTGTTAATAATCGGAAGGTTATGTATCCGGCGACAGACAGCATATGTTTCCAACAAGATCATGTTGTGGAAGCAAGATGGGAATACGCCGGATCTGAGGACTTTTAGATACGTCTATAAATAAAGAAGAACAATCACGAGCAAGATAAAAAGAACGATAAACAGTACTTTTTCCGTGCCCTCTTCTGGAGGCTTCATTGGATATTTAGCTCCTTCCTGTAAACAGACAAACAAATATTGAAATAAAGAAGTTCACAAAATGATGACATCTCCTCCATATATTCATATTCATTGAAGTGGCATCAGGACTGCGACTACAGCGGATAGAGTCATGAAACTTGGACACGGTAAGCGCCCAAAATATGCCTTAAATACGTGACATAAACATGGACAATCACTTGCGCAAGGTTCATACTGTAATGTGACCAGTGGTTAAATAACAAGTCCTCAGCATATTAAAGTGCATGTTCAAAAAGATAAAAGACTTTTTGAACTACATCTTAAAAGGACAACAGGCGGGTAGCCGTTCTACTGTGACCTGAAATACATACCAACAGAGGAGTTGTTGACACATGAATGAAAAAACGATGGATATGTTCCGTACGTTGACGGAATTCCCTTCCGCATCCGGTTTTGAACGTGAGCTTCGCGGCTGGATGAAAGATAAGCTTTCCGCTTATACCGATGAGTTCGTCCAGGATCGCCTGGGGAGTCTATTTGGTGTATTACGCGGGGAGGAATCCGGTCCTAAAGTTATGGTAGCCGGACACTTTGACGAAGTTGGTTTCATGACTACAGGCATTACGGAAACGGGTATGGTCAAATTCCGTCCATTGGGTGGATGGTGGAGTCAGGCTGTACTGTCTCAGCGATTGGAAATCATCACACCGGATCGTCGCATTACCGGAGTTGTAGGTTCTACACCTACACACTTGTTGGACGAGTCCCAGCGGAACAAACCTGTTGATCTGAATTCCATGTATCTCGATATTGGGGCAGACAACCGTGCGGAAGCAGAATCCTGGGGCATTCATCCAGGGATGCAGATCGTGCCAATCTGTGAATTCACGCCGATGGCGAACCCGAAAAAAATCATGGCCAAAGCATGGGATAATCGTTACGGCGTAGGACTTGCACTTGAACTGGTTGAAGCGTTGCACAAGGAAAAACTGCCTAACACGCTTTACGCTGGTGCAACGGTTCAGGAAGAACTGGGGCTTCGCGGTGCACGTACGGCGGCCAATCTGATTCAGCCTGATATTTTCTTTGCACTTGACTGTAGCGCGGCGAATGATATGACAGGTGACAAACAGTCATTTGGACATATCGGAGAAGGCGCATTGCTTCGTATTTTTGACCCGGGTATGTTCACCCATCGCGGAATGGTGGAATATGTTCAAGATACGGCTTCATCCAATCAGATCAAAATGCAGTATTTCATCTCACCAGGTGGTACCGATGCAGGTCAAGTACACCTGAGTGGAATTGGTGTACCATCAACAGTTATTGGTATCTGCGCACGTTATATCCACACCTCTTCTTCCATCATTCATACGGATGACTACGATGCGGCCAAAGAACTGATCGTGAAACTGGTCAAAGGTCTGGATCGGACAACAATGAATACCATTATTAATAACGCGTAACAGTTGATAAGAGACCTCCTAACTATTCGAGAGGTCTCTTTTTTATATCCACAACTATATCCGTTGGACACATTTACACGAGAAAGGCTATTCTGTCATTCGGAGTGGCACGTGAAAATATTTTTTCGTTCAACGTACGTAGATTAATAGGCCGAACATTATAGGGAATTACACATAAGATACAATAACGGAAGATGAATTAAACACCAACCAGTGGGGGACCTGTTATGGCAGTGGGAAGGAACGGAAAATCAAATAAAGGTTCTAACAAAAAACCAAACGCTGCTAATACCCTCCTTAATGGAAGCCTTAAAGGGAAAAATCTCGAACTGATTGTAGCAGCGCTATTGGTGAGCGGAAAGTTGAGAGTGGATGCTGTCACGTTGTTTCGTGAGGCTACATTGGTTGTAGAATTGGTTGGTCAATATAAAACACTTCAAAAGGTCACACCCTCCAATTCAGACAAACTGGTACAATTCCTGGATGAAACTGGCGGCGATATGACGCTTAATGATGTTATACAGGCATTTCAACAGAGAATCAATTCTTAATGGTCAAGAAATGAGGTGGATGTCATGTCCGAGTTTGACGGAATCGGATTTGCCGAGCTATTAATTGTGCTTATTCTTGTTGTTTTATTTGCATTTGGCTCTTCTGATCTTGACGGTTTATCAAGCACGCCAACAACGAGTTGACCCCCATAATCCTCTCATGGCTTACAGGTAAAAGAACAAAATAAGAAATACCAGTCCTTAGACAGGACTGGTATTTGGTCATTACAGAAATAATGGCGAGAATGCAATCCAGGCCAAAATAAGGGTAAGCACAATGCAGACATTCTCTACAACGGCCCCACGCTTGGTCCCTGTACTCATCAGATTCACCCGTATGCGCCACTTGAGCGGTGGTAACGGACGAATCCCCCGATTGGTTAGTGAATCGGCCAACAGATGCATCGCATATGCCGTGCCTCCCGCTACCCAGATCTCCGGTCCCTGCTGCTGGGTCGTGCTGTAAAGTAAGCCGGCCCATATCGCAGTTCCATATAAGGTATGCGTCAATCCCCTATGAGTTAGCGTGGTGCACAGCATAAGCAGGCTACCTGCAATCAGATTCCACGGGGCAAATGCGTGACCGTAGAACACCAGACCGAGTCCAATGGCAAACATCAACACTTTGCGAAGCGAACGCGAAGGCAGGAATGACACGAGCGCAATAAGGATTGCAAGCAACAGGTTCCATGGTTTGGCATGAACATAAAAGTACACAAATACAGCTGTGGGCAACAGAATCGTCTGTAACAACCTGATCAGACTGTTAGGCAAGGCTCTGGATACCAGCAGCGAATTTGGCTCATCGATATCAGGCAATAACGAACCAATCAGAGCAACCGTAACGGCCGGCGCAGTAACTGGCATACCGGCCAACTGCAGAACAGAAAGCGATACGCCTGTCCCGATAATGAGGTGGGATCTTCCCATCATGATGCAAAAACGTCCTTTCGAAGAAATCGGGAACATACGGCCCAGTTCCGATTTTACAACGAAAACAAAATAAGAACAATAGTTCGCATTTCTTATTTTAGTGACGATCAATTTGTCAACAACACGATACGGGAATGCCTATCCTCTCATACAACACGGCTTCACACGCCATCGCTGTATCTTTCAGACAACAGAACGGCAGATTCCAGACTGGTCATTTGTAGTGCAGCAGTACGTGCCTCAGCAAAAGCCTCTCTCGCCAGATCTGACAGAACCTGTCCCGGAGGCATCTCCAGAAAAAGTCTTCCTCCCAGTTCATAAATTAGCGTGGACACCTCATCCCAACGAACGGGATGTGCAATGTTGGTTGCAAGATCCTGTCCAATGTCATTGGCCGTCCGCAGTACACGTCCTCTGACGTTGCCCGCGTAAGGAATCAGAGGTTCTTTCATTTGGATACGACCGATGGCTTCCTTTAACTTCAGCGAAACGGGGTCCAGCAGCTTGCAGTGGGAAGGCACGTTCATATTCAGCCGTATGCCTTTGCGGGCTCCGTTCTTAAGACATGTAGCGAGCACCTTGTCGATGGCCTCCAGCTTGCCTGCGATCGAAATCTGGGTAGGTGCATTCAGATTCGAGATGTACACCGGATTCTCTTCAGTATGAATCTGATTCACCACAACCTCTACCTCACGCCGAAGAAGTCCGGTCACAACGCCCATGCCATAACCTTCGGGGTAAGCTGTCATCATGCCTTCACCTCGTAACCGGACCAACGGCAACGTGTCCTTGAGCGTTATTGCACCCGATATAACCGCTGCCGCAAAAGCCCCAGCAGAATGACCCGCAACATAGGCCGGCTTCACGCCTTCCTCCAATAGGGCCCGAGCCACAGCAACGCCGCTGATACATAATGCCAGTTGTACGTGGTCGGTTGTTTCCAGCGATGCCTGTGTGTCCAGTTCCAGCACGTCCATGTTCAGAATCTCACTGGCCTCATGCAGTGTCGCCTGAATTGCCGGATGAGAGGGTAATTCATGGAGCATGCCTGGACGCTGGGCTCCCTGACCAGGGAATAAGAAGACTACGCTCATTCCATTTCTCCTCCCTTATTTCGAAATCTCCCATGGATCATTCGTAAGTATAGGACCTGAGCATGTTTTTAACATCACCTGCGAGCCCCCTCTGGCCCACTCCGCCAGCGAGAACGATCCTGCCGCAGTTTCTGCCTGAAGATCCAGCCGAACTCCGCTCCATTTATCCGAGATGCTCAACGGTGAAGTTAGCTTTGCCAGCAATTCTGTTGCCTGCTCAGGTGTAAGTCGTTCGGGTAAACGAAGAATCAGATCCAGATCGCTTTCCGGACGTGCGACCTCTTGCCCTGTAGCCAGCTCAAATCCAATACTGCCTCCCGGACCCCAGATCCGTTCCGTCCTGCTCCAGAGTTCAGCAACCTGTTGTAGCATACCGATCGCAGGAATATTCCAACGTTCCTCCGGGAGGTTATACCATGCTTGATCTGCCACCAACTGCTCAGGGCTTACTCTGGCAATAACATCTTCCGTGGAGATGGAAGCGGCCCAGCGTAAATGCCGCTCTGGCCCCCGAACACCAACTGGAATGTTCCCCGCCATCTGTTCTGCCCTGCGAACTACAACCCAAGGGTTTTTCCTCATCGTAGTGGTGACCCACGCTGGAACCGGCTGCTCTCCTCTCAGCACGGCATTCCCGTGAATCTTTAACAGGTCATGCACTTGAAAAGATCTAGCTATTGGTTCCACTGTTCCTTCAGCAGCTTGCGCACATGAACGGAAGCTGCACGACCAGACTGAGCCGCCTCGGAGGTCAGACGGGAACGGAGGTCCACCGGGGACTGACGTATTTCCTGTATGGTATCCGTAAGAATACGCTGAACCTTCTCTACATCAGACGGACCGGGTGAGGATGCGTTGATCCCATCGACCAGTTGGTGTAGGGCACCCAATTTGGCAAAAGACTGCACATCATATGCCGCCCCTGGCACTTTGGTCGCTGCTTCATTAAGCTCATCAATACTGCGACGAGTGATGCGCGCGGCAGATTGTTTGGACATGACCTGAACCGTAACCTCTGGGTCATTGAATGCGATAAGGCGATTGGACTGCATTCCGTGTGCCAGGAAAGCACCGGAGATCGCGTTGCCCACAATCAGGGCAATCACCGGATGGCCTGCTAATCGAGCCGATGCATAAGCATCTGCTGCTGCTGCGCAAGCCAGGTGTATGCCTAGCAGTTCCTCACGATAACCATAGGCCTGACTTGGTACATCAACGATGGCTACAATTGTACGGCGCTGACCATCTTGATCTGCTTCCATGGCTTCACGCACGTAAGCTGCAATACTCCAGCCCTCGTCCAGCCCCACTTCGCCGTTGCGGGCACGAACAAATCTGGCATTGGGATCAGGAACAACCGAGATAAATCTGACGTTTTCCTCACCGATCCGTCCATCTGCGCACAGCACAGAAGGGGCTTCTCCCTGTCTGATATCGCCATGATCCGCCAGCAGGTTGAACCACTTTTCTCCCCGTGTACCTGACGCATTGGAAATGGAGGCCCATCCTTGACGAAGCTGCTCCAGCTTCTCTGCGCCCGTCTCGTCCCTGTGATTCTTCCACAACTCGCGCACATCTTCCGGCTTGAGATTCTCAGCGCTGCCAATCTCGGCAAGCAGATGCTGATAGAGCTTCACTTGTGCGCTCCGGTTTATTTTTTTGACACCTTGCTCGAATGAATCCCGAATGGCTTGTTTAATCTGGCCGATATCATCTTCAACCAACTGATCTGCAAATCCGGCTTCAACACGCTGTTTACCACCCACCATGGACCAGATCTTTTGTTTGTCACCAGAATCGAGTTCGGCGATCCCTGCCTCTTGTTCAATAACCTCGGACCCGTTCAGCTGCATGCGGCCCTGACGTGTCATGATTAGATGACTGGACAAACCTGCTGCACAGATCGACATCCCGCCGTAACAGCCAATCATCCCCGAGATCACACTGACGACAGGTGTATGCGGACGCAAAGCAACAATCGCTGCGCCAATCTCGGCAATAGCCAGCAGACCATAATTCCCCTCTTGCAGACGTACCCCGCCGGTTTCAAGCAATAACACGGGACGTGTCGGCACACCCTGTTCATGATCCTGCAACGCCAGCTCCAGAGCCCCGGCGATTTTGGCACCACATACCTCGCCTATACCGCCCCCCTGGAATGCACCCTCAAGCGCAATCACAACAGCAGGTTGTCCATCAATGGTTCCCCGAGCAGTAACTACACCATCATCACTTTGCGGGACGATGCCCTGAAGCGGAAGATGTGGGGATTCCACACGCTGAAACGGATCAATCAATTCGCGGAATGTGCCTTCGTCCAATACCGACTTGGCACGATCACGCGCACGCAGCTCAATGAAGCTCTCTTTTACCGCCATCCATTCTGCCTTATTGTTCATGGGTCAGCACCTCCATCGCTTGGGCCAAACGCAGATTCACAACACCCGGCGTTGCGCCGAAATCATTGATTTGGATCGATACCGCCACGTCGTGCTTTTGAAAAAAACGGTCCAATCCTGCCCGCCATATATCGCCAAATCCTTTGGCCGTTGTTCGGATCTCGACATGTGCCTGCCCGTCCGCAGACGGTTCCATCAACAGCTCCAGATCTCCTGAACCAGCTACCCCTACATGGGCTTTACCTTCCAGCTTACGTGATGTTTTATAATTAAAAGTCATGGTTTCCATGGTGTCCTGCACCTCCAAATTGTTTCTGTTATAACTGACTCGTTGCGAGCGGACATGCACCAAGCTCGGTTGACGCACTCTGATCTATGCGGTCGAGAAACAAGACCGCAGCCAGCAAGTCCGCGCTTCCGCCAGGGGAAGCGCCGATGCCAACAAGGCGGCTGCCCAGTTGTTCCAGGGCAGCCATGCCTTCCGCGGTGCCGCTGCCACCCCGCGACAGCACGGTGGCGGCACCGCTTCTTGCGGCGGCGAGGGCATCGTGCCCGCCGCGGTGCAGCAGGCAAGTATCTTCGAGACTTGCCATGATGGCCAAAAGCGCATCCAGACGCGCCTGCGTCTCTGTGCGCCCTGCACTCCGGGCTGCGCGTAGCGCTGGCAGCCCGATGTCCACGACGTGCGGGAAGCCTGCTTCGGCTTCTTCCCGCGCGCCGCGTGCGCCGTAGCGGCGCTGCACACGCTGCCCGTTCGACGTCCGCTGCTGCGGAGCATGCCGGTCGGGCAGCCGGGCAAGCGCCCCGGCGACGGCTGCAATCTCAGCCGCGCCATGACCGGGCCCACTCACCGCGGCAGCGCCGGTGAGCAACCCAAGTGCCCACACAGCTCCGCGATGTGTGTTGGTTCCGCCTGTGGCTGCGAGCATACTGGCTTCGCCGTCACGCCCGATCGCAGCCAGGCGTTCACGCAGCGATTGATCCGCAGGCTGTGCCCATCCTGCCTCACCCATCGCTGTAAAGGCAGGCCGCAGCGCCCGTGCCGAGCGGCGCATCAGCTCCACGTTCAGATCTGTATGTGCGCCATTGTCACGCAGATCTACAAGCCCCGGTTTTGGCGTCAACTCCGCCTCATCAATCAACGCCTGCACGGCCAGTTCACCGAGCAGCACGCCGCATCTCTGTGCTGCCGAACTGGCCCAAGCTAGCTTCATCGGCTTCAAGTCCTGCCACATAGAGACAGGTGTATTCCTCTTAGGGCTTACCAACTGCGGAACTTGGATGGCGGATTGTACAGCCCACCGGACCATTCCACCAACTCCTCGACACTTTTGGCCGCCAGAAGCGACCGTTTGGCATCCGTGCGGCGAATGTCCAGTTGTTCCGGGAACGCAATCAGTCCATCACTGATCAGACGTTCATTCAAGCTTGCATCATGAGCCTGTCCGAGCGGAGTAACACCGGCAACCGCCGCGAGTGCAAGTTTGCGTTCTTCGATGTTCTGTGCCTTGTACAGATAGGCAATTCCCTCTTCCGTCACTACATGTGTCACATCCTCACCATAGATCATGACAGGTGCAATGGGCAGATGGGCTTCTTGACCAACATGAATGGCATCCAGGGAATCTACAAAGGTTGGCCGCTCTCCGTTCTGGAATGTTTCCACCATCTGTACGACCAATTTTTTACCCCGAACCAGCGGACCATCTCCATTCATCATGTTCAGCCAGGCTTCGGTATCATGTCTGCGTCCATGTGGATCATGTCCCATATTGGGCGCGCCGCCAAATCCACTGAGACGACCGGAGGTCACCGTTGATGAGTTGCCCTCGGGATCGATTTGTAATGTTGAACCAATAAACATATCTACGGCATACTGACCTGCCACTTGGCAGAGTGCACGGTTAGAACGCATGGAACCATCAGGCCCTGTGAAAAATACGTCCGGACGAGCCGCTGTATACTTCTCCATCCCTACCTCGCCGCCAAAAGAATGGATACTTTCAATCCAGCCACTCTCAATTGCCGGAATTAATGTGGGATGGGGATTCAGCGCCCAGTGTTTGCATATTTTGCCGCGCAGTCCAAGTGACTCCCCGTAAGTCGGAAGCAATAATTCAATGGCCGCTGTATTAAACCCAATGCCGTGGTTCAAAGATTGAACATTATGTTTGGCGTATATACCTTTGATCGCCATCATGCCCATGAGAATATGAGTCTCTTTGATCTGGCGCGGGTCCCGTGTAAACAGAGCTTCCAACTGATACGGCCGATCCGATTCAACAACCAGATCTACCCATGCGCCAGGAATATCTACCCTTGGAACCTCATCCACCAGTTCATTCACTTGCACGATGACGATTCCGTTACGGAAGGCTGCTGCTTCGATAATGGTTGGCGTTTCCTCCGTATTGGCTCCGGTGTACAGGTTCCCCTGACGGTCTGCTTTATCCGCCGCCACGAGCACAACATTTGGAATCAAATCAATGAACAGTCGACCATATAACTCCAAATAGGTGTGAATCGAGCCAATCTCGATACTGTTATCCTCAATCATCTGCGACATGCGGAGACTTTGTGAACCCGAATAGGAAAAGTCAAGCTTGGAAGCGATCTTTTTTTCAAAGATGTCCAGATGATCCGGACGTGAAATACTCGACATAATCATGTGTAACTGATTGACCTTCTCCGGATCGACCTGAACCAGTGCAGCGGACAAAAAACTGGCCTGTTTCTGATTATTTCCTTCCAGTACAACACGATCACCCGGTCGGATGAGCAACTCAAGTGCATTTACAATTTGCTCTGTCGGCAGTACCTTTCCCTTGAGTAAAGACTCTACCTTCTGCATTCTGTTATGTTTCTCATCTCTTCTGGTCGTCCAGCTTGATGGGCCCAAGGGCTGTTGCTGCTGTTTGGTCGTACTCATCTCTGACCAGCCTCCCTTAACTATGATTTAATGTTCATCTGCCATTTGGTTTCATTATCATGTTCTCTAATTCAATCTGAAATTCGTTCATTCACATGCGGTACAGGTTTTATTTTACTCCTCACATTAATAATGTATAATATATAGTTATACATATATACATAACCAAATTGATATGGATGGTGATTGGCATGGATTTACTTCAACTTCGTTATTTTTGCAAAATCGCCCGGCTGGAGCACATCACACGAGCGGCAGAAGAACTGCACGTCTCCCAGCCAGCTTTGAGCAAAACGTTGAAAATGCTGGAACAGGAATTGGGAACCGAGTTATTTGATCGAACAGGAAAGTTCATCCGGCTGAACAACTATGGTCGTGTATTTCTGAAATATGCCGAGCAATCTCTTGAAGCACTCGAAAATGGAAAACGGGAACTTGCGGATATGTCATCTGGTCAGGCAGGCGATATCCGTCTTGCATTCCCTGTAGGCTCTCACGTGGTGCCCGACCTGTTATCTCGATTCAGACAACAATACCCAGATATCACATTTACGTTAATCCAGCATTTTGGTCCTTCTGATCCTCCGAGGTTTGATCTCTGTATCTCTTCGCTGCCCTTGCAGATTCCCCGAGTAGAGAGCTTGCCTCTTCTGACAGAGGAACTGTTCCTGGCCGTGCCCGCTGACCACAAGCTCGCCGGGAAAACATCCATCCGACTGGAAGATGCAGCCGAGGAACACTTTGTCACGCTACGTGCAGGGAACGACCTTCGTGAACGAACCGACAGCCTGTGCCGGATTGCCGGTTTCAATCCGAAACGTATTTTCGAAAGTGATGATCCGGCAACCGTACGTGGACTCATTCGCGCTGGACTTGGTATTGCACTTGTTCCCGCGGTATCCTGGGATGGATCTGTGGGTGAACATGTACGATTGATTCGGATTGAACAGCCTGTATGCGAACGAACGATTGGGATTTCCTGGTTGGAAGATCATTACCTGTCCAAAGCTTGTCTGATTTTTCGCGAGTTTACGGTCGCTTATTTCCGTGAGCTGGCGCTGGCTGATGCCCTTGGTGATTCCTCGCTCTGAGAAGTCGCATCATTGCCTTGCACAATTTCTCAATGTAATACACCATCGTGAAGGCTAGAATCGCAGTGCAAATCAGCAAAAACACGATGCTGATGCCGAGCGGCATCTCCTTCACATAACTGCCCATCATCCAGATCGTCAGATTCAGTGCAAAATAACTGGCGAGATATGCCCGAAAGGCGTATTTGGCAATCCAGCGAAAAGTAGGTAGAAATCGGACATTCATACGAATCAGTCCCGTTGCACCAGCGTACAGGAGCAAGATGAGCGCCATGTTAAACAGCACCATCGACGGTTTCAGATACGAAGATTTCAACAAATTCATATCCTCAAATCCATAAGCAAACAATTCCCGGTTCACCCAAATAAACAACAGCACACCGATGGGCAGCAACGCCCACTTCATTTTGTCCAACCAGACAAGGCAAACTTCCTTATATATGGATGTACCCATTCCCAGCAATGCAAATAGTCCATACATGGCAAAGATTCGATCCGTGTAGACCAGATCGGGATGCAAAAGATCCAGCAGAACATATCGGTCATAGAGCAGAATCAGAATGGCATACACGATGATGGATACCACCCATGACACAGCTGCTTTTTTTCGATTCCGAATCATGAGCAGAGCCAGTGCAGTCACCAGCGGAATGAGCAAATGATATTGGAACATCATGACCGTATACCACAAATGCGGGGCTGCCGTTCCCAGCAGAAAGGCTTGTACAACATCCCCCACCTGCTCATATCCGCCTGCATTCACCGTTATTATATATACGGTAGTCCAGAAGAGATAAGGCCCGATGATCTCTTTGGCTTTATGCCATACATAGTGTCCATACTTTACGTCTCGCAGCTGTGCCACATCATACAAAATGGCAAAAATAAAGGCAGGTGCCGAGAACTTCGCCAGATTGTACAACATGCCAATCTCTATTCTGTGAGATACATCGGGAAACTGCTTTAAGAGAACCGACAGGATCAGCTGCATCATCACAGCAGTTACTGCAACCGCTTTAATAATCTCCGGCTGGGTTGCAGCCGGTGAGGTATCGTCCATTCTTTTTACACCCATAGGTGATCTCCTTTCAGCCATGTCAACACAATGAGAATTCACGTCCCCATCTTCACTTCTGAAACTTCATTAAGCCCTAGTAGTGTGTTTCGTGTTAGCAAAAAAAATACCAAATTTTGAAAATATCATATCGACGCGTCGTTATGCCTCGTAGTATATGCCTTGATTAATCAGCCTGTATAATATCCATTTGGATATGTATATATGTCGCTCTGGAAATATATATAAAAATCTGTGACCGGGATCACACCAACGAATAGTTGACTGAACTATCTTTATTAGTGAATTAAATCACATAAACTGTCGTCAACTACTTGTATAATTTCAAATATAAACCACTAAAATTTTGAGTAATGTACAGCGTCTATTCAAGGAGGCATACACACATGAACGGAAAAAAAGAGAACCTCATCATCATTGGTAACGGTATGGCAGGAATCAGTACTGTTGAACAAATTCTGAAATTAACTACGCGATTTGATATTACCGTTTTTGGCACCGAGCCCTATCCTAACTACAACCGCATTATGTTGTCGTACGTACTGGAAGGAAGCAAAACGCTGGACGATATCGTGCTGAACGACCTTCACTGGTATGAAGATTACGGCATTACATTGCACACAGGCACAACGGTTACACGAATCGATGCCGAGACACATGAAGTTGTAACTGAAGATGGAACTCGCGTTCCTTACGACAAAATCATCATTGCAACAGGCTCTACCTCCTTTATTCTCCCCGTACCGGGGCATGACAAAGAGGGTGTTGTCGGTTTCCGTGATATCGCCGATTGTAATGTCATGCTGGAAGCTGCTAAGCAGTATAAACGAGCGGCCGTTATCGGGGGCGGTCTGCTGGGTCTTGAAGCTGCCAAAGGTTTGGTACAACTCGGCATGGAAGTTACCGTAGTTCATCTGATGGAAGATCTGATGGAGCGTCAGCTTGATCCGCAAGCTTCAGCCATGTTGAAGGCAGAACTGGAACGTCAGGGTATCCGCTTCAAGATGGGTGCACAGACTTCCGAACTGCTGGGCGGCGAACGCGTTGAAGGGATTCGTTTTGCAGATGATACGGTTCTGAATGTTGATTTTGTGGTCATGGCTGTAGGCATTAAACCCAATACGGCTGTAGCCCGCGAAAGCGGTATGGAAGTGAACCGTGGGATTGTCGTGAATGACTATATGCAGACTTCACTTGAGAATGTGTATTCGGTCGGGGAATGTACAGAGCACCGCGGGGTATGTTACGGCCTCGTTGCCCCATTGTTCGAGCAAGGCATGATTCTCGCGAAACATATCTGCGGTGTTGAGACGGCTCCGTATGAAGGTTCTGTAGTATCCACGAAATTGAAAATTTCAGGTGTGGACGTATTTTCAACTGGTGAATTCATTGACAGTCCTGAGCACACCGTAATTTCGCACAAAGACGACTGGAAACGGGCTTACAAAAAAATTCTGCTCCGCGATAATAAAATGGTTGGTGCCGTTCTCTTCGGTGACATTACGGATTCTGCCGAATTGCAGAAACTGATCAAACAACAGGCCGAAATGACCGAAGAATTGTATGGTTCACTCATGGGTACAGGCTGCGGCGGTCATAAGAAAACCACCTCTGTAGAAACGATGGCTGAAGACGAGATTGTCTGTGGCTGTAACGGTGTAACCAAAGGAACGATTGTTGATGTCATTACGAATCAAGGACTAACCAGCGTAGATGAGATCAAAGCCTGTACAGGTGCAACCCGCTCTTGCGGTGGATGTAAACCGGTTGTGGAACAGATTCTGCAATATGTACTTGGTGACAGTTTCAGCAGTGGAGCCAAACAGGGAATATGCGGATGTACTTCCATGGGACGGGATGAGATTGTAGCCGAGATTCGCGCAAAGGGATTACAAACGACCAAAGAAGTCATGCATGTACTGGGCTGGAGTCAACCTGAAGGTTGTTCCAAATGTCGTCCGGCGATCAACTACTACCTTGGCATGATTGCACCAGACACACACGAAGATGAGAAAGAATCCCGTTTTGTTAACGAACGGATGAATGCAAATATTCAAAAGGATGGAACGTATACGGTTGTACCTCGGATGTACGGCGGGGTGACTACTCCAGCGGACCTCAAACGCATCGCTGACGTTTCAGTCAAATATGATGTGAAAGCAGTCAAAGTTACCGGCGGTCAGCGTCTCGACTTGATTGGTGTTAAAAAAGAAGATCTGACTAAAGTCTGGGCTGAACTGGATATGCCTTCAGGTTATGCATACGCCAAATCGCTGCGTACGGTCAAAACATGTGTCGGCTCCCAATTCTGCCGATTCGGTACACAGGATTCCATGGCCATGGGCGCTCGCATCGAACGTAAATTCGAACGTCTGGATCTGCCAGCCAAGTTTAAATATGCCGTCAACGGTTGTCCACGGAACTGTGCAGAGGCATGTACCAAAGATATCGGTATCGTTGGTAACGACGGAGGCTGGGAAATCTTCATCGGTGGTAACGGCGGTATTAAAGCAAGACTTGCTGATTCCTTATACAAAGTGAAAACAGATGAAGAGTTGATTGAACTGTGCGGAGCCATCATGCAATATTACCGCGAGACAGGTAACTATCTGGAACGGACTTCCGAGTGGGTGGAACGCATGGGTCTGGAGCATATTCGTTCGGTTGTCGTGGATAACCTGGAGGAACGCAAAGCGTTGATGCAGCGGATTGAATTTGCACTTGAGCATGTTGAAGAACCTTGGCAAAAAGCGATTCGCAATGAGGAAGGCGAAAGCAAAATGTTCCATGGAATCGAAGTATCGGCTCGTCCATAAGCAAGCTTGCAGGATTAATACTGGAGAATGTTAAATAGATAAGGAGTGGTTTAAGATGACGACAAAACAATCAGGCATCTACTTCCCCGCCGGAGTAGTTGAAGAATTCCTGCCACGAATTGGAAGAGTAGTTGAGATTCGGGACCATCAGCTTGCTGTCTTTCGTGCATCGGATGGCACCATCTTCGCTGCGGATAATCACAACCCCCACCCCAAGGGTGGGCCGCTGGCAGAAGGCATCGTGTCCGGACATTATCTGTACGATCCGCTGTATGATTGGAAAATTGACTTGACTACCGGTGTTGTGCAAGCACCGGACAATGGGCAAGTGCAGATGTATCCGGTGAAGGTAGAGAACGGCCAGGTCTGGATTGAAATATAGCTCCATCGAAACGTTCAAAGATTGATGCAAAATAATGGGGGAAACCGTGATGTATACACCAAGTGTTGAGGGAATTATTGAAGCTGCGGTTAAAAAACGGGATCAGATGAATTCAAATCTTTCACGCTACATGGTTGCCGCCTTAATGGCGGGTGCCTATGTAGGGCTTGGCATCGTACTGATCTTCAGTATTGGTGCCCCGCTCCTTGCGGCACAGTCACCACTGCAAACCATGTTAATGGGCATGTCCTTCGGACTCGCCCTCACGCTGGTCATCTTTGCCGGATCGGAACTATTTACAGGCAACAACATGTTTTTCACCATGAGCACGCTCGCAGGCCGGACCACAGTTAAAGATACACTGAAAAACTGGGGACTCGTCTTCCTGGGCAACCTGCTAGGTGCGATCCTGCTCAGCCTGCTTATTGTAGGCAGCGGCCTGTTCAAAACGGCTGCGCCTGAACATCTTTTATTTGTCGCTTCTGCCAAAAAGATGGCCGCTCCCGTATCGGAGTTGTTCTTCCGCGGCATTCTCTGTAACTGGCTCGTCTGTCTGGCGATCTGGATGGCAGCTCGCACGAAAGAGGATATCGCCAAAATTGCTCTCATCTGGTGGTGTCTGTACGCCTTTATTGCAAGTGGGTATGAGCACAGTGTTGCCAATATGACTTTGCTGTCCTTGTCCTGGCTGCTGCCAAACCACCCGGATACCATTACTCTGGCGGGCTGGTTTCATAACATGATCCCGGTAACACTTGGTAATATCATCGGCGGTGCCCTCTTTGTCGGAATGGCGTACTGGTATACTTCACCGGTACGTAAAAAATCATAATTTTTGATTCAACTGAACTTATGTAGCACTAGGTAACACAACATCTACACACTAAAGCCACGATGGATGCTGAACTCACGTTCAATCACACATCGTGGTTTTTTATTGTTTGTTGATAACCTGCGTACTCTCTCGTACGTTTCCCATTCATCCTCTCGTCTTTTACCTTCGTCGCTATCCGCGTTAATCCACAGTTGACATAACTGGCGTATAGTCGATGGATACTCACACTTATACTACTCAATCAGCAAAGGATGATCGCTTATATGGGAATCCATACGTACTTCAGGTCACTGAATGATCTTGAACGTATTATTCGTACACCTGGCAAATTCAAATTCGAAGAACACAGCGTATCCGCTCATTCCTGGAAAGTGGTACAGTACGCCAAAACACTTGCAGATATTGAGGAGCAGCATGGAGTCACCATTGATTGGAAGAAGTTATACGAAATCACCAGCAGTCATGATTATGGCGAAATCTTCATCGGTGATATCAAAACACCAGTCAAACATTATTCACTGGAGTTGCGATCGATGCTGCAAAAGGTGGAAGAAGGCATGGTTGAACATTTTATTAATGAAAATATTCCTGAAGAGTTCCAGCCTATTTTCCGCAGACAACTGCGTGAGGGCAAAGACCAATCAGTCGAAGGACTGATTCTCGAAGTCGCAGACAAGATGGATCAGGTATACGAAGCCTTTGCCGAACTCCAACGTGGCAATACGGAGAAAGAATTTATCGTCATGTACCGTTATGCCTTGGTCAAAATCAAAAATATCGACCTCCACTGTGTGCAGTATTTCCTGGAACAGATTCTCCCCGACATGATTGAAGAAGGTATTCGCTCCCCGTTTGATATTCGCAAAATAACCGAAGAAGCTCTGGCCCTCTAAATCAGCTCAAGTCAACATGGTCTTCATCATCCATGGACAGGGCTTTTTTTCGTTCCTGCAATTGCAGTCTGTACTCACTAGGGTACATGCCCGTTTTGTTTTTGAAAATCCGGCTGAAATAGTGGGAATCACTATACCCTACCGCTCCACCAATGGTCTTGATATCCATATTCTCGTGAGTAACGAGCATGCGCTTCGCTTCATTAATCCGCAGGCCTGTCATATATTTCAGCGGAGTCTCCCCTGTTACTTTTTTAAAACACTTTCCCAGGTAGTCCACACTAAAATGCATCTGTCCCGCCATGTCCTGAAGTGTAATCTCATGCATGTAATTCTGCTTCAAATACAACTTAACGGCCTCTGCGATATCCTCCGGCTTCACCTGTTCATCCAGCACGGCACTGACATGGGCAAGCGAATCCACAGCGCTCCCAAGCTTCAATTCCATCGCATCCAGCAGTGTACGAAGCTGTTCTTCCGATAATGGTTTGAGCAGATAATCCTCCACCTTGTAACTGATCGCCTGCCGTGCATATTCGAATTCATGATAACCGCTCAGAATGACAATTTTCACATGCGGATAGGCAAAATACAGATGTTTGGCGAGTTCCAGTCCATTCATTACCGGCATCTGTATATCCGTTACAACCAGATCAGGTACGGAATGTTCAATGAGCTGTAACGCTTCCTGACCGTTCCGCGCCTCACCAATCACCTCGAACCGGGTGTCCAACTCTCTGAATTTGCGTGAGACATTCCGGCGAATCAGGGCTTCATCTTCCACAATAATCGTTCTATATTTGATTGTCATGGGTTCAGTCATGCTCCTTTCGAATGGAACCACCTATGGTAATCTGGACACCGCCGGAAGGCTTGTTTGTAATCAGCATGTGGGCTGCCGTGCCATACCATAATTTCAATCGGACCCATATATTCTTGAGTCCCATTCCGTTAATTTCGAGGTCAGGCATACGCTCCCACTCCTGTGATTGTTCGATGTAATGCATGATCTTGGCAAGTGCTTCTGGTTCCATGCCAGGCCCGTTGTCTTCCACGTGAATCTGCCAGGTCTGCTGTACCGCATCCATATCTCCAGTAATATTCAGTTTCCATGGAGGGGTATCACCCAGTCCATATTTCATGGCATTTTCGAGGAGTGGTTGTACCATCAGCATCGGAACCTGAATAAGCTGCATTTCTTCCGAAATATGAAACTCGTAGTGCAGATCATCCTCGAACCTAATCTTCATACACTCCAGATATCGCTCACAATAATCCAGTTCTTGGGACAGTGGAACCCCATTCTTTCCCGGAGTAGAAATATAACGCAGCATAGACGCAATATTGGCGCAGAACGCAACAATCTGCTCATTCATGCCTTCTTCCGCCATGATGCTGATATTTGTGATGTTGTTATAGAGAAAATGCGGGTTCATCTGGGATTGCAGCGCCAGTAATCTTGCTTCTGTCTCCTGAGATTTCATCGCCAGCCTGTCCTGAAAAGACTGCACAAGCTGTTGATTCAGCCGGATAAACGTATCATTCAGCTCATCCATCTCCCGGATAGAACCGGGATGCTCCAGTTTGAACAACTGACCGGAATCCTGTCCCGATAACAGATCATTCTCACCCGTTTTCTGAATAATGCGCTGCAAACGATGTAGCGGCAAAGTAACCCGTTTGGAAATCAGATACGAGAGAACCAGAATCAGCATGAGAGTAGCTAACGTGGCACCGATAAACATCACAGCCATCCGGTTGAGACTTGCGAAAAGGGACTGTTTGGACTGCATGACAATAACGGTCCATCCCGTCTCCTGTGACGTCATGTACGTCATCATTTGTTTGGACTGACTCAAAGGATCGGTGATCTCCTGCATCGTATCCGGTGGAAATGAAAGATTCTGAATCAAGTCCACATCATCGAAGTGGCTAGCTTGAGAAGCATCAGCATCCGAAGAAAGTGGATACAACCGTGTATTTTGTTCATCCACTACATAGATCCTAAGATCATCGTTACTCGCCTGTAAATCATTCAAATGCTGGAACAGGGTTCCGGCATCCTGCAAAATCTCAACAACACCCTGGCTGACATAGTTGCCATCTTTGTACACCCGAGTAAGGGAAATGTAGGATTGATCTGATTTCCCCTCACCTGTTGGCATGGGCAAAGCTCCCCCCTCTAACAGTTGAATCACCCGCCAGCCGCTCCGCTCCCAGGTTTCCTTGTACCACGGTCGCTTAGTCAGATCCACAGACAGTTGACCGTTGAATGCACCCGCTCCCAGCATCTTGCCATTTACATCATAGATATTGGCCTGTTTGGCTGTATTGGAGCTGCTAATGATCGCGAGAATGACATCAATTAGTGTGGTTGTATCCTTATACAATGCCGGATCACTCGTCATTGTCTGCTCACTGCCTTCTGCTGGTGCCAAGTAGTGACTGAAGTGTTCTTTGACCAGATTGGAATACACAATATTCATGGAGAAGTTGTTCATTTTCACCACTTCCTGATCCAGGTTACTGACGATGGATACCCCCAGTTGTCTCTGCTGTTCTTCACTTCGATGACGAATGTCACTTGCAAGAAAAACATACAGAAGCCCCGCCACAATGAGCGAAAAGATAATAAATACCGCAGAGTAATAGGCAAACAGACTTTGCTGAAGCGTTCCAAATCGATACCGCAATCCCCACACACCTCGTCCTATGATGATATTGGTTACACCCATCGAAAATGTCCACCCAACAGAACGCTTTTGTCTATTGAGCACATCCCTTGTTCACAGTAAAGTTATCCACATAAGAATACGCTTACATTAACCGTTTCGGCAAGTGACAATTTTCTTTATATTCCGGGAGGTTTAATGATGAGAAAACGATTTCTATTTTCGCTTGCAAGTGTGCTCCTGCTCTCCACTCTGCTGCTTGCCGGGTGCAACTCAGGTAAAAGTACGGAAGGTTCAGGTAAGGTGACGCTCACGTTTGGAACAAGCCAATCCGGTATTCCGCGTACAGGCATCATGCAGACAATGGCCAAGGAATATGAGCAGGAGACCGGTGTCAAAATTGATTTTCAGGTCGTACCTGACGCACAGTGGCGTGACCTGATCAAGGTAAAGCTGGCCTCTGGCGAAGCACCTGACATTTTCAATGTCGATGTTGACCCACTGAGCATGCCGGCTAACGTAAGACCAGAGGAAAATGCCATTGACCTGACCAATGAGGAATTCACAGGTCGGATGTCTGAAGAGATTTTGCCAACCGTCAGTCACAATGAAAAGGTGTATGGGGTTTCTTTTGCGCCAACGAAAATCTGGTATGTGTACTATAACAAACGTATCTTCCAAGAGCTCGGCATAGAGCCTCCTACATCCTATGCCGAATTCAAGGCGATCAGCCAGAAAATTAAGGATAAAGACATTATTCCGTTCTATCAGGCACCTGCCAGCGGGTGGTATCAGGTTCTGCCTTTGTTCGAAACGGGACCTAACTATGAGCAAACAACAGCGGGAACCTACGAGAAATTAAACAACAATGAGATGAACATCGCAGATATGACGCAACTCAAAACGGTCATTGAACAATTGAAGGAATTTGCGGATCTCGGTTATTTCGGCAAAGACTTCTTGTCCAATACGGTAGAAGCGGGAATTGAAGCGTTTGGTCAGGAAAAAGCTGCTATGTTGCTGCGGGTTCCAGGGACGGAAAAGGAAGTTTCCGAAGCGTATCCGGCAATGAAAGACAATATGGGGTTCTTTGTCATGCCGTGGGGAGATAATCAGACGATTGGTGTGAATCCCGGCGGTTCAGCTGCCATGTTTGGTAACAAAAACAGTAAACATCCCGAAGAAGTGCTGAAATTCTTCCGCTGGATTACCGAGCATGATCATCTGCAACGTGTGTTCGACGAAGGTGAAGGTAATCTGACGATCTGTTGGCCGGAAATCGAACCAAAGCTGACACAGGATTATATTGATTATGAGAAAAATCATGAAAAAGGTACGGTCATGCAGGCAGCTGTGAAATATATTGATCCACAATGGATGGATATTGGCAAGGACTTGTCAGGCATGTTCGCCGGAGCCATGACACCGGATCAGATTCTGCAAAACATTGATAAACGCCGGGCTGAACAAGCCAAAGTGTTGAAGGATGAGAAGTGGCAGTAACAGCGCATATGGCAGATAAACATAAATTCTGCACAGCGTTACATGCAGCGGGCGTTTGCCCGCTCATGTATTTTGGCAGGAAGGAAAGGTGTTACCGGTTATGAATGCAAACAAAATCTATCCCTGGTATTTCTCATCTGGAGCGATTGTATTATATCTGCTGTTCATCGTTGCTCCCGCCCTGCTGGGCATCTATTATTCCTTCACTGACTGGAATAGTTATAGTTCGGAGAAGAACTTTATCGGTCTGGAGCATTTCCGCACTATTCTGGCGGGTGATCCGACCTATCTGCTTTTTATCAAAAATACAGTCCTCTTCACCCTGGTTACATCAATCGCCAAGACGGTTCTCGGCTTGTTCCTGGCCCTGCTGCTGGTCAGCGGTGTAAAGGCCGCCAATCTGCACCGGATGATCATTTTCTCCCCGCAGGTACTGTCGTTCCTGATTGTTGGACTTGTGTTCAAAAGTCTGCTTGACCCCAACAACGGGTTCGTTAACGTGACCCTGCGTTCATTAGGACTGGACGTTCTCGCCCAGAACTGGCTGGGCTCCCTGACCTGGGCCATGCCATCCATCATGGCGGTGGATACGTGGAAAGGCATGGGGTACATCATGGTGCTGTTCATCGCCGGACTGCTCGCCATCCCCCGGGATTATTACGAGGCAGCGTCCATTGACGGCGCCGGGTTCGGACAAAAACTGTTCCGGATCACCATTCCGATGCTGATGCCTACCATTACCATCGCTACCGTGCTTAATATTACATACGGGCTGAGAGTATTCGATGCCGTATACGTGCTAACCAACGGTGGCCCCGGTAACGCGACAGATGTGATTAACACGGCGGTCTATTCCTCTTTTGCCAAAGGATATTGGGGACTCGGAAGTGCGCTATCTACCATTCTGTTTGTCATCATGGCGATCATCTCCTTTTTCATCATTCGTTTGATGAACCGAAAGGTGGAATACTGATATGCGATTGAGAAAAAGACTGGCTTCGATCGGGTTAAATGTACTCGCCTGGCTGCTTAGCCTGGTGGTCCTGATTCCTTTTATCGTCATCGTACTGAATTCATTCAAGTCGGACGCCGAGGCCAAAGTGCTTAAACTGACGCTGCCCGAGAAGTTTATTTTCGAAAATTACAAAATCGTCTATGAACAGGGACATTTGGGCGGTTCTTTTTTCAACAGTCTGCTGCATTCAGGGGCTTCTTCTCTGCTACTGGTGTTTGTTGTGGCCTTCTCAGCCTTCACGTTATCCCGTAACCATTCGAAGCTCAGCAAGTTTCTGTACTTCTTCCTGATTCTCGGTATCACACTGCCGCTCAACTACATTCCGTTGATGGAAGTCATGAAGTCCATGGGTATGATCAATTCACATGTCGGCATGATTCTGCTCTACACGGCCATGGGGATTCCGATCTCGCTGTTCATTACGTATGCGTTTGTGTCTAACATCCCGAAGGAGCTGGATGAAGCCGCGATCATGGACGGATGTAATGGGATCAAGCTGTTCCTGAGAATCATTGTACCTTTGTTAACCTCGGTGCTGGTAACGGTATTTGTTCTTAATTTCCTGAGTGTCTGGAATGAGTTTACTGCCCCACTCTATATGCTGAATACAGTGGAGATGTGGCCGATGACACTGGCTGTATATAACTTCTTTGGACAATTCAGTGCCCAGTGGAATCTGGTTAGTGCCGATATCGTGCTCACGTCATTGCCTGTGTTGATTGTGTTCCTCATTGGGCAAAAGTATATTGTAGGGGGACTAACTTCAGGGGCGGTTAAAGGGTAAGCTCCACCGACAATCCAAATACACAAACACATCTTGTCTAAGTACATCTGCTGACTCCTCAGCACAAAAAAAAGCCCTTGTCTGCTCATCGTGTGAATAACTTCTTCGTACAGAAGAAGCATCGCACGCTGCTGCGGACAAGGGCTTACGCTGTTGGATTCGAATTAATCGTGCGCCAACCCGCCAACATCGGATGGAGCCGCTATATCTGGGCTCTGCTCCAGAGATTTGATCATTTTCAAACGGGATGTAATTATTGCGATCAGAATAACAAACAGACCCGCGATGATAAACAGAAAGGCAATACCTCTGCCTGGCCCAGTTCCAATAATTTGACCAACAGACGAAGCCAGTGCTCCCCCCTCCATCAGCAACGGATTAAACACATGGTCGGCCAGAAATCCAGCCAAACTGTACGCGATAATAAACCCGAGTTGTGACAGAATACCAATGATTCCCCATACCCTGCCCTGCTTATCGTTGGCGATATTGTTTCGCACCAGCACATCTGCGCTCATATTGACAAACGGCAGTGATGACAGGAACAGAAAACCTGCGAAGATAATAAAATAAATGTTGGTGGATATCCCCAGAAGCGAAAAGGACAAACCGCACAAAATCAGACCCATCACAAGCACACTTGCATATCTCTTTGTTATTGTAAATATGCCGATGCACAAGCTGCTAATCAGCATGCCGATGGCGCTAACAGACTGAAACGTTCCAAGTGTCTTTGCATCCGTGAATGACAGAAGCATCGGACCAATGAGTGTCTCCAGGAATCCCAGATAAAAGGTGACAAGTGAAATAATCACCACCAGCAACAGTACTCCCTTGTTGGTTACAACTTCCCTCCAGCCCTCTTGCATATCGGTGATCCAGTTTTTGTCTTCTTGATCCTCTCGCTCCACCTTCATGCTCTTCCGAATAACCAGCACAGCCAGAATGGCAACCAGGAATGTCAGAATATTAATAACCAGAATGACTTCAATGGTTGTTATACTAAGCAGAATGCCCGCAATGATGGGTGAAAACAGAAACTTCGAGGATTCAGCCAGTTGTACAAGACCGCTTCCTTTCGAGAACTGATCCTTATCCAGCAGGTCCGTAGCAGAGGCCTTATATGCCGGGCTCTGCAGCGCGGAAAACACGGAACTAAAGGCCACTCCCACATAGATATGCCATAATTGGATATCACCTGTGAGCATAATCGACAGAATGAAAATCAAACCGGCTGCCGACCCCAGGTCGCCGATAATCATCATCGTTCGACGGTCGAATCGGTCTGCCAGTACCCCTCCAATAGGTCGAAGCAGGATATTCGGCAGAAACGTGAATAAGGTAATCAATGCAACACTTGTTGCCGTATTCGTTTTTTCGAAGGCATACACCCCCAGGGAGAAGGCTGTCAGTCCAATCCCAATCATGGAGATGAGCTGACCGAACCATACTACCAGAAACTTTTTAAATGATTTTTGAACGGTATGTTCCATGGATGATACTCCTTTCTCGGCTAACCTTGATTCGGAAAATAAAGACGAGTGACGTAGGCGAAGCTTCCTTTTTCTGCTCCCAGCACACGTTCCATAATATGTGTGAATGCTTCAACCTTTTTTTGGAGTTCTTCCTCCTCCCATTGAAAGATGCCTCGATCCAGCAAAAATTGTGACGATACAAGCAGGAACTCGATGGATTCCTTTGGGTTAGGTGTATGAAATACCCCCTCCTGAATGCCCTGCTCTACCACCTCGGCCAAGATGGGACTTAATCGAATTACCGTCTCTACAAGACTCTTTTGGTGCATCTCCACATTATGAACACTGTGCAATTGCTCGATGAGATCATGTTTTCTGCCGTCTGGCTGATTCTGCGCCATCATGATGCGAAAAATTTTGTCATGGGCGTTCAGTTTGGGGTCAGACACCACGTGCCTGGCCGATGCCTCACCGCTCAGAATAAAACGCATAACGATGGCGTTCATAACCTCTTCCTTGGACTGAAAATAATAATAAAATGTACCCTTGGCAATGTTGCACGCCTGAAGGATATCCATGACCGTAGCTTTGGTATATCCCTTTGTTACGAACAGAATCTCGGCGGCATCCAAAATCTCGTTCCTGCGTTCTTCCGGGTTTTTTATCAGTCTCATATCCTGGCCTCCGATACGTTCGACCGACTGTCGGTCTATTGTAGTCATGAAGTTCTTTTTTTAGAACCCCATTTCAGTCAACCATTGCGCCAAATGGCTTTCCCTTGTTTTCAGATCCTGACGCTCTCTTGCATATTTTCCAATATTTCTGTCTGCAACCAGCTTACCGTCCATCATAAACAGTACACGTTCCGATCTGGCAGCGACTTTCACATCATGGGTCACCAGCAGAATGGTTGTACCTGTTGCATTAATATCGCCCAGAATATCCATGATCTCATACGTTGATTTGGAATTCAGCGCCCCCGTTGGTTCATCGCCGAATAAAATATCTGGATTATTGATCAGCGCACGGCAGATGGCAATCCGTTGAAGCTGTCCCCCTGAGGCTTGGGTGATGTTATGCCCAGCAAGCTCATCAATCCCCATTTTTTTCATTAATGACATTGCCCGTGTATTAATCGTTTCTCTACTGCTATTTTTGGCCAGATACGCGGAAAGTACGATATTGTCTAACAGATTCAGATTTTTGAGCAGATGAATATTTTGAAAGATGAATCCCATCTTGGTCAAACGTAGACTTGCCAGATCTCTCTCCTGAAATGCCGATATTTTTTTGCCATTAAAATAGACACTTCCAGCGCTAATCTGATCCATACCACTTATGTTGTACAGTAAGGTAGACTTGCCTGAGCCAGATGGCCCCATGATGGAAACAAATTCTCCCTTTTTTAATTGAAGATTGATATCTTTTAAGATGTTATGTTCTTCATTCTCGCCGATCGCTACGGATTTATTCACGTCTTTAGCCTCAAGTATAGTTGTCATCGTTGATCCTCCCTATTCGACAATCATTTTGGATATGCTCGTTTCCTTGATCGATTGGATACTAATCCATGCTGTCAGTACAATCGTGCCTGCAAGTAACAATGGACACAAGATATATGCCTGTAACGGGTTAACAACAAAAACAATATTGGAAGCACCAAACGTCGACATAATGGCACTAACCAGCAACGGACCCAACGTATTGGACAATATCGTTCCAGTAACAACCCCTAAGATTAATATGACAAGTGACATCACGACATACTTGAACTTGATTTTAGACAAGGCAAACCCAAGGCTTCTTAATACAGCAATGTCGTTGTTATCCTTGGCTACTAACATCTGGAGGAACAATGCTGTAATTAAAATAGATATGAAGACACCGATGACCAAGGCCAGCATCGTCACCAATTTCAATTGTTGGATGGTTCCGCCTAACGTCTGATCCAGATAACCTTGAAGATCGGTTACTTTGGCAGGCGAGAAAGCCGCCTCATATTCAGCAATTTTGGTAGCCATGTCCCCGCGATTATTCAGATCCAAACTGACCACATACCACAACACACTATCCTTGTTGTAAGGTAATAAGGCCTTCGCCGTTTTCCCACCATTCGTAACGTCCTGGTATATTCCGCTGACCGTCATCATCTGGTCCTTGCCATTAACCAGCAAGGTAAGTTGCTCACCAGTCTTCAGGTGCAGCTCGCTACTGTTTGCATCAGATAACGCGATTTCATTTTCGGTTGTTGGCGCATTACCGCTAACATAAGACAATGGGAAAATACTGAAATCCCCAGTTTCTACACTCAGATTGTCGTAACTTCCTTCCGCATTTTTAATCTTGAACTGGCTTGTCACCAATGGGGAATACGTTTTGATGTCTTTATCATTTTGGATCTGGGCAACCAGATTGTCATAACGCTGCTCCACATCGTCTGTGTGCCTCAAGTCAATGCGAATATCACTTTGTCCAACACCCATATAAGAGATAAAACTTGGCGCCTGCAAAGTGTTCAGGAAGTTGACCGGCACAATCATGATAAATGAACTGACTACAAAGACGAACAACAATAATCGGAACATCTTGATTCGCTGTATCACTTCCTTCAGACCAAGAAAGACAGGTACGGAAGACCAGCGATTGCGGGACAAACTAAGCCGGTTTCGAATGATCTGTGTATCTCCCAGGCTCCCGGTACGGAGAGCATCCACCGCGGAAATGGAACGAAAACGCCGCAATACCGTTCGACAGAACAGAACAACCATGGCAAATATTATGCCAGCGGCTAATAACGGAATCGCGAAATGCAACAGGGTTGCAGGTGCTTTTCCCATATACAACATGATGTTGGAAACAAATAGTCTGTTAACGCCAAGTGATGCAATGTAACCAAGCACGGATGCAAATCCGGCCATAAATACATACTTCATCAGATACAGTCTCTTAATATCCTTCTCTGCGATCCCAATCGCCTTCATGACACTAATCTCACGATAATCCTCTTCGATGGTCGCAAGCATTGTGAATCGGATGCAAAGCATCGCGATCAGAATCAGTACAAGACTGACCAAAATAATAACGGCTGCAATAACTCCGTCGGTCATGGCATTCAGTACCTGGAACAGCCCATAGGTTACGACTGGACCCGCGTTGGGGAGTCCGGCATTTTGATAAGCCTGGGTAAATTCACTCGTTAGTCCGGGATCCGTCAACCGGAATTCGATGAGATACTCCATCTCTCCGATGCTCTGCTTCAGTTCCTGCAAATTCCCTGCACTCACGATAAAACGTTTGGAGTGCACAACCGATGGATTCATCTGAGCATCACGAACAAAATCAACGATGGTGTAAGAACGCTCAAATTGACCATTATCGATCCGAACCTGGTCGCCCACGCTCAATTTTTTTTGCTGCATGTAATATACCGGAACTGCGATCTCGCCATCGTTCACCTGAATAATCTCACTGTCCAGATTCAACAAATAGTCGAAACCCTCATTCTGTGTAACAAAGTCAATGTCCATAACACTGTTCTTTTCGGACTCTGCTCCGAGAAACAGATTAGAGCCGTCAATGTTGACCATTTCCACAATCTGATGCTGCTGGACCATGGCATTTTCTTCAGCCCATGTGTTCACTTTGGCCTGATCGAGTTCTCCGGCATGCATTTGCACAAAGTGTGGTGTTTTGGATTCAGAAAATAGATATTGGATGGAACTCGTCAGTTCCATAATCATTCGTGACCCCGAAGATACCAGCAAGGCGGCCAGCAGTACAAAAATAAATAACGCAGCCGTAATCCCTTTTTTTCTCGTTATATCGTTTCTCAGCATTCGTAGCAGCATAAACGAACATGGCTCCTCTCATCTACAAGTTGTTCCTATTTATCTGGAGTCATAAAGCTTGTCAGACAATGCGCCACCGTTGAAGGTTGATGCATCATGAACATGTGAGCACCCTCTTTGATGGTTTGAAGCTTCATGGATGATTCAAAATATCGGCCCCATCTCAACGCTGATTGAAGGGTAACGGTACGATCCCGTTCTCCCCACAGATACAATACCGGCAATGAGAGCGGCTCATATTCAAGTGTTGCTGCAGATTCCAGCATCCTGAAATCCGCCCGGATGACGGGCAGAAAATAATTCAATAATTCTTTTTCATGTATCAGTTCTTGCGGAAGAGCTTCATAGGAAAACAGATGATCAATCAGATTTCCGTCTGACATCTGATCATAATTCTGCATCCCGCATTCGTCAGGCGTGTTGCAGGCAGATAATACAAGCCGTAGCGTTTTAGCTACATCTGGACGTTCCTGACATAAGCGCTGTGCAACGAAGTAGGCTGTAATTCCTCCCAGACTATGTCCAAATAACAGACTGCCGGGCTTTATAACATCCAGCAGCTTGCTGGTATACAGTTCTACGAGTTGCTGCATATGCTCCAGGGGTGTTTCGGTGTTCAGACCATGACCCGGGGGCGTAAACGCCCAAATTTCCGTGTCAGGAAGGTACGGCACTAGGGGCTGAAAACTGTTGGAGTTGCCACCGAGATAAGGAAAACAGACTATTTGTCTGTTTCCCTCCCCCTTTTGTAACTGCTCCAAATAGATCGGTTCCATCACTTATCCACCACCATAACTAGGCTTACTTTCTTTCCAGAACATATGCAGGGAATGTCTGAAGTGAAGTATCCACATTTTTACGCTTGAAGATGACATGTATGACAATAGCCGATATTACAAAAAAGAAGAATTGCATAATTTGAACTTGCGGATTAAAGTAGTACAAATCAATTTGACTTCCTGTGGCTACAAGCCAGAATGCAAGCAGATAAAACAGAAGTGTACCTTTGGTTGCATTGAAGATATAACTTTGGAACACGATAAATGCCATAAGCTGAACAACGTAGTATATGTAAGTGGTTGAGGTGCCAAAAGAGGAAATCAAGTATCCCGGAAGCACCCATAATCCGAACAGCAGGCCGGTAAGCAGACCACTTGTTATATTATTTTTTAACTTCCCTTGCAAGAATGGAAGCAAAAATCCGATCCAACCAAACAGCCCACCAATCAGCCCCGTCTCCTTGATCAGATTCACAATCCCCAACCAGATCATTTCAGGTACACTATATGTCAACTCAGGGACCGGTATGCCGAATAACAAGGAACCAAAGTGCATTGTTGATGCAAAGATGATGGAAATTCCAATAATGAGCGGTATCCAGAACAGGTCCTGTCTGCGCGGAACCAGCTTCATAAACATTCCTTTTAATGCTTCCGTTCCGCCCATCACATAACATGTAATTAATCCGGCAATGGAAGGTGAATACAGAGCAACGATCGCAAGTGGATGCATCAAGGTTAACTCACCAGTTATGGGTACAATAAAATCCGCAAAGAACATGAACAAACTTGCGATTCCATAACATGTGCCAAAGGAAATTCCCAAAAACAAATACATATATTTGTTGGACGGGCTGGTTGCCGGACTTGTGACTGGACGAATGGATGCCTGATTAGCTGTAATCATAATGCCGCCTCCTTCTCAGTCAACTTTCTCTCAATAAGATCATGCAAACGGTTAATCGTGCAGAAATTAGCCAAATCCAGATCTTCATTTGCTATCTCAATCTGGAATCTACGCTCTACAAAGTCCACCAAACGCATCGCAAAGAGCGAATTGACGAACCGCTGCTCAAAATAATTGTCATTATCATTAATTTGAGTGTCCTCATGATCCATGGTGAGGTTGTTCCCGATAAACTCCCGAATTTCCTGACGATAATCCACTGCCCTTCCCCCTTGTTATTGATGTTGCCCCTCAGGCACTAAAACCTCAATGTAATCTGGAAACTCTACAGCCTGCTGCAAATCATGATAAAATAGTACTCTTCCTTCCTGATCTGCAGATTGCTGCTTGAAACCGGCAAAGCGATAGCTGATATTCATCATCCGGTTCCTTCCGGTATCCCTGAAGTCCGCAAGCATCTGTTTGCCCTGCTTCTGAGCTTCGCGCATGATGTACGTTAGCAGTACACTCCCTGCTCCTCTGGACATCACTCTGCAAGACATCAGAAGCATGTTTAGCCGCCATACTTTCTGCTGCATGTGAATAAGTGCAAGCCCAATTTTGCCATACGTTCCGTATTTGTCTTCGAGTTCACACACCAATAACAAATGGTCCTGTGAGGTCATCAGTTGATGCAGCTCCTCGTAACTGTAGGTAATTCCCGTTGCGTTTAGCTGATTGGTGCGAACAGTAAGTTCCTCTGCACGCTGAAGATCATCCTCAGTAGCCTCGTAGATGGAAAATTTCATGCCAAGCGTAGCCAGAAATTGTTCTGAAGGTCCTTCATACTGTTCCTCAGCCTGTTTACGGAGTGTATCCGCCTGATACATCTGCCTTCTGCACGCAGAGTCGGCTGTAATAAATCGGGGCATCAGCCTTGGGTCATCAAGCATGGTTTCATATTGATCCGCATGAAGTACCTGGATGTCAGCATGTACACTTTGCACTTCTTCCAGTTCAAAAGGTTGATCATCCACAAACAGAATGGCATCCATACCGATATTAATGTTCTGCTGAATCCGCTGAACAGAGACGGATTTTGCATCCCAATGGATTTCGGGATATAGAAAATATTCGGCGATGCCCAATTCGTTTAGTTTCGCCCAAGCCAGCTCTGCATCATTTTTACTGGCAACAGAATGCAAAATACCTCGCTGGTCCAGTTTTTCAATCACCTCCTTTAAGCCCGGCTTCAGTTGCACATCTGCAGATTCAAGCAAAACTCCATCCCATATGGTGTGGTCCAGATCCCAAACGATGCATTTGATATCCTTGAGCTTTTCCATGGTCATGCCACCCTTCATCTTAGTAGGCATAGAATCCTTGACCCGTCTTCCGCCCCCACTGTCCTGCATCAACCATTTTCTGCAACATCGGACAGCATCGGAATTTGGGGTCCTGATAGCTGTCGTACAATACTTTCAATGAATGCACGACCGTATCCAGACCAATCAGATCCGCTGTCTCCAGCGGCCCCATCTGATAATTGAAGCCCTTCTTCATAATGGCGTCCACCTGCTCGGGTGTAGCGATTCCATCCTGTACAATGTACGCCGCTTCATTCATTAACAAGTGTGAGAGGCGATTAGAGACAAACCCGGGCAGATCCTCTATGACAACTGGACTTTTATCAAGAGTTTCCAAAAACGCTACCATCTCATGTTCCGTAACCTGCGTTGTATGATGTCCTTTGATCACCTCCACCATGGATTTAACAGGAACCGGATTCATCAGATGCACCCCAATGACTCGACCTGGGTCAGGCAAAAATGAAGCGAGCTTTGTCACGGAAATACAGCTTGTATTTAGCGCATATAAAGCATCCGGACGAACCTTGTGGGATAGTCGTGCGTAAACTTCCTTTTTCAACTCCAGGTTTTCGGTTACATTTTCAATAATGATACTTGCCTCTTCCACACCTTCATCTTGTGTCTGGAACGAGATTCGTTCCATGATCTGATCCAGGGGGACCTGACCGTACCCTTGCTTCAGAAAGCAAGCTGAACGATATTCACGACGTATAACATCAGGGGCATGTTCGATGACCGACGCCGAAATATCCTGCAAAATTACACGATAACCAACCCTCGCTACATCCAGTGCTGTGGCGCATCCCATCACCCCTGCGCCAATGATTGCAATGAGTCGATTATGCATACCTAATCACCTCCTTATTGAGCTACCATTAGATCAGCTCGTCGTAGATCTCTTTCATTTCTGCAAGTGCTGCAGGGACACGCTCACTGAACCAGGCAACATCTTGCATATCAAGCAGGATATTTGGATACATCCGCGAGAGCGTAGATACCAGAACACCGTGCTCAGCAAGCTTGCTATTTAACAAAATATCAAAAGACATTAATTCAAACGTATATTCAGCCGTATCCGTAAGCGGCTCCGTGCAGCAGTGATAAGAAGCACAGCCAGACGGCCCTTGAACAATTAAAGGCAGACCTACCTTCACTGCTTCCTGGCAGAGTATGTCATGCATCATCTCAGCGTGGCGGTTCATGCTGTGCATTGCCTGTCCTCCATTGCGTCCTAACATTTCCAGCGTAGCTTTTACAGCAGCTGTACCTAATGGATAGCCATTAAACGTACCCGCATGAATTACTTTTTTGTCTACAAGCAATTTCATGATATCCGCTCGGCCAACCAGGGCTGACACTGGAACTCCGCCACCCGCGATTGCCTTCCCAAGTGTAGTCAGATCAGGCGTTACACCGAATAACTGTTGGGCACCACCGAGACCCATACGGAATCCTGTTATAATCTCATCAAAAATGAGCACGACCTGGTACTGATCACATAACTGTCTGACTTTTTGCAGATAACCCGGAGCAGGCATGACTCCGCCTCCATTTACACAAACCGGCTCCATGATTACTGCTGCAATGTCGTCTCCATGCTGGCGAAATAGTTCCTCCAGACGGGGTGCGTCATTCCATGGCAAGAGGTAGGATTGAGATTCCATGGCATCCCTTGCCCTCCCCTTTGTTCCTTTCATGTCACCAGGATAGTCTGAAGGTACAGGCAGACCTGTACGTGCAGTCTTGCCACCCATAATATTGTCCGCATTGCCATGATAATGGCCTTCAAAACGTACAAAGCGATTTTTACCTGTCCACGCCCGGGCAAGACGAAGTGCATTCTGGACAATCTCCGTGCCTGATAACCCAAAACGAATCATCTCTGCTGAGGGTACATATTGATGGATCAGTTCCAGAGCCTCTGCATCCAGGTCGCAATGACTTACGGAAAGAACACGGTCAATGGTATCCTTCAGACACTCGTTATACTCCTCGTTGCCGTGGCCAACAATGAGGGCACCAAAGCGGGCATATAGATCCAAATACTCGTTGTCGTTCATGTCCGTCACTCTGCTTCGGGAAGCATGCTTGAAATGGAGCGGTGTCTCTTCCCAAGGAAGGTGAAAATTATAGTGCACACCTCCAGGCAGCCATTGTTTCACCCGCTGATTGTACTGCATCATCTCCGTGATCATCCCTTATCGCCTCCCCCACTTGTCTGGTTTACTGCTTCATATCGCTCCAGTAACCTGGACCGATCTTGCGGATCATCCAGCGAATAGGCTGCAGGCAAGGTCTTATTCTCAGCCAGCATATTTCTTACGCTCTGGCCTGGACCGATATCGATCCATACCGTTGCTCCCAGATTTTGAACGCGTGCCAATGCCTGATTCCAGCGAATGGGTTGCAAAAGCTGGCTGCTCAGCAGCTTAGGAATGTCCTCGGCTCCGCGAATGAACTCCCCATGTACTGTAGAGCAGATGGGAAACACCGGTGCAGAGAAGGAAATCCCTGCAAGCATCTCTTCAAGCTCAGGCTGAATGAACTGCATCAACTCGCTATGATAAGGTGCATCTGCCTTCATTGGCATCATGCGAAAAGGAATGAATTCCCCACCGTAGCCATCCACCTGATCATCCAGCAATTGAAGCCCCTTCGCAGTACCTGCGACGACAAACTGTCCCGGTGAATTATAACCGGAGATCGTCACATACTCGTTCTGACGAATATTCTCGACTAATTCTTCAAGCGTTTCCTGGGTTACATCAACAACAATACCCGCTCTTCCTTTTTGCTCCTGAATGGAGCGATGCATCAATGCACCACGCTGAGCTGTAAAACGGATTCCATCAGCAAATCGCAATGCTCCCGCCGCTACTAAAGCCGAAATCTCCCCCAAACTGTGACCTACTGCATAATCTGGAGTCATTCCTGTTCGGCGAACAAATGAATCAAATAAAACGTAGCTTGCTGTCAGTACAGCAGGCTGAGCATATTCAGAGACCGTCAATTGATCCAGGGTTCCTTCCATAACGAGTGCCTTCAAATCAAATCCGATCACCTCGCTCGCTTCCGCAAAGATCTGCTTCGCCTCTGGCTCACTGTCCAACAACTCACTGCACATTCCGATATACTGGCTTCCCTGGCCGGGAAATAGCGCACAGAACGTCATACGCTACCGCCACGCTTGTAATAGGCTTTTAATCCGTAATGCGAGATCATCTCCTGCTGCATCTGAGAAGAGCCTTCAATAATCTCCAGAATTTTGGCTTCCTTATACAGCCTGGCAACAGGATATTGGTTACTAATTCCGTTCGCACCATGCACCTGTAGCGCATCGCTTGCAACTTCAACAGCAACTTTGGACGTAAAATATTTGGCGATCGTTGTCTCCATAGCGGCCTGCGGGTCCTTGGCTTCTCTCAGCTCGGCTGCCCGTAAACATAATGCTCGTGCTGCATGGACTTTTGTCACCGCATCTCCAATCATGCCGCGAATCAGCTGAAAATGACTCAGCTTCTGATCAAATTGCTTCCGCTTCCTTGAGTAAGTCACCATAGCATCCAGTGCTTCCTGCGCAATCGCCAGCCCTGCCCAGGCTATGCTATATCTGCCCTGGTCCAGCGCCCCGGTTACGATGTACTCAAAACCTTCATTCAGACGTCCAATAATGTGATTCTTTGGTACACGCACCTCATGGAGATCAATCTCAGCTATACCTGTCTCTCCCGCAACCATGACACCTTCAATAGGTTTGGTCTGTACACCCTCAAACTGGCGTTCGACCCAAAAAGCAGTGCTTCGTCCCTGATTCGAGGCAATAATGATAAATACATCTGCCAGATGTCCAAACGTAATCCACTTCTTTTTTCCATTCAAAACATAACAGTCCGATTCTTCTCTCCACTCGGTCTTTACACTTTTGGCATCTGAACCAACTTCCGGTTCAGTCAGGCCAAAGGCAGCAATCCATTCTCCCTTCACCAACTTGGGCAGCCAGGACGATTTTTGCTCAGGCGTTCCGAAACGTACCAAAGTTTCACTTACAAGTGAAGTATGTACCGTTAACAAGCTGCGAACGGCTGGAAGAGCCTTGCCAAATACTTCAGTCAACAGCCCGTACGCCTTAGGACCGAGACCCATGCCGCCATATTCAGCCGGGATCGAGGCAGCCAAGTAACCTTTTTCAGCCATGGCACGGATCAATGTTCTGGGAATGGCTTGCTGCTCTTGAATCTGTTGAGCATAAGGACGAATTTCACGGGCAGCAAACAATTCAGCTTCATGAATGATCTCTTGCTCTACATCCACTTCAATCATTCCGCAACCCCCTCTTGAAGGAGAGATTCATTGAGATATGCGGCGAACTCGGCAATTGTTTTGTATTCAAACAACGCAACCGGACTGATGTCAACTTGAAGATGCTTACGCGCACGATTAATGATCTTGAGCGCCTGCACAGATGAGACACCAATTTTCAAAAAATTCATCTCTTCATCGATGTCCTCTGGCTCCTGATTCAACGCTGCAGCAATCTCGCTTTTGAGAAAAAGCTCAATTTCTTCTTTTGTCATATCATGACCTCCGTTCCCTGATTCACATCTATCCAATGTACATACGGCTCGAATGGATGTGCTGGCAGATGTACAATCTGGCCAGAGCCATTCGGATGTAACTGTTCCCAATCCAGCGCAGCACCACGTACATAAAGCTGTCCCAGCAATGCAGCAAGCTGCTCCTCCATGGTAAGTGTCGGCTCGGCAGACAGGCGGATGAAGCTCTCCTTGCCACTGTATTCAAGCTGCTGCACTGTCTGATCTGCAGCAATCATAATTACAATGTCGGCGTTTGCCATCTTGCCAGGTGTGTCTTGCAAACTGTCTAAAGTCACTCTGTTGTTCACTGGAATGGATTGGCTTGCATGAGCGTTGTGATGTTCCTCGCCATCCAGATGTAAACGGGATACAAGCTCCTCTCCTGCAGCTATTCCTCGAATCTCCTGAATGGAAGGGACCAGACGTACAAGTGTCTCAAGCAAGGTCACCCAATAGTTCAAGGTAGATACCGTATCTTCATTAGAAACGTCTGGCCTGATTACTTGGCGTGCTTCCGCTTCATCTTCTCCGCGAATCTCATGCCCCCCAACCACAATATTGACACGAGCAGCTCGGTTTCTAGGCTTAAAGCCAAATTCCATCTCTTCGATGTTCCACTCTCCGGTGGGGCTGACAGCTACTGCTGCACGATACCGATAATGTTTTCTATATCTGTTCCGGGTAAAACAAAGATCCTCTAGTGCCAGGTCCGCATGTTTCTTCACATACTGCTCCGTATTATCAATCAGCTTTTTTAAAGCCTGCTCTGATTTCGCAGAGAACGTTAACAATTGGCCTCGTGCCGGGGCATCTGCACGGACAGGGGCTTTCCATTCTTCCAGCACAATGTGGGCATTCGTACCTCCCAGGCCAAACGAACTGATGCCTGCCTTCCGTGTTTTTCCTTCAGGTACATCCCATGATCTACGCTCGCTAACGATATGGAACGGCGATTGCTCCAGTCGGAGGGCTGGATTCGGATTATCCATATGCAGACTTGGTGCCAGTTCCCCATGCTGCATACTGAGCAGAACCTTGGCAAGACTGGCTCCACTGGAGGCTGCAAATAAATGACCAATATTGGTTTTGACTGAACCTAATCCAATTGAATTGTCGCTTGTATATCCCTTTTCCCGGAATAGTCGGAGCAAGGCATTCACCTCAATTGGATCTCCAATCCTTGTCCCTGATCCATGTGCTTCAATATAAGAAATCTCGCTCGGGTTTAGGTTGGCATCGCGATAAGCGGCACGGAGTACCTCATATTGCCCCTGAGGGTTGGGTGCCATAATGCCCAGGGAATATCCGTCGTTATTCACCGCTGTCCCGCGAATCACACCATAAATATGCTTATTGTTGCGAACTGCCTCTGTTAGCGGCTCCAGATATACAACAACAGCACCTTCCCCCAAGACTGAACCATCTGCTTCCCGGTCAAATACCTTCGTATGTTGAGTGGAAGAACAGATTCCAGCATTGCGTGATAGTTGATGAACATGCGGTGTAGCCAAAATGTTCGCTCCACCTACAACCGCCCCAGAGATACGCTTGTCCTGAATGGCCGCCACAGCTTGTGTCAGTGCTACCAGAAAAGAAGAACATGCCGTATCTATGGACAGTGCCGGTCCTGTGAAATTGTACATGTGTGAAATGGAGGCAGCTGCTATATTGGACATATTGCCTACCATAGCGTGAGAATGAACAGCCTTTCCAAGACTCCGGTTCATATAATCAACAACCAGATCGAAGTATGTGCTTGGGTTAATCCCTACATACACACCCACATCACGCTTATCCTCATGGTCCACGAGCATACCCGCATCCTCCAGCGCCTCATGAGCAACTTCCAGCAGCTTGCGATGCTGCGGATCCATAAATGCAGCTTGTTCAGACGGGATTTCAAAGAACTCATGATCAAACGTATCCGGTTGCTTCAGTTCCCCAATCCAGTCATCCCAATCGGGTTGCTTGGAACGTGTTGCACGCTCTAAACTAACCCGGTCAACACTATCTAACCCGTTAACCAGATTGCTCCAGAACTGCTCTTGGGTGTCGGCATCAGGCAGACGCAGAGACAGTCCGGTAATAGCAATAGCACGATGTACATTCAGGTGATTATCTGTTGTTTCAGCCTGTTCAAAGTCCTTCGTATCTGCTGGAAGTTCCTGCAGATATTCCACCATCTCACGTACTGTACTACAAAAAACAAGTAGTTCTTGTCCTAATTCACGTCCCATATGTGCAGACAGCTTGTCAAGTAATTGATAGGAAAGAATGGAATTGCCTCCAAGTGCGAGAAAAGAAGTATCCATCTCAATCTTTCCTGCGGGCAATTGAAGAATATCGGCCCAGGCTTTACGTACGGTATACTCCAAAGACGATGCGGAAACCGTCTCGTGTTGTTGCTGTTGTGTGTTTTCGCGAATCAGCTCTTCAATGGCCTCGATGTCTTTGGAAAATACTCCACGCTCATATTCGTTTCTCAGCATGAAGCGCTGAACCTTGCCACTCGTCGTTTTGGGAATAACCTTGATCGGGAGAACATGGGTGATCTCAATACCCAATCCAGCCCTCATACGTTGGATCAGATCCTGTCGTACCTCCAGAAACTGTGGAGTGCCCGATTTGTATTTAACAAATACAAGTAGCTCCTCTACTTGTTTGAGGCTGTTAAAGTGCCCAACTACCGTCAGATTCCCTCTCGGAATGCTGCTATTCTGGTACAAAATTTCTTCAAGATCATGCGCATAATGGTTCTGTCCCCGAATAAACACAATGTCCTTGATTCGTCCGCTTACAACCAGGGAGCCATCAGCCATATAACCCAAGTCTCCAGTGCGAAGCCACCCATCCACATACATTTCACGATTGATCTCCGGGAGACTGTAATATCCAGAGGTTACCGATTCACCACGGATCTGGATTTCGCCAACAACCCGCTCATCCAGCACTTCACCCTGTTCATCCGCAATCCGGATTTGAATCCCTGTCATGGGATATCCTTCATGGACAAATTCGATCACATCCGAAGTATGGCTATCATTGCTAGGCGGCTGGACTGGTACAGCCAGTCCTTCCTGCACCAGCCGCGAACGCGAAATACGTTCAATTCGTGGCTCTTCCCCCAGTCTGGAGGTACATACACCTACTGTCGCTTCGGCCATGCCATACGCAGGAAACATCATATTGGGACGATAGCCACAAGAGCTGAATTTTTTGACAAATCGCTCAATAACAGACGTTGATATAGGCTCTGCACCATTCAAGGTCATACGCAGTGAAGACAGATCAAGCGTTGAGAGCTTGGAATCCGGGATCTTCTGAACCATCCATTCGAAACCGAAATTGGTACAGCAAAACCATTTCCCCTGATGCTCCGTAATCTTGCGCAAGAACAGATAAGGCGACCGTACGAAAGTATAAGGTGACATCACCATGATGTTGGCTCCACTCAGGACGGGTGTCAGGTGTTGTCCAAATATCCCCATATCATGCGTATGCGGCAACCAGGTAAACACATTATCTCCTTCTTCAGCTCCAAGAAAAGTCTTGCATGCAATACTGTTGGCGATAATATTGTGATTTGTTAACTGCACGCCTTTGGGAATTCCCGTGCTTCCTGATGAGAATTGCAGGAACACAATCTCATCAGGAGAGGTTGGGCATAGATCAGCCATCTGCTGGCCTGCTTGAAGCTGGTTCACGCTAATCAACATAAGACCTTTGAATACAGGACTTTCCCCAAGCTGCTTATACTTGGGCAGGTAGGCTTCTTCGACGATCACTACCGGACGCCCGAGTACCTCCCACACTTTCGTGAATTTCTCCAGACCGGCTGAGCCTGGTTCCCAGGCAGCCGGAGGACTAACCGGGGCGACAATAATGCCCCCCAGCATACAAGCCCAAAAGGTACGGTAAAATTCCTGTGACTGGTCAATCTCCAAAATAACAACCTGTCCTTGTTGAATGCCTTGCTCCTGAAGAGACTGCAGGTACTTGCGCGCCTGCATCAGTAATTCAGGATAGGATTCAAACTGTTCGTCACCTGAAGAGCTGATATAGGTTATTCCCTTTTCTGGATGAGTATCTGCAATGTAGATTAGCATCTCAGCCACTGTTGAATAATGCTCTGGCACAATCAGCTCGGGTCCTCGCTGTATGGATTTACTGGACATGTTGCACCTCCATTGCCTCATTGTGAACTACCACTTTCACTTCGCTACCAAGCTTGTCATCAATCAGTTGTTTCATACGTTTGATGTCCAGACCAGCCTGACAGGCCAGATGTACGTACAGACACTCTTCATCGTAGCGAATAACCCATTCGAATTGGGCGAGTCCCGAATTCGAATCTTGGTCATCCGACGACTGAGACGACATTGGGATCGCTTCGCTGCTGGAGATGAAGCCTTGATAATTAAACAGAATCATCTGACGCGGCTCCTGTTCTGCTTGCCTGTAGGCAGTTCCCAATTGTTCCTGTATGCCATCATATTGTGCCGAGAGGGAAGAATCATGTGTAAGTGCCATAAAGTTAATGCTGTGTTGCTTCGTAAATTCCAGACGTTCCAACAGATCTTCCTGTGTGAATTCACTGTCTACCAGCACTGGAATCAGATCAAGGAATTCTCCCACATAATCATAGTAGGATTCTTCGCCGTACTCCCTTCCGTAATGCACGAGGGCTATTGGCAATTGGCTTATGTCCAGATAAGCCGCAATGATGTTGGCAAAAGTTTCAAAGCATGTCCACCAAACATCGGCAGGCTCCTTCCCTGCAAGGGACAACTCGGCAGTCATGGCTGAAGGCGACAATGTTTCTGTTTCCTTCAACTTGTTCATGACGATGGTGTTACATCTATTCCATGCCTGAAGCGAAAATTGTTTCTCTATTTCATCTTCTGATACCCCTATGGGGCCTTGAGACAGAAAATTTACATAATCCTCATAATTTCGTACTTGGTACAGAAGATTACTCTCGATCTCTATACCTTGCGGTCTATATAATGCCTTCGATTCAAGTTGCTGCTTGATGATTTCAGCACTCATACCATCAAACGCAAGATGATCAAAACTCCAAATCAACTTATGCTCTGTGGCTCCTGTACGCAAAATACACAGACGCCAAGGTAGTTCCTTCAGCGTATACGTTTTGTATAACAGAGACTGAACCAGTTTGTACTCCAACTGCTCAATCGTATCCGAAGCATAATGACGAATATCAAGATATGGGATAAGCTGTTGCAGTATGTCCGCCGCTAATGACATATCACATGGATGCCAATACAATTGTTCTTCCTCATATATCATGCTGTGCAGCAACTGATGCCGGGATATAACCCCAAGGATCAGGTGTTTTACAGCTTGTTCATTCAATTCGCCTTCCAGCGTTGTTGTAAATCCGCTTGCTCGTGAAGTCGTAGAAGCATGTGCTTGTTGAATTGGAGATAGTGGGTATCGACCCATAGGGGTCATGCCCGCCATAAAAGATGAAACCTGATTGCAGCTGTTTAAAACGTGCAGGACCAGGCTGTCCAGTTGTTTCTCATGAAGTGTTATGTCCTGTGGTATGACTATCGGGGACTGAATATGCAGGCTATCATCTGACCAAACTGACGCCGGAGGATTAATGTCTACCAATCGGGCAAGTCCTCTAACTGTCGGATATTGGAATAATTCGTTCACATTGATGGCAATTCCTTCTTTTGCCAAAATTTGAGTGAATGCAATCGCTTTGAGCGAATGCCCCCCATTTTGAAAGAAGTGATCTTCCACACCAATGCCCGGATTACCCAGGATCTGTCGCATGGCGGCAAGAATAACACGCTCCGTTTTTGTCCGAGGTGAATTCACTTCCAGAGACCTCTGCTGCTCCTCAACCAAATGCTCGGACAATGCTCTTCGGTCCACTTTTCCATTGGCATTAATCGGAAGATGATCCATTCGAATAATTCGTGCAGGTACCATGTACTCTGGCAGCTGCTGGTGAAGTTCTCTTCGAATATACTCAGCATCTGCTCCAGTATCGGTTGTATAAAAAGCGGCAATGTGTAGACTTCCTGATGGTTCTATAGCTGTCATGACAAAGGCATCACGAACTCCCGAAAGACGCTCCACGCAGTTGCCTATCTCCGATAACTCAATGCGGAAACCTCTAATTTTGACCTGGAAATCCGAACGTTCAATAAAAATCAGACTGCCGTCAATCAGACGTTTGACGATGTCACCTGTCCGATACATTCGTTCTCCCTTGCGGAAGGGATCATCAAGAAAGTGTTTCCGGGTAAGATCCTCACGGTTAAGATATCCAATACCCACCGCATCTCCACTGATATACAGTTCCCCTGGAACATTAGGTGGCACAGGCTTCAGCTCATCATCCAGAACATACAAGGCTGTGTTAGACAGGGGGTATCCTATAGGCAATGAGCCAGTATAAGGCTCTGTTTGCTGTAATAAGTGGTAGGAGGCAAAAAAGGTTGCTTCCGTTGGCCCATATCCATTTAACAGCCTGCCCGGCCCCACGCATGCAAGCGCTTTGTTGGCATGGCTCACCGATGCAGCTTCACCACCAAACATCACTCTACGCACATTATTCAAGCATTCAGCATCCCAATCCACCAGCATATTAAACAAGGACGTCGGAATATAAAATACTGAAATCCGTTGCTGTCGGATGACATCCGCCAAACGAGCCATATCCAAAATGGTCTCTTTTGAGATTAATACAAGAGTAGCGCCATTTATTAATGAAGCAAAAATATCGAAAATGGAACCGTCAAACGCATAGTTAGAAATTTGCAGGATACGATCCTCTGGCACGACGGTGACAAAATTGCTATTTTTCATGACTTTGCTCACATTGCGATGACTCATCACAGTCCCTTTCGGGGTTCCTGTTGACCCTGATGTATAAATGATATAAGCCGGGTCAAGAGCAGTCTTGTTCATATGTTCAACGGGCTCCTGCATATCTCCTGAATCAAATGCTGCCAGTTCATCTGCGGGCACGATACAAGGAACTACAGATTGCCATGTCGAGGCATACGCCGTTTCAGTCAATAACACAGCCGCATCGCAATCTTGCAAAATAAATTCAATTCTCGATGGCGGCGAAGCCGGGTCGATCGGGACATAACTGCAACCCACTTGGAGTGTAGCAAGAATACTGATCATCTGGATCGGTCCACGGTCCAGAATGAGAGCAATACTGGAGCCTGATTTTACCCCTTGTCCAAGCAACCTGAACGCCAGCCACTGAACACGTTCATACAGATCCGCATAGCTCCATTCACCGTCTTCCCAGACCAATGCTGTCTTCTGTGCATGCACATGAACTTGTTCCTCGAATAATTGGGAAATGGTCGCATCTCGCGGATACTGAGCGGCATTATCGTTGACTCCGTACAGCAGCCATTCCTCTTCCTCCGGTGTAGTGAGCTTAATCTGACCAATTCGTTCATTATCCCCTGTTGTGATCTGAGACAGGATATACCGGAATTTATCCAGCATCAGTTCCATGGACTCCGCTTTAAACAAATCCGAGCGATAGTCAAGTTCAACCGTGTAACATTGCTTGTGCTCCACCAGTGTCCAAGTCAGATCAAATTTGGCATCCACCTTACCTTCGACCCATGGTTCAAGTATCAGTTCCGCGGCTTCAGGATCATCGGTTCCCATATTAATGTAATTTAGCACCACATCAAATAGGGGGTTGCGGCTTAAATCACCGAATAGACCAAGTTGTTCCACCAGTGCTTCATAAGGATAATGCTGATGTTCATAACAGGATAACAGCTTGCCACGCATCTCATTCAAATACGTCTCGGTGGACCATTCTCTGTCCATGCTGGTGCGAATGGCGAGCATGTTCACGAACATCCCCATAACGTTATTGAGTTCTGGCTTCTCACGTCCCGCAACCGCTGTACCTACGACCAAATCGTCTTGACCCGTATACTTCCAGATTAATAGATTCAAAGTTGCCATAAACAACATATAGGGTGTAAGCCCTTGTTGAGTACAGAAATCATTGACTTGTGTGCTTAACGACTCACCAAGTTCAATGGAACGTCGGTCTCCGCTGTAGGATGATGCGCCATGTCTTGGGAAGTCTGTAAGCAATTCAACCAGTGCAGGCTTGTCCTTGAATTCCTGTATCCAAAACTCGGCGTCTACAACAGATTGTGCATGTGACGCAGCTTCATCACGCCATTCCGCATAATCCTTATACTGAATGTTAAGAGATTGCAATGTTTCTCCTCTGTACATGCGTGCAAAATCCTGCATCAGGATGGCAATGGAACTCTGATCCGAAATGATATGATGCATGTCGATGAATAAGATGTGTTCCTCTTGAGAAAGGCGAATGAGCTTAACACGAACCAATGGTGCGCTGGTCAGATCAAAAGGCTTGATCCATTCCATGACCTGCTCTAACCCTGCTGTTTCTAATTCCAGCAACTCCACAACGCTTGGAACCTGATCCTCCACAATTTGGAAAAGCTCACCATCAATCATTTCAAACCTGGTACGGAATGCTTCATGTCTCTCTACCAGTGCATCCATTATTACTCTGAATTTGGCAGGGTCAAGTTTTCCCCTTACCCTATAGGAACTGGCGAGATTATACGCCGTACTCTCACCTTTCATCCACTCATGCACCACATACATTCTTCGCTGAGCAGAAGTGGTCTTGTATTTCTCTTTCTTAGTAACAGGCAAGATTGGGTTCACTGAATCAGAGTCACTTGTAGCCTGATGTTCAGTAATCCATTGAACCATGTGTTCAAACACTGAATGATCAAAAACCTCTTCCAGCCCCAAATTCAGTCCAAACATTTCTTTAATCCTCGACGCCAAGGAAATCGCTTTTAAAGAATGACCTCCAAGCTCAAAGAAATCATCTTCAAGGCCGACTTCTCCATGACCAAGCAACTCCTGCCACAATTGCGATAATACATGCCTTATCTCATCATCAGTCCGTTGAATCCTGACTTTCCCAGATGGAGATTGGTCTAATGCTGCGATAGAACCCGCTGCAACCTGTGACATACCTGCAAGCTGATACAACGCAACATCATGTTGATGAACAATGGGATCAAAGGAATACGTCGGCAGGGAGATTTTTTGCCTCCCCCCCGTTCCGTTTAACTCTTCCCAATCCAACTCCATGCCAGAGCACCAGCAAAAAGCAAGTACTTTCATTAAATACACGTCTGCCTCAAGCAAGCTATGACGATCTCCAGTAAGAGCAATGATGTTTGACTCTGAAAATGAATCCGGGGCTATTTGGTCTGTATCCTGCTGCTGATTCGAAACGATCCACAACGTATGCCCATCAGATTCAGAAAGCGTCTTGCGATTTAGCAGCGTAAACAGGAAATTTGGAGATAACAGTGGTGCAATACTCGACGCATGGTCTGTTACAGTTGCATCTGTCATCCTTCCAGTCAAAGCATCTGACAATGCTCCTTCTTCTAGTGACCAATGCTCCAAATTGTATAAAAGCCCTACGGCATGTACTGGATCAAGTGCATCACTAATAACCAACCCCACCAGTTCGCCAACGCCTTGTCCACAAACAGCATCTGGCTTGACACCAAGCTGCATCACGGTTTTATAAAGAGCATATTGCACAACAAAGCACTGCATGCGCTCAAGCCTTGAATCAGTTAACGATCGCCCTATGCCTTGGCGAATGGCATACTGTTCCTTGGACTCAAAGAGGTTCAGTATCTCTTCAAAGTGCTGTTTGAATATCTCTGAGACCTGGCTCCGATACACAGAAGCATATAGTTCCCGAATCTTGCGCGCTTCCCAATTTGCATTTCCGCTTAGGTAAAACATGACCTTAGGCTTCCCATTTATCACACTTGCCTGTGTCTCAAACTCCACAGACTGCTCGCTTGGCGGAATATAACCGTCTACAACGATTAGTGCTTTACGATGAATGAATCTGCTTCTTCCCTTCTGTAGCGTCCACGCAGCATTGGGCAACTGCTCAGGCAATGCATGCATCGCCTGTAGAACCGAATCGTACGTGCGTTCCAGCGCCGATTCACTTTTGGCCGAGAAGGGCAGCAGAAGCAATGACTCATAATTGGCTTGGCTCTCTTGAACAGGAGGCTGCTCCAGAATGACGTGAGCATTGGTACCCCCGATCCCAAACGAACTGACACCTGCTCGCAAAACATGCTTCGCGTCTTCTAATGGCTGTGGCTCCCTGTTGATATAGAAGGGACTATGCTCCAGCTCCAACATTGGATTCGCCCGATTCATGTGAATCTGTGGCGGAACCACCCGGTGATAAAGCGTCAGTACGGTTTTAATAAAACCGGCGACACCTGCTGCCGCATCAAGATGCCCGATATTGGCTTTTACAGAACCTAGAGCACAATAATTCCTAAGATCTGTTCCCCATGACTGCCTGAGCGCTTCGATTTCAATCGGGTCCCCCAGCTTGGTTCCTGTTCCATGCGCCTCCAGATAGGAGATCTCTTTAGGAGACACTCCCGAACGATGCAGGGCAGATTGAATAACCTTGACCTGCCCGGCCACACTCGGTGCCGTATATCCAATTTTGTCCATGCCATCATTATTAATCGCCGAACCTTTAATGACTGCATAGATATGATCTCCATCTCTCTGCGCGTCGCGGAGTGACTTGAGCACAACTATTCCGCATCCATTACCAGACACAGTACCAGATGCCTGCTCATCAAATGGTCTGCAATGACCATCCTTTGAATAAATCATGCCTTCATGCCAGTGATAACCTTCTTTGAGCGGATAGGAGATAGAGACACCTCCCGCAAGTGCCACATCACACTCCCCCCGAATCAGCGATTCAGCAGCTTGGTGGATAGCAACCAAAGAGGTCGAACATGCGGTCTGTACGGCCATACTCGGCCCTCTCAGATTTAATTTGTGAGATACCCGAGTTGTAATATAGTCCTTTTCATTTAAAGTCATGGCTTCAAAAGCCTGTAGCAAATTACCGGAACGACCTAGAAATTGCACCATCCATGGTAAGCTTAGTCCACTTCCCGCAAACAATCCTATAGATCCCTCATAACTGTAAGGATCACACCCGGCATGCTCAAGCGCCTCCCATGAGCACTGATGCAGCAGCCGTATTTGCGGATCCATCATGTTGGATTCCTGATGTGGATATTCGAAAAATCCGGAGTCAAAATACTCAGTATCTTGCAGTACACCTTTGGCCCGTACATAATCAGGATGTTTGAAGTCTTCCGGTCGTACACCCGCAGCGGTTAGATCCTCCTCATTTAGACGGGTGATACCATCCTTACCTGCCATTAGGTTATCCCAGAACTCATCAATATTTCTTGATCCGGGAAAATGCCCTGCCATGCCAATGACTGCGATATCCGACGAAGAAGAAATTCTGCTACTGTGTTCTGAAGCAAACGGGATAATCTGTTCCGGTCTGCTCTGCTCCACTTTGCTGTTTTCAACTGTGCTCCTCACATACTCTTTTGGAGCTGTTGTCGGCTCCGGGTTCGTAACAGGATATCCAGCCGAAGCGATATGTCCGCTCTCCTCTTGTACCTGTTGTGTAACTGTCGGCAGCATCTGCTCAGCTACCAGATGATTGACCAGTGATGCAATAGAGGAATGCTCAAACAATTGCACCAGCGGAACGCTTTTATCCAGATAGGCATTCAGGCGATTATTGATCAGAATAAGCCCCAGCGAGTTGCCTCCGATGTCAAAAAAGTGATCATGGATATTAACCGTATCCAGATTCAACATTTCCTTCCACGCTGCAATGAGCATCTGCTCCAGATCAACCTTTGCCCGCTCGATTCCTTGAATGGATGAGCCATAAACCTGAGCCGGATTAGCTTTCTCTCCCGTTTCAAAATCAGCCAGACGAAGGGCATTGCGATTCAGTTTGCCATTAGGCAGCACAGGCAGATTTTCCAGACGAATCAAGCGAGAAGGCATCATGTACTGTGGAAGCCGCTGCTTTAACCAGGTCCGAATCTGTGCGTCTTCATCTTCCATAACGGACAACCCAATCCCAGGCTTCAGACTGTAGAAAAGGATTAATTGCAATGAATGTGGCTCGGCCCCTTCTACCTTAACGACAGCCTCCCTTACACGTTCATAATTCATCGCTGCCTGCTCAATCTCATTCAGTTCAATCCGGTAGCCACGAATCTTCACCTGCTGATCCAACCGTCCCATTAACTCAACATCCCCATCCGGCAGTATACGGGCCAGATCGCCAGTTCGGTATAAACGGCCTCCCAAAACATTGGGGTTTGCAATGAATCGGGCATCGGTCTCAGCTGCATTGTGCAGATAACCGCGGGATAATCCTTTTCCTGCAATGCACAGCTCTCCATAACTTCCAGGTGGCAGTATTTCACCTTCATCATTCAGAATATAAATCTCTGTATTGGTAATGGGCTTGCCAATGGTAATCGCAGCTGTGTCATTCAATTCTTTGGTCGTTGACCAGATCGTAGTTTCCGTTGGTCCATACATGTTAAAGACTCGAGCGGGCGTAAGCCGCTTCAGATCGGTGAGGAGTCCCACAGGGACATTTTCCCCTCCGGTAAGAACACACCGCAGATTGCCCAGCGCCTGAGCGAATTCCCGATTTTCGACAAATGCCTTAATGCGTGAGACCGTGCTAAGAATGTGTGTAATACCATGTTCACGTATTCGACGTGAAGTAAGAGCCGGGTCAAGCTGCTCCTGCTCATTGGCCAGATACAGCGAATATCCGGTGCATAATGGTGTCCACACTTCAAATCCGAAAATATCAAAAGATATGGTCGTTACACTGATAATGCGATCTGTCTCATGTGTAAAAATATGTCGGTGCCTGATGTCCTCAACAAAATTGACCATCGCCTCATGAGTAATCATGACCCCTTTGGGACGACCCGTTGATCCTGAGGTAAAAATCACACAGGACAGGTCCGAAGACAGGAAGCTTAAGTCCGGGTTAACGGATGAGCGCACATCCTGGGCAGTTGGATCATACACAAATCGCTCTCCGCTAAAAGTCACTGTGCCTTCTTCATCAGGCGTACACAGCAATACGTTCATTCGGCTATCTTCGATCATATTCACGATGCGCTGCGGTGGAAAAGCAGGATCCAGAGGCACATAAGCCGCCCCAGCTTTCAGCACTGCCAATAGCATAATGATCAATGATTCATCTCGTCTGGATAATATGCCCACAGGTTCATCCCGGCGCACACCTTGATCAATCAGCTTCCAAGCCAGCGTATTAGCTTTTTCATTAAGCTCCCTGTAGGTAAAAGAGGCTCCGGATGATACAAGGAGAGCTTCCTTGTCTGGTGTGTGTTCTGCCTGCAACTCAAACAGCCGATGCAGACCCCCCGCAGAATTGTAATCCAGACGTGGACCAGCAAGACGATGGACTGGGTGCTCATGAGAACGTTCGTTTCTCTCAAACAGTTCGCTCAGAGACAGATTAGGCTGTTGTACAACCTCTTGGCAGAGTCCGATAAACTCCTGCATCATACCTTCCACTGTGTCCCGGTGGAACAGATCCAGCGAGTATTCGATATATCCTTCAATCACCTGCTTCTCCCTGTTTTCTTGACAAGTCATTAACAGATCATAAGTAGACGTACCTGTCTCCACCGGAAAAGAACTGAATTGCAAACCATGAAGTTCAAGTCCATGCAAATCCATGTTCTGATAATCAAAACAAACATCAAATACCGGATTTCGGTTCAACTCACGTGTCACGCCCAGTTGTGCCACAAGCTCATTAAACGGATACTCCTGATACGCAAAAGCATCCAGAGTATGTTGTTTAAGTTCGCGTAAAAAATCAGTGTACGTACGATCAAACGTTGGAAAATTCCGCATCGCAATCATATTGACAAACATGCCTACCGTCTCTTTCCACTCCTCTTGCATCCTTCCTGCAACAGGGGTTCCTACCACAATGTCCTGCTGACCTGAGCGGTGTGCGAGAAGAAGATTCCACACACTTAGCATTACCATATACATGGATGCTTCCGATGAGGAAGCCAGCTCGTGCAAGTTTTGTGTTACCGAACGATTCAACGTGAAATGGAAACGTCCCCCTTGCATGGATCGCTGTGATGGACGCTCCTGGTCAAGTGGAAGCTCCAGCACAGGTAAAGAAGGGCCAAGATGGTCCAGCCAGTATGTTTGATGTGAATTGTATTCCTGTGATGCGAGACGCTGCTGCTGCCATACCGCGTAATCTTTATACTGCAATCGGACTGCTTGCTCTTTGCCAAAATATAAATCGTTGAAGTCACGAGTGATGATTTCGACAGATGTACCATCTGCGATAATATGGTGAATATCAAAGAATAGCAGATGCTTGCGCTCGCCTATCTTAATCAGTTCAACCCGCATAAGCGGAGCACTCCCCAGATCAAAAGGACGAATCAATGTCTCGATCATCGCAGGCAACTCTTGGTCATCTGCCACATGTTGCTCTGCATAGCCCATACTTAAGCGAACCGAAGGTTGGATGATCTGAACGATCTGACCACCCCGTATCTCAAACAATGTTCTGAGCGCCTCATGATGCTGTATCAACTTCTGCAAAGCAGCCTCAACTCTTATACGGTCCAATTCACCTTCAATAATGGTTGCAGATGGTAGGTTGTATGCCGTATTGCCTGGATCAAGCATCGCTTGTGTGAACATACGCATCTGTGCAGAAGAGATTGGATACGCATCCATAGTGGGTGCTGATTGAATGGTCTGTTGGTCCACTTTTGGTTTCGCCATGACATAGAGATGCTCCGCCAGTTGAATAGGCGTTGAATGATTGAAAATATCTGCTACCTCAGGCTGAATTCCTAAATGAGACCGGATCCATGCAGACAAGCTGACTGCTTTGAGAGAATCTCCTCCGACCGCAAAGAAATTAACCTCTTCATCTAGATCATTGATGCCAAAAATCGTTCGATATGCGTCCAGGACAATCTGTTTCAGTTGGTCGGAATCACCTGTATAAACTGTCCCTTTTACTAGAGTAGAGCCACTTCCCATACCCTGCTCTGCATGCCCCGTATCATCCCCGGTACCCATTCCTTCCGCTGCTGATGAGCCAGAAAGAGAAACACTGACAGGATAGGATTGTTTGTTGAAAACATAAGTAGGCAGAGAGCATTTGCGTCGTACCGTCTGCCCTTTGAGCACCTTCCAGTCCGGTTCAATGCCTTCGCACCATAACTCCGCAAGTCTGCGGTTCACATAGATACTATCCTGCTCTGTCTCCCTTACGTGACGTAGCATATTCAGTACCGTCTGGGAATCTCTTGATTGACTATGCTGTCTGGCAAAAGAGCTTAGCGTTCGTCCTGCACCTACTTCAATTAATACAGCCCGCTCATCCTTCAACACTTCAGCCAGGTTTGATTCAAACAACACCGGCTGTAAAATATGACGGGACCAATAGTCAGGTTTAGTGATTTCATCTCCAAGCGCCCATGTTCCACTGGTGTTGGACAGTAATGGAATCTGTGGCGTATGAAGTGAATGCTCTGCTAGATAACGTCTAAATTCCTCGGCAGCCTGATTCATCATTGGCGTATGGAATGCATGGGAGGTCTTCACACGAATGCACTTCCAGCCCAGTCCTTCAGCCTTGGCTTCCATCCGTGAAATGGCTTCAGCTGTCCCACCAATCACGCTCGAACCTGTAGTATTCACCAGGGCAAGCCACATGTCTTCCTCCAGTTGTGACTTCACCTGCTGTGCATCCGCCATAATGGCAAGCATGACCCCGGGTTGTTGTTGCTGCATCAGACGTCCGCGAAGTCGAACTAACTTGACAGCATCTCCGAGTTCGAACACCCCCGCTACCGCTGCGGCAGCCAATTCACCAATGCTATGCCCGATCATGCCATCTGGCTTGATGCCCAGATCCAGCAGCGACTTGGCCAGCGCATAACTTGTCATGAACAGTGCGAATTGGCTGTACTCTGTCTGGTTTATTCGCTCAGGCTGCTGATCTCCGTATACAACGGACAGCATTTCTTCTCGTTCTTCCGCGGGCAGAAGGTCCAATATTTCCTGGATATAACTTCTGAAGATTGGGGCCAGGCCTGATTGCTCTGTAGATCTGTATAGTTCTGCACCCATTCCCTGATACTGACTGCCCTGTCCGGGGAACATAAAGTATACGGGACGAGTTCCTTGAGCCGAATGGTATACTCGTGCTTTCCCCAGCTGCTGTATCAGCTTGTCCGGATTATCCTTCCATTTCTTATCCAGAATGAGTGCCTTACGATACGCAAAAACAGATCTACCTGATTGCAAGGTCCACGCTGCGTTCGATACAGATTGATCCGGCTGCTGAGTCAGATGTTCCATAATCCGTTCAGCGGTGCGGTTCAGCGAGTGCTCTGTTTTGGCGGAAAAAAGCAATATATTTACGTCATCATCGGGACTGCACTTCTCCATCTCGGGAGCCTCCTCCAATACCATGTGAGCATTCGTGCCCCCCACACCAAATGAATTGATTCCTGCGCGCATGACTCCAACATTACCCTGTTTCCAGTCCACACCTTGTGCATTAACTTTAAAAGGCGTATTCAAAAAATCAATTTTGGGATTAGGCTGCTCATAATTCGCTGTTCCAGGGATATAACCTTGTCCAAGACTGAGCGCTACCTTGATTAAACCAACCACACCTGCGGCTGTATCCATATGTCCCACATTGCCTTTGACCGAACCCAGATAACAAAATTGCTTTTGGTCGGAAGCAAAGGCCCGAGTTAACGAGTTTACTTCAATTGGATCACCAAGCAACGTTCCCGTACCATGTGCTTCGATATAACTCACCGTTTCCGGGTCTACTCCGGCTACCTTATAAGCATCCTGAATGACTTCAGCCTGTCCGCTTACGCTAGGAGCAAGAAAACTGAGTTTCTCTTGTCCGTCATTGTTAATTGCTGAGCCTTTGATGACCCCGTAGATATGATCTCCGTCCCGCAGAGCATCGGTTACCCGCTTCAGCACCACAATTCCCATACCATTGGAGAAGACGGTTCCACTGGCTGCCGCATCAAATGGACGACAGTGTCCATCTGTGGAGAACATCATGCCATCCTCAAATATGTAACCCCCTTCATTGGGCAACTCCACGGTGATCCCACCAGCCACGGCCACATCACATTCTCCAACGATCAAAGATTGACATGCCAGATGAGGTGTAACCAGTGAAGTAGAACATCCCGTCAGAGCGGTATAGGCCGGCCCTTTTAAGTTAAGCTTATAAGCCATTCGGGTAGCGAGAAAATGATTGGTACTGAGGGTAAATGCTTCGTATTTACTGCTATAGTTAGCATCGTTAAAAAGTACTTGACGGTACCATTCGAAGTCATCGGACCCGCCAAGGAACACACCCACCTTACCTGCTTCATCCGGTCTGCAGCCTGCATCCTCCAGCGCTTCCCATATTCCCTGATACAAAAGTCTGAATTGGGGAGACATCATTTTGGCTTCACCGGGAGTATAATCAAAGAACCCTGCGTCAAACTCATCGATGCCGTTGGCACGTCCTTTTGCCTTGACATAACGAGGTGAACGCAGCAATGCTTCCTCCACACCAAGCTCCCTCAATTCATCATCACTATAAAAGTGAATGCTTTCCCGCCGTTCAACAAGGTTACTCCAGAACTCCCTTATATCCTCAGCACCCGGCACATTCACCGCCATGCCCACAATTGCAATGTCCTCACGCATAATGCCGTCTTTTCTTTGAAACAATTGTTCCCTTTCAGTCGGTATCCGAACTCCCTCATCTTTTGATCCCAGCGCCGCAAATTGACGCAAAGTCGGGCATTCGAAAAAACGAGGAACGGGGAACTCCACATCGGTATAATGTTTTAGTTTATTGTGAGCCTGAATGACAGAAAATGAATTTCCGCCCAATTCAAAGAAATGGTCATCGCGCCCTACTCTCTCAACACCGAGCACTTCGGCCCACACTTCAGCTATAACCTTCTCAAGCTCAGAAGACGGGGCGGTATAAAACGTACTGGAAGCGTGAGCATGCGTGATATCTGCCATGAGTGCCTTCCGGTCAATCTTCCCACTGCTATTCAATGGAAATTCGGATTTATGTACAAAAACGGATGGTATCATATATGCCGGTAACGAACGAGACAGGTGCTCTCTCAATTCGACAGAAGGCAGCTCCTGCTCTGACAGATAGTAGGCATACAGCAAGCCGGACCTACCTTCAAATGATTTCATGACTACCACGGTCTGGATGACACCCGGATAGGTTGACAGGGTATTCTCAATTTCGCCTGTCTCCAGTCTGGCGCCCTGAATTTTAACCTGAAAATCAATGCGTCCCAGATATTCGATCGTACCGCTTGGGAGTGAACGTACCAGATCCCCTGTGCGGTACATGTACCTGAAATGTTCTGCGTCCTGTCCTTCTTGAAAGAAAGGATTAGGGATAAACTTCTCTCGGGTCATCTGTTCCAGATTCAGATATCCACGTGCAAGCCCAACACCGCTAAGACAAAGCTCCCCTGGAATACCTAACGGCTGAAGCTCATCATGATGTCCGACGACATACCATCTGGACTCATTGAGCGGGTAGCCAATCGGTACATTGCCCAAGCCTTCATAATGGCTTAACGGATAATGAGAAACCCATATGGTGCATTCGGTTGGACCATATACATTTTCCAGACTTGCTCTAATGCCTAACCTGTTAAATTTCTCAATGATGTCTGGCGTGACTGCCTCTCCGCCAACAAACATCCATTTTAGCGTTTCCAATGCTGACAGATCGGAGCGAAGCTCCATCGTTTCCAGAAAAAGACGGAATAACGTTGGAACAAAGTTAATGTGCGTCACCTTATGTGATGCCACCGTAGACACAATACGAGCAGGGTCTTTTTCTGCTCCAGGCTCAAGAATACTTAGTGCGCCTTCACCCATGAACCAGCCGAAAAGTTCCGTGGCGGACACATCAAAGGTATATGCTGTTTTCAGCAAGTAAACATCCTGCGCCTGCATTGGAAAACGACGCTCCAGATCAAGCAGTGTATTGACTACGCTATGATTTTCAACCATGACTCCTTTTGGCTTGCCTGTTGATCCGGATGTGTACATGATATAGGCAAGGCTATGCGGATTCAGCGCCTCTTCAAGATTTGAGGCATCCCCCGTATAGGCCTGATCTCCCTCAACGTAGATGTACTGGACATCCAGAGTCTTGTCATCTTTTTCGGGCTGCATAGCCAGCACTATGGATATGTCTGCATCCGACATAATATAGGCCTTTCTGGACAAAGGATAGGAAGGGTCTACAGGCACAAAAGCACATCCGGCTTTTAATACAGCCAATAGGGCAATGACCATATCCGAGGAACGTGGCATCTGCACGCCGACTGCCGCGTTATCACTTTTCTTACTCGCAACGATCTGCCTAGCCAATTGATTCGCTTTTGCGTTGACCTGCGCATAGGTCTGATGCTGCTTCCCTTCCATTAGAGCTACCCGCTCCGGGAAACGCGCTACTTTATCGTGAAATATATCCATAATATGTTGTGGAGTGTAGGGAAAATAAGAAGTTTGATTGAATCGGTACAATAGGTTTTCTTTCTCATCCTGCATCAGAAGGCTGAACTCACTGATTTTTTGATCAGAATTGGTTACTAGTTGATTCAGCAAGTATAGAAATCGTTGGCCCATTCGCTCCATTGAATCTTCACGGAACAAGCTCGGTTTATATTGCAGCTTCAACTGAGCCCCTTGCGGTAGACGACTCAACACCACCATTAGATCTCCTGGAAATGTAACCTTATCCTGATCCAGAATACGAGTTCCGAGCATATCTTCCTCATAGGAATCATAAACAAAGGAGATATCAAACAACGATGGTGATCCGGGTTGAGCCTGTAACATGCTGTCTCTGACAATGAGGTTATTGGGATATCCGATGTTCCTATACGTATCCATCCAGGTTGTGGCTACTTGTTGCAGCAGAGGTTTTAGAGTTGATTCGAGGTCAATATGGAATCGCATAGGCAGCATATGGACAAAACATCCAATCGTTTCTTCCAAGTCCATACCGGGACGATGAGAATATGGGGAGGCAAAGGTGATATCGTCTGTACCGACATATTTGCTCATAAGAATGCCAAAGGCACCCATAAAGAACATAAAAACGGTTACTTCATTATCTTTGGACATCTGTGTAATATCAGCCATTAACGATTCCGAAATATCAAATCGCAGTTCATGACCAATACCTTCTTGTACAGAACCTGCTGGAAAGTCGTGCTTTAGAGAAAGAGGTTCCGCTCCCTTCATTTTGTTTAACCAGTATTCCCGCTCTTTGGAATACTTGTTTTCGTGCAGTTTCTTGTTCTCTGCCTCAACATAAGAGATGAACCCTTCATCCAGCTTGACATCCACAGGCTGATCTTCAAGAAGACATGTATATGACTGGATAAGTTTGTTTTTCATCAGTTCAAGCGACAAGCCATCACATATTAAATGATGAATACATAAGGTCAGAATATATCGGCTTTTATCCATCTGAACAATCATTATACGGAACAGAGGACCTTTCTCCAGCACAAAAGGTGTCCCGATGCATTCATCTACCAATGCTTCTAACTGTTGTTCCTTTGGATTCTCCTGATGCTCGCTACTTAGGTCCCACAAGGCAAGTGAGTAGTCCATATCTTCATGAACGGATAACACGGGTACATCATTTTGAATCTCAATCCGAGTACGCAGCACCACTTGCTCATACATAAGCAATTCGATGGCCTGGCGAAATATCTCCATTTGAAGATAATCAAATTGTATTGAAGCTGAGATGTTATACGAAGTGGGATCATTCACCTGACAATCAAAATAGATTCCCTTTTGTGTTTCGGAAAGTTCAACGGTTTTTTGTACCATCACGACCACACCTCATCGTTTAATTGAGATTCAAGCTGTGTAAGGCAAAAAATCAATTACAGCTTAGTGCATTACCCAGATTCCGCCAGCCAATACGGAGAGAACCGTGATAAACGTTTGATACACCACATCCATAATGAGATTCCCGATACTGTCTCCATCTGCCTTGCGATTTTTAATCATGACATAAGTATGTGACCAAAGACCACTTAATCCGTATATGTACATCGTTACCAATACACCCACCCAAAAGTTCCCCTGGAACCAGATGGCCATAATCCCCATAACTCCAAGCCCTACCTGGGAAAAACCGTATTTAACCTGAAATGGTCCACCAGGCCATCCTAACATTTTGGCTGTCTGATCCGCTCTGGCAATGTTGACAACATAACCAATCACTCCAACCAATCCAAACGTAACCACAAACTGATGAAGCAGCAATACTCTGCTAATCTCGCTCATTTCCCCGGGAAAACCTAACACATATAGGTGTACTCCCCCTGAGATTAGACCTAACAACCATAGAACCAAAAACCACATGCCTGTCCCACTCCCGCCGTTTGTTATTTGGAATCATTTGTAACTAAATGTACAATCTTGTAGATACACACATTATATAATCGCTTTTACATTTGTCAATTAATACATAATTTTCTATTTTGTCGAAGCTTTTGTCATTTTTATTCTTCTGTACGCAAACAAGAAAACCATATAGTTCCATTTAACTTGAAAATAATAGGAATTAAGCCCTATTATTACATTAAAAGGTTTGAAACCTACTTCTTTTTTAACGCTTCAAAAGAACCACAACTCATTTATTTGACATAGGTGATAGTTCAATTATCATCTACGATTACAGGATAACAGCAACGATCAATTCACATATGATATAAAAGAATTGACATCCGATCACTTTGTAACTATTATAGTTACAACGGTGGTGATTATCCCATGAGACAAATCAGCAGTCGCTTTTCCATTGCGGTTCATACCCTGTCCCTGATCGCTGTTATGCCTAATGAATGCACCGGAGATGTGATCGCGCAGAGTGTGAATACAAATCCAGTGATTATTCGGCGGATTATGTCCAAGCTGAAACAGGCTGGTCTGATTGACGTCAGACCCGGTGTGGGCGGTGCTTCCTTGTTGAAAGATCCGGCTGACATTACCCTTCTTGATGTATATCGAGCGCTTGAGGTCGTGGAGGATGGGGAATTGTTTAACTTTCACAAACATCCGAATCCGAAATGTCCGGTCGGCAACATGATTGAACACACTTTGCGTGCCGAACTCATTGAGGCTCAGACAGCCATGGAACAGCGCTTGAATCGTGTAACCATACAGCAGATGATGGATCAGATTCATGTCTCTGAATAAAAAAAAGCTCATAATGAGCTTTTTTTAACCCTTTCGTTGTAATCACACCTGTTATAACATTTTTGATTACATCTATATGCAACCAACAACACATACCCTAGGAGGAAAAGAAAATGAAAATTTTGGTTACTGGCGCAACAGGTCAATTGGGTTCACTGGTTGTAGAAGCATTGTTAAAAACGGATTCTGCCAAGGATGTGGCAGTAAGTGTACGTAATCCCGAGAAAGCGGAAGCACTCCGCACCCAAGGCATTGACGTGCGTCACGGTGACTTCGATCAACCGGAGACGTTGCAGAAAGCTTTTGCCGGTGTAGACCGCCTGTTGCTCATCTCCACCGATGGTGACAATGAAACGCGTATTCGCCAACATCAGGCTGCCATTGACGCTGCCAAGAGCGCAGGTGTGGGTTTCATCGCTTATACAAGCGTTGTGAATGCAGAGGAAAATACCCTTTCCCTGGCGGAAGTTCACCGCGCTACAGAAAAAGCTATTCGTGAATCCGGTATTCCGTATTCCTTCCTGCGCAACAACTGGTACCTGGAAAATGAAGCAGGCAGTGTGCAAGCCGCTACACAAGGCGCACCTTGGGTTCATGCCACCAATGACAGCCAAGTAGGCTGGGCTACCCGCAGTGATTATGCCCATGCTGCAGCAGCTGTACTTGCAGGCGAAGGACATGAGAATACCGTATATGAATTGTCCGGCAAACTACGCACGCAAGCTGAACTGGCTGCCATTGTTGGTGAAGTGCTTGGGCAGGAAATCAACGTGCAGAACGTGGACGATGCCGCTTACGCTGACATCATGAAAGGTGCAGGTCTACCGGACTTTGTCGTATCGATGCTTGTTGATATGCAAAGTGCCATCCGTGAAGGCGCATTGGCTGTAGAAAGTGATACATTAGAGAAATTGCTTGGCCGTCCGGCTCAGCCACTTAGCGAAGGTATTAAAGCGATTGTAGGCAAGTAAGTTTTGAATATAAGAAAGGGACACACCAACAAATGTTGGATGTGTCCCTTTCTTGTGTAGCTAGAGATCAATACAATGATATTCCCGTTGTAAGAATGACCGTACACTCACCCGTTGATTGCGACTGCTGTAATTCGAGATAGGTATTTATGTTTTCCACAACAGTTCATCACTCATTGTACACTGCTCACTGCTCAAGAATATAACGTGCGGGAATATGATCGGCCAGCCAGATATTTTCGTTTCCATGATAAAAGAGGATTCCATCTGTGGCCGCTTGAGCAGCATTGATTTTCAAAATAACAGGCTGATCATCCCGTCTTCGTCCCACCTGATTGGCCGTATCGATATCTGCGGACAGATGTACATATTGCCTTTGCCGCGGCTGTAAGCCATGTTCCATAATAGAATTCACTGCGCGTGCCGGAGTCCCATGGTACAGGGTTTCCGGTGGCTCAGCAGATAACTTCGATATCTTATGGGGTGTCGAATGTCCATACAATGCCCGGATACGGCCAGAACGGATTTCATGTCTCTTTTTCTCCGAGGCTTGGATCATCTGCTCCAGATCGGCTTGCGTGACTTCCTTCCACTGCGGACTTTCATGTAAAGCCACCAGCAATTGCGAGATTTCCACCCAACCCTCTTCATCCAGTTCCAACTCATACTCCCATGGTGCATGTCGCAGAGCGTATGAGAGTTCTTTGCTTAATTTCATCAGATCCAATGCAATCATCTCCCACATCTAATAAAACCCGTATATTACTGCGATTGAACCGCTGTTAAAATCTCCTGAATGTTACGTTCCAATCCTTCATCGTCTTCCTGATTGAATTGGCGGTGTCCATCAATCCCACGTTGGATAATCGTATTCATCACCGGATGAACCTCACGATCGGAAGCCACACGAATCAGATCATCGGCAAAATCAACCGCCTGCTGTTCACTATAATTAAATGGTTTAATCAGCATCCGAATGCTCAAGGCATGGGCCTGCGGCTCTGCTAGCTGATCCCGATGAGTGATGCCATACACCGCGCCAAAACCAAAAGCAGCCATTACCTGACGCTCCAGTTCAGTCGTCTGTTCCAATGGCGTGCCAATCAGCTCACACATTTTGTCCACCATCTGCTCCAGCTCGTTTGCTGCCGCAGCCAGAATTACGTCATTAATATCGTCAGCGTTGATAAAATCAGTCATATTGGTTTTCTCCATTTCTGCACCGTATTTGATCCATTCTCTCAGACTCTATGAGAACATTGTATCGGAGTTGGGGTGTTCGTTTCAAACCACTCATATGTCGTCGACACTTCTCTTAGTCTTATATTACCCTTATATAAGGGAAGTCGCTTGTGATTTGAAGCGATTTTTGGCGAGCCTGAGCGCCTTGTCCTTTTCACCATGATCCATATAGTACTGAAACAATATCTCTTCATAACGTTCAGCGAGATACTGGGAACCAAGTTCACGATAATAAGGAAGAATTCGCTCTTCTATCATTTCGTAATACGTTTGCTCCTGCCCTTGTAAAATGACAGACTGGAGTTCCAATTCCATATAACTTGCGTCTGAAATAAGTTTAGAATTGCGCAAGGCTTCCAGAGACATGTCCAACAGCTTGTTTGCAGGAATGAGGTTACCCAATCTATTCGATTCTATGTAATTATTGAGTACCATCAGGTATAACGGTTGTTTCTCCGGAATGATATCAAGCGCTTGTCTGTACCAGTAAGCAGCATCCTCATATTGCTTCCGCCGGTTATATTCATAACCCAGATTGTTCAACAGCTTGGCTTTTCGGTCAGGGAGCCCACAATCATCACTAATCCGAATCAGATTCTCATATCTGCGTTTCGTCTCAGGAAAATCATGATACTCACGGGAATTGAGCTGAACCAGCATAATGGTTTCGGTGTCAATGATCCGCACCATATTGAGCGTTTTCCGAAAATGCTGAATAGCTTTCTCAGCGTAATAGTACGACGTAATATTCGAATATATCGAGTGATATGCCAGAGACAAATGATAGAAGTACTCATGATTCGTATATTTGGACTGATTAATTGAAGTTAACGTCTCAATGGACTTGCGATAATGTCCTGTAAGGAAATAATAAATCCCCATCACATGGTGATAAAAATAATGTTCATATGAATGCTCCGATTCATCAGGAATTTCAACTTCGGCTATAAGTCTCTCGGCTTCATTGATATTATTCATAAACAAGTAAAATCGGATCCGCAGCAAGTCATAGGATAAACGCAAATCAGGTATACCTTTTAACGGTTCTTCTTCCAACTTGTCTTTGAGACGAATAGCTTCAGCTGTTCTCTGCATAATAATGGCCTCTTGCCATGAATCCAGAAGATCGTTCATTTGATGATATCTCGCTACTTCTCTTGCCATATCAATACATAGTCGATCACAGAGCATGTCCATAATTTCTTGTGAATACTCTGTCATTCCCCGTTCAATTTTGCTCAGATGTGTGACTGAACAGATCCCTTTCACCAGTTCGCCTTGAGTTCGTCTACTTTTCTCCCGGTAAAATTTAATAATCTTCCCTTCAATCATCACTACACCTCGTTTTAATCCATCATTTTATTCCTAATTATAGGGTTCGAATATGGACTCTGCCAGTTATATATTGGAGTCTGACATACTTGGGAAGAGAATTTCAGGAGCTTAACTAAGTAAAATAACAATAAAATAAGAGGCCCCTCTAATGTTAGAGGAACCTCTTATCCTTGTACTTCTTATTTCAGCAGCGCAAGTAAATTGTGAACCGTTTGGGCCGTTTCGGCACGAGTAGCACTATTTTGGGGTTTGAATTTCCCGCCAGTAGAACCTTTCATTACACCAAGCTCGGAAGCTTTCGCCACAGCTTCTTTTGCCCAAGATGCAATGTCTGCTTCATCCGTATAACCGGCAACAGCCGACTGGGTATCGTTTGATTGGGATTGATATTCGTATGCTCTCATTATGAGCACTGCCATTTCTTCACGTGAAATGGTTTGGGTCGGAGCAAACTTATCATTCGCTATTCCCTGAACCAAACCTGCTTGATATGCAGCTGCAACGCTGTCTGCATACCAGGCATCCTTACTAACATCACCAAATGGCAATTCGTTACCTTTCACCTCTAAACCAAGAGTTCTCACGATTAAAGCAGCGAATTCGGCACGAGTCGTTTGACCTTGTGGATCAAACGCGGTCTCTGTTTTGCCTGTCAGCACATGTTTCGCCGAAAGAGACTTGATTGCTTTACTTGCCCAATGCGTTGGTACCACGTCTTCGAAGGATTTATCGTAAACGAACGGTGCATACATGCCCATATCAGACAATTGGGAAGTAACGGTACCCTTCTCTTCATCTACAATCCCACCTGCGTAATCCCATTGATCCGCAGATGAATGTTCATGATACATTCCAATCAGATCGCTGTTTAACATTCTGTCGTAATGGAGTGTCAGTGAAAAATCTTCAGGAAGCGAGGACAGAGATAATTTCTCACTGGAAACCTGGAGATACAGTTCAACTTCATAAGCAGCACCTGCGGTTGTCCACGTAAGACCTTGTTTCGTTTCTGGTGCTTTCACATCTTGTTTCAATATATCCAAAATGATCTTGCCCCCAGCAGCACCAGAACCTCCTTTGGTCTGCAGTTCTTTCAATACGCTAGATGGAATGGTGAGCGATAATACACCTTGCTGAGAAATTGTGAGTGAATTCGCACCCAACAAGTCCCCCGCATTAACAGGCAACTCAATTTTCTTACCAACTGTAATATCCACATCTGCGGTACCGTTTGTCACAGCTTTCAATTCTTTTTCTGTAATGACCTGATTTTGGCTTGGATCTGGGTCTGTGGTTGGTGCAGGTGTTGGGACAGGTGCAGGGGTCGTAGAAGATCCGCCGCCACCGCTATTTCCAGAACCACCCCCATTGTTACCAGAACCACCATTATTCATTTCCTGAATTTTATTGAGGAAGTACCCTAAGTCTTTGTCCCCAATTTGCAAAACAGGCTTCTTGGTAGAATAGTTAGCAGTCATTCCAAAGTTATTTGTAATATAATTCACTTCGGCGTCTCCTACAGAGCCATCCTGGTCAATATCGGCGATCTCATCCGAAGTATGATAATGTTTCGTTACAAGCTCCATGTCATAGATATCGATGACTCCATCCCCATTAATATCTCCTGCATACGTAAAGTCTGACGAATTCATTTGATTAATGCCATAATATTCGCCATCAATCGTCTTGCTCAGAACCACTGCCAGCCTGGAAGGTAAATGACCCGGAACTCGTGTGTAGATGGTCGTCATTTCTCCTGTTGCCGGAATCCCATCGATCAGGAACTCACCATAATTTTGCACAGTCCCCTCATATTTCTCACCGGAAGCCGTCTCGGCATAAACTTCAATGCCCATTGCCGAATAGTCATTTTCAAAATCCAGATACTCTCCATCGACCATAAAAGCTTCCGGACGTACAAAACCATATGTTCTCGAGGATTTGGAGATCACTTCATAACTGTCTGTGTTAAACGCGGTTAATGCCAATTTCTCTTCGTTCTCTTTCATGCCAACAGTCGTGTATTTCACTTCAAGAAATGGTACGTCACTTTTCTTAAAATAGAATTCATCCTTCGGTACATCAAAGACAACATGGAACAAATCAAGATCCCCTGTGATTCCTTCAAAGGACCCACCTGAGATGGATGCCTCAAAGCTGAGTTCTCTTTGGTCCACTACAGGCTCACTGATTTTCACTTGAGCACCTGTGGCATCCAGTAATGCCTGCAGCTCAGGCGTTGGCTCAATCCGGTTAAATTGTTTATAGTCATACATCGATTCCAGGGTAAACGAAATACCGTTTAACTTCTCGACATTGTTCAATTGAATAGTTTGGGTAATTGTATCTCCTTTACGCACTTGTTCTTTGTCATATTTGCTGGTCACATAAGGTTTACCTTCGGAAATAAAACCATAGCGGTGGTCCTTGACGGGATTGGCCGCTGTACCCACATCCAATCCAAAGAGTCGAAGTTCGTAACCATTATCATATTCTTCTTTGGTAATACCAAAAGATATATTTCCTTCTTTGGAAACAGGCAAATCACCGGAATAAAAGGGACTGCCATTCTCGTAGAAAATGACACGATTGGAGGATTGATCATAAGCCGTGATCCCATTATCAACAAAGGTTTGGATGGTTGAATCGATAGCTGTGCCATCATACCAGACGCCCTGTCCACCTTCCCTTTCCGTCAGCATACTATCATTGAGTTCGTGTACACCAGGCTCAATACCCAAATCAATCTCGGGGGCTGTATTGTCCACAACTACCAATCTTTCGGATGAATACTGCTTGGCGTCCGAATCTGTACCGATGAATTCAAGTGTGTAGTTGCCCTCAGGGACAAATCGTGCAACGTTGGAGATCTCCCCGTTGTCAATCGGAAATGCATAACCTCTAAACACATTCAGGATCAGATATTCCACTCCCGGTAGCAGGGACTGCGAATTCAAGGTACCTACAAACCCGATTTCCTCGCCGGTTTTGCGATCCTTCAGCAATACATCCACAGAGTCAATGGGACTTCCCAATTGAATAGCACTCAGTGTAATACGATTCAGGAACTGATGGAAAGGAGTATCGTTTGTGATGGATGGTGGAATCAGTTCCACCGAAGTTATACCCTTTTCGCTAATACGGATGGAGAATGGGATCTGAATATGATCCGCCGCATTTTCCGTATCCAGATATACATATCCTTCATAACGACCACTTGGCGTGTCCTGTGGTATATCCACTGAAACAGTCATCTCTTCCGTACTTCCGCCACTTACAGTAATGGATTCTGGAAGATGAACATTTAAGTTCATATCGTTTAACAGCTTCATGGAAGTGTTATACGTTTTGGCACCGTCCCCTTTATTCTCGATCTTAACTGTTCGGCTGTCAGATACGATTCCCTGGTCGTTTTCTTCCAAATATGCACTATCAAATACGATGGAACCTGTAATTTCATCAATAAGGATGGATTCGTCATTCGAGAAGTGAATCGTTTTATCCTGAACTTTGGCAAATACAGATGTGTGGACTGCCCGGTACGGATCTACTCGGCCTGCACCTACTTCATATACGGAATAATTCCCGTTCAGATCAACAGCTGTATTCATAAGAGCAGTCTTCACATCAAAAGGTGTATATTCTTCATGTGCCTGAAGCATAAGTGCAGCAATACCTGCCATATGCGGGGTTGCCATGGAAGTACCCGAAATTCGTGCATAGGCAATATTATAATTCTCACCCGTATGATCATTCACAAATACAGGATAGGTTGAAAAAACAGCTACGCCCGGTGCAACGATATCGGGTTTAATATCATCATTCACGGCGGCTGGGCCTCGGGAACTGAAATCGGCCAGTTTATTCCCTTCCGTAACGGTTTGGCCTGCTGCGCCAAAGGTGACCGTCACACCGTTCAACTCTTTTAGTTTTTCTCCAAGCTCTCTCATCATTTGGAATGTAGGAATATACCCGTTCATTTCACCCAGATAATTAGGGATTGTTCCTTCAACATTGTTATAAATGATTGCTGCTGCCGCCCCTGCTTTTCTTGCGTTGACAATCTTGGCATCGAGTGCAATATCTCCCCGAGCGATTAGGGCCACTTTGCCTTGTACATCAATACCTTCAAAATCAAAAGCATTACCAAGCCCTGCATAAACAAGTTCGTAGGTTTTGCCTTCAAGCGTGGTCAGATCGTCAGCAAAATCTTTACCAAACAGTGTTAACACCTCAGTAAACGTTGAAGCAGGTACTTCTTTTGTTGGCGCTTCTTCTCCTGCTACAGGTGTTTCATCTTCTTCTGCTGGCGCTTCTTCTTCAACTACAGGTGTTTCTTCTGCTGCTGGTGGTGCTTCTAATTCTGCATCAGGTGCATCTTCTACTGATAGTGGAGTTTCTACATCTGCTGCTGGTGTCTCTTCTTCTGTTGCCGATGCTTCTACATCTGCTGCAGATGGTTCTTCTACTGTTGGTGAAGTTTCTTCATCCACTATAGGTGTTTCTTTTTCCTCTGCCGATGCCTCTTCTTCTACTGCAGGTGTTTCCTCACCCCGAATAGGTTCTTCTTCAATTACAGGTGTTTCCTCTGTCTCTCCCGCACCTGGATTGTTATACACATCCAGAGTCACTGTAGCCGTAGGAATAGTTAACGGGACATCGGAAGCACCAATCGTAATGGCCAGCGCGCTCGCGCCTGGTGTACCTAACGTACCTTCATTGGGTCCATCATTACCTGCCGCAACCATACTCACCACGCCTTGCAGCATCGCATTATTCAGTGCAATTGAAGAAGGATCCAGCGGATCATTCGTGGCTGCCCCTAAGGATAGATTGATAACATCAAGTTCATCTTCAATAGCCTTGTCAATTCCGGCAATAATGCCACTCATCTCACCACTTCCACCAGGGCCAAGTACACGGTACACATATAAGTCTACGTCTGGAGCGACACCTTTTACAGCATGCCCCACATCATTTTTGGCCTGCCCAGCGATGGTTCCCGATACGTGTGTTCCATGGGAAGTATAATAATCTTCTGCTAATACACCTTGCTCCTTATAGCCCGAATTCTCCCAATCTTTATAGGTCGTCTCCATCGGGTCTGCATCGTTATCAACAAAGTCCCATCCTTTAACTGTCGTTGGATCTACTTGCTTTGGATCCTCACCCGCATGAGCGCGATACCCTTTATACGCCCCTGTTAAATCCGGATGATTATAATCAATTCCGGTGTCCAGTACACCCACTTTGATTCCCTTACCAGTGATACCCTCTTCATGAAGTTTGTCGATTCCGAGATATGGCACACTATCAGCCATTCGAGGTTGTATTCCGGATGCAGATGCAAATTCACTTGATGTGTCTGTTTCTGGCAGATCAAGTACCACTTCCTGGTCAGCCCATACTTTTTTCACAACTCCGGATTTCATCAGATCTTCTACGGCTACGCCAGGGACTGTTAACGCAACACCATTTAGTGCGGTTTCATACTCCTGAGTGATTTGGATCGAGGCAGCATCATAAGATAGCCCTCTCTTCTGCTGCAAAGACTTAATGTGCTGCTTGAATTGCTGATGATTTTGTTTTACTCTGCTTGCGGCCGTAAGCTCTGACAACTTCTCATTTTTTAGTCCAGCCCGTTTCAAGGCAACGGCAGCGGGTTCGCTATTGAATTGGATGATCACTTTGACCAAATCGTTACTTTTGGTATTCACCTTGGAGTCGATCACTTCACCATCCATGACTTGAAGCTGATTCAAAGCTTGTCTTTCCTCTGGCGTCAGTGATTGAAGAATGGACTTAGCGCTTTCACTCTGCTGCAGAGGACCATAAGAAGGTGCTGCGTAAGCAGGTAAGGAGAACATGGAAGACAACATGACTCCTGCTGCTACTAAACCGGATAACCATCGGGTTGATTTTCGTTTCATTTTATACCTCCTGCGATTTACGATCAGATTAGGCTTATCGTATTCCGCAGCGTAGGGGATGTAAATTGGGGTAATTGAGTATGTTAATAGAAGAATCAGTTTGTTACCCTTCGGAAAAATTTACATATAAATAGACCGAATTATCTAATTTAGTGACTTTATTTAACAAATTCAGGATTCTATTCTTTTATTCACAACTGAATTTGATAAACAAGTTTCTTTAGACCTAAAATCACTTTCGAAAATGAAGAGTTTTTTCAAAAATAAATTACTTTTTTTGTTATTTTTTGATTGGATTCAATTAAATATCTGTTAAAAAACGCGAAAAAAGCTTACACCATTGTTCTAAACAGAACGAGACATGTAAGCTTTTTTAACGTATATCTCGAATGGATGGCATTGGTAAAGAATGATGTATTCTATAAGCTATAAAAGAAAACAAGCCAGTTCGCCCCATATGTAAGGGGAAGAACTGACTTGTTTATGTTTTACACCTATTTAACAGCTATGCTTTCATTTAAGCGTCTCTAAACATAGGTCATGACTGCTTACGCCGTCTCATGTTGCTTTTTCGACTCCACTTCATAGACCTGCGTATGTTCATTCTCGGCTAAAGACCATTCCACTGTACCTGGCTTGCGCACTTTCCATACCCAGGCTTGAATTCGCAGCGAGCTTCTGACCCAAGCTAAAGAGGCACAGCGTTTCTCAGAACGAACCGTCAAACCCCAATGAATAACACGAGCGAGCCAAGGATTCACATACTCATTATGTGAGCGAACTGATGGTAATTCATCTTGGAACAACCGCTGTTTCACGTCCATAGGGGGTTGCCCGCATGTCCAATAATGGAGCAGAGCTGCCAAACTATAGATGTCCGACATCGGTCCCTGACTGGATTTCTCCGAATAGAACTCCAGCGGAGAATAACCTGCCGATGTAAATATCACCTGTTTCTCTCCGGATTGCATAGGCCAACGGGTAGCTGAGCCAAAGTCCAGAAGTTTGGGTGTACCATCCTCCATCACCATAATGTTGGAAGGTTTCACATCCCGGTGAAGAATGCCTTGCTTATGTATGTAATCCAATGTATCCACCAGTGGAAGCAGCGTCTCTGTTATGAAGGCAGCATCAAGAGCATGGTTGTGTTCATTCAGATACTCGGTCAATGTGATTCCCGTGCAGTATTCCATAACCAGATACCCCGTATCATTTGCTTCAAAATGATCCAAATACGAAACAATATGAGGATGATCCAGTTTCGATAACAGTTCACCTTCGAGCAGAAATGCAGCCAGTAACTCCTGATATTGCCCACCGTATCCTCGCGAAGAGCAGAACACCCCACGCTTGTCTGCCTGACGTTCAGCCAGTCTCTGTGGGAAAAATTCCTTAATGGCTACCTTGGCACCCGTATTACGATCTCGCCCTGCATATACAATAGCCAACTCACTGCTGGCTAATACCTGTCTTACCTGATATGTATCATTTATAATCACATTGCGCTGCAATGCCATTTTACAATTGTCTTTTCTCATAACAGACCTCTTTTCAACCTTGTCGATCGGAAGACTTTCCGCGTAAATGCATCATTTGGTTCAACCAGTCAGCAATTCATCGCCAACTATACATATAAACCAAATGATGCAATTTGAAACACCTTAACGCGAAATATTTAAATATTGATGATATCAAGCCTTCTACGATCCACTGCTAATCCCTATCCACACTATTCTATAGAAGAAAAGGACTCTCTTATATAGAGTATCGACAGAAGGATGTAATTACTTAATTAAACTGGAGAAAAACATTTCTCATCCTTCATTTGCAGCTTTTATTAATAATTATTCTGTAAAAAACGTCCGATTTCCTCGTTCATCTGAACCAATACGTCCTGTGAAGGAAAATGTCCTGTATCATACTTGATGGCTTTTACATTCGTAATAATCTTTTGAGCTCGCTCAATACACTTATCCGCAGGGAAAAAGACATCCTTCTCCCCTACCAATAACAAGGTTGGTGACGTATAATTCACCAGTTCTTCTCGATCCGTGAGCTTGGGCAGATCCTGCTCTATGCTGACGTATTTAAAAAGTTTGCCGATAATGTTTTTATCCATTTCTTTCATGCAGTTGCACGACATGTTGTCCGTAATTTTTTGCAAAGAAGATGGTGAAGACGTCATGCGGTACTTGACGAGCGGCAGCGTGATATCCTGAGCTGTTTTAATTTTGGAATTGACCGCAAGACCAGCAGGAGCAACCAATACAGCACACGAGATGCGTTCCGGAATATAGGTAGCCAGTCTGAGGATAATGCCTCCTCCAAACGATGGACCGATAAATGCACTCTTTTCAATATCATAGTGATCCAGCAGATCCGACACCCATAAAGCCAAGCTATCAAACCGTGTGGAGATACTCGCTTCCTCACTATAACCAGGATGACCAATCGTATCAGGAGCAATAATCCGGTATTCCTTAAATAAGGAAGAGAACCATGACAACGTCATCGGATTCACACAATTACCGCCCTGGAGAATAAATAACGGCTTGCCATCTAGAGGACCCGTCAGTAAAACATGCGTCTTGCCAAAACGCGTCTCTACATACTCACGCGTAAAATCCTCACCCAACTCGTTCAAATAAATCTCATACTCTTCAAGTATGCTGCTCTTGCCTTCTTCACTTCTATAAATGGAACTCATGTCTGCCTCCTGCAATATATACTCAAATAACCCATTCTAGTGAATGGACTTGCTAATCGATGGACCAAAAAGATAAAGAGGGCCTGCAGATGACAGGCTCCTCCATATGTTTAACTAATCATATTCAGATGATTATAGAGCGGAAACTGGAAATTGTAAATAACGATTCTAATAGACCAAAAATAAAGGAGGCATCCTTTGGTTAAATCAATTTTATAACTCACTAAAAATGGATTTTTGTGACTAGATATAGACAAATTAAACCGCTTTGATCTATATCTAGCCTTGAGTGAAGTAGCTACAGGTATTATGAAATTGATACGGATAAATACTTACTTCCGGCCGTAATCCGCCTTGATTTCGCCCCACTGCTTGGTCTGCCATTTTAGCACTTTATTGCTGTACGTATTTGTCTGGAGCCACTGCTCCGCACGATCGATCATCAGCCAGATTTCTTCCGTGGAGTTGTCTCTTGGTAACGTTGTGGCTACTTTTTTCTGCTTTAGCCATTTCATGGCATTGACCGAGTCGGTATACACCGTTTTGGTACTGCCTTCTTTTTTCAAATGTGCGAGGGCATGTACAATGGCCAAAAATTCGCCCAGATTGTTCGTGCCTTTGGAGATCGGTCCGACGGAGAAAATAATCTCACCTGTGCGGGTGTCTACCCCTTTGTATTCTACAGGTCCGGGGTTACCCCGTGTCCCCACATCAACAGAGATACTGTCATAATCCACTTCTTCCGACGTTTCCATGCCTGCACTTCTTCCGGTACCAGCCGACTTCGTCTTCGACGCTCCGCCTGCACTAGAACCCCAGTTCCCTTTCCATCCGGCACGATACGCTTCTTCTGCAGCTGCTTTGGACTCATAAGATTTATATTTAGCTCCGGTATACTGATCCGTCTGTGCTTTGCATTCTGCCCATGTGTTATATACGCCTGGCTTCTTACCTTCCCAGACAACATAGTATTTCTGTTTTGCCACTGTGACCCGCTCCTTTGTTCACTTCATCAATACCCTATTGTAAACGATCCGGTGGGCGGAATGAAAGCTATGGATTTAGCCAACTGCATAATTCCTCCAACTCCAGAACAGTCTAAGAAGCAAAGCGCATACTGGAATAGAAAGGAATATACGTATGGACTGGATATGGAAATCCGTTTTACTTGTACTTATCGGCATGATTCTGCTGCGAATTGCAGGTCGCAAGTCGATCTCACAGATGAGTGTCGCCACAACGGTCATCATGATCTCCATCGGAACAACGATTGTACAGCCCATCGCGAATCATGAGCTTGGCAAAGCGATTGGATCAGCATCAGTCTTCATTTTGACATTGCTTGTAGTGGAACAACTGCAATTGAAATTTAATATTTTTGAACGGTTAATGAGTGGCAGTTCCAAAATCGTGGTAGAAGACGGAAAGGTCATTATAGCGAATCTGAAACGTATGCGTTATACGATGGATCAGCTCGAGATGCATATGCGACAGAACGGAATTACAAGTGTAGACGATCTGGAGACGGCAACGGTGGAACCCAATGGCCAACTCGGTTATGTCCTGAAACGACATGCTCGACCCGTGACGATTGGAGATCTGGAAGAGATCCTACGAAGTTATGCAATTACAGGTAGTAGCCCAGCAACGGGAGAACACTCCCAACAAGACAACAGCAGTAAGTCTTCAACGCATAGCGATAACTCCTCAGATGTTTTCCAAGAAGTCAGCAAAGGTGCTCATGCTCAGCCCGTCGACCCGAAGCTTCAGTAGACGCGCCCTCCCCTCCAAAAAAACAAAAGACCGCACCTATGAGCACTTATCAACAGCGCTCAAAAAGGTACGGTCTATTTATACTTCAATTGATTATTTCGAAGATTACTCCACATCATCCAAATGAAGATATAGTCCTAATCACCGTGTACTCAGGTAAGCGATGCCCAGGCCGCCCGTAACCGGATTTGTATAGATTTCACATTCTACATCAAATACCTCACCAATCATCTCACGAGTCAGAATATCAGCCGGTTTGCCGTGGACCACAATCTGGCCCTTTTTCACCACATAGAGATAATCGCAATATTCTGCGGCGAGTTCGAGATCATGCAGCGCTGCTAATATGCCAATGCCGAGTCCGCGGACAATATTTAGAATCTGAAGTTGGTATTTGATGTCCAAATGGTTCGTTGGCTCGTCCAGGATCAGGAATTGAGGTTGCTGTGCCAGGACACGCGCCAGTATCACACGCTGTTTCTCTCCACCAGACAGAGACACGTAATTGCGGTCTGCATGTCCAGTCAGATGTACTTTTTCCAAAGCCTGCTCCACGATTTCGTGATCTCGTTCATTATCCGTCTCCAACATTTTTTTGTGCGGGGTACGGCCCATCATGACCATCTCGCGCACTGTAAAATCAAAACTCAATTCATTAAACTGACCGACAACGCCCATATGTCTGGAAACAAGCTTTGGACTGGATTTGAGAATATCGGTATTGTCCAGAAAGACCTTACCTTGCTGCGGTTTAATCACTTTATAGATACTCTTAAGCAGCGTTGACTTGCCACAACCATTGGGTCCGATCAGTCCCACAAATTGTTTACCGTTTACCTGTAATGAAATATCCTTGATGATGTCCGTGTTCAGCACAGAGATGGATACATTTTCTACGTTCAGTTTCATGGTTAATTCCCTCCAAAACCGTAGCCTTTTTTGACCAGCATATACATAAACATCGGCGCACCAATCATGGCTGTAATGATCCCGATCGGCAACTCCACGCTGGATATGAGGGATCGTGCAATAACATCCGTCCAGATAAGGAAAATGGCACCAAACAGCACGGATACAGGCATCACTTTACGATGGTCTGAACCCACCAGACCCCTGACGATATGTGGAATAATGAGTCCGACAAAACCAATCATGCCACAGCTCGCCACCATGACTCCTGTCACCAAAGCGGTTAACAACATGTACACTCTTCGGTACACACTCAGATTAATACCCAGTGTAACGGCTGCTTCATCCCCCAATAACATCGTATTAAGAACTCTGGACTGTAAAAGGAAGAATAGAATCGCCACCAGCACGACGATACCCACGAGTGGAAGCTTGTTCCATCCAGAAGCCGCCAGGCTGCCCATGGTCCAGAATGTCACCGTTTTGATGCCTTCAGCATTGTTGGCAAAATAAATAATAAAGTTCGAAAAAGCGCTGCATAACGCGTTAATCACCATTCCGGCAAGCACCAGCTTGACCGACGTCATTTTCCCCCGAATCCCTGCCAAAGTCAGGACCAGTAAGGACGCACCCATTGCACCAGCAAAGGCCCAGAAAGCCACCCCGGTTTGACCAAGCCACCCAATTGCACCAAATCCAATGAGAATTGCAAAGGTTGCTCCAAGTGAAGCACCTGAGGATATACCCAGTATGTAAGGATCAGCGAGCGGATTCTGCACAGCAGCCTGCATAACAGCACCGCACAAGGCCAAGCCTGCACCGATAAACATCGCCATCAGCACCCGCGGGAAACGAATCTGCCAAATGATATCGGTAAAGGAACCTGCCTCGATGGGTGTTGTTCCCCACTGAAATCCCGTTAATTTGTATAAAAGGATACGATACGACTCCGCCAGTGGAATTTGTACCTGTCCAATGGAAACTGCAATACCTACAGAAATAATCGTGATTATGACTAAAGCTGCGATCAGTAAAGCAAACCCGGATTTACTATGAATCAGAGACTCTCTTTTCCCCATACGCTGTGTCTGAACCTGAACCGTCTGTGCCATCTCTTCCCCCATCAATTCGCGTAAAATGTAGAACAAATTAAATTTAGCTATTTACAAAGCTTTTTCTCGGATTATAATTGAGAATGATTATCTTTGTCAATTTAAAACACATAGAAAAGGGGTTCATCATTTAATGAAATTCACATCCAGAACCATTGGCTTCGCTGCTCTAAGTCTCCTGTTAATGCTGCTTGCAGCCTGTTCGAATGCATCAACTTCTTCCCCTGCCGAAGAAACAACTTCAACAACTAATACGACAGAAACTTCAGCTCCTGCTGAGAATACAAATAAAACGACGTACCCGCTCACCATTGAGAACTTCACAATCTCGGGTGAGGGCCGCGAGTGGAAACCAAAAGTGCAAGTATTTGATAAAGCACCTGAACGTGTGGTTGCGAATACCCAATCTGCGGCTGAGATGCTCATCAAATTGGGCCTTACCGATAAAATGGTTGGTGTAGCTGCTCTATACGGTTCCGTTACACCGGATGTGGCTGATGATTTCGCCAAAATTCCGGTATTGTCCAAGGATTATGTAGGTAAAGAACTGGTTGTAGGTGCAAGCCCGGATCTGGTACTCGGACGGGGTGACCTGTTCGCTGATGCAGACTGGGGTGTAGGTACCGTCGATGGATTAAATGACATGGATATCCGCACGTTCCTTCAAACGACGAATCACAAAGGCACACTCGATAGCCTGTATAGCGATATTGCACAACTTGGGCAGATCTTCGACGTTCAAGAAAATGCCGCAACATTCACAGAAAATCTGAAGACTCGTGTTGAAGCCATTAAGGCAAGTGTAGCCGATCAGCCTGAGCGTACTTTTGCCTATATCGTACCCGCTACAGAAGACACCATTACGGTAAGCAGCATGCAGAACGATACGTATCAGCTTGATGCACTTAGTCTGTTGAAGCTAAAAAATACGTTTGATGGTGTGCAAGGTGAGGTAAGTGTTGAGCAACTGATCACAGCGAATCCAGACTATCTTCTTTTGTCCGCGTATGCCGGTTCACCGGATATCGACAAGCTGATTCAGAATCTGTATGCCAACCCTGCCCTGCAAAGTATGAATGCAATCAAGAACAAACAGATCTATGTCACGGATTTCAGCCAGTTCTGGGGTTATGGATATCAAATTCTGGACGGTATTGAGAAAATGGGACAGGAAATGAAAGCTAATCCGATTAAGTAATCGCCGGATGTTGGCTTGTAATGTCATATTGAAGTATTAAAATGAAATAAAAGCAAAGGAGCAGGAGAAGAAATTCTCACTGCTCTTATACAATATTGCGCATGCAAGAAATCAAGGATCAAAGCTTGACATTAGTTTGATAACAAACTATATTACACATATGAAAACAAGAGACGCTATTTCACTCATATCCAAAATTAAAGAGAAGGTCAACCGCTTCATCCTTACTGAGATGGCTGAGCAGGGAATCCAGGATCTCGCCACGTCCCATGGGGATATCATCTATGCCCTGTACAACAATCACAGGATGACCATGGCTGAAATCGCCAAAAAAATTGGCAAGGATAAATCCACAGTGACTGCACTTGTGGACAAATTGGTGCGGACAGGATACGTCCTCAAGGAGCGTGATGCAACAGATTCACGAGTTGTTCATGTGGCTTTGACTGCAAAAGGCGAAGAATTAAAACCTGTCTTTGAAGAGATATCTCAGCGCATGTTGGACGCGTTCTATGCGGACATTACGGAAGCGGAGAAAAAAGAACTGCTGCGAATTTTAATGAAAATTCATGGCAACTTCTAATTTTTTTTGGAGAAATAGTTTGATATCAAACTAATAGTTTAGAGGAGGTTTTTGGTATGATGGACTACACTCAATTATTACCGGAACATGAGGTAAAGAAGATCGGAGAACATGATTTACACTTGGAAATATTCCAAGGAACCCCGCCTCATGACGAAGAAACAACGACCAAGAAGCCCCCACTGCTGTTCGTTCACGGTGCATACACAGGCAGCTGGATGTGGAGTAAATATATCCCCCACTTTGTCCAGCACGGTTGGACCTGTTATGTCATGAACCTGAGAAGTCACTACAAGAGTCGGGTCATGGACATGACAAAGATTACGTTTGAGGATTATTTGGAGGATATTCGTGAAGTGTTGGCCGAATTCAACGAACCTCCTGTTCTTATTGGCTTTAGCATGGGTGGGATTCTCAGTCAAAAGATTGCAGAAACCGTTACCCTGGCAGGCCTGGTTGTGATCGACGCCAGTCTGAGCAAGCAAGTCCATGAGCTAATCCCCTACCCGGAAAGCAATCTTATCACACCTGGGATCATCATGCCTGCACCTGTCCGTGATGAACTGACCAGTATAGATGAGACGACAGAAGACATTGCTTTTTAGCGAAAATATCTGCAAACGGAGTCTGCGAAGGCATTTGCTACCTTTTCAGTTCTGTGTGGAGCCGATGGAGTATCCATTAATGGTGATCTGATCTGTTGCCCCAGCTTGGTGATTAAAGCTGTTTCCTGTGAAGACGAAGATCGGAGAGGCAAATTAACTGCCAAGCAGCTGCATGCCGAATATGCCGGACTCTGGGATACAACACATACGGGTTTACTGGTAGGCCAACGGTACATGGAACCTGTCGAACTCATCCTTGGATGGTTGAACAGACAGCATCTTTTGAATTAACGGAGAAAATTTCAAAATAAAGTAAATATCATATTAAAACCTCCTTCCTGCCTTTCATTAAGGCTGCAAGAATATAAAAAATATAAATACCCGCCCAATCTGATTGGACGGGTCTACTTATTAACAAAGCTAAGTTCTACTGTCTGTTACTGCTCAAGTTTCTCTTTTTGAGAAGGTAGATCCCCGCAACCAGGATAAACCACACCGGCGTGACAAATAACGCCACTCGCGTGTCCTCAGCCAAAGCCAATACTACCAGCACAAATGCCAGAAAAGCTAAGATCAAATAGTTCGAGAACGGATAAAGTGGCAGTTTGAAGCGGCTGCGACTCGCCAGTTCGAGCTGAGTACGACGATATCTGAGATGACAGATCACCATGATGCCCCAGACAAAGATAAAACACACGGTAGACACGCTCGTGATCAGCGTAAATACGCCTTCTGGCATGATATAATTCAGAACAATTGCGATTAAAATAACAATCGTGGAGAAAAACAACGCGTTGGAAGGAACCTTCCTGTTATTCAGTCGTGCAAACGATTCGGGTGCGTTGCGATCCTTTGCCATGGAGAACACCATACGGCTTGTACTAAAAATCGCACTGTTACACGCTGACGCTGCGGACGTTAGCACCACAAAGTTCACAATTCCAGCGGCGGCCGCAATACCTACAGCTGCAAACACTTGTACAAACGGACTTTCAGTAGGTACAATGGCGTTCCACGGGTAGATACTCATAATAATCAGCAATGCGCCAACATAGAAGAGCAGTACCCGGATCGGAATCTGGTTAATCGCTCTAGGAATAACCTTCTCCGGATTCTCCGTTTCCCCCGCTGTGAGTCCCACCAGTTCCATGCCTACAAAGGCGAACACCACCATCTGGAACGATATGATGAACCCATGCAGTCCATTCGGGAACCATCCCCCATGACTCCACAGATTGGTGAAACTCGCTGGACCCTGATCCGTTGTAAAACCTTTGAAAATCATATATAAACCAACAACAATGAGTGCCAGAATAGCCACGACTTTAATCAGGGCAAACCAGAATTCCATCTCACCAAACAACTTGACCGTTGCCAAGTTCATGATCAGCAAAATGACTAACGCAATTAACCCTGGCATCCACTGAGGTACATTTGGAAACCAAAACTGTGTATACAATCCAACGGCCGTAATATCAGCCATGGCAATGGAGATCCAGCAGAACCAATAGGTCCAGCCTGTAATAAATGCCGCCATATTTCCCAGGTAATCACGCACAAAATCGACAAAGGAATGATACTGCAAGTTGCTTAACAGCAGTTCCCCCAATGCACGCATGATCAGGAACAACACCACACCCGTAATGATGTAGGCCAGCAAGATGGATGGCCCTGTCAGTTGGATCGTTTTGCCTGCTCCGAGAAACAGACCTGTACCGATCGCACCACCTATCGCCATCAACTGTACATGCCTGTTCTTTAATCCCCTTGTTAACGTTTCTTGCTGCATGATCAACCACCACTCTCTTTCTGTACATGCTCTCTACGATGCAAAATATTATTACTCATCATATAATAATCTGCTCAGAATACATATCCCCCATTTATAAATTTTTGCACAGCAAAGAGGATGTGCCATAAGTCATGGATATGACGGGAGACATCCTCTTTATTGTGTTATTTTGTTTTAATGAACCTGACACACGCTATTCGCTCCCATTTCCCCAGATCTGAGATCTAACGAATCACAGAGACGCTATTTCGTCGATTCACTGGATTTTTTAGGTTTGGAAGTCCATTTATGATGAAATAGCGCTACTGAGGTTCGTTAATTCTTGTAACCGTTGATAATCTGCCTTTTAAGGTGCGGTAGGTTCGTTAGCGCTTGGGCGAGGCGGAATCCCTTTTGAGACTCCCTGATTATGTACACATTTATCATACATACCTAATGAAATATATTAAAATATAAACCAAGCTTAGAGCGGCAACGACTAGAAAGGCAATGGCTAATGAACGTTCGGTTTTCCAAACTCGAATAGCATTAGCAACACTAATCATCAATAGCGCAATCAAGTTAATATTACCCGAGTTTGATTGGAACATGTTAAAAACGATCATCATAAATCCTACGATCCAGATTAACAAAAACCACAGTGGAGTTTTCCGAAAAAGCTGCTTCATTATGATTTACTCCTTTTATATTAAATTGATCTGTGTATAAGATATTCTTCAACAGGAATGAAAATTCCTTTATTTAGGTTATAATCCCAAATAATTAATACTATTCAGAGCCAATTTTAAGCATCTTCACAGTAAAAAGGGCTCCCGATAAAGGCGCCCTCTAATCTGTTCAGCTATTCCGCTTGCCTTATTCAATCTGTTCTGAGGATATCAATTAGTGTAATTTCATTTCCCTCTTTGTCCGTACCAACTTCAGAACGCGCAGTGTATCAAATTTTCGATCTTAATGCATCTCCCTACAAATGCGGAAGGTTCAGAAAGCACCATCTTTTTAACGAAAAGTGCTATCTATCCAACAACTATTTTTGCTTATAAAACTCATGATACAGCTTCATTAACGCTCGTTTCTCAATCCGTGATACATATGAGCGTGAAATGCCCAGTTCCTTCGCAATTTCGCGTTGAGTTCGTTCCTCCCCGCCTGCTTCCAGACCAAATCGACCGATTACAACTTCCTTCTCCCGGTCATCCAGGATATCTAGATTGCGATAAATTTTGCTTTTTTCAATCTTAAGCTGTACCCGATCTACAACATCATCAGCTTCTGTGCCAAGGATATCGATTAATGTAATTTCATTGCCTTCTTTATCCGTACCAATAGGGTCATGCAAGGATACGTCTTTTCGTGTTTTCTTCAGGGAACGCAGATGCATCAAAATTTCGTTTTCAATACATCTCGCGGCAAATGTGGCAAGCTTTGTGCCTTTGCCTTGTTGAAAACTTTCGATCGCTTTAATCAAACCAATGGTTCCGATGGAAATCAGGTCTTCCTGATCTTCACCCGTATTGTCGAACTTTTTGACGATATGCGCGACGAGGCGCAGATTGTGTTCAATGAGCAGATTGCGAGAGTGAGCATTGCCTTCAGCCATAAGGCGCAAATGTTTGGCTTCATCATCCTCAGCCAGTGGCTGGGGGAACGCATTATTTTTGACATACGAGACGAGTAACGTTAACTCTTTAATGAATAGAGCAATTGCGGTAAACAATCCGGGCACAGATGACACCTCCTGCAGTTTTACAACGATCTGGCCTGAGCACATGTGGGAACAGGGTCGATCTATTGTATGTAGGCAGAGGCCCAGAAGTGCATGTACGGGGAAATAGGTACGGGCTATACAGCTTTTAAAAATATTATTTTATGTAAATGGAGTGGGTAGCATATCCAACCTTTTAATATTGTCATTCTCCTTTCTTAATGAATTATCAATTTTATTAAGATACGATAAAAGAAATTTATTCCATTAAAGTTGTAAACATGCTAACATAATAAAGCGCTACTTTTCGACTAGCAAAATAGTACATAAGACTCAGGAGGTTGTTATGGGAACCGTATCACAACAGAAAGCGAAAAAGGAAATCAAGAAAGTAGACAGACTTGGCAGAGCAGTAGTATCCTTTATATTTAGCTTTATTGGATTAGCCTCCCTAGCTTTATTCCATATGGCAATGGAAGCAAATAAAAGCTACAATGCAAATGGAAACGGAATAATGATCACAATTGCATTGGTTTTATTAATTAACGCAACTAGTTTTTTTCTTGGCATGAGTGCTAGACGCTCAACATCGGGAAGAGGGTTGGCTATTGCGGCAATTACTATAAGCGCAATCCCACTGACTCTTATGCTTCTATTAATAATAGCTACATTACTTGCGATGCTTTTAATGAACTAAGCCCTCACTGGGCTTATATTTATTTCATCAGTACTATTGTCAAGTGGCTAGATCCCAGTAAACCATTATAAGTGGTGTTAGATTCCTTAAGTCACAACTGATTATACTTCTTTTGGGTTTATACTTTTATCTACTCTTTTGGTTACATAAATAAGACTTGTTGTTTTCGCGAATAAATTTATTTTTCATCTCTATCCCCCTTCACTCTAAATGTCTATTTTAAAGAAAACTAAAAAAAAGCGACACCCTAGGGCCAAATCACACTAAATAAATTTTCAAAGATCTCGCGAAGAATTCACAGACTCACAGAAACTATGGAGCCAACCCGCTGAAGCAGAAGAAATTCTTTTTCCACACTTTCGATAAAATACTTCTTTTCACCAAATAGGACAACATCATTCTGGGCTAATGAAACATCGCTTTTAAAATAGATCACATTGTCCGTTTCACGGAACGCACCTTTGTAATAAAACATCATATCCCTCTCCTTCATAACACTACCTATGTAATCAATTAAACCATTACTTACACTCTCATTAACCCTATCCGCAAAAATAAAAATACCTCATATGTTCCATTCCGATCACTTGATTCATAACAAAAACCCCAGCTCTGTACAAAACAGAACTGAGGCCTTTACTCACCCTATGAGAATCCCCGTAAATATTCGTGAGCCCCTAAATCCCTAGGAATACCGGTTAATTACTTGAAGATTCGTTGTGAGAACTGATACAAGCCGCTGTTCCAGACAGATGGTTCATGTCCACCTACATCCAGATACCAGGTATGCGGAATGTTCATGCTGCTCAAGCCGTTTTTGAAATTCTGGCTGACCCATAACAGACCATCACTTGATCCACAGGAGATCCAGAGCAATTTGAGTTGGCTGGCAACTTGTCCCGGGTTGGAAACCAGCTGCGATACAGATTGCGTATTCGGTGCAGCCGAGAAGGCCCCTACCCAGGCGAAGGTATTCAGATTTTTCAAACCAAAGTTAAGCGACTGCCCACCACCCATGGACAGACCGGCCAACGCACGACTATTCTTGTCTTTGTACACCGGATAATTGGCCTCGATATGAGGAATCAAATCCTTGAGCAAGTCTTGCTCGAATCGTTCAAACGCAGCCACTTTGTCCGGAGCAAAAATGTCACCAACTGGACGGTCGTCCTTCATGGCACGGCCATTCGGCATGACAACAATCATATCTGACAGCTTACCTTCAGAATACAGGTTGTCCAGAATGTTCTTCGGTTTCATGGCGTTTACCCACTCGTGCTCATCTCCGCCGATACCGTGCAAGAGATACAGGACGTTATACTTTTTATTCTGTGAATATCCTGGCGGTGTATACACCGTCGCTTTCCGTGTATTGCCTACCGTTGTGGAATAATAGGAGATCAGATTGGTATTGCCGTGTGGAATATTGTTACGATACGCATCATAACCCGGCGGTGCAGGCACAACCGGAGTGTTAGCCAGCGCATTTTGTCCCGTATTATCCATGGTGCCGGTCGCTCCCTGATCGATCACCGCCTGAATGGGGGTTGTAGCTGGAGTTTCCTGCATATCGGCTGCAGACGCCATCGTTGGTACAAGGAGTGCTGCTGTGATGGAGAGACTCAGAATCTTGGACAGACGTTTTTTCATCAATATCAATCTCCTTTGGAATATGATTTTCAACCGTGTACAAACCTCATAACAGGTCTTTCAGATACACACAAAACCTCAATTGAAAGCCCTTACATTTTAAAGTAAAGTTCCTCCTTTCCACGCATGAATACGGACCGCCATCCTTTGCCTTTCCCAATATGGAAGTAAAGATCCACGATCCATAATTTACAATCAATTCCAATTACAACTTTATTATATCACCTCCCAACACTTGTACATCATCAAAAAACTTAAATAACTATATCTTATACTTTAAAAAGTATACTTCTGCACACCACCATACCCTCTATTCGCTTCCCCAGCTTCGGATCTCATCATGATATAAAAAAAGCCTCAACTCTCCGTGTTCAACGGAAGAATTGAGGCGAACGTATTCCATTTTCAACTTGCCGACGCTGCCTCTGCTACCTGGGCAACCTCTGGTCCATGATGTTTACGATCCATGAACAGACTGAAGAGCAGTCCTAGCAAACCCAATCCGGCAATAACTGCTGCATACAAAGGTACCGATACAAGACCCGTGTGGGTAATTGCATACCCGCCCAGATAGGCACCACCTGCATTTCCCAGGTTAAATGCGGAGTGACTTGATGTTGTCGCCAGCAGCGGCGCTTCGCGGGTCATATTCATGATTCGAATCTGCAATCCCGGCATGATGCCAAAAGCTGCAACGCCCCACAAGAATATAGTGATTACAGCAAGATAAGGGTTCTCCAGAGTAAGTGTAAGTGCAGCCAGAAGCACCGCCAGTATCCCAAAATTGACGATCAGGGAAGGCATCAGCTTCCAGTCCGCCAGACGGCCGCCAACCATGTTCCCCAAGGTAACGCCGAAGCCAAAGAGCACCAGAATCCAGGTCACATTCTGTTCGGCAAAACCACTAATGTCCACAAGCATCGGCGTGATGTAAGTGAACACGGCGAATAGACTTCCACATCCCATCGCTCCAACAAGCAGAACCAATAATACTTGGGGCCGAACCAAATTCCGAAATTGCTGTCCGAGGTTTGCTGGTGCTCCTTGCGGGAGCACGGGAATGAAACGAATGATGCCAATCAACGAAATGATGCCCAAGATCGTAATCGCTCCGAAAGATGAACGCCATCCAAGTTGTTGCCCGATAAACGTACCAAAAGGAACACCAATAATGTTGGCAATCGTAAGCCCCGCTAGAACAACCGATACCGCTCCTGCCCTTCTCTCGGGTGCAACAAGCCGCGTTGCCATGATTGAACCTACACCGAGGAACGTACCATGGGCAAATGCCGTTAATATCCGTGCCGAGATTAACAACCCGTATGTGGGAGCAATGACAGACAATGCGTTACCGATAATGAAAATGCACATGAGCAGCACCAGCAGTTTCTTCTGTGGAATCTTGTGAGTAAACACGGTTAATATCGGTGCACCTACCGCTACACCCAGCGCATATCCCGTAATGAGTTGTCCTGCCTGTGGAATGCTTACATTCAAATCTGTTGCTACATTGGGCAGCAGGCCCATAATAATAAATTCAGTCATACCAATCGCAAAAGCTCCAATAGTCAAGCATAACAGGGACAATGGAAACGCCCCTCGTTTACCTGACTGTGAAACCTGTGGTTGTATTGTGTGTCCAATCGTGCTCATAGATGTTCTCTTCTCCTATCTCTTAATCAACGATGTTCTGTCGCCTTCAACCACAAGGCATCTGTTAGTTGTTCGAACGTTTCACGCATAGCCAGCTTGTCCCGCCAGTGTGCCGGAATACCACTCAGTCCATAATAAGCACCTGCAATCTGCCCATACACCGCACCTGTAGTATCCGCATCATCACCCAGATTCACAGCTAACAATGCGCCTTCTTCAAAACTTGCCGACTTATGGAACGCCCATAGTGCTGCCTCAAGTGAACGAACCACATAGCCACTGCCCTTAATTTCGGGCGGTTCTTTCCTCTGATAGGAGCCCCTAACAACCTCTTCAATAGCGGGTGAAAAAGAAACCTCTTCCCTCCACTGTCTGCATGTCTCCGGCATCAGCATGACGTTTTTGTCCGCTCCGCGCAGACCGGCAACAATTATGGCGGCCAGCACTTCACATGCTTCCACGCTTTCCGTTGCAGCATGTGTTGTACGAGAGCTCAACCCAGCATAGCGGACCGCCTCGTTAGGTTGATTGGCATAAGCCATCACGACAGGAGCAAGCCTCATGATAGAGCCATTACCCGCCGTCATCGGGTCAGTTGATCCGCTGTAGGCTTCCCCAGTTACCTCAAACCTCTCCAAGGCACTTCGGGTGGCCCCGCCGATATCAAAGCAATCGCCTGTGCTGCTCATATACCCGACCTTGTACCAATTGACGTATCTGCGCATCTGATCCGCAGGATCAAAGTCTGCCTTGCGTACCAAACTTTCTGCCAGACATAGAGCCATGGATGTATCATCTGTCCACTGCCCTGCCTCCAGCCCGAATACGCCACCTCCCACCATATCCGTTACAGGTTCAAACGTGCCCGGGCTGCTGAATTCCACGGTAGTTCCGAGCGCATCACCCACTGCAAGCCCGATGAAGCAGCCATTGAAACGGTCTTTTTGCAGCATCCTTATCTTCCTCCCTTACTCCATATACTTTCAGAATCTTTCTTCCATTCTCCCACAGGGCCTGATCCGGCGTAAAGCTAATAAAATCCAATCAATTAAGCTCCATTTCTTCTATTATAAAAGTGTCGAAAGCTGTTGAACGGCCAGATTATCAAATTTTCATAAAAAAAGTTTTATTTTTTTGAGCTGTAAAAACAGTTTATTCAGTACACCGCTTACATGCAAAAGGGTTAACGGTTTGCAACGTTCATCATTTTCTGAAAACAAATCACACATGTGAAAATTTTCAATGTAAACAATCATGACGCGCTTGACCCCTAGGTTTGTCCTATGTTACGGTTTTATTAGCTTAAAACGCATATTTTTTCCCAAATTAATATTCATTTTCGATTTACTGCGTCAACTAACTTCCCGCAGGTTAATGAATATACGGAAATGAATTTGCAGAAAATTTTCATTCGTTTTTTTATTCCCAAACTAATTCTGAAACAGGAGGAACAAATTTATGATTAAGGCACTGGTATTTGATTTCGACGGAACGATTATTGATACAGAGACAGCATGGTATATTGCTTTTCGTGATGCTTACAAGGAACATGACGTGGATCTAACCCTGGAGATGTATTCACAATGCATCGGGACCAGTCTGAAAACATTTAATCCGTATGAGTACCTCATCACAGATTTGAATCTTCCGATCGATCGGGAAGCGTTCAGGGAATCCGTTCAGTTGCAGCACGCTGCATTGATGAACAAAGAGAAGGTTCGTCCTGGTATTCAGGAATATCTCGAACAAGCACGTGAAGCCGGACTGAAACTCGCTGTAGCATCCAGCTCCAAACGGGATTGGGTTGAACAGCATCTGGAACAACTGAAACTGAAAGATTATTTCGAAGTTATTTGTACCGCAGATGATGTTGCCAATGTGAAGCCTGACCCGGAACTCTACAATCAAGCGCTTGAAGCCCTTGGAGTAACTGCAGACGAAGCCGTAGCGATTGAGGATTCACCTAACGGCGCGCGTGCAGCTGCTGCGGCTGGTATGCACTGCGTAGTCATCTCGAATACCATCACAGGAACACTGGAATTCGATATGCCTCACCAACGGCTGTCTTGCTTGACTGACCTCGCATTTAACGATTTGATTTCGAAACCACTCGTCACTACCGTCTAAAGGTCTGCACGAATTTCGCGATTTAATCCTTAAAGGGGGAGTTCACACATGAAAGCTGTACATTTTGGTGCGGGCAATATAGGCCGCGGTTTTATCGGTCATATGTTGTCCGCTTCCGACTACGAAGTCTGCTTTGTCGCACGTAACCCGAAGAAAATCTCCATGCTTCAAGAGAGACAGGAATATCCGATTACACTTGCCAACAGCGAACAGGATACAACGATTGTCAACAACGTGACGGCTATCAATGTGAGTGAGCAGAATCTGGTTGCTGAAGAGATCGCTTCAGCCGATGTGATCACAACCGCGGTGGGTGTATCTGCACTCGGAGATATCGCCGAACCTATCGCCAAAGGCATTCAACTTCGCATGAAAAACAATATTCAGGCTCCACTGCATATTATCGCTTGCGAGAATGCTATAGGTGGGAGCACCCGGCTGAAGAAACGCATCTATCCATTTCTGGATGAACAAACTCGAAAAAAAGCCGAACGTTATGTTTCTTTCCCCAATGCAGCTGTGGACCGGATTGTTCCGGCTCAGAACCACAAAGACCCGCTGCAGGTCACTGTTGAACCTTTTTACGAATGGGTCGTTCATCGTCCAGCACTTCTGGATGGTTTTAAGAAAATAGATGGCGTCCACTATGTGGATTCGCTTGAACCTTATATTGAGCGTAAAATGTTTACTGTAAATACAGGCCATTGTGTCGCAGCATACTTCGGCTATCTCGAAGGATTCAAGACGATCCGCCAGGTGATGAGTAATTCCACCCTGCGGGCCAAAGTGCGCCATGTTATGGAAGAGACCGGTCAGATGCTCATCCAGAAGCATGGATTCAACGCACATAAGCATAACAAATATATCGACACCATACTGGAACGCTTCGCCAATCCCAACCTGACGGATCAGGTCACCCGGGTTGGACGTTCCCCCCTTCGCAAGCTTTCGCCTCATGATCGGCTTGTTCGCCCAGCGCTGCAGGCCAGTGAATTCGGAATTGAAATTCCTCATTTAACTTCTGCTATGGCGGCCGCAATGCTGTTTAATGACAAACGCGACGAAGAAGCCATGAAGCTACAACACATGATTCGCGAAGATGGCGTCTCCGCCTTTATCCGTGAACGCATGGGAATTCCCGACGAACATCCCGTTCATCAGAATGTAATCGCCCGCTATCAGGAACTCAGAGGGCGTAAGGAATCGACTATACTAACCTGAGTAACGGATCAGGGCATGGGTTCGATCCTGCAAACTGAATAGAAGCACGGCCAAGAAGCCGGGAGGAACCTATGCAGCGCATCGCTCCTTCCGGCTCTTTGTCTATGCACGGCACGGTACATCCTATCTATATTGCAGTAACGTTAATAAAACAGCGCATCTCCTCTCTCAAGGAAACACGCTGTTTAGGGAATCTTTTTAATTTACTACATCGTTTGGCTCAGCCTTGAGGCTCATCCCTTTTCTACTCATTCATAATGGAATTGAGAGATGCGTATGCCATGGGCAGGAAACCTTCCGATGGTTCACCAATAGGTGCTTGGATGTGGAAAATGTAACCATTGCCGTCCAGTTCTTTCACGATAAAGTACTCTGTTTTCTTATCATTCTGGGACATCATGTACAGTTGCGCATCCTTCATCGGGCCGTTGCTGAGTTGTTCAGCCGTTAACTGCTTCACTTCTCCGGTCTCGGACAACTCTTCCTTGGCATCCATCTTCAGTGCATCCAGATTGTAATTCGCCGGCAGCTTCTCAATCTCTACCTCATAATCCGGATCAATCTTCATTGTTAATTCATGGTCTTCGGCGTCAAAAGCCATCGGTTCAAACACATACAGTGAATAACCTTTCGCTTGTGCCAATGTCACTGGGCGTTTCTCGGTCATGCCTTCTACCGTCACTTCCAACTCTGATGTCTTCGGACGATCGGATGTTACTGTACCGCCTGCATTGGAACCGTTATTGTCATCACTCGATTCCATCTTTGCAATCTCTGTAAGTACCAACTGTTTCGTTGTTGCATCAATCGTTTTCTCTACATATTTGAAACGAACGGAATCTTCGTCATCGATATCATCCAGAGACTTCTGCAGATCTTCGCTCACCTGGAATGACATCGGCTTCTCATTCACTCGAATCTCAACGGTATGCGGATCAGCCCATCCAGTCAGAATACCTTCTGCTTCTATTGCAGCACTTTCATTCGGTTGTTGCTCCGGTGCTGGTGACTGTTCTTCCGTATTATTCACTGGTGGCTGTGCAGCAGGATTACTGTTCCCACAGGCCACAAGCGAGAATCCCATAAGTAAAACCAGGAGTGATGCACTGACTTTCATTGTATTTCCTTTTCGCATATGAACACCTCCGTTAGCTTATACGCAATGATGCTTGTCCATGTTGCTTCTCATCCATTGGCTTGGCTGTATACTAGTACTTACACGGGAGACAGGCAGCTCAATCATGCAAAATGTCTGAACAGGTGCTGAGTTTCTCGACTTAGCTAGCCTGATCCATCTGTACCAGTTTCGCATTAGCTCCGTTAAATGCTTTGGTCTGAAGGTTAAATTGCTTTCGGAATTCAGCAAGCTTCGCATATTCGCTATTCCGTACCCGAATGGCTCGTTTAAGCTTAACCAGATTAGGTTCTGCACTTTCTCTCATCAGATCATACAACTGCTCATCGGCACTCAGACTCAACTGATACGAAGCAACAAAATTTTCCAATGCACGTGCTCTTGCTTCATATTGATCCAGCACCTTTTCAGCCTGTGCCAACGTTTCTTCTTTTTCGAATGATAGTTCTTTCAATGAACTGCGCAGGGCCACCGTCTTCTCGTTCGTCAGTTTCATGGCCTCTTCCGCCTGCTTCAACAACGTTCTTCGTTCATGAATATGACCTGCTGCCTGATCCAATAGTGCTTCGAGATCACTATTTTTGTTCTTGCCTTTGTCCAAAATAGACTTGTATAACTTCATATCTTCCTGCTCATGACTGGCCAGCGTCTTCAAACTCTGATCGATCTCCTGACCGCTGAGCACCAATTGGTTTACCTGATTTGCCGCAGGCTCCTGCGGATCTCCACAACCACTCGCCAGCAGAATTAGCAATACACTAACTGCCGCAAGCGCCACTTTTTTACTCGTTAGCACCCAAGTCCTTCCTCTCTTGCATCATCTTGTTGTTATATTACAAGCGGCTATCTCCGCTAAAATTGGCTACCCAGTGTGCATCTGGATCGTATACTTCGAACTCGTAACCTCGATCTTCGAGCAGCTTCAGAATGCGTGGTAAAGCCTGCACCGTCTGCTCTCGCTCATGCATCAGAATCACTTCCTTATCCCGATGTACACTTTTGCTCACGCGGGCCACAATTTTGTCCGGCTGACCGGGAAGATTCCAATCCAGTGAATCTGTCGTCCAGTCCCACATTTTGAACCCGGCCGCTGCAATGTCACCTCTGAACTTTTCACCAATCTGTGGACTGCTGCCATAAGGTGCACGAATAAGATGAGGTGTAAAACCAATCAAGTCTTGCACCATCTTCTGCTCTTTCTTGAACTCTTTCACAAAGTTCGCAGAGCTGCCGCTCTTATACAGCTTTTTATAGTTATGCGTTATGCTGTGAAGTCCAGGGTAACTGCCTTCTTTCAACAGCCGTTTCACTGCCTCTGGATGCTGGTTCAACTGACGTCCGATCATGAAAAAGGTAGCCTTCGCCTCATGCTGCTTCAAAATATCCAGCAGTTGTTCCGTATATTCAGTTGGGCCATCATCAAACGTTATGTATGCCAATTTGCGAACCTGACCCTGGAACCGTACCGGCTCCTCCTTCGCATCCGGAGTAACTTGTATCATGCCGAGCTTGGCGGGCTGTTCGATTACAGTCATTGGAGGCGGCGCCACAACGCTTTTGATCCAATGCGTCATGCCAAGGAATATATATGTTATACCGGTAACGAACAGTACCAGGAGCATTAGAGCTATGCTAATCCTTCCATACCGGATTTTTCTTCGTTTATGTGTTTTCGTGCGACTTGTGCTAGGCGGAATACTTCCACGTTCTCCCGCTCTCTCTTGTTGGACTCTCACTTTCATGCCACTTCCTTACTTTCATTTTTTCCCGATTATTGGTAGATTATCTCGTTTCATGTCTCTATATAGAAGATTAATAGAAAAATGGATCGGGAGAATGACAGAATAGTTACAAGGCCGGTTACAATCTACTTATCTATTCGTTCTCTTTATCTTTCCTGCGGTTACCTTCTCCTGTATAATGAAGTGATTTACGCTATCAGACTTCAAGAAGGAGCTACACCCATGACAAGCTTGAACCGTGCCGGCAGATCCATCTATCTGTTATTTTTTGTCGGCATTATCGCCATTTCTTTTTCTTCGATCTTTGTACGTTGGTCTACCGCAGATGTTGCGGTCATTGCCATGTACCGTCTATTTTTGACCAATCTGCTAATGCTCCCGTTTGTCTGGAAATACAGACACGAGATGATGCGTCTGAGCTTACGCCAATGGGGCTTGCTGCTTGCATCCGGTGTGATGCTGGCCCTTCATTTCCTGCTCTGGATGGGTTCGCTGCGGCTCACCAGTGTTGCCAGTTCCACAGTTATTCTCGCGCTGGAGCCTATACTGATTCTTGCCGGTTCGGTATGGCTGTTCAAAGCCAAAATTAACCGCATGATGATCATCGGCATGGGCATCGCCCTGTTTGGATCAATCGTCATTGGCGCAGGAGATTTCCAGTTGGCAGGTACTGCCCTGCAAGGTGATATACTGTCTTTGCTTGGCACAATTGCAGTCGCTGTCCATATGCTGCTGGGTCAATTTTTGCGAGCGGGACTTAGTGCATTCTCGTATAACTTCTGGGTGTTCTTCGTAGCTGCTTGCACGCTGGCGGTATATAATCTGATCATGGGCCATCCGTTCGGAGGTTACGCTGCGTCAGAGTGGGGAATCTTCCTGCTGCTCGCCATTGTGCCAACGATCTTTGGACATTATCTCTTCAACTGGCTGCTTCAATATATGAATGCCACAACGGTATCCATGGGCGTACTTGGGGAACCCGTATTCTCTTCCTTACTGGCCTGGATGCTGCTCGGCGAATCCCTCACTGCATTACAGATGTCTGCCGGGGTTGTCATTATATTCGGGGTATGGATCTTCATTCGATATGGTAAAACCAAACCTCAACCCATTCCTGCTGACGCTCCTATCGCTGGCAAAGGGCCTGTTGAACCTACCACGGTATAACGTATTTTTTCGTAATGCATAGTTATAAACGACTCTACCACTCTCATAAGGCGGTGTATTTTAATGAAAAATATTGTATCCATGCGCTGGCTGCTCGCCAGAATGTATGAACCGGATGTGGTCATTGCAGATTGCCGATTCTTGCTCGGTCAGCCGGAGGCTGGAAGACAAGCCTATGAAGCTGGACATATTCCAGGAGCTGTCTATCTCGATTTGGAAAAAGATCTATCCTCTCCTGTCTCTGCACACGGAGGACGTCACCCGCTTCCTGATCCGGCTGTGCTCGCAAGTCGTCTCTCCAAAGCTGGCATCGGCTCCAATAGTCGTATTGTTGCTTATGACGATCAAGGCGGGATGAATGCATCTCGTCTTTGGTGGCTGCTGCGCTACATCGGTCATGAACAGGTGTATATCATGGACGAAGGTTTCTCCGCTTGGAAAAACGCCAAATTCCCGGTGACCACGGATGTACCGGTTCAGATCCCATCTTCCTTTGAGGTGAATATCCAGCCAGCCATGCTGGCAAGTGTTGAAGATGTGCAACAAGCCTCGGCAAGTGGCAGCTCCGTGTTAATCGACTCTCGCGATGCTCGCCGCTATGCGGGTCTGGAGGAGCCGATTGATGCCAAGGCCGGACATATTCCGGGTGCGGTGAATTACTTTTGGAAAGATGTGTTGGATTGGGATGGACGTTGGACAGGTACTGAGGTGTTAGAAGAGCGTTTCAGTAAGCTGGACAAGGATGGTGCAATTATAGTGTATTGCGGTTCTGGCGTCTCGGCCTGCCCAAACGTGATTGCACTGGAAGAAGCGGGATATACAAATGTGAAATTGTATTCCGGGAGCTGGAGCGACTGGATTAGTTATGAGGAGAACCCGGTGGCGACGGGGGAAGAAGACTAATTTTTATTCAGAAAACGGAGCTACTTGAATCGTCGAGCCTTGTTTGGCTTGCTGAGGAATATCGCTTTATACATCAATATCGCCACAATTGCTCTGGCTGCACTCGTACTGCAATTTAATCTTCAGCAAAAGGTACCAAGATATTAATATCTTTTGTAGTTATGTTAGTTGCAATTTGAGGAAGAAGTGAAGCACCTGTCTGATTTCCGCGAGCTGGCTGAATTGACTTCGGCTTTTCCAGCCCATTTTCATAACGGGCTGGAGAAGCCAGATATACGAAATTAAAGCTGTATATCATTAGCTAGATGACTTTTGACTCCCAACATTATTAAGTATGAAGCTCCTTCAGATCGGCTGTTTACATGTCCACTTGTCATTAAATCATCGATAATATTCATAACATCATCTGAAATAGGAACTGAAACGACATTTTTTTTGTATCAGACCTTCAAGCATAGTTTCATCAATAGGAACTCCCATTTGCATTTTACGTTCAAGCTTTTCTTCCGTAGCTTTTGAATATCCATTTTTTCACACTCCCTCATATCGACATTACATTATTACACGTAATTTATAATGTCATTAGGTCGCGTTTCTCCCCCAAAAATCGAGTGAAGTTCTTCGCAAGTTGATTCCTGTGTTGTTTGTTCCTATAACACGAAAAGAAAATATTTTATTGCTATCGGACCGTAATCCCAATTCATCATTTCATAGTTGCACACCACGCTTACCTCATGTAGGACATATGTCTCCTTTTCTACGAAAACGATTAAAAAATCTTTATAATCCACACAAAATGTTCGATATACAACAAATGAACATCCGCATATCCCATGTATGCATCCTGAAATCTACCTCAGAAATGCGGCACGGGAGAACAGAACAATACATATAACAGGTTGTTAGGAAACAGAGAAAGTTCTGTCTGGTTGAAAGGCAGGAACTAACAAAGGAGAAGAAGATATGAAGGGACGAACGAGTCACAAACGAAACACACGCAGCATCTGCGTGAACTTGCTGTTATCCATGCTATTGTTGGTCAGCAGCTTGCCGCTATGGCCTAGCAAGGCAGCAAACGCTGCTGCAGAAGGGTCATATCTCTTATCCCTGAACAGACCGGTGTATAGCTCCTCATCCCTTGGTGGGAATACAGCCGATCATGCCGTGGATGGCAACAAAAATACCCGATGGGAAAGTGTGTGGCAACAGGACCCTCAGTGGATCTATGTTGATCTGGGTGCAGTTGCTTCCATCTCCAACATCTCGATTGAGTGGGAAAATGCCTATGCTTCCGCCTTCGACCTTGAAGTGTCGGATGACGAAGTCAACTGGAAGCAAGTGTACTCCACAACGAAGGGGCAAGGCGGTCTGACAGAAGTGGAGGTTTCCGTCAATGCACGATATGTGCGTTTGTTCAGTCATGAACGGGCGCAGCAAGCCTATGGTATTTCTCTGTACGCGTTCGATGTGTATGGAACGGGTGGAGCAAACCCACCTCCAAAACCAACTGCCGCAAACCTTGCCCTTGGTAAATCGGTTATAGCGTCGTCGGAAGAGATTGACGAACCTAGCCGCTCCGCCGAAGACAAGGCCAAAATGGAGAAGCGCGATTATGAAGCGCGCAATGTGACAGATGGTGATCCAGGTACACGCTGGTCTTCCATATACAAGGATCAGGAATGGATTGTTGTTGACCTTGGTCAACGTCAGGAAATCGGAGAAATTTCTCTGCAATGGGAAAATGCGTTTGGACGTGCTTACGACATTCAGGTATCCGACGACGCAAAGCAATGGACTACGCTGTATCGGGAGTTACACAGCAATGGAGGACGGGATGACATTCCTGTATATTCAGAAGCCAGATATGTCAAACTCGCAGGTCATGGCCGAGGTACAACCAACGGTTATTCACTCTATGCCTTTGATGTATATGAGTATATTCAAGGAGATGAAAAACCGGTCTACACCATTCCGTCTATCCCAGAGATGAGCTCGGTACAAGTCGGAGCTGGCAGTTATGCCATTAATGACATCACGATGTTGCAACCGAAAAACCCAAAAAATCGCACAGCTGACATCACCGCCCCGATTCCATCCAATGACTGGTGGCAATCGATTCTCGTTTCGGATTTAGGAGATGGAAACAGCCTGGTCACACTCCCATTCAAAAATCGATACACCAAACAGGGGCTTCATATTTTGAATCCTGGTGCTGGATACGTTTCTGCTGATGGCAACTCGATGGATGCAGACGGTGAAGCAGACCTCATCCTGACAACAAGCGATATGAACCCAGCCAAGGTCAATACCAAGATCGCAGGATACGGGGATTACTCCGCTAACATCATCATGAGTGATGATGACACGGCAAAGGTCAATACAACCTTTGTAAAAGGCTCCCCTTTCCTGTACAACACGTTTGAGGACCCGGACACCATCCTGATTCGTTCACCGAACATTACACGTCTCTTTGATGATCAAAACCGTGAGATTGTGTTGCAGGATGGGGAATCATGGACAGGAGATCATATCGGTGTAGAAGTCACCAATCAGGACAGAGCGCCTTCGCCGCAAACTTTTACAAGAAATTATGGTCTTTATGCACCTGAAGGAACCACATTTATAAAGCTGGGCAATACACTCAAGATTAAGCTGGGATCAAGCGAAAATTATTTGTCGCTCGCTACCCTGCCATCTGCATCAGAATTAGCATACTATTACCAGCATGCCTATGCTTTTGTAACGGATACGAAGGTCGATTACGACTATAACGAGAGCACTTCACAAGTTACAACAACCTTTAACTCCGTTACACAAACGAAGCGTGCCAACTTTTCCGCCGACACATTAATGGCTTTGTTCCCGCACCAGTGGAAACTTGCAACAACTCCACTCACGGAGCTCGCTTATCCTTCTATTCGTGGAATAATGAAAGTGAGCGAAGGCAACAGCTTTACGACACAGGATCGTTTCTACGGCATTATTCCGCAATTTGTGGAGCCGGATAATCCGACATACTCACGCGCGCAATTAATCAGTTATCTGGATCAGCTTGATGCAGATACGTCAGGCAATTTAATGAGCGAAGATCCCTACTGGCAGGGGAAAAAGCTTCATCCGCTTGCACTAGGTGTGCTCATTAGCGATCAGCTTGGAGATCAGGAACGTCGGGACCACTACCTGTCCCTGTTAAGAAGCATTTTGACCGACTGGTACACCTTTTCACCGGATGAACGTCTGCACTCCTATTATTTTTATTACTCGGAGCAATGGGGAACGATCTTCCCTTATGGAAGCGGGTTCGGGGTCAATACCGGGCTGACGGATCATCATTTTACGTATGGCTATTACGTCTTTGCATCTGCAGTGCTGGCAACGTATGATCCAACTTTTGTACAGGATTATGGCGATATGGTTGAACTGCTGATCCGGGATTATGCCAATCCTTCACACACAGACGATCAATTCCCATGGATGCGTAATTTTGATCCTTATTCTGGTCATTCCTGGGCGGGCGGTTATGCCGACAATCGCAGCGGAAACAATCAGGAAGCTGCAGGCGAAGCTCTGTTCAGTTGGGTCGGACAATATATGTGGGGCGAAGTAACGGGGAACAAAGCCTATCGCGATGCGGGCATCTGGGGCTTCGTCACCGAGGAAAAAGCGGCCGAGCAATATTGGTTCAACTACGATGGGGACAACTGGTTGGAAGGATACAAACACGCTACCGTAGGGCATGTATACGGCAGTGCTTACCTGTATGGCACGTACTTCTCCAACGAGGCCGAGCATATTTATGGCATTCACTGGTTGCCGCCCGCAGAGTGGATGACCTATTATGGTCGTGATCCGAAGAATACCGCGGCACTATACAACGGTCTGATCAAGGATCTTGGTGGTCAGCAGGAGCACACATGGCAGCACATCATCTGGCCATTCCAATCCATCGGGGACCCGGAGACTGCTCTTGCGAAGTGGGATACAAAAGAGATGCAGCAAAACGAAGTCTTTAACGCCTACTGGTTCATGCATAGCATGGCATCCACAGGAACACGTACCATGGATATTTGGGCAGATTCTCCCGCAGCAACCGTATACGAAAAGGACGGTGTCTACACGGCGCAAATCTGGAATCCGTCAGATACCGCCAAAACGGTTCGTTTTTATAATGCAAGCGGAGCTTTGGGTTCGGCTACCGTCTATGCGAAAGCTCAAGTGAAAGTCAATCCATTGGAGGATACAGTAGTCAAGCAGCCAGATGCTTCACAAGGCGTCACCTATCTGGATCGCAGCGAATGGACGATTACCGCCTCTTCCAGTTCGGAAGCAGTCGAACGCATGATTGACGGAGATTTGACTACCCGCTGGTCATCTGGACAAACGCAACAGCCTGGAGACTGGCTCCATATTGATCTGGGCAACGAGCAAATGATGGACACACTTTTCATGAATTCCGGCAACAGCGGAGGTGATTATGCCCACGGGTATGAAGTTTACGTTTCGAAGGACGATGAAAACTGGAGCAAGCCAATTGCACAGGGAACAGGCTCATCTCCAAGCCTGTCCGTCGATTTGGGTATGCAGACGGCGCGTTATATCAAAATTGTATTGACTGCTCCCGCAGACAGTTGGTGGTCCATCTCGGAACTCAAGCTCGCCCGATTTGGAAAATTGCCTCAGACCCCTGAGTATCCAAATCCAGCTCCGTTGTCCGATCGCTCAAACTGGATCGTGACCGCTTCCTCCACGCAAGGAACGGATGTCACGGCTCACATGCTTGATGGAAATAAAGACACATTATGGACGAACGGGCGAAAGCAAACGAGCGGACAGTGGATTACGATTGATCTTGGGGAAACGAGTGCTTTTGACGCAGTAGAGCTGGACCCGGGGAACGCGAAGGATGACTATCCGCGGCAATATCGCATTTTCGTTTCCGATGACGGGCAAAACTGGGGAACCTCTATTGCTGGAGGCGAAGGCGTGTCAGGACGTCTCTCCATCACCTTCCCTGAGCAGCAGGCTCGTTATGTGAAGATCATGCAGATGGGTGAATCCGATCAATGGTGGTCGGTCTCCGAGCTATTTGTTAATCACTATGGAACAGGAAAACAAAAACGTCTGCTTTCAGATGCATGGTCCGTCACAGCGTCTTCCGATGAGGAAGCTGCAACGGCGATACTGGATGGCTCGAACCAAACACGCTGGACTTCCGGTCAGGCACAAACAGGCGGTGAGTGGCTTCAGCTGGATCTGGGCAATTCAGAGACAGTGAACCGGATTGTATTGGATAGTGCACACAACAGTGAGGATTATGCTCGCGGTTATGAAGTATACACCTCTCTGGATGGCATGGATTGGGGTAAAGCTGTGGCTACGGGTGAAGGAAAACATGCCTTGCTCTTCATTGCATTCCCTGCTCATGAGGCCCGCTATATCAAAATCGTCCAGACCGGAACGGATTCTCACTGGTGGTCTGTAGCTGAAATCGCAGTTTATACTGCCGATCAGACACCATGGGCACCCGGGGAACAGGATGATCTGCTGCCTACCGAACTGGATCGGACATCTTGGACAGCTACAGCCTCCACGTCTGAAGACGTTGGTGCACTGCTGGATGATGATCTGAACTCACGCTGGACCTCTGCATCCGGACAACAAGCAGACCAGTGGATTCAGATCGATCTGGGAAGCATTCAGAATTTCAGCCGATTAACTATGGACTCAGGCAGCAGTACCAATGACTATGCCCGCAGTTTTACAATCGTCACTTCAACGGATGGCGAGCATTGGAATCCGGTTTCAGAAGCTTTGGGAACAGATTCTTTAATCTCAGCGACATTCACCAACCAGAAGGCACGATATGTCAAAATTGCTTTGACTACGGACAATGCTGAGTGGTGGTGGTCTATTGCTGAATTGAAGCTGTACCATTGATACGCTGAATTAAAAAACCATCAATTTTACGCAGCATTAAAAAATCATTAATCTAAGGAATTAAATATCGTTCATCCAGCCACCTCTCTCCCTCAATTTTGCAGGACAGGGGTGGTTTTTTGGTAATCACCCGCTTCTAAATGTAATAAGCAGTCCGCCTAAGCAACTTTATAGACCAGCATATGCTTCTTTGCGCTGTTCCCGAGATCAAAAATATTGGGAAATTGAGGATTGACAGCGCAAGTTATCCAATCTAATATAATCTTAGCGGAAAACTATGAATAAATTCAGTATCAATAAACCCACTAAAGGAGACTACAAAATGGCTGCCCTCCAAACGTTTAAAGCATCTGCTCATCTGCAAAACGGAGTTCAAGTGAAAGTAACATCTCGAAACTTCGAGTTTATTATCGACGAGCCCAAAAACTTGGGTGGAACCGATACCGGCATGAATCCGGTGGAAGCTTTACTCGCCTCACTGGGAGCATGTCAGTCGATCGTAGCTAGGGTATATGCACCTAAATTTGGGGTGAATCTCAAGGATTTTTTTGTGGATGTAGAAGGCGATATTGACCTGGATGGCTTTTTCGACAAATCAGAGGTGCGTCCGGGCTATTCCGATATTCGGTATACATTCCGTATCAAAACAGATTCTCCCCAAGAGCAGGTTGAAGCATTTGTACAATTCCTGGAGAGCAAGTGCCCGGTTGGAGATACGTTGGCACATCCGGTTAATCTCAAGTTGGACAGAATTATCATCGAACACTAAGCAGCCTATAAATACCGTGAAACCGGACTGATATTGAATTGCTAACCGTCAGCTTTTTGGGATTCATGATAACAAAAAAACCGTGATGGACATCTGTCCACCACGGTTGAATAATGAAATCTATTATTATTACTTTTTACTTAACGACACACTTGCTGTTAACGTCTTGTCGATCGTCGTCCAGTTGACATAAGCACCTAGTATTTCATTAATAACAGAGACCGGAACTACGGTTTCGCCATTTAAAAGCTTTGGTACGTTACTATTGAACACTAGTTTATCGTTAATTGAATACACATCTGAACCAATTTGAGCACTTATATTTTTCATGCCTAATTTGATTTGAGTTGTACGCGTCTTATGATCCCATACTACTGTACCGCCCAATAGCTCCGAAATTGTTCGAATCGGTACGTAGAACTCATCGTTACGAACAACCGGTTTGATTGTCGTACCCCCTACATTCATGGCAACGTCAACATATTCAAGGAAATCGGTCTTTCGAATGAGTCCATGAACGCCTTTCGTTCGGTCCACGACCTGAGATACTTCGTAATCCGTTGCGGCCGATAGGTACGCATAAGCTACACTTCTATCCATATCAAGCTTATCGGATAAGAATTGAATCGATTCACGTACGGATTCTTTCATTGCTTCATCCAAATCAGGGTCCAGTCCAATTGGAATCCAATAATCCTCTGTTTCAGCAAAGGGTTGCGTAAATTCTCCACGATGGGGCAGTGATGGATCACCTTTCTTTAACACCGTTAACCGAACTGTCCCCCTTAAGGAAGCTTCCAATGCAGTCAACGCTACTTCTCCATCTCCTTGAGCAAAGTGCGGATCTCCAGTATAGAATAGCCCGCCTTTAACTTGAATCGGATAATAAATAGTTGCACCAACACCCAACTCATTAATATCCATATTCCCTCCTGTTTCAATAGGTGGGATCGAACTCACAACTTCGCTGGTATTTGGTGCAACCCCCATAACACCTAGAAACGGGTTAATTGGGAAACGTACATTCTTGCCAGCTTTTGTTGGTAATACCCCATACCAATTGCCGTTGATTTCTTCAATAGGCGTAAATATAGATACATTATTATATAATTCCGGTTTTGTTGCGCTAGCTCCCTCTTGTGGGCCTGTATTTTCTGGAAATTCGTTAGGAAGGGCCCCTTTCCCATGGCGGTTAGAAATGACACCATATGGAACTCGAGTTTGCAACGAAAGGACTTCTACTTTAAGAACATCTCCTGGCTCTGCTCCCTCAACCGCTACTGGCCCAGTGATAATATGAGGTCCGTCTTTTACATAATCATGCTTAATCTCAGAAGCCGCAATTGCCTTCGCGTCATCCAACACTCCATCGGGGGATATCCCGAATTTGCCGAAGTACTCCACTGGATTTCTCCCTTGATCCTCTATCAGTCCCTCATGCGATACCGTATCAAATGTTACAGCACTTCCTGATGGTACAGTAAGAATCGGAGAGCTATCTCGATTAGGCAGTGATCCCCAGCGAATGTTCTCAATCGCAGACGTTACATAATAATCACCTTCTACCTTATCGATGGTTGTTGGCTGCAGTGGCATACTAAAGCCCACTGAAGGTAGAGCATATGTAAACATACTTATAATCCCTACTGAAACCCCAAATTTCCTAATCGTTCGGTTAATAAACATTACGCTCCCCCTCTATACTATGTAATATTTTCTAACACAAACACACAATAACATATAAATAATTTTACAACAATATTTTTTTGTCAATAAAAGTAACATTAAATAGCTGAAAATAAAGAAAAAACTTATAAAAACAAAAAAAATATGTCATTATACTTATCATACGAAAGGCGTGTAAAACTAAAATAGTTCTAGTAACTTGAGGACCCTACTTGAGAGATTGGAACAAACAAAATTAATTCTTAGGAAAATTATGTATATATTTCGTGTATCCGATACCTCCACAGGAATACTACTACACTCCGCTTCTTCCAGTGCAATCACTTGTTCGCACGTGATTGCACTGGAAGAAGCGGAATTCTCGAATGTGAAGTTGTATCCCGGAGACTGGAGCGACTGGATTAGCTATGAGGGGAAGTCAGTAGCTACCGGCTACCGGGGAAGAGTAGTACGGAGCAGAAGTCTACAGTGTCTCAAGACAAATACACCGCCATGCAGGCTGATGCCTGGGGCGGTGCATTTTCAGTGACTAAGCATCACCCGGAAATACGGGAGAGATAGAGGCATCGTTGCATGGGAAGACTGATCCAACCCAATCCTTTCTCGCTCAATGAAACAGGATCTGCAAAAGAAAATGAGGAGAAGCATTCATGAGTCCATGTATCAAGATAATCACCCATATTTTACGATAGCGGGCCCATAAATAACCAAGAAACAGACCTGTAACCCCATGATTTGCAATTACTGTTGCCACATCAATATCCCAATGACCATTTCCTTGAATGGCGACATGCCAAATGGACCATAGTATTGAAACTAGTAGTATGGCGGGCCATCTTCCAAGCAACGTCTCCAATCGGGTTTGCAGCCATACCCGATAAAAAACTTCCTCCAATACGCTATTGATCATAAAACCAATCAACACCAAGAGAAGTAATTCTGTCATATCGGTTGCTACGATTTCTCCTTCTGGTTGTGCAATTGGAGAATAGAACTTTAGATAACCCCAGACCAAAATAACGATTAGTGGTACGATGACGTGTCTGCGAGTGCGAGGTTTTACCGAGATAATGTCTTGATGCCCGCCAGCCATTTTGCGATAAATCAGAAATAAAATCAACGGAGTGAACATTAATGTCGTTAACTTGAACGCCAAATAATATAGCTGGAAATGTAATCCTTGCTGGTCTATCGTTATCAGAGAAACCGTAAATAAAACGCCTGACAGCAATAATACAATCGATTGAACGACCAAGTGATGTTTCTCCATTTGTTGGAAAATTGAGGAATCATGACTTTGATAAGGAATCATATGGATTAGAAAAATACCAAGGAATGCCGGTAACATACTATGCCATATTGGAATCACTTCCTCATGATCAGCCGTGTACCTTATATTCAAATTTCCGGTCCACACTAACCACAATACAGCAGCAAATATAATGATCATACATAATAAGCCGATTGCCTTTCCCCATGCTGGAAGCATTACTTTGAATTGCTGATTCATTCCAATTGCACTCCTTTGAGTGGCATGTTGCGTTTGCCCCATTCTTTTTTAATTCAGTTGAGTTAAATAAATTCTAGCACATCCCTTCTTCATCGTCTATTTATTTCAGTTGAGTTAAATAATATGATATTCTGTGTGTATGCCAAAAATCGTGGACCATGAGAAGATGAAGAATATTATCGCTGAAGCTACTTGGAAAATCATTAGTGAGAAAGGCATTCATCATGCAACGTCAAGAACGATTGCGAAGGAGGCCGGATTATCACAAGGCGCTTTAAGACATTACTTTTCAAAACAAGAGAGTCTATTAGCGTTTGCAATGGAGTTAGTTAAGGAAAAGGTACTTACTCGAATAAAAAATCTGAATGCAAGAGAACTGGCGCCTCAAGAAAGAATTGTTGAATACTTGCTCGAACTAGTCCCGACGGATGAACAAACATTATTGGAAATGGAGGTTTGGTTTGCATTTGTAAGCTATGGAAAAACGCAAAAAGGGTTCGACGCCAATTATGAGGACCTGCATAACGCAATCAAGAACTGCATCATGTACTTGAAAAATGAAGGTCTTCTGCGTACAACCGATGAAGAGAAGGAACAAGAAAAACTGTATGCCTTTATGAATGGGATGGCTCTCAATTTGTATCTAGAGCCGGATAAGATAAATAGAACACGAAGCAAAGAAATGATACAAGACTATATCAATTGGATTATACGTTAAAGGAAAACTTGATGCATAGATCAGGGAGCTAAGTCAGCTGACCCGCGCCAAGCAAAATACACAAGAAAGTCCGGTGGCTACTGGGGAAAAATAAAGACTAAGAGCCCACGTTTTGCGTGGGCTTCTTTGTGCTTCCATTATATCCATGTAGCATTTTAGATGCTTACATTTCCGACCTCTGTAACGTTCAGATTCAGCCTATGTTTTCGGCATACTTCGTAAAAATCTTTTGAAACAATGGGTTTGAAGATATTTATATAATCCAGCATAAAAAATTCATGCTCGCCAATTCGCTCTTCATGAAGGCAGATTGAAGATACAACTTTGACGATCTTACGTGGAGGCTGTTGTACAGATGCAGCAATGACCGCTTTGCGCCCATATTCCGAACGTTCATAATCGAAAACATCCAAACGATCAAGCTGATGTGCAGTCCAATAGTTTTTTTCAACCGCACGACCGTCGTGGTAACACACGGTTGTCGGAATAAACTGTGTATTTGTTTTCGTTTCCTCCAACAGCGTTTTAAAACGATCTGATACATGTCTCGTTCCTGTGATCGTCTCAAAGTAATCTACGTTCAGGTTACGAACTGTAGACAGTAACTCAACCTCTGCCGTTGTTCCCTCGGGCAACGGATTCTCTATCGCCAAATAATTCATATCTAATTGGGGAGTGAAGGTTGTTCCGCCACTAATAAACCCTCTACGAGGATATTGAGATTCCAGAAAATAATAGTTCAAAAAATGATGTCTCCTTTCCGAATGAAGTGCCTTTCAATCAATTATACGGGTCAAATGGCCCCTCCAATTACTCCGCGGTTTTAAGCAGGTTATCCACAATAAAATCAAGCTGTTTGTCTAATGAATAAATATCATTGTAGAAAAATAAACCAAAGCTCATATCAACCAGTCGTCCTTCTTTGACTGCGGGGATGTTATTCCAAATTGAATTGTCTGACAGATCAACCATTCCTTCAAAGGAAGAACGGAATATATAATCACCCACATATTCAGGTAATACTTCATAAGAAACGTCCTTGCTTGTCGCATCGTTTCTTGCATTTTCAATTTCAAGTTGCAAGACTTCAGGTGCTTTCATCCCTAAATATTGATAAATAATCTGCGAACCCCGGCCATAACCCAAGCCTGTCATTACAGCCATGGAACCTTTGTTGCTTTCCATAATTGTGACGGTTTTATCCAAAATACCTGCTTGTTCAAGTTTTTCCTTGCTTTGCTCAACCTTTTTGTGAAGGTTATCTAACATTTCCTGAGCTTGTCCCTCTTTACCCAGAATTTCTCCAAGCAAATTCATACGTTCTTCTACTGGCAGGTCATAAGGAATATATACTGTAGGGGCAATCATTTTAAGTCCTTCATATATTTCTTCATTGGTAACAATAATGAGATCTGGATTAAGCGCAGTTACTGCTTCCGGGTCCGGATTAAATGCTCCTAATGAGGTCGCACCTTCCAGTTCGCTCGCAAAAGCCGCGCCTTCTTCTACAGAAGAGATTCCCACAGGATTTACGCCTAAAGCAAGCAAATCACCCATTAAATACAGGACAACTACTCGTTGTGGATTAACCGGTACTTCAATATCCCCTTTTAAGGTGGTTACGGTCTTCATTTGAGATTGTGTATCTGTATTGTTAGCGTTGTTGGCCGCTATCTGATTCGTTGGCTTCCCAGAACCTTCATTAGCTGAAGGACTTCCTGTCCCACCAGTTGAACAAGCGCTGAGCAATAGGGTTAAACAAAGTAATAATGTGATAGCCAAGGGTGTCTTTCTACTTCTGTACATCAATAATTCCTCCTCAAATATATGCTGATTATGATAATCATTATCAATATATAAGGAAGTTAGGTCCTGTACAATGCCTAATCGTGCCACATTCGATGGTACATTAGGACTTTCATGCTGCTTTCGATAACGAATAGGTGCAATACCCATATATTTTTTAAATATTTTAGCAAGATAATAACCATCTGGATAACCAACAGTCTTAGCAATTTCCTGTAAAGTAGCATCTGTAGCAAGCAGTAGTTCCTTCGCTTTGTTCATACGGATTTGAATGACAAAATCAATCGGACTATGACCAGTCTGGCGTTTGAATAGCCTTGATAAATGTCGTGGACTACTGTCCATAAGCTCTGCTAACAAGTCCATTGTAATGGGTTCAGCGTAATGTTCCTGCATATAATATTTCATTTGTGCAACCAGGTCTGGCTTTATTGTTGGCACGCGCCCATTGTGGATTTGCCATAACAAATCGTATACAAATTGATAAAATAATGACTTTACATGGAACTGTTCCAGTGCCTCTTGCTCTTCCCAAGCTGTCATCATGTACTGTACTTTACCCAACAAGGAAACAGGATGATCAGGTGCAAAGCCGTATTGAAGCTTGAAGGGATTACGGTGCTCCATCAAAGCCAGGATATCCTGACGTTCAGGCAGCGGGATGATGGCTTTGTAATAAATCATATAATATTCAAGGGCCTCTTCAACAGACAAAATGTTCAGGCAACACCCCTTCCCACCATGCAAAACATGGAATCGCGAGACCTGATGATCTTTTCCATCCAACCGTATAACAGCATTGCCACGCACCGTGTATAAGAAACAGCTCGCAGGGAATCGGTAGGTGTGAAGTCTCTCCTGCCTTTGCATAGTTATATGGCGAATATCCATTATTTTAATAGATGCCTTGTTCCATAATAAAAGATGTTCATTGAAATGTAAGATGGCTTCCCAGCTCCTTAAAATCATTGGTCATATATAATCTAGTGAAATTAGTATGCAATATGTGCAATAGGATCAGCTCGGATTCGTACGTCTTTCATACCAGCCCGTTTTCTTCTAGTTGCGCTTATCCCAATTATTATTATACCTCTCAACTTTCACAGCAGAAGCGATTGACAGAAATACCGCTTGAGATAACTTCAGGCGGCATTTGCTTTCAATTTTTACGGTTGACTACTCGTGAAGTAATGCTCTAAACGGGATTTTGTTGCTGGATGAGGCATATAAATCATGATTCGCTGATCTGGTTCATTTGGAAATTGAAGGGTGACATGCTCAAATTCAATAACTCCAAAAGTGGGGTGCAACAGCCTCTTGTAGCCGTCAAGGGAGCTTGGCACTTCATGATACTGCCACATCCTTGTAAAGTCAGCACTTGTCCTCTTCAGATCTTCGATTAACTTGTCGAATGAATCATCGTTCAGATAGCGTGCTCTTGACGTTCTAAACTCGGCAATCATTCTCCGTGAGACACTTTCCCAATCCTCCGATCCCTCTTTCCACACAGGATCCGTAAATTGGCGCCACATCAAATTATAATCATGCGGAGGTGATACCTTATTAATCGTAAATACAGCATCTGCCGCTTTATTCCAAGCGAGAAAATCCCACTTTTTCCCGATTACATAGGCCGGATTAGGATTCAATTCATTCAGCATGTCCTGAATGGATGGGCTGATTTTCTCTTCAACACTAGACGATTGAGGAGGCAATGATTCTCCAGCAAGCAGAAAGAGATGTCTTCGCTCATTGGGTGTCAGCTTGAGCGCAGAAGCCAAGCTTTCCAGTACACCTACCGATGGACGGATATCACGACCTTGTTCAAGGCGTGTATACCATGAGAGCCCTATGTTGGCGATCCCAGCGACTTCTTCTCGCCGCAAACCTCGTGTGCGACGACGATTGCCAGGCAAAAGGCCGACATCAAGGGGAGAAAGTGAGGAGCGTAAATCTCTTAAGAAATTACCTAGCGCTAAACGGCGCTCACTGTCGTTCAAGTAAAACCTCCCCCTTATCCTATCACTCGTAAACCCACCATCAAGCAGGTTCTCGTGACCATTTAATAGTCAAAGTATACTTAAGCCAGTTGATGAGATCAACAATTCCAGGCAAGGAGAATGAATATGACAACCATTGCAGGACAAATGTTGGCGAGCAAGGTAGTAATGATTACAGGTGCAGGGCGAGGTATTGGAGCTGAGGCAGCAAGGCTGTTTGTACAACAGGGAGCTTCTGTGATGCTTGTTGCAAGAACAGAGTCTGAGTTGCGTAAAGTCAGGGATGAAATTGTGACGTCGGGCGGAGATGCAGCGTATTTTACAGCCGATCTGTCAGATGCAAGCAACGTTGAAGAAGCTGTTAAGGCTACAGTGGAACGATATGGTCGTCTTGATGCTGCTTTTAATAACGCAGGCGTCGGAGTTACTGTATCATCGCTGGTGGATGAAAGAGAAGAAGACTTCGATCTGATTCAGTCAGTAAATTATAAAGGCGTCTGGCTGTGCATGAAAGCCCAGATTAAAGCTATGATGGAGACTTCGGGGTCAGGCTCTATTGTTAATACCAGCAGCGTGGGTAGTCTGAAGGGGAATCCGGGATTGGGTGCTTACGGGGCATCTAAACGAGCGGTAAACAGTCTGACTCAAACGGCTGCGGTCGAATATGGGCCAGCGGGTATCCGTGTCAATGCCATTGCTCCGGGAACCACAATGACGGATATGATTCAGCAGTGGGTTTCTATTAACCCCGACATTATTGAACAAATTAGTGCTAAGACACCTCTTCGACGTCCGGCTGAACCTATAGAGATTGCTAACGCAGCCGCTTGGTTGCTTAGTGATTATTCCTCTTTTGTTACCGGGGTCGTTCTGCCTGTAGACGGTGGACTTAGTGTATAGAATTCGTGGCTACGGTCGAAGTGTAAAAGGCTTATACGGTATAATCCATAACTCAGATCTGACTAGGTGTACACGAAAAAAGATACCTTGCAACATAATATCCGTGTCTTAATTGATGTCAATAGAGAGTCAACTTGCATGCAAAATAGGGGCCAGTCACTCACTAACGTGAGTAACTAGCCCCTTGCTTTGATGTAAATATGAATATACAGACCTTAATCAACACTTTAACAGATCGAAAAGAAACAGTCTATATTTTTGGAAAAATATTCTATATATTTAGGTAGCTGGCCGGCAAAATACAGATGAAACGGAGCATACATCAATGATGTCCAACAACCATCTTACTCGTGAAGAATTACAGGATTATGTGTACAATGTATTTGGTGCCGGTTACCACATAACGCAGAGCGCAAGAATTCATGGAGGCGCACAAAAAGTCATTTACAAAATTGATTGCACGAATGGTTTCACTTGTATGTTGTACGTTTGGGATATTTCCAGCAACTATTTTCAGGAAGAGATCTTGAATGAACCCACTTTCCACAGTTCCTATGGCAGCGAACTTTTCACTTTGAATACTCGCTTTCTCGCTCAACATGGAATTCGAACACCAAACTTATATGATCTGAATAACGATAGAGATCGGCACGCTTATGATTTTGCTCTTGTTGAGTATGTGGATGGACAGAAAGCCGAAGCCTATTTCCAGCATAAAAATCACAAAGATCGGAATGAGTTGTTTCAACGGATCAGGGATATGTTGTCTACTATGCATAACATCCAAAGAAACGTTTATGGAAACGCCAACGATAACAGCAAAAAGGCTGGACCTTGTTACAAAATTCAGCGGTTGGATGCCGAAACAGCCTTATCCTATGCATCCAAACATATGACAGATATCAGGAAAAATAACGAAAGGCTGCTTGAGAAACTTTACGAATTGGAAGCAGCCATTCAACCCAGAGATCTCTATAGTTTCATTCATGGAGAGTTAGGTCCGGATCATATATGGATAGATCATGCTATGCAACCATGCCTTATTGATATTGAGGGCGCAGGATTCTTCGATCTCGAATATGAGCATAGCTTTCTGGAATTTCGATTTGGAGACTTTTATCACTACTTAAAAAATAACGATCTCGACCCGGAGCGGATGACATTTTATCGATTTTGCCATCATTTGTCCTTGATATCAGGAGGATTGAAACTGCTTCACAGACAATTCCCCGATCAACAATTCGCTAGGGGTCTCGCGGAGTATCATGCCAGATGTGCAATTCAGATGCTTATGTGATAAGAACCATATACATGAATATGGATATAAGCCTGAAAGGAGGTTTGAGCATGGAATTTATTTACGAAGATGAAAAACTTGCAGTGAGCGTTATTCAAGCCATTCACACTGGAGATATCCCAACGTTAGAGCAACTGCTGGCAGAGAATCCAGGATTGGCAAAGATAAGAATATCGGAAAAAAAGCCTGACAATGTAGATGCAGACTCCAGTATCTCTCGAACGCTGCTGCACGTGGTGACGGATTGGCCGGGGCACTTCCCTAATGGAGCGGATACCGTGCGAGTATTGATCAAGTTCGGTGCGGAAGTGAACGCTCCTTTGGTCGGTCCAAACATCGAGAAACCTTTGCATTGGGCTGCAAGCTCCAATGATGTTCAAGTGCTCGATGCCCTTCTTGATGCTGGTGCAGACATGGAAGCGCCTGGCGCGGTGATCGCCGGTGGCACACCGCTGGACGATGCTATTGCTTTCGCACAATGGGATGCAGCACGACGCTTGGTTGAGCGCGGTGCGATCTTTGCCCTTTGGCATGCGGCCGCCCTAGGAGATATTCACGCCATACTAGAACATTTTAAAGGAGTCAAACTCCCGGAACGTTATCCTTGGGGAACAAGCACCTCCCCTTCTCCTCCCGATGCAGTAACCGTTGCCTTCTGGTGTGCTTGCCATGGAGGTCAAAGAGAAACAGCCGAGTACCTGCTTGACCAAGGCGCCGAACTGAACTGGATAGCCAGCTGGGATGGAATGACTCCACTGGACACGGCAAAACGTAATTTTTCAGCTGAACTGATCCCGTGGCTTGAAAGTCAAGGTGCCACGTCTGCTAGCGAGATTCACAGGTAGATGAATGGCTAGCATGGAATGGCCAATCGCCAGCGACTTAGTTATGAGGAGAATCCGGTGGCTACTGGGGAAGTGTAGAAGACTCCAACAATCATACACAACGAAAAGGACATCGCCACTTGAGCGATGTCCTTTTCGTTGTGTAGTGACCCTAGAACCGTGAGAGGCGACAAGGGTCTAATTCATTTCTTGATTTACCATCAATAATTTCACTTGCAGCCAGATTCGCAATCAGCGGCGCCAGCGTAATTGCAGAATGCATTAGCGTCAGATAAAGTCCATTCATGTGATCATGGAAGCCCACAATCGGATAACCGTCTTCAGGCATGGGTCTCCATCCAACCTTTATGCTCTCCAGTTCCAGTTGATTTCCGTGCTTGAGACTGTGACGCAATGTGTCGTAAGCTCGCTTACCGACCGCCTGTGGTCCGTTTTCCTCCGACTCGTCGATATAATCTTCCGCAGCCAGCAGCGTATAATCTGTCAGTTGACGCGCTTCAAATTGCGCATTGGATATTAATGTGTGTATCAGTTTATTAGCAGTTTTCATCCGAATCAGAATCGAAGGTGACGAAGTTACCGGCACGTGACAACCTAACGGGTTACAAAGTTCGGGTGTACCTGTTCCTGCCGCCAAGACCACAACATCCGACTCCACAAAACCCTTGGATGTATGAACACCAACCAGACGGGAACCCTCTTGCTTCAGCTGTGTAACGTTGGTGTCGAACTGAATCTTTGCTCCGTACTCTTGCGCTTTGCTCAACAACAGCTCCGTTACCGCTATAGGGTCCACCGCACCTTCTTCGCTGACAAACATGGCTTCATCCGGATATTCCTTCAGATTGGGCTCCAATGCCTCAAGCTGCCCCCGGTTTAATTTTTGAAAGTGTTGCTCCCTTAGAGGCGGAGTGTCCCAAGTTAGCGCGCCATGCCAATGAATTTTCAGTTCGGACAACTCTTGCTGAAGTGTGTGATATTCTTCCACAGCTGCATCGTACAAATGCCAGTATTCAGGAGCCACTCTATGCGTCGTATGTATCCAGGCAAATGATTTTTCCGTGACTTCACGCGCCGCGGCTGAGTGCCGTTCAATAACAGTTACATCTTGATTTCGTTTGGCTAGATGATAGGCCATACACGCCCCAACAATCCCTGCACCAATGATCACAATTTTTTGTTTATTCAAAACTAACTCTCCCTTGTCACCCTATCCCCCAAGGAATCGATTTTCCGAGGTTCGGATGGATGTGCTCCTTTTTCGTCTTCTTCGCCGTACAGCTTCTCCATATGCTTCATATGGCCGGCTCCCCAGTTGCTCATTGTCTGGAGCACAGGTTTCATGAGCTGTCCGTACTCCGTAATCGAGTATTCGACCTTTGGCGGAATTTGGGCATATACTTCCCGATGCACAATATCGTGATACTCCAGTTCTTTTAACTGCTGGGTCAGCATCTTTTTCGAAATATCTGGAATGGCTTTTTGTAATTCGCTGAACCGCATTGTACCGTTGCTCAGCAGGCGTAGAAGAATCAATGATTTCCATTTACCCGTGAGGATATCCAAGGCCGTTCCGAATCTGCAATATACCGTCATTCTTATTCCTCACTTTCTGACCATACCCAGGTTTACTTTTGGTTACCTGGTTAGGTTTAAGTGCCTACTTCCTGATTCGGCTTTCTCACTTTAGTATAGAGGCAGATATTAAAATCGAGCAAGTGAGGGGATAAGAAAAGATGAATGTAACGTTATGGATCGTACAAATCATATTGGCGCTAGGTTTTGTATATTCTGGATGGATGAAAACCATTCGTATCGAGTCGTCAAAAAAGACCTGGGCCTGGGTCAATGATGTGCCGAAGAATCTAGTTGTTCTGATCGGTATCGCGGAGCTACTAGGAGCACTTGGCCTAGTTTTGCCTTGGGCGCTGAACATCACTCCGGTGCTTACGCCGATCGTCGCAATCGCTTTGGCTACGGTCACCCTGTTCGGGATGCTGTTTCATGTTTGGCGTAAAGAGTACCGGGAGCTTGGCGTTAATATCTTTTTTATAATTCTGGCATTGGTCATAGCCTTTGGAAGACTATAAAGGAAACGGTGGACTGATCCGATGTACTGCGCAATACGAACCCCATGTTTCGGGTGCCTGGTTTCCGTTGAACGAACCGCTAGCGGCCTGTGTACCACAGCGCATAATAAAGACCATGTACATGGAGAATTCGGCGATTTTCTTTAGATCATGGAGAGGACATGACATCAAACATTTCTTGCTTTTATACTCGAAAGTTATGAGAAGAATCTGGCACTACCGGGGAACGTTTTGGAAAGTGACAAAAAGCCACTAATATTATTATATAATAACCTCACCACATAAAAGGCTGGCTTCAACAGCTCATGGAAGGAAGACAACTCTCTATTGAAAGCAACCTTGAATGTACAAGAACACATACTCATCTGGAATTGTGCATCGCTCAAAATCATGGATGTACGACATATTGTCATACAGGCCGACGAGTGCGTACGTCCTTACCTGTTCCCTGCAAGCGCCTTTTTGTACGTAACGAATGGTAATGCAACCGTGATCTTAGACGGAAATGAGCATGCTACCAAACCATTTTATATGCTTCATGGGGGCAAAAACACCCGTCTGGACATCATCCCAACGGACGAATCCTTTCATTATTACCTAATTTTCTACAAAGCCTCCTTACCGCTATCTGGCAAGCAGCATACACTTCAACAACCGGATCAACCATTGCCATTCCATCTCCAGTACGGTTTTATTCCATATCATCCTGCCATCCTCTACGAAATCACTGAGCGAATGCTGGGCGAGTGGAATAGACCGGGACGCTTGGAGCGACTCCATACCAAAACACTATTCTATCAATTTGTATATGAATTGCTCAGACAAATGGATCAACAGCAGGTCAGCATTGTTAGGCCTAACCTTGCTTCTCAGCTTATTCGCTATATGCAGGAGCACTACGCCCAGCCGCTGACGCGGGAAACCCTCGCTCGTACATTCCATTACAGCGTCCCTTATCTGTCCAAGTACTTCCGACGTGAAACTGACGCAAGTCTAATCGATTACTTAATCGGTATTAGGATGAACAAAGCAGTGACGCTGCTGCAAAAGACCGAGTTATCTCTGCAAGAAGTCGCTGTAAGCGTCGGATATGCTGATGTATCCTATTTTATAAGAATGTTCAAAAAGCATACAGGAGTCACACCAAAGCAATTCAAGGATGAGTCCGGACAAGTGACAAAAGGTTCTTATCGTCCTATCCTTAGGCTTCGATCATCCATTGCTCCGCGTAAACTCCGTCGTTATATTGATATCAGAGATGATAATCATTATCAACATAGCGAAAAAGGAGATTTACGGATGTATAGAAGCAAACTACCTCTAGGAATTACCCTACTGTTGTGCCTAACTCTATTGGTTAGCGCATGTTCCAGGCCAGCAAACACGAATGGAAGCACTGGCAGTACGCAAAGTCCAACTGTAGGTGCAGAGAGTAATATCAGTAACACCACAACCGGCAGCTCGGAGCTGGTAACCTATTCTGCGGTTAACGGTGAAGTACAAATCCCCAAAAAACCTCAAAGGGTCGTAATGGTTGCAGGAGCCTTTACCGGTCATTTGCTAGCTCTTGGCCTTAAGCCTGTTGGAACTGGTGATGAGTCCTTTAACAGTTATACAGAAGGAAAGCTCGATGACGTTGTCAACATCGGTAACGATGTACCCTACGAGAAAATCATGGAGTTGCAGCCGGATTTAATTGTCGTTTGGAATGACCCTGAAACGATCGAAAAGCTGTCCAAAATTGCGCCGACCGTCGCTGTTGAATATGGAGTACCTCTGCGGCAGCAATTGATGGATTTTGGCAAGATGACTGGTAGAGAAGAGCAAGCGATGGCCTGGATCGCAGAGTGGGACGCTAAAATCGCTGAATATAAACCACTCGTGGAGCAAGCGGTAGGTGATCGCACTGTTTCGATTTTTGATACGGGAAGTGCCAAAGAATTCTATGCCTACGGAAGCTTTGGTAGAGGTGGAGATATTATTTATGGCGAGTTCGGCCTGAAGGCACCGCCGATAATCCAGAAGGAAGCCATCGACAGCGGCAAAGGTTGGGCCAAGTTATCACTTGAATTGTTACCACAATATGCAGGAGATTATATCTTTATTAGTGGATGGACAGGTGATGAGAGTGGGGATCCCGTTTTTGAAGGTCCTATCTGGGATAACCTCCCTGCTGTCCAGAATAACCACGTTTATCGCGAGGAAAGCCGTGGCTTCGTGTTTAGTGACCCAATTTCGTTGGAAGCCCAACTTAAATTTGTCGTAGACAGCCTAACCAAAACGGAGTGAAATTGAGTAGACCACGGTATGTACGAGGCGAGGAGCAATCCTCGCCTTTTTATGTTTTTGTATAGTCCTTATCTTTCATTTGAAAAGAATTTGAAAACAAAAGCACACACATAAACAGGGACCACTCACCATGATCGCAAGGGGTCCCTGTTTATGAACTTGTTATAGAGCTAAATTTCCGTTAAGTGATGGTAAGGCCGCCACTTGCATATCCGGCTACGGTTGTAGCCACATCAATTCCGGCTGTTACTGATGCTGAGAACACCATAAGCAGGCGGTCACCTGCAGATACTGGAATACTCAGTCCTGTAGTCACTCCGCTGGATATTGTGCCCAGTGCCAAAATGCCGGTCAGTGGAGGAGCCAAGGTTACCAATGCACCTGGTACAGCTGTAAAGGAGTTATTAGGTGTAGTGGATCTGAATAATTGTGCAGTTAAGGTTACTGTAGATCCAACCAAACTAAGTCCAGCTGTCGTGCTGAAATAAGCGGCCAGTGAAGTAATCGTTCCTGCACGAGATGCCGAGAAAGCAAAGTTAAGCAATGTGCCTGCAGCGCCTGTGAGATCAATAATCCCCCCGTTAACACTTACTCCGGTAGCACTGTTGCCAAAACCAACTAAACTGGAAGTATTCAAAAGTCCACCCAAAACTGTAGTCAAGACAACTGGAAGTCCTGATGCATAAGGAATAATTGTTCCAGAACCTGTCGCACCCGTAGCCCCGGTTGCTCCGGTTGTACCTGCTGTGCCTGTCGCTCCCGTTACACCCGTTGTGCCTGTTGCTCCGGTTGTACCTGCTGTACCCGTCGCTCCCGTTACACCCGTTGTACCTGCTGTACCTGTCGCTCCCGTTACTCCGGTTGTACCCGCTGTACCTGTCGCTCCCGTTACTCCGGTTGTGCCTGCTGTACCTGTCGCTCCGGTTACTCCGGTTGTACCCGCTGTACCTGTCGCTCCCGTTACTCCGGTTGTACCTGCTGTGCCTGTGGCTCCCGTCGCTCCTGTTGTGCCCGCTGTACCTGTCGCTCCCGTTACTCCGGTTGTGCCCGCTGTACCTGTCGCTCCCGTTACTCCGGTTGTACCTGCTGTGCCTGTGGCTCCCGTCGCTCCCGTTGTGCCCGCTGTGCCTGTCGCTCCCGTTGCTCCGGTTGCACCTGCTGTGCCTGTCGCTCCCGTTGCTCCGGTTGCACCTGCTGTGCCTGTCGCTCCCGTTGCTCCGGTTGCACCTGCTGTGCCTGTGGCTCCCGTCGCTCCTGTTGTGCCCGCTGTGCCTGTCGCTCCCGTTACTCCGGTTGCACCTGTTGTGCCTGTCGCTCCCGTTGCTCCTGTTGTGCCCGCTGTGCCTGTTGCTCCCGTAGCCCCAGTTGCGCCTGTAGCTCCGTTGATGCTTGGGGTTTCACCCAGCAATTCGGAAGAAACCAAACGATGGGCTGTTACCAAAGCGCCTGTGCTGCTCTTACCCCATACGGATACTTGCACAGGATCATTAACCGTCGCTGTTGTTGTAAAAGTAAACTCGAAGGCATCAAGATTCGCAAAATAGTTGTTGGTTATTATTTGATTCGGTGCGATGTCAAAAGACTCACTGACATACAGCACCCTCATTCCACCACTCATGTAATACCCTTGTATTTGTATGGTTGAGGTACTCACATCACTGCGGTTATCAATTTTGACTGTAACTGTCTGAGTCGGCCTTACACCGCTAACAGCATTATTTTCTATTGGCCCTGTTGATAAAAAGCTCATCGCTACATCTCCTCTTTTTGGGATTTCTGATCTGCTAGATGTTATTAACTGTTTTTTCGTGCTCGACCACTCGGTGTGCATCAACCAATTGTCCAGAGGCTTGTTTGCCCCACACTGAAATCTCTACTTCCTCCACGCCTTCCTCATCTGTTCCAAAAACAAACTCAAAAGCATCTAAATCTGCAAAATAATTTCTGGTCACTGCTTCATTAGGGGCAATACTGATTACTTCACTCACATACAGCGTTCTTGTTGTGCTTAACACATAACCCTGAATGGACACTGTTACAGAATCCACCTCAGCCCGACTTACCAATCTAATCGTTACCTGTTGGGTCGGTCTAACCCCGGAAACCGGATTGTTTTCAATCGGCCCAGTTGACAAAATAGCCATTTTCCCATCCCACCTTTATGAACCTCTGACTCTAGCAGTATTTGGCATAAGCTCACTCGATAGTAATATTCAAACACTCAATCAACGGTGTGGACAAAACACAGGGGGCACCCCACCATTATCACTTAACAACCTTCTACGCTCAGGGCTTTAGCTATACAAAAATTGGAATATGTACAACATGGGGATGAAATTATGCTAATGCAAGTTGAACAACAAGTAAGCGAGTATTTTGTTTTATAACCAGGATCGATTCCAGAAAAAAACGAAAATAACCGTTCCTCTGGTAGATTCCAGGGAAACGGTCACAGCTTAAGACGTCTTTTTTCGTATCTAATTGTTGGCCGGGTAAAGCTATGCTTGAAAGTGTAGTTTTATAGAATATGAGATCGTATTTTACCATCAAGCCCAATGTTAAACACATAGAATAATGATCTTCTTCATCCTCTACTAAAAAATAGAAAAAGATTGTATTATCTTAAAATTGTGATATGATATCGTCAAGTTAATAAACATTTAAAAGAAAATATGAAAAATAATTACATTTAAATGTGACCAAACTTCTTTCTTCGCCAAATTTCAGTGTTCTAACCCATTTTATTGAAAGCGATTACAAAAAGAAACCTGACAGATTATAGCTTTTCTAATCGCACTCATAGATGCAGGCTTACTTCGGGTTATAGCCACTCCCCTTGCTGCCGTGACCACGTACCCGGTGCACAGGTCGTCTGGCTTAAACCATATATGACAACATGAAGACTTATCCTAACAGCCAACCTAACCATTATTTCAAGAAGGGGGTGACATGAGGGAAATCTCTTCCTTTTTTCGGCATTTCATCATCTCAGCTATTCTGAATTTCAGCTCACCAACTAATCCAATCTCATGGAGGCGAAACGTATGATTCGTAAACCGCTAGTTTTGTTGTTGTCGTGTCTGCTAATCTTTGTCACCCTGCCCGTTGAATCCAGCCATGCAGCCAATGCAGCCGTTGCCAAACTTCCTGGAAACTCTAATCCCCTCATCGATCATAAACTGGGAGCCGATCCTTATGTGCTCGTCCATAACAATCGGGTCTATGTCTATATGACAGGTGATGCATATCTGTACAACAGTGACGGCTCTGTCCGAGAGAACCAGTACAGCACAATCGGGAAAATTAACGTCATCTCTTCAGCTGACATGGTGAACTGGACAGACCATGGTTCCATCCCTGTAGCGGGTGCAAATAATGCCAATAATGGACAAGGGATTGCCAAGTGGGCTACCCAATCCTGGGCTCCTGCCATGGCGAAGAAAACCATTGCTGGCAAAGAAAAGTTTTTCCTGTATTTTGCCAACTCGGGCGGAGGTATTGGCGTGCTCACGGCGGATTCCCCCATTGGACCGTGGTCCGATCCACTTGGTCGTGCCCTCCTGACTCACAGTACACCAGGTATGTCAGGCGTCACCTGGCTCTTTGATCCGGCTGTACTTGTCGATGATGATGGCTCTGCTTACTTGTATGCTGGAGGCGGCATTCCAAACGACACCAACGCTGCTTCCATTGCCAATCCCAAAACAGCTCGGGTCATTCGTCTCGGTGCCGACATGACCAGTGTGGTGGGCAGTGCTGTGACTATTGATTCTCCTTATATGTTCGAAGATTCCGGCATCCACAAGTATAACGGCAAATATTATTATTCCTACTGCATCAACTTCGCGGGAACACATCCCACTGCATATCCAAAAGGTGAGATCGGATACATGGTCAGCGACAGTCCGATGGGGCCTTTCACGTATAAAGGACACTTTCTGAAAAATCCTGGCACATTCTTCGGCGTAGGCGGCAATAACCACCATGCCGTGTTCCAATTCAACAACGAATGGTATGTGGCGTACCATGCGCAAACGGTAAGCAAGGCATTCCTCGGTGATGGTAAAGGGTACCGTTCCACACATATCAACAAACTGACACATAATGCGGATGGAACAATCCAGGAAGTTCAGGGGAATATGACAGGTGTACCTCAGACTACTAACCTCAACCCGTATGTCCGCGTGGAAGCAGAAACCATTGGCTGGCAAGCAGGAATTAACACTGAACCAAGTCAAGCGAGCGGTGGCCCTGTAGCCAATCAGAATGTCACTAACATTCATAACGGGGATTGGATCGCGGTCGGTAATGTTGATTTTGGCTCAGCTGGAGCCTCCAAGTTCAAGGCCAATGTCGCTTCTACCGGAAATGGCAACATCGAGGTTCGACTGGACAGTCCGACAGGCCCACTAGTTGGAACACTTAACGTAAGCTCAACTGGTGGTTCGCAAACTTGGCGCGAGATGGAGACCAATGTTACCAATGCTACAGGGGTACATCGTTTGTATCTGGTGTTTACAGGCTCGGGCAATGGAAATCTGTTCAAACTGGACTACTGGCAATTCACATCCGGTTCGGGCGGCAACCCTAACCCAAATCCTAATCCGAACGTTACCCGTTACGAAGCCGAGAATATGACGCTTGGCGGCCAATACGCTGGCGTAATCAGTTCCCCTTTTAATGGAGTCGCTCTTTACGGGAACAATGATTATGCAGCATACAATCAATATTTTGCATTCCCAACCCATCAATTCTCTGTTCGCGGCGCTTCCAACAACAATAATACAGCTCGTGTTGATCTGGTCATCGGGGGTGTAACCGCTGGTTCTTTCTACTTCACTGGAACGGAGCCGACCGTTCAAACCCTCACCGGCATCACTCACGCTACAGGCAATCAGGAAATCAAGCTGGTCGTAACAACGGATAATGGCACCTGGGATGCTTACATTGATTATCTGGAGTACTCTCTTTAATTCATAGGACATGATCAATTGGGAGGATAGAATATGTGGAAAAAAATCAGTACTCTTCTACTCGCTCTTCCTTTGCTTATAACATCATTCCCTTTGACAAGTCCCGCTGCTTCAGCCGCAACGTTCAGCAATCCGGTTATTTACGCGGATGTTCCTGACAGTGACGTCATTCGGGTGGGCAATGCATTTTATATGACAAGCACAACGATGCATATGAATCCGGGAGTACCCATCATGAAGTCTTATGATCTGGTCAACTGGAGCATCGTAAACTATGTATACGATACGCTTGGAAACGGGGATATACAGAATCTGAACAATGGACAAAACGAGTATGGGCGTGGTTCCTGGGCGAGCAGTTTGCGGTACAACAACGGTATATATTATGTGGCCTTTGGCTCGCTTTCCACGGGCAAGACGTATATTTACCAAACCAGCAATATTGAAACAGGGCCATGGACACCTTACACATTGAACAGTTATTACCATGACCCCTCCCTTTTGTTTGACGGAAATCGAACCTTTCTTGTTCATGGCAGTGATAACATCAGTATCGTTGAGCTGACACCTGATGCCAAATCGGTTAAATCCGGCGGGCTCAATCAGGTCCTGATTCCAAACGCAAGCAGTGTTGCCGGCTCCAACATGATTGTAAAGGCAGAAGGAGCACACATTCAGAAAATCAATGGCATGTACTATGTATTCCTGATTGCCTGGCCTTCAGGTGATGGTCGCATTCAGCTTGCCTATCGTGCAAACACATTGACAGGTCCATACACAGGTAAAGTTGTACTCAGAGACTCGGGAATCGCCCAAGGAGGCATCGTGGATACCGCATCCGGCGCTTGGTACGGCTTGCTGTTTCGTGATAGCGGGGCCATTGGACGCATCCCCTATCTCGTTCCTGTGACGTGGTCGGATAACTGGCCTGTGTTTGGGGTGAACGGCAAGGTTCCCCTTACCATGAATATGCCCGTTGAAGGTCAGCCTGCTGCCAAAATCTACGGGTCCGATGAGTTCAACGCAACCACATCAGGCACACCCTCAGTAACGCAACTGTTAGTGAACGGCGGCTTTGAGGAAAGTAACATTCAGCCGTGGACCAGCAACAATACGGCAACCATCACCGTAACAAATGCCGAAGCATTCAGCGGTACAAAAAGTCTGCTCGTCAGCGGCAGACAGCAGACAGCAGGCGGAGCCAAACAGATGGTTACAGGCAAGCTGGTTCCGGGAGGAACATACTCTTTTTCGGCAAAGATCAAATACACTACTGGTCCTGCAACCAAAACGTTCAATCTTAGCATCCAGAACGGTGCAAGTTATACCGGAATTACCATTATGGGCAGTGCGACGTTAACCCGCGGACAGTGGGGTACCATTCAAGGTACGTATACCGTTCCGTCAAATGCAGACCTGTCCCAAAGCTTTATTTTTGTGGAAACACCGTATAACTCGAATCCGGAACCGACCAATGATCTGATGGCGTTTTATGTGGATGACGTCTCCTTGACGAGCAACTCATCTTCCGGTACATCCAGTCTCGCTACTTTCTGGCAGTGGAATCATAACCCTGATGCTGCCAACTGGTCCCTGCTCCAGCGGCCCGGTTTCATGCGGTTAACCACAGGCAAAATCAGCAAAAATCTGTTAGAAGCCCGCAACACGTTGACACAACGAACCTTTGGTCCAAAAAGCACGGGAATTACCGCTTTGGATACAGCAGGCATGAAGGATGGTGATTATGCCGGACTCGCTGCTTTTCAGGCCAGATATGGTTTTGTTGGCGTAAAAATGACGGGCAGCACCAAATCCATCGTTATGGCTAATGCCAGTTCCGGCACCATAACCGAAGTAGCAACTATGCCATTAAACCAGAACAGAATCTATCTCCGCGTCATCTGTGATTTTACGAACCAGACAGACAAAGCCTACTTTGCTTATAGTCTGGATGGCAGCAACTGGACCACCATTGGCAATACACTTCAAATGTCTTACACCCTGCCACACTTTATGGGATACCGGTTTGCACTATTCAATTATGCAACCAAGTCTACCGGAGGATATGCAGATTTCGATTATTTCCGCGTAGAATAAATGTGGTTTTACTCGGTTATTAATTTTTCGCTTATTGATCAGGACCTGGAACTCCACCATGTGGGGAGCCAGGTCCTTTTCAGTACATTTCTTATGAAGAGCTTCACCTTTTAACTTCAAAAATCCTGAATCTTGACAAGGATGAAGCATATCTCATTCAAACTTCATGTTCCATATATCACCTCTATAGTAAGATATAAAGTAATGAAAATACTTAAACATTTCTAATCTGTAAGGAGGGTTTCATGTGAAAAATATAATTGTCTTCGGTGCAAGTAAAGGATTGGGCGATGCATTCGTCCGAGGTGTGCCACAGTCTGGTGATAAAGTCTGGGTGGTCTCCCGCAGCAAACCAGAAAGTCTGACCGTGGCGGATGGCGTCGAGCGAATATGGATTCAGGCTGATCTTTCCGAGCTTCAAGCCGCAGAGCAAGTTGCTAGTCAGCTTCAAGGCGAAACGTTGGATGTGCTTATTTATAACGTGGGGATCTGGGAAAAGGAAGGATTTGAAGAGCACTACACGTTTGATAAGGACGAACCCGCAGATATCAGTCAGCTGATCCATGTAAATGTGACTTCAACGATTGTATGTATACAGGCTTTACTGCCTCATCTCCGCCAGTCTGAAGCAGGGAAGATTATCCTGATCGGTTCAACAGCCGGTTTGAGCAATGCAGGCAGCAGCCAGGTTTCATTTGTCGCTTCCAAATTTGCCATACGGGGTATCACGGAAGCTTTAAGAGAACATACGAGAGATGACCGCATCGCGGTGACATGTATCAATCCGGGAGAACTGGCGGCAGAAATCCCTTATGAAGACGGAATGGAACGTGCACTCGCCGAGTATGACGGGACCCGTATTCCCCTACAGGATATGGTCGCCATCGTTCGATGTATTATCAGCTTGTCCAAAGCGGCCTGCGTGAAAGAGATCAACATACCCGCATTAACGGATACAAACACCTAGATAACAAGACATCTGCCGACCCCAATTGGTCAGTTCACCTGAGTTCGTTCTGTATATATGCTGGACAAAAGCCCGTTTACATTAATACTTGCGACAAGTGTGCAATACCTATGGAATTCATGCGTTCATGTTCAGGGATATTTTCATATAACAAATGGGATTTTCCAGCCTTGGCCAGCTGATCACGCATAGCTGCAATCCGTCCTTTGTTAACATCAATAAAACGAAAATCGATTTGGCGCAACTGCTCCATCCCGGTTAGTCCAGCAAACGAATCCGCCTTGAGCGCCGTATTCATCTCTTTCAGTTCAATAGACTCCAAAGCACGGGCTGTCCATAGATGTGTGGTATCCCGTAACGATTTCATATAGTCCAGTTCGAGCTGTCTGAGAGAGGTCATATGGGAAAAGTCACATAACTGTTCCAGCTTGGGTAAGGACAGATGCAGATATTCCAGCCCACGCATCTGTTCGAGTCCCTGGATACTCGTCAGTTTGCGAACAGAGCTTAGCTTCAACATTGAGATGGTCGACTGTGTCAATACATCCAGTCCCCCTTTTAACTCACATTGATCCAGGGACAGATACTGAAGCATGGGCAGTTCCGCCAATACTTCAAGACTTTCGACCGTGCAGTTCAGAATGAGCGTGTGCAGTTGGAGGCATGCTGCAATGGAAGCCAATCCGTTGAATTTGCCACGCAGTTCAAGAAAGGTTAATTGTCTGTAGTGTTCAATAAAATCGAGCCGGGTTGCCTTTGCAGGTGAATTCAATCTTAGAAACTGCATTTGCTCCATGGCACCCAGAATCGTCAAATCCTGTGCCTGCGAAAGATCAAGCTGCAAGGCAGACACATGTTTCAACTGGGCCAGTCGCCCTAAAAATCCCGACGAATATACCCCTTTAGGGTCCATATGTGATATGTGCAGGATCAGATCCGGCCGGGCAAAGAACACTTTAGCATCTAGCTCGGCAAGGTCCTCGTATGTATCCGCGCCAACGCGAAAATGAACCGTTGCTCTGCGGCGCAACAGATGCACCGCCTGGTGCATCTTTTCGGCATTCCATGGAACCCCCTGTATTGAAGCATGCCATAACTCACTCACAGATAATCCCCCTTTTCCACCCATAGTTCCAATTCATTCCATTATAAACAACATCGCCTGGATGAACCACCACCGATCCCCCGTTTTTTTATTTTTTTTATCTTTTCATTCTTTTCATCCATCCCCTTCATTCTTCTCATTTTATCGTGCCTTTCCTTCCCATTGCTTTCAGGATTATTCGACAGAAATCTACAGAAAACTATAGAATATGCCGACATATAACTTAGGCGTTTTGAGCTTTTTATTACTCATCTGGGGAGATGGAATATCGAACATGTTGAACAAGTGGGGGAAAAAGGGAGCACGGACATCCAGTATGGCAAATACGTTGTCCATTGTGCTGCTCGTCATTATCGTAGTTGTCTTTGCCGTGCTGGGAACATTTATGTTTGCAAGTACACGAAACATTCTGGTGAAACAGCAGGAATCCATGCTCCAGACCAAGACACAAGCCATTGTTAGTGAATTTGATGCACTATTCAAGGAAAAAGGTGCGCTGGTCAAGCAAATGTCCACCAACACATTATTTCAGCAATACATAGAAACAACAGCATCTGCTGCGGATGCGGCAAGTTCTACCTACGCTGCGGAAACACAGGCAACACTCGCCGCTATCGTTAAGGCAGAGCCTTCGTTTGCCGATGCCTGGGTCGCGGGTCTGGATGGAAAAGGCTTTTGGATTCAAAATGATGGTGTCGTATCTGCACCGGACTTTGATATCCAGTCACGTCCATACTACAAGCCGGTTACCGACGCAGACGGACTTTATTTCTCCGATCCGTACATTGATATTGCAGCAGGCGATGTACTCATGGGTATCTTTTATCCGATCAAAGACGAAAACAACACCACGATCGGCTTTGCCGCAGCGGATATTGCATTCAAGGATATTCCGGCGATTATGGAGAGTTATTCCCTTGGAAGCACGGGCTATTCCATGTTGCTGTCCAAGAGCGGGGAAATTCTGTACCATCCAGATCAAGAGAAGGTATTGAAGGAGAACATCCTGGACAGCACGGGGGACATGGGGGACATCGGCAAGAAAATGCTTGCCGGTGAAAACGGCGTACAGCTTATGAACGACAATGGGGAACGTCGATATATCGGCTACGCTACCAGCAAGGATACGGGATGGTCCGTTGGTCTGACCATATCCGAAGAAGAAGTTCTCGCGGAATTAAAAACATTCACGTGGATTACGCTTGGCGGCTTTGCTGCAGCCACCCTTCTGCTTGTGATTATCTGTTACATTACCCTTCGCCGTCTGTTACGCTCCATACCACAGCTGCTGGCCAAGATTAAACAGATTGAACAAGGTGACCTGACTGTCAAACTGGATATCAAATCTAATAATGAAATTGGACAGATCGCGACAGGCTTGAATTCCATGGTGCAGAAAATTCAGAGCATGCTGCAAATGGTCGGTAGCTCGGCGCAAATCCTGAACCAGTCGTCGAATGATCTGCAGGCCATCTCCTCACGAACGGCTGTGACCATGAATGACACATCAACAGCCATCAACGAGATTGCCAATGCAACGAATTATCAGTCCATCGAAACGGAAAATATTTTACGCAAAACAGGGTCGTTATCCAGCCAAATTGATGAAATTGCAACCGATGCGCAGGCTATGGGAACGGTCGTGCAGACATCTGCTGATCAAAGCAGCCAAGGACTTGCGGTCGTGGAGCAATTATCAAAATGGTCCGAGGAGAACCATCAGTCCACCCAAGCAATGTCCTCTATTATCCAGGAGATTGACCTGAGTCGGAATGAAATATCCAGTTTTGTGGATACGGTCAAACAGATAGCCTCTCAGACGAACCTGCTTGCCCTGAATGCCTCCATTGAGGCTGCACGTGCTGGCGAACATGGACGAGGATTTGCTGTCGTTGCCGAAGAGGTCCGCAAACTTGCAGAACAGACAGCTCAGGCAACAGAGGAAATCAACAAAAAGGTAAATGTTATTGAAGAGAAAACGACCCTATCGGTTGAACATACCATGCGCGGTATGAAGATTGCGGAGGAGAATGCCAAATCCGTAGAAGATACCAAACATGTATTCTTCAGTATTAACCAAGACCTGAAAGATCTGCAGCAACGTATGATGCAGATTACCACTAATACCGCCAATGTACACAAACACAAAGATGAGATATTCCAGGCACTGGAGATTATCTCTTCCACCACAGAGGAGAACTCGGCATCGACGGAAGAAGTAAGCGCCAGCACGCAGGAGCAGCTGGATAGTATCGAACAGGTAGCGGATCTGTCAAAACAGTTGAACCAGCTATCTGGCAAACTGCAAGAGGAACTAAGTCAGTTTAAAGTAAAGTCATGATCCGCAAGCTTTCCTCTGCTCTTCTCTTTTAGTCGCTGTCCATTTATTATTAATGAATATGCGTACGAAGAGGATTGGAGGCTGAATCATCATCATGAACTTTGCCAAACGAATGGATCATTTCAACGAAGGAATTTTCACCCGGTTGCTGGAGATCAAGCGCCGCAGACTGGAGAACGGGCAGCCCGTTATTGATCTCAGTGTGGGTACGCCGAATATCCCACCTGCGCAGCATATTATAACTGCACTATGTGAGGCCGCAGCTGATCCGGCTAATTATATATATGCTGTGAATGATCAGAGTGAGTTGCTGCAAGCTACAAGCGATTGGTACAAGCAGCGCTATCAGGTCGAGTTAGACCCGGCAACACAAATCTGTTCCTTGCTCGGTTCACAGGAAGGGCTGGCACATATATCCCTCTCCATTGTCGATGAAGGTGACCTGGTGCTGGTCCCTGACCCCTGCTATCCCGTCTTCGCGGATGGACCGCTACTGGCAGGTGCAGAACTGTATTATATGCCGCAAAAAGAAGAAAACGGGTATGTTATTCAGCTTCAGGATATACCGGAAGATATCGCTCATCGAGCAAAATTCATGCTGGTCTCCTATCCCAACAATCCAACAACCGCGATGGCACCGGATCAATTCTATCTTGACCTGATTGCCTTTGCCAAGAAGTATGATATTATCGTGCTTCACGATAATGCGTACAGCGAGCTCGTGTTTGACGGAAAATCATGTGGAAGCTTTCTTGCGTTTCCTGGCGCCATGGACGTCGGTGTGGAGTTCAATTCCCTGTCAAAAACGTACGGACTGGCCGGAGCTCGAATCGGCTTCTGTGTGGGCAATACAACCATGGTCTCCATGCTGAAAAAGCTAAAATCCAATATGGATTACGGGATGTTCCTTCCGATCCAAAAAGCAGCAATTGCCGCCATTACCGGTGATCAATCCGAGGTTGAACGGGTCAGAGCTATTTATGAACAACGCAGAGACATCCTCTGTGAGGGCTTCAGCAATCTCGGTTGGCCGATTGCCAAACCTGAAGCAACGATGTTCGTCTGGAGCCGCATTCCCGCTCACTACGACAGCTCAGAGCAATTTGCCATGGATCTGGTTACACATGCAGGAGTCATTGCAACGCCAGGAAGTGCCTTTGGTCCTTCAGGGGAAGGGTATGTGCGCTTCGCCCTCGTTCAGGATAATGAAATATTGCAACAAGCGGTACAATCCGTCGATGACAGCGGGATTCTGAAATCCAGCTAACGGGAGTACGATTCGAATGTGCTCAAGCAAAAATCCCCTCAAGGTCCACAGGGAGTAAGAGTTTCACGTTTGATAACGTGATCTCTACTTCTTGTAGACGTGAGGGGATTTTGTCATTTGGTGCGGGAGTAGACATTCATTGGGTGATTTAAGATCACGGCTGAATGGTACCACGTGACAGCAAAAGCCTGCTCGGGGAGCAGGCTTTTTGTTTCAACGATTTATACAGACTTGCGCCAGTTAGAACGATACATCAGATACAAGAAGTACGGTGTTCCGATGATTGCAATGAGTATGCCTGATGGAATCTCTGTCGGTGCCATGACGGTTCTGCCGATGGTATCCGCGAGCACCAGCATGACTGCACCCGCTAATGCGGATAGGAACATGGATCGTCTTAACTTATTCCCCGTCAGTAGCCGAACCATATGTGGTGCAATCAGGCCGATAAAACCAACGGTTCCTACACAAGCAACCGCACCTGCTGCAAGTAATACACCAACTGTCATGGCTAATAATCGTGTACGACGTACTCCGAGACCAAGCCCGGATGCACTATTGTCGTCAAATACCAGCAGTTCGAATCTGCGTGCAAGCCACCAAGCCACCGGTACCAGAATAACTAAAAATAATCCGATAACCCTCACCTGTTCCCAGGTACGAGCATAGGTACTTCCTGTCAGCCAGATATATCCGCTGCTACCGTATACCGCACCACGGACAATCAGAATCTGAATACCTGCTCCAGCAATGGCAGACATCGCGATCCCCAGCAACACAACCGCCGAAGGGTTCAGTCCTTTCTTCCAGGCGAGGGAGAACACAACCACTGCAGCAATGGCTGCACCGATGATTGCCGCAATTGGCAGCAAGTATATCGGAAGACCTGGCCATAAGATGATGACCATCATCGCTCCAAGCCCTGCACCTGAGGACACACCCACAATTGAAGCATCTGCCAGCGGGTTACGTACCGCCATCTGAATGAGCACACCACTGATTGCCAGTGCAGCTCCTGCACCTGCGGCAACAAGTGTACGCGGAATCCGAAGCTGAATCAGCGCGGAGAACAGTCCATCCGATTGGAACAGACTCGGTAACCAATCAGCCAGCGGAATTCGCATACCGCCAAACATCGTACTGAGCAAGATAAGCACGACCGTTATGACTGAGAATAATACAGCCATCGGGCCAAATGCAAAGCGACGCGCAGCTCCTCCTGTGCTCATTGAAGTAGACATGCCTGATCCGTTCGCAGCCTTCATGCGTGTAAGAACAAGCCAGATGAGCCACGGTGCACCAATGATCGCCATAACGGCACCCGTTGGCAGTTCCATGCTGGAGTTATGCACCATCTTGGCGAGGACATCTGCTCCAACCAGGAGCGCTGCGCCCCATATGAACACACCGGGTAAAAGTAATCGGTTAGAACGTACACCACTCAATCGAACCAGATGAGGTGCGACCAGTCCCACGAAGCCAATCGGCCCAATTACACTTACAATCACAGCAGCCAGCAATACAGCTAGGATTAACCCTCCTGCACGAGCCAATGCAACCTTTTGTCCCAAGGAAGAAGCCGTTGATTCATCCAACTCCAGCATATCCCACTGTCTGGACAGGATTAACGCGAGAAGGGTAATACCAACCACCCAAGGCAAAGCATAAAACACACCACTCCAGTCATTCTGGACAAGTGTTCCGGAGCCCCAAAGGAACAGCCCTTGTGTCTCCATGGAGAAAAAAATATGTAATGCGCTTGTAAATGAACCAAGCACCATCGATACAATCATACCGGACAACGCAAGTCGAACCGGGCTTGATGTTCGTCCACCGCCCATGAAATAAGCCGCAAATGCTGCCAGCAAACCACCTAGGGCTGCGAAAAGAAAAGGTGACTGACTTAATAGACCTGGAAAAGCGATAGCTCCCAGCACCACCACAAAGTATGCTCCCGCATTAATGCCCAGCGTATCTGAAGCAGCCAGTGGATTACGAGTAATCGTTTGCAGCAAAGCGCCCGCAACAGCCAGTGCGCCACCTGCAAGAATACCAATCACTGTACGCGGCATGCGCAAGTCCCAGACCATATTATGCTCTAATGAATCCTGTCTGCCTGTAAGAGCGTCCCAAACGACATGCAAAGGAATGGATGCTTCTCCATAACAAAGACTTACAAAAAAAAGCACGATGAGAGCGGTTAGACCGCCCCCATATATGCTTATTGTGCGCCAATTCATAGCTGGCTTAGATCCTTGAACCGAACTCATTTGGTAATCGCCTCGACTACCCCATCAACCAATACTTTGGAGGAGATCGGTCCACCAAATGTCCATGTTGTACTATCGAGTTGATATGTGCGTTTTTCCTTCACAAAGTTCAGTCCGTTCCATACCGAGTTATCTTTCATGGCTGTGCCAAAGACGTCATCGTCTGGTTGTGTAATATAAATGAAGTTACTGTCCTTTACATCGGTTAAGGATTCAATACCTACTGTAGAGAAGCCATAGTTCTCAACTTTATCCGGCTTCCATTCGTTAACCAGTCCGATTTTGTCCAAAGTACCAATCACAACCGAGTTATCGGTAAACATACGCAGGCTGACTGCATTTTGATATGTGAACGCTTGTGTCAGGGCAAAATTGAAGTTTTCTTTACCCGCAGCAGCCAGTTTTTCTTTGGCTTCTACATAGTGCTGATCGAGATCACTAAGAACTTCTTTTGCTTTGTCTTCTTTGCCCAGAGCCGTTGCAATGTTAGTAAAGATCTCTGTCATTTTGTCATAATCATAACCGTTACCATCATACGGATCATATTCAATTGTTGGCGCAATCGCGTTAAGCTGATCGTAGACCGCCGTGTTATTATCTGCATTAGCAATGATGAGATCTGGCTTCAATGCAGCAATAGCTTCCAGATTTGGTTCACTGCGTGTTCCGATATCCGTTACACTGTCATCCAGTGCTGCTTCGGATGTTACCCACACTTTATAGTTAGCGTTATCTGCGTTACCTACTGGTTGAACACCCAGGGCAACGACATCTTCCGTATATGTCCATTCAAGCGTAACGACACGTTCTGCTGGCTTGTCAAGCTTAAGCTCTCCACGTTTATGCTTCACAGTAACAGGACCTGCTGTCTCTTCAGCCGGAGCACTACCCGAGCCACTACCTTGACTTGTATCTATTGTAGTCGTGGTTTTACCACAGCCCGCCAAAACCAGCACAAAGGCCAGCATAATCAACAGTCCATTCAACCCTTTTTTCATATCTCTTTTCTCCCCTGTTAATATGTATTTATATGATAACAATTATCATTATCACTATTGGATTATGCCGTAGGAATGGATTTTTGTCAATGGAAAGTACCTTATTCCCATTCTTTTATGAAATAAAAAAGGAAAGGAATAGCTCAAAAGCCATCCTTCCCTTATACTGTTTGCATTAACTCAACTGCATCGTAGTGATGCATGTATTATCATTTTCGTATGTAGACAATTGCGTTTCTGCAACCTTTCCATCTCCAACAATACGAATCAGATAGGTTCTGTCTCTAGGCACCCAAAAATCCATAAACCCGTTCGCACCAGACTTCATCACTTCATCTTTCATAAAAGTGTTGCCTTGAGAATCGTGAATGGTAACGCTGAATTCCTTATTGCTCATTTCCCCCTGACAACCGGTCAAGCTATGAATTGCACAGGGATGGGTCTGATCCACATAGGGCGCAATCGAAAGGAAAAATTCATTTTCAGGCAAATCGTATGTAGTGGTCTTTTTATCTTGATCGGTGACGATTAACTGTTTGGCATTAATGGAGGCAGATTCCGGTGTCTCTTTTCCTGTGCTGATATCTTCCACCAATTTTCGGATGTTGGGCGCACTGGCTGTGCCTGCCTCATCCTTGCCCGTATTGCTTGCAAACAGATAGGTTCCGATTACAATTACAACCGCAATACTTGCAATGATCCATATTTGTTTCTTCATCTGGAGTCCATCTCCTCGTCCGTTTTGGTTTATTATAAGGTAGAACACAGTGATACGGACAGTTTACGACACCAAAGTCACCATATATTCACATTTTTGTATTGTAGTAAGAGTAATCTGCTGCCTGTGCACTGTATCATTGATAAGTAAGGGAGGTTGTGTATATGTTTAAGTCTCCATCTGTATCTGACACCGATCGAAGAGTACACAAATCCAAACTGGCTCTGAAGACAGCCCTTCTGGAATGGATGTCCCGTAAGCCATTGGCCAGTATAACCATCACCGATATTGTCAAATCTGCTGATTTGAACCGCAGCACATTTTATAAGCATTATGTATACAAAGAAGACCTGTTTGATGAATTGTTAAATGACGTGATTGACGATCTAAAATCAGCCTATCGAGCACCCTATCAGCATTTCCGAGATTTCGATATTAAGGACCTTAACGCCTCAGCAATTCAAATTTTCGACCATGTATTGGCTCATGCCTCCTTCTATACATTATTGGTTCATTCAAACGTGCTACTGGATTTTAGGGATACACTCTATATAACACTTAAGAACTTGTATCTGGAGGATGTGACCGATCTGTCGCCTGATCCACGGTTGGATAAAGAACTTCTCGCCTGTTATCAGGCTAATGCCGTTCTTGGTTTAGTTACGAGTTGGGTGAAAAGCAACTTCAAATACAGCGCCTCCTATATGGCTGAACAACTGTTGGAATTCACACGCATGAACCGATCCCAAGAGATCTATCGGTCTAATCTCCATTCTGCAATGAGTCCATCAAGATAACGTTACGCCATAACTCAGTAGTGGGATCTGTTGTTAAAAAGAGGTACTGTCTCCCTTGAAGCTTGAGAGACAGTACCTCTTTAATATGTCAAAACGTTTATTTTAATTAGTTGCTGATCCATCCACCATCTACAGGCAACTCAACACCTGTAATGAATTTGGATTCATCAGATGCCAAAAACAGGTAGGCGTAAGCAATATCCATAGATTCACCAGCATGTGGAGGTAGTGGAGCAAGATTTTTGTAATTCTCCCCCATTTCCACCTGGGATTTGATGCCTGCTTTCTCCACCATACCCGTAAACACAGCACCCGGGTGTACGGAGTTCACACGAATGTTATCTTTGGCGAACCATTGTGCACCGTGTTTTGTCAATGAACGTACAGATCCCTTGGAAGCACTATAAGCCGCGCCCTGAGCATCCGCGATTCCACCAATGATTGCTGCAATGGAAGAGGTATTAACGATGGAACCTTGTCCATTCTTCTGCATATAAGGAATGACTGCCTTCATGCCGAGCCATACACCTGTTCCATTAATAGACATAACCTTGTCCCAATCCTCTAGCTCAGCTTCCAAAATGCCTTTGGCCATATGAATTCCGGCGTTGTTGACCAGAATATCTATTTTGCCGTATTTCGATACGGTTTCTTCCACAACAGTGTTCCAGGACTCTGGGCTGGACACATCCAGCTTTAACGCGATAGCTTCCCCGCCATCGGCTACGATCTGTTTAACCTGTTCCTCCAAAGCTTCGACTGCCACATCGGTAGCCACTACCTTGGCTCCTTCTTTTGCAAATAATTGAATACCTGCCAATCCCATTCCACTTGCGGCACCGGTTATAATTGCAACTTTTCCAGTTAATCTGCCCATTTCATATCATCCTTTCCTATTACGATGAATGCCTCATTCTGACACCCAACCTGTTAACACCTTTAGTATACGGATGAAATGAAAGCTCTTTCAATCAGCAAATAAACAGCCGTTTGTGGGATAACCGATAGTCTGAACCTCCTAATGTCTGTTATGTCAAAGTTAATCCACAAATCTAAACCCATCTGTTGTTTTCACTCTCATACTGTATTCCATCTCAACGTGCGATAATCTGTTCTGCCATTTCCTCGGCTTGCAGCACCGCAGACAACGGGTCGGAGAGGAAATATCTATTCCAGTCAAGGCTAATTATCCGGCAGTGATCTGTCTCGATGGACTTCTGCCATGGTTTGCCTGAAGCTTGATCAAGCTCATGTCTTGGACTATTATCCAACACCAACAGGTAGTCCTCCAGATACCCACCTACCGCACTCCGCGCAATATCCAGATATTCCAGGCCCGGCTCCAATAGTTCCTGGCGAACCTTGCCTGCTGGCTTCAAGTTCAGTAACCCGTAGGCTGCCTTACCTCCACGAGTTCCCGTATTTCCCACAAGGGTAATATGTTCTCCCCAGTTCGGATCAATGACGGTAAATGTCTTCTCTGCGGAGATCTTGCCCGTGATGGTTTGCTGCAAAGTATGTACTCTCCGCCCGTACTCCTTAATCCATGTCTCGGCTTCTGTCTGGCGATTCAGAATACGTCCCATCTCTCGAATCTCCTCGGCGACAGAGCCGTAACCAGTCCCTCCATAGACCACCGTAGGTGCAATTCTGGCATAGGAAGCGTAGGCAGCAGGATTCCAGGTGATGATCAAATCCGGTTCCAGTTCAAGCACTTTTTCGAGCGAGATAAAATTATGATTGCCGATATCCTGTATTTGGTCATAGATATAAGGCTCCAGCATTTGGTTGCTTTCAATGAGTGAATGTGGCGCTCCAAGAGGCGTCACTCCCAATGCCAGCACTTCTCCCAAATTCCAGTCCACGACAACACGGCTAGGCTTGGTCGGTATCGTAATCTCGCCCATGCTTGTGGCAAGTATTCGAGTTCTGGCTCTGGGTACCGCGGGCGCTGGGGGTTTCCTCACTTGAACTCCTTGTAGATCTATAATCTTCTGTTTTGGCTGGGTCTGATCAAGTTCAAGTATGGGTACCGCTCGTTCGCTCCATTCCGGATAGTGACTTTTCAGAAGGGTGTTTGGTTGGAATGTATTCGGGGCTATATCTGGAATACTGCTCTCTAGACGTTTTCTGTAAAACTCCGGAGAAACACCATAATGTTTCTTGAAATAACGACTTAGCGTATAGCCGTTCTCATAGCCTACTCTCTCCGCGATTTCCTGTAAGGTCCCTTTTGTGCTCACCAGTAGTTTCATCGCCTGTTCCATCCGAATCTGTGACAGCACACGACTGGGACTCGTATTTAATTGAAGCTGAAACAATTGGTTCAGATACCTTGGACTACAATTCAACAGATCAGCTACCTGTTCCATCTTGAGTGGTTCCGCATAGTGACGTTTCAGATAAAGCACTGCCTGATCTACTCGATCCAGCTTCGTACGGTTCTTCCTCTGCTCCTGCATTTGTTTCAGCATCTCGGCGAGCCATTGGTAGAACAACGCCTTGGTTTGAATCCGGCCTGCTGACTGTAGTTCATTCCACTGTCTGTATATCAACTGCATGATTTCAATTAATGGCAATGGATACGTTGGTTCAAAACCAAAACTGACTTGCAAAGACTCCGCCCCAGTATATGTTTGGGATCTTTCAGCAATTGGCTTCTCTGACTCTGTTGACGAATACGACAACACATGTATTTCCATCGGCTTCTTAGCCAGGCAATCCAGGCGCGTTCCTTTGGAGGCGTGCAGAATATATGTCCCTTTGATGTGATGCATTGCCTGACCGAGCCAAATCTTTCCCTTGCCATTCGTAATTAATAAAAAAGCATTCGAGGGAAGTGTCCACGTATTAGGATCTTCACTGATTTTCACGGTAATGATTCGAATATCCAGTAATCGGATCGTTATATGCTCCCATAATGCCCCGTATTCTTCTATGTTCATCGTCATGGACCTTTCTTTGTATTTCCTCGTTACTACATCCAAAGCTTCGCCTCATCATATATGATAATCATTCTCAATTCAACCTGTACATCTGTTCTGAAATGGTTATGCTTCCGCTTCCGAATTGGTTATTGTGCAATCGTCAGATTGCCTCTAGAGTTATATTAAATGAAAATCATTATCAATTAGAAAGAGGGTTCGTCATGTTGTTTAAGAAAGCTTGGTATCGTATCGCCCTGCCTGTTTTGCTGATCATGGCCGTATTCATTAGTGGTTGTACCCAGAAAGAGACGGTGGAACCTGGGGCGACAGAAACAGGAAACACCGCACCCCAAACAAGAACACTCTCCACGATGATGGGAGACGTTACAGTCCCCCTTAACCCGGAGCGGGTTGTCGTTGACTGGAATATAGGACATGTTCTGGCTGTCGGCGTAACACCCGTTGGTGTGCCGAGCAGCCTGCTGGATTATGGAGTGTTCCTGCGTGATAAACTTGTGGATAGCGCGGATTTGGGTAACCACAGTGAGGTTTCACTTGAGAAAATGGTAGAGCTGGAACCGGACCTGATTATCACATGGGACCAGGAGAAATTTCAGACCTATTCCAAAATCGCTCCGACTGTCGTATTCGTACCCGATCAGTATGATTCCATGGAAGCCGAAGTGACAGCCATGGGCGAGATTCTGAACCGCAAAGCAGAAGCCATAACTTGGAACGAATCGTTTAAACAACGGATTGCAGCTGCTCAGGCCAAAATTAAAGGTGTAATTCCAGACGGTGCCACCTTCACCGTTGCCGATTTTAACTTTTTGAAGAACCCAGCCATTATCGGCAACAGCGCCAATCGTGGTGGAAGAGCAGCCTATGAACTGCTTGGACTAACTCCGGCACCCAAGGTAAAATCAGATCTTCTGGACCAAGGCAAAGAAAATCTGGAAGCTAGCGCGGAGGTCTTTGGAGAGTATGTAGGTGATTACCTGCTGATGATGGTTACAGAAGGCACGAAAGATCACTCCCTGTTGCCTAACGTCTGGGACAATCTGCCTGCGGTGCAGAACGACCATATCTACAAACTGGATATTCATAAATATTTCACAGCTGATCCCTACACCTCCATTCTACAAGCCGAAGAGATCGCAGATCGACTCGCAAGTGGACAGACTGAACTGAATTAGAACAAGTTTTAAATCTAGTGAAATAATGAAAGCCAGCAAACCTGAACGTGTCCGTAGAAGGCAAACACACTGAATCCTGAATGTATGAGAACGTGCCCTTCAAGTGCGAGCAAGCGATTGAGACGTCGTAAAAGCAGCTTTTCTCCCTTACTATGAAAAGCTACACTTCGGACGGGATTCAGGGCAGGATTCAGGATCGTCCTCTAGGCTCGCCGCCGGTTGGATCAAAGTATGAAGCAAGCACTAACGAATCTGAGGCGTCTTATTCAAGGGTTTGAAGCGCATACAGAAATCTAAGGAACCTGAGACACTCTATATCAGATTAAAAGGCCGTTTTCAGTGTTTTTACTAGGGAGTTTTCATTGATAACGTGTCTGGTGTTCCTTAGAATTTAAAAAGAGGACCTGAAGGCCAAATAAGATGTCCTGAGTTCCTTAGAAAATCATCTATCCATTCGCCATTATTGGTAGTCTGGGATTCAAGACTTTTTATCCAGCTCAAAAAAAGATTACACAAACAGCGCCCACCAGAATGATTCAGGTGGCGCTGTTTTATTTGGTTTGAACATATCACTTTAACAAACAAGGCTACGCCGAAGCCCGACGCAATTTCGAGGAAATCTCGACGTTGTTCGGGCTTCTTCAGATTGCCTTCCATCCGTGCAAACCTATTTACGTATTGGAGAGCGCTTTGTTTTTCTCATAGAACCGGGCATTGTGAGAGGATACACCCGCCATGTCGGAAGCAGCAGGTTCCAGATACGTCTTGGCACTGTTGACTGCGAGCACCGCATCGTTAAAAGCACCTGCAATCAGCCTGACTTTGCTTCCATAAGTGATGAAATCACCTGCTCCAAATATGCCTGGAATGTTGGTACGCATGCGCTGATCAACGGATACGCCGTAATCTTCCCGCGCCAGTCCCCATTGCACAAGGTTACCAAAATCACGATCATACCCATGGCTTACGACAACTTCATCCACTTCAACATGTTTGATCTCACCAGTTTCTACATGAGCCAACTCGACACGATCGACTTTATCACCTGTACCGTATAAGCGAGAGATAGTATATGGTGTCATGACTTTGGATTGAGCTTTCATCTGAGCAACTGGCGACTCGTGTCCGGTAAATTCATGACGTCTGTGTGCCACCGTGACTTCACTTGCGATTTTGCCCATTTCATTCGCCCAGTCGACTGCGGAATCGCCGCCACCCGAGATCAGAACACGCTTCCCGGCAAATCGGGACAGATCGGTTATCGTATAGTGCAGATTGGTCAGCTCATACCGATTGGCACCTTCGATATCCAGCTTTTGCACCTGAGTCATGCCTCTGCCCGCACATAACAGGATGGTACGTGTGTAATGACGCTCCCCTGTTTTGGAAATGAGTATAAATACACCATCCTCACGTCGTTCAAGCTCAGCAATTTCCTGCCCAAACACAATCGTTGGATCGAACGTTCTCGCCTGTCTCTCCAGCGATTCAATCAGCTTCTCACAGCGAATCGGATCAATCCCGCCCACATCCCAGATCAGCTTCTCCGGGTACGTACGCATGAATCCACCCAGTTCCTGCTTGGCTTCGATGATTTTGGTACGCATGGCTCTCATGCCACTATAAAAGGAGGCGTACATGCCAGCAGGTCCACCACCAACGATGGTAATATCGTAGATATCCAAGTGTGTCTCCGTTGTCATTTAAGGCACCAACTTTTCAACAACATAGTCCATCAATTTTACAGAGCCAATCGGACCCACACCCGATACGAATTGGCTTGTCTTCAACGGGAAGACATGATCATTTTTCACAGCCTCCAGATTCGACCACACCTGGCTTGCTTTCAGATCTTCCATGGATTTCTTCGTGTCATAACCCACGAGGGTTCTGTCTTCCAGGAAAATATAATCCGGATTCATCTCAGGTAAGAATTCCAGGGAGAACTGGCTAAACCAATCTGTAGAATCTTTGATCGCTTCAGGACTATTCAGACCCAGGATATCATAGAAGAAAACACTGCTACTTCCTCCTTTGGGACCCATGAAACGGTAACGATTGTGCTCTACCCGGAGAACCAATACGGTCTTGTCTCCCAGGGCTGCCGCAATTTTCTCTTTCGCTTGTGAGGCTTTCTCATCAAATTCAGCCAGTACTTTGGCAGATTCTTCGGTCTTGTCAAATATGGCAGCCAGCTTTGGCATAGCACGTTTCATTTCACTGTTGGCATCCAGTGCCACTGTAGGAGCGATTTTGGACAATTCATCATATACGCCCTGTTCCATACCTTCGCCAGCTGCAAGGATCATATCCGGTGACAACGCAAGCAACTGCTCATAATTATATTGATATTGCTCGACTTCAATGATCTGGACTCCATGTTCTTTCAAATAATCAGGGCGGTATTCCGCTTCAACCTCCGGAGTTAACAAAACGATTTGGGGTGTAACACCCATTTCAATCAGATACTCGGCATAGATCGAATCAAACACAACCAGGTTTTGAGGATGAGTTGGAATCGTTACTTCTCCAAACTGATCCTTCACCACCTTAGTCCCACTTTCAGTCGCTGTTTCTTTTGCAGTACTCGCTACTCCTTCAGTTGGAGCACCTGCTGTTCCAGCTGCTGCATTCTCTTCCTTGGTTCCACCGGAACATGCCGCCAGCATTACACTAATCACCAACAGGATGATGCCCAACCCTTTAAATCTTCGTGACATGATATACTTCGCCCCTTATGTATATTGATAATGATAATTATTATCAAATAGTATCAAATAAGAAGTATTGCTTCCATAGTATATCGTGCGTATTCAGTTGGATTATTGTGCTCTCTCATGAAAAGGTTCCGAAAGATGGCGAACGATCTGATTGAGAATCAGAGTGTGTCCCGTAATTCCGTGACCGTCTACCCACAGGTGAGTATCTACGTAAAATACCCGATTATTTTTCACAGCCTTCAGCTCGTTCCATTGCGGGCTCTCCCATAGTTTCCTCATATTCTCTTCAGCACTGAAGTGCTGCATGATCCGCTTCTCCACAAAAAGATAATCTGGATTGGCTTGCGTCAGCAGGTCAAGCGAACAAGGATTAAACCAGGCTGTACCTGAATCGAGTGCGTGCGGCAGTGTTAATCCAAGCTGTTCATATAACAAGTGTGATACCCCGTGTGAATGCCCACCCAGATATCGATAACCAAACGCTTCTACCCTCAGCAACATGACTGTGGATGCGGATTGGATGATGGGTTGCAACTGTCGCTTAGCTACACTGACTTCATGTTTCATCTGCTGATGCAGTCTATAAGCCTCATCTTCTTTAAGAAACCAGGCTGCTAATTGATCGAGTATTGGTTCTACATCTTGATGAAGTCCGGTAAGAATCGGTGCAATTGTGCGCAGCTCCCTCTTGACCTCTTCCGTCAATACGTTTCCAATCAACATCTCCGGTTGAACTTGTCGAACAAGTTCTATCTCCACCTCATACTGTGTCACCTCCAGCATCTTCACTCCATGAGCGGTAAATTGTTCACGGTGATGTGGAGACAACAGGATCGAAGTTACCACTACGGCATGGGGAATGACACCCAGATGAATCATAATTTCTGCACAGATTGGAGAAAGTGATACGATCTTGCGCTGCGTCATCGTCTGCCTATATATCTTTGGTGATACGCCAGTCAGCTGTTTGAATCGTCGGCTAAAATAATGAGCATCTTCAAATCCAGTCTTTTTGGCAATATCCTGAGAGGTTGCAGCGGTTAATAACAGTTCTTCCTGCGCCCGATAGATCCGGTAGTGGGCCAGATAATCCAGAGGTGGCTTACCATATCGCTCGCTAAATTTGCGTGAATAATGCCATGGACTAATACCAGCGATCTGAGCTAACTGTGTGCGTGTAATGACCTGATCATAATGCTGCTGCATATAGTCAATGGAGCGAAGTATACCGTGTTCTGGCTTCAACTCGTTATCCGGCTGTTTCCGATATAGATAACTTAACAATTCATATAACAAATGCTGATTCCCAACCCATCCTGCACTCTGATCCTGTGTATGCACTTCACTCCAATGCTGAATGATACTTGCCAAGCCTCCACCGGACAGTTGCACTTTCTGATACGCCTCTCCTGACGGTAAATGCCATTCGAACTTCTCAGCTTCCCGTCGATCATGCAGCACCGAATATGTATCGAACTGAACATGCCAGCCTGCCAGATCCAGGTTGCCACCTTCAATGACCTCCATTACGGAATTCTCTTCAAGCGCAATTAATTCTCCATAGGAGACGTGAACTCGGTGTCCATTTATATTCCAGATCGCTTTTCCATCAATGATAAATATCAAAGTGTGACTGAAAAAGTGATGCAGCTCGCCTTTTGTTATCCAAGCGTTGCTTAGTGTATTCGTTGACTTCCATTGAGCAATCCATTCCATGTTGTCAGACATAGGTTATCCTTTCAAAGGGATTAGTAATCCAGATTTATAGGTTTCACTATATCAAAATACATGACAACTCCATAACCAACAAGCTATGGCTTGAATAAAATGGTGGACTGCTACTGAGCATTTCATTCTTGTATTATTCAGATAAAACTCAAAAGAGCCCGTACCATCAGGTATAGGCTCTTTCTTACAACTTTAACACTACTTTTTCAAAAGTACGTTCTACGTATTACTCAATGCTGGCCTTCGGTGACCCCTGTCCCCGTTTCTGTCCTTTTCCTGCCATCCAATACGTCAGTCCACCTGAGACACCGAAAGCAATAACCACACCAATGCATGTGTGTAACAGATTCAGGCTACCCTCTTCGATGAAGAGAGGGAGGCTGACCAAGCTCGGATTCCCCACCATAGCAAATGCCTTGACAGATAACAGTCCTAAATACAATCCACCCGCAGCTCCACCCAGCAATGCAGCGTAGAAAGAGGATCTTTTTCTCATGTTGACCGCATACAATGCAGGCTCTACGACTCCCAGGAGTGCTGTTCCAGTAGCCCAGAAAGCAAGTCTTCTGGATGTTGGCTCTTTCGAGCGGATTCCGTTTGCGAGCGCGGCCCCCGCCTGTCCTACAATCGCCACTAACATGGCAGCAATCACCATAGAACCACCATTCATAACCATCTCATTAATGATAATGGCAATCAGCCAGTAGTGTAATCCTATAATTAACATCAACGAGAAAACTGCTCCCAGTAACATCACCGACACCACTGGAGCATTAGCTACTAGTGAATCCAATGCTTCCGGCAGATATTCATCAATCCAAGTCCCAACTGGACCAAGTATCATCAATACTAGCGGAACAAGAATCAGTAACGTCAGGAATGGGGCAACCACCCCTTTGGAGAATTTTGGACTCCATCGTTCAACAACTCTCTCCAGGTAGGCCGCTGCACAGATCGTTAGAATGACCCAGAAGGCCGTAGAGTAAAAAGCAGGCTGGGACACCAGTGGCAAACCCAGGAAATGCACCTCTTTTTCCCCCGACATCAGCATAGTCATCTCTGGATAAAACATGAGTCCGCCAATCGATGCAGCAACATAGATGTTGCTCTTCAACCGATACGCAGTGCTGATTGCTACCAATACGGGCAGTACATAAAATACACTGTCTCCAATGATTCTGAAGATCGTAAAGGTCTGGCTGTCCATCAATGCTGAAGAGTCCGCAGAACTGTACGTATCCATTAACGCAATAATGGCAACTATAATTTTAATAACAGCAGCTCCGAGAATTGCAGGCATCAAGGGCCTGAACACATCGGATACAAAATGTAAGATCGAGAATCTGTTCTTCTTCGTGTGTCCCGCTTCCTGCAACGCTGTCTCTGTTGAATCCCAAGCATCCATACCCAGTAACGTATTGTAGATAAGTGAAGATTCATCTCTTATTGCCAGATGACACTGCTCACCTGTTACCCGAATATTTGCCATAACATCTGCGGAGGCAAGTGCCGACATGTTCAATTGTGTACTGTCCTTCAGTACTAGCGTCGTTGTGCCCTTATCGTGTTCTACGAGCTTGATGTTCTCCTTGCCACCTGCGAGTTTCAACCAATCTTCAATCTGTGTGTCATGCATTATGTACGATCTCCTCATATTACGGTAAACCCGTGTTTTGTGATGTGTTATGATCTAATCTGCCTCTATCTATATACACATTTCCATGAAAAAACTTCAATAGGATAAAAAAACTATTTTCCCTTACATTGCATGTTCATTTATACAAGGTATATGGACCTATGACATTCTTTACGTAGCAAAAAAGCCTACTCTTATGTAGGCTCTTATCCATCTTTACTTATGAGTCATACTCTTCATACTCACAACCGACATTCACAGTCATCAGATGGCGTTGCACGTAAATATACACCCTTCATTCTATGACAGTGCCAACATCGCGTTCATATCTTCTTCTGCTGTTGTAATTAACTTCAGACCAAACATATCCACGAGTACATCCAAGACACCTTCCGATATGAACTCAGGCGGTTTTGGTCCAATTCGAATGTCCTGAATGCCAAGGCTGAACAGGCCGAGCAGGATCGCAACTGCTTTTTGCTCAAACCAGGACAGGACAATGCTGACAGGCAACTCGTTCACGGTACAGCCAAAAGCATCCGCCAAAGCCATGGCAATTTTCACCGTAGAACCGGAATTATTGCATTGACCCAGGTCGATATAACGCGGTATGCCCGTATCTCCAACCGTACCATAATCCACATCGTTGAAGCGGAACTTGCCACAGGAGGTTGTCAGAATTACAGTATCATTCGGCAAGGATGTTGCGAGTTCACGATAATAGTTACCGCCTTTGCCTGGTGCATCACAGCCTGCGATAACGAAGAAACGACGGATATGGCCGTCTTTCACCGCTTGAATAATCTCGGGCGCAAGCCCAATCACGGTCTCATGATGGTATCCTGTTGTTAAGACTTGCTCCGATTGTACATTAGCCGCAGGTAGTGACAATGCACGTTCAATCAGAGGTGAGAAGTCATCCTCTGTAATCTTGGCAACCCCCTCCAGACCCGCCACTTCGTACGAGAAAAAGCGGTCTGCATACGTGCCTTTGATCGGCATGACACAGTTAGTCGTTGCAAGAATAGCACCCGGGAATTGTTCGAAGAGTCTTCTTTGATCATACCAGGCTTTGCCAATATTGCCCTTGAGATGGGCATATTTCTTCAGCGCCGGATAACCGTGCGCAGGCAACATTTCCGAGTGGGTATAGATGTTTATTCCTTTCCCTTCAGTTTGACGAAGCAACTCCTCCAATGCATACAGATTATGTCCCGTCACCACGATGCACTGTCCTTCGATCTGATTCTGGCTAACCGTAATTGGTTGTGGTACACCAAAGCGGTCCGTGTGCGCACGATCCAGCACATCCATAATGCGGATTGCTGCATTACCTACCTTCATCGCCATCTCCAGATGTTCCTGTACATTAAAATTCGAGTTCGTTAATGTCATATATAATGCCTCATGTGTAATCCGATCCACCTCAGGATCATGATATCCCAACTGGCGTGCATGTGTCGCATAAGCAGCGATGCCTTTTAACGCAAAAATCATCGTATCCTGCAAACTTGCGATTGTTTCGTTTTTACCGCATACCCCTACCACGGTGCACCCGCCACTCGGCGTCTGTTCGCACTGATAACAAAACATATGGGTTCCCCTCCAAACTTAGATTAAACGCGGTTCGTTATGTAATAGCGTAACAGACCCTGATATGAGCTAGTGTGATGGTGCACACAGTTTCTAATCCAATATCTATATATGGTTCTCCAGACTATCATCCAAACTGACTGGAAATAATAACATTCGAAAAAAGGCATATCTCGGATCATTATGAAAAATACTGTGTACAGCTAAAAACGTATAAATCCATAATCTTAAAAAAATACGGAAATGAAACGATTCTAGAATTTGCCCGTAAGGGTAATACACAGAGAAATCTAATATTCAAGGAGCTGGTCAATTGCAACATTACAGACACAGTGCGGAGGAAACCCTTCAGGATGTGCAGAGTTCCTCCAAGGGACTCACGACATCCGAAGCTGCCAAGAGACTTGAAACGGAAGGATATAACGAGTTAAAAGGGAAAGATGCAACACCAGTCTGGAAACTGTTCCTCGAAAATTTTAAAGATCCGATGGTCATTGTGCTGCTAATTGCAGCCGCGGTACAGGTTGTCCTTGGACACCTGATTGAATCGTTGATCATATTCCTGGTTATTTTACTCAACGCGGTAATCAGCGTAGTTCAGACCAAAAAAGCCGAGAGCTCGCTCGACGCGCTGAAACAAATGTCTGCTCCTGAAGCCAAGGTCATTCGTGACGGGCAGAAAAAGACCATTCCAGCGAGGGAACTTGTTCCCGGTGATATTGTTATGCTGGATGCAGGTGATTATGTCCCGGCAGACGGGCGTATCCTGGAATCAGGAAGTTTGAAAATCAACGAAGGCATGCTGACCGGAGAATCCGAAGCTGCGGAGAAACACGCTGATACCATCCCGGATGAAGCTCCAATCGGAGATCGTCGCAATATGGCCTTCAGTGGCTCACTCGTCGTATATGGACGGGGCATGCTTGTCATTACAGGTACGGCTCTCAAAACCGAAATTGGCAAAATTGCCGAACTGATTGAAAATGCCGAAGCCAAGAACACCCCATTACAGCGCAAGTTGGAATCATTCAGCAAAAAACTGGGCTTTTTCATCCTGGGCTTGTCGATTCTCATCTTTGGCATTGAAGCCGGTCGTGTATGGTTGACCGAAGGTACGGAGAATATCGGACCATCCATCGTAAATGCACTGATGTTTGCCGTAGCAGTTGCGGTTGCTGCCATTCCTGAGGCGCTCTCCTCGATTGTGACTATCGTATTGTCACTCGGAACAAATAAGATGGCCAAACAACATGCGATCATTCGCAGACTGCCTGCCGTGGAGGCGCTCGGTTCTGCCAGTATCATCTGTACAGATAAAACAGGAACACTAACCCAGAATAAGATGACTGTCGTCGATTATTATATTCCTCATGGCACCAAGGACGAATTTCCCGATGATCCCGATCAGTGGTCGGAAGAGGAACGACGTTTGTTACATATTGCAGTGCTCTGCAATGACTCAAATATTAACCAGGAAGGCAAGGAACTGGGTGATCCAACCGAAGTGGCCCTGATTGCCTTCAGCAACCGGGTGAACAAGGATTATAATGAAATCCGTGACCAGTTCCCGCGTGAAGCCGAGCTTCCTTTTGACTCGGATCGAAAGCTCATGAGTACGGTGCATACCTTCGAGGGACAGACGGCTTTGCTGACCAAAGGTGGACCGGATGTGCTGTTCAGTCGCTGTAGTCATGTATTTATCAACGGTGAGGTTCAGCCCCTCACACCCGAGATTCGCACACAGTTTGAAGAAAAAAATGAGGCCTTCTCCAAACGAGCCTTCCGTGTGCTGGCCTATGCGTACAAAAAATTTGATGATAAAAACCAGGTCACCATTGATGACGAGCATGATCTGACACTTGTGGGTCTCACAGCGATGATTGACCCACCGCGTGAAGCGGTATACGGCTCTATTGAAGAGTCCAAAAAAGCGGGCATTCGCACCATCATGATCACTGGTGACCACAAAACGACGGCTCAGGCCATCGGTGTGGATATCGGCCTTGCCGAACCGGATGATCTTGCCATTACCGGCGCTGAACTGGACAAAATGTCCGATGAAGAGCTGGATCAACAACTTGAACACATCTCAGTATACGCCAGAGTATCACCTGAGAATAAAATCCGGATTGTGCGTGCATGGCAACGTAAAGGCAAGGTTGCAGCGATGACCGGAGATGGGGTCAATGACGCACCAGCGCTGAAACAAGCTGACATCGGCGTAGCAATGGGCAGCGGAACAGATGTTGCCAAAGATGCGGCTGCCATGATTCTGACGGATGATAACTTTGTCTCCATCGTGAATGCGGTCAGTGTTGGGCGGATGGTATTTGATAATATCAAAAAAGCCATCGCATACCTGTTCGCCGGTAACCTCGGTGCCATTATCGCCATTTTGTTTGCCTTGATCGTCGGCTGGGTTAATCCATTTACGGCCCTACAGCTGCTGTTCATCAATCTGGTGAACGACTCCCTGCCTGCCATTGCTTTGGGTACAGAGAAACCCGAGCCGGATGTCATGCGACGCAAACCGCGTGATATTAACGAGGGGATCTTCGCAGGCGGAACCCTGCAAGCTGTAATTACACGTGGTGTCCTGATTGGTGCGGCTGTTATTGTGTCCCAATATATCGGACTTGGCATCTCGGAGGAAATCAGTGTGGCTATGGCCTTCACAACCTTGATTCTGGCACGCAGCCTGCAAACTTTTGCAGCACGTTCCAATACACAAACCATCTTCCAGGTGGGCTTCATGACCAATAAATTCGTGCTTGGCTCCATTCTGGTATGTCTCTGTCTCTATGCAATCACACTGATTCCAGGTGTTCGCAGTGTCTTCGCCATCCCGGATACATTCGGTTGGAATGAGTTCCTGATTGCAGGCGGACTTGCTCTTGCTGCCGTCATTCTGATGGATGTCATCAAGTGGATTCGCAATCGCGGCAAACAAGTTACTGCGGCTTAAGATCTGCAGTTATAACATGCACAAACAGGCGCCCGTTATCGGAGCGCCTGTTTCTGTATCTAATTATCCCTGTTTGATGCCAAAAGCGATCCATCGTCCATCAATATCCTCGATCACAAACTCCTTGTTATTATAGTCTGTATGATTGAGGGTACTTACGATGTTCACATCGGCGTTGATCAATTCCTGTTGAAGCTCTTCCTGGTTCTTGGTAATAAAATATGCATCATATCCATACCCATATAATTTTCTGTTGGGAATGACTTTCTGACCATTGCTTTGGGTTAAAATAATCTCGGTAAGATCACGATACAGGCAGATATGAGGTTCCGCGGCATCAAGATATTCGACCACCCGAAAGCCCATCTTTTCTTCATAAAACTGCGCGGTTCGCTTCATATCCAGAGTCGGAAATACGCTGTGGGACATTAATAATAAGTGAGTCATACTGTAGTCTCCTTCAAAATCTCTTCAAAACATGATTATGTAGTCCAACCATCATCTTACCCAATTTCAGGGAACTAGTCTATAAATTCCGACTCTACATCACTTAATTTTACTTATACTGCGCAATATACAGTATGACATTATTGCCATATAATAAAATAGAGCGTAAAATGATATATTGCTTTTCATCACATTTTCATCAAAGCTCCATCCGAATTCACATTCATAGATAAGACAGGAATGGTACCGTGAAAGATAAAATTGTCATGCCACTCTGGACATGTTGCCTGTTCATCGTTGTGATGAATACCACCATGTTCAATGTTTCTTTGCCAGTCATTATTCATGATCTACAGATTACCTCGGACCTGGGGTCTTGGGTCATCTCAAGTTATTCCATTGGTTACGCCCTGTCGACGGTGATTTACAGTCGATTGTCAGACCGTATCCCGGTACGCAAACTGTTAACGGTTGGGCTTCTGATCCTGGGGTTATCTTCATTGCTGGGGTTGTTCGCGCATAACTTTGCGATCCTGTTACTGACACGTATTCTGCAATCTGCGGGTGCAGGAGTTATGGCCGGGCTGGGTCTCGTCATTGCAAGTCGTTACATCCCGGTGGAACGACGCGGAGCTGCCATCGCGCTGATCTCATCAGGTAGCGCTATGGCTTTTGGACTTGGCCCCATTGTCGGTGGACTCATTAGCGAGTACTGGGGCTGGAACGGACTTTTTGCCATAACCGTGCTTGTCCTGCTCGCTCTGCCTGTATTGCTCTATTTTCTCCCCCGTGAATCCGTCAAAACAGATCAGCCGTTCGATGTTATTGGTGCCATATTAACCGTCATTAATGCCATTACACTTCTGGTCGCGATCACCCAGCAATCCTGGTTATGGTTTGCCGTGGGCGTTATCTCGCTTATTGCACACCTCCTGTATATTCGGAAAGCGAATCTGCCGTTTGTGAATCCACAAGTGTTCCAAACGCCAGGATACACCCGGTTAATCCTTATCGGATTCTGCGTGCTGGTGGTGAATCTGGGCAATCTGTTTTTGATGCCGCTTGTGCTCGCTGATTTATATGGACGCTCTTCGCTCGCCATTGGTTTGCTGATTGCTCCCGGAGCTATTGTTGCAGCATTTTGCACCCGCTTCGTCGGACGGTGGATCGACCGTTATGGCAATATGCGATTTATGATCATCGGACACATTCTGCTCGCAGCTGTACTTGCCCTATTCATGCTCGGACTTGATCAGTCTGCGTTGATCATTACCAGTGGTTATCTCTTTTTCTCACCGGCACTGTCAGCCTCCATGGCTTCACTGAATAATGAAGCGTCACGAGTGCTTCCCAAAGCCCAGATTGGTTCAGGTATGGGGATGTTACAATTGATCCAATTCTTCGGTGGTTCGGTGTCTGTAGCCGTGTGTGGGCTGCTGCTACACAGCATTCCGGGAGTCTCGGTCGAGGAAGCTTATCATGTAGTGTATGCTTGTCTGTTGATCATCTGTGTTGTTTCACTCGGGCTGACCATCTGGCATAGCAGAGCTTCACGCTCAGGCATTAAACCTGTTACATTGGACAATTGATAATTGAGGTTTAAAGTTCAGAACAAAAAGGCCCGCGCCAAGCGCGAGCCTTTTTGAGTTCGGAACAGAAATGCCGTTTTTTTAAAAGTAGATCACTCAATGAACTTGAACTTACAGGTTACTTTCCTGAATTCATCCTACAGCAGCATGCCAACTATTTACCGTCCAGTGCGAACTTCCAGGCCTCCATTATGCTAATTGGGGCTTTACTGCTGCTCTCGCCGTCACCTTCCTGCGTCCAAAGTGGTGGGTAATACGCGAATACTTGACCTGTCTGTAGCTGAGACATATCCTCTTGCCAGCCTTTCCAGCGAAAGGTCTGATAGAACTGCTCCAGATCGCCATTCGCCAGCCAGTTGATGAAACCTGAATATGCCAGTTCTGTCGATTCCCATTCGAGTGTATCCGGTGCAAAATAATAAATGTGTCCCGTGCGGCCATACTTGCCTGTATCCAGTCCGAAGAAACCACCTGCCGCATCATATGCAACGACCATCATACCTTCCAGTACATCTGCCCAAGGTTGCTCACTCACACCATTCCAACTGGTGAGACTCCCAGATGTACTGTCACCACCCGCACCAAGCAGCGTGATCCAGCCATGGTCCAGTACAATACCTTCTGTCTCATAAGCAACAGCCCCCAAATAGGATTTGGTGCTTATTTGCAGACGATAGAGAGTATCCTCTCCAGCTTCCTGCTTTGCTGGAACATACACATATGTATTTTGCCCGCTGTCCAGGAGTTCCTTGAGTTCTTCCCATGCGTGATTCTCCCGATCTACTAATTCAGCTATCGTTAATGTATTCATGAGCAGTCTCCTCGCTGATTTTATTAGAGCATATCATGGCTTATTAACCCGTTCAAATCTGCTATAATCTATCTTCAAAGCTAATTTCAAGGGGGAAACGATTTGATTCGCGTAGTTATACTTATGATTCCAATTCTGATGGTGCTCGTATCCGGTTGTCAGAATCATACATCTGCCATGAAGGAACCCGTTTCTGTTCAAAAGTCTGATCCCCAGGTCATCCATTACATATCACCCCAAGGAAATGACTCGAATAAAGGAACCATTCAATCTCCTTGGAAAACGTTGCAGCACGCAGCCGACCATGCTTCGCCAGGAAGCACGATCTATTTGCGTGAAGGTGTCTATCATCAGAAAGTCAAAATCACCAAGAGCGGTAAATCTTCCGCTAATCCAACCCTATTTTCAAGTTATCCTCAGGAGCAGGTTATCATTGATGGTAAAGATCTATCCGTTCGGGGGATTGAAGGGTTGATTGAAATTGAAAATGCCAGTTATATCACGATTCAGAATCTCGAAATTCGTAACTTCACGACCACACTAGGGGGCCAAGTTCCAACCGGGATCTATGTCCACGGAGCAGGTGAGGATATTCAGCTGTTAGGCAATACCATACACTCGATTGCTAGTTATGCACCTCCTGAAGGTCCCGATTTGCGGGGCAGGGATGCCCACGGTATTGCCATATATGGCACAGAGCACCCCCAAGCATTACGCGATATCATTATCAAGGATAATGAATTGTATGATCTTACACTTGGTTCAAGCGAATCACTCGCAGTCAACGGTAATGTTGATACCTTTGCCATACAGGACAATATCATCCATGATTCCGACAATATTGGTATTGATCTGATCGGGTACGAGGGTACGTCTGAGGATGATACATACGATCAGGCTCGGAACGGCATTGTACGAGGCAACGAAGTATACGATATTACGTCCAATAACAACCCCTCCTACGGTAAAGACCTGCCCAATGATACCAACTCGGCCGGCGGCATCTATGTAGATGGCGGGAAAGATCATATCATCGACCAGAACCGGGTATATCGGAGCGATATCGGAATTGAGATTGCCTCGGAACATGCCGGACGTTCGACCAGCAACATTACTGTGCGTGATAACCTGATTTATTCCAACAGATTGACGGGTATTGCCATGGGAGGTTATGACGAGGAACGAGGAGCTACCGAGGATAGCAAGATTATGTACAATACACTTGTGGGAAATGATACCCTGAATGCAGGCAATGGACAGTTATTCATGCAGTCACGGACGAAGAACAATACGTTCATGCGTAACATTCTCGTATCGGGCAGCTCGGAAGTACTGATATACAACGAATACACTAGCAATACCGGCAATGTGTTTGACCATAATGTCTATTACTCACCAGGTGAGCAGCAAGATGCCCTGTGGGTTTGGAAAAATAAAGCCTACTCCGGCATCGCCGCCTACATCAAGGGATCTGGGAATGATGCACACTCCATATATGTGAACCCGGCATTTATGGATGAACTGAGCGAAGATTTTCGTCCTCAGGCCAACTCTCCGGCTAAGGCGTATGGTTACCTTGCTCCGCGATAAAGTTAATCTGATGTTACTCAAGTGGAATTAGCCCTGCCTATTTTCACGCAAATCAAAGGAGCCTGTGCTATGTGGGATCATTTCCCTCATACTGCACAGGCTCCTTTTTGCTTTTTTTTTGATGTAATCCAACCTTTAACTTCTTACCATCTGGGCTGCATGTGTCACCCGGTTTCGTCCTCCGGTTTTGGAGGCATACAGGGCGTTGTCCGCTCTTTGGAACAAGGACTGTTCTGTATCTTCCTCTACCACAGTGGCCGCACCGATACTCACAGTAATGTTATATTCACCCCAGTCGGCTGAAGCAACCTGTGACCGATATCGTTCTGCGATACCAATCGCCTGCTCCTCTTCACAATCTGGAAGAATGATCACAAATTCCTCCCCGCCGTAACGTGCAACCACATCCGTACTTCGCGATACCGATTGCAGCAGCCCTGCCAGATTGCCGAGCACCAGATCTCCGATCGGATGTCCGTACGTATCATTAATGCTTTTGAAATGATCAATGTCCACAACCAGAAGGGAGAAATAACGTTGTTTTTCACGGAACATCATTAAGCTTTCAAGCATTTTTTCCTGGAAAAACCTGCGGTTCTTCAATCCTGTCAACAAGTCGGTGGAGGCCAGTGTCTCCAACTGATCATTCACTTTAATTAACGCCTGCTCTTTAATTTTATATTCCTCATGCAGTCGTTCAAGCTCCTTGTTCGCTTCTTGCGTCGCTTGATACAGCTCCTGTAGCTTCGTTTTGGTATGCAAAATATCCTTCTCATGTTCGATTCGCTTACGCATGACAACAACGACACAATCCACAACGCTTTCCCCGTTACGGGTCTGACGAACACCGTTAAGCAGCACGGGAACAGCCTGCTGATCACGGGTACGGAACGTGAAGTACATCTCGTCCACATGTCCATATAACTGGATGTAGGGATAGAAATACGTATGGAAAAACACCTTGTTGCTCACCGACATGGTCGATTCAATATGTTGCCCTATCAGCTCATCACGTTCATAGCCAAGCATCGTAAGAAAAGTTTGATTAATCGACTGTACGACGCCCGAATCAGAGATAGAGAAGTATCCACAGGGAGCCAGATCTAATTGTATATCCATGGAATAACTGCCTTTCTTCCGCGTTTTATGCGCTCGTTAAATAATCCTTAATCATTCGGATGGTTTCTTCCGGTTGACTTAGATGCGGATAGTGTCCCTTGGCCGTCATCTGTTGCAACCTGCTATTCTTCAGATGAGCGTGTAGATAATCCCCTACTTCTACCGGGGCAATGCTGTCATCGGAGCACTGAAGAATCAATGTGGGCACAGTTGCCTGCTCCAGATCAATTCGACAGTCTGACAAAAACGTCACCTCGGCAAATTGTCTCGCAATATGCGGATCTCTGGAGCAGAAGCTTTTCTCCAACTCTTCCGTCAGCTCTTTCCGTTCCGGATTATTCATCACAATGGGTGCCAGATAACTCGCCCATCCAATAAAATTCATCTGCATCATCTCAAGCAATTCATCGATATCATTTCGATCAAAACCTCCATAATAATTCGGCAGATCATTCACGTAACGTGGGGAGGGTCCCAACATAACGATTTGTTTGAAATATATAGGGTTCTGAATCGATGCCAGCATACCAATCATACTGCTAACTGAATGCCCGACAAATATGGTGTCCTTTAGCTCAAGCGCTTCCATAATTTCCAGCACATCCTGAGCGTATCCTTGAAGATTGTTATATTTGACAGCATCATAATAGTTAATTTGAGATTCACCAGATCCAACATAATCAAACAACACCACACGGTAATTCTCCATAAAACCTGGAACAATGTAACGCCACATATCCTGATCACATCCAAAACCATGAGCAAATACAATCGTTTGGCTACCCGAGCCAAGTACCTTAACATTATTTCTTACAAGTACATCAACCGTCATTGCATATCACCTCTCCGAGGTAGTATTCACTTGAATCATTTTATCTGATTATTATATCGGAAAATGTTGGGATATGGATTAAAAATGTTTAATTACTTCTCTCATCCACAAAAAATCGTGCCTCCATGCTCTAAATGCGCGCTTTACAATCTGACTATCGTCAGGTAAAATCAGTTCAACATGTCGCGCGACAGAGATTAACATTACGGAGGAAAACCATGAGTACTTCAACACATAGCTCTACACCTCAGCAACTCTGGGGAAGATCATTCCTATTTATCATGTTAGCCAACGCATTATTGTTTATGGCATTTGAAATGTTGCTTCCCACCTTGCCCTTGTTTGTCTCAAGCCTGGGTGGCGAAGCCTCCCAAATTGGGCTTGTTACCGGCGTATTTATGTTTTCTGCCATCTTGATTCGACCCTTCACTTCTGTTTTGGCAGCTCGAATAGATAAAAAATATCTATTGATTATTGGCATCACTATCTGTGCATTAATGACAGGCGCATACTACCTGTCGTCAGGTATTTGGATGATTCTTGTATTTCGAGTAATCCACGGATTCGGATTTGGTTTGGCAACAACATATTTTGCAACGATTGCCACTGAAAACATACCAAGAGATCGCCGGGGAGAAGGCATGGGGTATTTCGGCGTAGGGGAGACGGTCGCCATATCCATCGGTCCATTGATTGGAACAAGCCTGTTGTTTAGGTACGACTACCAGAGCCTGTTTATGGGAGGTATGTGTATTTTGCTGTTAGCTCTCCTGATGACAGTGTTTGTATCCAGAAAGCCGAAAACAGAAGTTCGTAGCGAGCCCATGCAAACCCATGTCCCTTCGGTGAAACTGATTGAAAAGAAGGTACTCTTCCCTTCCCTTCTCATTATGCTCGTTGGTATTGCAGCGGGTTCAATCATGTCCTTTGTGGCTTTATTCGCCGCCGAAAGAGGGTTCGAGAATATAGCCTGGTTTTTCTTCATCGTCGCCATCGCCAGCTTCGCCGTCCGACTGTTCTCGGGGAAAATGTTTGATCGATGGGGACCAGGTTCCGTGTTGTTACCTTCTGCCGTGTTTGCAATCGCGGGGCTACTGGTTCTGATTATCGCCCAAAGTGATGTGCAATTCCTGATCGCCGGCGCATTATACGGCTTTGGTTTTGGTGCCATATTCCCGGCGATTCAGACCTGGTGTGTGAATCTTGTAGAAGAACATGAGCATGAAAATGCGATGGCTTCCTTCTTTAATTTTTTTGACCTCGGGATTGGTGGTGGCTCGTTGATTCTAGGCGTGGTGGCTTCTGCATTTTCCTATACGGTGGTGTATGCTATCTCTATAGGCATTTTTGTGGTATATATCTTGTTATATTTGGTATACTCCCAAAAACAGCAGAGGTATACAGCTCGCCAACTGGAGGTAGACATTGAGTAAAAAAAGAATCAAGGAAATTGCCATTCAACATTTTAATCGTCTGGGTTACGAGGGGACCAAGATGGCGCAGATTGCCGAAGAGGCAGGCATTCGCAAACAATCCCTGGCTTATCACTATTCATCCAAAAAAGCGTTATTGCTGGAGTTATATGAGGAAGTTGTGCAGGAGGAACAGCAGTTTGTACGCCAATTTTTCAGCGCGTCTGTTAGCCAAACTCTGGATCAGCAACTATATGCCTTTTTACATGAACACAAAAATCGTTTCCTGACAAATCCAAACGTCGCTTTTATGTATATCCTGTCCTTTATCACACCGCTGGAAGTGCATGATTTTGTGCTGGCCCAATATCGAACGTACCTCGGGACACTGAAGGAAGAGCTGGCAGCCGTATTTACCAGACATTCCGATATATGCCTGAGTCCGGAAGAAGCCACCGTAGCCTTTGTCACCGTGATGGATGGATTGGATGTACAGCTCGTGTATGAGACACGGCAATCCTATGAACAAGCTTTAGCGATTACCTGGAATGTCTTCTGGTCAGGCATCCAGCGTTAACGGATCAATTAAGATGAGACTACACAAATAAGAGGGGCGTCCCACCAGCCATGTTGATGACTTTTGGGCCCCCCCTCTATTTCTCTATTTTACGGTTAGGATCACACGTTGATAATGCTTCAACTGATGCTCTCCATCATCCTGTACTTCGGCAACGATATGAATGGTATCGCCCGATTTGGCATCGTCAGGAACGGTGAATGTCACCGCTTCGGTGTCACTGCCCTGCAATTTTATCGTATCCACCTGCTCATCCTTGGCAAGTTCGCGATGCAATCCAAGCTGCAGATCACCCGCCATTTCAGGCTGAACTTTGTTCGGTGTTACTTTGGAATCCTCATAAGTGTCCGCTTCGAAATATCTCCACCACGTATACGTCAGTTGATCTCCATCCGGGTCTGTGCCTTCCGCGTGAAGAGTAACTTCCTCCCCGGGACTAACACTTAGATCCAACCCTTCCTTAATCAATAAAGACGGATTATGGTTGGCACCTTCGTAAGTGTCTGCAACTGCCCAGTCCGCACGTGCTGCAAAATCATTCTGCACATCGTCAAACCATCTCATCAGAGAGTATTCGGCTTCATATCGTTTGGTGTACGGATCGTAATCAAGTACATTGTTTCTATACAGCTTGTCGTTTACAACGCCAAAGCGTCCACCCCAACCGCCGTAGGAAGGGTCTTCCATACTGCGAAGTCCATTATCAATCAGATAAAAGAAGGATGGAGAATCACCCTCAGATATAAAATCGTATTTGTCATATTGCGGATTGTTCTTGAGATATTCAGCACTTCCCCGCTGTTCTTCACCCAGTTCCCCTTCGATCATTTTGCCGTCACCCATCGATGCATACATGTCCATCAGCTTGCCATGTCCGTTCAGAATATTTTTGACCATCCAGTCGCCATGAAGCTTGCTGTTCACTTCTTCGGCATGCATCTTCCATGCATAGGCAAAATGCCAGAAGTTTGATTGGTCGTTAAGAATGCGGATATCCGGCCAATTCTTCGCAATGTATTCGTTGTAACTGTCATCCTGATCCAGAATGATATACAGGACCAGTTTGTCGCTGACTTTTTTGCGGATCGTCTCCCACTCAGCTGTGTCCTTGTACTGTTCCTCAATCGATTTTAGCGCTCTGGCTGTGGTATTGGTGCCACCCCATGTCTGAACAATCAGGTCTCGGGAGTCATCGTCGAGGAAAAGAGTTTCGAGGAACTCGGAACCTTCGGTTTCCTTCTCCATCTCCCCCTTATCGGAAATATTACCGATCTTCGTCATCGCTCGAAGCTGTTCCGGCTCCGGGTACCCATCCGCATGTTTGGACAAGTTCGGGTAGATCTCGCCATAGGCATTGATCATGTCGTATACCCACTGTGTGCCTGTCCAGCGGAATGGTTGGATCCCTGCTTCCTCGTCTCCAGCATAATGATACACCGAACTGGTCAGTACAATTCCGGCGAGGTCCATCTCATTCGAATACAAGAGGAAACGAATGACGGAGTTCATATCATCCACTTCACCGTCGGTTGTAATAACCGTTCTGCCTTTGGCAGCTTGGTTGTTTGCAGATTCCTGGGTTTCATTCTCTGTCTGCTCTGTCGCCTGATTCGGTGTATCACTCACGGTTTGTGGCGCTTTGGATGCGCATCCACTAATCACCAGAATAATACTAAGACAACCTGCGGCAAAAACGTTTAACCATTTTCTCTTGTTCATAATGCTCCCCTTTCTTCTGTACAGCGTGATGTTAGTTGGGTTGGGATAAGTACGTCCTCTGTTTTTCTATCCTTAATATGGACCGTAGAATGCAAAAAAACCCGAACAACATTATGAATGGAACAAAGTCCACGCATAGTGATGTTCAGGTTTTGCCTGCCCGAAGCAGTAACAATCCTTATTTGAGTGAAAGTATACCATGTCCACTCATGAATGTAAACGTATTCAAATTATTTTTTGAATTTATCTTTGATATAGTATAATGCTTATAGCCAAGAATCAAACGAATCGGCCTGTTATTATATCAATGTTATTAGGAGGAATCAGACACCATGCAACAACTGGATGCGGCCTTGACCCGTTTTGTGGAACAGCAGGATTTATATAATGAAGCTTATGGACTTTTCAAACATCATGATCTGCGTCCTCGCGAACAACATCACCAGCCGGAAGTGGATACACGAATACCTCTTTCTCCAGAACTTCAGTATCTGTACACTCACTATGAAATGATAGATGCCAGTGCTGAAGGTACACTCAAAATGAAAAATGCCGCCGTCGAGATCGGTGATGCAGCGTTGATCTCCTTTGTTGCGCCTGAACATCTGCACCGTCAGCAACTAGGTTACCGCTGGATTGGCATGAATGAACCTTATGAGGAGTCCTCCAATTGGCCAAAAAATCACGTCGTCATCGCAAACTTTAACGATGACCCGTTAATTGTAGATGTGGAAGCACCAAACTCTCCTGTATACGCCGCTTTTACAGGTGGAGAACCAAACTGTGTTGCTGATTCGCTGTCTGATTTTTTCAGTGCACTAGCCATCCTGATTGAGGCGGCTCGCACCTATGCCGGGGAAGTGAAAGATGAAGAAACCTATGAAACCAAACCTCAGTATCTGGAGCAAGTGGAACCTTTATTGCAAGATCTGTTGGGAGAAGAGTATACTGCTCATCTTTTCGAGTATCTGTCCTTTTGTTAACACGGTGAATTAAAGGGAATTGGAGGGTCATCCAGATGATATATGTAGCCTTATTACGAGGCATTAATGTAGGCGGGAACAATAAAATCAATATGAAGCAGCTGAAAGAAACATTTGAACAAGCAGGCATGCTGGATGTTGTTACCTATATCAACTCTGGCAATATTATTTTTGCCGATCATCAGGAACGTGCCAATGCAAATGTGGAGATATCCCATGTGTTAGAACAGGCCATCTCCGCCGATTTTGGCTTACAAATCAGGGTAATGGTGCGGAATATGGATGAAATTCAATCCGTTATTCAGGCGCTGCCAGAAGAATGGGTTAATGATGACACAGCCAAAAGTGATGTGATGTTCCTATGGGATGAGATCAATGATCCCTCCGTGCTGGACCGACTGCCCATCAAACCGGAAATCGGTACACTGATCTATGTTCCCGGAGCGATTTTATACTCAGTCAGCAGAGAAGATGCATCCAAAAGTGGCATGAACAAGCTTGTGGGATCCAAAGTATATGCCTATATGACGGTTAGAAATGTGAATACCACACGTAAGATCTATGCCCTGATGCAAGCAGCAGCTGAGAAATAACTCGGAACCAGCACAATGGATAGTCCGTTATGTATCGTCCAATTCATATGAAAAATAAAGCATGCAGAAAACATCCTTATGGATGTCTCCTGCATGCTTTTTACCGTGTTAAGAAACTATTTTTTCCACTGTGTATTAGTCAATCTGAATACGTCTGCGAGATTGATCATCACCAGGACGTTTCGGAATCTCGAGCTTCAGCACACCATCTTCCAATCTGGCCTTAATGTGCTCCTCATCAATATGATCAACATAGAATCGCCGGATAAACTCGCCGGAACGGCGTTCCTGCCGTATGATTCGATTGGAGTCATCCTTCTGCTCCACTACATCATTACGTTTGGCCCGAATAATCAATTCATTGCCTTGAACCTGAATGTCTATGTCCTCTTTGGCAATGCCCGGAAGCTCGGCTTCTACCCAGTATTTGTCTTCTTCCTCACGAATGTCGGTCCGGAATGGCTGGGAGCCAGTTCCAAAAGGGGAGAGGAATGAGTTCTCAACCATGTCATTGAAGGATTTCAACATGTGTCCGAACGGGTCTTCATTTCGTTTACGAAACGGAATCAGATCAAACATGAAAATCAGCTCCTTTTGTGTGGTTGGTTTATTGGTGTTGCTTACATTGATTATTATAATACCCGTGCAAATAAGGCTCAAAGTCCGTAAAAGACGAAAAAAAACGATTTTCTTTCATCATAGTTCACTATTTTAAAATAGATCCTGTTTTCTTTTATTTTGACCTTATTTGACTTTCTGACTTTGTCTGACTATAACGAATGAATGGGGTCCGTTACAGTATTGGATTCATTCTTCCGCATTCCCATCATCATGATTGCCAGCAAGACAACCAGAACAGCTACGAGCATAAATGGAACATGTTTGTCCACCTGATAAAGTGTCGTTGTAAGTAAAGGCGTAATGACGGCGGATATCCCCTGAATCGCTGCTACCAATCCCGCTGCACCTCCCTGCTGTTCTTTGCTAACTGCCAGCGAAGCACCTGCCATGAACCCCGGCATCATCAGACCCGAACCCATGCCAAACAGGAAAAACGAGAAATAATACATGGATAACACATTGAAGACCAAAAACAGGATCATGCTTGCGATCAGGAAAAGGGACCCGAGCAAAATCATTGGACGTGGCTGCCATTTCAACCATTTCATCTGAATGACCTGCATGATCAACATCGCTGCTCCAGAGAACATGAGTCCAAACGAAACCATTCGGGCCGTCGCCGCTGGGGATAGAGCCAGTTGATCCTGAAAATAAAATCCTCCGACAACCTGCAATGTCATGATGCCCATCATCGTAACCAAGCCTGCAGCAAGGTACATTCGTAAACCACGTTGGAACGGGTTGACTTTAGGCGGTTTTGCCTGAATGACCGGTTTCGCTGCCGGGATTAACAACAAGGCAATAATAAACGCAGCTATCGCTATAAAAATGCCAAAATAAAGCGGCCACAGCAGACCGATAATAGTAAATGCTCCTGCAATCGCAGGTCCAAATACAAGACCAAGTCCATTCGCAGCGCTGATAATCGCCATTCCGCTTCCCCGCTCTTCCCCTTCTGTCACATCACCCATATAGGCTTGGGCAGAAGACAGCACCGCCGGAATGAACATGCCAATCAGACTGCGCGTCACAATCAGAAGGGTTAACAACACGCCCCCTCCGATCCATGCATTTAATCCCCCATACAAGGCCAGGGCAAATAATGCACAGCTAACAGACATGCCTATGAATCCAATCAATATGATGGGTTTTCTGCCCTTCAGATCACTGAATCTGCCCCATACCGGAGCCATAACAGCCATCATAATGGACCCTAGTGAGATAATAAGACCGGAATGACTTTCTTTCATGCCCAACTCGCGAATAAGTGGTGGCATGATGGGTGCAATCAGCATCAGACCCAGCATGGCTGCAAATACGCTAAAAAATATACTTCCTCTAATTCGGTTCATGCTTATACACTCCTCTATATTTCAGTACAGTATCCACTGTACCTGGAGTATACAAGGCGAAATGAATCCCCACTGCCTCTATACGGAACAATTCACGGCAAGCCGGATTATTAATTTTATTCTAAATAAGATAAACCCATTAAACGTTACACCAGACAACTACGATTGCAGCACCATCTTTCGATCGCTGTTATCAACGGATTTCCGTGATTCCCTTCTATATAAAGGGAGAAATCCGTTGATAAAGGCGAACGCTCCACCTTCTCCAGACTGGTTCTGCACTCTTCGTTCTTGTGTAATGTTTCTGTTCATCTTATTTAATAAATCTTTTTCATCTCGGAAGGCTTCACGCCGAATTTGCGATAAAATTGCTGCGAAAAGGCACTGACATTGCTGTAACCGACCGCAATGGCGGCCTCGGTGACGTTGTTATGATTGCGCAGCAACTTCATGGCGTTATCGAGACGAACCTGACGCAAATATTCAAAGACCGTGCTTCCAAATAGCGCCTTGAATCCTTTTTTTAATTTAAAATCGTTAAGACCCACTTGTCTGGACAATGCTAGCAAGGACGGAGGATCTGCCATGCAAGCCTCCATAATCTCCCTTGCCGTATGTAACTTCCGGATATCCTCTCTGGAAAATCCCGCAGGAATCGGCGCCAGATCAAACAATTGGATCATAAATCGATTCAAAATCTCCAAGGCTGTCGCTTCCATCATTAAGGATGATCGATAACTGTTGTTTAATTCCACAATCAAACTGTCGATCATCGTTCGTATCCGGTTATCCAGTTGAAAGACGATCGGCTTAAACACCTTTTGCCCTAACACCTGATTAAACGCAATTGGCTTAAAACCGCCCAGTTGCGCCGCGGCATAATTAAATAGAGAAACTGGAATCCCCAGCGAAAAGGACGTATACAGCTCTCTTGCCGGAGGATGAAACCACGCTTCGAAATCATGCATGAAAATGAGGGCACCCTGCCCAATGGATAACGAATAATCCTGACCCGATATATCCACCTGTCGTTCTCCTGACAAGGCAAATTGCAATTCCACAATGGGTGTCTCGGACGCAAAATACGTTGGATAAGGCTGATGATATTCAACCTGGGAATATAAAATCTCAATGCCACTGTATGTTGTCACTCTTTTAACCTTACCGCTACCCGCCTTGGGAGAGAGCAGATACGTGTGTTCATCTTGCTGACTGTAAGGTTCTTGGGTCAGGTAATGCTGATATACTACGCCTAATGCATCATCCGTGCGCATGGGTATTCACCTCGCCTATATCTTGATCAGACTTGCCAGTAAAGAAAGTCCGAATTGATTGATAATGATTCTCAATTATGATTCTAGCGTATTTTCTCCCGTTCGACCAGTCCTATATATATATGAAGGTTCACGTCTGCTTTTTTCTTCATGTGGCAACATCATTTTATACGCTAACTTACATATCCAATTTGGAGAAATATCTCTTATCTAACCTTTTACACAAATCGCAGACTTCTCTTACCTCTCCTTAACATAAGCTCCCTATACTAAAACAATTGTATAACTCATTACACACGAAACGATAAAGGGGATCTGGAACATTGAAAAAGAGAAATCAATGGCTTGCCGTTCTGTCGATGACTGCCATTCTTACCGCAGGAGCAACCAGCTACACATCCATGATTCATGCCGCTGACGCAACTAAATCTGCCAACGATCATGTCGTACTGCGTACAGCCATCCAAAATATGCAAGGTACAGTTACATGGAACGGGAGCAGTCGCAGTGTTGATATCCAGATCGCAGATACTAAAGTACAACTTCCTATAGGAACGTCATCAGCCACCATCAACGGTGTGAAAACTCCTTTGGACAGTAAAAGCTATATCACCAAAGGTACAACGTATGTATCTCCCCAAACACTTAAATTAATAGCGGATCAACTGATCCTGAAACAAAATAAAACCGGTTTTGAACGAACCGCATCGTTTCAGATGCCCGGTGGCAAAGCAGAAATATCAGCCTCTACGCCAGATGGACAGCGCCTGCTCGTAACCGAAGCAGACAATGGCAGCATCTCCGTATTGGATATCGCTGACCTGAAAAACATCAACGTATTAAAGACAGTCAGCTTCCAGGACCTCTCCGCCAAAGCTGAAGTCACAAGCGTAACCGTGTCCAAAGATGGTAAATACGGTCTTGCTGTTATTCGTACAGGGGATACGGACAGTGAAGCAAACAAAGGGTTGCTTGCCATTGTGGATCTGACAACCTACAAAACCGTCAAAACGTATGAACTCGGTATTGGTCCTGACTCGATTGCACTGTCACCTGACGGTCTGCATGCGGTGATCGCGATAGAAGATGAAGAGCTGAATAAAGCTGCCGATGAAATTGACTATGCCAACACCAAACGTCCGGGTAGCATTATGGTAGTATCTTTTGCTGGCGGGAACGTATTGGAGGGCGAGATCACCAACTTACCGGTATCTCTCGAAGATGTAGAAGGCGCCATCTATCCGCATGATCCACAACCAGAGTATGTTGCCATTAGTCCAGATAGTAAAACAGCAGCCATCACGCTACAGGAAAACAATGTTGTTGCTATTGTAGATCTGGAGACAAAAAAGATTAGCTCCATCTTCGCGCTTGGTACTACTTCACATCAAGCGGATCTGAAAGATGATGGTATTGTTCAGTTTAAAGAGACTTTGACCGCTCGTTATGAACCGGATGGGATTGCTTTCTCGGCAGATGGCAAATACCTGCTGACAGCTAATGAAGGGGACTTGGGCAAGAATGAATTTGAGGATGATGTAAAAGCAGGCGGACGTAATATTGCTGTCTGGGATCTGCAAGGCCAGCGGATGTACGATAGCCAGAACCTCATTGACGAGGCAACTGCCATGGTCGGCTTGTACCCGGACGATCGCAGTCCCAACAAGGGAAGTGAAGTGGAGAATCTGACCGTTGCTACTGTAGACGGCACGACGTATGCCGCTGTAGCTTCCGAACGGGCAGATGCCATTTTGTTCTTTGATCTTGCTGATCCGGTCAATCCGGACTACCTGGGTCTGATTCCTACAGCTGGAGAATCACCAGAGGGAATTCATCGTGTTAACGGACGCAGCCTGTTTGTGAGTGCAGATGAAAGTACTGGAACCCTTAGTTTTTTTGCCAAGAAATAGGTCGAATGCCCTCGGTATTCAAAGACTGAAATGAGCGGTTTCATGCTGTATTGAGTAGGAAGGGGCGAAGAAGCCCCTATCCTCTCATACTATTGTACGCACTATTCCACGTGCCTACATATAATGCTGCAAAGGTTATCGTCGCTTCATATTTTCCACTTCCCGCCTGTTCCGCTCTACTTCCTCTTGTAACACTCGTACTTCCATCCTTAATGCGGATACTTCCTCTTTGACGCCAGACCTCTTCATCACAAGATAGAAAACCAGATATAATACAAGACCAATCATAATAAAGAAAATTAATAGCGTTATAATACCTGCAATACCAAAATTACTAACTCCATCCATAATGTACGTTTTCCCCTTTCCCATATCTTATTAATTTATATTTACAACAATACCATATTTATGTATAACGAACAGTATAAAAAGCCAAGAGAGCATGCTCCCTTGGCTTTCAATTTATCTATATATGCCTTCCTATCCGGTGATCCTTATTCCCAGAAGAAACGACCTGCGAACACTTTTTCCGTCAACAGTTTATACGTTTCTTCAGGCAATTCTTTTTTCATCTTTGCCATAACGGCGTCTTTGCCTTGATTATATTGTGTGGACATGCCAATCTCTGCCGTTGTATTGCTAGCATCCAGACGCATGATTGGGGCTTGAGCATCTTTCGTCCAAGGTGTCCATGCCGCCAGATCAGGTGATCCACCCGTACCTGGATTGCCTGTGTACAGGAACTGCTTCAGATATGCTGCCATCGCGGCGGACAACTGATCACGTCCTGGTTTGTTTGTATCGCTAAAGTACCCATCAGGGAAATAAGCAGCAATTCCGTCTGCGTGTCCTGTATAGAAGTCCATATCCGCACCATGTGGTGCACCCAGTAACGTGAGCAAACGCTCAGAGATAACCCCAGGTTGTGTGCCCCATGCAAAACGATACGCATATACCGGTGGCTGACCTGCTTCACTTGTCAATTGTTCTGCTACACGCTCTGCATTAAAGCCTGCATAAGCTTCGCTACCGTATTTCAACGCAGCGGCATATTGCTCCGCCTTGGTTTTATCGGTAAACAGGGTTCCATCGGTAATCGATGGAGAGAAGTTTGGATCACCGAAGGCAAATCCGGAGAACTCCGTTTCCAGGCTGCCGAGCAATACAGGAACTTTTGTGTAATTACCGCTCTGGATGGCGTCAAATCCTTCTTTTGGAATCACTGTACCATCCCGGAACAGATGCGGGAATGGTTCCATACGGATTGCGGTTGCACCAAATGCTGTGACCAACTTGTCCGCAGGCAGTGCACGCAGGTAACTCTCCAGCTGTGCCTGAGATTGCTTGCCAATCCATGTTTTGGCTTCTTCTGCATTAGCCGCTTTCCCCTCTTGCACGAGTAGCTTCACAAGTAAATCCTCGGATTTTTGCTCGCCTTCTTCCGGTGATGCTGTCGTCAATCCTCCGCTGAAAGCAACTGCTTTTTGATACAACCCTTTGCTAAGTGGAGAGATCAGGGTTGCCAGCACATCACGTGCACCAGCAGATTGTCCGGCTAATGTAACATTGCCTGTATCTCCGCCAAAACCTTCGATATTATCCTGTACCCACTCCAGTGCACGGAATGCGTCGAGCAGACCGTAGTTACCTGAGTCATCCAGGGCATTGCCTGTTTTCAGCGCTGCATTCTCGAAGAATCCGAGAGCTCCCAAACGGTAGTTCACCGAGATGATAATGCTGTTGGTGCTCCGTGCAAGCTGTTCACCCTGAAAATCTTTGCCTGATCCGGTCATATTCCCGCCGCCGTGCAGGAACACCATAACCGGAAGCTTTGAGCTGGTTGTGTCGGGACGCCAGATATTGAGATACAAAGAATCCTCGCTACCTACTGTATTTTTACCGGAGATCTGCAAGCTGTTCGCTGCAAATTCCTTAGCCGATCTCGTTCCTGTCCATGATTCCGGTTCTTGCGGGGCTTTCCAGCGCAGTTCCCCTACTGGAGGTGCCGCGTAAGGAATACCGAGCCAACCGAGCGTGCCATATTGCTCATAGGTTTTGCCATCAATTGTGCCATACTTGGTCTGTTGCACCGTTTGAGGTTTGAACGCCCCAGCTTCTTTATGTTTCAACCAGTTCTGCTCCAAAGTTCCACTGCCATTCTTGAGCTGTATCTGCAAAGCCTGTGCGGTTGCCTCTGCCATCAGGCGATTGGTAAGTTGACTCGCTCCCTTCCCTTGAAGCGCCTTGATTCCTTTACCAGCCGCATAGGTGGAAGCCGCTCCCTGCTCATAATCCGAACCCGCTTCATATCCAAGCACCTTCAGCAGCATTTCGGCATAACCTTCCGCTGTAAGTGGTGCATTAGGTTCAAACTTATCCGTTCCTGTTACGATCTCAGACACATACGGATGCTGCTTCAAGTAACCAACGACCGGTTGCAATACTTTGCCTGCCTGAGCCGCATCGTCATACGTTTCCGATCCCTGATAAGCGAGTGCTTCTTTCTCCAATCCGGACAAACGTAAGTAAAGTACTGCGGCCTGAATACGTGTAGCTTTTTTGTTCAGATAAGCCGCATTAACGCCTTGACCGCTGCCACGAATAAGCTCAGATTGGATCAGCTTGTCCATCGCTGCTGAAGAAGAAGGTCCTGTATTGCCTGCTGCATAAGCTGGTAGAGCGGATACACATAACCCCAGAATTGTTGCTACGGCAATCGAACGTTTAATGGTTTTCATGTCATAAATCTCCTCGCTGTCGAATAGTGTGTGATGGGATAAGTTCATTGGAATGTCCATTTGAGATGCATATCTAAGAATCAGTATTCCAATGTCTGGATGAGTCTATATCTCTATTTATGAAAAATTAAATCTGCTGCGCTCCTTTCTGTTCGAAATATCTGCTACGGCGCTTGCGGTCATGCCATCAGGCATTTTTTTATATAAAAAAAACTGAACCAAAGGCAAACAGACATCGCTTTAGCGTGGTCTACTGCCCTCAATTCAGGTTTTGCCTGCAATCAGTAACAACCCTGAGGAATGAGGTTCATTCCATATGAAAATGTAAACGCAATCAATCGTTTGATGAACAAAGAACCAACGAATGAACTGACACAGGTATTGCCCTAAACATGGTTACAATCCTGTTGTTATGGTGATGTTAGCACATAATGTAAGCGTTCGCAATATCTTTTTCTAATCGTCTTCATAGGACTTCTGACAGGGCAACATAAAAAACTGCATTCTCATGCGGGTTTAAACTCAACTTACATCATGATGATCTAAAATACTGTCTCTTAATTCGTCAACTCCTCATTTTGTCCAGTTCACCGGAATTCCAGCACCCTTCACTAATCGTAAATTTTACATATAGTTAATCCATTTCATACGTTATTTTAGCAATTGTTGTATACACTTGGTTTGGGATACCAACTATACATATATTCTAGGAGGATGCATTCATGTTAAACCGGTTTAATGTCCGTGCAGCCAAAATGATGCTCGCGGTGACAACAATTGTTACGGCTACACTCGGAGGAAGCAGTGCAGCGTGGGCTGTGGAGAACACTACCTCAACGACATCTGCATCACCGATTAAAAATGTGATTATTCTGATTCCTGACGGTATGGCTAACGATGCTACCGCTCTGGCTCGTTGGTATAAGGGCTCGTCCCTGACACTGGACTCCATGGCAAGCGGCATGGTTCGGACTCACTCCGCCGATGCGCCGATTGCCGACTCAGCTCCTGCCGGAACCGCTTTTGCAACAGGTTATAAATCTCATACCGGATTTGTTGGTGTACTGCCGGACAAGGCTACGATGCCAGGGCAAAAGGCGATTGCTCCTGGAGACGAAAGAAAACCTGTTGCTTCCGTGCTGGAAGCATCCAAACTGGCGGGTAAAGCAACTGGCATTGTCGCTACATCCGAGATTATGCACGCCACACCAGCGGATTTCTCCTCTCACTATCCGGACCGTAAAAACTATGATGCACTCAGCAAACAGCAAGTCTATAATGGCATGGATGTTGTGTTGGGTGGAGGTAGCAAATATCTTGAGCCAGCCGGACGTAAAGACCGCGAGAATCTGATTTCGTCCATCAAGGCACTGGGTTACGATTACGTCACTACACCAGCTGCAATGAAAGCATCCGATTCGAACAAACTGTGGGGTATGTTTGCACCCGCAGGCATGGCTTATAATATGGACCGTGATCCTGCCAAGCAGCCAAGCCTTGCCGAGATGACATCCAAAGCCATTGAAGTTCTGTCCAAAGATAAAGACGGCTTCTTCCTGATGGTCGAAGGCAGCAAAGTGGACTGGGCAGCTCACGCCAATGATCCGATTGGTATTATCAGTGATGTGCTGGCATTTGACGATGCCGTAAAAGTAGCCATGGATTTTGCCAAAGCCGATGGAGAGACTGCCGTTGTGGCTGTTACGGACCATGGTAATGGTGGACTCACCATTGGTAACAACGCAACTAGCGGCACGTACGATAAAGAGCCGCTGTCCACATTTATCGGACCTTTGAAAAAGGCCAAGCTGACAGGCGAGGGCGTTGAAGCGAAGCTGAATGCAAAGCGTACAAACATCAAAGCAGTGATGAAACAGTACTATGGTATTACCGATCTGACTTCTGAAGAGATTGCCACCATTAAAACGGCCGAGCCAGGCAGTCTTAACTATGCAATCGGTCCAATGATCAGCAAACGTGCAGGGATTGGCTGGACAACCGGTGGTCATACAGGTGGAGATGTCGTGCTGTACACGTATGCTCCGAACAATGACCGTCCATTCGGGGTAATCGACAACACGGATGTCGCCAAGTATATGGCACGTGTACTGGATCTGGATCTCGACAGCGTGAGCAAACAATTGTTTGTACCTGCCAAACAGGCATTTACAGCCAAAGGCGCGACGTACAAACTGGACCTGACGGACGCCAAAAATCCGAAGATCCTCGTAACAAAAGGCAACACCAAACTGGAACTGCAAATCTACAAAAATATTGCACTGGTGAACGGCAAAAAGACAACTTTGGAGGGTGTCATTGTGTATAACGGTGTAGATGCATTTGTACCCCAAACCGCCGTTGATCTGATTCAACAATTCGTTAGAACTACTGGGACTACAGGAGATTACACCATTTGGCTGCCGAATACTTCGGCAGCTATTTTACTGTTTATTATTAAGGAGTAGGTTCCTGCTAGCGCATATCGTATAATGAACGTAACAAAAATACATATGATGCAAGAGAAAGGAGAGATTCACCCATGTTGATCAAATTAAACTGGATCACGCTGAGGGTCAGTAATTTGGAAGCTTCACTCGGGTTCTACCACGACATGCTCGGACTTCCAATTCAGCGCAGATTCGAAAGCCGTGGACGGCAGATTGCCATGCTGGGCATGGAGAATGAAGCCAAGCTGGAACTGATTGAGGGTAGTGAATCCACTCTTAAACCAGAGGCCGGCGTGTCGATCGGTTATGAGGTGAACTCGCTGGATGAAGCCATGGAACGATTGGCAGAGCTGAATATTCCGATTGTACGCGGCCCTATCCAGCCCAATCCGCATCTGCGGTTTATTTACATTACCGATCCAGATGGCTTCGAGGTGCAACTCTCAGAGCATGTCTAATTAGGCAACTGCGCACAAATGTGCTTATCACGATGACCGGTTGGGTGTGCAAGTGTGCAGTCAAACCAGATGCAAGCTCATATCTGCATCGGGCAGCGTAAGCACATTTTTGTATCTATTTACAGCTTCATGCGGCGCATCAGCGGCACACCTACGCGATTCAACAACCGATCAAGCAGCAGCCAGCACCAACGTCTGCCCCATGGAAGGTGGCGCTCATACACGGCCGAATACTCAAAATCCGCCACCGCACCGCGATTGCGCTTGAACTGCGCAGCCCCGGCACTCTCATGTAACAGATGGCCGTTCTCGCGGGCCTGGCCGATCAGACAAGCTGATAACATGCGGTATAGTCCGACGGATTGGGGCACCGCTGTGTCGTAACCAAACAGCGGCGTTGTCATGATTCCATTTCGGCAGAAATAACCCATCACCGCGTCCAGGCGCCCCTCCTTTCGCAGTCCATAGAGTCTGAGTGTTCCTGATGCCATCGCAGCAGCAATGAACCGCTCGGTAAATTGCGGATTGTGATAGGAGTATTTTTCAAGGTACAACAGCTTGTACAGCTCAACGATTCGGGGAATATCTGCATCCGTCATATCTGACTCGGAAACGAATTCGTAGTCGTGCTTTGCCAATAATTCGTAATCCCGCTTCAACAGCCAGCGCGATTTCGAGTTCCCAAAATTCGGATCATGCGCATGATACAAATAGATTTGTCGGCTCGGAATTAGTCTACACCCCGCTTCCGCTAGCCTCGCTGTCAGATCGGGATGAAGTCCCGGACACAAGGAGCGAAACACAATGACATGCTCAGGGTATCGCTCTTGTACCGTTTCAAGCAAGCGTTCTGCCTGTTCACCGGACATGGCTGGATACAGATTCGTAGACAACAACCAGTTGTTCACATGCACAACTTTGTTGATCTGTGATTGCTTCATTCCCCAACCTATTAGACTGAGCAGCACAGAAAGACCCTTTTCCAACACAGGCTTCTGCAACATGGTCAATTCTTGCTTGGCGTAACTCACATAATGCGTATATGGCGAACAAACGTAAGCATTATCATACTCTGTATCATTCACCGTCAGTGGAACAACAAGATCATCGATCCGGGCGAGCAACAATGTCGTTTCCACGTTGGACATAAAGCTTTGAGTCCCGTCCAGCATCATAGGTTCCAGATAAGCTCTGGCATATCTGCCATCCTCCGTATTGGGCCAGTCCATGTCTTTAAACGAATTCTGATCATACAGATGCACGCGTGCAACGCTATTATCATTCCTATGCTCATATGTAAGGTCATCGTAGGCCGAGCTGTCTTTCATTCTTTTATTCTTCAACCTTTTACTCCCCCATGAGGTAACCTCTTCTTTTTACTACCATTTACATTTTTAGTTCTACTCTCTTCATACTCTACACAACACACTGTATAGGAAAAAAATGTCGGCATCAAGCTGTTTTACAGATGAAAAAAAGCCCGTCCAGTACGCTAAATTCGCACCGACAGGCCCTCAACAATTAATATTAAAGTTTATTCTCAACGGAAGAAGCCTGATGATCCGAGACTAACTCATTCAGGTTCACAATCAGTTGCTCCAGTTCTCCAAAACTCTCCACCATCTTCTGTGTCAGGTTGCGTTGTTCTTCCATGCTCGCCAGAATCTCTTCTGTCGCTGCACTGGATTGCTCCGTTACACTTGAAATCTCGGAAACCTCATTCACTACTCTGGTGGAAGATTCCTTCATTGTAGCCGAACTAATCTCAATATCTGTCGCTTGATTCAACACATGCTGAGAGTTGCTGTTGATCGTACGGAACACTTCATCTGCCGTTTGCACACTGTCTCTTCCGTGCTGTAACGATAGACGAATACGTTCGAATCGATCTGTCAGTGCCTGCGTTTGTCCTTTTAATCGAGACAGAATGGTTGAAATATCATTCGCAGACTTACCTGAGCTCTCGGCCAGCTTGCGTACTTCCTCTGATACAACGGCAAACCCGCGTCCATGCTCGCCTGCACGAGCCGCTTCAATGGCTGCATTAAGCGCGAGCAGGTTGGTCTGAGTTGCAATATCCGCTATGCTGTTCAGCATAAGCGTCATGGATTCACTTTCCTCATTGAACTTTCGCATATCATTTGCAGTTGTATTGATCGTTTCATATAGATCTTGCATCTGAATATTCAGTTGGTCCATATGTTCGCTTCCTGTTTGCGTGCTCGTTGCCATACTTGCAGACAACTCTTTCATCTGTTGGGAATACAACGCAACGTCCTTAATATGCTGATCCGATACAGCTAAGGATTCCGAAATGTCGGCGACACTGGTTGCCTGGAACTCCACGCCTTTGGCAACTTCACTGAATCCCAGGGTCACTTCATGGGTAATGGAACCTGTTGAATCCACCTTTTGCTTCAATTGATCCGTATAACGAGATAGTCCGCCAACAGACTCCTTGACCCGTTCCAGCATCGTTTCCACGCGGGTCCGCGACGCTTCGACCTCGCTCCATCTTTTTTCACTTTCATGAAAGAGCTTTTGGTTCAGATAGGACACCATGAACAAGATTCCGCCCGTAACGGCGAACATTCCTACATTGATTGCATTAGTCACAAACTGATCCTGAGTCGTTGTAGGAATAATCACAAGTTGAAGAATGTTGTTCGCAAGCATAACCGAAAATCCGATGATAAATAATTTTTTATTTGGATAAATAAGCAGGATCGAAGCGATGAGAATGGCCAGCAGCGGTTCAACACTTCCCCATCCGGCGAATACCCCACACAACGAGATCAGCACGGTGTTCACCCAAGGAATTAGATGGATGTGCTTCTTTTTGGCGTTTGCATAAGCGAGCCAGATTCCATACAAGACCACAACACCATTGGAAATAAATAACTTAGGCTGAACTAAAGCCACAGAAAATCCTACAATTAATACAAACCATATAATGATGCTGATGATCTTGTTCCGCTTCCATATAATTTCGTCAATACGATTCATGCATACCCCGTCCTTTAGATAAAATAACTTACGATTGTAGGGCATACTCGCACTCACACCGGCCTTTTTATGGTTTTCTACCGTGCATATTTCAACGCAACGCTCAGGCCACCGCCATAGTACAATGTTACTTCACAAACATGAAAGCAGCGCTACATTATGTATATCGGTATTCCGGATATAAATTTAAATAATAACTTTTCAATTAATGTGTTCCCATATCAAAAAAACATAAAAAGCCCCTCTTATACGCTGTTACGTACAAGAAAGGCTTCTTGGTTACGCTAATAAACATGAATACAAGGTCTTATTTTCCGAATACAAGTGTCGTATTGGAGGAACCTGCATACTTGGTGACGAACTCACGCGCGTAGCTGGCACTCTCTACCTGATAACTATAATTGGAGCTTGGTCTCCAGTTCGTTTTAGGAGAAGTCGGACTATTAAGCGCTGGTGTACTGCCGCTATCCGTGAACTCACCTTTTCCTTTGTCATCCAGGATGCCACCCTTTTCAGCGCCAGCACCGAAATAGTTGTTTTCGGAATAAATCCGTGCTTTTTCACCAATTGTGATGGCCTGGTTAAAGTTGTTTGCATAGTTGTTTTTGAGATGGAAGTAACCATATCTTAAAAGTCCAGGACCACGTACATATAAATTTTCGAAGTAATTATTGGACATCGTCACATGAGGCACTCCATTGTAACTGCTGTTACCATCATTCGGATGACCGAGGATGACGCCATACTTATGGTTCGCAAATTTGGAATTGCTAATCGTAATATAGTCGGCGCGATCACCAATATACAGAAGTTTGTCCAGATCACTACCGCCAGAGCTGTAGCTGTGACCAGCAAACGTCACATGATCAATCCAGTAATTGGAGCCTGAAGTGATATACATCTGGATATCATCATTGGCATTAATATTGGAAGCGTGTTCAAAAGTCAGATTCTGAAAAATCACATTGCTTGAACTGCTTGTGGATCTGAAATGAATATTCGTTAATGTATGTTTGCCAAAGGAACCTACAAGTGTCTTGTTCGCTCCGAATTCAACCTTTTGCAGCGTGGAGGAAGAAATATTCTGTTCAACGACGACAATTTTGGCTGTAGAGCCCGCCATATGTGTTCTCAGGTCATTGAGATTACTAACGTAAACTACCTGACCGTTCTTGCCACCTGTCGTGGCTGCCTTGGATACACCACTTTCATTCTTGGCACTGCCTGCAAAACCAGTCAACCCATTCGTACCTGTGTTCGGATAACTAGCCGCACCATATGTAGACGGGGCTGTCGAGACAGTTAACAACAATAGAGTTACAGCGAGTAAAAGCATCGAAAATTTCTTCAAAATTTCACCATCCTTTATAAAATTATCCTCAAATACAACTCGATTATATCGTGTAACTTTGGTTGTGACAATACAATAATTGCAAAAAGACAACAATATTATCTTTTTCGCAACAGCAGATCAGATACAGTGAAAAAACGTAAACCCAGCCATTCGTTCACACAAAATAGAGACGCTAATTAGCGTCTCTATTAAGGAGTACTATGTGATCCAACTTGGAACTGATCTGCCCTCGGATCAGTTCTTAAAACCTCTAACGAAAACCAGTGCTTGCGGATAATAATATGTTACGACTTCTGATAGCTGCGGCGGAAGGCACCGGGTGTAAGTCGTTCCAGCTTCTTGAAGATGGATCCGTAGTAGCTGGTCGATTCGAAGCCGACTTGACGAGCAATATCCTCCATCCCGCGCTGCACATTGTCGAGCAGCAGTTCCTTGCTCTTGTTGACCCTTACCTGATTAACATAGCTGATGGGACGAATACCTGTCGTCTTCTTGAACAAATGACAGAAATATTCTGGTGTGACACAGATCAATCCAGCCAACGTTGGCAAAGTAATCTCTTCAGCATAATGCTGTTCAATATAGTCCAGAACCGGCTTTAATCGCTCATACTGCTGCCCGACGGTATCGCTGCCCTGCACAGATACGCGTTGAATAATCTCTGTCAATAAGGTATAGAGAATGGCGGAGCAGGCGTAATTGCTTAATGTCTGCTCTTGTGGTGTTAAGGCAGCTTGCAGCAACTCCCGCATCCGGGATAGAAGGTATTCAGGCTGTGCAAGCGTGTATACGCATGTGTCGACAATGCCAACGGTTTCAAACAAGTTTGCTGACCCGTTGCCATCGAAAATGATCCAGTCGACTTCCCAACTGTCGGATAGCGCATAGTATTCATGCTTCTGTCCAGGGAACAACAGCATGCCCATACCTGGCTTGACGATATGTTCCGTTTCACTTAGCTTGAGCTTGCCCACACCGCTGCGACATTGTATCCACTGATAATCCTGAATGCCTTGGTCCCGGCGGATATGCTCCTGTTCATGATGCAGGCCAATGCCAAGCAAATAAAAAGGGAGCAGCTTGTCTCGGGCAGATAATACCGGAAAATTACGATTGGGATGCGGCATAAGACTAACTCTCCTGATCTTAATATTGTTATATCATATTAATTATTTAAGATATTCACTCGAATTAATATAACATATAATCGCAATATATTGATAAATAAAGGAGATCACAGGATGACAATTAAGATCGGAATTGATTATTATCCAGAGCAATGGACCCCGGAGTTATGGGAGAAAGATGCCATACTTATGCAACAGACGGGGGTTGCTGTTGTGCGAATGGCGGAGTTCGCCTGGAGCCGAATGGAACCGACCGAGGGTAATTATCAGTTTGAATGGCTGGATGCGGCTATAGAAGTATTCGCTTCGCGCGGCATGGAAATTGTGTTATGCACCCCAACCAATACCCCGCCAAACTGGATGACAACCCGTTATCCAGATGTGCTGCCCATGGATGAACAACGCCACATCATTCGGCCAGGTGTGCGTGGACATCGTTGCAACAACAGCCCTTCCTTGAGAATGCTGGGCTCCAAATTTGTGGAAGCGATATCACAGCGCTATGGTAAGCATCCCGCCGTCATAGGCTGGCAAATCGATAACGAGATGCACTACCAAGAATGCCATTGTGATACATGTAATCGTGCATTTGTCGCTTGGCTGCAAAAGCGTTATTCCAATCTGGAGGAGTTGAACCGGGAGTGGGGTACGGTCGTCTGGAGTGGGGAGTACAGCAGCTGGGCTGAGGTAACAACACCACTCGGACCCAGCAAACCGATGAATCCTTCCTATCTTCTGGAGTACAAGCGATTTTGTTCTGACAGCGTAGGCTATCTGCTGGGATGGCAGCTTGAGATTTTACGCCGTAACTGTCCAGGCCAATTTGTGACGCATAACATGTGGCAGTATCCGAATAGTCTGGACTATTATGATATGCACAACGAATTGGACTTCGTCTCTGTTGATTATTATCCGAATGAGCTGTATCGCGATTATGGCGATCGGTTTCCGAGGAACGGAGCGCTTACGCTGGACTTGGTTCGCGGCATCAAACGCCGTAATTTCTGGGTAATGGAACAGCTCAGCGGAGCACAGGGTGCCTGGATGCCGATTCAGCGCACCCCGTATCCTGGACTGATCCGAGCTCGCTCCTGGCAGACAATCGCCCGCGGTGCGGATATGGTCGTCCATTTCCGCTGGCGGAGTGCTACCGTGGGAGCAGAGCAGTTTTGGCATGGACTGATCGACCACAGCAATGTTCCTGGACGCAGGTTCAGGGAGTTTGCCGAGCTTACTCGCGAGGTGAACCAGTTAGGGGAACTGCTGGCCGACTCGACCATTGTTACCCAGGTTGCCATTCTGCATTCGCATGATCAGCACACAGCGCTTTCCCTTCAGCCGCAGGCGGAAGGGGGAATGCACTATATAGACAACCTGTCCTCTATGCATAATGCATTTCTGAAAATGGGCGTCGGTACAGACGTTATCAACTGGACCGAGGAACTTGACGGGTACAAGCTGGTCATTGTCCCTTCTCTCTTCCTGTTAAGTGAAGAAGTAGCACAGCGGCTGGAGCGATTCGCAGCTAAAGGAGGGACGGTTGTCCTCACCAATCGGACTGGTGTGAAGAACATGAGGAATGTATGTGAGATGCTGCCTCTGCCGGGGCTACTGGCCGAAGCGGCGGGTGTTGTCGTAAGTGAATATGATGCCATCGGCAACAGTGAGCATCGGATACGGAACGCGGAGGGCAAGACATTCGCTGCGAAGCAATGGTGTGATCTACTGGAACTGCGAGGGGCAGAGCCGATCGCCTGGTATGACAACGACTTTTATGAGGGTGTACCGGCGGTTACTGTCAATAAGTTTGGTGAAGGTGAAGTGTATTATGTCGGCACTTGGCCGGAGCCATCGTATTTCTATCAGCTGTTTGAAGACATATTGAAGGAAAAGGAATTGGCGCCCAAAATCCAGTTGCCGGAAGGTGTCGAGCTGTCGATTCGAACGAAGGGGGAGCAAAAGTTCCTCTTCCTGATCAATTTGACGAATGAGCAAACAGAGATTACGCTGGACGTTCCTTATCGCAGCTTGTTGACTAACGAGAGATTGGATCAGAAGTTGACTCTTCCAGCTCTGGGAGTAGATATTATAACTGTATAAGATCAGCAGCTTTTCGTATTTAAGAAGGGATGTCTCTCAAGGCTTACGACCTTGAGGGACATCCCTTCTCTTATTTCACTAACGTCCACAAATCTGAATAAGAGTTTTTCCAGTTAGTTTGTCTTATTTGATTTTGATTTTCAGTTCATCCTTCTTGGCTTCTTGTAAATCATCGTAGACCTTATCTGGTTTGCCACGAAGTATTAATATCATTGACTCCGGATTGTCCAGCAGATTGCTGCTGAAAGAATACATCATTCCGTCTCCTGTTGCGCCCCCGCTTACCATGGGTAGCTTGGTCTGCTTCCCGCCTTTAGTAGCAGTGATAATCTCAATAGGCTGAACTACATCAGTGATTGACAACTTCGTTTTGTAATCGATCTCTTGCTCCGGCTCATAAACAAACCTAACTCGGGTCACAAGCGGTGATAATTCCACTTCTGATAACATAACTTCATGACCCCCAACGGTAAAAGTACGATTAACGTTGATGATTTCCGTTTTGGGGATAGAAAATTTGGGATCCAGCGCAAAAGAAAGATTCATTTTTTTGGAAAATTGATATTTCCGTTCCTTTTCCCCATTTTCTGAATTTTCCACCACATCTGGAACAACGGAAGAAAGCTGGAACTGAATATTTACTTGCTCAGGCAGGGGTTTATTTCGACTTCGCTCAATTGTATTCCGGCCATATACGGTATGCTTATCCTTCGAAAAATGCATAACTCCTGCGCTGCCATTGTCAAGCAAGTACCCTGTCGAAGCGTCTGTCATCTTCATATCAACATTCGAATAAATCTCTTGCGAAGCATCCGTTCTGGCGGTATACAATACCGTTATCCTGTTCTCATCCGCCATAACCGCGTTCACGGTAAACTGATATATCCCCGATGTAACCGTCTGGTCTATAAGTTGCACATAACCATTATTAAGGGCTGATGTAATCGTAACCTTCTCCATATCGGTTGATATGTCACGGAAGGGCTCAAGTACTCCCCAATGGATTACAGGCTCAGTATATGTTGCCGTTTGTTGCCCATAGTTTCCAAGCGGGCCTATAAGAAACCAACCTGCAGCCAAGACCGTAACCAGCACTGCTGTGATCCATTTGATACGAACGGTTCTGCCTGATTGTCTTGTTCTAGCCATCGCAAGACCACGTTGAATTGCCGCAGTCGTGTCCGCCGGATTCCTTTGCTGGTTCTCTCTTTTCACCTGATATGCGTCTGCAAGAAGTGCTTTCTCTTCCGGGCTAGTGGTCATGCCAATCCCTCCTGTTCTTCATCAACTTGCGCAACTGCTGGAGCCCCTTGTGCTGCCAGGTCTTGATCGTCCCTTCCGGTTTGCCGAGGATCGAGGCAATATCCGTCAGTGTCATGTCGTTATAATATTTCAGCACTATTACATGGCGATATTTTGGTTTCACCTTTTGCAAAAGAGATTCCATAGCTATTCGATTATCATCAACGCTAATCATCCAAGACGCCGGAATGCTGTCCTCTATATCCTCCTTCGCCAGAGGTGTCGCCCGCTTGCGGCGCCTCTGTTCATCGATGCAGATATAGATCAGAATCCGAATGATCCAAGACTTGAACGCCTTCTCATTATTCAGCGTACGACGTTTGATCCAAGCTCGGCATGTCATCTCCTGCACAGCTTCCAGCGCATCTTGCCGGTTACGCAGGTAGCTATAGGCAATGGACATGAGCGTATCTTGATGTTCCATAATGGATTGCACAAATTCCGTCTCATCTTCGGTCTGTACATATATCCTCTGGTTCATCTCTGCTTTTGTTTCCACCCCTCATCCCTCCTTCTCTCTCTTTCTGTAGTATAAGACGGGTGAGTGAAGCAAACGGTTTTTAATATTTGTTCATCAAAAAAAGCTCCGCCATCATCATGAGGGAGCTTGATTACATAGCACTTCGGCCGTCGGTATACAGAATTACGCACACGCATGAACACTCCAAGATCAACTGACTTACAGGTTGCCGGTGACTTCGATTCCGTCGGCCAATTGCAGATGGTTTCTCACCCAAGCTGTGAACTGATTCAAAAAATTCCGTAATTCAGGCTCTGCAACCACCTGTTGATCCAACTCTGATAAAATCTCTACCCATCCATCCTTCGTAATGGGATTGTCCCAGCAGGGATCAAGTGCCTTCATCTCTTCTCCAGTTCGCGGGTCAGTTAATGGAAATGCGCGATCCAATGCAGGACGAATATAGTCAAAGTCTTCATTATATATGAATAGCATGTCTTCCATCTCTACTTCAACCGATTCTTCTATGTATAAAGGGGATAAAACAAAACCCACATTCCGCTGTGGACCTTGATACTGATACATGAGCGCAGGAATTGTTCTCTTTGATTTTTTAGCCATATATGCTCCTCCTGTTTCAGGCAAATCTCTTACCGATCAGAGTTCAAACCAGATTAAACCACCATCAACCTGCCTAGTTTCTCGCTCCATCTGATGCATCCAACTCCGACCTTCTTCACCCCAGATATGGAACAAACAGTAGATATACGATTCCCCATCCACAATTTCTTCTAACCCAGAGGCCTCTTCTATGCACACTTCAAGAGCTATAGGCCAGGAAGGATCTTCACGTTCCAATACAAAGCCGTTGGCTTGGTGTTCCAGACTATACACTTCGGTAAACGTTAATGCATCTGCCAGACGCTTCACAACTTCAGGTAAAATCACAGGCTCTGTTGCTCTGATTCCATATTCCCAGCCCATATGTACAACCTCCTTCAGACTTCGTTCGCTTCAGAATTTTGCTTTTGTTCGTGCATTTGATGAATCGAACGATCCAACCACAACTCATACCAGTCCAGAAAATGCAGTCGATTCGTATTGCCCCAATACTGATCAGGATAAATTCCATTGCGGTTAGCCCGGTCATCAACCCAGATCTCTCCGTAGGAGGCTCCCTTAACAATCAGATTCATGGAGATGCCACAACCAAAATCACTGATGCGCAGCATGCCTGCCGACCACTTTGGATCAAGATATTCATGTTCCAACGCTTCCCATTCCTCTTCTTCCTTGCTGTCTTCGAACCAGTCATAGTTCCAGTTCCATGCTTCCGTGAATTGAAAAGGGTCCGAGATTGCATTCAGCTCATCATCATAACCAAGTACAGCGTATACGCCGTCATCCGGGTTTTCCAGACCATAATAAGGTCCTGCACCACCCGTTCCCATATGAAGAAGCCATGCCTTATACTCCTCCGGCAACTCAATTCGCCATTTCTGTTCAAATTGCGTGATATCCTCCTGCGTCCACACAGGCTCCATTTCATATTCATGGTTTTCTGCGCCAAACAGGTCCAAATCCGGGTCCAGGCTTCGAAGAGTGATCAACTTTTCACGCATCCGCTCCAGTTGTACAGTGTACATAATCTACCTTTCCTCCCTTCGCTACTCTATTACGTTTGTTCCACGGCATACCCGCGTTGCTGTAACTCATCCAGTGCTGCTGCCACATCTCGCTCAGAACACAACTGCTTAATCAGGCTGGCAGTAACCGGTTTTTCTGCATATACTTCAACTACAGCTTCCAATGGCAGATCCGGCAAATCATAGTACCCTTTGGCCCAATCAACGTAATCTTCCGAGTTCTTCTCTATATATCCAAGTAAAAATTCCGCACCACCTCTGGCGTCCGCTTCGTCTTCCTCGATCATCGCCAGCTGAATCCAGTTACCAACCTTCCATGACAAGTCGTTCCCTTCCTGCCATAGGCAAAAGGTCACATCCTCCATATCCAATGTTTCCTCATGATCTCGCAGAACAGTCATCAAGGCCTCTGGTACTTCATCGTACATGCCCGGGTAGATCTCACCATCCTCACGAGCATGCGGACTTAAAGGTGACTCATGATCAAATCCTTTGATCAACGTGCCTGAATTCGTAAACAAGACATGCAGATGATCCCCTGCGCCGTTATTGATGTTTCCCCATGCCAGACCTGGCTGAAGTTTATCTTCATAATGATGAACGCGTAGCCATTCTTCCTCCGAAAAGATGATATCCAAAGCAGCGAGTATTCTCATCCGTTTACGCAGGGCATCTGCATTCATCATCGCTATCTCGTTCCAATCCTGCATATGAATCCCTCCTGTTTGTATCTGTACACTATATCCGGATCAATTCATCCAGCGTGTTATTTCCCTGAATACTTGGTGTCATGACAATGGTGATCCGACTGGCTTCTCTGGAGACGATACACGCATAATTTCCCGGCTTTAACTTAAACAGAACCCCTTCACACGTCTCATCCGGCTCCAATTCACCGCCAGTGACATCATCCGCCGCTCCCAGATAGACGTGCCCAGACGGAACTTGCAGATGATACACCTTTTCCCGTTCTGCTACACGGTCTGGATCTACATCTACATCCTCCAGGCTCCATTCCACATCATACACTCCATCCGCACCCAGATTCAGGAACAGACAATGACCTGCATTCACCTCAGCCAGCTCATCCACTGGAATGGACCACCAGTCCGAAGTATCCTCGGCACGATGTTTTAACGCTGCCAGATCATACAGGCACAATGTTGCCGTATCTGTAACCATTTGAAATGTTCCTCTCATATTCACCGTCCCTTCTGTCTGATCCAGGTCTGACCTCAGAAATATATTCCATCATTATATCAAGCCTGATACACGTGTAAAAGGAACCCATGGACCATCTCTGCTTTCGCAACTCTTCATTTCTCGCTCCAAATGGTCGATATAAGCATAACTGACTTTTTTTGAACCTGATGGAGGAAGCCAAGCCATGTCAATTAACAATAGAAAAGAACCCTTCCGCTACACATTGAAGGAACCGATTCACTTTGAGATCTATATTCTCAGCATCAACGGTGTTAACGCACCAGCCAAACCCATTCAGGCCGAACTCTGCGATATCAGTCGATCCGGCTGTCAGCTGTCATTTCCGCTATCCCTTCCTGTAGAGAATAACGATATTCGGATTGGAATGAATATGCTGCTCTTTGAAGACCCTCTATATATGGAAGGCACTCTCCGTTGGGGTCAAGAAAAAAATACCTCATGGCACTATGGTGTTCAACTCGAAATGCAGGATGGGAACCAGGACCGTCTCTCCCGAGAGATGCGTATGCTTGCAGGCCAAGGCAAAATTATCGTGAAATAGCCATATAGCCTGATAACAAAGAACAAAAAAACAGCCCAATCAAATTGGACTGTCGCAAGATGAAACTCTTTAAGCTGCTTTACTAACTGTCGCTGGTGGTTCCAATTTGGACCAGTTCACGGTTTTTTCAAGAACGAGTGAGACCAATACCCCAATGACGAGACCATTGCTTATGATCGGAATAAGATACATGGGCAAGGTTTGAAAGGCTTCAGCAGGAATATTCATTACAGCAACTCCCGTGAGGACCGGCAACGCTACACGATAGATCGTTTTAGAATTAAACGTCGTACCTTCAAGCGTTCTTAGTGCCGTGCCGAACATCTGAAGGTAAGCCACAAACAAAACAGCACTGCCAACGCTTGGTGGTATTTGTGCAAAGAATGCTGTCACAGAAGGTGTAAGACCCATCATACATAACAACCCCGCTCCAATAATAAAGGCAGCACGACGCAGAATACGAGTACTCTCCAGGAACCCGATCGATGATGCAAATAAACCAAAGGGCAGCACACCTACACAGGCTGACAACATCGTGAACAGACCCGTTAGCGCATAGGAATGCCTATACTGACGGCTTGTTGTTTCTGTCCGATATAGTTTCTCAACTGTACTTAATGTGGTGATCGAATTCGTCATATTTACTAGTCCCACGAAAAATGCAGTAATGACAATACCGGGTTCCCATCTGGGTGCTCCCCACGGAAACAGTTCGAGACCAGCCGGGGCCTGATTAGGCTGTCCTCCATGTTGTCCAGGAAACAATAGACTATAAGCGATCCAGCCTGCCACAATCCCAATCAGGATCGCGTAGTTCCCCAGTTTCCCCCTACCCTTTAATTGAATCCATGCCACCAAAAATGCAATGACAACGGACAATGCGGCAACAGGCAGATTGAAGCGGCCAAACTCCGTATATCCTATCATACCTTTGAAAAAATTCATGGTTAATTGAATCGTCATTAGAAACAACATGGCACTCTTCACCATAGGTGTGAACAGCTTTTGCAGCACTTGCGCTGCTCCCAGCCAACCCAGAATCACCATCGTTAGTCCCGCTAACAGAAAACCTGCAGCCAGCCCACCGCCAATACGCTCCAGACTCATACCGGCCGATGAAGCAGATACCGTCAAACTTAGCGTCAATCCCCACCATAATCCTGACGGACCATCCATAATCGCATATCGATGACCGAATACAGCTTGAAGAATACATACTGCTCCGGTAAGTATGAATGCGTGCTGCATCGAGGCAGCTATCGCATCCGGGGACAGATGAAAGTTATGTCCAATGGATAGCGGCACAACAACAGTATTGGTAAACAGGAAGAAAAACCACTGTATACCTGCCAAAATCAGTGAAGATACGTCCTTCATATTCTTTTGTGTAAAATGCTCTTGATGTCTGTTCATTCGTTCGGAATATCCTTTCACTGTTCTATATCATAAATGTGTAACTCTCTTCAGACTTGGGTTAATAGTCGTTCCATCTCGGCATACCGATGCCGGCTCGCATGTGCAAGTGGTGTAATCCCGTCCCGATCCGCGATCTTTGGATCTGCACCATATTGCAAAAGCAAGGCAACAATCTGCTGATGACGCGGCCCACCATCTCCCAAAATGACCGCTTCCAGCAAGGCTGTCCAACCCAGGTTGTTGATATGATTCACATCCACATCGCTGCGTGTCAGCAGAAGCTCCACAATGTCCACATGGCCCCGATCCGCTGCTGGAATAAGGGCTGTACCGCCAAAACGATTCGTTAACCTTGTATCTGCACCTGCTTCAACGGCCAGTTCGACCATGTCATACATACCCTCAGCACTCGCGTATAACAGCAGGTTGTCCAATCGTGCATCCCGAAGATTAATGTCGGCTCCGGCGTCCACTAGCATCCTTGCCGTGTCTATCTTGTTACCGTGCACCGCTGCCATCAGAGGTGTTCGCCCCGATGCATCCCGTTCATTCAACCGGCTGCCCTGTTGTGTGATAAATCGAATGACCTCATCAGTATGGCCCGCTAGAGCGGCATCATGTATTGTTCTAACCACGTTGTTTCATCCTCCAATTCAAGGTCTTTCTCGTGCAGCAATATTTATATGGAAACCAAGTCCCGTTAGTCAGGTATGCAAATCTAATGTATGGTAACATAAGATCGTAGTATATTAAAAATACATGTTTTGTTGGCTTTCCATACGAATTACATATACATCGCAGGCGAAGGAGAACAACCACTTGGATATCAAACAATGTCGCTATTTCATTGCCATTGCTGAGGAGAAACAGATTACAGCAGCAGCCCGGAGACTTCACATGGCTCAGCCACCCTTAAGCCAGCAGCTTAAGTTAATGGAAGAAGAGCTTGGTGTGATTCTATTTGAACGCAAAGGGCGCATGATGGAGCTAACGCAGGCGGGTCGCAGCTTCTATGATTATGCGGTCACCTTGACCAAATATATGGAGGAAGCTCTAATGGAGATGCAAAGTTTCCGTCACGGCATACGGGGCAAACTCTCCATTGGTATTAATACCATATCTGATCGTCTGATCCCCCAAGCACTTCAGCAGTTCCGCACCACACATCCACAGGTTACTTATAAAATTCAGCAAAATGAGTCCGCACAATTATGCCGCCTTCTGGATGATGGAAAAATCGAGCTCGCTTGTGTACGCATGCCTGTCCAGACCGAACGTTATGAAGTGCTGCACCTGCCACAGGAGCCGCTCTTCTACATTTCTTCAACACCGCTGGATAGCCCAACGGAGATGACCCCTGGAACGGAGATGCGGACCTATTTCAAGCAGCTTACAGGTATCCCTCTACTGCTTCCAAGTACAGAAGGACTTGGTATGTTCGAGTTGATTCTGGACAAATTCCGGGAGCATCAGGTTACCCCCTCTATCATGGGTGAGTGCTCAGACATTAATATGTTGCTGGAGCTGGTCCGACTCGGCTTCGCCAGTTCCATCGTGCCTCACACGGTACTACAGCTATATCAAGAGCACCCGTTCCACGTATACCGCATTCAGGATCAGCATTCCACGGTTGGCTCGGCACTGGTCTGGCTACAGAACCGCTATCTGTCCAAGCCTGCACAACACTTTGTGCAATTGGTACAGAATATGCTTCCCGTGGTGTAAAAGGCTACAAGCAAAAAACAGCAGCTTTACCGGATTACATTCCGGTGAAGCTGCTGTTTCATTTTTATGGTTAAGCTTTAGCTGTAAACAACAAGTCTTTTTCTTTGATCGTCGTGCGACCAGCAGACTCAATAGACTCATACTGGTGCATGTTTGTAATAATGACTGGTGTAATCGTTGTATAACCTGCTTTTTCGATCTGTTCCCGGTCAAACTCCATCAGTACATCACCTACGGCAACCTTCGCACCTGCTTGAACTTTAGGAGAGAAGAATTGACCTTTCAGTTTCACGGTATCAATCCCGATATGAATCAACATCTCTGCGCCTGTATCACTTACCAGACCAATGGCATGTCCACTCTTCGATAACGAGAACACGGTTCCGTTGATCGGAGATACGACGCGACCTTCAGAAGGTTGAATCGCGAATCCTTTACCCATAATCTCTTCAGAGAACGCAGGGTCTGGCACTTCGCTCAGCGGTTTAACTTCACCTGTGATCGGGCTGAATACTTGCTCATCTTGTGCTTTTGCTTCTTCAGTTACAGCAGCAGAAGTTGTTGCTGCTGGTGTTGCCGGCTCTGCTGCTGGTGCAGCTACTGGCTCCGATGCATTTTCTTCTTGGAAGCCCAAGATATACGTAATGATTGCTGCCGCTACGATGGCAATCAAACCACCAACCAAAGCATAAATCAATGTGCTAATTGCTGGACTGACAAATGCCGCAATACTCGGCAGACCCGCAAGTCCTGTAATAACATACGATTTAACATTGAAGATCCCCATAAATGCACCTGCGATAGCTCCACCGATAAGTGCTGCAATAAATGGTTTTTTGAACTTCATGTTGATACCATACATCGCTGGTTCCGTAATCCCCATAATAGCCGTAAGACCTGTGGAATAGGCCAGGGATTTGGTTTTGCTATTTCTCGATCTGAGACCTACACCAAATGCTGCACCACCTTGTGCCAAGTTAGCTGCAAACATCAGTGGAATAATAAAGTCGTAACCCAGTGTTGTCATTGAACCTACAACGATTGGCAGCAACGCATAGTGCATACCTGTAATGATCAGCAGTGACATCGTACCACCAATCAGAATACTTGCGAAGATGGACATATTGTCGAACAACCATGAAATACCACCAGACAATCCATTACCAAGAACCGTACCCAGTGGTCCAACAGTCATCAACGTCAGTGGAACCATAATTAACAGGGTAACTGTTGGAACAATGAGTAACTTAAGTGAAGCATGTACTACACGATCAACGGCTTTTTCTACATATGAAGCAATCCAAACTGCCAGAACAATCGGAATAACTGTAGAAGAATACGTTGCCGCTATGACTGTAATCCCCATAAAGGATGAGTTGTGACCATCGGCCAGCAATGCTGTAATGGTCGGGTGCATAATACCCGCAGCAAGCGCCGCAGCAATATACATATTACTACCCAGCTTACGTGCAGCACTAATCGCCAGAATGATTGGCAGGAAGTAGAATGCACCGTCACCGATTGCAGACAAAATGATGTAGGTCGAACTGGTATCGGACAACCATCCAACTGCGACAAGGATGGCCACGATCCCTTTGATCATACCTGCACCCGTAATCGCAGGCAGAATTGGTGTAAACATACCTGAGATGAAGTCGAACAGCGCACTTATTGGATTTCTCTTTTTCTTTTCTCCAGTTGAAGCACCGGATGAGGCATTATCTGCGGTTGGTGATTTGGACATGTTGCCAACGAGTGCGTTATACACGATAGGCACATCGTTACCAATGATAACCTGGAACTGTCCACCGTTCTCCATCACGCCCATGACGCCTGGTGTATTTTTTAGCGTCGCTTTGTCCGCTTTTTGGTTGTCATTCAGGTTAAATCTGAGTCTTGTCATACAGTGTGTGACTTGATCGATATTCTCTTCGCCACCAACAAGCTTCAAAATATCCTTGGACAATTGTTGTTTATCCATTGTGTTTTGCTCCTTTTATGTGTAATGAAGGTTAAAAAAAAACCTAAACACTGAATAATGACAAAGCAGAAAAGCTTATCATTATTCAACGTTTAGGTTTTGCCTTTTTAGCAGTAACAATCCCAACTTTATTCAATTGTTTGTTCATTTCTGACAACTCGTTCAATATGAATGGTCAGATACAGTATTTCTTCCTTGGACAACACCCGATTATAAATCTTACGCGTATAGTCACTGATCCTTACTGCACATGCATGTGCTTCCGGATACTGCTTGCTCACCAAGTCATGAAGCGGATTATCTTCTTCTTTATCTTCAATCGCCGTTCCTTGCAACACACGTTGGGCAAAGAACTTCAGATGAGTTAAAAATCGATAATAACTCAATGAATCTTCATCAAGTTCAATCACAAAGCTACGTCTTACGATGTTAAGTATGTCCTTAACAATGTTTGTAATACTGATCGTTTCCCTCATCTCACCGTTCATCTGGGCATTAACCAGATGCATTGCAATGAATGCGCATTCGTCTTCGGGTAGCAGGACCCCTAACGTTTCCTCAATAATCTGTAGCGCCTTGAGTCCAATGGCATATTCCTTCCGGTACATGCGCTTGATCTCCCAGAACAATGCGTTACGGATCTGCAATCCTTGACGATGTCGATCAATGGCAAAATGAATATGATCCGTCAGTGAAATGTAGATGCTTTCATGCAGCTTCTCACCTAACACCGTCTCGGCATAACGGATAATCTCATCCGAGCACTCGACATATTCAACCGGGATATCAGACAGAAGTGTTTTAAGTTTCTGTGATACTTCCTTACTTTCAAGCGAGAATATTTTTTCGACGAGACTCTCGTCAATCGATTCACCAGTATGCTTTTTGAAGGCAATTCCACGTCCCATAACGACCAGTTCGTTTCCTCCCGGATCAATTACGGTAACTACGTTGTTGTTCAGCACCTTCTCAATTTTCATTTCTTCACATCACCTTGCACCGTCAAAGTAGTAAAAGGCAAAACCAAAGCAGGTCACGAAATATGCCCCGCTTCTGGTTTTGCCTGATTGAACAGTAACAATCCAGTATTCATTAGCCTTAGGCCCATCTTACCATATAATTATCCATATGACAATGTTTTTGTGAAAGCGGTTAATGTGCGTTAATGTGACATAAGAAGGTACTTGTACAACTATGCTTGCAGAACTAGTATTTACTCGTTGTTGTTCTTAAGACTTGCGCCATTTGTACTAATAACTTCCTTGTACCAATGGAATGATTTTTTCTTATAACGATCCAATGTTCCTGAACCGTCATTGTTGCGGTCTACATAGATGAAACCATAACGTTTCTTCATCTCTGCTGTTGAAGCACTTACCAGGTCAATACAGCCCCATGACGTATAACCCATCACTTCTACGCCATCCTCAAGAGCTTCGCCCACCTGTACCAGATGGTCATTCAAGTATTGAATACGGTAATCATCGTTCACCGTTTTATTGCCATTTTCGTCGGTAATCAGCTCATCGACTGCACCCAGACCATTTTCGACAATAAACAATGGTTTTTGATAACGGTCCCAGTATTTGTTCAGGGTTACGCGCAGTCCTTGCGGATCGATCTGCCAGCCCCACTCACTCGCTTTGAGGTAAGGGTTTTGTACACCCGCGAACAAGTTTCCTTTTCCTTCGATACGTTTCTCGGGATCACCTGTCTCACAGATACTTACATAATAACTGAACGAGATAAAGTCTACGGTATGCTTCAGAATTTCAGCATCGCCGTCTTCAAACTTGATATTGATATTATTCGCTTTGAAATAACGATTAATGTATTTCGGATAATAACCACGTGCATGGATATCAGCAAAGATATCATTGCGCTGTTCCGCATGCATCGCTGCAACCACATCATCCGGGTTCGGAGTCAACGGATACGTAGGCATGCTCAGTACCATACAACCGATTTTGGCTTCAGGCATAATTTCATGACCCAGTTTCACAGCTAACGCACTGGCTACCAATTCATGATGGATCGCTTGGTACAGATCCTGTTTGGACAGTTCTGCTTTTGGCGTATAGATGCCGCCGCTCATGAATGGCTCCTCCAGGATGGAGTTGATCTCATTGAACGTCAGCCAGTATTTCACTTTGCCTTTGAAACGGTTGAAAAGCACTGTTACATAACGCTCGTAGAACTCGATCATTTTACGGTTAACCCAGCCATCATACGTTTTGGACAGATGCAGCGGTGTCTCATAGTGAGAGATCGTTACGAGTGGTTCAATGCCATATTTGTGGCACTCATCGAACAGGTCATCGTAGAATTGCAGACCTTTCTCGTTTGGTTCCAATTCATCACCTTTAGGGAAGATACGGGACCAAGCGATGGATGTACGGAACACTTTGAAGCCCATTTCAGCAAACAGTTTAACATCCTCTTTGTAACGGTTGTAGAAATCGATACCGATCAGTTTCAGGTTATCTTCTGTAGGTGCTTCCGTTCTAGGCGTTGTAATCCCGTGTGGCATTACATCTTGAACAGACAGACCTTTGCCATCTGTATTATAAGCTCCTTCAAGTTGGTTGGCTGCTACAGCGCCGCCCCATAGGAAGTCTTTCGGAAATGGTGTAGTCATATCAATCATTCCTCTCTAAATTAACGATATTTTCATTCTTTGTCTAAATGCAATACTCTATCCTTTGCCGACAGGAAAAAGCGGACAATCTCCAACTGAAAGGGCCATCAGGAAAATTAGATTCCTTCCATGCCAACTTTCGCGTTAGGTTTTGCCCGCTTTTTATGCGGTAACAATCCCGGAAACGAGAATTCTACAGCTGCTCACCATTGCTGGAGATTACGTTTTTGTACCAGTCAAATGAATCCTTTTTGGAACGTTTGAGTGTTCCGTTACCTTCGTCATCCAGATCCACGTAGATGAAACCATAACGTTTGGACATTTCGGAAGTGGACATACTCACAAGGTCAATCGGGCCCCATGCTGTAAATCCAATCAGATCCACGCCATCTTTGATGGCTTCTTTCATTTGTTCGATGTGTTTTTTAAGGTAATCCACTCGATAGGAGTCATGGATAGAACCGTCTTCTTCAACACGGTCATATGCACCCAGACCATTTTCTACGATGAACAATGGTTTCTGGTAACGATCCCAGAAGTTGTTCAGGGTTACGCGCAGACCGATCGGATCGATCTCCCAGCCCCAATCGGACGCTTCCAGATAAGGGTTTTTCACGCCGCCAGTCAGGTTACCCGATGTTTCTTCCTTGTCTGCGGATGCAGATTTGGTTACGGACATGTAGTAACTGAAGGAGATGAAATCAACGGTATTGTTCAGCAAGATCTCATCATCGCCTGCTTCTTTTTGGATCACGATGTCGTTTTCTTCAAAATAACGAGCCATGTAGTTCGGGTATTTACCACGAGCATGCATGTCCGTGAAGAAGAGGTTGATCTGATTCTCGTGTTGAGCCAGACGAACATCTACCGGATTACATGTTGCTGCATAGGTTTCCATACGAGCAAGCATACAACCCACTTGGGAACCAGGGATAATCTCGTGAGCAAGCTTCGTAACCAATGCACTTGCTACAAATTGATGATGCAGCGCTTGATAAGTTGTTTGCAGTTTGTTGTCCACTTTATCGATCAGAATGCCGCCGCCAGTGTACGGGCTGAACAGCATGACGTTAATTTCATTAAACGTCAGCCAGTATTTCACTTTATTTTTATAACGGTTGAACACCGTTTCTGCATATCGAACATAGTGCTGGATTACTTCACGGCCAGCCCAGCCGTTATATTTTTGCGTCAAGCCAAGCGGTGTCTCGTAGTGAGACAATGTAACAAGCGGCTCGATGCCATATTTCAACAATTCGTCGAATACTTCATCATAGAATTTCAAGCCAGCTTCATTTGGCTCTTGATCATAACCGTTCGGGAAAATACGTGCCCAGTGAATGGACAAACGGAATACTTTGAAGCCCATTTCAGCGAACAATGCAATATCTTCTCTAAAGTGATGATAGAAATCGATACCAAAACGTTTCGGGAACCGTTCTTCGATTTTGCCGGAGAGGATCTCTTCGATTCGGGAAGAGGAAATTTCCATGGCATGTCCGCCTGTACGCTTCTCCTTGGGAACATGAGCGATCATGTCCGCTGTGGAGAGGCCTTTGCCGTCCTTATCGAATGCACCCTCCAATTGATTGGCAGCCGTAGCGCCGCCCCATAGGAAGTTTTCGGGGAATCCTTTTTTTGCCGTGGTCATGAACAACAACCTCTTTTCGAAATTTATTTTGGTTTTTCCAGGTGAAACATTGTGTAATTTAGAGCAGAAAACAAGAAAAACCTAAACTCAAGGTAAAATAGCACCAAAAAAGGAGCTTTCATTTCACCATCAGTTTAGGTTTTGCCTGTCTTCACAGTTACAATCCATCAAAAGATGTTATTGCATATTCTGTTGTGTTTGCTCTTGTAATGTAAGCGTAACATATCTATTTTGCAAAATCAACTTCACTGGATCATATGATCGTTCGCACACTCTCAACATCGAAAAAATCAACGCGGCATACGCATAATCGCTGCCCTTAATGCCTGCGCTCCTTCCTCCGTTTCCAGGTAAACAGCGGGACTTTGGTCCCCTAAAGCCGGGATATCTTTCGCCATCCATTCAAAAGCGTACTCCCCCATTTCACACAAAAGCACCCGACTTATATCCGCCGGAATTCCTTGTAATCGCGCACGTTCTACCCACGCGGGGTCCAACTTTTGTCCAAGTTCTTCAAACAGTTCGGAAAATGAGTCCCAGCTTGCCTGATCAAACTCTCTTGAATAAATACCTTTCATACTCATGTAATTTCACTCCCCATATCGCCATTTGTAACCCTGTGGTCCTATTTAACACAATTCATCCTTAAGCCGCTTGAAACCACTTCTGTAACAGGTAGACTTAATTTTAAATGTTTTTCGGGGGAAAGAACAGTCTAGGAGGATTCAATAATGACTCATGAAGATAACACAGCTGGTTGGGATGCGATTGATCAATCCATGCGTGAATTGTATGGGGAACAAGAGCCAAAACACTACGGCACTGCCCTTCCGTATATGCTCGGTGGTCCTGATCCACTCGATGGCATTAGCGTTTATGAAGTGAACACACCTATGCCTCACTGGCATTTTGTCACCTATGGTTTCTCTGAATTATATGAAAAAGAGATGCAGGATGCATCCAAAAGCGGGTATGGATTCGAACTCACATTTCGTCTTACACGCACTGAAGAAGAAACTGAACCGCCAGCCTGGGCGCTGAATCTGTTACAGAATGAAGGACGATACGTCTTCAACAGTGGAAATATCTTTCAGCCAGGAGATTACATGGACGCTAATGGCCCCATCTGCCTGGAGTCCGATACTTTGCTGACTGCGCTCTCCTTTATAGAAGACCCGGATCTACCCGCAATCTCTACGCCTAATGGTTCAGTGCAATTTATTCAGATGGTAGGCATTACAGGTCGGGAACTGGAAATGATTCAAAGCTGGAATGCTCGTGGATTCCTGTCTGCCTCCTCCATGTTCATGCCCAAATATGTGACGGATCTGATGAGAAATTCGTACGTAGATATTCCTTCGGTTATACAAGCGGTTGAGGATGGAATTGAACAGGACGGGTCCAGCACAGCGTTTTTATTCATACAACAACTGGGCTGGGAGTCTCCTCGCAAAAAATTGCTGCAAAAATCGGTTCCGGCCAAACTCCAGCTCGGAGCCAAACAAGCTGTATTAGTTGGCACCATCCTTCGTAGCCGAATTTCGAAAGGTGCCTCTCTATCCTTGATCGGACCTGATATTAATATTCTGTTCGAAGCAGGAGAACAACCAGCCGTATTGGAATCGGACAGACAAGTTACCCTGACGGTGAACAAACAAATTGTTGAGGAGCTGGCAAAGAACCTTCGCCCGATAGAAGGAAGATTCGAGATAACTTCATTGGATCATATTATCATTCAGATTGTTAGAACAGAAATCAAGGACCAGGAAGGACACGTCATTCAAACAATTGGATGAGAACATTCTCAAGTTCGATATAAGAACTACCTTTCTATCTAACGACTGTGCAGCAAGGAGGAACAACATGCCTGCCATTAGATTTTCTACAAGACACGAAGAGTCCCCGACTTGTTCGCATGCAGCAGGAACGGCTCCGTTCGACTATTTACCAAAATCCAGTCTGGACAGGCTTCGTAAAAACAATCATTTCCTGATTCATGCATTCCAGAACAGTATCTCGGTTATCCAAGAGAATTTAACGGGCACTTATCTTTTTCTACTCACAGATACGGACGGTGTGTTACTCACCATGGATTACAGTTCAGATCTTAAAGCTTTAGTAGAACATTCCCCCATTCGTCCGGGCATGTTCTTCACTGCAAAGAGCTGTGGAGTTAACGCCATATCAGAAACGATGGATAACAATAAACCTGTACTGCTGCTGCCTGAGCAGCATGAAAGTCCTTATTTTCAAAGCTGGCATTGTTACGCCGCACCTCTGTCCATGGGATCGCAACATTTTGGTTATCTGGATGTGTCCACCATTAACGCGGATATGCAGGGTGAACTGATTGCTATTGCCAAGTTGATTCCTGCATATATGCAGAACTGTTATCAGAGTCAACAGACTGCTCAACTGTGCGACAAACCGGCAGTGGAGTTCACCGAGCGTCAGTTAACCATCCTGGAGATGATCGCCGGAGGCCTCACGGTAAAAGCCATTGCTTTGAAATTAAAGATCAAGGAATGCACCGTGAATCATCACAAAAAAGTGATTTTCAACAAATTAGGTGTGCAATCCAGCACAGAAGCTGTTTCAATTGCCAGCCGAATGTCTTATGTATAGAAGACCCCTATAGATTCCTATAGGTAGTATATGAGAACGTTTGTGCTACAATTTAGGAAACAGGCAACATGTAGAGAGAGAAAAACAAACACACACATTTCAGGAGGGTAATATGACAATTCCAAAAAAAGCTTCTTTATTCGCCATGCTCATTATGATTATGCTGGTTGCCGCCGCTTGTGGTGACAAGGCAGATAACACAACTGCAACAGAAGAACCTGCCGCGACAGAAACAACGACTGGCACTGATTCCGAAACAGCAAATACGGAAGAGACAGATAACACAGAACCAGCAAGCGAAGAGTCCAAGGAAACGGATAATTCCCAAGACGTTGAGCTGGGGACTACAGAAAAAGGTTCTTATACCAATGACTACTTTGGCGTATCTCTGAAATTCCCGGAAGCATGGGAGTTCCAGGATGCTGCAGGCATGAATGAGCTGACAAGTGCTTCATCCGAAGCGATTGCTGGTGATGATGAAACGAAGAAAAAACAAATTGAACTGTCTCAGACCAAAACATTGAATCTGCTTATGGCTTCAAAGTACCCATTGGACGGAGGTCAAGTTGGCCCATCCGCTATGGCCATTGCTGAGAAAGTAAGCTTGTTGCAAGGCATTCGTACAGGTAAAGACTACCTGGAAGCAACCAAAAAATTCATGGTGGATAGCCAGTTCCCTTACGATTATAAAGAAATGACAACGGAAACCATCGGTGGTAAAGAGATGGATCTGATGCAAATCACGATGGATCCAGGTGACGGTTCAACCGTTACTCAAGATTACTATAGTACAATTATTGAAGGATATGCTTTCAACTTCATCTTCACTTACATTGATGATAAGACCAAAGCCGAGATTGATACCATCAAAAAATCGGTTCAATTCAAATAATCGCTTTTGATTACTGCCATTATACGAAGATATAACTCAACCCCGATAACGATCTGTGGAGATCATCGTCGGGGTTCTTTTGTATTTGAAAAAGACTATATCTTGCACTAACTAACTAGATATTGCGACCCAATGTCCATCCGTGACTTCTACCCACTTGGAATGTTCGAGATTATAACGGTCCTCTACTTCAACATTTTCTCTTGTTGTTTCTTTGACAACATGTCTCTTTTTCTTCGCTTCTACCGCTGGGTCAGGCACAGGAATAGCAGACAGCAATGCCTTGGTGTAGGCATGTTGCGGGTTGGAATAGAGTTCTTCACTCTCGGCCAGCTCCACAATTTTCCCGTTATACATGACAGCCACTCGATCACTGATATGTTTAACCATGGACAAGTCATGCGCGATGAAGAGATACGTCAATCCGAGTCGCTGCTGCAACTCTTCAAGCAATTGTACGATCTGAGCCTGTATCGACACATCCAGTGCAGACAACGGTTCGTCACATACGATGAATTCCGGCTCCACAGCCAGAGCCCGCGCTATACCGATTCGCTGTCTCTGTCCACCCGAGAATTCATGAGGATAACGCTGCGCATGGGTAGGATCAAGACCCACCATCTCCAGTAGTTCCTCCACCCGCTTCTCCCGCTGAGATGTTGTACCTGCAAGTTGATGAATATCAAGCGCTTCTCCAATGATATCCATAATCCTCATTTTGGGATTCAAAGATGCATAGGGGTCTTGGAAAATAATCTGCATATGTCTGCGCATCGTTTTCATCTCTGAAGCTGACAGACGATTGAGCGGGACTCCTTTAAACAGTACATCTCCACCTGTTGGCTCATGCAACCGCAGAATCGCACGCCCCGTGGTTGATTTTCCGCTGCCGGATTCCCCTACAACGCCGAGTGTCTCTCCTTGACGAATATGGAAACTGATATCATTCACAGCCTTTAAGGTGTTGCCTTTCCCCAGATTAAAATGTTGTCTGAGCGATTTCACCTCAAGCAACGGCTGATCATCCTCCAGATCTCTCGGGACCAATGATACCGGTTTGGGCTTTTTCTTCTGATCCAGACGTGGTAATGCATTCAGAAGTCTAATCGTATACGGGTGTTTGGGATTAGCAAAAATCTCTGTTGTAGTCCCAGTTTCCACAATCTGTCCTTCTTTCATAACAACAACCCGATCACACATGCCTGCCACTACGCCCAGATCATGCGTGATCAGAATAATCGATGTACCCAGTTGATCTTGCATATCTTTCATCAAATTCAGAATCTGTGCCTGAATCGTAACGTCCAGTGCGGTTGTCGGCTCATCGGCAATGAGTAATTCAGGACGACAAGCAAGTGCAATACCAATCATGACCCGCTGACGCATGCCTCCGGAGAATTCGTGTGGATACTGGTTGTAGCGTATTTCACTGCGAGTTATCCCCACCCGCTCCATCATCGCAATCGCCTGCTTCTTCGCTTCCCTTTTGGACACCTTCTGGTGTTTGATCAGACTCTCGGAAATCTGTTTACCCACTTTAATAGTCGGATTAAGAGAACTCATCGGGTCCTGAAAGATCATGCCAATATCACGCCCACGGATGCTCTCCATCTCTTTCTGCGTTTTATTGGCCAAGTCGACCCCTTTAAATAGAATCTCTCCATTTTTCATCTGCGAAGGCGGCGATGCAAGCAACCTCATAATGGAACGTGCGGTTACACTTTTTCCACTTCCCGATTCTCCTACAATGCCCAGCGTCTCGCCTTTTCGCACTTCAAAACTCACTTCACGCACTGCCTGAAACTCACTCTCTCCAGAATGAAAAGAGACAGATAGATCATTAACTTTCAGTAAAGGTTCCATATCATCACCAGCTCTCATCCGTTTTTTCACATTCACTCATCTCATATGTATACCATTTAATTCCTTGACAATTGTTTAGACCATAAATAATATATACTATATCAATCGGAATAATGCAATTTAAACCTGAATGAAAGGAGGCACGCTTGGTTTGAATCTTGCAGAAGGCAGCAGACTCTCGCGGTTGGTGCACAATTTAAGTTTTATTTATGGCAAAATGCTGCTTCATCCTTCCTACCGATATGTTCTGTTCATTCTTGGATTACCGATCAATCTGGTCGTGTTTCTAATATGGCGTTCGAATCGAAAAAATGACGGCTGGGTAGCTGCCAGGCAGACGGCTGAGCAAGAACTGCTTGCTTCTTCCTACCGGAACAAGCTGAAGTTGGAAGTGGAAGATCAGCTGCGGCGCAAACATCGTTTCTTCCAGCAACAGGTCAGTGAGGAAGAATTCAGACGTCAGACCGAGGAATGGTTGGAAGAAACGGTTCAGAAAGAGTTGAAGGAGCGGACTTCTCGTATACTTCAGGAACAGGGAAGTCAACGTCTTACGATGGCCGATACATTCCACACCCTTATCGACAAACCATGGTTTTTCGCGATATCGATTATTCCCGGCTGTCTGATGTATGGCATCCTGTTTTTGTATGGAAATCCTTATCTAAAGTACATATTTGAAAGAATACTGATGACGGTATTTGTCATTCTGGGCGTAGCAACACTCGTATTTACGATTTTGTATCTGTCTCCGTTCAACCCGGCAGCTAACATTCTCGGAGAGACAGCAACGCAGGAACAGATTGCAGCATTCAATCAGGTGTATGGCTTGGATCAGCCTTATCTTACACAGCTCTGGAACAATATTAAGGGAGTTGCTCTCTTCGACCTTGGCAAGTCTTTTGCAGGAAATGAAGACGTAACAGCAACGATTGCAAGGAAGTTTCCGATTACATTGACCCTCGCGGTCATCTCCCTGCTGTTAGCACTTGTCATTGCATTACCCATCGGTATCATCTCAGCGATTAAGCCTAATTCATGGTTCGATTATACGTTTATGTTCATCGCTCTGATTGGATTATCAATCCCGAATTTCTGGCAAGGACTTATTTTCATTCTGAACTTTTCGATCAAAATGCAGTGGCTTCCCGCCACCTTCAACCCGCAGAACTGGCTGTCGATCATTATGCCAACCATTGTGCTGGGTACTGGACTCACAGCTGCAGTGGCCCGGATGACCCGGTCTTCAACACTGGAAGTCATTCATGAGGATTATGTGATGACTGCCCGCGCCAAGGGGTTAAGCGAACGTCAGGTCATGCTGAAACATGCTGTACGTAATGCATTGATTCCAATTGTAACGGTGGTTGGACTTCAATTCGGAGCCATGTTAGGCGGGGCAGCGGTAACGGAGAAAGTGTTTAATATCAGCGGTCTCGGCAGCTACATTGTGGATAAGCAATTTATCCCCGATATTCCGAGTATCATGGGCGGAGTAATCTACACAGCCATTACGATCTCCATTATCAATGTAGCGGTTGATCTGCTCTACGCTTTTATTGATCCAAGAGTGCGCTCCAAGATGAAACAATATTAAAGTGTGTTGAACTACCTCTTAAAGCAGGTGTATTATGACAAACTCGTCCTTAACACAAGAAATGCGTTTCCGGCTTAAGTCTTCTCGAGAATACAGTCAGGCCAGCTTCGCCTGGATCACGTCCCTTCTCTTGACTGCATTGTTGCTGTTCAACAGTTATGACTGGAGCGGGCAGACGTTCAAACCATTTCTGCTAACGATACTTGGGATCTATGTATTCTTCACACTGGTCCAAAGTGTCATCACCCTTCGGATTCGAAAAGACTTGATCCGTACCGGTACGGTCACTGCTCTGACTCGCAGGATCGCCTGGGTTCAGCTGTTTTCTATCATTTCTGGCAATATATTTATCGTAACGGCAGCCTTTCATCTGATTCGAAAAGCGAGGAATGTGGAGTATACCTTTGCGGTGTATATGCTGTTAACTCAGTTGTTCGTCATCGGTGTATCCGCATTAAATGTTTTCAAACCCTATGTGGCTGACAACTTTCTTCCGGCTATGGCAGTACTGATATTTATTCTGGTCATCGACCTGGTCGTACTGTTTATCGTATCCCGATATAACGCGACCTCTATCCTCCCTCGCTGGATGATCGGTGTCAGTGTAATACTGATTCTGACCTCGATCACTGGTAATGTATTTGCACTATTGCTCGGCATTTCCATCATTGGACGCATTCGCAGACAGGGGAAACAAAAATCAAACTTCTGGAACGATCTGTGGGAGCGCCTTGCTCCGAATATGACTGCCATGTCCGGTTTGTTTTTTATCATTTTTCTGTTCTCGATATCGATCTGCAGCTTTTTTACCTTTGACTACAGCATGGCTGTGGAAAATAACTACTCGGCTCTGCTTCAACCCCCTTCCCTCGCGTATCCCTTGGGAACGGATGACTTCGGACGATGTCTATTTTCCCGGATTGTATTTGGTGCCCGGATCTCCTTAATCGTAGGTTGCATGTCGACCATCATTCCTGTATTGATCGGTGGAGTCCTCGGAGCATTCTCCGGCTTCTACGGAAGGCATACGGATAACATCATCATGCGGCTGCTCGATATTCTCTATGCCATTCCGGGAATTCTGCTCGCTATTGCCATTATTGCGGCGTTTGGAGCCAATACGGTCAATCTCATTCTGGCGCTGAGTCTGGGTTCGATTCCAACTTACGCCCGTACGATGAGAGCCAGTGTACTCTATGTATCTACTTTTGAATTTGTGGAAGCTGCACGTGCACTGGGGTACAACAATCGTACAATTATTTTCAAACACATTATTCCCAACTCCCTTGCGCCCATGATTATCAAGTCCACACTCACGATTGGTGGAGCTGTTATCGCTACCAGCAGTTTGAGTTACCTGGGACTCGGCGTGGAGCCGCATATTCCGGAATGGGGTAACATTCTGAAGCTCGGCAGTACATACCTGGAAACCCACTCTTATCTGGCGATTTATCCAGGCTTGGCTATTATTCTGCTGGTCCTTTCGTTTAACTTCCTCGGTGACGGTCTGCGTGATGCGCTTGATCCCAAGCTGGAGAAGGCCTAAACGATTTGTTGAAATGAATGATATAGAAAAAAGAAATCACACATCACACATTCAAGATATGGAGGGTAATCCCATGAAAAAACGTACACTGATCTCATTACTATTAATTCTCGTCATTGTGATTTCCGGCTGCAGCGTAAAAACAAAAACCGAATCCCAAGCTGAGACCGCACCAGCGGACGCAACAGAAACTGCACAAAAACCGGCAGACATTGAACTGCTCGCCATGAGTTCTTCCGAAAATGATGTAAACATTGTCCGCGACCAACTGACCAAAAACGGCTTCGATGTGAAGCTGAACCTGCAGCCGGATTACGGCAGCTTCAAATCCCAGCAAGATGCAGGGAATTATGACATTGCCTTGTCCAGCTGGACAACGGTAACGGGAAATCCCGATTATGCGGTACGTTCCCTTTTCAAAACAGGTGGAGATTACAGTATCCTTGCAGATGCGGAACTTGATAAACTCATCGATCAGGCAGCTACTCAAACTCCAGATGAATACAAAGACACGTACAAACAATTGGAAGATCGCTTGGTAACGGATCAGGCGTATATCGCGCCTTTGTACATTTCCCTGAAAAGTCAGGCTGTGAACAAAGACATTCTGAATGTCGACACGGTTCGTCTCTCCAAATCCCGCGCCATGGCTTGGGAACCGATTGAGTTCAAGGACAGCTCCAAAAATGCCACAGACCCGTTGATTCTGACGCAAAGTGCATCCGTACTGACTTCCCTTGATCCAATCAAAGGAAACGACGGCTCCATCAACCAGTTGAACACCAATATGTATGTACGTCTCGTTAACTTGACGGATGACGATCAGCTGACAGCAGATGGATCACTGTCCCATAACTTTAGTATTGCTGAAGGTAATTCGGACTACTACTTCATTCTCAGAGACGATATCAACTTTGCAAAGATTGATAACAAAAAAGCTGTAGATACAGTAGAACGTGTCGGTGCAGATGATGTGATCTTCTCCTTAGATCGTGCTAAAAATAAAGATTCCGTTCCGGATCACCGGACATACAGTCTGCATGAACACATCAAAGAAGCTGAGGTTGTAACGGATCTGAGTGCATTGCAATCCATCAAACAATCCAGCGGTAACGGCACAATTCTCGAAGCATTGGAACAAGGATTGGGCAACAAAATCACAGAACTTGTGACGGACAAAACCAAAGCAGATAATAGCGCAGGTAAATATCAGGTCGTTAAACTGACAACAACTGAACCTTTCCCGCAAGTACTGAACTACCTGGCTCACCAATCTGCGGGTATCGTGTCCAAAAAACAGGTGGAGAGCATCAACACATATGATGTAGCTTCCTTTGACGTCAACAAAGATATTCCTTACGGTGACCAGAACACGGTGACTGAAGGCGCAGCATACAATAACACCCTTTATACTAGCGGACCTTATATTTTGTCTTATAAAAATGACTATGAAGCTGTATTCTTGCAAAATCCGGGATACCGCAAAGGCACTGAATATGCACCAAAAATTGCTCAGGTCAATGTCCGGTTCATCGCGGATGCAGACAGCGCCCTCTCTGCTCTTCGCAGCAGTGAAATCCACTTATACTACGGTGTACCTGAAACCAAGTATGACATCATCGAAAATGACAGCAAGCTGAAACTGCAAAGCATTCCAAGTAACGCCGTTTCTTATCTCTTGTTTAACACAGCCAATCGTGATGTTGCCAAGAGCAGCGACTTGAGAAAAGCAGTGCTTTACTCCATTAATCAAGATGAAATTTTGAGTTTCTACAAGAACAACAAACTCAAAGCATACTCTACAGTAAGCCCGCTCGTTCAGACCGGGAATGAATTGAAAGCTGATCCTGCAAAAGTAAAAGAATTCTTGAGTAACTACAACGCCTCCAAGTAAACGAATACCAAAAAGGCTGTCACTGGATCATCTACCGATCCTGGTGACAGCCTTTTGTTATTCTTCCAGCACACGGCAATCTGCCAGAACATCGGGATAATTTCGCATGCTGTCCGCATCAGTAATTTTGCGAATAACTTTGCACGGTACGCCTGCTGCAAATGAATGTGGTGGAATATCACGAGTCACGACACTCCCTGCTCCGATCACACAGCCGTCTCCAATCGTTACGCCCCCGCACACTGTGACGTTTGCCGAGATCCATACATCGTTACCAATCGTGACCGGTTTGGCATAACATAGCGACTTCACATCACCGTTCTGGTCCACCATCTGTCTCCGCTCGCTGGCAATCATGGGGTGAACGGGGGTAACAATCGTAACGTTGGGTCCAAAACTGGTATAGTCCCCAATCGTCACTTGCGCGTCGTCTTGTATCGTCAGATTGTAATTACCGAAGAAGTGGTCGCCTATCCGGGTATGCACACCATAATGAAAGAAGATGGGGCCTTGCATGAATCCACCTTCACCGATCTGCCCCAGTAGCTGTTGCAATATCTGATTCCTTTCCTCAGTCTGTTCTTCAAAGGTCTGACTGTAACGCTGACTGAGATTATGGGCCCGCCTTTTGATGGTCTTTAATTCGGGATCACTTGGACTAAACAACATGCCCTGCATGATTCTCTCTTCTTCACGCATCATGAATCCTCCCCTACAAGAGTTAGCTAATAAAATAAAAGCCACAGACATCGCCTGTGGAGTTACAGGGCTTCTGATAGAATGCCTGACTTCAACGCCTGAAGAACCATTCCTCTTAACCCAGCATCAAAATCATGTTGAAACGAGTCCTGATGTACGATCTCGGGCAACGATGGCATCGGATGATCCTCCCCGTACTTTTGCCACGCCAAATCCAGCTCTTCTCTCTCCACACGTTCCTGATAAATGACAATCTGGTGCGGGGCAACGACGGCATTAATCGTTTGCAGAATATGACATACCTGCACTACAAAATCATCTTTGCTCATGTCACGGTGCCAATCAGGTGAATAAGGAAGATACTTGATCTCACCAAACATCCCGTTTTTCCCACGGATCATCTGTCCATTCAACATCATGCCCATACCCGGCGGGTATCGGTTCGGAAAATAAATTCCCGCTACACTCTGTTCCTTCATATCCGCATGCTGTGTACAGTATCCGCTAATCGCTGCATTAACATCATTCTCCACGAGAACGTTCAGTTGGAACTCGCTCTCGATCTCCCGTATCAGATGTGAGTGAATAAGCTCTTCATGACTGCTCACCGTGATATCCCCATCCACGACTTGCCCCGGAATACCAATGCCGATCATATCAATGGAGGGATACTCCGTAATGAAACGCGCGATAAGTTGCAGCATATGCTGTTTATCAAAAGCAGGCAAGATGCGCTCTTCCTTCAACACAACCTTATTCTCCAGATTCATGACCGTTGCCGAAATCAACTCCTGGCCTTTCATCTCTTTGATGTAAAGAACCAAAGCAAGCTTGAAGTTATAATTATATCGATATGCCTGAGCAGGACGACCGCCGTTAGAGGGAACCACTTTATCTTGGAACAACTCTCCGCCATCACATAATTCCTGAATCAGCGCATTAATGGTAACAACACTAAGATTGGTTAGTGAAGCTAATTGCGGTTTGGTCGCCGTCTCAATCTGCTGCATGACTTCACGCACATTATTCAAATTGATGTATTTCATCATTGTAGCGTTGGCTTTTTTCATAACCCTCTCGTTTCTACTCTGGTTCAATTGAGCCAAAGCAATGGTATGGATGTCATTTCACCCCATATCATAACATAATGCCTTACTCGAACACATGAGTTCCATCGTGCTGGCAATGGATCGAAATCGGCAGAGCTTCTTTGTTCACTCAAACAAATCATCCATTGACTTCACAGGTTTCACTTCAATTGGTTGCTTTGACAAGACCATACTGGCATAGGTACCTGCCCATATTATAACTGCCATAATAACGTATACCATCCATATTTACCTCCCTGTTTCATACGGATTATGATTTTGCGATACTCATCACCTGTGATTAATTAATTAATAAATACACTTTATAAAGTGTATTACGTAAGTATGCGAGGATAATAGTTCTTTGTCAATATGATTTAGATTTATCCGAGCCCTTTTCAGTCCAAGGAACATGTGGACAACATGACTACAACAACACGTATCATCTCGATGCCCATAAAAAATAGCTGCCAAAAGAATCATTTAACGAATCTTTCGGCAGCCGTTTTTTCAATATACAAGCAGTTTATTTTGAATAGACTCGCTGTACAGCAGGCAATAAGGTCACAACTTGAATACCCACTCCCCATGCAAAATAGACCAAGTGAATAATAGAGACATCCTGAATCCAGTACACTTGTGCCATAATCCAGATGATGAGTGCAAACCCCGTGTACAAGGAAAAAGTCCAAGCCCAGTAGCGGTCAGGATAGAGATTCAGTCTCTCACCCAAGCCCCAATGAGCGTACCGGATGAGCGCAATAACAATCATTGTAGGCATCACGCCAAGTACCAGCAATAGGATGATCCCCGGGAACAAAAAACTGGAAAACGGAGAATTCCCCAACAAAGATGCGGGCAAATTCACCATACTTCCGGATGGGTCTATGATTAAAATGACGCCTCCAACAATCGCCCCAATCCCCAGCATTCCATGCATCAAAATGAGTAACCACGATCTGCCTATACGCTGCTTCATCATGAATTTCTCCTTCCGTTCTCTCGTTTCTCAACCTCATATATGGAGGTTTATGCTCAAACCCTCTAGTACCATTCTCACACATGCCACGTATTGTTCCTGTGCTTCTTTTCACTATATTGATCTCGAAAATCATTCGTAATGGAAAAACTTGATAAAAGAACGTACGTTCGGTATAATGAAATTATCCTGAATAAGCGAGAGGCAGATATGGACGACAAATTTATTAAGGAATTACGCGAGATTAGTCGGGATGACAGACGAAGATCGGAATTTATGATTCAAGGTTTGAAGGAAACACTGCAAGAACGCAAAGAAGAAGGCTTACTCAAACGCTGGATACGGCGTAAGAAAACAGAGAAAAAAATCTCTCAAAGATTTAATCAAGATCCTCACTCGGATCAAAAGTAACAACATAAAAAGGAGGCGGAATCCGCCTCCCTTGCTATTTACATATTTGAATCATTTAGGCTTCGTTAGTGGCTGTTTTATCCATTAGTGCGCATTCAAAACTTTCGGTTTTCAGTACCGAGAGGATGGAATAAAGCTTTCGATCTCCCCCGTTTCACGGCAAAATGGCAAAGGATCGAACTGGAAAACCGGATGCTTTCTCCGCCTTCGGTACAATGTTGAAGATTACTGCGCCTTTAGCTGGCACCTGATCCAGATTCGTTAACAGCTCAACTTGATATGTATCCTGGGCGAGTACATAATATTCTGCCAGAAGTGCCCCATTCTTCTGATAATCCACGGCCGAATCCGTGTCGAAGGTTTCATGTCCAATGGCTTGTACTTTTCTCTCCTCAAATAAAAACATAAGCGCACTAACCGACCATCCGGGTGCATGACTGTTGCCCTCATCATCCTTGTTATTAAATGCTTCATGGTTAGGCCAGCGTTTGCTCCAATCGGTACGTAAGGCTACAAAGCTTCCAGCTTCAATCACGCCATGCTCTCTTTCAAATTCAAGAATATGCTCCACATCCAGTGTGAAATCCGGATTGTTCTCTACTTCGGCAGACTGGTCAATGACCACAAGCGGGAGCACAAGCTCCTTCAAGCCCAACTCATCCAGATACCGGGTATCCCGAACGAAGTGGATCGGCGCATCAAGATGTGTCCCGTATTGACCCGGGAACTTGAAGCTCTGGGCAAAGAAACCTTGATCGTGATCAAACAGGGTATCGAATTGTGCTGCCTCAAAAGCTGAAAAATGCGGAGAGTCCGGTCCAAACGTATGGGTCAGATCTACCCATTTCTTTTCTTTTAACAATTGAATGGCTTGAATGAGTTCGTTGGACATCCTTATCACCTCATGCACAAAATGGAATAAATTTCTCCTATTATATCTTATTCCACTGCAATTGGGGAGCAGTCCCTATATTGGTTCTTAGGGCTATAAATTTTAAATTTTAAAACTTCACTGACCGTAATTGTCAGTGAAGTTTATTTATAATACAAGAGTAATCCATTCAATCATGAAAACAAAAGGAGCATGTATGATGCAAACGAAGAACGTATATCTATATGTATTTGATACGATGGCAGACTGGGAGGTAGGATATCTAACTGCTGAATTGAACTCGGGAAGGTATTTCAGGAAAGAGATCAAGCCTTTACAGGTCGTAACCGTAGGCGTGGATAAACATCCGGTAACTACCATGGGCGGATTGAACACCCTTCCTCATATTTCTATTGATGAATGTACATTGAAAGGTGACGATGTCATCATTCTTCCGGGAGGAAACACCTGGATGGACACCATCCATGATCCTTTATTAAAAAAAGTTACTGACGCTATAGAAAAAGGTACGGTTATTGCGGCAATTTGTGGTGCCACGGTTGGACTTGCAAAGAGGGGGTTACTGGACTCCATACAGCATACAAGCAATGATTTAGACTACCTGAAGATGATATGCCCAGATTATACGGGAGAAACATATTATCAAACGGAGCCAGCAGTAACCGATGGAAATGTAGTTACTGCAACTGGAATAGCTCCGTTAGAATTTACGATGCATGTACTGAAAAAGCTGGATGTCTTTGCACCAGAAACCTTACAGGCCTGGTACAAACTATATCAGACTCATGAGTCCACATACTTCTACGAGTTAATGAATTCTATTGCACCTGAATAACCAGTTTCCCGCGGGTATGATGGGTTTCACTCTTCTCATGTGCTTCCCTTACTCCCTGTTGAGTTAGCGGGTACGTTCCATCAATAACCGATTTGAGCTTGCCTTCCGCAGCCAGTTCAGCCAACTGATCCAGCTGATCCCCTTTGGGCTCCATCATGAAGACGTTGGCCGTTACTCCGGCTTCCTTGGCAAGTTTCTCATCCGGTTGTTCCACCAAGGATACCAGATGCCCGCCGGACTTCAACACCTTGAAGCTATCGCGCTGAATATCACCGCCCATGGTGTCCAGTACAACATCATAACCGGAGAGAATCTCCGAGAAATCTTCTTTTTTATAGTTGATAAAATGATCCACACCCAACGAGCGAAGCAACGCTTCGTTTGATTCACTTGCCGTGGAAGCCACTTCAGCGCCGAGGGACTTGGCGATCTGAATGGCATACGTTCCCACACCACCTGCACCAGCATGGATGAGTACCTTCTGCCCTTTGGCTAAACGTCCATGATCCACTAGGGCCTGCCAAGCTGTCATCGCAGCCAGCGGGATAGCTGCTGCTTCCTCAAAGCTTAATTTCTCCGGTATACGGGCAATAATGTCTGCATCGACGGCAACATATTCTGCATAGGTTCCGAATTGACGCGGACGTGCAAATACCCGATCTCCTTCTCTGAACCGCGTGACATTCGAGCCTGCTTCAGCCACAGTACCCGCAACATCGCCGCCCAGAATCAAGGGAAAATTCTCCGCTGCTTCTTTCATATAACCTTGTCTGATTTTGAAATCCACTGGATTAACCGACGTGGCATGTGTTAGGATCAGCACCTGATTGACTCCACACGCTGGCTTGGCTACTTCTTGTTCCTTCAATTGTTCCGCTCCACCAAATTCCTCAATCACAATTGCTTTCATTAGAGATCCCAGCCTTTCCATTGGATTAACGTTATGCTCTCTCCTTTCATTACCCTTTTCCCGCGGTCACTTGACCTATTCATTCCAAAAATCATAGCAATCTGGGATTCACGATCCAGTTCAACAATCGTGATATAATGTCGATTATCGATTATGTTAAATCTTAATCCAATACTGAATCCAATACTTGAACAAGCGAGGTAACGATATGGAAGTTGAAGTAAGTACATTACATGCATTTTCGGACAAGGCTCTTGGCGGAAACCCCGCAGGTGTTGTTTTACAAGCTACGCATTTGTCTGAATCCCAGATGCAGGAGGTTGCCCGACAAATCGGGTTTTCAGAGACTGCGTTTGTAATGCCATCGGATCAGGCTGATTTCAAAGTGCGTTTCTTCACTCCAAGTGATGAAGTCGATCTCTGTGGGCATGCCACAATTGCTTTATTTTATCTCATGAAGACACAACATCTCGTTGATGTTGGTACATATACACTTGAGACACTTGCCGGAATTCTTAAAGTCGTTATCGAAGTCAATGGAGAAGTCTATCTGTCACAGACATTGCCGGAGTTTGGGGAGATCGTGGACCGTCAGCAGATTGCTGACTCATTACGCATTTCTATGGAGGATTTACATTCCGAACTACCTGTACAGATTGTGTCTACCGGGTTACCCGATATCATGATAGCTGTTAAAAATGTTGATGTTCTAACCAAAATCGATCCTGACTTCCAGCGTATCGCTGAAATAAGCAAGACTCATCATGCCATAGGTTATCATGTGTTTACACTCGAATCAGATGTTATGGACGTTCTGGCAGAATGTCGTAATTTTGCACCACTGTATGATATACCTGAAGAGAGTGCAACGGGCACATCCAATGGCGCCATGCTCTGTTATTTATATCATTACAACCAGCTTACAGATCCTCATCATCACACGTACACGATCAGACAAGGGTATACCATGAACCGCCCCTCTGAGATCCGAGCCAGATTAACTTTGGACAATTCCAATGAAATCACACGGATTCAGGTTGGAGGTAGCGCAGTTCATATCAAAAACATTCAAATTCACCTCCCTTAATGGGAGGTGTTTTCCGTACTTAGGATATGTAAACTATCTTATGCGAAGCAGTGTAGTAGCCTGTGTTCATCATTGAATCTGTTGTAAAAATCGTAGCACCGCTACCTCCAACTGGTTCAGTCCTGGCTGCTCTATAGGAAAATGGCCTGCCCCTTCCAAGATCACACATTCCTTGTCCACCACCAGACGATCAAAAAAAGATTGGCTGAACCTGATCGGTGTCATGGGGTCCAGTTCAGGGTGAACCAACAGAACCGGAAACTGGCTGAACTGTTCCGGGCTTACCTCCGGTTTTTTATTAAGGAATGTTCTTAATAATTCCAACGGAATACGTGTAGCTGCCGCTTGTGGATCATTCATAATAAGACGGGTTAAGTCCTTGTTATTAGTAATCAGTTGCATTCGGGATACCTGCTTTACCGAAATACGTACATGATCCAGCAGACCAGGGAACAGATCCATCATCCGTTTTCCCGCCCGACTCACCAGACGATTCGGCGCAAGCTGATCACGCATTTCCGGGTTACTCGTATCTACAAATGTAGTTGCGATCAAACCCTTAACACGCTTGCTGCGTGCACTGGTGTGATAGGCAAGCATACCTCCGATGCTACTTCCCAATGCAACGATTGGCTTGCCATCTTTTTTGTGTTCCCGTTCGATGAGTGACACAAGCAGCTCTATCCAAAGTTCGTAGTTAATACGTGTACCAGACATTGCGTAACTTAACCCATACGGCGGAAGATCTGGCGATACCACCTCGTATCCATGTCGCTGCAACATGCGGGCATACGGAGCGAGCAACCTGCCATTGCCCCCCGCACCATGAATGAACAGAATCTTGATTGAAGACTCCGGCGCAGGCAAGCGATCGATATGCAGATGAACCCCATTTGACTCCCACCATTCTTCCTCAGGAGCTGTATGCTCTCCTAACCTCACTTCTTCCGGGAAAAAGCCCTGATACTGTTTCCAATAGGGATGTGTTGTCTGATATGAAGGCAAACTTTTTTTCATACGTTATATTCTCCTCTTTTTGTATACAAAAAAAAGCCGTACAGTGTACGACTTTTCGTTAAGAATACGTCTATGACCATACTTCTTTTTATAACACCTTCCGTATATCTGTCAATCGGGAAACTGTACATTGCCCGGTACGATATATGCACCGCCTGACCCATCATTAGGCAGAGCCGGGATCGTGTCATTTAATACCTGACCGCGAATATCGGTAATACGAACGTTTAGTTTTTCTTTGCCCAGTCCGGTTCCGAGGAAATGATTATAGTCCTGCTTTTCAAGATTGAGCCACGTACCATCCTTCTGTTTCACTTCGAACTTCAGCACCGGATATTTGTGATTACGAACCTGAATGGCTGCCCACCACTGACTGCTGCCTTCCTTGATCCGATAGGAGACGTTGCCTTGAATTGGAGCTTTGACCACTTTCCAACTGATATTGATTTTGCCTGCCTTTGGGTCACCAATTAGGTTAAAGGCATTCGGTGAGAGATCCAGCGCTCCGCTGGCTCCTTCTGGGTAAAGGTCTGTTACATAGACGGTTGTTTTGCCTTTAGGACCCTGCACCTCGAGGTAGGCTCCTGCTAGAGCGGCTTTGACACCGTTATAATTGAGTTGGAACGGATTAAGTGCAGTAATTTTCATGTCCGCCGGGATGGGATCAAGCAACACCGCACCTCCTGAGTAGCCTGAGCCTGTATACGTCGCGTAACCCTGATATGTATCGTTCCATGCAGCAGATGCAGGTAGAGCAAATAATACGAGACTGAGCAACATCCCTGTACCGGCCCATTTTAACCGTTGAAATCTACTTTTCTTGTTCATGAGCTATTCCTCCTCGTCCGTTCTCGTGTAAAATATCTTTTCAACTGCTAGATTTGAATATAACATTATTTTACATAATAACTTCTTATTTTCAATCCCTCTATACCAAATCACAACTATAGTCCTGCCCGTGGACTTGAACATTCACGACCATGCACAAGATATGGATACATACCATAATTTGGTGAAATTGATATAATAACAAGCCTGAATTGGATGGGTTCCCAGCAATAAAAAAACGCCACACCCCGGAGTAATTTCGCTCTCCGAATGGTGTGACGCCTATTAAACACTACGGTCAGAATACCCGTTCTGTCCAAGGACAGTCAGCATTTGACTCAACCCGTTTCCCTTCGTTTCATCCGCTTCCTTAGTCGCTCATACGATGCGTAAATCCGCGGAGATTCTTTTGTCAGGATAGGCCCCAGCACAGCCAGAATTAACACATACAACACGGCAAACGATTGGATGGATGCCATGAGCCCTCCGGCCTTGCCGATGTTCGCCATGATAATGGAGAATTCGCCCCGCGAGACCAGGGTAAAGCCCACATTCAACGAGGCCTTAGGGCTCATTCCAGCCAATCTGCCAGCAATCATACCTGCACCATAGTTACTGGCGATCGTCAGAATAACGGCAATAATCGTCATGCCAACAGCTCCGCCAAGTGAAGACGGCTCGATGGTTAGGCCAAAACTGAAGAAGAAAATTGCACCAAAAAAATCTTTGAAAGGCATGATCTGATGTTCAATCCGACTGACATGTCTTGATTCGCCCAGCACAAGTCCCATCATCAACGCTCCAATAGCTTCCGCTACGTGCAGTGTCTCCGAGAAACCAGCCACCAGGAAGAGCAGTGTCATGACGGTAAGCAGAAACAACTCTGATGACTTGATATTCAGTGCTTTATCAATATATTTGATGCTTTTCCTGCCAATAATCAGGAACAGCACAATAAACAGCAGGGCAGACAGCGATACCAACAGAACACTTAAGAATGAAGTTGCCCCGCTGAGCACAAGCCCGGTCAGGATGGAGATATGAATCGCGATGAATAAGTCATCAAACATGATCATGCCCATAATAATCTCTGTTTCAGGGTTTGCCGTACGTTTCAGATCAACGAGCACTTTAGCTACAATGGCTGTAGAAGAGCTGGTCATGATCCCGCAGACAACAAGTGTCTCCTGAAGGGGCAGATCCATGAACCACCCCAACAGCAATCCAGAGACAAAATTCAGGCCTACATAGAACATTCCCCCGGTCAGAATGGCTTTACCAGACTTTAATAAACGGGAGACTGAGAACTCCAAACCCAGATAAAATAGCAAAAATAAAATGCCAAGCCTGCCCATAAATTCAATAAAGGTTGAACTTTCGATAAAACGTAAATCCACTATGCCGATCTGTGGTGCATGTGGTCCAACAGCCATACCAATCAGGATATAAAAAGGAATGACCGAAAATCGTAATCGTGAAGATATCAGCCCAGTAAGTGTAATCAGCGCAACGGCAATTCCCACTTCGAATATGAGCATATCCATAGGCTAAGTCCGTCCATCAGTCAACAATTGTTTGAGATGTTTGATCTGATTCCGTTCACCGGCAACTACAATTGTAGCTCCAGCGGTAAAAGCATAATCCGGGCCTGGATTAAAATGCTTCTCCTTATCCTTGGTCACAACAGCGAGAATTACGGCGCCCGTAGCCTGACGGATATCCAGTTCACCAATCGTCATGCCTATGCTTGCGGCGTGAGGCTCAATCCGCAGCCATTCGATTAACAGCCCTTCAAGCATCACTTCACGCTCATCCTGAAACTTCGGTTTATAGGTCATACCACCAACGATAGCGGCTACCGCCCGGGCTTCATCATCGTCCAGGGTGACAAGGGAGACCATATCACCCACCTCTTCAGGCGTATCCCCTGACTCCATATGGAACAGGTCACGTCGCTCGTCGTTATGGATCACAATGACCAAGTGCTCACCACTACGGGTATGCAGCCAGTATTTACGTCCAATCCCTGGTAAGTCCGTCTCTTTAAAGTGCATGATCTGCACCCCCCAGAGCCGGCTCGTTCAAGGTTTCGCTCCTCAGCTCAATCCCCGTAATGCGGATTCTCATGGAACCTGATGGTGTATGAACAGACCTAACTTCCCCTACACTGCCAAGCAGTAATTGACTCCCTACTGGAGAGAGGAAGGAAATACGCCCCTCATCAGGATTGGTATCCTCTGGCATGACAATCATGAACGAGTCTGATGTATGAAAATCGATATATTCAAAATCAATATGACTACCGATCAATACAGCTGAGTCCAGATCTTCATCAGGGCCCAGAAGCAGTTTTTCCACATACTCCGTATATGCCGACAATTGTTTTTCCAATTGTATCCGCTCTGGATCGCGCACGTCGAAATAGGCGTCGAGAAATGTTCTTTTCTCTTCACCGAATGTAAATAGCTGGCTCACCAGCTTCTCTCTGCAATTATGGCGGGAAGTCCTATGGTTCATAATAGATTTCACCCCCTATACAAGCCTTGTTCTCCATGTTGATTGGCATGTTTCTCTTCATCATCTTGTTTTCCTCCTTTTTATTATAAAAAGACCCCGGGATACGAGACCTTCTTACCATCTTACCAAAACTAATATTTTAATCCAGTATATTCGTCTAACTTGCTTTTTTATTATCATTTGTGGTCATATCTTCCATTTAATAACTTAATTCTTCACATCATGTGGTAGATCCATAGAACATTTTAATTACTGCATAAAAAACATTTTATGGTTTTTCATCTCGTATTTTTATTTGCTTTACTGTATATTTAACTACAAACTTTTATTCAATTTATGCAAATAAGCATCTGAAGACTTTAACACAATAAAGGAGTGCATTGAAAAAGTGTCCACGATAACAAAAGAAACTACAGAGTCCGTTCAAGTTACTGCCGCAGAATATGTTCATTCCGTTTATGAGTCGGTTGTCGCCAGAAATCCGCATGAAGACGAGTTCCATCAGGCTGTCAAAGAAATTCTGGATTCCCTTATTCCTGTGATTGAAGCACATCCCAAATACAGGAACCATAGTCTGTTGGAACAGCTTGTTGAGCCGGAACGTGTAATCACATTCCGTGTCCCATGGGTAGATGATCAGGGCAAAGTTCAGGTTAACCGTGGATTCCGGGTGCAATTCAACAGTGCCATTGGCCCTTACAAAGGCGGACTTCGCTTCCACCCTTCTGTATACTCGGGCATCATCAAGTTCCTTGGCTTCGAACAGATTTTCAAAAATGCGTTGACCGGTCTGCCCATTGGCGGTGGTAAAGGCGGTTCTGACTTCGATCCCAAAGGAAAATCGGATCTGGAAGTGATGCGTTTCACGCAAAGCTTCATGACTGAGCTGTACAAATATATCGGTTCCGATACGGATGTACCGGCAGGTGACATTGGTGTAGGCGCAAGGGAAATCGGTTACATGTTCGGCCAATACAAACGTATTCATGGCGGGCATGAGGCAGGCGTGTTGACAGGTAAAGGACTGCTGTACGGAGGAAGCTTGGCACGTAAGGAAGCGACTGGCTTCGGCTGTGTGTACTTCGTTAAGGAGATGTTACAATCCAAGGGGCTTAGCTTCCAAGACAGCACAGTCGTTGTCTCTGGCTCTGGTAATGTGTCCATCTATGCCATTCAGAAGGCACAGGAGCTTGGAGCTACAGTCGTGGCGTGTAGTGACTCAGGTGGCTACATACACGATCCACAAGGCATTAACCTGGATACCGTGAAACGTCTGAAAGAGGTTGACCGTCTTCGCATCAGCGAATACATCAAAGAACATCCGCATGCTACATATACCGAAGGCTGTGAAGGCATCTGGTCTATTCCTTGTGATATTGCTCTTCCATGTGCAACGCAAAACGAGATCGATGAAGAAGCTGCGGCCCTGCTGGTTAAAGGTGGCGTGAAGGCCATTGGCGAAGGCGCAAATATGCCTTCCACCCTGGCTGCCATTGACGTCTTCCACGGCGCGGGCGTACTGTTTGGTCCAGCCAAAGCGGCTAATGCTGGCGGTGTAGCGGTGTCTGCTCTTGAAATGTCACAGAACAGCATGCGGTTGTCCTGGTCATTTGAAGAAGTAGACGCCAAGTTGCATGACATTATGAAGAACATCTACACCAGCTGTGTAGAAGCTGCTGAAGAGTATGGCTGCGAAGGTAACCTCGTAGCCGGAGCGAATATCGCCGGTTTCCTCAAGGTAGCGGATTCCATGATCGCTCAAGGTGTAGTTTAATTTAAATACGTGATTCTTCATGATCAAAGGGCGTTCCCATCAATTTGGGTAACTGCCCTTTTTTCCTTGTCTTCAATTGCTCTAATCGCAAGGCAATGGTAAAGTGGTACTGACGTAATTCCATCTATTTGTACTATTATAAGGAAGTGTTTACATTGTCTAACCAACCATTTGCCAGCACTGCGAGTCCTCATCTTAGCGCAGACTGTGAGCAATGTTTTGGCCTGTGCTGTGTTGCCTTGCCCTATGGCAAGTCATCTGACTTTGCTTTTGATAAAGCCAGCGGCACACCCTGTCCCAATCTGCGCACGGACAATCGCTGTGGTATCCATACCCAGCTTCGGCAGAAAGGGTTCAAAGGTTGCACGGTATACGACTGTTTCGGAGCTGGACAGAAGCTGTCCCAAGTGACCTACGCGGGCAAAGATTGGCGTGATCATCCAGAGTCTGCAAACGAGATGTTCGATTGTCTGCCTGCCTTGCGACAACTTCACGAGTTGCTCAGTTATATGAAGGAAATGATGATGAGACCGGAGACGTCATCCCTTCACTCGGCATTTGGTGAGTTATATGAGGAGATTGAGCGCTTGAGCAATCTGGAGCCTGCGGCACTCCTCCGTCTGGACATCGCCAATTATCGGTCCAGTGTGAATCAACTCTTGGTCCAGGCAAGTGAGATGGTACGCGCGAATGTGTCACCCACTGCTCATGGACAAGGGAAGTCGAAGAAGAGTAAAAAACGTACCGGAAGTGACTTTTTTGGTGCCAATTTAAAAGGGGCTGACCTGCGGGGCGCAAGCTTCCGAGGGGCTTTAATGATCGCAGCCGATCTCCGAAATGCAGATACACGAAATGCCGATTGGATTGGCGCGGACTTGCGGGATACGGATCTGGGCGATGCAGACCTGAGAGGTGGCATCTTCCTCACGCAATCCCAGATTAATGCGGCCAAAGGTAATGTGAATACCAAGTTGCCGGATCATCTTAACATTCCCTCACACTGGGTGTAGGGTGCCATTTCCACAAGAGCACGAGCAGGGATACAAGCAAGATAGTACCTGCCAATTCATATGAATGTATGAATCGTATACAGCAACAGTAAAAAACAGCTCGTCCTATATATCCAAGGACGAGCTGTTTGTTATACAAATCACTGGAACAAATCAGAATTATAACAAGTCGCGGCGAAGATCTTCAGCCGATTTCGGAGACAAGTGACCGAGCGGAATATCAAATACCGTTTTTGCTCCCTTATGTCCTTCCACGCTCAAGCGTTGTGCGGCTCTTGCATACGCCACAAGTACGCTCGCTGTAAATTCAGGATTGCTGTCGAGTTTCAGACCAAATTCAATAATTTGCTTTTGACCTGCACCCGTAACCCCACTGCGAATAACAAATCCACCATGCGGCATACCTTCATGCTCGGATTTCAATTCTTCTTCGCTAATGAACGTTACAGTTGTATCGTAATCTGCAAAGTAGTTAGGCATCGATACAATCGTTTCACGGATCTCATCCTGATTAGCACCATCTTCTGCTACCACATAACATTGACGCAGATGTTTCTCGCGTGTAGACAGCTCTGGTGTTTCCCCTGCACGAATGCGATTGATAACCTCTTCGACAGGTACCGTATACTGCACACCCGCTTTAACGCCTGGAACACGACGAATAGCATCCGAGTGGCCTTGGCTCACACCTTTGCCCCAGAACGTATACTCTTTTCCTTCTGGCAGGATGGATTGTGCAAGCAGACGGTTCATGGAGAACAAGCCTGGGTCCCAACCTGTGGAAATGACACTTACGTGACCGCCTTGCTCTGCCGCAGCATTAACTTCTTTGTAGAATTCAGGAATCTTCGCATGTGTATCGAAGCTATCTACCGTATTGAACAACTTGGCGATGGCTGGTGTTTGCTCTGGGAGGTCGGTTGCAGAACCACCACAGAGGATCATAACATCAATCTTGCCTATGTATTGCTCCGCTGCAGAGATATGCTCAAAACGTACTTCTGTGCTTTCAGCAACCATCTGCTCCGGATTACGACGTGTAAACACAGCAATCAGTTCCAGATCCTCGTTCTGGGAAATGGCTTTCTCTACACCTTTACCCAAGTTACCGTAACCAACAATACCCACTCTAATCATGTTCAATCCTCTCCTGTCTTCTTCTATAGTTGTCTATTACTCTATTATAATGATATAACATACCATGTAACCTGTCAGGTTTCCAGTTCGAAATAAAAATACCTTGCAGCGGTGCAGCAATAATGCGGCTCCGTATGCAAGGTATTTTGACGTTCATTCGTTATTTCAGGAAGAAAGAAAGCAGAAAAGAACAATAGCCAATATCTTATGCTTCTGCTTCTGTCCAGGTCAACGTCAGTTCAATGACGCCTTCCTGCCCTGCCAATGTTCCTCCAATCAAGGACCAGACATCCTGTGTTTCCGGGTCAGTTCCCTGAATAATAATATTTTTGTCATCGATCGTCTGACCTGCATCCGTCAACTTTTTGGCGTTGAAGTAATCTTTATACAGCTGGGATACGGTTTTCATATCTTGTTCAGTGGAGAAAATCACCATGGCCGATTGCTTGCCTTCGTTCTCACCCGAATTGGCTAAACGAATCGTTGCATCTTCCGGCAATGGGAAATCACTTGGCAAGTTCTCTGGCAACTCATTGGTTCCAGCAGCGGCTTCCTCACTACTAACCGAGTCCGAGTCGGTTGGTGCAGTAGTACCCTCCGTTTCGGTCACTGCACTTGTTGTTGCTTCACTTGCACCTTCATCCGTCGCTTGTTCACCAGTTCCGGAGGAAACCTCAGTGTCCACCTTCTCAGTATCACTCGGTTCGTCTGCCGCGCTGCTGCAAGCACTCAAGGCCACCATCATCGCCAGTGCCGCACAAGCCAATACATATTTCCTTCTCTTCACCATCCGTTACCACTCCTTCTTCTTCATTTTATGTGCTAATCACGTTCAAACGACTGGATTACAGGTACCGCATGAACATTATTCTTAACCCATATCACAGATACAGATAATACACTTAAAGACAATAGACAACTGGCTACGAGAATGGATAGGAAGCGGGTGATCACTCTAAACTTTTTCATCCATCCCTCCTCCTCATCCTGTTCATCCTGTGTTTGTGGAATCATGTTACTCATAGGTCACTGGACGGTGTCACTAATTTCATGATCCCAGCAGCGACAATATCCGGTTGACTGTTGTGGATACTGTGTGTCGCTTGTGGAACCGTCAGCTGTGTTCCGTGTGTTGACCATGAAGCAAAACCCGCTTGATCGGCCTGCCATGCCTGGCTGTCCTCATCCGACTCCTCCGAACCCGCTGTCAGGATCGTCAGGGGAAAATCAAACTTTGTTTTGTTCTCAAGCACACACGCAGCATTTGTTCTGGAATTCCGAACCTCTTCCATGACATTGTCATTGTACGCATGTCTCAGCGTGGATATCGTGACGGCTTTTTTCATCGGTTCCGTTACTAGATTTGGGTCAATGACCAGAGATGCCATCATGCGATCCGATTGCAGCAATGTTCGTGCGATGCCTGTTTTCACAAGAAAACGGGACCAATCCATCATCCATTCCGGTATATTCAGGTCCGTACGACTGTAATACTCTGGGCTTCCGCCATCAATCATGACCATGCCAGCCACCTCATCAGGATACCTTTGCGCAAACCGCAGTGTCTCCAGCGAACCTAGGGAGTGACCGACCATAATGTAAGGTGGACGTTGACCGGATGTTCGCAGCAATTGGTGGATCTCTTCCGAGATGGTATCAACATCACGAGGTTCATCCGTATAGTCGCTGTATCCGTACCCGAACCGATCATATACCGCAATTTTTACCTGTGATTTCAACTTGTCATATAGCGGACTGAAATCCACATACGGATTAGGTGTACCCCAGCCTGAGGCAAACACCACGGTTACCTCTCCTTTGCCAGCGGTGTAGAGGTGCATGTTGCGACCACTCACTTCATAATACTTGCCTGGCGGGGGATAGGACTTCATATCCTGCGTGGATTGATACGCTTCATACGCTGTACCTGCCAGCAGCAAAAGTCCTGTGGCAAGCATGATGCCTCCCAGCACTTTTAACCCTCTCCGTAACCCCTTCTTCATCTTCTCTACCCCTTATCCAAAGGTTCATCTATATATGTATGCTTCAATCGTACCCAAGAAATAGCGGGATTGAAACAATCCCGAGTCCAGTTCTTTCCCCAACCAAAGTCCAGTGTCCCTCCCCTACCTGTGACGCAAAAAAACTGCAAATCTCCCATTCAGGAAACTTGCAGTTCATCTATACTTGTATTCTAAAACTCTTACCTCAATCTATCTCACGATGATCCTTTTACCTATAGTTGCAAAGTAAGACCCACCGGGCAATGATCACTGCCCATCACATGGCAGTCGATATGCGCATCTGCCACCTTAGGTGCCAATTGATTGGATACCAGAAAATAATCAATGCGCCAGCCCACATTCCGTTCTCTGACTTTCGGCATATAAGACCACCAGCTGTACACATCCGTACGATCCGGGTAAAGATGGCGGAAGCTGTCCACATAACCAGAAGCAAGCAAATCGGTCATCTTGCCACGCTCTTCAAGGGTAAATCCCGAGTTACCCAGATTGGGCTTCGGATTCTTCAGATCAATCTCCTGATGAGCCACATTCAGGTCACCACAGACGATAACCGGCTTAGTCTGCTCCAATTGCAGAATGTACCCCCGGAATCGATCCTCCCATTCCAGACGATAAGGCAGCCGGGTCAGATCCCGCTTCGCGTTAGGGGTATAGACGTTCACCAGATAAAACTCATCATACTCCAGTGTAATCATCCGTCCTTCCGGCTCGCTGTCCTCCTCCATCCCGTAACGAACGGATATAGGCTTGATTCGGCTAAATACAGCCGTACCGGAATATCCTTTTTTGATCGCATAATTCCAATATTGATAAACATCTTCCCCCAGGTCCATCTCAATCTGTCCGGCTTGCAATTTGGTCTCCTGAAGGCAGAAAATGTCCGCCCGACTCTCTTGATAATAATCCATAAATCCTTTGGTCACACATGCCCTTAAGCCATTCACATTCCAGGACACCAGCTTCATATCCTCATCTCCTCACATCTCTCCAATATAGCATGGGCTCATTCAGAGGGACAAGCCTTACGGCTCGGAGTCATTGGAATCCTTATAGGGTTAGCATGCCTATATATCGCTTCGTAACTTGGAGAACACCGCAAGGTCAATATATCTGCCTTTCTCGAACTCATGCTGCCGCAGTACACCTTCCTGTTGAAAATCAAGCTTGTGTAATAGGCGAATTGACGCCTCGTTCTCCGGTTCAACCTTCGCTTCGATCTTGTTAAGCTGCATGCTTGTGAATCCAAAATGTAACACAGCATGTGCCACTTCCGTCATCACACCGCGGCCCCAGAAAGAGGAACGCAAATCGTATCCAATCTCTGCACGGTTATGTACATCTTCATAGTTCAGGAACCCGCAGGTTCCGATCACTTTACGAGTTTCACGGTCTTCAATCATCCAGCGTAAACCCGTGTGTTCCTTGAAAATCTTCGTATACCAGTTCATCTCACCCTGTGCATCCTCCACGGATTCAAAGGGAGTGAATGGCATATATTGAACCACAGCTTCGTCGGAATATAACTCCAACAGATCATGGCTGTCTCCAGCCTCTGCCGACCGGAGGATGAATCGTTCTGTCTGAATTAATGGAAATAGATCAAACCTAAATTGCTCACTCATGCTTGGTCTCCTTTACCAACATTTATTGTAGAAGTCCATTTTACTACACTTGCCTTCATCAAGCTTTTACTATTAATATGTTCTATTAAGGCATTACTGTATAAAAGGGTACATAGGAAAGGACGTGCTATTATCACACAATCATATGACGTTATTATCGTTGGAGCCGGCTCCATGGGTATGAGTGCTGGGTATTATCTATCGCGCAGTGGATGCAAAACTTTATTAATTGATGCCTTTGACCCTCCGCATACGGAAGGAAGTCATCACGGGGATAGCAGACTAATGCGCCATGTGTACAGTGGTGGGCCTGACTATATTGCCATGGCATTACTTGCACAGAAGTTATGGCACGAGCTGGAGGAAACGACCGGAGACCAACTGTTTGTTCCTTCCGGTGTAATAAATGTGGTTGATCCAGAGATTCATTCCTTCCACAACCGATTGAGCCATGCAGATGATGCAGGTATTCGGTATGAAACGTTGCACGCAGCCGAGGTGATGAAACGCTGGCCAGGTATTACAATACCTGAACATTACGAGGGCATGTATGAGCCTGATGCGGGTTATCTGTATAGTGAACCCTGTATTCGTGCCTTCCGCAAAGCAGCCGAGACTCACGGTGCCACCTTGTTAACGCACACGCTTGTGGAGCATATCGAATACGGACCCCATTCCGTTGCAGTTCAGACTTCAGGTGGTGAGACATACCATGCAAATCAAATCATCCTGAGCGCTGGCGCCTGGTTTCAGACATTAAAACCTTTTGTGGATCTCCCAATTCAGGCAGTGCGTAAAACGGTTGGATGGTTTGATGCACCAGAAGCCTTGTATGGCGAGGCACACTTCCCCGGTTTTACACTGGCAGGAAAAGAAGGTACATATTATGGATTTCCAAGCATTGGCGGATCAGGTCTGAAGATGGGTCGTCATGATACGGGCCAAATGTGGACACCAGGAAGTACAATGGCTCCTTTTGGTACGGAAGAAACGGACGAGGGGGATCTGCGCAGGCTGCTCGAACTTCATATGCCTCAGGCAGCTGGGGAATTGAAACGTGGTAGTGTGTGCAAGTATGAATTTACTTCGGATGAAGATTTTATTATCGACCGACACCCTGCCCATGAACGTGTGTGGCTGGCAGGTGGTTTCTCCGGTCACGGCTTCAAGTTTGCAAGTGCCATTGGGCAGATTCTATCCGACTTGGTGCAAACGGGGTACACGGATCAGGATATTAGTAGGTTCGCCCTATCCCGTTTTCGTTAAGTACCAGCTGGGTGGATAAATATATGTATAACTTTCCTTGAGGGTGCAGTGTTGTTTAAAGCACTGCACCTCCAAGAAAAAAGGACACATAATAACGTTTAATTCATGCGTACTCACACTAATTAACTTTGACTAGGCTCCATTGCTGATTGGCCCCGCCATTGTCGGCCCACTGAATAGTGGAGGCACCTGCGGTCAGAGAACCTTGATTGATGTCAACCGTCAGGCCACTGTTTCGATTCGCAAGTACCACATATCCTCCCACATCAATTGGCAGCCATTGTTGATTGTTGCCCCCGTTATCCTGCCACTGAATCAGAGCGGCTCCGCCTTGTGTGGAACCCGAATTCACATCCAGCAAAAGCCCACTGCCTACATTGCGAATGTTGTAATATCCGTTACCTGCCGACTCCAGCTTCCACTGCTGGTTGGCTGCTCCATTATCATTCCACTGAATGATCGTTGCCCCACCCGTAGAAGAAGCACCGTTAACATCAAGTGCAAGTCCACTATTGCGGTTGATTAATTTGTAGATTGCCCCGGATTCATATCCTGTACCACCATTGTAAGTTGCACCGGAAATGACGTAAGTTGTGACCGAGTTAGCCTTGGCCGTAGCGGTAAAGGTTTTATTTTGCACCGAAATATTGGTCAGTTGCTGCAACTTCTCTGTTGAAGAGGTCCGATATACTTGAGCAGACGTACCTGTGTTAGTAAAACGACTGAGATCATAGGTTACCGTTGTATCCGTCGATTCCGAATTGGTTGTAACCAGCACTACTTTGCCGGAAGCTGCATCATAGGCTGCAAGGGTATTGGCATCACTCATGCCGATAATCTTGTATCCGGGACGAATAAATTTGCTGTAGTTGCCCATGACATAATATTTTTGGTTCACGGTGTAACTGGTCGTTTGTGTATTGTTCAACACGTTCTTGAAGAATCCCCATCCTTCTGCACTATCCACGGCTTGCCAATACACCCATCCACTTGCGCCCATATTGCGAATATCCTTGAGGATGGTACGTGACATCGTAAGTCCGCTTGCATCCCCATCTCCATATTCCGAGGTCCACAGATGTTTGCCCGCAGACGTTGCTGTGTTGCGCAAAGCAGTACGATTGCTTCCGCCATACGTATGGGTGTTGATCTGAGTGATCGCTGATTTAACTGCATTGCCGTAGCTGTTGAACGACACATTGGTATCATCGATACTGTATTCTTCCGGTGCGCTCAGCTTCGTGGACAGGCCCTTCGCATTCAACGAAGCTTGTAGCTGACTCAGAATGGTGTTCTGATCCGCCCGGTCAAAGTGCATGCCCTCCTGATCATTGCCCTGCTTCCACCACGTCGAGATCGGTTCATTCAGTGGAGTTACACTATCAAATGTGATCCCCCAGTTATCCCGAAAATGCTTCACAACCTCGGTTAAGTAATCAGCAAAATCATCGTAGTAATCCGGCTTGAGGTTGTTCCCACCATTGGCCGAACCGGACACATTACCACTGATCGTCATCCAGTATGGTGCGGAATTCGCAAAAGCTTCGATAACATTCACACCTTGCGCTTTGGCAGCTTGCAGCATATATCGTTGGTTTGCATCTGCATTCCAGTCATACACGCCTGGAGAAGGCTGGTAACCAGGAACGGCTTTGCGATATTCGAGGATATTGGATGATGGATTATCACCGCCTCCAATGTTGTACCGCAGGATGTTCAGTCCCAGTCCGGTATTTGCATTGAACATTTTCTCCACATACTCATCCCGATTGGAATATTCTCCGACCACTTTGCCCCACCACGCGAGGGATGTTCCCCATCCTTCCATCGTCTGATATTGCTTCGATGGATCGGCAACAGCCGTGTATGCTCCTGCAGCAGATACCTCTGTCCCCAGACCTAAACTGCTTGTTAGCAGACTTCCTGCCAGCAGCAGCGAGCTCATTCGTTTTAACCACTTCATCCGCTTCACTCCTTATCATTTTACACTTGCACTCCGATGTCAGAACAACTTTCCGATCGCTGTTATCCCCAGATTTTTTTAATTATTCTCTAAAAGGGGAAAATCCGGGGATAAACGCGCACGCTTCGCTTCTTCAAGTTATTTCTGACCTCTCCGTTATCGTGTAAATGTATAGTTTAACTTAGAAAATAAACACCTATTATTGTGCAACCTCTCGGAAGGTCGCGTCTGACTTATCTATTGCGGTAACGACAGCTTCCAATTTCAGCACATTATTGTAATGTCTCAGATACAGGTTCGGGTTACTAAACGATGCATACGATGTCCAGCTGGCGTTAGCAAGTCCATTTACACGTTTGAACGTGGCGTCATTTCGGAACGTAGCGCTGCCGTCATTTTTCACAAGTGTGATGCTGCCATTATTATTGCGCAGGAAATAACCCAGATAATTCATGGACTCAAACGAAATGCCTGTTGCATTTGACAGCCCGGGAACGATCCGGAACTGTGCATCCTCCACCGGACTAACACTCGCATCAATCCGTGCCTGATAGTTGTAGTGACGAATGAAGCTGCCAGGTACATTGAAGGACTCCAGCTTGCGGATATCACCCGGTTGTCCGGACTCTTTCAATACGGTCATATGCCGGACCAGTCCGGTAAGACCTGCAATCTCTTGCTTGGCACCCCAAGTCTGGAAGTTGTCAGCAGAGTCGCTGTAATAATATTTTTGTGTCGCATAGCCGTCAAAGTAGATTCGCCATGAACCATTATCCAGCTGAACAAGCGCCGGACCTTCCACCCAAGATCCCCAACCTGCCCAATCCCCTGTGCCTTTAAAGGTATAAGGACCCGTTAGCGAGGTGGATGTCGCATATTCAATGTATTTGGTGGTCTCGTTTTTGGTAAAAGCATGATAGGTTGAGCCTGTCTTCACGATAAACGTATCAATATAATTGGGAGCAATGCCCGCCAGTTCAGTAGGGGCAGACCATGAGGTAGATGTTAGATTGCTACCTGAAGCTGTGAGTACATAAGGTTTGAAATTCTCATAGTTGCCTGGTGAGAGGGACACGATAATGTTCAGACTGCCGTTGCTGTCTTTGAACCATTCTGGTGCCCAAGTGTGTGCAATTGTGGTAGGTGTGGATAAAGTAATATTACGGACAAATGTCCAGTTTACCTTATCCGGGCTGGAGGCGATGCCGATGGTGTTACCCGACCAGTTCGTGGTGTAGACGACGTAATATAGACCATCTGTGTGCTTCATGATGCTGGGATCGCGAATCAGATTGGCCGGAGGTGTATAGGCTGGCCCTTTCAGCAAACCATAGTGGGTCGCATTATACGATTCATAGATATACATATTGGACTCACTTGTGTTCGTAAAGGCGGATATCGTATAAACACTTGTCGCTGCTCTGGCTGTATTGGGGAATAACATCGTTAATAGAAGCAATGTTCCGAGCAGCAGGATCATTCCGGCCTTGAAACCGCTGGACTTTTCTACTCCTATTCCTATCCCCTCTTCCTTCTTCGTCAACATTGGGTCATCTCCTTATCCATGATTAAATGGAATAATTAATTAGACTTAACATACCCTATGGCAGAATACACGTTATCTTGGAGTCAACCTCTATAAACACACCTTACGACTACCTGTTCAAATTCCAATTACATGAAGCATCACTCCCTTCACAGATCATGGATGAACAATCATTTTTATGTAAACGATTACAAATAATGATGCTACAAATGTTCCCTATGCTTATTTACAAACCTGGTTACCACAGTTCCCCATCCCCTTAGCCGAACTCACTCCCAAGACCGAATCCGAAGATTCACAAACCCAGGTCAATTGGGCTAAGAAAATGAGGGGGTAAAACTGCGGTAAAAATAAACTTTTGCGTTATGTGATGCTATTTTCTAATCCTGGTCCATTACTATAAAAGGCTGCTTCAAACTCGAACGATCTCGTTCCAGTCATCGCTCCCTTGCATCTCTAAATCAATAAGACAGCTAAAGATCAATACATGAGCTACTTCACCACAACCCATGGATAACGGGATGGCCCATCTAAAAGAAAACGTACACGTTCTGGTGTTTTACCTTCTTCATCGAACAAAAGTAATTCATTCTCTTCCTGTAGCCAGGCTACCGGGATCTTGTAATCCTCTTGCGGACCAATCTGCCAGTAACGACCCAGATGATGTCCGTTCAGGTGAATGGTTCCTTTGCTCATCCCGGTCAGGCGAAGCATCAAGTTTACCTTATGATGCTCGGAAAGGGTAGGCTTGGTGAAACGCCAGCGGTACCAAACGGGCTGACCGTACGAGTCTTGTGCTAGGAGGGTACCAGATGTAGAGTGAGCCTTCTCGCTCACCATAACACTTGAGATCCCATCGTCCGAGGTAACGGTCACCAGATTGGCAGTACAATTGCCACCTGAGGCGATACCAGGCTGTCCTGCACGCTGGATTGATCCCTGTCCAGGATGGAGCGCTTCCTGTTCTACCTCGTATCTCTCCCATTGTTGGGGAAGCAATGCATCCGTCCCTGCCATACGCCAATCCTTCAGTTCGCCCTGACTTGGATAAGTTATCAGTTCCAGTCGATTCAGCGATGAACGGCTATACGGCATTTCCAGTGTATTCGTCTCTCCGGGCTTGATATACAGAGATATGTCTAACGTCTGGAAGGCAAACCAATCCTGATATCCCTCCATCGGAACTTCGATGCCATTGATACAAAGACCTTTGCTCAAGGCACCCACAAGAATCGCGCGATCCATGCCATCCAGCTTAAAGCTCCTGCTGATACGTGGCGCCCCATGTATAGCGTTAACCTCATCGAGATGCACAAGTCCACTCTCCATATGCCAATCCCGACGAATATCCTGAACTTGGCCATTCAGATACACAGCACCAGCCAGACCTTTGCTCTCACCCAGATACGGGGAGAAGTTCAATCTGCCCATATGCTGCACCAGAATCTGAAGTGTATTCTTTCCTTTGGCCATGTGCAACTCCACACCTGCTGCCCCTACCTGACGCACTAATGCCTGCTGAACACCATTAACGATGATTCTGGCGGTATCCTGGATATCCGGCAAAATGAGACTCGTAATTCCTTCGGTTGGACTTTCGAAATCGCATTCGTACAATAGATAACCAAAATCTTGTCCATACCGGGAGAAGTCTTCCGGTTGTCCACTCGCCGAGCGTTGCTTCGCAGTTAACGTAATACGTGACAGCTCAGGAGAATCAGACAACGTCGGCGCACTCGGCGATGTCCATGGAAGCTGCTGCTGTATACCTGCAATAGATTCCCCGCCGGCTAAGAACTCGTGACCTGTTAACGTCCGTTCACCATCGGTCCAGTCACCAAGCAGCATAATCGTGCGATCCCGATCAGTGATCATGCCCTTGACCTGACCAGATGGTAACACGTCCACGTCATCAAACCCGATCACATAACGTAGTCCCTTCTGATCTGTTGCTTCCAATCGCCATGTTCGATTCATCATCTCTTGATCCAGAATGACGAAACGGATTGGCGTGCCGTTTGCTTCCAATTGGATCATTCCAGGCTCTTGGAAATGGAACAGATCGAAGCGGTATACGTTCCTTGCTGAATCATGTTCAACCAGCACTTGCACCGTACTGCCCGTGACGTTTAGTGCCCCGGCTTCCAGTTCAACAACAGAACGCTGCCCGGCAGCGGCCACGATGAACAGGTTCAATTCTCCGTTTATCATTTCATTGCCCGTAATCATCGTACCCGCAGTCAGGTATACGTGTTCAGCAATCTGTACTCGATCCAGCAACGGAACAATCTGTCCTGGATTCAGCGATACGGGAAGAGTACGGCCTTCCTCCAGCGTAATGTGCATGGTCTCCCGTTCATCCTTGTGACTCTCCAGGAACCAAATCTTCTGGTTGTTAGCCTGTCTGCCTCGTACAGATATGCCTTCAGAATGACGTACAACGATCTGTTCTTCTGGAATTTCCTCTGTTTCCATCAGAAGGGCCCCGAAAGCATGGACGAAATAAGACAGATTCTTGGTCACCGCATATTTCGATGTCACCCGTCCAAATTCGTTCAGCGGTGCATCATAGTCATAGGACGTAATCATGAAGATGTCACTGCTACCCATCGTTCTGCCGCCATATCCACCAAAATTTGTACCGCCGTAGAACATGTAATGGCTGATTCCGGTATACCCGGCACGCAGAATCTCCATGATACGTCTCTCCAGCAAAGGCGCCGTCTTCTGAATAGCCGAAGGCCCTCCCCAATTCTCGAACCATCCGGTCCAGAATTCCGTAACCATCTTCGGGGTGTCCGGCTGTTTAACTCGAAGTTTCTCATAATGCCCGTCAGCACCTGACCAGAAATTAGCCCCTTCAATCGTACCTTCCGCCCCGCCAACGCAAGTGATTAGGGTAGAGTCAATGCCACGATGCAACAATCCATCTCTCAGTGTGTTCATATGCTCACTTGCAGCTGCGTCATCCATCAGATACCCGTATTCATTCTCCACCTGAACGAGAATGACCGTGCCCCCGGCTGATAACTGGCGCTCCCGAATAATGGGCACAATGCTGTCAAAATACAAATTCACATAGTGCAGATACGTCTCATTATTTTCCCTGAATTTCACGCCGTCCTTCGTACCTAGCCAATATGGAAACCCGCCAAAATCCCATTCTGCACAGATAAACGGACCTGGACGCGCGATGACCCACATGCCCAGTTCTGCGCACAAATCCAGAAACGCGCCGCAATCGTTGTCCCCTTCAAAAGACCACTGTCCTTCTTCCAGTTCATGCACATTCCACGCAAAGTAAGTGTCGATGCAGTTCATACCTGCCAGCTTCGCCTTCAGCAGAACCTCACGCCATTCCTCCTTTGGCATACGGAAATAATGAATCGTTGCACTGTTCAGAAATACACGCTCTCCATTTAGGAAAAAGCTGCGTGCATCGTATGTTAATTCAGATAGAACACCATTCTCAGCCCTGGAGGTATTCTTCTCCAATTCCTGCAGCAAAAGGGATGCTTTTTCTGTCAAAGTTATCCCCTCCTTCTCTTTATTTATATAAATTGAACTAAAGATTATTTACACTGCACACTTCGATGACAGAACAACCTTCCGATCGCTGTTATCCCCAGATTTTTTGATTCCCTTTTCTCAATGGGAAAATCTGGTGATAGCGTATGCTTTCGATGTAGCTTTCTTGCAGAAAGCTTGTAGGCGCACGCTCCGCTTCTTCAGGTCCTTTCTGTCCTCTCCGTTCGGTGTAAATGTTTAGTTCAATTTATATAGGTTCATATGTCCTGTAATTCATTTAAGGGAACCATATCCGTTAAACTAAAAGCGATTTGCACGGGTACTACGATTACAGAACAACTTTCCGATCGCTGTTATCCCCAGATTTTATGAATTCCTTTTCAATGAGAAAATCCAGGGATAAAGGCGCACGCTCCGCTTCTTCAAGTTATTTCTGTCCTCTTCGTTTCTGTGTAAATGATTAGTTCAAAATGATATTGTTCATATTTACACCAGCACTCAGATGACCTAATAACCTTCCGAGTGTTATTATCAGTTCGCCTGCAACGTCACGCCTTCCAGTACAACCGTTGTGATGGAATTGTCGGCCGTAGGCACTTCAAGTCCGTTGGCATACACCGGAATGTCTTCAAGCTGTTCCATGTTTCGGTCCGGTGACGTCTGATACACCTGCGCAGTGGCTGATTTTCCATACGTGTACCCTTCCAGTTCAAACGCCGTTGTTCCCGCTGACAATTCATTACGAATCACCAGCACCAGTCTCTGACGTTCCGCGTCATAAGCCGCCAGTGTGCGTCCACCATCGGTTGGAATAATCGTCGCGCCGGGACGAATGAACTTTGTGAACTGGGCCATGCCATAATACTGTTTGGTCATCTCATACTGCTCTTCTCCGTTAAAGTTGGCATGAATGAAGCCCCAGTTATTATTGGCGCCTTCATCTTCAACGGCCTGCCAGTATACCCAGGCGGATGGCTGCATGATTTTCAGATCAAACATGATCCGCTCTGCCAGTTCTTGTACCGAGGTCATATCCTCATGACTGTGCGGCTCGCTGCCGCCTGTTCCGTACTCGGACATCCACAGCTTCTTGCCATGGCGTTCTGCCAATGTGCGCAGCTCTTCCATTTTGCTACCATTATAGGAGTGGGTATTGATCTGCTGGATTACGTCCAGCGTGTCCTGATCATAAAGGTTGAAATTAAACACCGTCTCATCAATGCTGTTATCGTCTGCGGCACTAATGACAGTTCCATCCAATCCTTTGCTCTTCAACAATGCAGCAACTTTCTTGATAATCTCGGCCTGTTTCTCATTGGTAAAATGACTGCCTTCCTGCATATTGCCCTTCTTCCACCAATCGGAGGAAGGTTCATTAAGTGGATTCAGTGTGCGGAAGGTGATCCCCCACTCATCCCGATAATGCTTCACGACTTCAGTCAGATAATCGGCAAACGCATCATACTGGTCGTCACGCAGGTTATTGCTGCCATCCACGGCTCCGGTAACCGATCCACTGATCGTCATCCAGTAAGGTGGTGAATTGGAGAATGCTTCGGCAATGTTCACACCGCGCTCCATCGAGCCCTGTAATACAGCACGCTGACCTGCATCAGCCTCCCAGTCCCACTCTCCAGGTTCAGGCTGGAAGCCAGGTACATCCCCGCCGGGACGGAGGGCTTTCATCTCCGGATTCTCCTCTCCGCCAATATTGTAACGAACGATGTTCAGACCTAATCCTTTCTCCGGATCAAAGACCAGATCCATCACTTCACTCACCTTCGCCTGATCCTTCCATCCGCCAAGATCGTTGGCCCACCAGGCAAGTGACGTGCCCCAGCCTTCAAAATGATCATAGGACTGATCCAGCTTCAGACGTACCGGTTCCTCTTGAAAAACAAGTGTTTTGGATGATTCATTGGCAAAATGATTGATAACAATTCCTCCTCCTGCCAGCAGGGCAATCAGGGCTACACCCATGAGGATATAGTTCCGTTTGCTCCTGCTGCGTTGTTCTTTATGCGCCATGGGCTATACAATCCCTTCTCCATGTACGGTAATTACTTCGTTGACCTTCAACGTCAGGTTCAGTACATACACAAACTACAGATACCTTCTGTTACTTGATTCCGCTGCTTCCGCCGCTAATGTTGGCTTCATAGACATAACGTTGTCCGAACAGATATACCAACACCATCGGAATGGTGAGGAACAGGGAAGCGATCATCACAAGGTTCCATGGTGGCATCTGCCCACCCCCTACCGTAGTCAACAGCTGCACCCCAAGTGCCAGCGGCATTTTCTCCGGATCATTGATATAGATGAGCGGCCCCATGAAGTTCCCCCAGTTATAGGAGAATGAGAAGATCGCAATGGCCGCAAGTATCGGATAAGTCAGTGGCATAATGATCTTCCAGTAGATTCCCGGGTGTCCCATACCATCGATCATGGCGGCTTCATCCAGTGATTTTGGAATACTCATGACAAACTGCCGAATCAGGAATACGTTGAACGCTCCGGCGAAGAAGCTTGGTACGATCAGCGGGTAAAATGTATTAATCCAGTCCAGATGACGGAAGATGATGAACTGCGGTACCATCGTAACCTCACCCGGAATCATCATCGTACTGAGCAACACAATAAACAGGAAACGGCTGCCTTTTGCCTTGATTCGGGCAAAGCCGTAGGATACGATCGAAGCTGATAATACCGATCCGACAATCGTAAAGACGGTAATGATGACCGAGTTTTTGAGATACGTGCCAAGATTGTTATTCGTGAAGATGGTATAAAAGTTCGACCATTGGAACTCCATTGGTACGAAGGTAAAAGCTGATTTGACGGTGGTTGCGTCACTTGCCAGTGCAATGGAGATCATGTACAGGAAAGGTGAAGCAAGCAGCACCCCGACCAGAATCAGAAAAATATAGGATATCGTCTTCTCCACAGTCGATGGATTACTCATTGGCTTTTCCCTCCTCGTAGTGCACCCATAGCGCCGATGAACGGAATACAACGAGTGTCAACGCCATGATGATGATGAATAGTACCCAGGCAATCGCCGATGCATATCCCATTTTGTAGAATTGGAACGCATTCTGGAACAAATAGGGAACAACCATCTGACTTGAATTGTCAGGTCCGCCGGCAGTGACGATGAATACCTGCGCGAAGGTCTGGAGCGCTCCAATCATGCCAGTCACGAGATTGAAGAAAATGACGGGAGTCAGCATCGGGAATGTAATATGGAAGAACGATTGCGTACTCTTCGCTCCATCAATGGCAGCGGCCTCGTACAGCTCCTGTGGAATCCCTTTCATCCCTGCAAGCAGCAATACCACGCCACCACCTACACCCCATAATGACATGAGAATCAATGCAGGCTTAACCCAGTTCGGATCAAGAAGCCAGGCGGGACCCTGAATACCGAAGATCGCAAGTGCCTGGTTGATCAATCCTTCCGTCGGTGCAAGCAAGTGGATGAAGAGCAATGAACTCGCAACCACCGGAACAACGGAAGGCAGATAGAACAGAATACGGAAGAAGGTAATCCCTTTGATTTTCTTGTTCAGGTAATATGCAATCCAGAGCGAGATCGACATGCCCAGCGGAATGGATATTAGTGCATAGAAGAATGTATTGCCGACGGATTTCCAGAAGATCGGATCATCGGTCAGTAACGTTTTGTAATTGTCGATACCGATGAATTCAGGGGACTGGAACAGATCCCAATTCGTGAAGCTCATATAGATGGAAAACAGGATCGGACCCAGGGTCAGCCCCAGAAACCCGATCAGCCAAGGCGAGATGAAGATGTAGAACCATTTCCCGTCCTTTTTTCTCACGTTAAGCCCTCCCATGACGCAGAGAGCAGATGGAACCCGCATTCACGCCGATTCCACCTGTCCTGCTGTCGCTGCTATTTGTGCATGTTCAGAAAAATCCTCTATTTGTAGAGTCTTTCCAGTCCACTCTGAATTTCGGTTACCGTATCATCAAGCGAGGCTTTGTTGTTGAAGTACACACCCAGCTTATCGTTAATGAGCTTCATCATTTCGTTCCATTGTGGATTGAACGGTTCTGCATAGATCGTTGATTCACTGAACGCAGCCATGTTGATTTTTTTGCCGCCGTATTCAGCATTGAGGAATTCATCACTGGACAAACCTGCTTTGGTTGCAGGAGCATCCTGACCGGCTTTGACCATCGGCATCTGTGCTTCCGGTGTGGTCAGTGCTTCGATGACTTTGAAAGCTTCTTCCTTGTGTTTGGAAGCGTTGGTAATCGTTAACCCGTTAAAGAATGCGTTTGTTTCGCCCCATACCGGAGAGATATCCCAATTAATGCCTTCCACCTTGGCAAGTGAACCGATGTTCCAGAACCCTGTTGTTTCCATGGCGATCTTGCCCTGAGCGAACAACGGATCGGCTCCGATATTCCCCATGTCGGCAATCTCGGTTGGTGTTGGTCCCGCACCGTGTGTGAAGGTCAGGTCATTCATGAATTGTAATGCTTTCCGCACAGGCTCTGTATTGAAGGTTGGTTTACCACTCTCATCGAACAATGAGCCACCGTTCTGGTAGATCAGCTGCATCCATTGCGGCCACCAGCTACCTGGGTAGTAACCCCATTGAACCGTTTTGCCATTCTCCTTCACCGTCAGCTTCTGAGCTGCCGCCATCAGATCATCCTGCGTCCAATCTTTGGTTGGGTATTCCACCCCAGCCTTGTCGAACAGATCTTTGTTATAAAAGAGGACCATCGCACCTGCCCGATCCGGCAAACCAAATTGTTTGCCATCATACTTCATCAGGTTGGCAATATCATCGGAATAACGCTCGGACATGTTCACATTGTTCGCCTGAATCATGTCATCCAACGGTATAATCTGATTCTTGGAGGCGTAAGCCTGATAGTTCTCGGCAATCATCATGATGTCCGGCGCCGTTCCTCCGGCGATCATGGTCTGTACCTTCTGGTCATAATCCCCTGCAACCACGTTCAGCTTCACGTTAATATCGGGATACGTCTGTTTCACAATGTCGAGTCGTTCCTGATAAATCTTCTTCTCATCCTCCGAGCCCCAGATCGTCATGCTCAAATCAACCTTGCCACCGGACTCGCCGGAAGAACTGTTTTTACTCCCGCTGCTACAGGCTGTCAGACCCATTACCATGACCAGCATCAATAACGAAATGACCTTTAAACTTCTTCTCATACGTTACGCCCCCTTGATATAATGAATGGATGACTACACTGAAACCCGTTTCATGAAATGGGTTTCATTAAGCTGAAACATAAAACCCGTTCCACTTTATGAAAGGGGTTTCATTCACGCACTCATTATATTTCACCCTTCGAGGAAATGTCAACGCTTTCTTTTCCAATTACAGGCCCTTTATCTTGCAGCAGGTCCTGTACTTTGACGCACAATCAGCTCCGGTTGCAGAATGATCTGCTTCTTCGGTTTGCCTTGGTTAATCAGCTCATGCAACACATCCACAGCCTGTTTGCCAAGCTGATACGTATTCTGGGATACGGTTGTCAGTTCCGGTATAACGGCACTGGCGAGCGGTGTATCATCATAACCCACAATGGATATATCCTTCGGAATCGAGAGCCCATGCTCAATCGTTGACTTAATGGCACCAATCGCTGTATTGTCATTGACACAGATAACTGCGGTGGGCGGATTGTCACGATCCAGTAGTTTGGACATCTCCCGTTTGCCGTCGTCGATGGAAAAGCTGCCGAGCAGTTGCCGTTCTTTTGGTATTTCGAGTCCATGCTCCCGAAGTTTCTTCTGTACAGCTCTGACCTTGACCATGGTGGTGGACAACTCTTTCAGGCCGCCAACAAAGGCGATATCGCGATGCCCCAGTTTAAGCAAATGCTCAGCTGCAAGGGCTGCCCCTGCACCTTCATCCGTGTACACCCGGTGGAACCCGCCTTTGGCAATATTGCCATTGACCAGCACGATTGGCATACGTTTGCCCATATCAATCAATTCCTGAGCCATGTCATCCGGACAGACCTGCATGTTAATTCGCCCGCCGAGGAAAATAATCCCGTCTACACGCTTCTCTCGCAGGATAGACAAATATTCAGATTCCCTGTTGTAGTCTCCTGCGGTATTGCACAGAAAGAAGGTATACCCCAATCCGCGAGCCTCATTCTCCGCACCCCAGAACACTTCCGGGAAAAAGGGATTCGTAATGTCGGGCAGGATGATGGCGATGGTACCCGTCTCTTTCTTGATCAGACTGCGCGCCTGCGCATTGGGCTGAAACTGGTGTTTTTCAATGATGGACATAATCTTCTCTCGGGTGCTTGCACGCACAGGTGCCGTATCATTCAGTACCCGGGAGACCGTCGCTACAGATACATTTGCTTCTTTGGCGATGTCGTATATGGTGATCGGTGTCATAGCGGAACCTTCCTTTTTCTCTAATTTTCCCTATTTTCCCTGCTTATCATACCAGATAAGGATTGGCGATGAAATGGGTTTCAGTGACGGGCGAATGATTTCACACTGAACCCATAGAAGTTCCGGGTATAACATTCATACGTGAATTGTTCGTTGCATTACGCATTAACGTCAATATTTTTACAGGACATGTTTGCTTTTCTTTATTTCACCTTCTAATCTGCGTCTATGGTCCATATATTAAATTGTAAGCGAATTCATTGGAGATTAGAGGAGTGTGAACGACGTCATGATCATTCAAGTCAGTCCGCTGGCAGAAGCAAGACTTACTGAAAAGCTGGGAGATCGACCAGGCTATTTCAAATTGTTTTATGATACCGATGGATGCGGTTGTGACGGAATTGCGGTACTTCTGATCTTGAACGAACCGGATAGCGATGATGTTACCGTAGAAGCTGGGTCGCTTCCCTTTGTAATCAACAAACAGCAGCAGATTTACTTTGAACCCTCTCTGCGTCTGCAATCCGAGCACAGTTTCCCTTCGTTCCGACTTAGCAGTGATTCCATGATCTATGGCAGTAATGTCAAAGTCCATGATTTACGAGATACCGCAGACGTAGCCCCTCAGCCCACTGGATGGTTTGTACGATAAACGTTGAATTAGCACTATAATCAAAACCTCCCAAGCCCATTGTTATGTGGGACGGGAGGTTTTTTTATCAATTTCAATGAGTTTATTAGGCATTATTTTTGTAAACATTTCATTTGAGCTAACGTTTTTCTGTCAGTTTAATGTTATAAGATTACTTCACAAGAATTTCAATTGGTTTCATGGTCATAGAGATATCCGCGGTCATATCCACAATGAGATTTTGTTTCCCTTTCTTGGTTACTATGAACTCATCTTCAACCTCAACCACTTGACCTGATTTAAACTCAGTTACATATCCCACATCCGCATAATTACGCTCCTCGTTACTACCGGAGAAGAAAAAACGAATGATTGGTTCTCCATGAGATACTTCAACTGGTTTAATACCTGTATATTTTAAAGTTCCTTTTACTTTCAGTGCCTCACCCGTACTTATAACAGTTGGTGTGGTTACTTCAAGAACAAAATCAGTTGCTACTACACGTTCAGTAATTGTATCTTCATTTTTTTCTTTTGGTGAACACCCCGCAAATATTGTGGATATCACTAATACCAACATTAAGATGTTATTACTCATTTTAATAATTTCATCTCACCTCTCTCATACTCTAACGAATGATGTATAGAAAGGGTTGCTCAAATTGTTCCTTAATTCCCCTTAAATATCGTTTACTGTTAGTTCAATCATGTATTACACGAATTCAATTAACTTCCTATCTATTTCCGCGATATCACCAATCTCCGATGTACCATCCCAAAGGATAATGGAAGAAGCTTCATCGTTTTCAACAAAATCATCAAGTTGGCACAGTTCACCCATGAACAGAGCTCCATACTCTGTCCGTTCAGGTCCATGAAAACTTGGCTGGAGTCTAAACTTCATTAGCCCTTTGAATTCAGCCGAATCCATATTTTGATTGGTTTCCTCAAACAATTCTCTAATTACACATTGCTCCGCATTCTCTCCAGCTTCAATAATACCACCTGGAAGTTCCCAGTTGTTTCTCCACTTATTATGCATGAATAGATACTTTCCTTGGCACTTCACCACAATTAGAGCATGTGTTAGTGGAGCATCCAGTGTGCTTGTAATGACCTTATCGTACTCGATACGAATAAATTCCAAAAAAATGTTACCTCTTGAATCGGTCATGATTGCCATTTTTACTCCTCCATTTCTTTTGTAACCAAAATAAAAAAACGCGCTAGACCTAAGTCCTGCGCGTTCATATATCACAGGACGGGAAGCGCGAATAGCGTTAACCCATCCCAATTTTTTTAGGAATGAATTAACGCTTTTCATGATGATGAGATTGTTTTAACTCTAAAATTAACATCGACCATTCTCCTAATCATCAATATATGGAAATGATACCCACCTTAGTACTTTAGAGTCAAGTATATAATTTTGCGCAATTACTAACTTTCGTATAATAAAGTATTCACCTTTTTTTTGATTCATGATCTCTCTGTGTGCCATTTTGAAATTTGATGTGAGAGAAGAAGGGAATAAGTAGAATAATATTGAACAACTACATAATCATTAGAATAATCGATGAACATATAAATGAGGTTGGCAAAATGAATAATGATAGAAACTGGACAGTTTTATTTATTGGTGGAGCATCAGGAATAGGTAAATCAAGTATTGCTTATGAGATTGCTCGATATTATGGTGTGAATGTCTTGGAAGTAGATGATGTTCACCTATCCGTAAAAACAGTTACAACAAAGGAGCCATTTCCTGTAATTCATTATCGGGATTCTGATATAGATGGGAAATACTTTGGAGTTGACGGCACGGTAAACTGGCTGATTGATGTCAGCAAAGAAATGGTTCCAGTATTAAAAGAGCTTGCAAACCGGCATATTGAAGATAAATTACCAATCATTATTGAAGGTGATTTTGTCTATCCCGAATTAACATTATCTTTCGATAACCCACAGGTGAAATCAATATTTGTACATGAACCAAATAAAAATCAAATAGTGCAGAATTATTTAGCAAGAGAAGGTGGCGAATTACAACATGATAGAGCTGAAGTAAGTATTTCGTATGGAGAATGGATAGCAGATACCTGTAAGATAAATGGAATTGAATTGATTGAATCAAGACCTTGGAATACTGCTTTAAACAGAGTCATAAAGCGCTTAGTGTAATACAGACATTAGGATAAATTGCTTATTGAACTAACTTTTCCGGCTAGCTTAAGAGTAATTTCACTTTTTAATTGAGTCATCTTTTTAAGGAGTACCGCGGTGCAAACAGATATAACACTGGCTAAGTATAAAAGAGCATATGCTATGGCAGCATAATATGTAAGTTCAGCTTCAATATCGGAGCTTGTAAGAAGCAGAATAATGGAAAAGCCAACAACAAAAACTACAGTACCTACCAGAACATTTTTAATTCTTTCTTTCACATACTCACCTCCCAGGGATTTTTGACAGGTTCCCGACCTGCTATTTTAGCGTTTATAATTTTTCCTCCCTTAGGCTATTCTCGATTGTTATCTAGCCCTTTCCCAAAACAAGTCTTTTGGTTGTATGATTCGAAAAATTCGGAATGAATATCCCGTGTTTTAATAGTGAGTAGATATCCATTTATCGTGTTAGTAATCATTTCAATTTCAAGTACATTGTATGAAGTTATATCCATTTTCGAAATGATCACTTGCTTACTAAGCACTTTTGATAAAGAAGAGGTAATTTGTTTCTTTACATCGTCATTTAAACTTTCAAACTGGAGTACAAGGTTTTCAAGGTCATCCTTGCTATCTTTCATCAAACTGTGGGATTGGATAGCACTATGCTTTGGAGATGAAGACTTGATAGCATAAATCTCAATGATGTCATCCATATTAAATTTACAGTTTTCACCTTCTTCTGTTTCAACAACTAGGTAGCCTTCCTTTAATCCTTTAGCAACACCACGGAAAAATTCATCTCGATTATTAACTTTAAATACTACAGAATGTTGTTCTTTAACTGTCATCTCAATAAATTGTCTCTTATTCATCATATTATGCAATGTGTTCCCCTCCCTTTTAAAGATAAAGTATTCTATATGAGATAGTATGTTATTCCATTGTCCTTACACTAACCTGCCCGTTAGTTCAATAAGTTAGATCAACAGTATCGTCCGGGTCTGAACCAGCTGATCCCCATAATTCCCCCTCAACCTGATAACCGCCACCACTCCATTGAAGCAAGTAGCCTCCAGTACTCATCCCCTGTGTGAAACCTTCTTTACTATTTATCCAATCCAAAGATTCCCCAGGAGCAATCGTTCTAGCGAAATACACTTCACTAGTATCTAAGTGCGTTAAACTAACATTAACTTCATGCCTACTATTGTTTTTCATAAGCAGTTTTATATGTACAGATTCCGGATTTACGGAAAAGGGTTGCTGTACCGTTGCGCCTCCAGAAGCAATAAAGTGGGAGGGTGTACTCTCTTGTTCACTTAAAGAATTAGAAAGGGTTGTACTTTCGGACTTGCTTGATAATACACCAGTTTTTGGATTAGACATATTCTCTTGAGTTTGACTTGTTGAATCACAGGCGGTTACAGTCGCTGTTGTTAAAGCTAATGATATAACAGTAAAAAAAAGTCTCTTTTTCTTCATTACTTCATTCCTCGTATTCTTTTATTAGTTATTCTTAAAACCTATAAGAAGTTCCTCATATTCAACAACGCTATCAATCAATAAAAGTTACACCTGTAATTCGTAAGATGGCGTTGAGTTAACCTGCCTTTAGCTGAACAAAAGCAGCCAATCAGGTTGATCGGCTACTTTCTGGGTTTTATTGAGCCCCCGTATAATTCTACTGTAACAAATGACGACTGATATAATTCGCTACTCCAGTATCATCGAAAACCGAAATGCTTTTCAACTTCCAATAACATCTGATCTTTATTGGACTGAGATGTTCTCATAAACCATTTTATTTGATACTGCTCCGCTTGTTGCAGGTAATGATTCGATGCTTTAACCACCGTGTTTAATGTTTCTTCCCGTGCACGTTGTGGATCTGATAAACTAGGGAACACATCCTCCATGCCTCTCAGATGATCTCGATCCAGATACTCCGCTCGAATTAGGTCATCTTCTGCAAACATATAAACAACTCGGTTGGGGTTAACAAGCTCCCTTAGATAAGCAGGTTCCATAAAAGTATCGACTACGATTGGCTTCTCTTTCCCCATCTGTAACAAATCCAAAATAATAAACTCAACACTTTCATCAAACACGGAATTTAACCAGTGACTTCTATCGTTCCCACGCCCTAAAAAGAACCATTCCCAATCAATGAAGTGTCGAGCTTATTTTCTGATAAATTTATTCCTCGGAATCGCTTTTCACAAAGTAATTACCGTGAGAATAAATCTGTTTGGTATGAGCAGTTAAATGATCTAAGTTATCCACCGTTTCATTTTCGGAAATGAAGGCGTCTTTCGCGGGTACCCTATTAAATGTTCCAAAAGAAGTCGTTATACTACTGACATTTTCTAGAGCTCTATTCATTTCCTCTTCTGATAATTGTACTGCAGGACCAAAATCCGGATAGTTTGGGTTATCCGCTTTAGCATCATCATAATAATTACTCGCATAAATACTTAAAGCAGTCACTGCCGAAACAGTCATTATTAATGCCGTACTGATAAATAATTTTTTCATTGAAGGTCACTCCTCAGTCGTTTCTATAGTTGCATTCATAAATCCATTGCCCTCTAGTTCAACTGAACCTATGTTCCAGTTAAAACAACTAATGATCTGTATACTGCCAAGCGTGAATCGGTGTACCTTTAGTGACTTCACCTGTCAATGTATTGATTTCTAGCGGCTCTACTAAAACCTTCCATCCATTTTCGCTTTTGAAAATTTTATACGGGAGTGGTGGTGACTGTTCGTAGCCTTGTCCTGAATACTTTTGAACTACATAAAATTGAACTTCATCCGTGTTGATTTGTCTGCTTTCCACAATTTCATACCCTGTAGTTGGATTAGTTTTAAGATCCTTTACATATCCTTCTTCACGACTTTTCTCATCCAAATAATTGGTATCTTTAGAATAAAACATCATTCCCTCTACATCTTTAGCAATGTAAGCCTGAAAATACTCCGTTGCTGCTTCCATCGGAGTTTGGGCTACAACTCTTTCCGCAGTTGTAGTCGATGCCACTAAAATAGAACCAGCAACAACACCAGCAAGTAAAAGCGATACTATTCTTTTTCCTTTCATGGATCGAGAACTCCTTTTTAGTGTTCGAGTTAGTAATAATGATCAAATTTTATATAGACCTACTTAGTATAACGCATTGAATTATTGGAAAGTTTTTATATTTATGAGAAATTTGTTTACATCTATCTTTTATCCTCTTTATCCAAACTCTTCTTTACGCCCACCCCACTTAATGTTAGATTTTATAACATATCATTATGAAAGCGAGTGGGTTGAAGATGGATCTGCAACAGTTATTGACTATCCCCATTCTCTCCAAAGCAAAGGTTATTGCCGGGCATCGTGGCCTTGATCGCTTGGTGCAATCGATTAATATTATGGATGCGCCAGATATTGTCCAATTCCTGAAGCCGGGAGATATGCTGCTGACCAACGGTTATATCTTGAAAGATCGTCCCGATGCTCATCTTGGATTCATTACAGACATGCATGCGATTGGTTGTGCGGCGCTTGCTGTCAAGACTCAGCGTTTCTCTCTTGAATTATCTCCGCAACTGCTTGAGACAGCCAACAGGCTGGGCTTCCCAATCATCGAACTGTCCGAGATAGACAATACACTTGGTGAAATATTTCAACATTCGATCAGTGCCATCCTTCAGAACAAAACCCATGAGCTACACTACGCCTTGTCTATTCACAAGCAATTTTCCACGATGGTGATGCAGGGAAAAGGCATACCATCCATCGTAGATACGTTGTCTCAACTGCTATCCTCACCTGTGCTGCTGCTTGGTTCGAAGAAGCAGATTACAGCAAGCTCCCATTATGCACAACAGATGGATGACCAGTCTCTCGCCGCGCCCATACTGACATTTATAGATGAGCACCCTTCCTTCCACACCGCAATCTCGATCTGCCTACTTACTGCTGATAAATATCGACACACCGAGCTTCATCCGATCTTCACAGATCGGCACGAGGGTTATTTGATCGCACTATACGACAGTTCCGCAACCTCCAAGCTGTCCACTCTGGCACTGGAGCAAGCCGTCAATGTGATCGGCCTGGAGTTAACCAAGAAGCAAGCCGTAAAGGAACGCTCCCGCCGTTACAAAAATGAATATTTCTCCGATCTCATTCAAGGCTTCATTCGTTCGGAACAAGAAGCGCTGCACCGCGGCAAAAAATATGGGCTGCAAGCCAAAGGAAGTTCTGTTCTCATGGTTGCCAAAAAGGATGAATCCTTAGCGGGCATACCTAAGCAGAACTCTACTTCCTCCGGGGAAGAGCGGTTCATCTCGGAACGAGACGCTAATTACGAGTTGATTAAGCAGGAGTTCGCCAAATTGGATCTCTCCTTTGTCATGTTCACTAAGAACGACCAGTTCGGCATACTCGTCTTTTTGGCCGAATCGTCTTGGGACGAACACACCGTTGTTCAGCAGCTTGAGCGGATGGCGAGCAATCTGTATACAGAGTCGCAGCTCAGCCTATCCTTCGGCATAGGTAATTCCTACACCAATGTATTGGATATAGGACTCTCCTATAAAGAAGCAGTCAAGGCGCTCCAATCCGGCTATCAGATGCGAAAGACACGCTTCGCTCATTCCTATCAAACCATGGATATAAGCCGTCTGCTGCGCATGATTCCCCACGATGAGATGCTGCAGTTCCATCACGAAACCTTTAAGGCCTTCGCTGACCGAGATCCAAATGAGCGTAACGAGCTTATGAAAACCTTGTCCTCCTTCTATGAGAATCATTGCCAGATCGTTGATACGGCGAAAGAGCTGTTCGTACATCGCAATACAGTGATCTATAGGTTGGAAAAATGCGAGAAACTGACCGGCAGGAACATTAAGGACCCGATGGAGAGCCTGCGCTTCCGACTTGCCTTCGCGCTTGAGTCCCTTTTGAATGTTAATCCAGCTCCTAGTGAAGCTAATCATACGTCTTAAACCGAGAATGTGTCATGTATAATGACACGTTCTTTTGTTTTCTTTTCATATTCGATTCATGTTCAATCTTCATTTGTGCATTTTAACTGATTTAATTCTATTTTTATGTTCAGAGTAACTAATGACAATGATGCAAACAGTCTATATGATTAGGAATATATTCATTAATGTCATGTTAATTAACATCAATTTACATCAAGAAACGAACTACCATCAGGCTGTAGGAAAGGGGCTACCTATCATGGCTATACAAATACAAGGCGTATCCAAATCATTTGTCAGTGCAACCGGAGAAGATATTCAGGTCCTGGCTGAGGTTTCGATGCAAATCAAGAAACAGGAGTTCTTCAGTATCGTGGGACCGAGCGGCTGCGGCAAAAGTACGATTTTTAATATTATCGCAGGTCTGCTTAAGCCAACAAATGGCAAGGTTATCGTCTGTGGCGAAGAGATCGATCAGACCACCGGGCATGTCGGTTATATGATGCAGAAGGACCTCTTACTTCCTTGGAGAAGCATCCTGGACAATGTCACGTTAGGCTTGGAAGTGAAGGGGATGTCCAAAAAGGATCGCAGCGATATTGCCATGGATTATCTGGATCGTTATGGCCTGGCTTCATTCGCAGGAGCCTATCCCTCCACACTATCAGGCGGTATGCGCCAACGTGTAGCCCTCATTCGTACCCTCGTTACCCAGCCCGATATTATATTACTGGACGAACCCTTCTCCGCACTTGATTATCAGACCAGACTCATTCTGGAAGATGAAATCTTATCCATTCTCAAATCCGAGGGCAAAACAGGCGTCCTGATCACGCATGACATTGAGGAAGCCATCGCCATCTCCGACCGTATTGCCGTTATGAGTAAAAGACCAACGACCGTGAAGCAGGTGTATGACATTGGTCTCGCCTCGCAATATGGCTCAGCATTGAAAGCCCGCTCCGACCAGAAGTTCAAGCAGTATTTTGAATCGATCTGGTCAGAGCTTGATATCCAAATGGGGAGGATCAGCTAATGAAGAGCACATCACCTGAAATTACCCTTGCCGGAAAACCTGCTGGAGTTGTGAAGAGCAAACGCAGACAGTCCACCTTCTCCAAAGAATGGCTGATGACGATGCTGTGGCGGTTTATTATTGTAGCGGTCATCCTGGTGATCTGGGAATCCGCCGTTCGTTTCGAGCTGGTTAACGGATTCCTCATGGGATCACCAAGCGCCATTCTTGATGCCGCCATCATGATGGCCAGCTCAGGGCAACTGCTTACAGACGCGTTTGCAACGGTGAATGCCACCGTTATCGGCTTCGTAGCAGGAAGCTTAATCGGCTCATTGGCAGGACTGCTCATGTGGTATTCCAAGTCCGTTGCCCGTGTGCTCGATCCATTCATTGTAGCGATGAACGGTATTCCGAAGATCGCACTCGCTCCCATGATTATCATCTGGTTTGGTTCAGGCATCTTCTCCAAGATTGCTTTGGCCTCCGTAGCAACATTTATCGTAGCGCTATTATCCGCCTACCAAGCGACTCATCAAATCGACGAATCCCAGATTAATCTGATGAAATCCTTTGGTGCAAAAAAATCACAAATTTTCCGCAAAATTATCGTTCCTTCCTCTCTGCCATGGATCATCTCGGCCTTCCGGATCAATATCGGTTTGGCATTGGTGTCTGTTGTAGGTGGAGAATTCATCTCTTCTGACAAAGGACTTGGACATATGGTATTTGTCGAAGGCAACCTGTTCAACCTTCCGGCCGTATGGGTCGGCGTGTTCATGCTTATGCTGGTCGCTATGCTCCTCTACACCTGTGTCGGTTATATCGAATCCCGTCTCCTTCCATGGAATGACAACAAGACCAGCAGCAAATCCACATCTGTATAGCTGACCTACAACGATTAAAGGGGACTGATGACTAATGCGTACATCCAAAAAGATAGCTATTCTAGCAGCGATGACACTTCTATTGACTACACTGCTCAGCGGGTGTGGCAGCAATGCCACAACACCTGCTAACGGCGCAGGTGCATCTAATAGCGAGGGGCAAGCAAATACACAGGTGGACAAAATTATGGTGTCCGAGGTGTATCATAACCTGCTCTACCTTCCCTTGTATGTAGCGAACAACCAAGGATTCCTAGAGGAGAATCGTATTGAGCTATCTTCCATCCGTGCTGCCGGAAGCGGTCCAACAGCATTGTCTTCGGTGATCTCAGGTGAGTCCGCGTTCTCCTTCCACGGTCCTGAGCATGTCGCATTTGCTAATGCAAAGGGCGGAGATGCTCGTTCACTGGTCCTTCTATCGGGCAGTGCTCCAGTATGGGCGGTTGCACGAGAAGGAGTAACCGTGAACTCGACAGCGGATTTCAAAGGTAAAACCATCGTTGTGGGCTTGGCACCTACAAGCTCGAACAGCTTACTGCGGAAACTATTCGCTGACAACAACATCGATATTGACAAGGATGTGACGATCACTGAGGTTCAGAATGGTTCCGAGCTTGGTGCTGTATTAGCCGGCAAAGCTGACATTGCTATCGTTTACGAGCCGCAGCTGGATCAAGGCATTGCAGAAGGGCTGCATATTATCCATGATTTCACGAAGGATTATCCTGACTTTGCTTTTGCAACGATGAATACAACTGCAAACTTCATTGAGAAGAATCCTGATCTCACCCAGCGCTTCGTCACCTCTATTGAGCAAGCTCTGGAATATATTCAATCGAATCCTGAAGGCGCAAAAGCAGTTGCCGTGAAGGAATTCCCGAATCTGGACAAAAACGTCGTGGAGCAAGCGGTACAACGCATGATCGACAGTAAGGTATATCCTGTGGAGGGACTTATCAATGAATCAGCATTCGAGACCGCAATCGATATGCAACGCTTCATCGGCAATCTGAAGGAAGACCTCGCTTACGAGGAGATTATCGATTCAAGCTTCACCACCAAATAGAGAGAAAGGGTGATTACTCTGAACCAGGACGACTATCTCACACACCGCCGTACAGAAAGCGCCAAATATGTGGACGGAGTTATTACAAGCGAGGAACTTGCCCTATTTACAGCGGACTTGGAGCTGATTCGAAACTTCAAGTTGCCAGAAGAAGTAGGTCCCAATCCCCCGCATAGGAGAGTGCCTCTGCGATGATTACGAAACCACTTAACGAGCTGACGATTGCTGAATCCGCAAAATTGATTAAAAACAAGTTGATATCTCCTGTAGAGCTTACAAAATCCTATTTGAATCGCATTGAGAAAGTAGAACCTGCTGTGCAAGCCTTCGTTACAGTCACCACTGAACAAGCCTTGCAAGCCGCAAAAGAGTCTGAGCACAAGCTAATGAATGGCGAATATCTCGGTCCTCTGCATGGCATTCCCTATGGAGCCAAAGACATTATCCATACCGCTGGCATACGCACCTCGGCCGGATCAAGTACCTTTCCAGACTTCGTACCCGGAACGAATGCAACAGTAATTAATAAATTGCAAGCTGCAGGCGCTATCCTGCTCGGCAAGACAACAACGACGGAATACGCCTTTCAGGGAGGAGAACCGCCAACACGCAACCCGTGGAATCTAGAACATACCCCGGGCGGTTCCAGCTCCGGCTCCGCCGCTGCAGTAGCGGCTGGCATGGCTTCCTTCACACTCGGAACACAGACCTTTGGATCTCTGCTTAGACCCGCAGCTTACAACGGATTAACCTGTATGAAACCCACTTACGGCAGGGTTAGCCGTAATGGTGTCATCACAGCCAGTTGGAGCCTGGATCATATTGGCGCCTTCACTCGATCTGCACAAGATAACGCAATCGTTCTGGAAGCGATGGCCGGGCAAGATGAGCTGGACTCCTTCACGCTTCCTTATGGCAAGCCAGACTTAACAAATGCTCTTGAGAATCCTATATCAGGAATGATGGTCGGGCTACCGAGCAGCTTCTTCCAGACTGATGAACCGGCGATCTTGTTAGCGGTAGAGTCGGCAATCGCTGTGCTTGAGAAGCTGGGCATGCAATGGAAGAAAGTTGACCTGCCTTCTTATATGGAAGAAACCATTGCTGCTCATCGTACGGTAATGCGGGCAGAAGCTGCCGCCTTCCATCAGGAACGCTTCGCGGAAGCCTCTGATCGTTACGGTCACACGATGCGGGAGCAGCTTGAACTCGGTTACCAGACGAGTGCCGTTGATTATTTGCAGGCACAACGCATCCGAACGATATTCCGGAGCGAGATGATGATGCTTTTCAATGAAGTAGATGTGTTATTGACTCCATCAACACCATATGTAGCTCCACATGGCTACAAGACAGGCAGCCCAATTTTCAACGGACCGTTCACCAATACGGGTCTACCATCCATCACCGTACCCATCGGGTTCGATACCACCTCAGGGAAGCCATTACCTATCGGCATGCAGCTTGCTGGTCCACTCATGAGAGAAGACCGCCTGTTGTCCATCGCTCATCATTATCAGCAGGCTACGAACTGGCATCAGTTAACACCAAATATACACACTCATTAGGAAAGGAATGACAGCTACGATGTCTACCATCATACATGCAAGTGCAGCACCCAAGTTCCCGCTTCCTTTTTCCCATGCTATCCGCGCAGGAGATTTGGTCTACGTCGCCGGTCAGGTAGGCGTTGATCCACAGACGCTTGAGCCTATCGGAGGTATTAAGGAGCAGACGGAGCAGTGCATTCGTAATATCGAGGTGATCCTGCAAGAAGCCGGACTTACACTCGATCATATCGTGAAGGCAACCACCCATCTGGCCCGAGTGGAGGATCAGCCCGAATACAACGAAGTGTATGCGCGAATGATTAAGCAGCCGTATCCCGCCCGTATTACCGTATTCAGCGGGTTAGGTCCTTATTTAATTGAAATGGAAGTGCTAGCGTATGCGCCTTCCGTCCGAGGAGAGTAGCACATCACCAAAGAGCACCTGTAGCCATAGATGGGCACAGGTGCTCTTTTTATCTAGAAACCCGGTCCTCTTTTGAGAAACGGGTTTCTTTTCGTATTCCTATTTTGTTTTGAAGCGAGATGATTCCTCGGCAAGTTGTTTGGTCAGTCCATCGATTCTCTGCACCATATCTGTCAAATGTTCTGTCATGCCGGACTGTTCCTGCATTGTTGCTGTGACTTCCTCAACAGAAGCCGACACCTCTTCACCGGAAGCAGACAAGTTCTGTGCAGCCCCAATGACATCATCCTTATCACGTTCAATGGATTCGATCTCAGTAGCAATAGCCTGAACTTGGCTCATCATCTCATTCATATTCTCGGTGACAAAATTGAATGTCTCCTTCGTCTGGCTAACGCTGCTCTTATGCTGTTCCGCAATCGCTTCAATAGCCTGAACACTCCTGTTATTCTGCTCCACATGATCAATGGTCTGCATCACGATTCGGTTGATATCCTCCGATTGAGATGTTGTCTGCTCTGCCAGCTTGCGAATCTCGGAAGCAACAACGGCAAAGCCGCGCCCTTGCTCACCTGCTCTTGCGGCCTCAATCGAAGCATTCAACGCAAGTAATTTCGTCTGATTTGCAATTTCGGCAATCGTGCCCGTGATCTGGTGAATGCCAGAGGAGCTTTCAGCGAGTTGGACTGTAATTTTGGAGATGTTGCCAACTTCAATCTCGTTCTGCCCGTTCACCGCAATGAGTGCATCAATAACTTCATGATTATTTTTGAATGCATCCGTAATTTCATCTGCCTTGAACTTCACTGCCTGCGACATCCCATTCACGTTTGCAATCTTGTTACCAACATTCATGAATTTATCCACAATGGCTTCCGTATCGTTCGCCTGGGACTCCATGGCTCGTGAAATCTCAAATGCTGTTGTCGTTGTTTCGGCAATCGTGGTTGAAGTTTGCTGAGTGGACTGTTCCAGCTCGGATGTGCTTGTTTTCAGGATGCCGATGGAATGGTTCATGCTGGAGATCAGCTGTTTATTTCCTGCTGCCATGGTATTGAAGCTGTCCACCAATTGTTTGAATTCTCCGCTATATTTACCTTGAGCCTGTACCGTCAGATCGCCGCCCGCAAGCTGTCTGAACAACACAGTTAGTCTTGTAATTGGTCTGGTTACCAGCAAAGAGATCAGGATACCCGCTACGACGGAAACCGCAATAGCACTAAACAAAACAATGTACATCTGTTTTGCCATCGCACGCAAAGGCTTCTGCACATCGCTCATTTTATCTTCAACAACGACGGTCCAGTCGGATCTTGGGATTTTAGAGTAATACGCCACTTTCTCGTCTGTACTAACCTCCCCTTGCTGCAGTTCAGCGCTAGGTGCAAGATCTATCAATGATTGGTATTCACCGGACTCCATCTTCTGGCCTGCCAATTTCTCATCCGCTGAATCGTAGATGACCGTACCTACACGGTCCAGAATAATCACTTTTCCCTCATCATTAATATTGATATTTTGTAGCTGATTAACGAAGAACGAGGTGGACGCCGCAGATACGAGCACCCCCTGTACTTCTTCATTCTCATTGTAGATTGGCATGGCAAAAGCCGTACCGAGTTGTCCTGAGGACTTGGCTACAATCCCTTCACTAATCACGTTTTTACCCTGAATTGCTTCTTGAAAATATGCCCGATCTCCGCGTTCCGCCTTAATAACTGCCGGATCATTCGCTGCAATAATAATGCCATTCCGATCCAACAAAATCAGACTGTTGTTACCTTCCATACCTGCCAGACTGTCCGCGAGAATACCACTTGCCTTATCCAGCAGTTCATTGTTTTCCGAGAAAAAGTTCTCACCTTCCTGCCCATCCGTATTCCGAATCTCTAGCAGATCCCGGAAGGTCCGATGTGTTGTAATCAGAAAGGTGGACTGTTCTTCCAAACTTAGTGAAGCATACAAACCTGCCCCCACCCGGTCCGAGGTTGCCTTAATTTCATCTTTGCTTTTGTCGAGTGTAATAACTGCCGCTACGCTGTAACACACTACCGCAGTTACCGCCAGTACGATACACACCAGCAGACTGATCATAAGTGGTAATTTGACTCTGAACGACATGTTGCGCATGCGTTCTCTTGCCTTGCTAAATACCATGATTACATTCACCATCCATTTTCATTTTCGTTATTATGAAATCCATATTCTATGTATCTACTTTATATCGGTCGATATCAAATAATCTGTAAGCTGTTTCCCCAGTTATTCTAGGTCAAAGGCCACTGCAAACGATTGGAAAATGAAGACTTTGGGTTAATACAAAATATGACATCAACATCGTATAATATATGAAATACATATCGCGCAGGAAGAGGGAAAACGCATTGAATCCGAAAATGCCTACTTTATTAAATGTTATCCGTGCCCTGTTAGGGGTACAATCCATTTTCATTGGGATTTCCATGACATTCCTTATTGCAGATCTATTCCGTAATAGTGCGGATTACTCCGCGTTTCCGCTATCTGATCAGATCGCCTATTTTACAAGTATCGGGCTCCGAGTGCTCTTGGTTCTGGTTCCCCCAATTCTGACTATCGTATTTATCTCCAAACGAAGTTATAAGCTAACAATTACATTTATGAGCCTGGCCTTATTTTTTGGCGTTGTTTTCTTTCAGAATTTTCTCGTCTTGCTGCACATCTTTATGTTGCTTACGCTGCTGCTCCACAAGCCCAGCAAGGTGTATCTGAAGCAGGAAAACTCTCGGGAAGAATACAACCAGAAGAATCTGCGGTTATAGATTCGAAGAGAATAGGAGAAGTGATATGGTAAAAACAGCATTACCTACGCTATTAAATGTCGTGCGCATTTTATTGAGTGTAAAACTGATCTACGTGATTGTGTCCTTTATCGTGTTCCTCATTGACTTCAACCAGAATATGGAGGCCTATCTGGGTTTCTTACGCAAAGGAGATGATCTGGCTTACGCCTCTGGCGTAATCTTAGCCAGAATGTTGTTTATCATCGGTCCCAGCCTGCTTGCTGTTATATTCATCACCAAAAGAAAGTTCAAGCTCACCGTGACGTTTCTGAGTCTGGCGTTATTCGTTGCCATTCCGAATGAGAGTAACCTGTTTAGCCTGATTCATCTCTTCGCCCTGCTTATCGTGCTCTTGCATCGTCCAAGCAAGATGTATCTGAAACGAAAGGATACCCCTGTCAATGAAGCCGTAGTTGAACCGAAGGATTAATTCGAAAAGGGGATCACATGACATTGAAGTCCAGAAAAAACGGATGAGCGTACAAGATATAATGTCATAATAAAAAAACAAGGACGTTCCTAAGTAATACAGGAAGGTCCTTGTTTAATGTGAATTAATATACAAAGTGAAGGTGAGATTTACAATTACAGTGCAGCTTGATAAATTTGTACTACATCTTCACGCTGCAAGTTTTTGAAGAATCCGAACGGACCGAATCGCATCGCTTTATCAGCCATCACATCAATCTGGCTGTCGTCGATGTCATAGTCCGCCAGACGGCTAGGGGCACCAATTGAAGTCCAGAATGTACGCAGCGCTTGAATGCCTTCTTCAGCAACTTGTTTGTCCGACTTTCCAGCAGGGTTGATATCAAATACATTAACAGCCATACGTTTGAATCGATCTACATCCACATCCAGATTATGTTTCATCCAGTGTGGGAAAAGGATCGCAAGGCCTCCCCCATGGGGAATGTCATACACAGCCGACACAGCATGTTCAATATTGTGAGAAGCCCAATCTCCGGCAAGACCCATATTCAGGACATCGTTAAGCGCCATTGTTCCACAGTAGAGAATGGTTTCGCGCAGTTCATAGTTTTCTGGATCTTTAATCAGACGAGGGGCCGTATCAATAACGGTACGAAGAATCGTCTCACAGAATCCAAGCTGAACCGGTGTATTGGTATCCAGATGGAAATAATGTTCAAACACATGAGACATCATGTCCACCATGCCGTATACCGTCTGATCCAGTGGTACGGTGTATGTGTACTCCGGATCAAGAATGGAGAACGCTGGGAAAGAATACTCGCTGAACCATGCCCATTTTTCCTGCGTATCCTGATTGGTTATTACTGAACCGTTGTTCATCTCGGAGCCTGTCGCTGCCATGGTCAGAATTGTACCCAGCGGAAGTCCACCTTCCGGGGTTGCTTCGCGCACAACAACATCCCACATGTCTCCATCGTATTTGGCTCCTACTGCGATGGCTTTAGCGCAGTCAAGTACACTGCCGCCGCCAACCGCAAGAACCAGATCAATGTTATGTGTTCTACATAGCTCTACACCCTTATGAACCGTAGACAGACGGGGGTTCGGTTCTACTCCAGCGAGTTCCGTAACCTCTGCTCCGATTTCGTTCAACTGGCTGATTACCTGATCGTATAGCCCGCTACGTTTGATGCTTCCACCACCATATACAAGCAAAATACGTTTTCCGTATTTTGGAACTTCGGTTTGTAGTGCTTGAAGTTGCCCTTTGCCAAAAATCAGCCGGGTCGGATTATAAAACTGAAAAGATCTCATTACGTATGTTCCTCCAAAAAAGTCTGAAATTTTGTGCATCCACCATTATAATTCTCTTTATTCGTAAAAACAAATACAGGCAAGAAGGAGATAACAGATGAGTATGGAGTCTTTCACATTACAGCGATTAATAAAACAAACCATTAATCAATTTGTATCCTCGGATATTCACATTCAAAGTATCAAAAGTAACCCTATCGGTGCGGGATCTCAAGCCGTTGCATTGCTTCGACATCATATTGAATTCCTTATAAATGGAGTGAAAAAGAATATTTCTTACGTAACAAAGAAGGCTACGTTCATTGAACGCTCTGCCTTGTCCAGATTATTTTTACAGGGCGCCAATGTACCCTATAGTTTATCAACTGAACCTCATACTCAAGATCGAAGCTTGATCTGCATTCAGGATGTGGACTACCAAACCGATTATAGTCATCTGGATATGGATCTGCTTCAGCATAAAGAATTACGAGCACTGGCTTACATACACGGAACGAATGTGGGATTGAAAAAAGAACTACCCTGGATATCTAATGTGGATCGATCTCATATCATCGAAATGATAGAAAACCGTTGGAGACCTTCGTGGAAAAACGCTATACAAAGTCCATCATTCTTAGAGGAATTCGGATCGCCGCTCATTTTGGAAATTGAAGCTGTAGCAAGAAACATCGTAGATGATCTTGAAAATCTCATTAAGGACGAACATACACATACGTTGATTCATAATGATCTGAATCCTGGCAACGTATTAGTACACAACAATGAAGATGTATATTTTATCGATTGGGAGGAAGCGAGGTATGGCTCCCTGTTCTTTGATATCCCTCTGCGCTGTACACAGCTGAAACAAGTTGAGATCTATCAGGAGGCGCTAAGCTCTCATGGATATGATATTCCACAACATCAATTCGAAAAGTACTTCTCCCTGGCATCCCGATATCTAGGTATCCGTTATATGAGTTGGAACCTTGGGGTTTGGGAACAGTACCCACATGCAAAAGACGACTTAAAAAAGTATATGAACATGGTGACTCAACCTTTGTTCTCCTGAACAAAAAAAGCTCCTGCCAGCAAAGTGGCAGGAGCTTACATCACGGGGATTCAACATAAACATCACATGCTTCCGTGACATACATGGTCTACATCCCCTCAGATATTAAGAATTCGGTACTTAGGTTCTAACCCAGATCGGCAATCCGCTGTCCAATACGTGGAAACAGCCCAAAGGCATTCTCGTAGAATACCTTATCATGATGCTGTTCCGGTACAAGTCGGCGGACAAATTCGGCATACAGATCGATGGGCGCAAGCGGCCAGTCGGTGCCAAACAGCATTTTCTCGTAATGATCCGAATAGACCAAAGCCCGGCGGAAATGATCCATGAACAAAGGCTCGTTCATGAACCGTTCAAAATGCGGCCGATCCCCCACCACAAGACCAGACAAATCCGCATACACGTTAGGATTCTTCGCTACCACTTCAGCTGCATCCATCACCCAGGGATCACCCAGATGACAGATCATGAAGTTCACACCACGCTGCTGCAAGGCTAATTCATCCACCGTCAGTGGATGCGAGTACTTGAGCAATCCATTCATGGAGTACGTGTCACCCGTATGAATCACGACAGGCAGGTTGTACTTGGCTGCGAGTTCATAGACCGGGGTATAGATTTTGTCATACACATAGTGATGATAGTATCCGGCATAGAGTTTGATTCCGGCTACTTCAGGGGATCGCAGTCTTGCTTCAATCCGGTCAAGCTCGTCCTGAGCGTGTTTACCATCTAGCGCATTAGGATTGATTCCCACGCATTCCATGAGGAATGAGGGAACCTTCTCTTCCAGATTAAGTCCCATCGGATTAGGGGAACTGGAATCCGGGAATGCTCCCTTCGTCTGCTCCGTAACCCCCATTCCGATACCCAGAATGACGTCGTTTTTATCAAACTCCGCTTTAAGACCAGCGGCAGAGTAATCCACTTTGGACAGATCAATCGCTGTTCGGTGAAAGCTGTCGATGTCCGACAGATGAATGTGAATATCAATGATCGGCATGTGAAGCCTCCTTTTCCTCGGTAGAAGTTGCAAAATTCATTTTGAGAAGGTCACGCACATCCGGTGAACTCAGTGGGATTGGCCCCAGGACAAGATATGTCGGCTCCGTCCAGACTGTTTCCCCGTGCTTGATTGTCAGATGATGATTCACGTTCAAACCCGTCACCTGATTATTGGCAAAAGCCCATGCACTCTGATTCAGGTAACGATGGACCGCATGCAGCATGTTTTCACGTGAAACCGATCCGACTCGCAAAAGGTCTTCAAGTGGCAGGCCCACATCCACCTTGCCTAGCGGGAATCGATCTTGACCCGGTTGCTCGATCCAACCTTCCGCAAAGACAGATGAAGGCTGGAGGAAACGTTCCTCCGCAAGCGAGTAATTCGTCAGCGTCAGACCGCTTTCGTTTGTCACTTCAAGCAGCGTACAGAGCACAGGAACACCGGGTAGCATTACATAATGCTGGTGGATCGTGATTCCCCGATTAGCTTCATGCTTCTCAATTCGGGTGGTCAGTTTTACGCCTTTCCAGACGTTGCCGTATTGGTCCTTGTGCTCTGTCCAGGAAGCGGCTCTTTGTTCCAACTGGCGGCTGAAACCATTCATGCCCGGAACCCCCACACCCAGACCGCCGTACCACGGATTCCACCACGAGCGTGGAGCGGGTTCAGGGTATGAGCTGTCCAGCCATTCGTCTCCTGCATATTTCAGGGAGTGTACTACACTCCCGAATTCAGGAGCAACGGCGATTGACAATACTCCATTATCTACGGTGTACACAGGTCCAGATGAACCTTCTTCAATGACTTGCTTAACCTCTGTTCCGCTCTGCGGGAACCAAAGGGCAGTTCGCTCCTGAATCCGATCTTCGCCCCGATATAGCCCACGAACTTTCCAACCACTCACGTGCTGGTGGCGGTCCGCTTCGTCTGGTGAAAATGTCAGCTTGGCGGAGTTTAGATTCTGCTCCGGATTGAATTCCTTCTCATTTGCCATAACCTCCGGTTCGCCACCCTGCTGTACATACAACTCCAACTTGCCCGCAAGCGGAACCAGTTTGTGTTCAGACAACGTTGCTTGTAGCACGTCCGGGGCAAATGGATTCCCCTCACTCAGTGTCAGATCCAGATGACTGTCCAGCAACGGAATGACCGGGTTACGCTGCTTCCGCGCAAACGCACGGAAATCCTGCCACTTCGCAAACGTGTTCAAAGCATATACAGTTTCTTTCGTCCGCACTACGGCTCCTGCGGGAATACGACCAAGCTCATGCTGAAATCCTAGCGTGTATTCCGGGCGAAGCAGCTTCAGAGAAGGGTCCCAATAGATACCGCTGGCACCATGCGCCTCCTTACAGAACAACCAATTCTCCGTGATTTGAGAGCTGTTCCAATGGCTCGGATCGCCAGCGTAAGAATCCCCCATATCCACAAAACGATCTTGGTACGGGAGGATTAACCGGTTTCCGTAGAAACCGAAGTTGTTCATTAGGAACAGGTCTTCTTCCCAAGCGGTATCTCGTGTATTTTCAACCTCATGGTGGAATTCGGCGACTCCATTCGCAGACAACTTAACGACAGACTTGATCTGTAATCCAGGGAAATCCTCCGAGTCATACAGTGCTTCAAGAACCTGACGCTCCCCTTCGGGATAGATATTCACTTCTTTTGCTTGTTTCTTGGATAACTCTTCGGCAAACGGCTTACCCAGCTTCGGATAAGTCCACCAGAAGGAATGAATGGAGCCAGGGTATTCAATCCACATCATATTATCTTGCTTGCTCATATGAATGGAGAATGCGCCATTAACAGCCACCCATTGATCCTCAATCTGCCCACCATATTTCCCTTCGATTCCCTTCATCAGTACAGAAAGTTTGCTTGTGAAAGAGATCGCCGGGTTCCCCGCTGGGACTGCCGTCACTTCTACTTCTTGGGAATAGAGACCATACGAACGCAAGGTGAAAGGTACTGGCACAGACACTTTGCCTTTGGCAGGCACCGTAAAGCGCACCGCACGCTCCGCCCATTCAAGGAATTCATCCTCAGGCAGCTCCAAGCTGAACTCCGTTTCTGCATCCACATTATTTTCAACGTTCAGAACCAACTCCGACGGGATACCTGGGTAGAGCTCCTTCACAGGCAAGACGGTCTTGATCTTGGCCGGGAATTTCGGGGCGATACCCAACCTGAACTCCGCTTTCTTACCGCCGATCAACCAAGTGCTGGCGACAACGGGATGGGTCTTATTGTTATTCTGTTCCTCTGTAATCGGATCAAGGTGAAACTCACCTTCCACGATAATGGTTTCTCCCGGAGCAACTGCCTGTGCAACGTCCAGCGCAAATCGAATGTTTTTGTTATCCTCACCCTTGATCTCGACTGCCAGTTCGGACTTAGAAGTGTTCTTAATGCGATAGCGAACGTTATAGCTGGAACCGAATACCAGATCATGATCATCAACCTCTGTTGAGATTTCGTAATCCGGTGTTTCGAGGGCAGTCAGCCCGCGACCCGACTTTTCAAATTCAGCCCGCAGGGAGACATCTCCCTTTTTCCACGTGTAGTCAAAGAAATCAAAACCACGCTCCCGTCGGCCATCCGGCTCGATGACGAGTTCACGCGTACTGTCTGCATACCAATCTAACTCCTCAAAATAAGGAGCAAGTGCTTCGGTCTGCAAAATGGTAGGGATGAAATTCATCAGATGCACATTGTCATCTTTTTTCTCCCAGAAGAATCCACATTTCTTGTACATCGGTACAGCCTTTGTGTTGCCTGCCCATGTGAACAGATCCAGGCGGGGCCATCCGGCCTCCACGGTCTTGCGCACAGCATTAAGGATCAGGTTACGTCCAACCTTATAACCGTGATAGTCGGGGCGTACGTTAAGCAACGGTACATATAGCGCTCTCTCGTCATAGCGGTAATGAGCAAAACTGCAGAAGCCAACAACCTCTTGCTCATGAACGGCTAGAAACGCATAAAGATTGGACGAACTCTCCATCTCCCGGCGAACCGTTTCCTCTGTTCTAAGGTTGGTGCCACCTCCCCAGCTTTCATTACTACGGTTCCACATATCCGCGACTGCGGCAGCGTAAGAGGGATTGTATTCAATAATATGGATTTGTTCGATAATCGAAGATACGGTCATGTTCTGATCTCCTTCTCTTTATGTACAGGATGGTGAAGAAGCTAGTGATAGTCTTATCATACTATAATTGGAAGCATTTTCAGAGAATAATATATCATTGCTTCAGTACGAAGTTCTGTACTAGTTGTTCACGAATCCATATCAACCTTATGTACGGGTAAACATATTGCTGAAGCACGTACTGAAAAGGCCTTTCATGTGAACTTTGACAAGCTCTATTCGCTATTGTTACTCTTTGTATAGGAGTGTTTCTTTTATATAAAAAAAGATAGATTCATGGAGGGAAAGCATGACAGAATGGATCACGCAATTTATACTCTTCTTTAAAGATTTGTCATACGCAGGTCTGGTTATTGCCTTGTCGTTTGAATTCGTACCTGCTGAACTTGTGCTGCCCATGGCGGGATATTGGGTGTATCTTGGGGATATGAAGCTGTGGCTGGCTATTCTGGCTGGTACCATAGGCGGAACGTTTGGACCTCTGACGTTGTATGCCCTGGGACGATACGGCGGCAGACCGATGGTCGAAAAATTCGGCAAGTATTTCTTGATTCGCCCCCACCATCTGGACGCTTCCGATAAGTTCTTCGAGAAATATGGCAGCGGGGTAGCTTTCATTGGACGTTTTGTACCCGGCATTCGGACCGTGATCTCGATCCCTTGTGGTATGGCGAAAATGAATGTGTTTAAGTTCAGTCTCTTTACTTTCTTGGCCATGCTTCCGATCACCTCATTATACATCTACTTAGGCTTCAAATTAGGCTCTCAATGGGAGCATGTGGATGAAATTGTTAAGCCTTATATCGTTCCGGCAGCGGTGGTTTTCTTAGGTGCTTTTGGATTGTACGTGCTGTTGAAACGTTGGAAAAGAAGAACGGCTTTGAACAAGTCATAGGTTTGCCTAAGGAAATGCGGACTGTATAGTAGAGTGGCTGGTATATGATAAAAAAATCCTTACTCTACATGGCCTGTGGTTATGATTTGTTAAGATACTAGTGATAGATGATATACCGTACTAATCTACTCGTATATTTATATGCAAAGCCCCACCGATCATGGCGATCAGTGGGGCTTTATCGTTTCAATTGATTTCTAAATCAGTTCCTGTCTTCTTTTCAAATACACATACAACACTACGCCAGATGCCGCACAGATCACAGCACATAAACCGATGAATCCATATCCCGCCTGAAGTCCACGCAACAGCCCCATCTGAGTCGTTGGACCGTACATATTCTTCACACCTTCAATCACACACCCAATCACATAGTTACCGATGACACTACCAACCCCCATCAGGGTAACCGTGAACGTAATCGCGGTGTCACTGCCGTTCGGATACCTGCGTGCGATAAACGCCATCACAGTAGGATAGATCATCGCAATACCTGCCCCCGATACAGCAAAGAAGAACGCAAGTCCCTCCCCGCCTCCAATCACCAGAAACGTACACACCGCTGAGAAAGCTGAGAATAGAATCAGCGACAACACGAATCCGATTCGGTCCGTCAGTGGACCAAGCAGCAGGCGTCCCAGCGAGAAACTGAGGAAGAACGCAGACAGTAGCCCAGATGCTTTGACCGTGTCCCACGTATAGGCTTTCTCCAGAAAGTTAACAAGCCAACCTCCAACCGCCAGTTCCGATACCACGCCAAAAGAAAGAATGAGCACCATCAGCCAGATGGCTGGATCACGTGTTAACGTCTTGAGTGACGTCCGATCTTCATGAGGAAGATCATCCCCCGGGAATTTGCTGCGCAGCGTCGCAATGATCGGCAGCAGACAGAGTGACAACATGACCAGATACATGCCGCGCCAGTCCAGCTCGTGTCCAAATACGCGCAAAGACATAACACCTGTCGCCAGCAAAGGCGCTACCGTTGAACTCAGCCCATAGAAGAAATGGGACAGGTTCATCATCGTACCTGTGTTTTTCACAAAGATCCGCGCACCCAGAATTGCCAAAGCAATCTCCAGCATGCCGTTACCGATGTACATGAAGAAGTATGATGAAGCAAAGAGTGGATAGGTATGAGACACATAAATGAACACACCCGAGAGGATCATCGAGGCAAACGATATGATGCTAACCGCCTTGATGCCCCATTTGCGAACCAGAATAGCCGTGAAGGAGCAGGCGATCAGGTACCCCAGTGCGTTCAGGGATAATAAAGTCCCGAGCTGTTTCTCATCCAGATTGAAGTCGAATTGAATGCGCGGAATGGCCGGGCCCTTAATATTTTCCGATATGCCAAATACGATAAATCCTAGAAAGATCGTTGCCAGCTGCATGGCGTACAGCTTGTTGAACTTTCGTTTGTTGCCTTGTGTACCTGCTTGCTCATTCAAAATAAGTTCCTCCATTGCGTCTATATAAGTTGAAACAAGGGTCATTAACTTGGACACTCCGATGACAGAATAACCTTCCAATCACTGTTATCCCCAGATTTTTTTAAATTTCCTTCCCAAAGGGAAAATCCGGGGATAAAGGCGACCGCTTCGCTTTTTCAGGTTTTTTCTGCCCTCTCCGTTACTTGTTATAATGAAATTGTTCACTTATATAAAAGCGTTATTACAACTCAATTGATCTGATGAGAGATCATCCTTCTGATCGACGTTCAGTTCCTTTACCACTGCTTCTCAACCACCTGAATACGGTAGGTCAAGCTCTCCAGCGTCACCGCGACTAGCCCCGTGACATATTCGCGCCGAGTGTCTCTTTGGATGATCAACTCCGGCATATGCTCCTGTGGAATCATTCGATCCAGACAACCTTGCGTCAGGCAATCCCGCATAGCCGGGTCCATCGTATCGCCTGTAACCACAATCGTAGCCGGGTTAATAATCGCGATGATGGATACAAGCGTCTGTACCACCAGTTCCTGCAACCCTTCCGTCGTTTTCAACATGCGCAGTTGCTCTTCTCGTGACACGCCAAAAGGTAAAAAAGACACCTCACCTCCAAATTGCGTGTTCCCGGTCAGGGGACGACCATCAATGATAAAGCCTGCACCCGGAAAATGATTCTCGGGAAACGTCACCACTGCAAAGTTCTTCTCTTCCTCAAATTGTTGCTGGTTATACAGTCCGTAGACGGTCAGGTTCATGTCGTTGCCAATGATCACTTCTACATCTTCATATTGCTCCTTAAGCCTTGGCCCAAGTGGCTGATACATCAGCTCCGGTACGTCGCAAATCCCAATAACACCGTTGTGTGCCACACCAGGTATGCCGATACCAATCGCCTGCACATTGTGGTGTTTTTTGATCAGATTCGCAATCAGATCCTCTACCACCGTTACATTGATCTCATCCAAAAAGAGTGTCTGTTCATCCGCCATCTCTCCGTTCAGATTGGCATATGTATGTGTGATCGAGTGAATGCCGCCCTCTGTTCGAATAATCAGGCACAGTACGCTTGCGTAGTCCGCATTGAATTGATACCGACTTGCAGGTCTTCCCCCACTCGATTCATCCGGGCCCAGATCGATAATCTCACCCGTTTGGAGTAATTCGTTCAGGATCGTGCCACATGTTGCTACGCTGAGTTTGGTCAGGTTCGCAATGGAAGCTTTCGTGCCCACTCCCATGGATCGAAGCGTATTCTTCACCAATTCAACGTTAATGCGCTTCACTTGCTGAGTGTTGTGTGATGTGGGTAACATGGTTAGTTGTATGCCTCCTTTCGTTCATTTCGAACCATTCAATGAATGTTTTTAAAAGTATTTTAATAATTGAAGTGTAGGGGGATTTGTGGTGAAAGTCAATGCTAAATTGGGAGCGAAAAACGTTTGGATGGAAAGACAAAAAGACAGTTCAAGATCATCTTGTGTAATCCTGCACTGTCCTTTAGTTAAGGTGACTTTATGTAGACTGACTCATTTGATTTGCCAAGATGCTCTTCTCCAGTCGTACTTTAAATAGCTTTCTATTCAAATCCTGTTCCATGGAATGAAGGTGATATGCAGCCTGTGTCACCGTATCCATGTCTAGCATACCTGCCTGCATTACGATGATGTCCATGGCGTCCAGGATGAGTTTGTTGCATGTGACCAGTTGGTTGACGAAATCGTCTTCCTGTTGGACGAGTTGCGCGTACTGCAAAGCTTGGTCTTCGCCGTTGGTACTTGTCATGTTAATCTCTCCTTTGTTAAGGAGAGATTAACACATCTATAGAGTGGATGTGGTACGTGAAAGCGGATCAAATCCATAATATACCATATATATCATAATTCAAAAGATGGTACATACCTGCCTAAATCAAGTTGAAACTTAAATTTCATCAATTAAGATTTCATCTCCAGTAATTATTAGAGTTTGCACTCAATATTTTATTTCTTTCCAAAATCATATTGTATTCATCTAAATTTTTCATGCAACCATTTATTAATTCTTCAAACTTCTTGTCTGAATAAACAATAAATTGCGGTATTGGAGGATTTTTGTGATAGCCTTCTCTTACAATATGTGAATATCTGTCTCCTAACAATTTTAAGATTAAACCACTCGGAATATTAGTTTTTTCAACCAATTCAAAGGAAAACTCCACTTTTTCAGAAGTTACCAAAAAATCTGTGATTTCTATAATAACTCCATCCAACGGGGCTACTTCATCGTTATAATATAGACCTATTACTAGTAAATCTTTTAAAGCATTATTCTCTTTGGCTCTAAAAAGCCTCTTAATAGCCGCCTTGCTCAATTCTGTCTTCAAAAAGGTGTGTTTATAAGACCCACCTAAAAGTTCATGCCATATTCTACCAAAACGCGGATGTTGGTTATTTGCGTGAAAGACAAAAAACGGACCTTCGGGTTTTTTTTGTATTTTTTTTTGAAATTGAGGCCTCTCCTCATCTTTTCTTGTATTTATTTTATTGATAATTGTTTCCACCAGTTGAACAGGGCTGTAATTTCTAGCTTCTAAATATCCAAATCTATCTGTTATCCCCTCAATTCTTGTCAGGTCTAAGCACACCGGCAATATATATTCGCCACCATCATTTTGTCGCTGTATAGCACTATTTCGCTCCAGATTACACCATGATTTCTTTATGTACATTTCCGAGATACACATCACACAAAAAGCCGCACCTTTACCAAACAAATAATCGAGGTACTGGTGTAGGTCTTTCCCCCATAAAGTAGCTTCTTCAAATTTATCATAGAACACTTTAATACCTCTTGATTCCAATTCCTTTGCAATAATTTCAACGTAGCCCCTATCTTCTCCAGCAAAGGATAGTGCAACATCATATTCATATTGCGCAATATCTGTTTCATTATCCAAAGCTTGTTCCTCCTTATAAACATTCATTTTAGCTACGGAAACTACGTTCCCATTGATCTTTCCACCATTAATAACTATTCCATTATTATAAATAGAAGTCATTTATTTCTCCTTTTAAATTGAACTTTTTTGAAGAACATTTTTTGCTTGATTTATAATTTTGTTTGTTTGACTTCCTACTGACACTACATCTCCGTGAATCTCTCCACCATTTATCGTGATTCCTTGATTGACGATCGATTCTTTACGTTGAACAAATTCAGAAATGTCCACTCCCTGTTCTTCTAAATAATCAATAACACTATCTGTAAAACAACGTTCAATTTGTTTTCTATACATATCTAAATCCGACTTTTGAAAGAAATTCTGTAACCTATCGCTTGCCGCCATTTCTCTTATGCTTTCTGAAGCCCCATAATCAAACTTTTGATTCTCATCTACTTGCTTGATTAAAGCCTTCTTATCTTTAACTCCAGCAAAGAATGCCATTCCACTTTTATAAGCACGAATAGGAGATAGAGGTAAGAGTACAATAGCTGGTAATATTGAAGAAAAACCCATTTTCAAAATACTTCCTAATTTAATTGGAGAATTAAGTTCATCAATCAAATAGAACTCAGATTTCAGTGGTGGTAACGCATAATAGTTTGCCTCTACGAATAAATGTTTATCGTTTTTACTCACTCTAAAAAAAGAAGAAAAAATAACATTTCCTTGCCATCCAACAACTTGTACTGTTTGAAAATATCGTACATTCTCCTCTTGCTTTTCTTTGTACTCATTAAGTAATGAATCCGGCACAACCGAAATTGGAGTAAGGTGTACGTCTGGAAGGAAACGAATGTCCCCCCGTACTTCACTTCCCTTAACATAAAGCATATCTTTAACAGTTAATTTTGGAATTTGTAAGGATTTCATATTTCCATCAACATATTCGTACAAATCACATAAAGAAATAATATCTTCTTGAGTCTGTGCTTCTCCTTTTTTCTCAATACTACATACAAATGACCAACCATCAACACGAATTCCCGAGCCTACAAATGGATTGTAGCCACTGTAATATACAACATTGCCATCCTGTAGTTTTTCCAACTCATTAATTCGCTTTTCATACTGCAATTCTATTAGTGATTTATTGGAATCTGAATTTTGTATTTTTTTTAAATCTTTCGTAACAATTTGGTAACCTATGTACAAATTAGACCATCTTAGAAGGATTGCCATTAACCAAGGGTATGTAAACAAAGATAATACAAACTGAAATATTCCAAATAAAACACCAAAAGAATTAAGTGAAGAAATTAGTGACCAAATCAACAGGACAGATAACGCAGCTTCAACGATAAAATCTCGTATCTGTCCTTTTAAACAATGCCTAGCAACGAGAGGAACATCAACACCATATGAGGGAGCAACGAATCGTACGCTACTATCGATAATTTGTTTGAATACTTTAGTGCGGAATCTCGGACTAATTTCTGCTGCTGCACAAAGATACCTTGTAATATCATATCTCAACTGGTTCATCCATATCTTTCCTTTCAAATGAAGCTTGATTTCACTGCTAAAAAAATTAGAATTATCAAATTCTACCTTGATTTATTAATCTTATAATGGTTAAGTTTTTTGCTTTTATCATAAGCGTTCTCAATATATCGGTTAGGATTCTTAAGGAAGGCCTCTTCATCTACCAATGAAAGGTATGACCCCTGAAGTGAATCTACTGTTTTACACATTTCACAGAAATACTCTTTCGGCTCCTGATTTAAACGATTGTTAATGATAATGTTGTACAGATAACTGTTATTTGTTTGTGTTGAAGTATGTCCATCCTGATTAGTTATAGACGTCCTTAACCACTCATATCCTCCGTTGTATTTCATAACAATTCCCAGAACACCATTGGTACCAGAAGTTTTATCTCCTCGCTTAATTTGCTTTAGTGAATATTCGATTTCCCAGTCAATCCAATTGCTCTTTCTTATATTTGGAGAAATAACAACAATAGTTACTGAAGTCGAGTAGATCATATCCTTTAACTTTTCTTTAATATATTCGGTAGTTCGATCCGACATATCTGGAGATTCACTTGTTTCTCCTTGATAATATCTTGCATCATCTTTTAAAGCCCCCACAATACGATCTCTAAGTTCTTTAGCCTCAGAATATTTATACGAGATAAATGTTTTATATGCCACGTTTTTTCCCCTTTGTTGAATATTACGATATTCCAGTTTAGTTTAAATATTAGATTAGAAACCCAAAGTTTGCAGAATTTCATCTGCTAAAGATCTGTAATCTAAACTTGTTAATAATTTGTGATTCTGTTCCTTAGTTAACGTATTAATAGATTTACCACCACTTTCAATCATTTCTTGTGCTAATTCTGAAGAACGTCCTCCCACAGATCCAATAATAAAGGCTGGAATGCCTTTATGTGTAGCCAGTTCCAACTCCTCATCAATGCCTGGCTTTATATCAACATGTTGCTTTCCTCCAAGCAAAACTATACCAGCTACTTCTTCGTCTGAGATCATCGCCTTGCGCATAGAGGTCAAACTCTCTGCTCGGTTATCTTTAATATTATCTGTTGCATATATAGTTGCCTTGTTAGTCAATTCGTTTATCGTTGCTTGAGTAACAAAGTATTTTGAAATATACATATGAACAGCATTTATGTAATCATCTGGACGTTGTCTTCTAGCTAAATCAAGAATCAAATGTTGAAAAGTTGGGTGACTTCCAAAAATAACAATTCCTCCTTTATCCAATACTGCTTTTGAAAAAGAGAAAACAGCATCTGTCAATTGTTGCTGAAACTCTGGTTCATAATCTGGGAAAGCACCAGATATAATTATTCCTTTTTTCGGAGTCTTATTTTTATCAGAAGATAAATATTTTTGAAGTGAGGTTACATATTCATCCACTGAATCTATACAAATAGGTTGTGTGGGAGGAACTGTACTCAAAGATGCACTTGGACCTAACAAAAGCCCTGAATCAAAGTGATAACCCAAATCCGGATGAAGTAGGAAACCAAGATCCGAAATTAATGGTTCGAAACTGTTTCTATCCTCATCTTTAGGATTTCTCCCGAAAAGTTGAAAAACATGACTCAAGGGGCGTTGATAATAATTTAATCCTTTAATAACTCTAGGAATTTCAACACGATAAATCATATTTTTTTTGTTGATAGGGATCAAATTTATTTGTTTAGAACTTGCAAGTTGTTGAATTCTATTAAAATGATCAATAACAGTCATAGCATTCGTTCTGCTTAATTGGAACGCCTTGTGAATTATATCGTCAATTAAATTCAATGATTCTAAATCGTTTATTTCTGAATTTTCAATTTTATAGTGAGGGCTCCCCCCAGGAATCACTTTAAGCTCCACTCTATTCTCAGCAGCACCTACTTTAACCCAAATTATAGGGAGATTTAACCCCAGAGCAATTTGAAGTTCTTTTTCTACCCAAATTGATTCACCACATAGAGGCGTATCAATAAATATAACAGCATCACTTTTATACAGACTCTTCTCTATCTCCTCTTGTGCATTTTGTCCCACTTTTATACTAATTAAATCCCTAAAAGTCTCTACTTCATTGACACGTTTTCTAAATTCATTGTAGAATTCCGCGGCAATTTCTTCACCATCTGCCCGACGATGACTTATAAATAGATCCATTCGCTCGACTGACATTGTTGGCTGAACTTTTGACATAATCAACCGAGTTAGAGAAAAAGCTACTGTATCTCTATTCTTTTCTGTTAGCCTTCTTTGTCGAAGTTGATCAACAACATCAAAACTCTGAATATGTCCAATCATATCGGCAGGACTGCGTGTTTGTTGATACAAGGATACTGGAATAATAGTACAATTCGTTTCTAATGCTTGCCTTAAAACGTACAAGACATTCTGTGAATAATCTTCAGTTTGTTTATTGAAAATAATAAGTACTTCATCAGATTGAATTGAAACTGAATGTAGATGCATCGCAGTTTTGAGACCTCTGACATCTGTGTGCTCCTCTAATTCAGTGCGTAGCACGTGGTAAAATGATTCAGCGACAGTATCGTTGCCAATTGTAAGATTAGGATGTATTAGAATAACACTCATACTACTGTTCACTCCATTCCCTAGATTAATGTTGTAGATATGTTTTTTGGTATTAAATCATTCATAAACTCCTAGAAATTCATCTCGTTTTCTATTAATTTCATTGAGTTCCAATTCACTTTCATATTTTTTTGTTTTTTCCATATGTTAAATCATATATAGAAGCTAACTCTTAATACAAAAATTCATTCATAACCTACATAGAAAAAGCAATAAATTCATTGAATAAGACCTATTGATCATCAAATAAGAAAGCTATTATACCCATTAATATAGGCCTAATTACTTATTCATTATATCTCATCTCATTTGTCGAATGCTGTTGGTTCATGTCTTTTTTATTATTCAGATAATTAGTTTCGAAATAGCATAATACGTAAGATTGAACACCCGAAATTAACGCAACTATTTTATTCTAGATCTTCTCAATCTTCTCCAATTCCCAGATACTTTTAGAGAGTATTGGTTTCTTACATAAATAAGATGCGTCTTCAGAGGTACATCTTTTTTTGTTATTCTTGTCTAATTTACACATTGAAGTCCAATAACAATTTTTAAATCATCCTCGCGGCTTCCGATAGATCCTATGCTCCCCACCCGATCCATATTATTCGTTTACCGGTTCACGATCTTCTCCTTAACGAACATTTATCTCTTCCTGTATGTTAGCGGTGCATCAATAAAGCTTGCTTCTATTGCCTCCCCACTCCCTCCTTGTGCACCCACATCACTCAATTTCAGCGTATTCGCCATCATCACCGCCATCTCGGATAGATAATGGTTCGAATGGACTTTAAAGGTATTGTCTTCGTAACACACTTCAAAACCACCAGCAGAACCGGCTGCTGTACCAAATTTCTCTTTACTCGCTTACCATTAATATCCTTCACTTTATAAGACATTTTGTTAGTTTACCTATATAACAGCTCTGCAACCGTCTCCTGATCGAACTCCTAATCCTACTACCTATCTTTCTCCCCTCCCCATTGACAAACCCAAAAAATAAGAATAACCTAATAACGAACCACCCATTCACTATTAAGGAGTCGTTCCCGATGGTGCAAGCCAAGAAAGACGAAGTCAGGAAAGAGATTGAATATGCGGCGCTCAAAGTCTTTTTCGAAAAAGGCTATGTGGATGCCAAGATGAGCGATATCGCGGATGAGATTAATATTTCCGTGGGCAACATTTATACTTATTTTAAGAACAAGAAGGAACTCTTCTACGCCGTCGTGCCGCCGGATCTGGTGGATTATTTGAAAAATGTGCTGGTGGAGACGATTCACTTTGATAATCAGACCCTGTTCGAGGAAACGGATAGCGAGCGAAAGTCGACGCTGTTGCAGGAACAGGTGGATGTATTACGGCAATACCGGAATCAGATTGTTATCATCTTTGAAAAGAATAAAGGCACCATCTACACTAACGCCAAGAATGAGCTTGTCGAGCTGATGATCGAAACCAAGAAGGCATATCTCAAGAATCAATATAAACGGTATGAGATCGGTACCGAGGAGAATTTGATCTTACTGAACATCCTCGCACACAACGTGATCGACATGAACCTGGATCTATTGAAGCGGGATATGAGCGAGGACAGCCGGAAGCAAATATTCGAAGCACTGTATGTATACAGACTGTACGGTATGAAGAGTCTCAACGAATAACGCTTCTTCTCATCACTTATACCGGGTAGACAAAGCGTGCAGATCAGGTCATTTTCACTTGGTTTGCACGCAAAAAAATATCTAACGTTAAGTCGCTCTATTTTTTTGATCTAAAAATGAATTAATTATTCATTTTTAAGTTGAATATTTACCATTCACCAAACTATTTAAGTTAAACCTACATTTACACAATAACGGAGAGGACAGAAATAAACAGAGGAAGCGAAGAATTCGCATTTATCACCGGATTTCCCCTAATAAGAGGGTATCAAAAAAATCTGGGGATAACAGCGATCCGAAGGTTGTTCTGTCATCGGAGTGATAAGTGTACATACCCATCATTCAACTTATATAGCTTCACCAACCATTCCAAGGAGGAACACAACATGAACACCGCTTACGCATTAAAAAACGTCCATCTGATCCACGGCGACTCAAGCCGCAATCTGCAAAAAAACATAACGATTCTCGTCAATGAACAAGGACTTATTCAGGATATTGGCAAAGATAACGAACTACTTATCCCTAGTCACTACACAACAATTGACCTCTCAGGGAAATACGTGATGCCTGGACTGATCAACGCCCACGTCCACCTCTTTGCAGACGGTAAACCGTTCAGTCTCTCGGTCAGTGAAGGCTTGTTGCAGTTTGCCTATGATCGGATATTGAACACGAAGTTTGGCAGAAACGTATTGAAAAAACGCATGAAACGCAACGCGCTGACCGCACTCCATGCGGGTGTGACAACGATGCGCAGCGTGGGGGAATTCTTTTACACGGACGTCCAGCTGCGGGATGAGATTAATAACGGTGACTTTGTCGGCCCTAATCTGCTTGTCTCTGGTTTTTTCCTAAGTGTAACGGGTGGACATGGTGCTCCCTTTCTCGCTCTGGTGGGCGATTCCCCATGGGAAGCATTAAAAAATGTTCGCATCAATGTGAAACACGGCGTGGATCTGATCAAAATCTGTGTGACGGGTGGCGTGACGGATGCGAAAATGGTGGGCGAAGCTGGACGTTTACAGATGACGGTGGACGAAGTTGCAGCGATCTGCAATGAAGCCCACAAGATCGGTTTGCGGGTAGCAGCGCATGTTGAGAGCACGGAAGGCGTAAGAGTTGCGTTACAAGGTGGCATTGATACCATCGAGCATGGTTCGGAGATGGACGACGAAATCATTCGTTTGTACAAAAATAATCCCAATGCCCTGAATGGCTACACCGCACTCATCCCCACCCTGCAAGCCGCTTATCCCTCCGCTTCACTGGATACCAGCGTAACGAAGGTAAGTGCAACGGTAAAAGAGAATTCCAGACTCGTCTACGATTCCATGCTCAAAGGCGTAAAACAAGCGATCGAGAACGGCATCACCATCGGGATCGGCACTGATGCCGCTATGCCTTACGTAACTCACTATGATATGTGGAGAGAGATGGATCACTACATGAGACAGGCCAACCTGAACAACAAACAGGTCATCGACATGGTGACTCGAACCAATGCGAAGATCCTGGGCGTTGACGATGTTACAGGGACGGTGGATATCGGGAAACATGCTGATCTGATTATTATGGAGCAAAATCCGCTGGAACATATCGAGGCCTTGTCAGACATCTCTATGGTCATGGTCAAAGGAAATCTAATTCAAACACCATCTGTCACAAGAATCAAAGAAGTCGACGATGTTCTAAACTCAGTTTGGTGAATTCAGGAGTGAATATTAATAAACAAATTCATTATTCCAGTATAAAAAAAGCACCTACGAAGGCAGGGTACCCTGCCTTCGTAGGTGCTTTTGGTTAAGCATAACTTCAATTTAACCCTCAACATGCTTACTTTGTGAACGGAAGGAGAGTTCTTCGTTGAATGGAGTGTCTGTGGTGTTTAAATCATTTCAAACTCTGTTTTTTTCTTACCCACATGTACATTACTATTGAGCCTACTAAAGCAATGACCAAACTCATTATTGTTATACTCATATAATTATTCACAGATGTACCGGAGTTAATGACCGGATAGCCACCCGCACCGTCTACTTCTGGATCAACTCCTTGGGATTGCACATCTTTTAGGAAATCAATCGTCTTGGAGGAATCCCATAGCTGATTATTATCCATACCTCCCATGAGTGACTTTTTCTCAGTAGGTACATCTGGTATATTTACTTCTTTACCATTGATCTTCACGGCCAAATAACGGATATTTCCGTCCTTGATTAATACCGGATTAAGCGTATCCACGTCAGTAGATAAGGATTTTGTCATCGTATTTAAGGACGCATCCAACCTGGAGGCATCTCCTCCTGCAAGAACCACTCTGAACTCACCTTCGAATTGTTCTATACTAAGAAATGACTTTCCAACACCGCCCGATTGCACAATAAAGTCATACTGTCCTGTCGGCTTAGACACATCAATCAGACTGTCAGATACTTTTTCAAACTTCTCAGAGTCAAATAAGTATACTTCGAAACCAGGGCCTAAGGTGACAGACTTAACTTCTTCTTCATTTTTATAACCATATCCCATAGGATCGTCTAATACCATTTTTTTAAATTCATCCAACCCTTGTCCTTTGGCAAATGTCTGTACATCTTCAGGCACATTGCTGGCATAACTACTTGGAGCCATAGTGTAACTGACCAATAGACCCATATATATCACCATTAAAATTCTCATATATTTCATGATTATAGACCTCCTCAGCTAATCCTTATTGATAATGCCAAAAGTCTTTAAGTCCCCATCTCCACGTTCTGTCTGCTCCCGTACCTCCATTAAATTTCGAGAATTCCATTGAAGTTTTCACACCATCCCAAGGATCCAGATAATGCATATAATAAGTATATGTTGGAGTATTACTATAGCCATAAATAGCAACTGCATGACCAACAAGAGCCGTAGGACTATTCCATTTCCAACTCACATATACGGGGCGCCCTCCATCAATCTGACTTTTTACTTGGGCAACATTCAAATTACCTGAGTAATAATTAGAAGATACTCCATAGTCATGCATTCCACTTTGGGCTTCTACTGTGGATGCCGATACATTTGTACAAGAACTGGTTGACTTCACTGTCTTAACGAAATCGCATTGATATACATTTTTGCTAGCCATGAATTTAAGAACACTTGAACTAACTGCTGCCCAACACCATTCACTCTTCTCTTGCTTTGCAATAGGATATGATGGCAAATCAGTAGAAGCAGCATATGCTTGTGACACAAAAGAGAGTGTGAATATTAGTCCAAATACGGAGAATAAAAAAGTTCTTCGAGATTTCATTTTAAACCTTCCCCCTCATTTCATTAGAATTGAATGAATTTGTTAAAGTGTGCTTATCTAACTCAATCTTTTTTGTTCCCCTCCAATCCAAACCTTCCATATTCATGTCACCCACACTGTATATAACGAGTTATTTATCATAAATGTTTCCTTTTTTAAAAATATTTTCAATCCAATTCCAAAAAAAGTAGCGAAAAGCATATCCACCATTTGAGGCTTGTTGCAGTGTGCCTATAATCGATATTGGATACCAAGCTCGGCAGAAACGCTTAAAAAAAAATGAAACATAACGCACTGACTGTACTCCATGCGGGTGTGACGACGATGCGCCGTGTGGGAGAATTCTTTTACACTGACGTGCAACTGTGGGATGAGATTAACAACAAGTTTTGTCAGACCCAATCTGATCATCTCGGTTATTTCCTAATTGTCACGGATGAACATGGTGTTCCTTATCTAGAACTGTTGAGCGACTCCCCATGGAAAGCATGGAAGACGTAAGGGTTGCGTTACAAATTGATGTCGATACCATGGGGCACGGTTCCGAAATGGACGACGAAATCATTCGTTGGTACCAAAATAAACCTAACGTCGTCGTCTTCCTAACCTTAGACGGTATCATTGGGTCATGATTAATTTAGAGGGATAATACCTTTTTGCAAATCAATACGATTTTCTCAGGTATTACGTCATTGATTCTGGCCTCGACCTTAGGAATCTGCTTGGCGGCCTTATTTATTCCGATATTTTTACTGTAGCTTCAGATATGTAAACATAGAATTCATCAATAATACGTAATACTTGCTTCAATTAAATACGCTTTATCTTTAGGGTTCAATAATTCAGGCATTATCCTTTGAGGAGGCGGAATGTCTTCAACAGGTTCTCCATCCAAAAATAATTCAAGCGCTTCTTTCGCCATCAATAATGCTTCTTCAACTGAATCGCCACAGGTGAAACATCCGGGCAGATCAGGAAATGTAACATTAATTCCATCTTCAGCAAAATTAAAAATTGCGTAGTATTGGTAAGTTCGAATCATATGGGACACTCTCCTGTTATCTATACTTTTAGCAAAAACAGCAAAAAGCCTTTCGGATTATATCTGAAAGGCTCTCAACTCGCTTTTACTCTTAATTTCCCTCAAATATATTGTTATAAGATTAATCATTCAATCCTTTGCCCTCCAGGATCGGCTGCATGTACTTCTCGATTCGTGACACTTTTGTTTTGGATTGCTTCGGTTGTGAGAAATAATAGAGATATGCCCGCTGCCGTCCGGGTGTCAGTGCTTCAAATGCATCTCGGAAAGCAGGATTCTCATCGAATTGCTGTTGAAGTTCCTCAGGAACGCTATATTCGGCAGTTTTTTTCATTTCCACTTGCAGTCCGGCTTGTTCCACTTCAATCGCTTGCTGGATATAGGCTTTGATCATAGCCTCCTGCTCCACAATCTGCTCCAGACTGGTGAAGCGAAGCTGGCGTTCTGCCTGTACATTCTCCGTTTGCTGGACCAAAATGCCGTGTGTATCCTTCAGTAGAGCACCTTTGAAGAACAGAATGGCCACGTATTCTTTGAATCCATGGATTAAAACGATGTTTTTCCCATCCAGCATGTAACAAGGATGCATCCACTTCATATCCTCTGTCAGTTCAAAATCCCGAATAATCTCTCTCAGCTTTGCGGACTCTTCCTTCCACGTTTTGAGTTTCTTCAAATAGCCGTCAACTTTACGATTCCCACTTGTATCCGTCATGGAGAAATTCCTCTCTTTATCTCATGTTCTTATAGGTTCAATTGTACTGGTTTTCAGTGGATTGTACAGCGTTGCTTACAGAGCTTTTATTGACTTTTCCACTTAAATTTAAACCTTAATAGCAACAAAGACCATCCTGTTAGATGGCCTATCATTTAATTTAATATCATCTAATAAGTTTCAATCGACAGTTCACCATACCCATAGTAAAATAATGGAATGTCTATTGCCATAATTCCAACATACGAAAGGATGATTTAAATGAGAGAGTACACAGTCGTTCCAGGTCCGAAAAATGTTCAAGTAAACCGAGGTGATACTCAGGCTGCTGTTAATTTATTTGCGGATATCATCAATCACAAAGCACAATCCGGATGGATCTATCAATCCATGGAGTCGCTAGCCGTCACCGAGAAGCCCGGTTGTCTCCAGCAACCTGTTACAACGCATCATTATATGCTGATTTTCTACAGAGAGATTTAATAATAGTACAACAATCATGAGAAACTCAGAATCTGAGGAACTGATATATAATAACATGCCATCCGAAGAAGAACTTATTAGACTCTTACATACACATCATGAAGAAAACGATCCTCGAAGCAGTTTCTATATAAGAACTCATGTTATTCCAGAAATTGATTGGTTGAAGTCTTTGCTTAACGTTACACTTGCATTATTCGCAGGTCTAATCATCTCTATGATCTGTTTCTATCTCTTGAATCCATTCATTCCAGTATATGCTTTGCTAAGTGCCCAGATTGTTTTCATAGCAAGTATGTTCTTCATCGTTCTACGACGTGTTAGAGCAATCCTGATATGGAGTATTAGAATTTATCAACGTTTTGCCCCCATTGAAGTGAGGAATAAATGTCGTTTTGAACCAAGCTGTTCTGTGTATATGATTCAAGCTATTGAGAAATACGGGGCAATTAAAGGTCTTTCCTTGGGCATCCAGCGTCTTCGCAAATGTAATATCAACGGTGGAGGATATGATTATCCATAAAGCAAAAAGGTCCATAGACAATCTATGGACCTTTTGGTTTGGTTAACATTTCTGGCTTAAGCTAATATTTAGTAGTGACTGTGTCTCATCTTCCAACATGGAGGAAGCTATCATCATAAAGTCTTCAGCCCCAATTTCAAAGTGACCTTTACGAAATGGAAACCCCCAATTGCGATTCCCGCGTGTAAAACTGAGTTGGTCTAACAACGTTGCGATCTTTACTTCTCGACACGGAAGATAACGGAGATCCCGGCGAAAGGGTACAAAGGATTCCGACATCTGATATTGGTATATCCTATCATCGTTAATTTGACCAATAGCGGTAAACGCCTGAAGTGGCTTGCCAGTTGATATGTCTGTACGTGGAGAGTAGTATATCATCCAATCACCCGCGGACATCTGTCGCAACATTGCTGACTTGCCATGGCATAGCTGCGCAAACCCTCCCTCTACGGCTACATTTACATGAGAAGCAGACACAACGCCAATCCACTATCTTCTGTCTGTCATTTCCAATGATTTCAATACTTCCGTTGTACTTCTCATCCTTCAACCCACTCCTCTTGATCTGTGATATACCAAAGTATAAAAAAACACTACTGACAGGTGTATGTCAGTAGTGTTTTAAGTAGTGTTTTAAGATGTTTTTGGCTACTTCCTGCATTCGGAAGCGCAAAGACTCCGGCTCCAAGACCTCGATATCTCCACCCCAGCCAAGCAAATAATGCAATATTTCCTCCGGGTAGCGGACACGAAAATGAAAAATGACACCTTCCTCTTGCTCCTCAAATGCATCCATATAAAAATGAAGGGCCTCCATAATTTTGTCAGCAATTTCGGGTTTTGCCCTGATTAATATGTGTTCGTTACGGTCATCAGGAGGTCGATAACTGTTTAGATCAAAATCCGGCGGCAAAGTGAAGTGATCCTCCAGCACGGAAAGTTCAGTCATGCGTGACAAACGAAAATGACGGATGTCTTGCCGCATATCACAACGTGCAATTAACATCCAATTCTCCTGAACAAGTGAGAGTCCGTAGGGTGAAACCTCACGCATATTATACCGATTTCCATCCGTTCCTGGCATTTTTTTCAGGTACATAAAGCTGATTTTACGTTGATCCAGAATGGCATTACGAATCTGGTTAAGGTATGTTTTCACCCGTGCTCGGGTTAATGGTTCCACCGTATGAAGCAGTCTCATCGTTTCCCGTACACGTGTGGATTCGTCACGAACGGATTCAGGTAAAATCGCTTCAATTTTGCGTTGAGCCGACTTAGCCTCCATCGCGTATTCTGTATCCAATCTCTGTTCGATAAAATCAGCTCCCATAAGCAGGGATACGGCCTCTTCTGCGGTGAAGCTTACCGGGGGCAGAAAATATCCTTCCATCAGGGAATACCCATGACCCGGAGCTCCCATAATTGGAACACCAGCCTCACTTAATGCCTGAATATCTCGATATATCGTACGTACACTTGTCTCCAATTGAGCAGCTAAATCTTCTGCTCTTAACATCTTTCTTCGCTGCAATTCAAGTGTAATCGCAAGCTGCCGCTCCGTTTTGTTCATGTTCTAGCCCCCACCGTTTCATCATCCAAACCTAACTCATTCTATCACAGTAACTTGCCCTTTCGTCTCGTGAATTACAGCAATGGACCTTCTTACATGCCACCCCCGAAGAGATGAGCAACTCTTAATCTCAAAAAAACTGATACCCCAAAAGGATATCAGTTTTTTATCTACATTATATCTGCTGTAAATACGGTTAATTCTCTTTGTTACTTCTTACACGTACATGGCGAGCAACAACTTAAAGATCATCGTCGCAGCTTCCGCTCGGGTCGTTTCACTTCCTGCACGAACCGTATGGTCCGTATATCCGCTCACAATCTTGGCTTGCACCGCTGCATCCAGTGCTTCTTGTGCCCAAGATGGCGTCTGCGATGCATCAGTGAAACTTGGTTTAACGGATGTATTACCAGACATTCCGGCTTGTGCATCTGAACTTACTTTCAGCGCATTCGCCATCATGACTGCCATCTCGGCACGGGTAATGGTCCGATCGGGCTTAAAGGTGTTATCACCATAGCCTTTCACGATTCCGGCTTGCACGGCTGCGGCAATATCCCCTTTCGCCCAGTCTGGCAGACTACCTTGATCTGCAAATGTCAGATCCGACTCCACGGACTTCAATGCCAGCGCCTTACTGAGCAACGTAACAAACTCTGCCCGTGTGATCTTCTTGGATGGTTGGAATGTTCCATCTGTGTAACCTTGAATCACGTTCATGCCCAACAAACGATCTGCGTAGTCGGAAGCCCAGTGTCCATTCAGGTCAGACAGATTCACCGGTGTGTAACTGGACACAACAAATGTACCCAGATGATTAACATTAGCCGTTATGCTTCCTGCTGCATTCGTCTTGCCACCGATAAATACCCAGCTCTGACGAGCTTCATTATAATAGTAGATTGCAGGTTGGGTGCCATTCGGCAGAGCTGCCGAATCCACATTCAGGCTCAATGCCGCCTGATCATTCAACGTTCTTCCGCCACTGCGGCTGATCTGTACAGCTTGTCCAAGTACATTCAGGGAAGCTGTATTCTGCAACTTGTCCTTGGCAACAACAGACACTTGCAGCGTATCCTTGGAACCAATGGCTCCGGATGGAACATTGAATTGCACGATGTCTTTCAAACCCGTTTGGACCGGCTGATTCGCTTCCACCTCAACCTTCACTTCAGTGGATGAATCTGACCCCGTTTCCGGGTTGGTTGGTGTGGTTGGAACGGTAGGCGTTGTTGGCACACTTGGTGTGCTTCCTCCAGAATCTCCACCAGAGTTGCCTCCATTACCTCCACCTGAACCCCCGCCACCATTGCCTGAGCGGGCTTGTACAGTCACAGTACGGATAACTTCCTGTGCTTCATTACCAGCGATATCCTTCACGTTATAGCGAAGGGTGTAGATCCCTGCTGCTTGTGTGTTCACCGTGCCATCCACCTGCACGGAACCACGGATGCCGACATTATCAGAAGCCTGTGCTCCAGGCTCGTTATACGTATCTCCCACATTCAGCGTCATCTGGCTGCTACCTTGCAGGGTGATGACGGGAATCTCACGGTCTATTTTAATGACCAGAGGTAAAGTATACGTTTGTTCCAGATCATCGGTTGCTCGGAATAAAAGGTTGTGCTCTCCAGGCTCTGTTACCTCCAAAGGTGTATTCTCTGTATATGGTTCGTACGTCTGCCCTCCATCACGGGACAACTCGATGATCGCGGAAGTAGCAGGTGCGTATACTGCGCTGGTTACACTAACCGTTACGGACTGGTTCGTCCATATCTCCGTGTGATACGGCTGGCCGTCAGCGGTAGTTATGTTGCTTTTTAACACCAGCGCCTGATTATTCGTGCCTTCCACAATGACAGTGAACGTTTTGGGTTGTGACTCCGTGCCACGTTGCACAGTTGCCGTCAGTTCCAATCGCTCATTATTGTCCGGTTGCGTTAGCAGCTTGCCCTCGTTATTCATTAGTTCCGGCTTGGAGCTGGACCAACTAATCGTTGCCCCATGCTTCCCTTCGACAGGAAGGGTGAGATCGGAATGGACCGCGTTCAGATCGCCCAGATCAATTGCTTGAAGCGTATCGGTTACAGCCTGTGCGTCACTGTAAGGTGTGGCACTCATGAAGATTGGGTTGGAGTAGAACCACAGATCGCGATAGTTGCTATCGTTAATTTGATTAAAACGGGTCGTTGCATCAGCTGTCGTATTTTTCGGATCAAGCTGTGGTTCACCATTTACAGTCTCACCTGTCACGTTCATGCCCAGATTCGTACCGCGCAGGCGGAAATACTTGTCCTGATCTGTAGCTTTGATCTTGTACGTGATGACATTATAACCTTCGGCATCTGTCGTCCAATCGTTGGATGTGAAGGTAGCCAGTACTTTGGTAGAGTCGTTGGTGTCTTTGGTATATGCGGCTGTGCCCTTCTGTGCCTTGGCTGTCACATCCCCAGCGATGAGATCGACGTGATCCACCACGGGTACTTGTCCAGCAGACGTGCCGCTGTTGATTGGATTTTCATAGTTGTTGCTCGTCGTTGGACTCTTGAAGCGGATCTTCAGCTCAACTTCATCGCCTTGAGTCACATTAAGGTCTCCACCCATCTCAACCTGAGCACCCGCTCCGGAAGCCGTGAAATCCAGTGCGTTGATCAGGTCACCAAATACGGAAAATGATTTCCCCGAACGCAGTCCATCCAGAACAGCCTGCATGCCTGTACCCTCAACCCATGAATAGGTCTTGGCATATTCGCCCGGAAAATAACCGCTGGAATTTGCGCCAATCGTCTTGAAGTGGTAATCCGAATTGCCATAGTTCCAGAAGTGGCGTCCTTCTCCAAGCAATGCATCCCATAGTCCGCCAACCTTGGCGACCATATAGTCTACACCGCCGTATGTACGGTATTTGTATCCATCATCAGCGGTCGGATTAGCTACATTGTAGCTTGTGTTGTACCCTCCACGATCAGGTTCCATCTGGTTACCCAGCATGCCTTCGATACCGAATACCACTTGTGGAGCCAGATCGTTAAACTCACGGAAGTCCGCGATGGTATATTTGTTTTTGCCGCGTGAAGGATGGTTGATCATCGCATAACTTGTCATTGGATAGTTCGTAGCGAGCCAATTGATGGCGGTTAAGGCATCCTGATGGGTCGTGTAGGCACGCCCTCCGTTCTGATCCCATTTGGCTACGTCAGCCGCATTAAACAAATTCGCTGCACGATTCGTGAAACGGTATTCGAATTCCTTGGCAGCGTTCAGCGCTTCGGTTGAGTTCGGCTCATCTGTAAGAATCCCCACCCCAACGTGTTCATGTGTTGGCATGTCCCATTCGAAACCGGAGAAGATCGTTTTACCTGCATATTTGCCTGCATCCTGAAGTGCCTTGATCTGTGGTACCTGATATTCATTCATCCCTTGGGACATGGGTATTGGTCCACCCGAAATGTCGTTCCCGTTGTGATCTCGCTTGGATAACCGCAAATGATCCGTAAGCGCGATCCAATCCAGCCCATATTTGGTTAAACCCGCGTCGAGCACGTTCTCCAGTGAAACCTGTGCATCATCGGACTCAAACGTATGTACATGCAAATCTCCGGTTTGCCAAGAACCTGTTATCGAGCTGTTGGTTGGTGTGTTATCTCCCGCATCTGCATACGTTATCGCAGCAGGGAAAGCTCCCATGACCATCCCTGTAGCCAAAGGTATAAGTGTAAGCATAGCGAGCATTTTCTTGCCTTTATTATTGAACAAAATCATCCCACCACCCGTTCTGAGTTGTTGTGTCGGAAGTAAATATAAGAGGCTTTCGGGGGCAGGGTCAACGGCCTGGAAGCATGTATTTAAAATTTTACATATACCTGCATTCTTTCATATCCCGTTAAAGGTTTTTCTAACTTATCCTAACGAAGTTATACTCTATACTGCTCCATATTGAGGGAGTGAATCTAGGAAAAACGCAGCATATAGGAGGTGATACAAAATTCAGAGATTGTTCACGATTCAGGAAAGTTCCACCACTGCTGTGGATCATTAGGAGGAGACCTCGTGTAGGAGAAATGATGAAACCGAGAACATAGTAGGTTTTGTAAAAAGATCAGGGTTACGTATACGCTGAGTATAGAAAAAAGCACCCACGAATCACAGGCATGATATGCCCAGAAGCCGCAGGTACTTTGAGTTGAGCGGGATTTTGTTTCAGCCTTTACATCTTTACTTTTGTAAACTGGGGACGAGTTGTTTGTAAGATCCGACCTATCTCCACTTTATATTTAAACTGGAAAAATACGATACATAAACCGATAATGTTGAAGATGGCTAACAACGCAAAGATCCATATACATTGAAGGAGTTGCACACTTTTGAAAAGATTCTATCTAGGTTTTGGATTAACGATCACCATTATCATTGGACTATTATCAAGCGCTACTCCAACAGAAGCAGCATCGAAGAAAGTAAACTTAAAATTGTCAGATGGAGCGACGTACTATGGTGAAGTTTTAAACGGGAAACCTCATGGTAAAGGAACCGCAAGATGGGGAGAAACCGAAGTTTACTCTGGAGATTGGGTGAGTGGTAAGCGGCAAGGAAAAGGCAAGTATACATATACATTAGTTGAAGGTGGAGGTGTCCCCTTTGAGGATTACGATGAATCTAATATGGGCCATGGAACAGGTGAATTCACTACAAAAACCTACACCGGATCATGGATTAATGATACATATCATGGTAAAGGAAAAGAAATTACGCAATGGTTAGAAGTACAGTATCTTACTTCTGATGGTAAGGTTTACCCTATACTTGACAGATACATCAACACCATTAACAATGGAACATTCAATCAGGGCAAGATGACTCAAGGATATTACGCAATTCACTCTTCAGATACTGTCTCACTAGGATATACTGATCACACAACTACGATTGCTCTCAAAAATGATTATTTCAACGAAAAGTTAACCGGGGATAAGGACTTTTTTGACACGATTATCGATTATAAAAAGAAACACGGTTCTTCTGAAAAATATATTGGGATTAAACCATCCGAGTTCTCCAAAGGTACATTAACTAATGGCAAATTCACGGGGGTTACGCATCTAATCGATTATAGTAATTCAGTTAGTTATTCTAAACAAGTCATAATGAACGATAACGTATTAAAAGAGAATCACATAACAGCTACCGTATTTCATAAAGATCGTAAGAAGAGCATTAATGAATTCCTGCAAGCTATTAAGCCCTACTCAGTCAAAATCAACACCATCTCTGACGAGATTATGTCATTAAAAGACATTAACTATGAGGGAATGATCCCTAGGTAGTGGAGGTCACAAAATGAGCAAAAAGCGATGGATTGTGAGCATAGTCATTTTGATTATCATACTTTTCATGAGCGAATTGATGATGTTGTCCTCAGGAAAGGTTGGAGTTCTCAACATAACGCAGAGAATCATTTCAGGTGCACCTCATGTTATCGTTCAAGGGCAGACACTGTCTTACCAAGGTAAGGTTCATTGGGAGGATATCCAAAGTAGTATCGAAGAATATTCCGCAAGCGATGAAGGAACGGTCTTGTATAAAGCACTAGGCACCCCTGTCCCACCACCTTGGATATATGTGAGAAAAGGAAACCATCAGGGTTTCCGATATAAAATCCCGCAGCTTCCCTGGAAACTATAAATGATCTGGGAACTTCACGAGCGGACATCACCAGATGTCCGCTTTTGCTATAAATTTGTAGTCTACCTCGCTCAATGGTGACATGTCCTATGGTTCAGGTATCAAATACAATCCTCACTAATGTTCCTCTCACTTTTCTTCCAATCCATTAAACTGCCTTAGCAAGACGGTGAAACGCTCCAGTTCCTTATCATCCCATCTGGATATACGGTCATAAAAAGCTGACTCCTTCTGCTTGAGCGCAGCAACCGTCGATTGTTGACCCAGTTCCGTAAGAGACAGTAACACCCCGCGCCGATCGTTGGGGTCTTGCTCTTTGCTAACATATCCTGACTTTTCGAGTTGTTTGATTAATCGGCTGACCGAGCTGCGGTCCATTGCATTCGCTTCTGCCAAGGCCGCGGCGCTTGTTGGGCCGTAGGAGTAGAGCCACCGTACCAGTTGAAAAGCGGCAGGTTGCAGATTCGCATCAAAACGCTCGGCAGATCGAACGTTAAGCGCATGCGAAGCACTGATCAGTGCATGAATCTGCTCACCCAGCGCTAGCTCCAGGGCTGTTCTATCTTTGGTTTTGACTGGATTTTTACTCATTATTGTTAACTCCCTCTCCCAGATACATGAAAGTAGACTTCTCGAAATATAGTTGACAAATATCAATTAATATTTATAGTTGATTTATGTCCATTATATAATTCCGAATCTATTCGTGTCAAAAGGAGATCTTCTTATGAAAACTAAACATCCCATTATTGTGATTACCGGAGCAACAAGCGGTTTAGGGCAGCTTGCAGCCATGGAACTCGCCAAACGTGGGGCACATCTTATACTCACAGCCCGAAGCAAGGAACGTGCCGAGGCTACCAGGTACAAAATCAAGGAGATCATGCCTTCTGCCAAAATCGAATTTTTCTATGGAGACTTGTCCTTACTAAGTGATGTAAAACGTGTGGGGCTTGAGATTGCAGCCGCTTATCCACGTATAGACGTACTTCTGAACAATGCCGGACTTCATGCTTTTGAACAGAGAGTCACGTCCGAAGGATATGCCGAGATGATTGCCGTCAACTATTTGGCACCTTGGCTGTTAACGCACACCTTGCAATCTTCCCTGATTCAGTCGGGCCATGCCCGTGTCGTCAATGTTGCATCTGAAGCTTCGCGGAATCACGGCACATTGGTGCTGCCAGATGACTTAACAGATATCACTCCTTTTACTTCACGCGGTTCCTCTCCAATCTATGGCAAAACCAAACTGCTCAATATTATGTTTACTGGTGAACTAGCCAGACAATGGCGTGGAACCGGAATTCGCGTAAATGCCTTGAATCCTGGCTTTAATGTTACAGGTCTTGGACGAGAGCTATGGTTTGCAAGTGTGCTTGAACGCATTTTAACCTTTTTGCACATTGGCGACCCGCGCCGGGGTGCGGATATCATTACTCGGTTGGCTGTGGATTCGAAGTATGGCGAGGTTTCGGGAGGATATTTCAATGTGGGGACTGGAGCATCTATTGTTCCTATACATCCTGGAGGAGATGAGGCCATGCAAAACAGACTGTGGATCGTTACGAGACAACTGATGAAAGATCACGGCGTGCTGGATTAATTGAACAAGAACAGGGGTGTTCCATAAGCCACAAATATAGCTAGGAACACCCCCTCCTTTTTTCAGTAACTTAGATTGCCGCAAATACCTTGTCAAAACCCGCTTTCGACTTAGCCAATATTTCACTCAAACTTAGATTCGATGCCGGTGCCAGTACTTCCTGAGCCACCACGCCATTGTAACCAATCGCCTGCAGATTTCTCAGAAATCCACCCAAATCAATGACCCCTTCGCCGGGGTATAAACGCTCATAATCCAGCAATTCTTCAACGGGCAGATCATAAGCATCATTGATATGCACATGAACAATCTGCTCTTTCTTCAACTTCAACAGATCTTCCATCGGTAAACCATTCGTATGCCAGTGATAGGAATCCACCAGTAAACCTACGTTAGGCGCATGGATCGTCTCAATCCAGTCCAGCGTATCTTCCACACGCCAGATAAACGGATGCTTCCATTGCGTCCGCAAGTGATGGCATCCCACAAACTCCAGACCCAACTTAATCCCATAAGCATCCAAGATATCTGCGCAGAGTCTCAAGCGTTTCGTAGCCGCCGCCATAAATTGTGCTGCCGGTTGATCCGTTGAGGGTAAAATATACGTGCAGCAGCTGTAACAATTCAGTGAAGCAGAAGCTTCTGCCATAGCGACCAAAGATTGCAACCCCTCACGAAATTGTTCATCTGTCGTCCGCCACTCTACCGTCAGACCCGATGAACCGATGATCACCTGATTGCTTTCCAGCAGATGTTGCGCCCGTTCCTTGCCATACGTTTCAATCAATGAGAGCGGATTCAAATCTACAGATCCGAATCCGTGCCTGGCCGCCTCTGTGATATATTGTTCATCAGACTCGATGTTGCCCAGTCCCGCATTCGTTAACCCTCTAATCATCCCAATCTCCTCCTGTGACTCGTCTGGAATTGCAGCTTGTGTATCATTTTCTTTATCATTTTATAATAGCAGTACTCTCCAAAAAAGAAACCATTAAAAAAGAGCCGCAACAACGTTATATTAACGTCATTACCGCTCTAACTTCTCTATCTCACGCTCTCTAACGTATACCGGTTACGCGGAATCTCAAGACCCAGATTCTCCCTTAGCGTCTCATGTTCATACTCCGTGCGGAACAGCCCTCGTTCTTGCAGAACCGGGACAACTAGCTCCACGAAATCTTCCAAACCATTGGGCACCACGGTACGAACATTGAATCCGTCTGCCGCTTCGCCTTCAAACCATTCCTGAATCTGATCTGCGATCTGATCCGGTGTACCAATGAACGATGTACGTGGAGTGGATGCCAGCAACGCGACTTGGCGCAGGGTCAGCCCCTGTTCCCGTGCCTGCTGCTTAATCTTATCTGTTGTACTGCGGAAGCTGTTGCTGCCGATCTCCCCAATCTCGGGAAAAGGTTCGTCCAGCGGGAATTGGGAGAAGTCGTAATGATCGAAGTACCGCCCCAGATAGTTCAACGCCTGATCAATACTCACCAGTTCGGCAATTTCCTGATACTTCTGCTCCGCTTCTTCCGCTGTTCTACCTACAATGGGACCGATGCCCGGGAAGATCAGGATATCTTCTGCCTTGCGTCCATAAGCCACCGCTCTTGCCTTCACATCCCGGTAGAACTCCCTTGCTTCCTCGATCGTCTCATGTCCTGTGTAGACGGCATCTGCCGATCGGGCGGCCAGATCTTTACCAGATTCAGATGAGCCCGCCTGAAAAATCACCGGGTGACCCTGCTTCGAACGCCCTACATTAAGCGGCCCCTGTACCGAGAAGTGTGCTCCTTTGTGATTCAGCGTATGTAACTTGGCAGGATCGAAAAATACGCCCTGTTCCTTGTCTCCGATAAAGGCATCGTCCTCCCAGGAATCCCAAAGTCCTTTGACCACATTCAGATGTTCTTCCGCAATCTCGTAGCGCAGCGCATGGTTCGGATGTTCGCCTTTGCCAAAATTAAGTGCCGATCCTTCCAGAGGTGAAGTGACCACATTCCATCCGGCTCTCCCACCGCTTAATTGATCCAACGAGGCAAATTGCCGCGCAACCGTGAAGGGTTCACTATAGGAAGTAGACAATGTAGCAACCAGCCCGATGTGAGAAGTTGACCCGGCGAGTGCGGACAGAAGCGTGAGAGGTTCAAAGCGATTGAGAAAATGAGGATTGGACTTCTCGTTAATGAAGAGGCCATCTGCAATAAAGAGCAGATCAAACTTGCCTTTTTCCGCGATACGCACCTGCTTCTTGTAGAATTCCAGACTAACGCTCGCGTTAATTGAAATATCCGGGTGACGCCAAAAGGAAATGCTGTTACCCACTCCGTTCAGATTGGCTCCCAACTTCAATTGTCGTTGCGACATATATATTCCTCCCTATGTTGTGGTGATGACCATTCAGTTCGAGTATCCTTTTATCTCTGAGAGTCGTTTCATCATTTCTTTATGCTGTTTCCGCTAACTTCTGCTGTTGCCATGCCTAATCCCGGTTTATCCGCCTGTTTCACATCACTTACCCGGACTGCCCAAGCCGCTCCAAGCAATACAATCCCTGTAAATAGAAAAATAAACGGAATGCCGATCCATCCACCGAGAAAACCACCGATTAACGGTCCAAGCACAATACCGAACTGACTCGCCGTCTGACTCAGACTGACAGCCCTCCCACGAAAATCGTGATCAGCATATTTGATGATCAACGCATTAAGCGCCGGATAGACCGCGGCAAAGAATAGACCATAAACAAATCGCAGGCTGCCAAAATAAATCAGATTCGTTGCTGTCATTTGCAGCAGACTGCCAATCCCACCGCCGAAAAGACCGATAAACAGGGTTTTCTCGTATCCGATCCTTCCACCAATCTTCCCCCATCGCGGCCCCATAATGACGGTTGCCACACCAATCGCCGAGAAGACAATTCCTGCACTGAGTGTTGCACTGCCAATATCTCCGCCAATCTGGACCACATAGAGCGTCAGCACCGGTTCGATGATGAGCACGGAGGTCGAGACTAAGAGAATCAAACCGTAGATTCGCATCAAACCCGGCGTGGAAGCCGCTCTTTTCAAATCCCCTATGATCTTCGTTGGAACGATCGTACGAGTTTGTCGTGACTCCTTAACACCGAGGACCATCAGAGCCGCGAGTAATGTAATTACAGCGGATGCAATGAAACATCCCCGCAGTCCGATCCAGTGACTCAATACACCACCGGCAAGAGGACCAAGAATCCCGCCCGCAGCGCTGGCCGTGGAGATTACGCCAAGTGCATAACCCACCTGTTTCTCCGGAGTATTGGTACCGATCAGTGTAATCGAGGCGGGATGAAAACCAGCCATGAGTCCCTGAAAGACCCTCACCGCGATAAACGTATACGGATCATACACAAAGAAGTTAGCCAGATGTGCAATGCCTAGCCCCACTCCGGAACGGACCAGCATCAGTTTGCTGCCATATTTATCAGCCAGTGATCCCCAGAAGGGTGCGCATAATCCGCTGATCAGAAAGCTGATGGAAATGGAGATACCCGACCAAGCTTCCAAGCCACTCTGGATACCGAGATCATTTTGCAGGAATATAGGAAAGAACGGAACGGATAGCGAGTACGCCATATGATTGAAAAACAGGCCGAACCACAGAATATACAGATTTCTCTTCCATTGTGGCATCTTGGCATTCTCCATACTATATAATTCCTATATAAAAAGTAGGTTATTATCCATATTAGGATAACGTCATCGGAAAGTATAATAGAAAAGTTCAATAGACCCATTCAAGAATTAAATGAATGGGTCTGTTACGTAACCGTTACACTGACCACTACGCAGTCAGAACGTAAATATGAAGTTAATTTTTAATACGTATAGTAATCATACTATTCCGGCAATTGGACCGACATAAATACATCGACCTCATCTTCACTGTCCAATATAAATCCAAATCGTTCATACAATCGCCGAGCAGGGCTTCCCTGCAAAACATTTAAAATAATCCGTTTCCCCTGAACTTCATCCTGTTCCAGCAGCATGTTCAGTACCTGAGTTCCTATTCTCTGGCCTTGATAATCGGGATGTATGTAGAAATGTTCCAATAGATATGCCTCAGACTTGGGCTTCAACGCTACACAACCTACCATTGACCCCCCCACTTCAATAATCCGCGTATGGGCAGGGTCGAATGTATTCCGGAAACGTTCACGCACCTTCACATCATCGTACCTTCCCAGTCTGGTTAGATCATCGTATAATACCAAGGCTCGCAAATCGGCCAGTTGCTCTTGGTCTGCCTGTACAGCTTGACGTATTGTTATTGGGTTCATTGGTTGAATTCCTTTCCAGTGGAGACACGTTAATTTTTGAATATCTTATCGCACTATAGAACACTAAAAATCATACCTTTGGCAGCTCACTTGAGCAACATCGGATTTTAGAACGCACTTTTTTTTCAAACATATTGAACTCCTCAAAAAATAAAAAAGCCCAAAAAGGACGGTGCAGTCTTGCTTATACAAATAAGCGAACCCGCAGCCATCCCTTCTGGGATGTAGATTATTTCAGAAAACTACGAAGCATGTGACGCTTGTGCTGCATGCTGCTGCAATGCTTCCAGACCCAATGCGAGCGCACCACACAAGCCTGCATGCTGGCCCAATCTGGGCTGCACAATATATTGGTCGATATGTTGCGTGATTGGGGCTGCATTCACATAACCATTAAGATTCCGCACTACCTGTTCCCGGATCATAGGAAACAGATGATCTTGCTGCATCACACCACCGCCCAAGATGATCTTCTGCGGCGAATGAAGCAAGATGGCCGTTGTAATCGACTCCGCAATGTAAAAGGATTCGATCTCCCACGCCGGATGATCTGCCGGCAGTTCACTGCCAGGGATCTGCCAACGGGCTTCAATGGCTGGTCCTGCAGCCATACCCTCCAGACAATCGCCATGATACGGGCATAATCCGGCAAAGTGATCGTCTGGATGGCGTCTTGTGCGAATATGTCCACCCTCGGGATGTAACAATCCATGGACTCGTTGGCCCCCTGCCACAAGTCCAACACCAACGCCTGTACCAATCGTGTAATATACACAGTTGTCCAGCCCTTGCGCCGCTCCCCACGTCACTTCACCGAGCGCGGCAGCATTCACATCCGTATCCCATCCAAAAGGAACCGGAAATTCATGCTTCAAGGTTCCAATCACATTACAGTTCCCCCACCCAGGCTTAGGTGTGGTCGTAATATAACCATAGGTGGGACTATCCGGTTGCAGATCAATCGGACCAAAGGAGCCAACCCCCATCGCTTCCACATCTTTATCCCTGAAATAGTCGATCACCTTGGCAAGAGTGGTCTCCGGATGTTCTGTTGGAAAGCTGATCCGATCTTCAATCTGTCCATGCTCATTACCTACACCACATACAAACTTTGTTCCGCCCGCTTCTATGGCTCCAATACGCATCGTTCTGGACTCCTTTCCTTCATTACAATTAACCTTTAGCCCTGGTTGATGATATCTCATAGATATGAAGTGAAGAGAAGACCAGATCGGTATTTTCGGCATGAGCAGAGATGCCCTTGGAATCCACATCCGGATAGATCAGATCCGTAATAACCGCCTGACCATCATTTGCAAATACCTCCACAGATGATTGATCTACAAAGATACGCAAGCTTTGATTTCCATTCACTTCTTTTAACTCAGCTGTGTGGCGGCTCAGGAAATGTTCATGAAAATCGCCGATACCCGATCCACTACGATCGATATACACTTCCCCTCGGTTGGCGTCTACGCCAACGAGTGTTTCGTTGTCAGCTCCGCTTCTTAAGGCAAAATGGAACGACTGATTTGGAGTCCACTCTGCATGGATCTCATAGTTCACTATTTGCAAAGCGTTCAACTGCTCACTCACTTGCTGAATCGAAGCATCCTGTAGGGACAATAATGGCGTACGGGCTTGCTTAAGCTCACGCGCAGGACGTTGAATCAGTATTACTTCTCCGGCTCTTGTCTCCAGTGACAGCTCCCGTGCAATGGTCATTGCTCCACGATAATCATTGGTTGGCGTCTGGTTGGCATACATCCAGTTGCTCATCCACCCCATAAACAGGCGTCTGCCGTCTTCAGCCGGAATGTCTGACCAACTAACTCCCGCGTAGTTATCCCGGCCATGATCAATCCAGCGAACCGTATGGGATGCCTCATCTGGGACAAATGTACTTCCATCAAAATCTCCGGTAAAATATTGTGTTCTGGATCCTTCTTTAAAAGCAGGATCTGCACCGATGCTAACGAGCATCACCCACTTCACCTGCTCTGAATCTCCATCCACTGCAAGCGGGAACAGGTCCGGGCATTCCCACACGCCATCGTGTGAACCAATCCCGGCGCCAAATTCACTTCCTAGCGTCCAATCCTTCAGATTGGGAGATCGGTACAGACATACCGTTTGACCACAAGCGATAATCATAACCCATTCCTTGGTCTGCTCATGCCAGAACACCTTGGGATCACGGAAATCTACAAAGGACTCATGCTTTAATACCGGATTACCCTCGTATTTAGCCCAGGTTCTGCCGTTGTCTTTGCTATACGCCAGACTCTGACGCTGAACAGGATGCTCATTTGGTACTTCCAGATGATGTGTAAAAATGGCTACCAACCCCGGCTCATCTTCGAAAAATCCGGAAGTATTGTTCCAGTCCACCACCGCACTGCCGGAGAAAATCATGCCATGTTCATCCGGTGCCAGAGCTACAGGAAGTTCATCCCAAGTGACGAGATCTCGGGTTACCGCGTGACCCCAATGCATCGGTCCCCATGTAGTACCAAACGGATGATACTGGTAGAACAAGTGATACTCCCCATTGAAAAACACCATGCCGTTTGGGTCGTTCATCCACTTCTCTTTCGGTGAAAAATGGTATTCATTTCTGTAATCTTGTTTAAGAATTGTCGACATTATGGTTTCTCCTCCGTACTTTTCTTTATTTGTTATTACGGTCATATCCCGCTTGTTTAATCTGTAGCCATTCTTGCAATCCAAGGCGATCCAACTCTTTCAAGTAAGCATCCCATTCCTGATCTATTTTCCCGTTCTGATACCATTCTGTACGCAGACGTAACACGTAGGCGAAGAGATCGGTCTCAATCGTGGACAATCGATCCAGTTCATCAATGGAGAAGAACACACTTGGATATACGTTCTCCGCTTTCATATGCGGAACCATAACCTTGTCGAGAAGTTCCATCCGCCAAGCCGCATCTTCCGGTTTGGTTGTGTATTTGTCATAATAACTGTCGAGAATGGCCAATGGTCCTGCGATACTGGTTTTTTGTCTAAGTTCCACAGGTGCAGATCCTTCCAGCGGAAGATGCTTCAGCATCCCTTTGGCTTCATCAAATTCAAAAATATTTTGCTGACTCTCATCTCCATAGGTACCCCAGTTGTTCTGTACGGATTGGAGCGGATCGTACAATTGGTCTACCCACTTCGCTGTGGATTCCAGGTTTTTATTGCTGCTGGTGATGACCATGCGACCACGATCAAGCCCAATCCCGTTTGTTCTTGTGACATTAACTTCGCCGTTAGGTCCAGCAACCGGAGGCAGAACATCATACGTATCATTCATGCCTGTAATGTTAGCCTTATCCCAAGTGAAGTACATGCCGTACTTGTTGTCCTTGCCTTTCGCAAGATACGTGTTCCAATCCTGCTGATACGACTCAACATCGACGAGACCTTCCTGAACCAGCTCATGAATGTATTTAACCGCCTCCTTGTAGCCTTCATCAGCTGCCGTGAAGACCACTTTCCCATCATTGGTTACCACGGTATGATCCCAGTTCTCTCCGAGTCCAAATGCCGCAAAGAGGAATGTTAGATCTTCTCCGCCCGGTTTGTTAATGAAAGATAACGGAATTTCGTCTGCCTTACCGTTGCCGTTAGGATCTTGGGTTTTGAACGCGATCAATACTTCTTTCAGTTCTTCGGTTGTCGTCGGCATCTTCAGTCCAAGCTTGTTCAGCCATTCCACATTAATCCAGGGCAAGTTATCCACTGCCTGAATCCGTTGTTTGCCACTTCCGAGTTCTTCAATCCATGGGAATGAATAGATATGTCCGTCTGGAGCCGTGATCATGCTCTTGTATTCGGGAGCTTCCTCCAGCACCTTTTTCAGATTGGGCATGTGTTGTTCAATCATGTCCTCAAGTGGAATGATCGCCCCGTCCTTCGCCAGTTTCAGGAGATCATAATCCCCGTAACCTGCATCAAAAATGGCATCCGGCAAATCACCGCTGGCCACCGCCAGATTTCTTTTTTCTGCAAACACATCACTCGTATAGTTCTTCCAGTTGATATGCACATTGGTTTTCTCTTCGAGTCGCTTGTTAATCAGCTTGTCGTTCGGATCAGCGGGAGCCAGCGGAGAGCTCTGTGTTATAAAATTCAATGTCACCTTGCCATCAGGGGATTGCGCCTCACTTGCCGCGCCGCCTCCCCCCCCGCCACAGGCGGTTAGAAAGAGCATTGCAGATAACATGGAAATGGATGCCGTTGTAACGGCTTTTCTGGATTTGTTCACTTTTTTCATAATAATGACCTCCATGAGTTGGATTGGATCAACTTACTGTATCGCAGGCTGTTCACTATTTGAGGGAACCGACCATGACACCTTTTTCGAAATACTTCTGGAAGAACGGGTACATGATGATGAGTGGCAGACTTGAAATGACAATCGCTGAGTATTTAATCATCTCGGAGAGCCGTTTCAGTTCTGCCATCGCAAGCTGATCACTGATCATGCCAGGTGCAGCCTGATTCTGAATCAGAATGGAACGCAGAACGAGCTGTAACGGATGCAGTTTCGGATTATCCAGATAGATCATTGCATCAAAATAGGAATTCCATTGCCCAACGAACGCATAGAGGGCAAGTACAAAAATGATCGGTTTCGACAACGGAATGACGATCTGGAAGAAAATCTTCATCTCAGAGGCGCCATCCACGTTTGCAGCTTCTTTCAGTTCTCGAGGGACTCCTTTGAAAAAGGTTCTGGAGAGAATGATGTTCCAGACGTTAACGGCTCCAGGGATGATGATTGCCCACACCGTATCGAGCATGCCGAGATTACGTATAAGTAGATACGTAGGGATTAATCCCCCGCCGAAGAACATGGTAATGATAAAGATAATCATGAAAAATCCACGTCCCGCGAGCCTATCATCCGACAATGCATAACCTGCAAATATGGATACGGTCACGGTGATCAGTGCAAAGGAAACCGAATACAATACCGCATTTGCAAACCCCCGAATCATGGCTGGATTGGACAAAATCATCTGATATCCGTCCAAACTCCAGTCCGATACATTAAAGGACAGTCCACGATTCAGTAGCACAGTGGGGTCCATGAATGAGGCGATAACAATATAAATCAGGGGAACAACCACAACCAGTACAGCACAGGTGAGAAAGATGGCATTGAGTGTGAGGATCAATCGATCCATTCCCGTGTGTTTAACAACCATGGATAATACTCCTTTCCTAATAGAGGCCTTCGCCTTCATTCAATTTCTTCACAATCAGATTCACCGTCACCAGCAAAATCACATTGATAACCGAGTTGAACAATCCAACTGCCGCTGAATAAGCGTAATCTCCAGACTGCAGCCCCACCTTGTAGACATACGTGGCAATAATCTCGGAGGAAGGCAGGTTCATGGACGTCTGCATCAGATAGGCCTTTTCAAATCCAATGGACATAATCCCGCCAGCTGCAAGGATAAAGACGATGGCCATAATCGGACGAATCGTTGGAAGGTCAATGTGGCGAATACGCTGAAGGAGATTGGCTCCATCCAGATTAGCCGCATTGTGAAGCTCCGGATCAACATTGGCCAAAGCCGCGACGTATATGATGGAAGCCCAGCCGGCTCCGGTCCAGATATCGGACAAAATGTAGATCCAGCGGAAATATTCCGGTTCAGACATGAACATAATCGGCTGACCTGTAATCCATGTGGCTAATTGATTAATCGGCCCTGTCGGTGAGAGGAAGATGAACAGCATACCCACAACGACAACAACCGAGATGAAATTGGGTGCGTACAGAAACAATTGAATATTTTTCTTGATGCCTGCTTTGCGTACCTGATTCAGCATGAGTGCCAGTAAAATGGGCACCGGGAAACTGAATATCAATCCCAAAAAGCTGAGTTTAAGCGTATTCATTAAAATGATATCGAAATTGGGTGAAGCTATAAATTTCTCGAAATGCTTCAGTCCTACCCAATCACTGCCCATGATACCTTTGATCGGACTGAAATCCTTAAACGCAATGATGGCTCCGTACATCGGAATGTACTTGAAGATAAGAGTCAAAATTAAAGCTGGTGCAAGCAACATATATAAAAAGTAATTTTTTTTGAGCTGCTGCAACCTATGACCGCTTGTCGTCCTCACTTTCAGTACCCTTCCTTCGCCCTTTTTGCTGTCGGCTATGTTATCCAACACAATACCCCCGTTCCATTCTAGAAGTTGACAATTGTTTTCAGTAAGGGCTTTCAATATTTACAATTGCCTATTTAATAATTTACAATTTATCAGGTTTAAACGGATTTAGTCAATACGTTTTGTAAAAAAATATTTGTGCATTTGATCATTTTATCTTTGCATTAATGTAACTAAAGAGGATTAAATTTGCATATATATAGCACTGAATCGTCAATAATAGCAAAGATATTTCTATAGCATTACTGTAATAGATCATCATTGTTACATAGTTAAAGAAACTTCTGGAACAATTATGAAAATAGAATTCGCCTATCTAAATGTAAATACAATTGTGCATTTGTAAAACAGAGATTGCTATTTGTCCCGTTCTATTATACATTTGACTTAGAGAAGAATATGGATGACTATTGATGATTAGAGGTGAAGCATTAGATGGCAAAGGAAAAAGTCACGATACAAGACATTGCTGATGCTTTGGGGATTTCCAGGAATACGGCTTCCAAAGCATTAAATGATAGCGGAAACATCCCGGATGAGACCCGAAATCGTGTAATTAAAAAAGCAATTGAACTCAAATATAAACAGTTTGCCTATATGGACAATGAACATGTTCTAACCAAGGCTCCAGGCAATATCGCCCTGTTAACTGAAAACCTGCCTAATACATCTCACTTTGGTTCGTTGTTAATCAGTGGTTTGGAGAAAAGAATCAGTGCGGAGGGATACAATCTCTCGATTCATATCGTGCGTGAAGACGATCAAGATACACTTACACTTCCTAACAATTTTGATATAGCCAAAGTAGACGGCATCATTTGCATCGAATTATTTGATCTGGAATATACACAGCTCATTACCGATCTGGGCATCCCCACCATCTTTATCGATTGCGCTTCCAACATATGTTATCCCGAATTCCAAGCAGATTTGCTACTCATGGAGAATGAACATAGCATCTACCAGTTAACCAAAAAATTAATTGAGAGCGGCTACACAAGTATCGGATTCGTCGGGGATTACAATCACTGCAAGAGCTTTAATGAACGATGGGTTGGATATCAGCGTGCTATGCTGGAGGCGGGGTTGCAGGTCGACCTCTCCCATTGCATCGTAGATAATGATCGCCTGTGTTTCTCCAAGCTAGGATGGTTGAACCAGCGAGTGGCAGAGCTGACCTCCCTACCTTCCGCTTACGTATGCGCTAATGACTTTATAGCAGTTGATCTGATCAGGGCGTTAAAAGACAGAAATGTCGCTGTGCCACAGGATATTGTGATATGCGGATTCGATAATGCACCCCAATCTCGAATTATTGAGCCAGCATTAACAACGGTTCATATTTACAGCAATGAGATGGGCATTAAGGCTGCGGAGATGCTGTTATCCCGGATTAATAGCCCCTCACAACCTTATCAGGTCTCGCACATTGTGACCAAACCCATTATCAGGGAGTCCACGCCAGCAATCATGGCCGATCATTCTCAGATGGTTCATAGTTCTGCAAAATAAAAAAAACGTATGTCTCACGAGTAACAGCTCGTGAAGCATACGTTTTTTTGTGTTTTCGATTTGGTTGGATGAAAACTCTATCCTATCCATCGTGGCCTAGATAGAAATCATCTCGCGATTAGATCTCTTTCAAGATGCCTTTTACCAAACCAATAAAGGTTGTTTTCACTTGCGCAGCCACTTCAATAACTTCATCATGACTTAACGGCTGATCCAGAATACCACAGGCCATGTTGGTCAGACAGGAAATGCCCAGTACCTTCATACCGCCATGAATGGCAACAATGGCTTCAGGTACCGTAGACATGCCCACTGCATCCGCACCCATCGTACGAATCATGCGGATCTCCGCTGGTGTCTCATATGCCGGGCCACTCCACCATGCATAGACACCTTGCTGCAGGCCAACATTTTGTTCTTCTGCAACCTTAAGGGCAATACTGCGCAGTTCGCGATTGTATACCTGTGATACGTCTGGGAAGCGCACACCCAATTCAGCATTATTTGGTCCCATCAATGGGTTATTGCCTACCAGGTTAATATGATCTGTAATGAGCATCAGTTGACCTGGCTCAAAGCTTGTATTGATTGCTCCGCAGGCATTGGTGATAAGCAATTGCTCGACACCCAGCGCCTTCATGATGCGAACCGGGAATGTCACTTCGTCCAATGTAAAACCTTCATAATAATGTAGACGGCCTTTCATCGCTACAACCGTTTTGCCCATCAGTTCACCAATAACCAATTCATTGGCATGACCGATAGCCTCCGATTGCGCGAAATACGGAATATCTGTATACGGGATAACGGTCGCATTTTCAATCTCGTCCGCGAGCGCTCCCAGTCCCGAACCCAGAATCATGCCTACGGCAGGTTTGGTATGGATTCGGTTTAATATGTAATCTCTTGCTTCCTGAATATGTGCGGATTGATGCATAATGATATCCTCCTGATGATCTGAATTGAGTTAACAAAAACTGAGGTAATGAAGTGCTACTCATCAAGTGTAATGAACAATGGTCTTGATGTAAATGGAAGCTGTTCTATATACAATAAAAAAACGACCCTGTACTCCAGAATCGTTTAAAAACATGGACATACCCTAATCCAATGTATATTTGTTTCTACTTTTCATGTAATCGATTGTCATGATCAGCAACAGCATGAATGTAGCAAACATCAGCGGTTTGGCAAAAGTACCTTCTTCAAAGATATAATAACTAAATATAAAATTTCCTGCAAAAGTAATTAAATAGTTTCGGATGTAATCCATCTTCTCATCTCATTTCAGGAAAGAATTTGGTTCACCATTTCTTCAACCCCATCACAAAATCCCATTTAATACCATATTTTTATCATCCAAACCAATCAACGCCTCTATCATGCAAGAGATTGTCGTACTGTACAATCTATATTGAGTACAGCAAAAAATCGGCCACATCGTGACCGATTCTCTCCACTTCCCTGATGTTCAGGACATAGGGTTAATGATACGCCAGAATGATTCCTTAGGCTGCAACTGCTGATCAAATACAAAGGGCCAATTTTTGCGCCCACGTACTGGAAAATGGTCCAGCCAGGTATAATTGTCCGCTACTCCCCAGAATGTCACAGAGGTAATGGATGATTTATACTCACGGAACAAATTAAAGATTTCCTCATATCGACGCTCCTGTAGCTCAGCCATCTCCGAAGTTGGCGCGGTGAGGTCCGTTCGACGATCCTCATGACGAAACACGGACATATCCAGCTCGGTAACATGCAACTGTACATCCAGTGAAGCGTATCGTTCAATAGCCATTCGGATTTCTTCAATGGAAGGGCCATGGATATTCCAGTGTCCCTGCATGCCAATTCCATGTACAGGTGCTCCCTTGTCCAGCAAAGACCGAACCAGATTGTAGATCTTCTCCCGTTTGACCGGATCCGTCTCATTGTAGTCATTATAGAAAAGAAGGGCATTTGGATCAGCTTCATGAGCCATGCTGAATGCTTGATGCAAGTAGTCTTCTCCCACTAGCTCTAACCATTTCGTGTCCCGCATGAACAGGTCAGTCTTGTCTTCAACAGCTTCATTAACAACATCCCACGCGTATAACTGCCCCTTATACCGACCTACTACCGTATCGATATGTTGCTTCAAACGGGATAATAACAGTTCTCTGGAAGCAGGAGCACCTGATGTATCCTCGAAAACCCATTTCGATGTTTGATTATGCCAGACCAAAGTATGTCCGCGAACCGCAATTCCTTGGGCAACGGCAAACTCAACAATTTGATCCGCCGCCTCAAATGTATAACGATCCTCTTCCGGGTGAATTTCTTCGAATTTCATCTGATTTTCAGCCGTGATGCTATTGAAGTGTTTGGCGATAAATTCCCCTTCGGACTGCAACATTCTGGTATGTACAGCAGCACCTATTTTAAACGTATTAGCGTACGCAGCATGTAGTGATGGAATTTCTATTGGCATTTACAATTCCTCCCTGCCCATTTTTATTCATCATATCGTTTGTTGAATACGCTTACAATGAACAAATTATACTTCTTCCCCCTCATATTTAACTAATTATGATCCTGGGCCCTGTGCGCAAAACAAAAACACCTCCACGTTTGTTCCACTGCTCATCGCAACAGAACGATTTCTTGGAAGGTGTTATGTGATCGCGATGTTCAGTTAAATTCAACTCATGTACAAAGAGGATATGACACGTTACAGCTTGTCCACCTGTAACAACGTCACCTGTTTCACGGTGCATGCCGGGTTAATTTGCTCCTCGGACAGAATGTTCAGCTTGATGAGGCTTTTCAGCTTATGGCTGTCTACCTTGGACAACAATCGCCAGATGTCCGGGTCTGGAAGAGAAGCATACAGCTTCTGATCATCGTATTCCTTCCGGTTCTGCAGCACTGTTTTCACGGTGTAACCACCAACCTGCGTCTCATAGACCCCTTGTTCTGCACAATACGCGACAATCTCATCTCGTAGTACAGACAACTGCTGCTCAATATCTTTTTGCTGCTGCTTCAGTTCAAAGTACGTTTGCACTTTCTGCTCCATATCGATCACGCTCCTCTACTATCATAGGTATGCGAGGATCGCTAGTTTAGGACTGGCTGTTTATTTTAATTGAAAAATGCGGTCTTTTTATTACTTAATCGTATACTGTCGTCATTGTGTATCCCCGTATTACGATTACAGCAGATGTTCATTCAAATATGGATTATGGACAGCCATGCTGTGAACCCTTTCCATTACATCTGGCCCCATGGGTACATCCCCAACGCGTCTTAACAGAATCCAGCGCAGACAAGCTATCGCTTCAAAAACCTGCTCCTCTTCCAGCGTGTATGTATTACTTGCAGAATGTGCAAATTGAGAGCGATACATCTCACCGTAACTCTCACCATTATAGATCGTGATGAGAAACACCGACCATGCAATATCATACCTTGGATCACCGTATTGGCCGTTAGTCCAATCGATAATGGTGTAATCACCTTCCATTTCAAGAATGTTTCCCAGATTATAATCACCATGAATCAAACAGTCCTGTCTGATCTGGACCTGCTGGATCAAGTTTTCCAGAAGATCATATATATCGTCATGTAACTCAATTTGAGGAAAAAAGTATTGAACAAAATCGTACCTGAATATGTATTCTTCATCTGCTCCAGTACCCACTTCATTCACCGGATAACGATGGACTTCCATTAATCGTCCAGCCAAATGTGTCAGTTTGGTTTGTGTTAATTGGGTAACCGGCTTTCCATCATAGCTCGTTAACAGCACTTGATTTCCTTGCTCGTTTAACCCCCAACCGTAGGGTTTGGAAACACGAATCCCACTTTGATAAAGCTTGGACATTAATCGATATTGTTTGGCGATATCCGGTTTGGAATCCTTGTCCCAGACTTTCGATGCGTAACGCTGATCACCCATTTCGATTCTCATCACACTCGCTTCCAGTCCAGGTGGCAAAGGAATGATCTGATACTCCTGTTCCATCACCTCCTGGATACGCGCATCCAGTTCTATCCAATTAATCTGGCTAAGTTGAATCGTCATCGTTCTCCTCCTCCCATGTTATGACCGCCTCTCCCTGTTAGTCAGGTATAATCAGGCCTTTGCCAATCACATTAGCGGATACTGGCTGTTTGCCCAATTCTCTGGCCCATACCGACATCTGTCCCATATGGTGAATTTCATGGGCGATCACATGTCGCATAACTTCTCCCCATGAATCTGTAGCGACCTTGCCAGCTGAGCGATGATCAATGTAAGCTCTTTTTTCCATACGCAAATCCCATGCTGTAACAAATGCCTCTACATCAGGACGTAATTTGCGATCCAATCGTCTTACCGCCTCAAGATTCTGGTAGTTTGCAAAATCTTCCGCATCATCCGGTTTGCCCTGAAGCAATTGAAGCCAGCTCCACTCTACATCAATGATATGAAACAATGTTTGTAATATGTTGCCTACTCCGCCTGTACGAGGCCGAAGCAACTCTTCAAGCGGCACATCTTCACACCACACATACCATTGCTCACGCACCATCCAGTTATAACGAAAGAATGTTTCCATTAGTATATTCCCCTTTATCGATGTTTTTCAGAGAGATTTGATCAATTCTGTATTGGCAAAGGTATCCTCCGAATATTCAAGATCACCATAAATTCCATTAATCTGATTAAATCCGGATTTGATCCAGAAGCGTAATGCAGGCCAATTTTTGAGTGCCACGTTAATTCGAATTTCCTTGTAACCAAGCTCGGAACAGTGCAGAGTTAGTGCCTGAATTAATTCTTTTCCATATCCCTGCTTCTGGATCTCGCTCTGGATATATAGAAATTCGAGATAGATCGAATCCTCGGAGGGATACCCATGGTACACACTTAACAAACCAATATAGCGGTCATCCTCATTCGTGCGAATGGATTGAATTCGATAATTCTCCAGCCTGCCTCCCGGAGGAAGGTGGCCTTCTTCAAAACATTCTTTCACATAGTTCCGATCATGCTCTTGTCCATCCCATTGATGCAAGTACCGACTGGTCTCATATATGGACTCAAGTTCAGGAATATCGGATTCTTTCACATTCGAGACAATAAGCCGGTCTGACTTCCATTCTACTGGAAGTTGTTTCATCGTAATCACTCCACCTTTATGTCCTAGTTAATTTCTTTTTAATATACAAGATTACATGAATACCTGCATAAATAAACAGAACATTGAACAAGTATAGAAGTACATTTAAATAGATGCCAGATATAAACCAGATTGTTCCCTCTGAATTAGCATAATGATAATCCGTAAAGAATCGGATCGGGAAACCATACTCTGTTCGGAGCGGTCCATCTTCAGTATGTAAAGTTCCAGGTATACATAGGATGGCTAATACAGCAAGCCAGGCTGATAGATTCATTATTCTTTTGTTAATCGTCAATACCTCTCCTCCTCATTCATCCTTAACGGGATCTTCACCAAAATATGTCCCTTCCAACTTTTGATCCAAAAAGTCTCTTAAGTCCTTTTGATCAAGTATATATTTCGAATCTCTATTAAATCTGCTTTTTGTGGATACAATAATCTGTTTCCGATTGTATTGAATTTTAATTTCAGCGTTATGCTTTAATCTCAAAGCAATTCCTGCACTAATGCTTCCTGTGACATCATCTACTGGTATTTTGGCTGATTCCGGGGCTGCATTCAGCCAGCCGACTATACGGCTAATGTCTTCTTTACTTAACGTAACATTGTCAATGCTAACGTGTGCTCCACCGTCGCCTGTCCTGGTGTACACGACTATGCTCATCTCTGTGCTTATCACTTGATTTCTTGAAATCGGCTTATTTGGATCAGGGTTACTCGTGATTAGAAAATACAGAAACATGATTGCCGCACCTATTAAAAACCAGAATCGCCTACGTTTTCCTAGCATTACAGCGCATTCTCCGTATCCACCACGTTGGCAAACAGTCTCAGTACCGTATTGTGATGTTCAATAATCTGCTCCGCTTGAAGTGTCTTTGAATTCCATGTGCTGTGCGCATCTTGAACCAGATTGACAGTGTAACCCAAACTGTACGCTCTGCGGCAAGTCGTATCTACACATACCTCGGTCTGCATACCGGCGAGAATCAACTCCGTCACGCCATTTTCTTGCAATTTCAGATGCAGATCGGTTTCGTGAAATGAATCCGGTGTCTCTTTTTCGATAACGAGGTCACCAGCTATAGGTGCAATGGACGGATGAATGGCCCATCCCGGAGTTCCTCGTTCCAGTGGACTGCCTACCCCTTCACTGTGCTGGATATATATGATGGAATGGCCTGCTTCACGGGCCCTGGCAATTAACACCTGAATCTTCTGAAGCAATCGTTCCCCCTGGTAGACGGGATCTGCTTCATCAAACATCGCTACCTGTACATCAATGATTAGAAGTGCACAATGCGTTGTCATCTTGCTTTCCTCCTGACGAATCAATATAATTCAACTCTTTCTTCTTCGTACCTTTAAAAAAACTTCCAATCCCATATCAATCAGTACAAATAGAATAGCAGCAAGAACGCCAAATAAGGTCAGAACTAACGTCTCTTTGAAATCCAAGATTGCTTCTCCTGCGCCCATGACCAGATAATAAATATACATACCTAAAACTCCAGCACAGGCATAACTCAATATCCTCGTACTTAGATACAACACATGATTGACGAATTGTATTTGGCTGAGCAGGTAGTCCAGCAATATCGATAAAGGTAGCCCAATCAAAAGGATCAGGGGCGTCGCGTATACCAGATAAATAACAATGTAAAAATCAAAACTGTAGGATTCATTCATCGATATGAGACTTGCAGCCAAAGTAAAACAAATGATGGTTAGAACGGTTGTTATCAGCTTTCTTCCCATGTTCATCTCATCACTCCAATACAGTTATCTCTATCATTGGATGTGCTCATGCGTCAGATTTTGCCGGTTGCCATCCGATTTCTTGAGACCAACGATGTGCTTTCTGTAATATGCTCCACACCATCGGTCCTTTTCCTTCAACATATTTGGGACGCTCATCTTTATACAATGACATGAGTCTGTGCTTTTCTTCCGCATAGTTCAAACAATCTTCTGGATGCTCCCTTAAATAGTCTCTGAACAGTAAGGTCATCTGCTCGGAGAAACTGCCTGCCTGTCTAACGTGTATATGTATCCTTCTGTTTCCGGGTTCTTCACGAAAGTAACGTTTAGTCTTATCTGGATTTTCTGGTCTGAATACAAATCCGACTGTTTCGATCTCATGTTTGTAGTCCAACAAATTTTCATACTGGGAAACAGATATTTGTATATCTATGATGGGTTTGGCATCTATACCAACAATTGAAGTGGACCCAACATGGTCAATCCGCACAGCCTTTTCTCCTAACGCTTCTCTTAATTTCGAACCCGTTTCGAGAAACAAATCACGCCATGCCGGATCATACTTTGCAATTCTCCATTGATCCTCCATACAACTCCTCCTTGGTTATTCACTCAAGCTATATAATTAAATAACACGTTCTCTTAACCTTTTGTTACATGTGGATTATTTGACACAAATTAAAAAAAAGAGAAGGCCTCTTAGGACCTTCCCTTAACTTCTTAATGATAATCACACTTGAAATTTGTAAACTCAGCTGAAGCATCTTGCCCGCTCGTGTATAACCCAATAAGTACGCCTGTAAAACCTCCTGCCACCTCCGAGGATAGGTATCTCGTCTGTGCCGTGCCCAGCAGAATCTCTTCACCATCTACTTGAAACAGGAAGCTGTAGCGTTCCTGGCTTGAACGGATTACCAGCGTTGCATGCTGTTTATTTCCCAGATTCACTTCATGTTCTATCGATTTGACATCACCGATATTCAGCCGCTCGATCACCTTATAGCCGTCCTGCTCCCCAAGAATAGCCACTTCATAATGATGATTCTCATCCATGTAGATCGTGATCCCAGCTTCTCCACTCGTCACACTGACATCGACTGAAATTGTGGCATTAAAGTCTTTTTGACGTAACCCAATGAACGTTGGGGATGCTGGAACGTCCAGCGTTACATCAGTTCCTGTGAGCGTAAGTTTATCTGATTCAAGCTGATAGTGCTCTGTATTTGGATGACGAAGGTAACACCAGTCGAGGTTCCAGTCTGTATTTTCAAACGTATAATGCTTCTTATCCTGCTGGATCACCGTGTCCGGGATACGATTAGTCTCAAAACTCGTCAGCGTTGTACCTTCATGCCCAGCTGTAAACCATCCGTCTTCATCAAACGTGATCGGAGTCAGAAATACTTCTCGGCCCAGATGATGGTACGTAGCCCATCTGCCGATCTGTCGGAATCCCAGGTGAAAGAGCCACCAGTTTCCCCGATCATCCTGAACCAGATCACCATGCCCCACACCCTGGAGCTCATAACCGCCCAGATTGCGATTGGTTAGAACCGGATTGTGCGCATAGGCTTCGAACGGACCTGAAGAAGAAGTGCCCCGAGCATACGTAACCATATGACCATATTCAGTGCCGCCTTCAGCTGCAAGCAGGTAATAATAACCGTTCATTTTATAGAGATGTGGACTTTCCAGATATCGTCCACCTGTCCCATTCCATATTGACCGACTTGGGGTCAGTTTGCGGCCCGTTTCAATCTCAAGCTCACACTGGACAATTCCGCCAACGCCTTCATCATCCACCCCGTTACTCATAAACAAGGTTCTTTCATCTTCAAAATACAAATCGGGATCAATTCCGCCTTGATCCACATAAATAGGCTCAGACCATTCTCCGTAAATATCGTCCGTCCAGACATAGAAATTCTGATGAGTTGTATCGTTGGTTGTGACCATATAAAAACGTCCGTCATTATGCCTGATCGTTGGTGCAAATACACCCCCAGAGCTGTTCACCGTCTCGAGCTGAATCTGGCTTTTACGAGTCAGGCAGTGACCAATCTGCTTCCAATTCAGCAGATCCTTGCTTTCAAAGAGCGGTACGCCCGGAAAATATTGAAAAGAACTGCACACCATATAGTATGTATCGTGCACCTTAATCACACTAGGGTCCGGATAGAAACCTTTTACAACAGGGTTATTATATTTCATTACTCCACTCCACCTCTTATTATAAAAATTCACAAATATAAGAATTCAACTTCGTAACAACTAAAAAAATTAAACACCATTGGGTGTAAACTTGCAATGAATCTGGATTGCATCTTGGAGTTAATTTTATTAAATTAATATATATGTGATTTTAGATGATTGATGTTAGGGAGTTGTACAGATGATCAAAGCAAATGGGGAGCCCCAGTTCCTTCCTTTATATGAGGCGCTTGCAAGCGAAGTCAGATGGAGAATCATGGATATGATTGCAGATCGCGAAATGAATGTGAAGGATATTGCGGCAGTATTAGAGATTAGCCCCTCCATTGTCACGATGCATATTCGCAAACTGGAGGATGCGGGTCTAATTGGGAGTAGAAGAGTTCGGATTAACGGAGGAACACACAAATTATGTTACCTCAAGCAAAATCAGATTGAGATCGAGCTGCCATCCGCAAGCCAAACTTCACGAACCAGAGAACAGACGATATCCGTCGGACACTATACTGCTTTTGATATCCATCCTACCTGTGGGCTAGGCACACTCGAGAAAGAAATCGGTGTATGGGATGATCCGCGTTACTTCCTTGATCCTGAGCGGGTACACGCCGCTATCCTGTGGTTTGGGAAGGGCTATGTTGAATATAAAACACCGAACTTTCTACTACCTGACCAGACAACCGATGCTATTGAAATTTCGATGGAACTGGCGTCTGAAGCTCCAGGATTGCGAGATCACTGGCCTTCCGATATTCGTTTCACCTTCAATGGTGTTTCTCTTGGAACGTGGACAAGCCCTGCCGACTTTGGCAGAGCAGCACGCGGCAAATATACGCCAGAATGGTGGCATCGCAATGTGAATCAGTATGGATTATTGAAGACCATACGCATTGATGCCTCCGGTACGTATATGGATGGTGAGCGGATGTCAGACGTTACTCTCGCGGATATTAAGCTTAGCGAACCGTTCTGGACGCTTCGCTTCACAGTTGACGAGGAAAGTCCCAACGTAGGTGGATTAACAATCTATGGTGCTGGTTTTGGTAACCATGATCAGGATATTGTTATTCGTGTATTGGGTTAAAGTGGCTAGCTGCACAAGAATCCTCCCTTACCTGACCTACAGAAGAGGGAGGCATTGGAAAATGCTGATCCTCAGCTAATTTTGAAGCACAAGCCTAATCAATCTTTACCTTCGCTCTTTCAACAGTTCCTTAATCTCCCTTAACTCTGATAATATTTCTTTGGTGTGCTGGCTATTTTTTGAGTTATCTATTCCAACTTTCACAACATAAATACCGAGGAACAGATACACCACCAACATAATGATCATTCCCATGTACATCTCTCCTTTCCAAAGTAGCAGCACATTGCTACGAACGTTTACTGCCGTCTATATGCTCTCTCTCCAACTGATTGCCATGGAATGCCTTCAAAAGAAAAGCCCGATCCGGAACGTTCAACCGTTCATAGGATTGCAGATACTCCTTGTTGTCATATGGAACGCCAATGAATTTCACGTCCACTTTGCCCTCTTGGAGATCCACGATGCCATATCTGGCAATGGCAAGATCGTTACAGCCTAAAGCTCCCGGATTCAGATATACTCTTTGATCTGTCTTATAATAATGAAGAATATGATGATGACCAAAACAAACCAAATCATGGGCCGTCCCCTGATACTTCGCGTCCAATTTGGTCCCGGATGGTTCTTTATCGATGACATCCAACTTGTCGTTGCTCATATGATAGTGAGTCAAAAGAAACCGATGTCCTTCTACCTCTTTTTCAACGAATTTCGGTAGAGCTTGTATTCTCTTGATCGATTCTGCACTTAGATGTTGACCAATCCATTCGTGGTGCTCAGCTATGCCTTTATGCCCTTCTAATGGCCCCTTATTCTGGAGCAAACTCAATACGGCTTCTTCGTGATTCCCCGAAATCGCTATCATATTTTTACGGCTGTACAACATCTCGATCACTTCATTGGAGTAAGATCCGATGCCGATCATATCCCCCAAACAAAATGTATGCTCAACATCTCCTCTGGAATCCATATCAGCCAGTACCGCTTGAAGCGCAGGAATGTTCCCATGAATATCGGTTAAGATGGCAACCTTCATTGTGACTCCTCCTCAGGAATATACATCGTCTGAATCTCCTGTACACCCGGAATAAATCCCAGATTCAAATATACGGACTCGGCATCATTCCCTTGCATCACATACAATCGCAGCACAGGATACTGACCCTTAAGCGCATTCAAAGCTCTCTGTAACATCAGTGTAGCAAGCCCTCTTCCTCTATATGCCGGCCGAACCCCTATGCTATATACAGCAGCCTGATTATCCTGCAGACAAAGACGACAGTTGGCAATAAGCTGTCCCGTTTCCTTATCGTACACAAGCGTGGAGGCTTGAGTCAGAATTTCATTCGTATAATTAGGATCTTCGTCAGGTATAAAGTCTGCAAGGGAGGTTTTATTTCTTCGTGTAGCTTCGAGACTTCCCGCAAAACTCTCTAGGTCACATTGAGCAATTTCATCTTCATTTACATATTTTCTGGTGCCGGTTTCACTTTCAATAATCTCTGGACTCTTCACGGTTACCCTGCTGTCCCATTCGACTTCAAAATGATCTGTAGGCCGCTGCATCCAGCGACATCTGAACTCCACTGGCCAGAATCCAGCTCTTGCGTATAGATCAACTTGGTCTGGAAGAATCTCAAAGGTCAGAATGCGTTTGGTGCGATCGGACCACTGCATTAATTTATCCTTCAGAAGTTTCAATACCTCAAAGCACTGCTGGAATGGCGGGATAAAAAACAAATGATACATCCGGTTAGGCTCCATTCTCACGCCACCTATTTTGCTTTCCCCCTTGTAAATCCAGTACGCACTGATCTTGGAAGAACTGAACTCTTCTTCCCTGAAAAATCCGACATAACGCATATCATAATAAACCGTGCAATATAATCCCCATTCGGCAAAATCAGCTTTGCGAATCGAATATTCATCCGACAGATCATATTGAAGAATATCTGTAGACCATTCCGTTAAACTCATACGTCATTCCTCCTCAGTTTTAATTACATGTACAGCAATTAATGAACCTTTCTATACGCCACCCCGTGAACATGAATTAACACATGCTCTGTCTCCATACGTTCGAAGAAATCCAACATGTCCTTAAACGGATTCTCGAAATACGAAGTCAGGTATGCAAGCTCTGGCGTTGTTTTTATAAAATTGTAAAAAAAGTAGGGGTCCATGTTACCCACATCTTCTGGACTACCAAGGAAAACCTCTAATGTCTGCCCTGTTTCTCTATTCTTGAACATACAATGCTCGCCGTGAACATCAAAATACCAGTTTCCCGTTAATTCTTCTTCTCCATGGATTACATCCGCATTGGACAGCAAATGGTACGCCCCTTCGAGAATTGCCGTCCGATCAGGCTGATCGGTTTCCAATATCAATTGGTCGATTAATTGCCCCGCGATTCTCTGGTACATATCCATTACAGCCAACAATTCTTCCGTAATTTCCTGTGTTATTGATTTCATCATTTCAGATCCTTTGCCCTTTCAAATGAAGATTAACTGCTAGACCTTGCGGTTAGCAAAGATAAAATAACGTATCCAAAAAGTTGAACCGTAAATACAATGGCGACAAACTCAACCATTATGCTGTTCGCCGCATTAAAATCATTCACAAGATCCACGAAGATCTTCCCGGGCCTGGATAATACATCCCACGAATTCCACCGATTAAATCTGCCAATGTAGACCCCTATACTGCTCAATAGCAAAATAACACCGACAACCATCATGCTAATGTACTTATTTATTAATTTGTTTAACATGCCGTGGATTTGAATGATCGAACAAGTCGAGAGTAGCAATCCGATGATCGCTACGGCAAACGTCAGGGTGAGTCCATACCAAAAATCAATATTAACCCAAAATCTAACCTCCCCTTGAGCATCAAAGTATCTGAATGAGTGCAGAATCTCCGTAAAAAGATAGGCCGCATTGGGCAGAAAAAAGAGCCATACTCCACACATCAGCCCCATACATATCATGCTCGTTGTGGTTAATTTCTTATTGAATATGTATCTAATGCAGGATGAGATGATGAATGGTACCCATGCCAGGAACATATCCCAACTTAAAAATCGATACATATTCGTATCTGTTTGGGCACGTAAATACATCACAACACCTAGACAACAAAGAGTAGCCACGAGCAAAGTAACGATGAGTCGGAGGTCTTGAACCGGATGTTTTTTTTCTTTCATTTCTTTGCTTCTACTTCCTTTTCCTTGATGAATGTTATAAGTTATAAATACTTTTTAAATGCCTTGCTGGATTCTCCGTTGTACCCCAATTTCGTATAAAAGTGGTGTGCTTCCTGTCTGGATGATCCACTGGTAAGAAACACCTTCACACAATTTTTCTGCGCACATACATGCTCTATATGTTTCATCAAGTCAGATCCATATCCCTTGCTCTGCACATGTTCCGTAATGATAACCCGCTCAACTACACCGAATGGTCTATTTTCCACCAAAGCATCCAGACATATATGTAAATGAGCCGTTCCGATCACCTGATCACCCAGTTCATACACAAACAAGAAACTGTTTGGGTTATTCCGAACTTCTTCAATGCGCTCTGCCAGTACTTTTGTGTTTAAGTTGTTCGGCAATAATTCTGTATACAGCCTTTCGATAACCGCTGCATCCCTAGCTTCTGCCTCTCTTATCATCAAGCTTCCCCTCCCTGTTACCTCACTTGATAACTTAAAATGATATCACCGTTGTCTTCCAACTCACCCGTTTCTTGAAACCCGCAACGCTTATACAGCGCATTTGCCGCAAGGTTATGCGGAACATGGGATACCCTGATTTGCTGGCAATCACTTCTATCTTGCAACATACGAACTACTTCTTGAATAGCAAGTTTACCGTACCCCTTACCCTGGTGCTTCTCATCAATCATGAAGCGAAGAATCCAGTAATACCCGTCATTGTAGATCTCGTTATCAAATAAAATAAAACCGACCATCTGATCCTCTGCAAAAATGCCATATGGTTTGGACGTAATCTCCTTCGTCGCATGGATCAATGAATCCGCATTGCTTGCGACCAAATCCAGCTGATCTTCCCGCGGTTTAAGGTTAATGCAATCGAGTTCATTTTCTTTGGTTACAGGTTGTAACGTCACTTGCTCCATATTCACAATCCTCACTCCTTGAAGCTTATTACTAGATTTTCTTGATCAATATAATCTCCAAAGGTTGTTTATCCAGCAACAGAGCCCCTGCGTCAACATACCCCAGCTTTCGATAAAAGTGTTGGGCATGTTCATCTGATTGCGTTGAAGTCATCACGGTATCAAAGCCTTGTTGCTTCATTAGACTTTCCCAGTGATGCACCACTTTTTTGCCAATTCCACCGTTTCGATAGGGTTCATCAATCCAGATCATATTCATGAAGGGAAGGTTGTCCCAAAAGTAACCGTACCTCATCCATCCAACTCTTGATCCCTCGTCCTCGTCCCATAAGATGAATATTTCTTTCTCACTAATCTTCGTTTTCACAAGTGGCTGATGGATATGCCGATCTCTATTAATGATATAGTCGTAGTCAGCTTCCGTTGCATATTCAATCTTCATTCGTAGTGCTCCCTTCATTAACTACGTCCATCATAACCCAAAATGTGGTAGTTGCGAACAGTTCTTTCCTCTTTTTTTCCATGCCAAAAAACCACGGTTTCCCGTGGCTGCACCCGCTCTATTTTCTCAATCCGCTGTTGATCCACTCACCAATTGCCCCTTGTACCACACGGCCTGCCGCGCAGATCGCCGCGCAACGGCTTCCGCCGAACAACTTGCATGGACCAACACAAAACTCGCTGTGTCTCCCACCTTCGGCCAGACTTGTTCCCCTTGTGAATCCAGCGGTGTGATCCCCCCTGTTACGAATGCCAAAGATTGAGACAAGGACAATTCGTCACTATATCCGTACAGTTCTGCAAAGCGTCCCGCTTTCTCAAGCAGATCCCCATTGCCAAAAGGAGACCAATGATCTGTCAGGCTGTCTGTGGCCAACTTCACGTTCACGCCCATACGGTGGAGCATGGGAAGAGGCATCATCGTTCTGCCAATGGGCACCGTGGAAGCAATGCTCATCCCGAGCGAGCCCATTCGCTGCGCCATATCTTCCGCTTCCTGCTGCTCTGCACGGGCAAACCAGAACGCATGACTCACCGTAACTTTACCCTGAAGCCCTGCTGCTTCGGTCAGATTTGCGAGTTCAAGCAGCGTTTGTTTGCCTGCTTGCCCTCCATCATGCAGATGTATATCAATGCCCGCCTGGTACTGAACAGCCAGTTCAACCATGGCGTTCAGTGAATTCTCGATCTGTTCGTCCACCGTATGAGGATCAAGTCCGCCCACATGTGTTGCACCTTCCTTCATCGCTTGGCCCATAAGCTCCACTGAATGGGAGCGAAGCAGTCCATGCTGCGGGAAAGCCACGATCTCCGACGAGATTTTGCCCGAAAATGATTCCAAAGCCTGCCGCGTTGTTTCCAGTCTTTTCAAGCCACTGACGGGTTCAATATTGCAATGACTACGTACATGAGTGGAGCCGTACCCCTGGATCAAGGTCAGAATACGCTCCGCTTGACGCTTGGCATCTGGCAGCAACTTGGGCAACAGAACCTTCTCTTCTTCTATACGTTCGAAAATACTGGAGATACGCTTAACGGCTGTCCATGGCCCATCGTAGTAGGTTTTATCCAGATGAATATGTGCCTCCTCGAACGAAGGCAGCAGCAACAGTCCCTTGGCATCTACTTGTGGCAGATCGTTAGACAGCGCGTCGTTTCCTTCCACAATCGCCGCAATCACTCCATCTTCAATTCGCAGATGAGCAAGGGTTGTCCGTGTCCCTGTCACCTGTTCCCCCTCCCGAGCATAACCCCGCTCCAAAGTCACGTTTGTTAACCAATAAGCCTGCTTCATTATGTCATCCCTCTTTTCTCACCCGGCATTACGTTTTCCGGATTCCGATTGATCTATGATCCATGGTACCATACGGTTTCACAGGGCAAAAATACGTAAAACGTTGGTGTTCCATATGCGGAACGTTTGTATTACGCTACCTTAATACATACAAAAAAACAGACACAATGAAGTGCCTGCCCTGTCCATATCACCTTAATCTTCTATATTCCCTCTTCCATTAAAAATGAAACCGCGCATGCCCTCCATCGGTCACGCCTTCAATCTGTTCGATATCCAGCAATCTGCGCTTCATCTCCAAACCTCCACGGAACCCGGTCAGCTTGCGATTAGCCCCGATAATGCGGTGGCAGGGTAGCAGAACCGGAATTGGATTGGCCCCATTTGCAGCCCCAACCGCTCGCACAGCCGATGGTCTTCCAATCGCAGTAGCTATATCACCATAGGTCCGAATTTCACCGTAAGGCACACGCCCTAGCTCTCGCCATACCTCCTGCTGGAAGTTCGTTCCGATCAAGTCCAGTGGGATTGCATCTGTATAAGCCATCGGTTCCCCTGCAAAATAGGACTGCAACCAGTCCATCATGCCTGTTTGTTTCAGCGCATGCTCGTTCTCTTCCAGTTCCACGCCAGGTGCAACTTTCTGTAACCAGCCGTCCCAGTCCTCCAGTGTTTCGTTGGGCATGACCACTCGGCACAATCCTTGTTCCGTAGCGAGCAGTACCCATGGACGACCGTCCAACTGCATCGTAGTGTACATCAACTTTTTTCTCATTCGTTTATCGCCCTCTCCCCGGTGGAATGCTTCATGTTAGGACTAGGAGGTAACCTGCTTCTTCACCTTACGTTTCATACTGCGGATTATCTGCTTGCTCTCTGGATCAACGCGATAAGATTCCGTGATTTTCTGAAGTGCCTTATTATACGTAAAATCGTCCAGGGTATTATGGTTCAGATAACGCAGAGTCACCTCAGGTTGTTTCACATAGGCCATTGAGATGGCCCAAGCAACTGCCATTTTCACATAATATGCCTCGTGACAAATCTGATCCAATGCAGATAGAACCTGATCGATATATCTCTCATTCAGATAAAAATTCAACAGCATTACCACACCAAACCGGATTTCATATTCCTGATCAGATCTCAGATAGGGCTGCAAGAACGCCCACATGGGCTCCGAATGAATCTTCGTATATTTCAGTCCCGCACAGAAGCTGTCACACACCGACCAGTTGTCAATCTTCGGTACAAATGTTTCAATAGCCTTTAACAGTTCGTCCAGATCAGCCTGTACATGCCCAATGACCATCGCTTGCAACATCACTTCTTCAAAATATTCATCCTCTGCCGTTTCCAGATACGTGCGCCAGTCCCCGGCGGCAAGCTGCTTGGCAATTTTTCGTAAGGCTGGCAACCTTACACCAAGTACATTCGTGATGTTGGGAATAAGTGAAGCCGAGAATTTCTGATACTCCGGCTCAACCATGCTGAGTAATTGTGTTCTGATATCTGCTTCCACTAGCGCATGTCCTCCTCGTCTGTTGCTGTACAACAAGTATATCCTTGCAGCGGCTGTTTGTAAGCCCATATCGAATGTTTGAGCAAGATTACAATATCATTTTGGGTGCGCTCTTTTCCCTTCATTTGTTTAACCGCCAGCCCATTTCGTTTACAAATATGAAGCTAACCGTTTAGAAAGGAGTGTCGATATGAACGGACCTCATACCAAGAAAGATTTCTCCGTGGAGGAGATCACCGAACAACTCGTGCAATATGTGCAATCCCGGAACCTTCCCGATTTCTATAAATTGGTGAAAGAACTGCATCCCTACGACCTCTCACTTGTATATAAAAAGTTCCCTGAAGAAGAAACCAATCGGTTTTTGCTCCTGTTCAAACCCGATGCTCTGGCGGATCTCGCCGAGACCCTGAAGCTTCACGAACAGATTCAACTGTTTGAACGACTTGGGCCGGAACGAACACTTGAAGTCATGCAGCAGATGGACAAAAGTGATCTGATCCGGTTCATGCACGATTTGCCTGCCAAACGCAGAGAAGAATTGCTTTCCAACATGAACCTGGATCACTCTGCCATTATCCGATCCGTGCTTAATTACCCGCCGGAAACGGCAGGACGCATCATGACAGATCAATATCGGACCCTGCTCGCTCATGAGACAGCCAAGGAAGCCTTACGACAATCGCAAGGTACCATGCATATCTCAGCCTCAAGTTATCTCTATGTAACCGATAATGAAGGCAAACTGGTCGGTGTCGTGAGTTATCGATCCCTTGCCTTGGCTGACGATAAGACCCAGGTTGAAGAACTGATGACCCGGCGGGTGATCCATGCAACGGTAGATATGGACCAGGAAGAAGCAGCACAGCTTCTACAGCGTTATGAGTTTATTGCACTTCCGGTGGTGGATGAAAATCACAGGTTATGCGGTATCATTCAGATGGATGATGTCATCGATATTATTATGGATGAAGCAAGTGAAGATTTGGCCAAGATGGGGGGCGGTAGCAAGGATATCGACTTTGATACCAAACCACTCGTGGCCGTCAGACGTAGGCTTCCCTGGCTCATCTTGCTTCTATTGATTGGTCTAATCTCGGGAAGTATTGTGGATTTCTTTGAGGATACACTCAATCAGGTTGTGGCATTGGCATTTTTCATGCCGATGATTGCAGGTATGACCGGTAACACAGGAACGCAGTCTCTGGCTGTTGTGGTACGCGGACTGATCGGACGCAAGCTCGACAAAGCCACCGTACTCGCACTGATTGGTCGGGAGATCAAGGTAGGCATAATGATCGGCTTGGTATGTGGATTACTGATCACCGTCATCGCTTATTTCTGGCAAGGGGACTGGCTGCTGGGCGCCATTATTGGGGTATCTCTGTTCCTCACTCTGGTCATTGGTACACTGACCGGTACATGCATCCCGCTTCTGCTTAGTCGTTTCAAAGTCGACCCGGCTGTTGCCTCTGGCCCGTTAATCACCACATTGAATGATATCTTGTCCCTGTTTATCTATTTTGGCATCGCCACACGTTTCCTCGATGCCTTAATGTAACTAAGTCGTGCATACAGCAAAACAGACCTGATCCTGAGATCAAGGTCTGTTTTTTCGTTTTATTTTTATCCAGTGTTACGCTGATCTTTTATTTTTATTATAGATATCAAACGCTACCGCGAGCAGCAGTACCAATCCCTTAATGCCCTGCTGCCAGTCAATACCGAGACCAATCAGGGACATCCCGTTATTCAGCACACCCATAACCAAACCACCGATGATGGCACCAAATACCGTACCTATGCCCCCTGAAGCGGAAGCACCACCGATGAAGCAAGCAGCAATGGCATCCAACTCGAAGTTGGTACCCGCTCTTGGCGTAGCCGCATTCAGACGTGCGGCGAAGATCAACCCGGATACCGCGGCAAGTGTACCCATGTTCACGAATACCCAGAAGGTTACCTTTTTCGTTTTGACTCCGGACAGACCTGCGGCCTTCTCATTACCTCCAAGCGCATAGACATGTCGTCCCATGACAGTACGATTCATCACGAAGGAGTACACAACGATCAGGACAAACAGCAGGACCAGGATATTCGGAATACCTGCATAACTTGCGAGTACAAACGTAAACAGATTTGTCACAACAGCAACCACAATCAACTTGAGCAGAAACAGTCCCTGTGACACAACCTCGAATCCATATTTTCGCTGGGAACGGCGTTCACGCAGCTCATTGACAATGTACCAGACGGTGAGCACAAGACCAACAATGATCGATACCAGACCAAAGCCTGAGAATTGAATGTCTGCCAGGAAGCCCGAACTTATTTTCTGGAAACCACCCGGGAAGGGAGAGATCGATTGCCCCTCCAGCACAATCATCGTCAAGCCGCGGAACAGTAACATCCCTGCCAACGTCACGATAAATGCCGGAATTCGCACATACGCGATCCAGAAACCCTGCCATGCACCGATCAAAGCGCCAACCAGCAAGGAAGCGATGACTGCAAGCCAAGCTGGAAGCTGCCAATCAACCATCATAATCGCAGCAACTGCACCAACAAAGGCTGCAATGGAACCAACAGACAGGTCAATATGCCCGGTAATGATGACCAGCACCATTCCGATCGCCAGCACCAAAATGTAGCTGTTCTGCAAAATCAAATTTGTAATATTAATCGGCTTGAGCAACAGCCCGCCTGTAAGTACCTCGAACAAAAGCATAATCACTACCAAGGCAATAATCATGCCGTATTGACGGATATTATTTTTGAACAGTTTTGTTATCATTTCCATGCTTGCCGCCTCCAGACTTGGTCATATATCTCATCAACGTTTCCTGCGATGCTTGCTCCCGGCTGACTTCACCGGTGATTCGCCCGGCATTCATCACATAGATCCGGTCACACAGGCCAAGAACCTCCGGAAGCTCGGATGAGATTACCAGTACGCCCTTGCCCTCAGCAGCAAGCCGATGAATGATCGTATAGATTTCGAATTTCGCTCCCACATCAATACCGCGGGTAGGTTCATCCAGGATAAGAATATCCGGTCCGGCAAAAATCCATTTGCTGAGCACCACTTTTTGCTGGTTGCCTCCACTCAGATTACCGGTCTTCTGCAAAATACTTGGTGCTTTGATGTTCATGCTTTTCTTCATCTTTTCCGCCACCAGTACTTCTTCACGCTCATTCACTACCGCGTTTCGCGTCAGCTTGCTCAGACCCGTTAAGGAAATATTACGCTTGATGTCATCCATCAGAATGAGTCCGTATTCCTTGCGGTCTTCTGTCACATAAGCAAACCCATTCTGAATGGCCTCGGTGACGGTATTGTTGTGGATCGGTTTACCATTCTTAATGAGTTGCCCCGAAATATTCCGGCCATAGGATTTGCCAAAAATACTCATGGCAAGTTCGGTACGCCCAGCGCCCATCAGCCCGGCAATCCCTACAATCTCACCACGTCTGATATTCATATCGATCTGATCCAGTACTTTTCGCTCGGCATGATGTTCGTGATATACCGTCCAGTCCTTTACCTCAAGGATAACTTCACCAATGGTGGCATGACGCTCCGGATAACGGCTAGTGAGATCACGTCCTACCATTCCGCTAATAATCCGGTCCTCCGTCACTTTTTCGTTCTTCATATCCAACGTCTCAATCGTCTTGCCGTCCCGTAAAATGGTCACGGAATCGGATACCTTGGATACCTCATTCAGCTTGTGTGAGATCAGGATACAGGCGATGCCCTGTTTCTTGAATTCCAGCATCAATTGCAGCAGATTTTCACTGTCGTCCTCGTTCAACGCAGCGGTTGGCTCATCCAGAATAAGCAGCCGCACCTTTTTGGAGAGCGCTTTCGCAATTTCGACCAGTTGCTGCTTGCCTACCCCGATGCTGGATACCAGCGTGTTTGGATTTTCGCTCAGTCCCACCTTCGAGAGTAGTTCCCGTGTACCTACAAAAGTTTCTTTCCAGTTGACAATTCCTCTGCTAGCACGCTCATTGCCCAGATATATATTTTCCGCGATTGAAAGGTAGGGAATCAGGGCCAACTCCTGATGTATAATAACGATTCCCAGATCCTCGCTCTGTTTGATATCCTTGAACTCACATTTCTTGCCCTGAAATAAAATGTCGCCTTCATACGTGCCATGTGGATATACACCACTCAGTACCTTCATCAACGTAGATTTACCTGCGCCATTTTCACCACATATGGAATGAATTTCGCCTTCACGGACTTTCAGATTGACATTTTCCAGTGCTTTGACGCCAGGAAAGGTTTTGGTGATGTTTTTCATTTCCAGAATGATTCCGGCCATGGGATGTGCTCCTTTCATTTATTATTTCAGTCCGATTTCTTCCTTCGTGTAATACTGGGTACCAACGATATCCTGCTCCACATTTGTACGGTCCACCGAGATGGGATCCAAAAGATACGCCGGAACAACCTCAATCCCGTTGTTATATGATGTTTTGTCATTAACTTCCGCCTGTTTTCCTTGCAAAATACTATTGGCCATCTCTACCGTCTTCTCCGCTAGCTTCCGTGTATCCTTGAACACCGTCTGTGTCTGTTCCCCGGCTACAATTGACTTGATCGAGGCAAGTTCGGCATCCTGTCCTGTAATAACGGGCAGCGGTTTGTTCGAAGTACCGTAACCGATCCCTTTCAAGGATGAGATGATACCAATACTGATTCCATCATAAGGAGATAATACTGCATCCAGATGATCACCCGAGTAATAGGCACTCAGCAGGTTATCCATCCGTGACTGGGCCAATGCGCCGTCCCAGCGCAAGGTCGCAATCTGGGCCATCGTCATCTGCTTGCTGCGCACGACCAGCTTGCCGGAATCGATGTACGGCTTCAGGACAGACATCGCACCGTCGAAGAAGAAATAGGCGTTATTATCATCAGGAGAGCCACCAAACAGCTCAATATTATACGGTCCTTTTCCATCCTTGAGCCCAAGTTTTTGTTCGATGTAGGAGGCTTGAAGCACACCCACCTTAAAATTGTCGAACGTGGCGTAATAGGTTAAGTAAGGCGTATTGCGAATGAGCCGATCATACGAGATCACTTGTATCCCTTCGTCATGTGCCTTCTTGATCACATCCGTTAATGTGTTGCCATCCACGGACGCGATGACCATCACATCCACACCTTTGGTGATCATGTTTTCAATCTGTGAAATCTGATTTTCAACCACGTCCTCAGCATACTGAAGATCGGTTTTGTACCCCTGCTCCTGAAACAGACGGACCATGTTCTCCCCGTCTCCCACCCATCGCTCTGATGATTTGGTTGGCATCGATATACCGACATATCCCTTTTCTTTGCTGCCTGGCCCACTCTCTGCCAGATTGCAGGCCGAGAGCATCAAGGTCATCACCAGAAGCCAGATGAGCATTGCTCCTTTTTTCATATGAAGTTCCCCTTTCCTCACATCATACGGTTCTAAATGAGTTATAAGATAACGCTTACAACGTATGTGGTACATTCTGTTGCTTGGTGTTCCTATCTGAGACCAATGGTAGCATTGGAGATACTGCAAGGTCTTTGCACGTTTTGAACCTTTTTTATAAAAATTTAACTTTTGATGGAAACGCTTAAAGTACAAGTGTGATCCATGAGATACCATTCCAGAGTCAAAAAAAAGGACATGCTCCACTTCGCTTCACACGAAGTAGAACACATCCATCTCATTCCTCATACGTCTTAATGATTAAGTATTACGGTTATATCGGTTGAGGTAAGTCTTTTGATTGTCCTCATATGCTACATATTATATTCGATTCGCTGAAGGACGAAAAGCCGTCCCTCCGTCTTTTCGATACTGCACAGGCGAAATGCCCATTGTTTTCTTAAACGCGGTACTGAAATAATGCTGGGTGTCATAACCTACACGCTCAGCGATGGTGTGGATCGGAAGTGTTGTTGAGTCTAGTAACTGTATAGCCTTGCGAATGCGAGCATGGGTGACAAGCGTGACAAAGGAATCATTTAGCTCTTTCTTCAGCACACGACTAAGATATACGGCAGATACTTGTAGACGGGAAGCGAGCGATTCCAAGGTCAGTTCCCGCTCGGCATACTCTTCGTGAATAAGTTGTCTTGCCCGGCGAACCAGAGGCGACAACTGCACTTCCCCGAATACCCGTTCACGGCAATGACGGTACGTATCCGGCGTTTCTTCCAGTGTCCCTGCATGTGTCTCCATATGAGCATGAATGGCAATATTCAGGCAAGAACTGATCTGTTGTTCCAGAAGGGACTCTATTTCTTCGGGGGCTTCCTGCCACAGACACATGCCAATCAACCCGCTTACGTCCCGAAACAGAACATGTGGCAGGTCTGCCAGCAGTTCACTCATTATATTTTCCACTGCAAACAGAAACAGCTGACGATCATTCTCTCTCAGTATCGTCTGACGCGCTTCAGCGGCAGGCCAGCGCACAATCCCAATCTGCACAGGTGGAACAGGGGGCAGACGCAAAAACACAAGCTGCTCCGTCAGATCCCTTCCTTCAGCCTGCCCCTCCAGCCACTCCAGCATAAATCGCTGGCGAAGCAGCGGGATATTACGTTCAATCTGATGAGCTGCCTGTTGTACATATGCCGTCCTCTGGTACTCTTCAGTAAGTCGCTGATGCAAACGCTCAAGTGCCGCATATAATTGTTCTGCTTGCACAGGCTTCAAGATGTAATCCTCTACGCCAAGACGCACCGCCTCCTGTGCATATGCAAATTCATCATGTCCAGAGATGATCAGATAACGACAGCCCGGGCACTTCTGCTGAAGGGCACGGATTAGTTCGATTCCGTTCAGGAATGGCATGTTCATATCCACGAGAACAATATCCACCCCCAAGTCAGCCGCCCGTTCCAGCGCTTCCTCGCCATCTTCCGCTTCACCTACAACTTCCATCCCGAGAGTTGTCCAGTCAATGGCATCCCGAATCCCCTCACGAATGATCGGTTCATCATCCGCGATGAGCACGCGGTATTTTTTTGCCATGTGGCTATCCGGCGTAATCTCCATTACCTTGGTTGATTCGGATGTCTCATCTATCCCAGTGGAAGTTGTCACGGTCGATTTTATGAATTTTCCCATTCATTCTCCTGCCTCTCTTCGTTATTGATTTGCTGGATTGGTGGGAGCTCTCGCATCAACGGATGAATGATGGTCACACGAGTTCCTTCCCCTTCCTGGCTCTCCAGTTCAATACCGTACTCATCGCCAAAGGACAGCCGGAGACGGGCCTGCACGTTCAACATTCCATAACTTTTGCCTGTCATCCCAGGCGAAGACGCTTCCAAACTTGCTAGAGGAGCTTCGAGCAGATGCTGCATCTCGGCAAGCCGTTCGTTGGACATGCCTGCTCCATTATCCTGAACAGTCAGCAGCAGTCTGTTATGTTCCAATCTGGCCTCCACCCGAATGTGTCCTGGCCCACGCCTGCCCTTGATTCCATGATAGATTGCATTCTCTATTAGGGGCTGAAGCAGCAGCTTTAACACAAAAAGGTCCTGCAGTTCCTCTGGAATATTCAATGTATACTGAAGACGATCGCGGTATCGTGTCTGCTGAATTTGCATATAGCTGGTCATATGCTCAAGCTCGGAGTGCAGCGGAATATAATCCTGTCCTTTACTAAGCCCTATGCGAAATAATCGAGATAACGCACCAACCATGCCGGAGACATCTTCTGCACCCTCTTTGCGTGCCATCCAATGAATCGTATCCAGGGTATTGTACAAAAAGTGTGGTTTGATATGCTCCTGCAAACTCCGCATTTCAGCGTCGCGCTTCTGCCGCTCCCGCAATTCATTTAGTGATATCAGTTGTCTAATCTGTGCCAGCATTCGGTTATAACTGTTGCCAAGCATGCCAATCTCGTCAGCGCGATCTCTCCAGCGGCCTGGTCTGAGATTGCCGGTCTCCGCCCTGCGCATATAGGACATGAGCCGGAAAATGGGCTGAGCAATAGAACGGGAGAACCATAAAGAGGCGCTCAGGCCGAACAAACACACCACAAATACAAAGCTAACCACGTAAAACTGGATCTGGCGCACTTCGGAGATCGAGTCTCTTGTGGGAAATACCCCTACCGTTCTCCAACCCGTAAAGGTAGACGACTGGTACATGAATAATAACGTTCCACCCTCTGTTTCGGCGGTAAACGTTCCACTCTCACCGGAGGGGAACCAGTCTGTGGGAATGTGTTCTATTAGCGGATGCTCAGGTTTGTATACACTTTGACCCTCTGCATCCGTCACCATCACATAACCGGATTTCCCCAAGGTTACATTACGGGCAGCCTGAGAGACGGACCTTAGTTTAAGATCAATCATAATAACGCCCCGCACACGTCCTGACGCTTCATCCGTTATGGAACGTGCAACCGATACAATCTCATCGTCCTTGTATCGTACATGTGTCGTGAGATTACGCATTTTCGGCTGACCCAATACCATGAAAATGCCCGGATTGGCCGAAGCTTTTTGATACCATTTTTCCTGGATCAGGCTCTGTTCCGCCCGGGGATACATCTCGTTGCTAATATAGTCACCACGTTCATTAACAAGAACAATCCCGGCGATTTCAGGATACAACGTTGTGAACCCCTGCAAGGTTTGCTTGATGCCATATAACCGATTTTGCTCCGTTGCGGCATTGGTGTCCATGTTCATCGGTTCGATGCCTGCATCATCATTCGGTGGCATTTTGTCGTTCATAAAAGCATCAATATCCGGGTCAAAAGCAATCAGGTAGGTCATGTTTTGCAAATTTTCCATTTTGCTGTTCAGAGCTTCATTCACTTTGCCAATCAGCTGCATGGTATGACCTTCAACCTGTCGCTCAACTACCCGCTCCACCGTCCAGTTCACAAGCAACCCAAGTCCTACGGAAGGTACAATGGCGAATAACAGAAAAAGCAGCATCAGCTGGTAGCGAAGGGGCATATTACGCAAGCGTAAACGCCGAATCCCGTTCCTGAAAGTGGAGAGAATTGCTCTCCTGCTCCAAGGCCTTGGACTCTTGGAATCTCCCTTGTTATTTGGCATAGTAATCATCCACATCTGAGCGTGTCACCACAGAGATCCCTGTGTCCACCATCACGGGAAGCGGTGCATTTTCACCGGATGAGGATGGGGCCGGAACCGTTAACTGGTGATGCAGATGGAACAAATATTGGAGTGACCAATATCCCATATTCCAGGTTCCTTGTGCAATGGTAGCTGAGATCGTACCGTTCTTGATCATGTCCAATGTATCCTTATTTGTATCAAACGAAATAATCTGCAATGGATGTCTGTCCCCGGCAGTCTGAACGGCTTCACCCGCTCCTGTTCCTCCGGTGGCTTCAGTCACAAAAATACCCGCCAGCTCCGGGTGTTCCTTCATCATTCTCAGTGTTTCGTCTCTGGATACCATCGCATCACCATGTCCGTCTGCAACTTCTACAATCTGCATGGAAGGGTATCTCTCCTTGATCGTATCGCGGAAACCCTTCGTCCTCTCTTCATGATTTTGTTGCCCAGGTAAGGTTAATACCGCGACCTCTCCCTCACGACCCAGTAGTTCAGCCATTTTATCTGCAGCCATTACACCCGACTTGTAATTATCTGTCCCAAGAAAAGAATAGGCCTGGCTATCAGGTGCATCAGCGTCAAATAATACAACAGGAATATCTGCGTCGATTGCCTTGTTAATCGCTGGAACTAGCGATTGTGGATCAATCGCAGATATGGCAATACCCGCCGGTTTACGAGCGATGGCCTGCTCGATCACCATGGTCTGCTCCTTCGCATCATACCGGGTAGCACCGCGATATTCTACGGTCACACCAAGTGCATCTGCGGCATCCTCGAAACCTTTGAGCGGGCTCTTCCAATATTCCAGCCCGGACTGGAATGTAATCATGATATACGTCTCTCCGATATCGCCGCGCAGCCCCCGGTCCTCCCAAGAACTGTTTACCTGACTGGTGTATTCGAATCTCAACACATACAATGCAAAGGCTGAGATTAGTAAAATGTATACCAGCAGCATTTTTTTCATTCCGTTCACTTCCTCAAGTGGTCTGATCACCTTGTACATCGTCTAAATTGTAAACGCAATCATTCAAAAAGAAAACCACCCCTTTATCTTTTAAAAACAAGCGCCTGCTGTTAACGGTGTACCTGCTGCAATAATGTACTATATGGTTTCTCCCTCTGGACGTATGATCATGGAACTAGACTACAACCAGAGGAGAGCATCATCATTATGAATCTTGCATCTTTTTTAATCTACTGCATCGTTGTTACATTCACCCCCGGCCCCAGCAATATCGTAATTCTTTCTTCTACACAGATCGTTGGCGCACGAAAAACAATGCGTTATGTCTGGGGAGCTACACTGGCATTTGGTCTGCTGCTTACCGCATCAGCTTTTCTTAATCAACTTCTTGCCGGCGTGTTGCCCGGAATTCTGAAGGTGATGCAGATCGTCGGCGGTCTGTACATGGTGTATCTGGCGTACCAGATCTACAAGATGGGTACCACCGAAGATGCACCGAAACAAGTTACCGGATTCTGGAACGGTTTCATCATGCAATTTGTGAATCCAAAGGTGGTCTTGTTTACTTTCACGGTCATTCCAAGCTATGTATTTCCCTTTTATCAAAGTTCCTTCTCATCGTTTCTGTTTGTGTTGCTCATAACGTTCATTGGTTTTCTGGCCTATTCCAGTTGGGTTGTTTTTGGCACGGTTTTCAAAACGTTGTTGAATCGCCACCAAAAATTACTGAGTATTCTCATGGCTCTTTTTTTGTTATACTCAGCCATTATAGTATCCGGATTGATCTAAAGCTTGGGAGGTGTGCTGCATGGAACGGTTTAACTATAAAAAGTCGCAAGACGTGCTGGCACTATCCGCCAGCTTTACTGATTTTGCATACAAAAAACATTGCCACGAAGAGTATGCGGTTGGCGTAACCCTGCGCGGCATTCAACAATACAACCTGGACGGACAATATCAGGCTTCTCACCAAAATGGTGTCATGTTATTCAACCGTGAACAGTCCCATGATGGAAGCTCCTATGATAAGGCTGGCATTGATTATGTGATGCTGTATTTGAAGCCTGAATTGGTAGAGGAAATTATAGGCAAAAAGGAATTGCGTTTTGGAAGTCCCATCGTCTATGATCCCGAGCTTGCACGCAGCATTCTGATGCTGAACGACTCCGTTCAACTCAGACAGGACGAAGCCGAGTGCAGCGAACGGGTCTTCGATCTGGTTCACCTTCTGGCTCAGAAGGAGATGGATACCAAGCTCTGGTTGCCTCAGGACAGTCTGGTTCGCAAAGCCAAGGAAATCATGTTTTGCAGCACCGAAGATGTACTCAAGCTGGACAATCTGAGCTCCGAATTTGGCATGTCCAAGTTTCAATTTATCCGTGAGTTCAAGGCACAAGCCGGCATATCCCCCTACCAGTTTTTCTTAAACTGCAAGGTGGAACGTGCCCGTCAATCCATCGAAAAGCAGAAGGACGTTTATGCTGCTGTTGCCGATTGCGGATTTGTTGATCTGACCCATCTGAATAGACATTTCAAACGGGTATTTGGCGTCACAGCTTATGAATACATGTTGCAGCTAAACTATACAAATTGAACTAAAGGATATTTACACTGGCCACTCCGATGACAGAATAACCTTCTGATCGCTGTTATCCCCAGATTTTTTTGATCCCTTTTATAAAGGGAAAATCCGGTGATAGCGTATGCTTCCGATGCAGCTTTCTTTCAGAAAGCTTTTAGGCGATCGCTCCGCTTCTTCAAGTTCTTTCTGTCCTCTCCGTTTTGTGTAAATCACTCCTAAAAATCCCCGTATAGAACGTTAATGTACCTTAACACTCTGTACGGGGATTAGTTTTTTTTCGTTGGGCAATCAGATTCTTTTCTTTCGCTTCCAGACCCACACAACTGCCAATGCTGCCAATAAAATGACTGCACTGTATAAGATAAGATAGAAAGACCCACTTCGCCCACCACCATCGGTGACTTCTCCAAAATCTTCTTTACTTACAACCTTGCCCGAACCCAATAATTTCAAATCGTCTCCGGCTTGTTCGACAGGAACATTGCGACTGCACAGATTCGTATGTAGCTTATGATCCACTTCATATTGATAAGCATAGATCAGGTAGGACTCATTCTTTTCAAATTGAATGCCACAGGATTCAGACCCTCCGTCACTCGCAAGGATTTTCATCTTTTTGGCATTAACCCCCTTCCATGCCGTATCTACTTCAAAGGTATACTCTCTTAATAAGCCATCATGCTTAGACTGTTGAGAACGTCCTTTCTTCACCACTTCTCCTGTAAATACAGTTGTGTTTGTCTTCAATCTCTCTTGAACATCACTCTCGACACAACTGCAAGCATACACTTTCTCTCCGGGAAATAGAGCTAACCCAGACGTAACCAACAGTAAGACCAACATGCACATCACCAAACGTCGTTTCATTCCGACCGCTCCCCCTCCTACATTCTCTGCTTGAATAAGCGTTGTTAAGGTTACATATTTTTATTGCTGCTATATTTATTGTAAAATTATAGCATAATACAAATATCATTATGCCTGAGATACGCAAGGACACAACATACGAAATCAACGATCACGGAGGAACTCAACATTTGATACACAACTGGAAAAAGAATATCTCATTCCCGCTGCTCATTGCGGCGTTATGCATGATCGCCTTTGTAAGCATCGCCCTGTCCATCAGCGACAACCAGATTCATCGATTTGATGATACGCTGATCGGCTGGATTCAGGGGTTGGAATCCCCTGGTATGACACAATTCATGCACCTTTTTACCTGGATCGGCAGCGAAATGCCTGTGGTCTTCATTACCATCATCGCCATGATTGTGTTATACGTTTGCCTGCGACACAAACGCGAACTGCTCTTCCTGGCTTGTGTGCTCGCAGGTTCAACCCTGTTAAATGCATTTCTCAAGCTGGTATTCCAGCGTGCTAGACCTACCATTAACCGGATCATTGAAGTGAGCGGCTACAGCTTCCCCAGTGGGCATTCCATGGCCGCATTTAGCCTGTATGGTGGACTGGCCTTTCTGATATGGAAACATGTACCCACTGTTATGGGCCGTGTGCTGATGATTATTGCCAGCGCCGTATTTATACTGACCATTGGCATAAGTCGTATCTACTTGGGTGTGCATTATCCAAGTGATATCGTCGGCGGATATTTCTTGAGTGGTTGCTGGCTCTCCACATGCATATGGTTTTACCGCCGGCATTTGGAGCGCATGTCCCAACTGCAAAGCAGAAGGCTGGCCTAGGCGGTCCGCTATTGAACTACACAAAGAAATACCCGGCTTTCCTTAACTGAAGGATAACCGGGTATTTCTTGGTTTTATTTGTCTAGCTCATTCCTGTATCCCATCTTGTACAAGGTTCAGATCCACATGAACTGGAATATCCATCGCAGGGTAGTTTTTATAAAATGTTTGACTGTTCCAGTGACGACTGCGACTTCTTACATAATCTCCGAATGCGGCAGGGTCCACATTTTCCGACTGACATTTTTGAACCAATTGATTGATTTTGGATTCAATATATTTTTGAACTTCATACTCCAGAGCTTTCATGTCCTTACTTGATAAGAGAAAGTCATTTTGCGAATCCTTAATAATAGAAGCATTGATTCGAATGATCGTATCCAAAGTCTCTGATGACCGATCAGAAGACCAACGATGCTTTACAGAGGAAGACAAAATTTTAAGCAAGGCATAGTGATGTTCCTTCTGAGAGGACAGCTCCAAGTTCGGAACACTCGTGATGGGTACCAAAAATTTGCCGTTCTTGGCGTTCTCCGTCAGTAGCTTCAAGCACAGTCCCTCATCCTCCGTGATCTGAAGCGTGGCAACCTCACCCTTAAATATGACCAACCCATTCAGTTCAATTTTCTGTTGTTTATTAAGGGTAAGCCTTGGAAGATAAATATCCTGCCCCTTGCTGAAATACTGGAACAATGTCTGATGCAGACTGGAATGAGGAAGATTAGCGTAATTGGCATTTTGCTCAATCAATTTCATCAGATATAACGGATCATGAAATGGCATGGATGCTTTAATAATATCCAGTGCCTTGCCTTCAGCAACGGCAAATTGCATCCGTCTGGACACTTTGATATTGTGTGACAGGACTCGCAAAATATCTCCAATGCCTTGACGTGCATACGTTTCCCCGAGTACCATCACTCTCAACTGACCATATTCGATAGGTTCCTTTGACTGCATGTTCATTCTTGCTACAACGTCGAAACTATTCGACGAATCGATTTCCATTAATTTAACATCACTTTTGTCTTTGTCACTATACTCCCCGATCAATACACTGTTATGAATGTGGTTGTCTTGAATATCATACGCAGAAGTTAGAACAAGACTGATATTGTTAATGATATTGGTATCTTTACAGGAAACGAGTAGAAACATGATCGTTACGATTATCAGGATTTTGCCGATGCGGATCATCCCTAATCACTCCTCGTCCAGACGATTTCTTGGCTGCACTTTACCGGGCTTATAACGAATGAACGAGAGTGGTCTCAAATAACTCGGTCGGGTAGTCGTCTGTTCATAAGATGCTCGAATCAGGCTGTCTTTGAGATCATTAAACCGCATGGGGAAAAAAGGCGACATGTATGGCGAACCCAGGGACTTCAAACGGGACAGATGAACCAGCAAAAAACAAAGTCCAATCGCAATGCCAAATGCGCCCCAGAGTGAAGCTAATAAAATAATCGGAAAGCGTAAAAAACGAATCGCATTCGACATTTTATAGATCGGTGTGACAAACGAAGCAAGCGCAGACAAGGATACAATAATAATCAGCACATTACTTGTAAGCGCAGCTTCTACAGCAGCTTGCCCCAAAATAATGCCCCCCACCACGCCGAGGGTTTGTCCGATCCGATTGGGTAATCTCGCGCCGGCTTCCCGCAAAAATTCAATTGTCGTTTCCAGAAATATCGCTTCAAAAAAGGGAGGAAAGGGTACACTTTGTCTGGTAGAAATCAATTTTCCTAATAGTTCTTTCGGTACAACTTCGTAGTGAAAAGTCATTAAAGCCACATACAGCGCCGAAGCGAATAAGGAGAAAATCACTCCAAAGATGCGGATCAGGCGAAAAAAGGAACCTAGAGCCCAAGGCAGATAATAATCCTCCGGAGAGACAAAAAAATCAAACAATGTCGATGGACCTGTAATAAAAGAGGGCGATCCGTCACTAATCACCGCGACTTGGCCTGTTATGAGTGCATAGACAACTCGATCCCTGCGCTCCGTTGTAGTGAATAATGGAAACGGCGTGAACGAATTATCTGCAATCAGTTGATCCAGTTGCGATGTGTCAAATACAACATCAAAATGAATGCCCTTCAGTCTCTCTTCCATTCGGGTCACATTATCTGGATTGGCGATGCCTTCCACATAAAGTACGGCCACTTTGGACTGGGACAAGGACCCCACCGTTATTTCCTTTACAATCAAGTCGGTTGTTCGCAGTTGCATGCGAATCAAGTGCAGATTAACTGCCAATGATTCCACGAAGCCAACTTTGGGCCCTATTACACTGAACTCATTCTCGGTGTCATTGTTACTTCGGATCCCTTCCTTGCCTGTCATGGGAACAAGAATGGTTTTCTTTTCCTGAGTATGACACCGAATCACCAGATTACCCTGAAGGAGAGCCTGCAACACTTCATCGCTCTGATCCGTCATTTTCGATTCCTCAAGAGGGATATGCGTTAACAGATCGGGAAATTTCACTGTTGTTCCTGTAACACTTCGCTCTTGTAACGCATGAATTACAACTTCCAGCAAATGACTGTCTACCAACGTTTTATAATAGTTAAATTCGAGTGGCAATCCGGCAATAGTTATAACCTGGGTCATGAAATCATCGGAACGATCGCAGGCTGCAAGTACATCTGGAATGGATTCCAACACTTTCTCTTGCTTATGATCAGTTAAGTTCATTTTTCATCGCCTTTCCCCGTGCGGTTTGGTGTCTCTTTCGTTGACTGGGCCAACTGCCCCCGATTGATTCGAAACAGAGAGACCAGGAAAAGAAGCGGCAGATAGATGAAAATCAATACTTCTCCTGTTCGCATATATACTTCTGTCATCATCTCAATTTGGATGCTATTTCGGATGACCATGATGAGAATCACAAAGAGTACCGTAGCTATTTTGAGACCCAGGCTGGGTCTGATCGATTTCTCTAACTTCAGACAGTGGCAGGCTGCCCAGAGCCCCAACGCAATGATCGCTAACATTTTCAGTAGCCAGAAGGATAACACCAGATACTCCATTCGCTGGATCAAGGGCATTTCGATAATGCTGATTAGGCTGAGTGTTGGCCATAGATGCTCTTTCATTTGTCCGTGACTGAAGAACATAAAGGTAAATGTGAAAAAGACGAGGTACACCACTGCGGCTGTAATGACTGCTGCATAAGCCCATCGGACGGAACGTTCGGGTGTTTTGATAAAGGGATAAACGACCAGCAGAATACCACAGCCGATAAATTCGTGGAGCATATCGCGAGTTGAATACCAAATGGAGGATGCATCATGATCCAATATTGGCAGCAGATTACGAGGATGCAAATAGGATGCCACCAGAAAAATTTGCGGAAAAACAAGCAAGAGGATGAACAGCGTTCCCCAAAGACATAGGCCTGTTACCGATTGAATTCCGCCAGCCACGCAATAATAAACCAGTACCAATATAGCCAGACTGATTACCGCAATATTCTGGGTAGGAAGAATCCATAATTGAACAATATGAACATAGGAGAGGAAGGCTACAAAGGAACCCAGTACAAAGTACAAAATAAAAATCCAATTGATGATAGAGCCTACGTATCTCCCCCAATAACGTTGGTTGATATGTACAAGCGTCGATTGGGTCGGGGATTGTCTCCCTAACAAGACGTACATCATTTTAATAACTACGGCGACAATAACAGAGGCAAGCACAATGCTGATCCAACCGTCATTCTCTGCCCCGTGAAGCATTTTATATTGAAAATTCATCAAACCCACGCTGACCAAACTGACATATAACACAAAAAACAGATGAATGGGTGACATACTGTAGCGGTTCCCGGATGTGTTCACAGAAATCTCCCCTTTTTTTGAGTAAAATGTCCTCTTTAAATTCAGTTATCAACTGATCCCATATTGTCGTCAGTAAAGTAGATTTAACAGCATAGTTAAGTTAGTGGCTTTAATTCAGTATGTAAATTAATCTGCATTTTATGCACCACAATATAAAAAACCGCCTGTCCCATGTACAGGAACAAGCGGGTATTGATTTATGCCATATTATAACTCTTCACCATTGGATTCGATCACTTTTTTGTACCAGTGGAAGCTCTTCTTCGGTGTTCTGCTTAAGTCACCATTACCATCGTTGTCCTTGTTGACATGAATGAAGCCATAACGCTTCTTCATCTCTCCAGTGGATGCACTAACCAGGTCGATACATCCCCACATGGTGTAGGCAATCAGATCTACGCCGTCAGCTACCGCTTCTTTCATTTGTTCAATGTGACCTTTCAGATAATCAATGCGATAGTCATCTTGAATGGAGCCATCTTCCTCTACCACATCGACAGCACCCAAACCGTTCTCAACCACCATCAGTGGAATCTGATAACGATCATACAGATGATTCAGTGTGTAACGCAGTCCTTTTGGATCGATCTGCCAACCCCAGTCGGAAGCTTCGAGATATGGATTTTTGATACCGCCCAGCAGATTACCTTCTGCTCTCTCGAGGGACTCGTCCGCACTCTCAACCAGAGACATGTAATAACTGAAGGAATAGAAGTCTACGCAGCCTTCACGCAAAGTCTGCTCGTCTCCCGGTTGCATCTCGATCTGGATACCTTCTTCGGCGAAGAAACGTTTGGCGAATCCAGGATACGCTCCACGAACCTGTACATCACCGCAGATCATATTGGAGATTTGGTCTTTCTTCTGTGCAAGCAACATGTCGTCCGGGTTACAAGTATTTGGATAGGTTGTCATGAAAGCGACCATACAGCCGATCTGGAAATCAGGGTTAATTTCATGTCCCAGCTTCACCGCTTTGGCACTCGCAACGAATTGATGATGTAATGCCTGGAAACGAGTCTGTGGATCATCCACTCCGTCGACCAGCGTCTCTTTGCCTTCAAACAGAATACCTGCAGCCATATAAGCACCCATCGGCATCGTCAGACAGTTGATTTCGTTGAACGTCAGCCAGTATTTGACCTGATCCTTGTAACGGTTGAACAGGGTTGTACAATAACGGATATAACAATCGATAACTTCACGGGAAGCCCAGCCGTTATACTTCTGTGTCAGACCAAATGGCGTTTCATAATGGGAGATCGTTACGAGCGGTTCAATATTGTATTTTTTCAACTCGGCAAAAACATTATCGTAGAACTGCAATCCCTCTTCGTTTGGCTCCAGATCGTAACCGTTCGGATAGATCCGGGACCAGTTGATAGACATGCGGAACATTTTGAAGCCCATCTCTGCCATCATGGCAATATCTTCTTTGTAATGTCCGTAAAAATCAACCGCTTCATGGCTCGGATAATACGTGCCCTCTTCCAGTACAGGCGTAATCCGGCGTGGAATCGTGTGGGTTCCCCCTGTCATCATGTCAGACGTGCTTGGCCCCTTGCCACCCTGGTTCCATCCACCCTCGAATTGATTGGCAGCCGTTGCGCCACCCCAGTAAAATCCTTCTTTCATTGTCATGACCAGTTCCTCCTTCATATTTAACTCATTTCGATATAAAGTGCTGATATTATGCGAGTAGCCGTTCCGGTCACGAATCGTTCTTCTGATCGCTGTTATCCTCGGATTTCTTTTATTCCCATTTTTAGATGGAAAAATCCGATGATAAATGCGAACACTTCGTTTTTTCAGAATCGATATCGTCCCCTTCACTACTTCGCAATAAATGAAGAACAAATTATAAATCTGAGTCAAAATGTCTTGGTAAGACTTTTATACCAGTGTACCATCCATACCCTGACACCTATTGTCATGGTATAATCAGAGCATGGAAAATAACCGACTATTTCGAATGTTGCTGTTGTTATTGGAGAAAAAGAAAGCCACCGCACCAGAACTCGCCCGTATGTTCGAGATTTCTGTACGCACGGTGTATCGCGATATCGACCGGCTGAGTGCCGCGGGCATTCCCGTCTATACGACGACCGGCAAGCATGGCGGTATCCATCTGATGGACAACTATGTCATGGACAAGTCCCTGTTGTCGGAAGAAGACCAGAACGAAATTTTGATGGGACTATACAGCATCAGTGCGATCCCACACCTTAATAGTGCCCATATGCTGCAACGGCTGACCGCCCTGTTTGATCACAAACTGGATTGGATCGAATTCAATTTCTCACCATGGGGAAGCATCCCTCTGCAAGAGAGAGAACTGTTCAATCAGGTGAAACAAGCCATATTAACGAATCAACTAATTACGTTTCATTATGTTAATTCGGATGGTGAGAAGAGCATTCCGACTGTGGAGCCACAGAAGCTTATTTTCAAAAATAGTACATGGTACTTCAAAGGCTATATTCATGATGATCCTGACCGGAGAGAATTCGAGACATTCAAGATGAAACGGATTACCCAGTTGACTTTTCTGGCGAGAAAACACGATCACCCTGTTAATGCGGGGTCAACCTATCCTGAATCAGAGATAGCTCCTGCCCTGACCCCTCTGACACTCTCGTTTTCCAGCACCATTGCATACCGAGTACATGATTTTTTCGAACCGTCCCTCATTAAAAAAGAGCCTAATGGCAGGCTCCGTGTCTCTCTCGAACTGAATGTTGGGGAATGGCTCTACTCCTTCCTGATGTCGTTTGGTTCCGAGCTGACCGTCATCGAGCCTGCTCATGTTGGACAGGAATTGCTCAGGCGTCATATCAAAGCTGTTGAACATTTACAGAACGTCATGAACAAACAACCCGACAATGAATGATATAATATAGGCCTATACAACTTTTGAGCACAGCTGACTCTCTGTCGTCCATCTGACCGAAGGAGGTTTATCCATGCAAGACATTAGACGCAACAATGTGGAACGTTTCAAAGGTTTCGGTACGTTATACGATGAGAATCGCCCAGCTGCTCCCACTGAAGTGGTGGATATTCTAACGACATATCTTGGCAGTACACCGCGTATGGTCGCAGATGTTGGCTGTGGCACCGGTTTATCATCGTGGATCTGGCTTAATGAGGCAGAACGCATCATTGGCTTTGAACCCAGCGATGACATGAGGTCTGTAGCGGAATCCAAGTGGGAATCTGCCGGGAAGCCGGATAACCTGCGGTTTGTGTCCGGCTTGTCTCACGACCTAGGACTACCAGATGGCAGTGTCGATGTGCTGACCTGCTCCCAATCATTTCACTGGATGGAGCCGCAACCCACACTACGCGAGTTTGCACGTGTACTTCGTACAGGGGGCATATTTGCTGCCTACGACTGCGACTGGCCACCAATGCTGGACTGGCAACTGGAACAGGCCTATCTGCAGCTGAATAAGGAGGCAGATCATCGAGCAGCCAGTTTCGCCCCGCAAGAGAATCAGGCACACAAATGGAGCAAAGATGGACATCTGCAGCAGATTCAGCAGTCCGGGCTATTCCGATATGTTCGGGAAATTGTGTTTCATCACCACGAGACATTCACAGCCGATCGTTACGTCAATCTGGCCTTGAGTCAAGGCGGCTTGCAAACGGCGTTGAAGCTCGGAGCGGATGATCTATTAATAGCTGCCGACGACTTTAGAGCGCTGGCTAATCGTGTATTTGACGGAGAATCCAGAAAAGTACTCTTTTCTTATCGCATGCGCCTTGGTATTGTCTGAAAGTAGTACGTTGCTTGCATCTGTTGTACATACCAAAATGAAAAAGGAGGTCCTACACGTCATAAACATGATCTGTAGGACCTCCTTTTGTCTACATCCTCAGGAAGAGAATAGGTCACTTAATTGTCGCTCCTGTACATTCAATGCCAACACCAATTTGGTCGGGTCTTGTCTTGAATAAATGACGTTAATGATATGACCTTGCTGCACCTGCGGCAGCGCAGATGACAAAATTTCTTTTTGCGTTGTCACATTGAAGGTTTCACCGTTCGTCTTTGTTATGCTGAGTTTGAGCTGAAGCTTAATCTTATTACTGCCTCCACTCCCAAGTGGAGTGACATCGAGAATCTTGGCCATCGCTTTTTCACCTGTTCTCGCAATATCCATCATTTCAGGTGATACCCCCTGCTGTACCATCTTCTCATCCAGTAATTGCTGCATATCTTCTTGCGACAACCGCCCTTTCAGATCAAGTCCTACCTTGCGCTCATCCTTTACAGAAACGACTAACGGAATGAAACTGCCTGGTTGGAACTGTGCCAGGGAGGTCAATGGAATGACTGTTTTCATCTCCGTATCGTATTTCTCACGCCCCTTACGCGACACCGTCAGACCCAATCGAACCTCAGGCTGTTCATTAATATACGTACCTGTCTGTTGTATAGTTTTAATGACCCCAACTGCTGGTAAACCTGTCTTCACTCGACCTACGCCAAAAATATTGCTCAAAATCGCAGGAACAAAGATCAGTGCAAACCCGGCAAAGATTGCCGGAGTATACCACCACGCCTGCATAATCATAAACGGATCGTTCCACAGCTGCTGTGCCAGAAATGGGGAGAACCCCACTCCGAACACCGTTAATACGCCAATCAATCTCAGGAAACCTACCATATGACCCACCCTCTCTTAATCTTTCTCTTAATATCTCTATCAAAATCTCTAATAATTTATCTATTAATCGTTGTTATACGCATTATTTATATGGAGTATCGCTGTCCTATAACCAAATACCTTCTAGATGGATACTAGACCCATGTAGATCAGTTCGGACGGATTCGCTGGATTCTGGCCCAATCCCACCCGATCTCCAACTCGTGGAATCTGCATTTTGGACACCAATGTCTCCAATGTTCGCTGATACTGGTTGCCGTTTGTCTCTGTAACATCCAATACAAGCACAACAATCGGATCAAAATTGATCAGTTTGCCTGTATCGGTGATTGTCACCACCGTAGCCGTAGCTGTTAAAGGCAGAGAACCACTCGCTGCCAACTGTGCCTGCTTCGCCGAATCCAGACTTTGGTTGATGGCCTCCCGATGTTCCTTTGATACAAAACCTTTCATCATCATGCCAGTGAGTCCTTTATTCATCATTTTATCCGCTTTAGCAATTGCATCTTCCTGTTTGTTCTTTTTACCGAACCATCCCATAATAAACACCTCATTTGTTTTATTTGATTATAGTTAAATTATAAACACCGCAGCTTGTCCTTGAATACCCTTCTGGCAGCATACAAAAAAAACGAAAAATCCGGCAATAGAATTACCGGATAATCGTTTCTTTGGTAAGGAAGTATGCTAATTCCGCAAAAAAAGATCTGCTAATCCGATCTTCATTTCACCATTGACGGCCATATTTTGTGCCAAGTGCGTTGGCAATGCACAAAATCATGCCAAAACAGCGGGATTTAACCCATAAGTTTTCCAAAACACACACTTTTTCAACCTTTTCACTGAGTGAGCTGTTCCCCTAGAATCAGCCCCTACCGCTGAAACGTTTGATCGCTTCCTCGGTCACTGGCTGGAAGAGGTTAATGAGATTGCCATCAGGATCACGGAACAGCACAGCACGATTCCCCCACGGCATCGTGGTCGGTTCCTTTACCCACTCGTCCACAAACGGCTGCAAACGCTCGTATTCGGCATCGACATCGTGGACGCGGAACTCGAGGATGACAGTGTGATTGTCGGCCGCCACTGCAGAACCAACGCCAAATAGTGGTACCGTCTGGGAGTGGCCAATCGCCAGGGTGCACGATGGCAGAACAAGTTCGGCAAAGACAGGCGCGGGGCGTACCGCCGAAACACCCATGACTTTCTCATAAAACTCGACAAGACGATCCACGTCGTCGGTAATAATGCGTACAGAAGCAAAAAACATAAAATAACATCCTTCCTGTTAATGATAAAGTACCCTATCATTTTTTGGGCCAGAATCGGCCTTCCATCCCTTTATGTTTACTTCATTGATGATAAAATAACGCTACTGACAACGGTATGTCAGTAGCGCTATTCAACATTTTTGGGTTTTATTCCTGTTACTGTAGATGCGATGGTATTGGCGAACATAGGTGGTACATACCAATGTACTCTTCCTGATTAACACCCTTTATTGCTAGAATTACTTTTATTAATCCTGTCTCTATTTTTTGCGTAACAGATATACCAGCTTCCGATAATACATCGCTGCTTCCTTGTATTTCCGCTGATCCTCGGATACTACGGCCAACCCTTCATATAACGGTTCAAGCCGCATGACATGCTGCGCGGATTCAAAATAAGGCAGACAGGCCAGCGCCCGCTCCATGAAAACTTCGCGATCTCCATGCGCAAGAGCGAGATGGCTCTGGTAGAAGGTTGCGCTCATCTGCTGGTCCTGTGTGGTTGCACATTTCAAGAGTTGATCTACACTTTGCGCCAGCACGCCCCAGTTCTTCCGCGCCAGAGCCACTTCGCACCGATATACACTGACGAGCGGTCGCATCGCGAGCTGTGTTTCTTCCGTTTCCTGCTGCAATAGCGATTCAAATCGTTCAATCTCAGCCTGTGCCTGATCCAGTTCACCTGTCATTGTCAGCATGACAATCCGATTGTTCGCAATCGCCGTCACCAGATCTCCCTGGTTGCCGGCATACACGAGGTTTGCCTCCGCCATGGTTAATGCCGAGAGTGCCTCCTGAACCAGCCCCATTGCGAAACAATAGCCACTATATGCCACATATAACCCGGACAACCGGTGGAACATCCGCTGATCATAGACATGACGCATCGTAAGCTCAAATACCTGTTTTGCCTCTTCATACTGTTTGACCTGAATGTAGGCTTCCATCTTGATATTTTGCACAGACAGCCAGAATTCACTGCCAGGAAGCGCCAGCTCACTGAGCCTGGTTGCATGAGTTAATACATCCACAAAGGCCATTTTGGAGCGATAATATTGTATTTTATAGAACAAAAGTGCTTTGGCTAACGGACGCGGCAGATCAATATCATCCGGACGACCGTACTTCTCCAGGTAAAAATTAAGGTAGGACGTATGTATATACTCATGAGCCGTTGCATCGTTTAATTGTTGATAATAGACCGCCTTCATCAAGGCCGTTGTCAGCTCGACGGTCAGTGTGTCATCCCGATCTGCCAATGCATGCACCGCATCTTCGGATATCGCCGACGCTGGAACAGACATTTGTTCGAAGATGGCCTCGGCCCGTTCGAGTGTTTCCTCGTCCTGAGCCGCAGCTTTTAGAATATAGGAAGGGGATACCCCAAGACGCCCGGCGATGGCTTCTGCCAAGTCCTCAGGTAGAGGATAACGATCAGCCAGGATATTGGCAAAGTGGGCCTGCGTGACCAGACCTTCCACAAGGTCTTTACGGGAGATTTGTTTTCTTTTGCTTAACAGTTCAATGCGTTCCTTCAGCATGGTATCCTGTCCTTTCTATCCTAACAAGCGAGTACATTCTATTCACATCATCGCAAAATTAGAGATATAACGCCACCCTTCCGGCGAAATCAAACGAAACGGTTTCCGTTTCCGAGGTAATTGTTTTACAATAAGAAAGTATGTGTAAGCGCATTTTATCGAAATGCTGAAACATGAGCTGAATATGAAAGGATGCAAATAAATGATTATTAAACCAAGAACACGTGGTTTTATTTGTACCACTTCCCATCCTGTAGGTTGCGCTGCGCAAGTGCAGGAACAGATTGATTATGTGAAATCCCAGCCTGAGCTGAAAGGACCCCGTAATGTGCTCGTCATCGGTGCTTCCACTGGATACGGACTGGCGTCACGTGTTGTCTCTGCTTTTGGGGCGGGAGCGAATACGGTCGGCATTTATCGTCCAAGCAGTTCCACAGAGAAACGTACAGCGTCAGCAGGTTGGTACAACTCCGCTGCATTTGAAAAAGCCGCTGAAGAAGCAGGCCTCAAATCGTACAGCATCACAGGTGATGCATTCGCAAACGAAACACGAGACAAAGCCGTTGAACTGATTCGCAGTGAACTCGGTCAAGTAGATCTGGTCGTGTACAGCGTAGCCTCGGCACGCCGTACTGATCCGAACACGGGTGAAGTATTCAACTCTGTACTGAAGCCCATCGGACAATCCTACACAAACAAAACGGTAAACTTCCACACAGGCGAAATCAGCTCCGTTACCCTTGAACCGGCAAACGAAGAGGAAATTCGTCAGACGGTAACTGTTATGGGTGGAGACGATTGGGAACTGTGGATGGATGCCCTGCAACAAGGCGGCGTGCTTGCTGACGATGCAACAACCATCGCTTTCTCTTACATCGGTCCTGAACTTACTCATGCCATTTATCGTGATGGTTCCATCGGTCAGGCCAAGAATCATCTGGAAGCGACAGCACATAAGCTGAATGATCGTCTGAGTGCCAAAGGTGGACGTGCGTACGTAACTGTAGCCAAAGCGTTGGTGACTCAATCCAGCTCCGCGATTCCAGTAGTGCCGCTGTACATCTCAGCATTGTACAAAGTCATGAAAGAAAAAGGCTTGCACGAAGGCTGCATCGAGCAATTGCAACGTCTGTTCGCTGATCGCCTGTATGCGGGAGGAGAAGTTCCAACCGATGCAGAAGGTCGCATTCGTATTGACGATTGGGAGATGAGAGCTGACGTTCAGGAAGAAGTGGCGAAGCTCTGGAACGAGTTGACCACAGAAAACATCTACGATCTGTCCGATCTGGAAGGTTACCGTCGCGAATTCTTCCAGCTGTTTGGTTTTGAAACCGATGGTGTGGATTATGAAGCAGATGTTGATCCCAACGTTGAAATGCCTCATCTGGTGAACTAAAGAAGTTTTTGCGTGGACGTGAGCTTAGGTTTTCGTTAGAGCTAACTGCGGATATCATGTTAAAACTAATTTTAAAATCAAATGAAGAAGGAGGGGCCTTCTGGCTCCTCCATTTTTTTGTTCTTTTTAGTTCCTCCCCCCCTTAACGATTCCAATTTCCTTATCCATACACTCCTTCGTATATCCCTAATCAAATCGATTTAAGTTGCTTTTTCAGCTCTTTTGGTACCGTCTTCTCGATATTAATGGAACGCGCTCCATGCATGGATGCAAAGAATTGAAGTCCCTCCCGAAAATCCGTAATCCATTCCTCCACAGGTGGAGCAGCCTCTTCCATCGATAACAAACGAACGGTAAGTACTCCCGTTTTGCGATCAAGTCGTGGGTCCATACGTCCAATCAACCGATCACCGTGAAGAATAGGCATGGCATAATAACCGTAGGTTCTTTTCACCTCTGGCGTATAAATCTCCCACTTATAATGAAAATCGAATAAATCGACAATACGTTCTCTTCTCCATAACAGGTTGTCCAGTGGCGGCAGGAAACGGACCGGGCCTGATGGATCATAGTGTGGCTCTTCCCTCTCCATGTGCAGCAGCAAATCCTCATCTTCAGCACGTATATAATAAGGCGTGACCACGTCCTCCACCTTAAGCGGGATCATTCGCCCATCTGACACACGGTCAGCAATATCGGCGCGTCGTTCAGCCGCTGTAGATTTTAGCCAACCCAGACGGGGATCACGGGCATCTACGACACGATACGCATGAATATATTTATCCAGCAGAGCCTGTCTCTGGGCCAACACATCCATGTCTTCTTTTATCGTAAGTCCCTGTTGTTGCAATCCGGATTCGGTAATATGAAAATAACGTTCATTCCCCTGCCTCGCCACCACACGAATCACAGCCGAGTCTAACAGTAAATTCAGAGCAAGTGTGGTATCCTTCGTCTTTGGCACATCTGCACTGTCCCAATAACCACTTACCCGTTCAACAGCACGGAAGGCTCTGGAAGGTAAAGGTCCTTCTTCCTTCAAACGTTGTAACACATGCTGAACTGTTTTCTCCAGACCTTGCAGGGACGGAGCCAGACGCTCCCTTAATCGGGCACGCACAGGTTCCAAGAGAGCATAGTCCTCGATTGGAATGACACAGGCAGCATTTGCAAAATATTCAAACACCTTGTGATCACTCAGCAGCGTATTTAAGCTGTCAGCAGTGTAACCAGGATCACGAGCACCCAGCACCAAATGCTGGTTTCCGGTTACAGCAGCCACAGGATCGATCTGCACACAACCAAGGGAGCGAATCAAACTCAAAACTTGATTGGGTCCCGAAGGTAAGGAAACTGCGGGCCAACGTCCCAGTAAAGCTTGCGTTTGCAGCAAAAAACGCCGAACGATTTTTTTATTCATGTGCAGCGCTGTTGTCATATGTATAGGTTCTTCCCTTCATTAGATATACAAGGATTCATAGTTCAGTTCATTAAGATTGATTTTAACAGTCCACATCATTACTTTCCAACCAAAGAAAGAATTCAATGTCTTACTTATCCAGCAATCCGGTCCTTATGGACAAAATAAAAAGAAGCACCACCATCCTGGATGATCTGCTTCTTGTGTTTGACCTTTTGCAATTTTTCCTGCTTCGTAGGCATGAGCCGCACATGCTGGGATAACGCACCATAATCTCCGTTAACTCTTCGGCTCTGTTCCGAGCACCATTGACCTGACCGCTCTGCTTTACGTAATGCTTTTTGTGTTTGTGTACGTGCCATAATGAATCACACACTCCTTTGGTTGATATACACTCAATATATCATGTGCAGCTATGCAAGTGAAGGTGAAGCTTTTTTTGTTGAAGCGGATAAATTAGTACAACTGTTCTTGAAATCAAAAAAGGCAGCTATTATTAGCGGCCTTTTTTGATCTTTCATCTTCTTTATTGTTCAACTTTAAACCATGGACCTGCATTTTGTATGACACCCCATAGTTTCGCTGGCAACACAAGATCTCTAACGTTAGATGATTTAATCACGTTTTGAATTTCCAATTCTCTTCCTTGTTGAACTTTTTCAACCCACTCTGGATCGGAGATTAATACACGTCCAATTACCGCCAAAGAGAGTCCTCTCTCCATGCTTTCAGAGACATCCTCTGGGCTTTCCAAGGCACCCGCTGCAATTACAAAAATTCGATTGTTGGCATGTTCAACAATCAGCTCAAGATACGTTTTTTTGTTATCTTGGTTATATTTTGGTTTTGACGTAAGGGCTTGTACCAAGGAACCATGAACATAATCAACATTTTCTTCAATCAGTTTATCAATCAGTGCGTAAGTATCTTTCATTCTAAGGGCATCTTGTTGATGTTCCTCTGGGGAAATGCGGTAACCTAAAATAAATGGTTTTGTCGAATATCTCTCAATAGCTTTTTTCACCTCTCGAATAACAGCTATTGGAAAACTCAGACGTTTTTCCAGTGATCCCCCCCATTGATCTTGACGTTTGTTGAAGAATGGAGATAAGAAGCTTTGAAGTAAAAAACCGTGGGCTCCATGGAGTTCAACACCATCAAAACCAGCTTCAATTGCACGTCTTGTAGTTTCACCGAACGCATGAATAATTTCCAGAATTTCTTCATGAGTAAGCTCTCTAGGGGATACTGCTTCAGTCAGAGCAACACCGCTCGGACTTACCACGTCACCATTAGGAACTAATTCAGCAATCGCTTTATCTCCAGCATGGAACAATTGAAGAATTGCTGGAGCTCCTCCACTCTTAGCAGCATCTGCCAATTTTTTTAGACTAGGGATAAATGAATCATTATATGCGGCGAATTCATGTGTAAATCCAATACCATTGGGTAGGACATGAGTACAGCCCGTGATAACTAAACCTACACCATTCACTCTTTTTTTATAATATGCAACTTCCTCATCGGAAATCGTGTAATCATCATTACTTGACCAAGTCGTCATCGGAGACATAACCACTCTATTCTTTAAGGTAATCCCTTTATTGAATGTAAAGGGGTCAAACAATTTATTAAATTTACTCATTCTACGTTCTCCTTTATATTTTGATTTCTAAGTGCTTATTCATGGAACAGATGAAGATAACCTTATCTCATCCATCCCAATCACAAGTTCTACACAAGAATATCAGGTTAACCTAAGGGGAAGTAAAGTAGGAATTGACACGTAACTTTAAACGATTTTCTTTTAAAAAATATTCTATGTGATAAAATAACAGTTACAGTAACTGTAACTATGGAGGCGATCAGATGTTTTTTTCAATGAAGTATGTAGTGGAGAATTATAATATTACTGCAAAGACACTTCGATTTTATGAAGAGCAAGGGATATTACCGAATATTTCACGCGACGAAAAAGGGAATAGAGTTTATACCGAACAACAAATCGATTGGATTTCTTTTATTCTTTGTCTCAAAGAAACAGGAATGCCGCTTTCTAAAATTAAAGACTACAAGGAATCCTATGAGATGGGGAACTCCACCTATTTAGAAAGAGAGGAAATGTTAAAGAAACATAAAATTGAATTACAAAAGAAAATTGAAGAAAGTTTGAAACATATGGAAGAAATAAATTATAAATTAGCTATGTATGAACTTCAAAAAGATGAGGTTAGGAAAAATCCTAACCACAATTTTAAATGTCACGGCCTTGAGGTGAACATTGTCGATACCAGAGAGGGGTGAATCAAATATTCGAAATGTTACAACTAACAGATGAACAACCGGAGCGAAATATCCATCCAGAAAAATAACCAGTCGCCTGTATCTAACTAGCGATTGGTTATAATCGTTTTAAAATCTGCATCTGTCGTAGTCATCCTTTTTTTTTGAGGGAGTATCCACGGTTTAAACGTTGATCCTGACTACATTATTACTTTTTGATTATATTTGAAAAATCTACGTTGTGGCACATTAATACAATGAAACTAGCGAGATTGCCGCTTTCGCCGGGACTGCCACGTCTCGATTGGTTCATGATCATCTTCTTCGATCAGTTCCAATGCTTCTTCCACTCTTCTCGCTTTGAATAACAGGATTAATTCCATCAGGTCTTCTCGGTCCAGCAACTTCACTCCATTGACTGCTGCAAGCGTCCGACAGGCTTCGGTGTAACGAGCGGACGTTAATACAATTGACCGGTCGGCTTCATAATAACGCATGGATGTATATATCTCCTGCACTGCACTCAATCCTACAGGATGATTCGCACCATATCGCTTCGCTTGTATCACACTTCGTCTGCCGAGTCTATCAACAAACACCAGATCTGCCCCAAAATCCCGGCTGCTCGTTGTCTTATGCACCTCCTCGTACCCGAGCTCTTCGAATAAATGATAGAGATATAATTCAAATTCCGAACCATCCTCCATCTTGTCGATGTCCTTTATTGTGATCTTACGAGGATTGGCTTCACTTCGGATCCGCTGCCCGCGCCCGATAACCCGCCGAATAATCCAGGCCAGCAACAACAATATGATGATACATCCAATGACCCATAGGGTCACATTTTCACTCCAGTTCATAGCTGTTCTCCTTGTTCATTTCCTATGTTCTATCCAACGTCTTACGCAGATATGGCTTGTCACCGCACTAAATATATCAGACTTCCACCTTCATCGAAAGAAGATGAATTCCCTGTAACCGCTAGACTTCACCAAACATGGTTATTTCGATAAACCAATGATAAAAGGTTACAGTGTGTTCGGTTGAATTCAGCTTGACTTTAATGGTAAAATTCAACAATCGGTTCTATTTTGAACCGAAGAAGAAAGGTGGTTTATCACTTGCATACATTGACCAAACACAAGTCCAAAACATGGGCTGCCCTCATTCTCAGCGGCATGCTCCTCTTCACCATGAATACAACAGGTTACGCCGCTGCTTCAACCGAATCCATGCCCAAACCGGCTTGGACGTCATCTTCCCTGATGTTATCTGAAGCTAATACAGAGAAAGATGTTCTGATTAAGGGAATCCATGCCGTGCCATCCAAAAATCTTGTATATGTACATGCCTCCCAGCCCGTGACCAAAACAAGCAGCAAAACAACACTCGACTGGCAACTGGACTCTCTCCAAGCATTCGATGCTACAACTGGACAATTGAAGTGGAATACGATATTCCATGAGAAAAGTGGTCCTTATACCACCTACTCCGATTCGGTATATGCCAGCAACGGTACAGCTTATGTGTATATGGAATATTCGGACAAAACCAAAAAATTGTACTCTTTCAATACATCCGGTAAAACCAACTGGGTCAAAACGGTGAATTCACCTGCAAGCATATCCCTATTGGATAACGATACGCTGATGGTTGCTTCAAGTCAGGGCGTGCAATCAAATGGTTCGATTCGCTCCGCCATCTCGTTATATGACAAAAAGGGCAAGCTGATTACCGAAAAGACCATCAACGGCAACGTGCTTAAGGCTGACCATGGTCGAATTGTAGTGGATGCCAGTAAACAAACCAAGGTAGGCAACTTCTGGCAGCAAGCTGCGAATCCCAAAGTGGAAATCTATGATCGTACGTTGAATCGTCTGTCCTTCTACCAATTCCCTGCCAATGCAAATACACTCGGAGATGGCGGCGGTGAATCGCTGGCCATTCTGGACGATGGTTCCATTATTATGCGTGCGAATTTCGAGAACACCGGTAACCGACTGATGGGCTTTGGCATCGATGGCAAGCTTGCTTGGGGACGTGCCATTGCTGGTGATGCCTACATTCAGACGGCTGGCAACGGTTATACAGTCTTTACAGGGCAGAAGCTGGAATTGTACACGATGAAAGGCAAAGTGACTGAGCGTACATTCAAGGACGCACAGCCTGCGTTGATGCATGTCGACCAGACACAGGATGGTCAGTATCAGCTTGATTTTGCCAAAACAGGATACATTCTTGATTCACAGACGCTGGAAGACGTGCATATCTACACGACCAGTGCCTCGGTTCCTTCATTAGAAGGTGTCTCTACTTATGTGGATGATGTCATCTATTCCATGAACAATGAGACATTGTCCAAATATGCATTAAAGGTTGCTGCAAAATAATGAACAGAGCGCTTCTGTATGACCGCCTAAACGGTTGACAGGGCGCTCTTTTATTTCAAATCCGCCTGGCTCACCTTACTTGTCATTTCTTCTCATCCTGTTATACTGGTAACGTTCTCTTGCTTCACCCTAATCTTGATAGGCCAAAGGAGCTTAGCCTTCCTATGATTATTCAGTTCATTCGATACAGATAACTTGGGGCATAGCCATAAACCTCTTTTTTTGAATTTTGTGCAGAGGTTTATGGCTATGCCCTTTTCTTCAGTTATCCAAATCTGAATGAATGGGGTGTTTTTCCATGTCAGTCCATCGCAGAGAACGTAGCGCTGCGCTTATTAATCCATACATCCATATGTTGAACTGTCCCATTTGTCATAGCCCTATGGCAACCATTAACTCAGGGAGCATTCAATGTGTGTCCAGGCATAGCTTTGATCTTGCAAGACAAGGCTATATCAATTTCATGACACGTTTTGTCAAGGGCAACTATGACAAACGTTTATTTACAGCCAAAAGGAATATCTTATCGGAAACCGGTATTTATGCTCCTTTGACCGAAGTACTACGCAGGTGGATTGCACGTTATTCCGTTGACATCAGCTGTCCCGTGCATATTCTGGATGCAGGCACAGGAGAGGGAACATTTCTGCAGCAGATTACGCAGAATACTCCAGCCGTTGGCTGGGGCATCGACATTGCCAAAGAAGGCATTGCCATGGCTTCCTCTGCCTACAACCAGCAAATTTGGTTTGTCGGCGATCTGGCATGCAGTCCGTTTGCAGAAGGTCAGCTGGACATCATCCTGAATATACTTTCTCCTTCCAACTATGAAGAGTTTGGACGAATTCTGAAAGATGGGGGATGGATCATCAAAGTCATCCCTCGTGAACGATATTTAATTGAACTGAGAGAAATGCTATTCCTGAATCGACCTGATCGAGCAGACGGCCGGGAACTTACGCTGGACAGATTTCGCAAACATCATCATCTCATCGCCAGCATTCCGCTGACCTACACGCTGCCCGTCACCGCAAACATGCTGGATTCACTCGTTCATATGACACCACTTTCCTGGCATCTGTCGGAAATATCCCGGATGGGCGTCGAAGATTACCATTGACGTAGAAATACTGGTGGGAACGAACAATTAGATAACCGTTATGGCTGATTTCAGCCGCCATACAGCAAAAGAGCCGGGCGAGTTCCAACTGGAACTTTCCCGGATTTTCATGTGATCTGATGCATTATTTCCAATTCTCGTCTATAAATTCGTCCCGTCCGGATAACGCACGGTCTTCCTTATAATGTTTCTCGTTTTTCTTGTGGTAATCCTGATGATAATCTTCAGCCGGATAGAATATAGCTGCATCGCGAATTTCCGTAACAATCGGTTGACTGAATCGTCCGCTGGCTGCAAGTTCCTGTTTGGACTGTTCAGCAAGCTCACGTTGACGTTCATTATGCACAAAGATTGCCGTACGATACTGTGTTCCCCGATCCTGGAACTGGCCTCCGTCATCCGTCGGATCAATCTGTGGCCAGTACAGCTCCAGCAGTCGTTCATAAGGGAATACATCTGGATCAAATGTAATCTCAACCACTTCGACATGACCGGTCTCCCCGGTTTTGACCTGCTCATATGTTGGATTGTCGACGTGGCCGCCAGCATAACCCGATATAATGCCATGAATGCCCGGTTGTTCTTCAAACGGTGTAACCATACACCAGAAACATCCGCCGGCGAATGTAGCTTTTTCCATTCCGTTCATCCCCTCTTATCTAAACTACCTATACAATACTGATGCTAAGAGTTACGCATGTATCCTTATATTCTAAAACAACAAGAGGTTGATTGAAAGCCATTGTTATGGCTCTCAATCAACCTCTTCATTGGTAATGCATTTAGCTGACAACTAATTCAAGAAATTATCTTGATGAAGTTACCCGCGACTACGTCCCATCGAACGGAAGATCAAGCTTACGATGGCTACAAGAACGATCGCACCAATCAATGCAGGTACAATGTGGAATCCGCCCATCTCAGGACCCATATCGCCCAAGATTACTCCACCTAACCATCCACCGATGAAACCAGCAATGATGTTACCAATAACACCACCTGGAATGTCACGACCAACGATCAAACCTGCCAACCATCCAATGATACCACCGATAATTAATGACCATAACCAACCCATATCATTCACCTCTAATTAAAGTTTTTGTTGTTGTCTGTCTACTATTAACCGCTACAGAAGCATTTAAACAATTGGCATAAAAATTTTTGCATATTACCTTTTGTCCCCATGCATCTCTCTCTGCAAAACAAGCCTTAGTCAGGTATGGAACAGATCGCGTTACTTTCCGGCATCTCACCAGCTCAGGGCTGCGTTATGTACCTCCCGAAAGTCATTGTATGTTAGAGCAGACAAGGTTAGTATCACCAATTGAGGTAGGATTATTTATAAAATTGCGTCATATTATAGGATGGATGGGTTAGATCTGATCAATAAAAGCCTGCACGGCCCTTACCTGGCTGCGCCAGCCAAGTATGTTTGTGGCTCTTATCCAGCTCGCCACGCATCGACTGAATGACTTTTACAATGTCTGTCTGTCCATTCTGATGCCATTCGAGCGCAGCGCTCACATACAACTCACCTAGCTGTGCAAGAGAAAACGTGTCGGTCAGACGAGCTGCTTCTACTGTGCCTTCTTCACCCGCAAATATGGTGAAGCCTCGTTGGCGCAAGTATTGCAAGCGCAGCGCTTCATCTGGCAACGGAATTTCATAAGCCCGGTCAAACCGTCCAGCACGGTTCATGAGGCCAGGATCTATTTTCTCCGGATAATTCGTTGTCCCGATCAAGAAAATTCCTTCCTTCGACGTAGCTCCATCCAATGTATTCAGGAAAAAGGAACGGACTTCATCCGGCATCGAATCGATGTCCTCAATGATCAGTACCATTGGTGCCAACCGCTTGGCAGCCTCGAACACTTCACGCACCGATTCACTGTTGGTATACTCCGTAATCTGCCAATACGCAGCCGGGCCCGGGATACTTCCCGCAATGGATTTCACCAACGTGGTCTTACCATTCCCCGGATGCCCATACAATAGAATGCCCCGTTTGTACGGGATATCATAATCTCTGTAAAAAGAACGATCTGCTTCGAAGAACTGATCCAGCGAGCGGAAAATATCCTGCTTGATCCGTGCCGAGAGAACAACATCCTCTCGTCCCACGGAGCGAGTGATGGATTCCACATGGCGATCGCTGCCATTCCGGGCATCGGTGTAGACCGTTACTTTTTTCATATTTTGCTGACGTTCCCGTTCCCGGACACTTCCCAGAAATTGCTTCATCTCCTCATCACCGACGGCAAAGACAAAGTCTTCACTGTAGATCCCGTTCTCTCGGAAAAACGGAACACGCACAAGCGCAACGCCCCATTTCGGATAGGCAAATACGTTATTGCGAATGGAGTAATGCACACCATAAGTGGGTACATCTCCATCATCGTCGTAATGTAACGTCTGAAGCTCCAGATCCTCGAATATACGGGCTACCAATTCTACTTCGTCACTGCCATTTTGCAGGTCTTCCCGGAGTAACTCCCAATATTCATTGTTCGGGTCAGAACTGGCATAAAGCTTGTACTCAACTCCATAGCGCTGATGGAGCGCCTCACTGATTCCACGAATCAGCCTTGAATAGATAGCGTACCCTTCCACTCGAATTCGAGTATCATGTTGTTCGTCATAGGTATAGATCGCTTGAGTTGGATCTGTTTGTTGTTCGTTTATTGTCATTATTTCGCTCCCTTTACCGCTACAAGCGGTTTGCATTTGGCTACAACTTGAGCCAGGCCTGCGCCGGTAACACTGTCTATAATTTCATCTACATTTTTATAAGCCTGAGGTGATTCATCAATAATGGTTTCAAGTGAGCGTTGATTTACCACGATCTCATCTTCTGTACCCACACCTAGTGCCGCGGCAAAATCTTCCACGCTAATCAATCGTTTCGTTGCCGTCCGTGAACGGATGCGACCCGCACCGTGACATATTGAATAATAATTATCAGCACCCTGCGGCTGACCTACCATGATATATGAAGCAGTTCCCATGGAACCGGGAATAAGCGCCGGATGTCCAGTTGCCAGATAAGGCTTCGGATTGTCCGGGTGACCTGCCGGCAACGCACGTGTCGCCCCTTTGCGATGCACAAAAACGGAACCTTTGTCTACGTGAGATTCCTCCCAGGCATAGTTGTGCATCAGATCGTATAACGTACGGAATTCACATTTGGAGCCAAACACATCCCGGAATGCTTCGCGAATAGCATACGCAATCAGGTGCCGATTGACAACAGCGTAATTCAATGCAGAATACATCATGTTCACATAATGACGACCTTCCGCATGCTCCAGTGGAGCAAAGACCAGTCTGGGATCGGATGTACCCAGGTTAAGCCGCTGCATGACTTTGGCAATCGCTGACGAACTCGTCTGACTTACATAACCACCCCATGCACGAGAGCCGGAATGAATCATGACCACGACTTGTCCATCATACAATCCCCAAGCTTCGGCGATTTCACGATTCTCTTCAGCGATCTCAATCGCCTGGATCTCGGCAAAATGATTCCCCCCACCCAATGTTCCGAGCTGACGATGCGAACGATGCCACGTCATATCAGGAACATGGTTTAACACATCCTCATCATAACTGAACTTACTGCTTTCCACATGTGTCATCGCGGTTGATTTTTTTGGTGTATAGCTGTCGGGAATATACTTTTTGGGTAAACCATGCAGTCCTTTACGAACGATATGCTCCAGTCTGATATCCGAGTAATGACCTCGCTGGTTCGCCTCCATCGGCAATACTTTCTCAATGGCCTTGACGAGTTTACGGCGAAGCTTGATGTCTTTCAATTCGTCCTTGTGCAAATTCGTCATATGCACTCGCATGCCACAGCCGATGTCACTACCCACGATGGAGGGAGAAACGTATCCGCTGTGGGCATCCCACACGGCTGTCGTTCCAATGCACGTACCTACACCGACGTGTACGTCTGGCGTGTAACTCATATAAGAAATTCCCGGAATCTGCAGATTATTGTTTGCCATCTCGAATACCTTGTAATCGAGCGAGGAGAAGAGCTGTTGCGCCGCATATACGGTTAGGTCGCCTGCAGGCAATTTCACTTCATGCCGGTAACCACCTGCGATTTCATTTGGATTGGTAAATAAATTAAATTTTGTATTCATAAAAGTGTATTATTCCTTTCTGTACGTTCAGCAAATTCGGTTTGCTGATTCATCTGTAAAATAAAACTAAAAAAAGCCATAGGCTAATCGCCCATGACTTCTACTGAATGACAATAACGGAGAACAGAACAGCATACATGCTGTGTGTCTGTCATCCATCGCTATAATATAAGCGAAGAACGCATATCGATTATAAAAACCGCTAAACGATATGCCTATCCCCTATGTCGACCGTATGAGGCCAATGAAACGATGAGCCGGATATGCTATTGTGTCTACGTTGCGCCCTGTTTGAATCAAATCATAACCAAGCATCATGTCTCTCGGCCTCCCTTCGTTAATGTTAGTCTTATATTAAGGGGACTAGAATTCATGTGTCAACCCTTTTCTTGGAAATTGGTCCATGGTGTAGATTACATATGTAAACAAAAACAGGAGATTGTCCTAGGACAATCTCCTGTTTTCCAAATAATAATGATGTTGTTAGCGTAACATGATTATTACAGTCCTGCTTGTTTTTCCAACTCTTCAACCGGATTTTCGTCTTCTTTTTCAGGAACTTTGGAAGACAGGAACCAACCACATACCGCAATGGTGATCAGTACAATATAGAATCCGAATTTCCAAATTTTATTTTCCGGGAAATGCTCATCCAGAACACCCAATGAAGGGTGTGCGAGTGTAATAACTGCCAGCTTAACCCCTACCCAACCTACGATTACAAATGCCGCAACTTCAAGTCCTGGACGGGAATGAAGCAATTTCACAAAGTATGAGGCTGCAAAACGCATGATCACAAGCCCGATGAATCCACCGAGGAAGATAACGATAAACTGTCCACCGTCGAGTCCGCCAATTGGAGGCAATCCACTTGGTGGCAACGCCACGGCCAAAGCAACAGCAGCCAGAATGGAATCAACTGCAAATGCGATATCCGCTACTTCGACCTTGAAAACGGTCATCCAGAAACCGGATTGTTTTTTCGGTTTCTTAGGCGTTGAATCAGCTGCTTCATCTGTCTTATTGCGACTACCCAGTATCTTTTTAACGATATGGTTAATCGAAATATACAGGAGGTACAGGGCACCGATCGCTTGTACTTGCCATACATCGACGAGGAAAGAGATCAGGAACAACGAACCTAAACGGAAAACAAATGCACCCATCAGACCATAGAACAACGCTTTTTTGCGCTTATCTTCAGGCAAGTGTTTAACCATGATTGCGAGTACCAATGCATTATCTGCTGCGAGTAATCCTTCAAGGACAACTAAGACAGCAAGCACCCACCCATATTCTAATAATAATGAAACATCCAAAATTGACTCCTCCTTAATATTCTTATGATGTACAAAAAAAAGGACCTTTACCATCACTGGTAAGGTCCTTTTATATCCACAAAAAGAGACCTTTACCGAGCATAAAAACTTGGTAAAGGTCTCGCTAACAACAAAATTGCTGCCAATAAAGCCGGGGATATGATCCCGAATTGACGACTTTACTGTAAAAGCTACTCCCCTTTAACAGGAATATGTAGTTTTAGTTGGAACGGGTTGTTTAACCTGTACTCATCATATTTCATAACGTTAAATAAAGTCAAGCTTTATTTAGTTGACGATACAGCTTACGGAATACGACAACATCGTAGATCATATTCCCCAGTGGAATGAAAGAAACAAAGAACAGAGCAATTGGACGGCGCAGACGCCACTTCTGTGAGGTGTACATACTCACCATGAATAACAAATACATTAAAAACAAAAAACCGTACAGATTTCCAAACCATGTGACAGCCTGCGGCATAATCCCTGCATCTCTCAACGGAAAAGCAACAAACAGTAGCAACACGTACGAAATGCCCTGCAACCACAACATCAGCCGGAAGCGCCCCAGCGTAGAATGTAACATTATTTTCCTCCTGCTTTTATACATGTAACGAATTCAATTGTTCCCGTACAGTATATCACAAAAGCTGTCTATCTCCGCTTCATTCCATGCAACAGATTATTCCTGCATGCTTATATGGGTGGTTCATCTACCATTTCGCAGGAGCCAAATGCTTTAGCTTCTCATAAGATATATGACGAAGATTGTTACAGATGTCGGACAAGGAGGAGCCTGATCATGAAAATAGCTATGGTTGCACCCGAGAAATTGCCTTTGCCTGGTAATGGTTCTGTGGAAATCTGTATCCTGGGCATCGCTCGTGAACTAGCCCATCGCCATCAGGTGACCATTATAAGTCGTCAAATGGAAGGCCTCGCCACCACAGAACAGATCGACGGGATCACCATTCAACGTGTCCCTGCGTCGAGTCCTGTCATGTACACCAAAGCAGTCATACGTTTGTTATCCAAACAACCCTTTGATGTAATTCAAGTGGATAACAGGCCACGCAGTATGGCGACCATCAAACGAGCTTTTCCACGCACACCTGTTGTACTCTATCTTCACTCGTTAACGTTTGCCCAGCCCGGACCTTCCAAACTCACATTAATGAAAAAAGCCGATTGGATTGCCGTCAATAGTCAATCCCTGAGACAAAGGTTAGGCCGCAGATTTCCGTTGGTAAAACACCGGATGAGTGTTGTCCCATTAGGTGCAGATTTAAGCCGCTTCAGGCCTGTTGAATCCAGCGAAGAACAGATTCATCTGCGTACAAAATTTGGAGTAACTAAACCATTCTCCGTTCTGTATGTCGGCAGGCTTATTCCTGGAAAAGGTGTAGATGTATTAATTCGTGCAACTGCCCTCCTTCAGCAACAGATGCCTGTTCAACTGGTTGTTGCAGGCAAAGGACCTCCGTATTACATGCGTAAACTTCGCGAACTTGCCCAAAAACAAAAAGTCCATGTTTCCTTCCGTGGTCAGATAAACCATGAGCATATCGATCAGTTGTACCGGGCAGTCGATTGTCTGGTCTGTCCGTCTCAAGAACATGAAGCTTTTGGCCTGGTAAATGTTGAGGCGATGGCTTCAGGATTACCCGTCATTGCTTCGGATAACGGAGGTATTCGTGAGATTATTGAATCAGGTATCAATGGATACCTTGTCACCGCTTATAAGCGTCCCCAACGTTTCACCTCTTACCTGTACAAACTTGCAAGCAATCCCACTTTTGCCGAGATGTTAGGAAAGTCTGGCCGAGACAGCGCAAGGGCACATTTCAGTTGGGCAAGAACAGCCATGCATCTGGAAGCGACCTATACCAGGCTCATCCGTAAATGAGCCTTTCTTCTGTTACGATGATCAAGCTTTTTCACGAAATTGCCATCCCTTAATCAAAGAATCCATCTGCGGAACAGGAATGTGACTCATCTCAATTAACTCCATAATAACCATATCTCTCATCATGAATCGTACTTTGGCACACGTTAGTTGATGAAATACATCGTAGAATGCCGTCCCGGTCCAACATCCATGAGGTACGACAAGCGGATCATTCACGATATAACCTACGGCTCCAATCGGGGGAATAACGACCTTAATCGCTTGATGATCCAAACGATTATCTGGATCTTTGACGAGATACACGGTATCCCCCACATGTAAAGCCTGTACTCCATGGTAGTGGTCCATCCCATACATAGCTGCGAATAATTTGGTGCTCATATGACCTGCTCCTTTTTCTGTATTTCTCCATAATTAAAATTTATTTTAGCAATGGTACATCGGTTTCATAATGTTCCAACCACTCCACAAGTTGCCTGCGTATCTCTCTACGAAACTCACGAGGTTCAAGTACCTCTGCCTCGGGCCCAAATTGATACAACCATTTCAAAAATTCTCTGCTGCTATTCAGTGTCACTTCAAATAACAATCCCCCATCCGACATATTCGTCATTCGCGGGCGAACAAACATTTCTTCTTCTTTTATGTAGGGGGCCACTTTCTCAGAGAATCTTACCTTGAAATGGATATGTTCGTCGCCACGGTCAATAGACCAGGTGTTCTTCATGTACTGTGTTATGTTGAAATCACCCATGTCGAAACCGGCATTTGTTCGTGTCACATCCAAAAAACGGCTAATTCGAAACAATCGAACTTTTTGCAGCAAATGACAGTATCCAATCAAATAAAAACGTTGATCACGTGGAATGAGATAATAGGGATCGATATCGCGAACTGTGATCTCATTTCTTGTCAGCGTATGATATTGAGTACGAATGGTTTGCTGGCTTAGAATAGCTTCAATGATGGGAATCAGCAGATTAGGGTCTTTTCCTTCCTCACGATAAGCTGGCGTGCCCATCCGAATAATTCCCGCAATATTCTCTACAATGTCACTGTTTCTTGATTTTAATTTGGTATGAGCCGACATAACCTTGTCAAAAGCTGAATCAAACTCAGCAGGTAACTTGGAGGTATCAACTACGGACGGGAGCAAGGAGAAAACCATTGCTTCCTGTTCAGTAAAATCTAATGGATACATCGCAAACTCACCAATAAATCGGTAACCTTTGCCGTATCCTTCATTCATAATCGGGGCGACCCTATCCAAAATCCGGAGATCACGATAAATCGTGCGTACAGTCGTACCGCATTTCAGCGCCAATTCCTTGGCCGAAATTCCAGGATTTGCTTGTATAGCCTGAAGTATACGCAGCAGACGAATTAATTTCTCTGTCATGTAGTTTCTCCCCTTCGATATTTTATCGGCAAGGAAAACTAGTTCCTTTAGTACAGAACTAAATCTTTAGTCCCAATATTATTTTCGCAATTTCACCATTTTTGTATAGTCCAATTGCACTCTTACCCCCCTTTAATATACATTCTCTTACTTGCTTGCGTAAAACATTAACCTAAAAGGCCTTAAACCTAAGCCTGAAAGCCTATACAATTTTCTAAAAATAATACAAAAAAAGCCCTGATCTCTACAAAGAGACAAGACTTTTTCTCGGAATTACTAGTTATGCAACTGTAATAATTGATTCATCACATTCGCCATATGCTCACAGAGTTCAGCAATGTCCCCCATCTGGTCTTCATTCACACTGCGGTCAAAATAAACATGAGCCGTGACGTTATACATGATTGGCTGTTCATCAAAGATATATCGGATGTTCTGGCACATCCTCTGCTCAGGCCAGCTCTTCTGTAAGATCGGACGAATAACCGGGCACTGCTTCTCAGGGTCCTTCACAACCGTACTAAACCGTAGTTCCAAGCGGCAACCCGGATTTGCACCAGGCGTCTCCAGGATCTCCGCTGCAAGCTCCTCAAGGGAACTGCTTAATACGACTTCCCCTGTTACTTCCGGGCGATCCCTAAGACAGAATTTTATTGTGAACTCTCTGGACATCACTGCCATCTCCAGCCGATCTTTACGCCCTGTAATCTGAATACGTTCGTCCAGGTTATCCATATCATAGAGATAATTCTCAAACCCGACTTTCAGATTGTCATACACCGTTGGGTCAAACATTGAAATAAACCCACTTTCTTTTCCTTTGACTTCATCTGCACTGGTTCTCATCACTTGATCAAGCCTATGTTCAGGTTTATTGTAGTATATTCTCACTTTCCATGCACTTTTTCCGCAGCATCCAGTAGCTCCGACCGTTGTTACCCCTCTGGTGGATTATTCGCTCTCTCCAGAGTTGCGTCGGATGGCAGTACGTTTAGCTTGGGTGTAACCAGCGGCTGGCCAGCCGCTGACTTGCTCCTGCGGTGCCCGAAGCTTTATTTTGCTTCGATGGTCTTTCTCTGCCATTGTCATTCTCTATATTCATTTGGATGGGAATTACACATTCATCGTTGTTTGTTCAGTTGCTGCTCCGCCAGTACTTTGAGAAAATGAAAGATTCGGAGGCATCACCTCATCGGGGAACGGACTAACGTATGACTCTCCGTCCAGCCTTTCCGTCAGTTCAGCCTTTGCCATCTCGATGAGCACAGGATCGAGCAGCGCTGCAATGGCAGTACACGCCATCGCTTTCCCCGCGAGCAGCATGCCTTTGTGGGCATAGCCGCTTTTGCCCTGCGCAACGGTCTGCCAGGCATGGATTGGCGTCGCGTAAGCCCAGGTCGCCGTGCCGCATTGCGCAGTTGGCACATTCCAACTGACGTCTCCAACGTCCGTCGACGCCGGCATAACGCGCATTGTCTCCATAAGTGGAGCAACGAAGCTCGCAAGAGGGCGAGCCGAAAGCATGTCATGAACCCCCTTGCCATTTTGCCGCGATGCACTCGTCTTATCCTCATCCGGGATCACAGCAAAGATCTCTTGGGCAAAGGCCAATTCATCCTCCGTATAAATGGGAAGCTCCAGCCCACTAAGGAACTCGTGCATTTTGCCTTCCAGGGTCGCATTCGGAATGAGATTGGACGCTCCACCTTCATAGTGATATGACATCTTGGTTCCCGTCATCAGAGCCGCTCCACGAGCAACATCGAGAACCCGTTCGAACAGGTCAGCCACCTGGGAGGACTTCGGCGCCCTAACCAAATAATTCACTTCTGCTTCCGCCTGAACAACATTGGGTGCGAAGCCGCCTGTATTCGTCACGGCATAGTGGATTCGGGCATCCGAAATCATATGCTCACGCAAGTAGTTCACTCCCACGTTCATCAGCTCGACCGCGTCCAGCGCGCTTCGTCCGAGATGGGGCGCGGCTGCAGCGTGGGCACTGCGGCCTGCGAATTTGAAGTGCACGTGTAGATTGGCAAGAGAGGACATATGCATGACAACATTCATCGTGGCAGGATGCCAGCAAAAAGCGACGTCGACATCCTGAAACAAGCCTGATCTGGCCATGTAGGCTTTACCGGATCCACTCTCTTCAGCCGGACAGCCATAGTAGCGAACCGTGCCGGAGATTTGATGCTCCTGCAAATAATTCTTGACCGCAAAGGCAGCCGCAAGAGATCCTGCTCCGAGCAAATTATGCCCGCATCCATGTCCATTTGTCCCTGGCACAACAGGATTGAATACCGCTGCCCCCGCTTGCTGGCTAAGACTGGCCAAGGCGTCAAACTCACCAAGAATTGCAATGATCGGGGAACCGTTCCCGAAGCTGCCTATAAAGCCAGTGGCGAGTCCGGCAACACCTCTCTCAACGGAAAACCCTTCACGTTCCAGTTCCTTGCAGAGCAAATCTGCTGACTCAAACTCTTCGAATCGCGTCTCAGCGAAGCCCCAGATCGAGTCACTTACATCAATAAATACATCTCTCTTCCCTTCGATATACGCAGTAACCTCTTCAATGATCTTCTCATTCATCCTAAACACCTCTCTCCTTTATTTTGGCTAATCTTCATTATTCACAGGCAAAGGATGCAACAGATGCAGCAAATACTTTGAGTACCGGCCATCGGTCAATCAAATGCGAAGCAGGCAACGGCATGATCGTGACCCTTGAGCTCCGGCTCAAATTCGCGACAGATTGCTTTGGCGATCGGACAGCGCGTATGGAAACGACAGCCACCTGGCGGGCGAACCGGATTTGGCACATCCCCTTGGATGATAATCCGCTTCTGCGAACGAAGCCCGGGATCTGTTACCGGATTTGCACTAAGCAAGGCGTTCGTATAGGGATGCTTCGGCACCCTGAACAGCTTCTCCCGGCTCGCAATCTCCACGATCTTTCCCAGATACATGACCGCTATTCGATCACTGATATAGCGGACGGCGCCTAGACCGTGTCCGATGAATAGATAAGCGAGCCCCTCCTCCTTCTGGAGCTTTTTCAGGAGATTCAGAATCTGTGCCTGGATAGAGACGTCAAGAGCGGAAACAGGCTCGTCACACACGATCAGCCTGGGGTTTAGGGACAAAGCTCTCGCAATGCCAATACGCTGTCGCTGTCCTCCTGAAAATTCATAAGGATAACGACTTTTGTCTTCTTTCGAAATTCCGACTGTTTCAAGCAGCATATCCACCCGATCCCGAACAGACGAACGGCTCTCGAGTCGGTGCGCTAGCAGAGGCTCTTCCAGAATATCACTGATCCTCATCCGGGGGTTAAGCGAGGAGTATGGGTCTTGGAAAATCACCCCTATGCTAGCCCGAGTTTGGCGAAGTTCCCTCTTGCCGAGTTCTGCCAATTCCCGGCCCGCATAGAGAACCTTTCCTTCATAAGGAGTCTCTAGTTGAAGCAGCGTGCGACCGACACTCGACTTACCACAGCCCGATTCTCCGACAAGACCGAGCGTTTCTCCTTCGCGAATCGAGAAGCTAACACCGTCGACCGCCTTGACGTATTCTGTGACTTGAGAGAAAATGCCCTGCCGGATCGGATAATACGTCTTGAGACTTTCTACGCTCAGCAAAGGTGGTCTCTCCTTTTTCAAACCTGGCATCTACAGCTCCTCCCTGAACCGAAGCTAGTCGTTATTCGATCATGGGTTGAACGTCCACTTGGCGACATTGTTTGTCAGGCCGACTGTACTGGTCTCAAGGCCTTTGCCAAGGTCTAGATTTTTGGCCGCAGCATACATTTGCTTGTCAGCGAACAGAGCGATAACCGGAACATCGTCGTGCAGGATTTGCTGAACCTGCTTATAAATCTCGAAACGCTTGGATGGCTCCAGCTCCTCCGCTCCTTGGACCAGCAGCTCGTCGACTTCGGTGCTCGAATAGTCTGCGATATTGAAGCTGACTCCTGTCTTGAACAGCCCTAGCACGGAGTTCGGATCGAGAATGAATCCGAGATTAATTATCGTCAAGTCGTAATCGTGCTTAAGTGCTCTTTGATAGGTTGTCGGAAAATCAAGCTTTGTCACTTGTACCTTCAGACCGACTGCTTTCAGATTCTCCGCAATGATGTCAGAAGCTTGTTCACGGATCTTGTTACCTGTCGGAACGACGAATTCAATCGTCTGATTGAAGTCCCAGCCCGCTTCCTCCAACAGTGCTTTCGCTTTCTCCGGATCGTAGCCATACAGTGGTATTTCCTTATTGTAGTAAGGGTGGTTTTGGCCGAGCATGCCATCCACGAGTTCGCCTTGTCCTTTGAGCAATTGATCTACAATAAGCTGGCGGTTCATGGCATAAGCAATTGCTTGCCGTACTTTTGAATCCGGGAACTTCTTCGAATTGATGAACATAATGTTCGGATTGTTCGCATCGCCGTAGCCCGTAGTCACATTCGCCATATTGGCTACCTTGTCAAAATCCTGCACTGGAATAAGACCTACACCCGGAGAAGTCAACTGTATGTCCCCTGTCTGGAGCTGCGCTGCCAGATTTGTCGCCGGCATCATCTTGATGTAAATATTCTTGATATTTGGCGCACCCTCGTAATATTGCTCGTTCGCGGTCAGCTGAACGTACTGGTCCTTGGCGAACTTGACGAACTTGTAGGCCCCGTTGGTGACCGTAGGATTCATCATAAATTCATTCTTGTTAAGGTCCACCGGGGCTACGTCCTTCAACATATGCTCTGGCAAAAAGCGGAAGTACGTGCCGAATTGACTCTTGAATTGATTCGTCTCCATCGGGTTTTTCGTTTTGATAACAAAAGTGTAATCATCAACCTTCTCATAAAATCCCAACTCCGTTTGCCCCTCCTCTCTCTTACCGGCTTCGTTCAGTCCAGTGACAAACGTCATGTTGAGGAGTGTCTTCACGTTAACGTCCGTGAACATCCGGAATGTGAACTCAACGTCGTCCGCCGTGAACGATTCCCCGTCACTCCACTTAGCATTCTTGTTCAGCTTGATGGTGAAGTTCCGGTTGTCCGTCGTTTCGATTGATTCAGCAAGTTTCGGATCGAATCCATATTCGCTGTTCATCGCAACAAGCGTATCGCTCATCAACGAGTTAACGAAAACACCTGCATTGTCCAGATTGAAGACATCGAATGTTGTCACCGGATTCACAAGACCGATATAAAGAGGCTGACCGGAGCCTCCGGAAGCAGAAGCGCTCTCGCCATCCGATCCCGGAGACGTTGTTTTATTGCTGCCAGAATTCGAACCGCAGGCCGCGACCAATACCATTAATAATGTCAGTACTCCGCAAATCCAAACTTTACGCACCCTTTTCATCTGATCTCCTCCACCTGATTATCTTTTTGAATGCCATATTTGAGAGATGCATTGTGGTTTATTGTTTAGGGTCGAGTGCGTCGCGCAGCCCGTCACCTACGAAGTTGATGGCGAGCACCGTCACCAGAATCATGATTCCGGGAGGCAGCCAAAGCCAGGGCTGGTCGGTCATGACGCTAATGGATTGAGCGTCCGTCAGCATATTGCCCCAACTGGCGGTCGGCGGCTGTACGCCCATGCCTAGGAAACTCAGCCCTGACTCCGCCATGATTGCCGCCGCAACACCAAAGGTCGCATTTACGATGATCGGTGCCAGCGCGTTCGGCAGGATGTGACGGAAGACAATGCGCGGCGTGCTGAGCCCCAGAGCGACTCCGGCTTTAATGTAATCCATTTGCTTGAGCGTCAATACACTCCCCCGGACAAGTCGGGCGATGGACGGCCAGGAAAACAGAGCAAGAACAAGTACGAGCGTCCAAAGCGTTGGTCCAAGCACACTGACGACAACGAGAATAACCATCATGTAGGGGAATGCCATAAACATATCGGTAATTCTCATGACCATCATATCGACCCAGCCACCAACATAAGCAGACCAAAGACCGATGATCGTTCCGAACGCCACATACAGAGCGACCGTTCCGAACCCAACCGTGACAGCGACTCTCGTCGCGTATAGCAGACGAGACAGCACGTCCCTTCCCACCTGGTCAGTTCCAAGCCAATGGGAAGATGAAGGCGCGGCAGAAAATTCGGCGGTTACCGCATAAGGGCTATGCGGGGAGAGCCACGGGGCAAAGATTGCGATGAGGATAAGCAGCAAGGTAACGACAAGACCGGCGACGGCCAGCCGATGTTTTAGGAAACGCCGGGCCATTTGCCGGAAGACACCCTCGGGCTCTTCTTGTTGAATGGGAAGAATGACTCCTCCGGCGACTGGGGTTTGTACAGCAGACATCGAGTCCGCCTCCTCTCATTCGTGTTCGTTTCACAGTAATAAGCCTTAATTTAATGATATTGGATGCGAGGATCGGCTACCGAGTAGAAAATATCCGTGAGCAGATTGGCGGCCAGCACAATGATGGCAGCGACCAGATTAAGGCCCATGATGGTGGAATAGTCGCGGGACATGATCGATTGAATGGTCAACTGACCGATGCCCGGCCATTGAAACAACTGCTCAACAATGACGGCTCCCCCGAAGAGCATCGGGATTTCCATTCCGACGACGGTAATGATCGGAATCAGAGCGTTGCGTAGCGCATGCTTGTTGGTAACATAAAACTCTTTGAGCCCCTTGGCTCGCGCTGTTCGCAGGTAATCCTGCTTCAGTACATCCAGCATGCTGGCCCGGATATAACGCACTTTGCGTCCCGCAATACCGACGGCCAGTGCTATGGAAGGAAGCACTAAATGACTGATTCGGTCGCCTAACCCTCCTCCTCCACCAAGATCCTCCGTTCCGCCGACGGGAAGCCAGCCCAGTTGAACAGCGAAAATATAAATGCACACGAGACCAAGGAAAAACTGGGGAATCGAGGTTCCGACAAATGATAGTCCAGTCATGAGGTAGTCAAATTTCGAGTTTTGCCGGACAGCGCTCATAATACCGATCGGTAGCGCGATCAAAAGGCCAATAAGCAGAGCACAGATGCCGAGCAGCACCGTCTGCCCCAGACGCTCACCGATGAGCGAAATAACGGATTCGCTTGTGCTGAAAGAGTATCCGAGATTGCCGGACAGCAGTTGCCCTAGCCATTTGAAATATTGAATGATGATCGGATCGTTCAATCCAAGCTGCTCCTTACGCAACTCAAGCAGCTCCGGAGGTGTGTCCGGTGTCATGTACATGTCGATCGGGTTACCCGGCGCAAGGTTGATGATGACAAAGTTGATAATCGTAATGCCAAACAAGACGGGAATCGCAATCAGAATGCGGCGAATGACGTAAGTAAACATGCTCTCTCTCCTCTCTTGCGATTTATCCTGTAGTCAATGGATAATGACAAGCCGCTGCGTGTTCTCCTCCTTGCAGAAGAGGCTCCTCCTCTTTGCACTTTGCTTGAACGAACGGACAACGGGTATGAAACCGGCAGCCTGACGGCGGACTAGCGGGACTTGGCACATCTCCCTGAAGAACGATTCGCTCCTGTCCACGCTTGCGGGGATCCGGTACCGGATAAGCATTGAGCAAAGCTTGGGTATACGGATGGCGCGGATTCGCAAAGATCCGTTCCTTCGTTCCGATCTCAACCACCTTGCCAAGGTACATAACAGCGATGCGGGTACTGATGTACTTAACCGCCCCTAGACCATGAGCGATGAACAAATAGGTGAGTCCGAGCTCCCGCTGCAGCTCCTTCAACAGGTTCAAGATCTGTGCCTGAATAGAGACGTCGAGCGCGGATACTGGCTCATCGCACACAATGAGTTTCGGGTTCATGGAGAGTGCGCGTGCGATGCCGATGCGTTGCCGCTGGCCGCCTGAGAATTCATGAGGGAATCTCTGCTTGTAGCTGCGGAGAATGCCAACCGTATCCAGAAGGGTATCTATTCTTGTCTCTAGCTCTGCTCCACTGGCCAAGCCATGCACCCGCATCGGCTCGGCCAGCAGCTCCTGCACCCGCATCCGGGGATTAAGAGAGGAGTAGGGGTCCTGAAAAATCATCTGCATTTTCGTTCGTTCCTCGCGGAGGTCCGACATTTTGCTTGTCGTAATTTCTTGCCCTTCGAACCAGATTCGGCCGGCCGTTGGATTCTCGAGTCGAATGATGCTCCGGCCGATGGTCGACTTGCCACAGCCCGACTCACCAACAAGTCCTAGCGTCTCTCCTTGGTACAGCTCCAGCGAAATGTCGTCCACTGCTTTGACATTCCCGACTGTACGGGATAACAATCCTCGTTTGATGGGGTAGTACGTCTTTAAGCCTTCGATTTTAAGCAGAGGTTCTTGGGCCACTCTGCGTTCCGCAAGCGTCATATGACCCCCTCCTCTCGCGTCTTCCAGGCACCGGGATCCTGTGACATCCAGCAGCGCACTTGATGTCCCTCCTGAACCGGAAGCAGCTTCGGCGCTTCGGAAAGACATTTCCCTGCGGCAAACTCGCAGCGAGTATGGAATCGGCAGCCCTTCGGCATGTTGGTAAGTGGAGGCACCGCACCCGGGATGGAGGTCAGCATCTCATCGGCATCAGTTTCAATGTGGGGAATGGATCTCATCAATCCTTGCGTGTAAGGATGAAGCGGCTTCTCAAACAGGGTAAACACGTCCGTTTCCTCGACCACCTGACCGGCGTACATGACCACAACCTTGTCCGCCATCTCCGCAACAACGCCGAGATCATGGGTGATGAGCATGATCGAGGCACCCATCTCTTCGCGGAGCTCCTTCATCAGATTCAGAATCTGTGCCTGAATCGTCACGTCCAGTGCGGTCGTAGGCTCATCGGCGATGAGTAGCTTCGGCTTACAGGAAAGTGCCATTGCGATCATCACCCGCTGTCTCATTCCCCCGGATAGAGAGTGTGGGTAGCTCTTCATAATCGCTTCAGGACGGGGGATGCCGACCTTTTCAAGCATTTCGACTGCGTATCTTTCAGCAGCCTTGCCTCTCAATTCGGTATGTAGCCGGATGGCTTCCGTCAATTGATTCCCAATAGTGAACACCGGATTGAGTGAGGTCATCGGTTCCTGAAAGATCATCGCAATATCTCCGCCGCGAATCAGGCGCAACTCGGCCTCAGGCAGCTTCGCGAGATCCTTGTCCATGAACCGTATTTCCCCCTCCCTGATGCTGCCGTTCTTGCCGAGCAGCCTCATGATCGAGAGAGAAGTGACACTCTTACCGCAGCCCGATTCGCCGACGATACCGATGGTTTCCCCCTTCTCCAGCTTAAGGCTGACCCGGTCCACCGAAGTGACTTCCCCTTTTTCCGTTTTGAAAACGGTCCTTACGTCCTTAAGCTCTAGTAGCATGTGCAGCCCCTCCTTTGCCTCAATATTTGGTATGCCACTAACCAGTTTTTATGTTATGTTTGTTGACATTTAAAAAACATCCTATTATGAAGGCACCTGTGAAATCCCACACTTTTTTCTCTTTTTTCTTGGGGAAAACTACATATTTTTCATAGGACACTTATGCTATATTTCAAATATAAGATTCATTTTCTTGCGAGCGCCCCCTAACATTTCAATCATGTCTCTCTTCTTGTAACTTTATTTAACGTCAATATGACGATTAATTAAAGACACTTTACATTAGCTTTTGGAATCATTTCTTGGCATCCATGCCTCCGTAAGACCAGAAAGGTATCAAATTTTAAGAATTAATAAAAAAGAAGGGAGTGTGGGCCGTGTACAATCTTCTAATCACCGATGACGAGAGCGAAATTCGCAACGGTCTAAGTAACTATTTCCCATGGCATGAATTCGGTTATCAAGTTGTCGGGCAAGCGTGCGACGGTGAGGCTGCACTCGCCTTTATCCAGAAGCAGCCTGTGGATGTGCTTCTCTGTGACATCCGCATGCCCTCCTTGTCGGGCATTGATGTAGCAGAACGGCTATACCGACAAGGCTCGGAGGTCAAGGTTGTTCTTCTAAGTGGCTTCAAGGAATTCGAATACGCGCAGTTGGCCGTACAGTATGGAGTCAAGAGATATTTGACAAAACCTACTAAATACACGGAAATCGCCGAAGTGTTCGGACATCTCCGAAGCGAAATGGACAATGCAAAAATGCCTGCCCCTCCCCTCTCTGCATCAACCGCAGAGAGCGGCTTGGCGGACCAGACCATCGAGAAGGTTAAGATTTACTTGCAGGATAACTTGTCCGCCGCCACCCTGGAGAACGCCGCAAAGCATGTTTTTCTTAACCCCTTCTATTTAAGCAAATACTTCAAGACCAAGACCGGTGAGAACTTCTCGGATTATGTGACGAAGCTTCGCATGCAACATGCGGCCGTACTTCTGAAGACTACCTACTGCAAGACGTACGAGATCAGCGAAATCGTCGGGTACAGTAACGCAAAAAATTTCACGCGAATGTTCCGGAGCTTTTTCGGCATGACTCCGAGAGAATATCGGAACGAGGAATAACTTATGATCACGACCACCGTCCGCTTTTTCATCAAGAACCTGTTGACCTTCCTTTTGCCCATGCTGATCCCTCTCCTCGTTCTCGGTGCTCTGTCCGCCTTCCTGATCCAGCAGTACGTCGTTCACGGAATTAACAACAACAACATGAACATGCTTAAACAGACCAAGGAGAACATTGAACTTCTGTTCAATGAACAGAACTCCCTGAACCTGCATATCATCGCCAGCACAACCCAGTTCATGAACCTCAAGGGTATGCTGAACAAGCCCCTGCCATCGGCAGAGGATTACCAACAACTGGCGGTCTTAAAAAATTTTATCGATTCACCCTCCATTGCCAGCCCCTATATTGATTCCATCTATATTTTTCTAAATAACGACAACCAGCGCTACATTTCATCCGTTACCGGAGGCTTCATCGAGCTTGGAGAGGATCCAGACCACTTATGGTACGACAGCTATCTAAAGCATGAGCATCACGAAGCAATCTGGACGGAAAGTCGGGCGGTTCCACGCTATAATCTGAACGAAGAGATTGAATACGCAGATGTCATTACCATGTACCGCAATTTCAAGGTGTCAGATGACACTCGCGGTGTTATCGTCCTTAATATCAAACGGGAGTATATTGAACGCAGATTGAACGATCTCTCTACAGCAAAAGGGCAACTGCTCGCCGTTGTCGATCAACAGGGCTCTGTTATATTCCGCAATAACGCCCAGTACGAGTTAAGTCCCGAGGAATTGGAACAGGTCATTTCAAGTAAAAGCAACTTTATTACGACACAAACTCCGAATGACGAGGCCTTGATCAATATGATTTACTCCAAGACCTATGACTGGGTATTCATCTCTGTCACTCCAAAGCAAACCCTGTACACCGCGCTTAATCGCCTGCTTCGCATCGGGGCTGTGCTGATGATTATGGCGTTGCTCGCAGCGCTTCTGCTAGCCTTTCATTTGACGAAGAAGAATTATTTGGACCTTAAGATCATCATGTCCATTCTCGGCGCAGCAGAACAAGGCAAGCCGCTCCCTTTACACCGCACAAAGGGTAACAACGTTCACAGCCAAATCATCCGCAGTTTGCTTCAAAATTTTATCGAGCACAACTATATGCGCGTTCAACTTTCAGAGAGCCAGTATAAAACGCAAGCCGCCCAGTTCGCCGCCCTACAATCGCAGCTCAACCCTCATTTTCTCTATAATACGCTGGAGACGATACATTGGAAGGCAGCAGGTTATACCGAAGGGCCGAATGAGCTAACGAGCATCGTGGAGCATTTGTCCGATATTCTGCGGTACTCCCTGGACGGGCAAAATGGACTTGTGCCGCTTAACGTGGAAATCGCCAATACGAAGAGCTACACAGCGATCCAGAAAACAAGATATGGGGAGCGATTTTACATTTGGTGGGAGTATGACGCGGAGCTAGAGAAGTACCATGTGCCCAAGCTGATCTTCCAGCCACTGATCGAGAACAGCCTACAGCATGGCTTGAGTCGTTCGGATCAGAAGCTGGCAGTCAAGATCAAGATTCAGCGTTGTGGCAATTCCCTCCGCTTGGCCATCATTGACAACGGCAACGGTATATCGGAGGAGCGAATGGTCGAGCTTCGCACGAGGTTGTTTAGTGATTCGACGGATGCAAACCACATCGGCCTTATTAATACACAGAGAAGAATTCAGCTTGCTTACGGTCATAAAAGTGAGCTTCGCATCAAGAGCAAGCCCGGCTGGGGAACGCTAATTGACATTACGCTTCCAATCAGTTAGTTCGTGGATTGGTGGCTGGGGTGTTACAATATTTTTCACATATTTTTCACTTCCAGATGTTTGTCCAGGAAATATAAAAAGCCCAGTCACTAGGACTGGGCTTCGGCTAAGCATGGGATCTGATGAGATCCCTGAGCTTCGCTTATTCTTCTGTAGCTTTTTCTTCAGCTGCCGGTTCAGCTTCCTCAGCAGAAGCTGTTGGCTCTTCCTCAGCCGCTTGTGGCGGCATGACGGACGCAATGATGGACTCAGGTGATGTTATGAGTGTCAAACCTTTATCCAGTTTAATATCCGCAGCAGTCAAGCGATCACCAATATCCAATCCGCTCACATCCACCTCAATGGACGTTGGCAGATCCGCAGGCAATCCTTCTACTTCCAATTGTGTTTCTTGTGTCTGGAATACACCGCCAGCTTTTGAGCCAGCCGCTGTACCCTGGAAGTCGATCGATACACTTACGCTGATCGGCTTGTTCTTGGAAATTTGCAGGAAGTCTACATGCAGCAAACGTCCGTTACGCTCTTGCTGATCCTTGATCAGCACCGGAACCGTTTTACCGCCCTCAACATTCAGGTTGAACATTTCGGAGCGGCCTGTGCGTGCCACTTTCAGCATTTCTTTTTCATCTACATGTATTGAAGCACCTTCAAGTCCCGGGCCGTAAACGACTGCGGGAACTCGTCCGCCTTGTCTTAACAGGCGCAGTGCTGCACCTTTCTTTTCCGTTCTTGGCGTTGCTGTAAGTTGAGCCATTTTTCCGTTGGATTTCATGATTGAACATCCTCCTTCAAGGGATCACTACATTATATTTGTTGGAAAGCGCTAAAGCGTCGCTTATAGACCATAATGGTCTTTTTTCCTTTGGCCGAATCGTGGGCCATATCTATATTTACCCCAATGTTAGAGGATCTCAAACACGAAACAGGACAATTCTTTATTTTTTGGCAAGTTATGCGGCTTATAATCAGACCAAAAAAGCAGTCGGAATCTCTTCCAACTGCTGATTTAACAAGGTTTTGACGAACTACGTTCGACGTTATAAATTAAGAAACTATGCGCTATCACGATCCTCTGTTTTTTCGCTTTCACGAATGATCTGCATCTCGTCTGATCCGCTACGGACAATAATGTGCACATCCCCATCTTCAGGTACAATGTCCACGTAACGGTCTCCGCACGTATCTTTAGCTTCCCATTCGTTCAATCGAATGATCAATCCCAGGTGATGCAGACCCGGAGCAACGCGGAAGCGGGCTTCGGCGGCATTTCCGACTTGTTCCAGCCGTACTGCTCCGTCCTCCATACCTGTGCCCCATACCCAGACATCCCAACCTTCATAATGCTGGTCTTCCCGTTCGTATCGAAGCGTGACGGTTCGCGAAATCTGTTTATGAATCGTCACGGCAAGCGTTGCTCGGATTCCTCCAGCTTCAGCAATAATATGGGTTACTCCAGGTGTCATCGCACGTACGATCCCTGCTGCACTCACCGCTGCAAGTTCTGGATGAGAAGAGCTCCAGCGTATATTCGAATCCTGAAGCGGCTGACCAAATTGATCCAGAACCAAAGCACGGAAGCGACTGATTCGAGTCATGTACATGACTGGTTCGCCCACAATTTCGATTCGTTCAGCATGACGATAATCCACTTGTAACATACAGCTGGCCGTTATGTCCCCACAGTGGACTGTAATCGAAGCTTCCCCTCGTTCCAGTGCATGGATTGTTCCATCAGGCTGGATCTGAATAATAGCCGGATCAGAAGAAGTCCAGGTAACTGGAGCTTTTTCGACCACATTACCAATGCTGTCCCGTACGATCGCTCGCAGTTGAGTGGTCTCCTGTGGACTATATACCTGACGAGGAAAACTAATCTCCACTGTTGATGGTTCAGCGCCTCCAGCATGCTCTGTGTCATACAGTACCATTAAGGACCATCGTTCTACCTGAACAGTACCACGAACAGTCTCGATCAAGTCTGTGCCTGCCTGATGATCATTGACTACGACATGCCAGTCCCCTTCACCCAGGTCGACATGCTGTTGGTGCTCCGTTCCGTTATAGATGACCATAATCTGATTCCAAGTGTCCTGATTCGCACCATCATGAAGTATAAAGGCAACTACATTGCCATCCGCACGAATAACACGAAGGTGATTTCGAACCTGTTCAGCATCAATCATACGAAAAGCGGGATGTGTGCGCCGCAAATGAATAAGACCACGATAGTAGTCGAACACTGGTCTGAACCGTGATTTGTTGGCCCATGTGATAGCGTTCACCGCGTCCCCGCTCCGATAACTGTTATGATCACCGGCTTTGGATCTGAGCATCTCATCCCCTGAATGCAGAAACGGAATTCCCTGAGAAGTAAGTAGAATCCCGGAAGACAGTAAAGAGCGACGAACCATCTCATGATTCAAAACATCATCTGCATCCACATACCGATAAGGATCTGCTGCTTTTACAGCGGACTCAGCACTCCCACCACCTACGGGCTGTCCGTCCTTCCATACGGGAAATCCTAATTCATGTCTAAGGTTCATTGTTGTTGCAATTTTGTCCCACAGATTAAGATTGTCATGGGCAGTTACATAATTGACAACTTCTACAGGTGAAGATGTGAAATCATCCAGTGCTCCGGCTAATCCTCTAATAAGCTCATATTCCTGCCCTCCGGCACCCGTGACAAATCCTCTGCCGCTGCCATCACTATCGCCCTTGATTGCACTGCGAAAGTGATCATTAAATACTGCAAACCCCTGACCTCGCTGGGTTCCTTTTAAGGTTTTACGGTCCAAAGGTGAATCTCCACCCATCCAGGGTTCCCCATAGATCAGAAACGCCGGATCGATCTGCTCCCTCAATTCGCGTGTCAATTCATTCATCGTTTCCGTATCAATCAGGGCCATGAGGTCAAATCGAAATCCGTCCACATGATATTCTTCTGCCCAATATCGGAGAGAATCCAAAATATATTTTCGCACCATTGGACGTTCTGTCGCCAATTCATTGCCTACACCAGAACCATTACTGAGGGTGCCATCCTCCCGATAACGGTAATAATAACCTGGTACAATCCGTTCAAAAGGTCCCTCTTCGACACTATACGTGTGATTATAGACAACATCAAGTACAACGCGAATGCCTTGTCTGTGCAGCGATTGAACGAGTGATTTGAGCTCCCGAATTCGAACTGTAGGATCACGAGGATCTGTCGCATACGAACCTTCGGGAACGTTATAATGCTGGGGATCATACCCCCAGTTGTATGGTGCTCTGACATTTGAACCCACATCTGCTGTAGCGAGTTCATTCACCGTCTGATAATCTGCCACAGGCAGAAGATGTACATGAGTGACTCCCAGTTCGGCAAGATGGTCTACCCCAATGCTATTGCCAGCTCTATCCGTCAGTCCAGATGCCGTGAATGCCAGATATTTTCCCTTATACGGAATATCTGCATGTGGATCCGAGGAGAAATCACGGACATGCAACTCATATAACACGGCATCGACAGGACGCAGAAAAGCAGGTTTGACATCCTGGTCCCAATCAACCGGATTGGTGGTCTCCGGATCTATAATAGCCGTTCGTTGCCCATTAGCCGTTACCGCTCTGGCATAAGGATCAACAACCACTTCAATCCGCTGCTCATCATGGATAATGCGGTACATATAATAATGTCCTGCCCAATCGCCGCTGAGCTTCAGACTCCATATTCCGTCCGCATCGCGCGTCAGAGTATGTTCCTGCCCATTTTCATGATCTTGTACTTTACCAGTATCGTTGTAATGCCCTTCATCGTCAAAAATCAATATATAAACCTGTTGTGCCGTAGGTGCCCACAATTTAAAAGTACTTGCAGCACGAGTATATGTTAAGCCAAGATCGTTGCCTTCGTAACGAAAAGAAGTCCATTCCGGCATCGTTCCCACCGCCTTTATATCCATTGTTTTCGTGTTGTCCCGATGTTACGGAGCGGGACGTGATTTGTCAACCCGGGGTTGTCTGTACTCATCATATCGGTCCAATTTGCGTATTCAATTAGCAATCGCTTTCAAAATATAGATATGAAAACAAGCGCCATAGATTGACAGCATTTGTACCTGTCCTGACAAAAAAAGTTTGAAATATACAAGAATATAATGCAGGATGTCATTGGGTTGAGATTAAAAATGCCCAACTGATGCACAACATAAAGAAGGTCGATATATGACGATGTATAGTCCTGAGACCAAGCCAATGGCTCTGATGCATCAACAAATCCTCCTTTCTTACGGGAAAGGAGGATTTATTTTATCTCAATTTATTTGATTAGATTTGATTGGAATCTTGACCGTGGCCTTGTTAGCCATTTTACTAATGGTTTGTTGGGCCCTTCAATTCTTGGCAAGCATTGCGTTCATTAGGAATTGGAATACATCACCGTAAGGGATATCGCATTCACATGTACCTGACCATCCTGTATGGTGCGTATCGTATTAACGCCTGCTTGTCCTTTTTCTACAATCACATTCCATGTACCTGTGGGAACAGCGATGTCACGGTTTTCTTTTGCCGCGTTATAGATGACAACAATGCGTTCCCATGAATCGCTGGCTGCTGTACCGTTCAGTTCATAGGCTAGCAACCCATTGCCTTTTTTTATCAGACGAACATACTTCTCGATCTCTTCCCGTGTACGAAGCCGAAAGGCTGGATGTTCTCGCCGAAGACGGATCAGCCCACGATAATAATCAAATACCGGCTTGAACAGCTTCTTCTGCTCCCAATGTATGGCATTGACTACGTCTCCACTCTGGTGGCTGTTGGCGTCCCCATATTTGCTGCGAAGCAGCTCATCTCCAGCCGCGATCAGGGGAACACCCTGGGAGGTTAGAACGATACCATTGGCAAGCAGACAACGCCTAACGGTCTCATTCTCCAGAATGTGTTCCGAATCGATCTGCAGGTAAGGCTTAGCCTTCTCTACTGCCTCTTCCACACTCTGGCATCCACGAATACTTCCATCCTCGTCATAGGTGAGGAAATTCAAGGTATCGTGGAGTCCTTGTGTACGTGCGACTTTGTCCCACAGGTTGAGATTATCATGCACTGTTACATAGTTAATCGTCTCGGATGGACCATCCGTAAAATCCTGAATGGCTCCCCGGACGCCAGTCCACAAATCGTCTTCTTTCCCGTCCGCGCCCGTCGCAAATCCCGTACCCACACCATCGCTGTCTCCCTTGATCACTCCGCGGAAATTATCGTTAAACACAGCAAACCCTGTTCCGCGCTGCGTTCCTTTTAGAGTCATATCATCACCAAGCGGCGAATCCAGTGCGCCCCATGGTTCACCATATAACAATATGGAAGGTGACACTTCGGTGTGCAATTCCGCTGCAAGCTGTTTCATCGTAGTTGTGTCGATCAGGCCCATCAGATCAAATCGAAAACCGTCCACATGGTACTCCTCTGCCCAGTAACGGACAGAGTCGATGATAAACTTACGAACCATGGTGCGTTCAGTAGCCACTTCATTACCCGTACCTGAACCATTGCTATAGGTCCCATCGGCGTTTTGTCGATAGTAGTACCCGGGTACCAATTTTTCAAAAGAGCTGCCTGCCGTATCAAACGTATGATTATATACCACATCCATAATGACACCTATTCCCTTGTTATGAAGGGCAAGCACCATTGATTTGAACTCACGGATTCGTGTCTCCGGATCATCTACACGTGATGCATAGGAACCTTCGGGGACATTGTAATGAAGTGGATCATATCCCCAGTTATAGTTGGAGGCATCAGACGTATCACCATCCACCCTGGATTCATCCACCGTCGCAAAATCAAATACAGGCAGCAGATGCACATGGGTAATCCCGAGTTCGACCAAATGATCGATCCCCAGTGTGTCGCCCTCCGAATCACGCAGACCCGTCTCGGTGAAAGCCATGTATTTGCCTTTATTCGTTATACCCGATGATGGGTGAATGGAAAAATCACGTACATGCAGTTCGTACAGGACTGCATCTACAGGACTGGTCAATTCCGGACGAATATCCTCACTCCATCCCTTCGGATGTGTCTGCTCCAGTCTTACAATTACACCCATTTCTCCATTCATGGTCACTGCTCGTGCGTAAGGATCTACAGCATGGGTTGAATGTCCATCTTCGAAAGTAGGCTTGTACATGTAACGGTAGCTACTTAAATCGCCCTCCAGTTCCAGAACCCAGACGCCTTGTTCTTTCTTTTGCATAGGTAACGCCTGCTGTTTCCGTTGATTGGGCTCTTCCTCCGGGGTCCCCCCTGTCAAAGGTGGATACAGAAGTAGTTCCATCTGAACTGCTAACGGTGACCAGACTTTGAAGCGACAGGCTTGTGCTTCTAATGTGACACCCAGATCTCTTCCTTCGTATGTATCTTCTGAAATCAACATATCCTGCTTATTCTCTTCAATCATATGTGTGGTTCCCCTCTCGTTGAGAAAATTAATGAATATGGATGGAACGAATGCTCCTTACCCTTTATACCCGTTCTGCTGCCCAGCCATAATCCAAATTACACAAAAGAAGACAAACGTCATGTAGATTCACATTACGCCTGCCTTCTTTATAAGTAAAACGATATCTCTCTAATGTGGTACCTGGGATTGGAAATCATTACGGCTGGATTGATCGGCATGGTACAAAACCACGTCCCCATCTTGCATCGACCAGCTTCTCCCCTGACCATCTACCGGGCTGTTATCAAAACCTTCCATTTCCCATTGATTCATCAACGGTGCATGAATATATTGCAGATGTGGTGCACTCGTATTGCCACTGCGCAATGTTTCGATATTGAAGTTAACCACAATGTAACCGCCCCTCAGAAATACCGTCGCCTTCTCATCCAACCGGTTTTGTCTGGCAAGCGACTCGAGATCGGTTCCTTTGGGCACTGCATATACATCTGCTGGCAAGCTATATTCCCCATACCAGTGCTGAATCGCTGCATTCGCCCGATCCACATTAACACTGGAGGGAATATCTGTTTTTGGGCCAATGAGTGTGCGGATCTGTGAAGGAAGAATCATCCAGTCATAATGACCTACCCACGTTTTATGATGAGAGGTCTGATCCACATAACGAACCATATGTTCCGCCATTGTACCCTGATTGCGTTCCTCCTCCGACAGTTCATAAGTATACTGGTAGCGCGCAGTATCACCTAACTCCATACCGGGTACATTCCGCAACCGTGAGTTCAGGACAACAAAGCGTTTTTCTAAATCTTGTGCCGATCCGATACGAATGAGTCGTTCCTGTCCCCGATGGTAGTATAAATCCACTTCTTGTCGGGTGGTGCCATCTTTACTCACAAATGAGAACGTCGGCGTGATTCGGATACCATCCTGTTTTCCAAACATATTGCCCTTGGTCTTCAGATCAAACTTGAAATGGTACCCCGTCTTCACCACTGCATTTCGGAAACCCTGTACCGGATGACTGCCGGGACCAATAGGCAGGACATAGGGAGCCAAATTACCTCGGGGATCTCCGTCAATACCGTTTCCTCCGGTCCAATAGCTCACACCCGTTGGTTCCGGGCTGCCCATCCGCTTGCGGAACACATTCTCCCAGTTGTAGTCTGAAATATCGGTAATGTGAAAATCATACAATCGTCCGATAACCTCTACAGCAACGGTATCTGCTGCGACATGATGGGTCAGATTCGTATTGGCATCCTGTTGTTCTGTGAAGTTTGCCGGTGCATTTTCGGCGATATTACGAAACTCGATCTGGTAATTTCCTTCATCTACCCATACAGGAAGATAAAAAGGGGTGTCCAACTGATTTACCGGAATATCCACCCATGTCATGGCCGGAATAAACTGACTTCTGGCACCGTTATAAACATCGAATGGGAAACGAACCTGTTTGATCCGGAAATATTTCGCATAATCATGGTTTCCATAACCTGGGTAACTCGCTACATCCAGATGCTGCCCTGAAGTTGGGATTCGTACAATAAACGGACGCTCTAAAATAAGTGCAGCTCTGGTCGGATCAGGCGTAGTCTTCTGATTATGCGGCTGATCATCTGACACCCAGGCGTAGTTCACAACTGGAGTATGTACTGTCACCGAGTTGATGCCCAGAATAGGGAACTTCTGATCCTGCCCTCCGTTAACATTGCCAGGGAGCAGTCCATACGTAATCTCACCCGTGGTCGGCTGGTTAGCTTTGTTCAACAATGTGTTTTTGATCGTCAGACGGTTCTGGTACAGAACATCGTCTCCGATCATGCCAGGCTGCGGGATCGTCCCAGGTCTTGGAGCTGTTTTCTCCACAGGAGCAGGATCCATAATTGTCGCTCCATTAAAGGTTACCTTGTCGTTATTAACGGTGCTCTCTCTAACCTCCGCTTCAGCTTCAGATTGAAACAATGACGTTTCATCTGGCGTAGAGGGTTCAGTAGAACCACCCGGAACCCCTTTGATGCCAAGATCAATTTCTCGACATGGCGCAGGTTTCACATGATTGGTAACCGCAGTATCCATAGCCGATTGCAAAGTCGGTGCTGTATATGCATTGGGCGTCAGGGTCACGGTGTCACCATAACCGCCTAGCGCATAGTTAGATACCTTGGCCTCATTTAACTTGTATACCTCCAGGTTATCGATCTGCCAATAGCTATATGTCCTTGTTACTTGCATGGTTTTATCCCCAGGCACATCACGTTCTCTCGGCTGAGGAGGTGTTCCTGGATCCCCCTCACCACTAGATGCTCTTCCCGGGATCGTCCAGGTTTTATGATAAACCCTTTTCACTTTAACGGTGTAAGTCACCGTTCCTGTCATGTTAACCCAACGGTGCTGAAACAGATATTCCTTGGCCAAGACATTGGCATAAAGATCTTCCGAAGTCGGAATACCATGGGTAACATCGAACTTCTCAGATTCCCGCTCGTCTGCCTTCAACACTCCCCGAACAGACGGGTCCATAACCGATGCTTCAATAACCGTGCCTCTACTCGGTGGGCTGATGGTTACAGGGCAAGCGTTTGCAGGGTCACCCCCCGGATCGCCATCATTACCACCTTCTCCATTACCCGTGCAGTCCTTCACCTCAAGCACCTGAGTTCCTTGTTCATCCAGTTGCTGGGCTGAATCAAGAAAATGGGCTTTGATGGTAGTACTACCCACGATACCTTTTGTCGTGATTTTGCCATCAGCACCAATCGTGGCTATAGTCGGATTCGAGCTCTGCCACGTCAATTTGGGATGAGCCGTCAGTTTATGAACAGAGCGATCCGGTTTGGTTAAAACTGCTTCTGCCTGTAGAGGTGTCGTATTGGCCTTACAAGCATTCGGCAGATTCACAACAAGTCCTGGCTCAGACGTGACTGATATGGTGGCGGTATCCGAGATCAGATATGTACCATTGTTCCAGATCGCACGCACAGTGACCGTGCCTGGACTTTCGGCTGTTAACATCCCTGTTTTGAGCTCTATACTTGCAATCGTCTCGTCAGAAGAAAACCATTTGATCTCTGCCTCTCTTCGCGATACGTCGATGCCCCCATTAAAATCTGTTTCGCCATAATGTCTTGTGCTAACTTCGGCTTTCATCTGCTTTGTTTGTCCAATAGTCATAACCGAATCCGGTGTTACATCGATCTCCTTCTCTTCAACCAGATCACCTTCCCAGATGATATCCATTGGTGTATGGTAGGCTACCACTTGCTTGAGACAACCTTGATTTGTTCTACCACCGTTCTCATAATCATTCCACTCCGTTACTTGGTGTGAACCTCCTGTTTTGGTAATGATTTTTACTATGGTACTACCTTCTCTTATAACCGTAGTACCAACCCCAGTATAGAATAACTGCTTATTGCTTGTTTGATAATCTACACTCTTAATCCGAATGTTTTCTACCATTCGCTGTGTAATTCTTTGGGATTGGAACTCTGGCCATTGTTCAGCTGGCCATCTGGAAAAATCAACTTCGTTAGGTATATCCCTCTCAGCTGGGTATGGTTTAGAACATGAATTAGCATTAAGGTTCTCCGAGAGAGTTGGTCCAGAAGTATGGTCTGCCCTGAAATTACCATTATCAAGTTGATACCAGTAAACACCTGGATTCGCTATTCTTTTTTCAGATTGTACAGTATTAGATATTTTTTGCTTTTTAGGTCCATACGAATCTGAACTTGAAGCTACAATTGAGGATGTGAAATGAAAAAATAGCATATAAATAAGAAAAATTGAGATAAAAATTAAGGATTTCTTCTCAACATGGGCACACAAAAATATCTCCACCACCATTAAGTTTGATTTACATATTCTGAATTTTTAGTATATTTTCACTTTTTTGATTAAAGGAATATGCTCCATTTTCACCATCTAAAACGGATGTAATCCAAAATCTCTTCTTCACATCTTTTTTTATCAAATCCCTTGAACTTTCTGGAATAGTAACTAGGCCATTCTTGGATGCTTGCTTAAGGTCCAATCGATTAAACTGTAAAAAACCATTGTATAAGCCTCCATTAAATGTGATTAGATTGGATTTCTCAATTTTTGATGTAAAAGATATATCTGCAAAAGCCATGTAATTACCTTTGAAAAGGTGTGTTTCTGAACCAATAAATAATGGTGCATAGATACCTTTTGCTTTACCCTCGGTAACATCCACGACGATATATCTATGGAGTGTAACTACACCAGATTTATTGGATAAATTAATTTCTTCTTTTGATATATCACTTACTTTGACTGAGTTCTTAGTATAAAAATAATTGCTAATCGTCGTTAAATTCGTACCCGTCGTGCCGACCTCTCTCATTTCATTCAGGTCACTATACTTCCCGGCATCCGTGCCCTCCACATCCATATATCGCAGCAAAATGGCCGATACTTCTGCACGAGTGGTGGAATCCGCTGGTTTTAATGTGCCATCCTGAAATCCACCCACAATACCTGTACCACGAACTAGGGCAAGATAAGGAATCTGCTCGGCACGAATAGTGCCCCGGTTCACTTCCGGTGTAGGAAGGAGCGTGTTTTTTGTATCGTTAAAAGCATCCTGGAAGCTGCTCCCGGACTTCATCAATCCATTGGCAATCCACTTCATCATCTCGTAACGTGTCAGCTCCGCATTCGGATTGAACCCTTTCGCGTAATCGCCTGCATTAATGAATCCTTGTCCAACAAGTTGGTTAACCGCCGCTTCAGACCAATGGCCCTTGAGATCAGCAAAGGGATTCTGCCCCTCTACCTTCTCCAGTCCAGTCGCGCGAGCGAGTATTGTCGCATATTCCCCACGCGTGATTTTGCCATTGGGACGAAACGTTCCGTCCTGGTAACCAGAGATCAGATTTTTTTCATAAGCTTTGGCAATCGTCGCTTGAGCCCAGTGGCCCTTGATATCCTTGAACTTGCTAAGGGCAGTGTCACTTGTTCCCGATGCAGCCTTCGCTGTTGACGTCAAATGTACGGGGCCAATCGGTAATAGTGTTGCTGCCAATACAGCTGCCGTTACCAACCCGACGATCCAACCGTTCCGTTTTTTCTTCTTCTCGTGTCCTTCAATCTGCTTCTTCAATCTACTCACGCTCCTATGTACCTTAGTATGGGGATGCTTTACTTGGTCAACCTAGTCACTTCTCTTCATAACCAAAACCTAAATTTGTCATAATAATCAATATTCTACCATGTCGTACTAGGCTATTGGTATTATTTTTCGTCCATCCCCATCACTTCAAGGCGTGCGCCCCTCCTTCCATAGACCCACTTCATTCGCCTAAAACACAAAAAAAGGCCATGAATCCGCAGATTCATAGCCTTATGCTTTAAGGGTGTGGTCTTTCTTATGATATTGGAAAAATGAACTCACTCATAGAATAAACCATATCATTCCATTTGATCAACCTTTTTTATTTCACCCGGCTTTATTTTCCGTTCAATTCCTTATAGGATGCTTCCAATTCCGTGATCAGTTGATCACCACCGGCTTTTCTCCAGCTTGCGATTTCCTGCTCCCAACCTGCGTCATCGATTTTACCCATAATGTACTTGGTCTGCGCATCCCAGATCATCTGGTCCAGCTCCTGACCACGCTCGGTATAGATCACCGAAGATAATGTAAGTGCCGGATTGGCAATGGCGTACTGCTCATTCTCACGCGCCATCTTTGTACCTTTCATACCAATTGGAACATCAACCAGTTCAGGTACATTATAACCCTCAATGCTTAACAAATTATCCCGATATGGCTTCACTTCACGCTGATAAGCGTCAAAATCTTTGAGTTCGGTTTTCCCATCCGCAGTTTTGGTGTAGTGCACATCGAGCAATCCACGGAGCTGCAACGTGCTTAATTCCTCATCCATCAACTGGTCCAGGAACGTGAGAACTTGTTTCAATTGCTCCTCATCCGTAACGGATGCCTTCGGGATGACCAGCATTCCATAGTTTCCTGGCTCTCCGGCGATACGAATACCATCGGTTCCTTGGAACGGAGCCACATCAATCTCTCCGTCCGGAGCATTAGGCGTAAGCCGTTGCTGAGAGGACTTTCCGTTCTGGGCCACACCATTCAGCTTCATGCCAACCAGGCCCGAATCCATTTTTTTGTCCGCATCAGAAGGATCCAGCGCAGGGAAGTCACTATTAATCAGTCCCTCGCTGAACAGTCGCTTGAACAGTTTCATCGTATCCACATATTCGGTGGTCAGGAACTCCGGAGTCAATTTCCCGGCATCGTCCACACCCCATTTGTTAACGCCGCCAATACTTACAGCGATCCGCGTCAGTGGGGATGAGACACCCTCATTATACTTTTTGAAGAGCAGTGCACCGTACGTATCTTCCTTACCATTCCCGTCAGGGTCATCTTTACGAATAGAGCGCATCACTTCATACCAGTCATCCAGCGTTTTGGGTATATCCAGCTTCAACGTATCAAACCAGTCCTTGCGATACACGATCGCAGTCCGTCCAATATCCCGGAAGTTCGGAATACCGTAGACCTTGCCTTCAATTTTGATATTGTTAAAATAAGCTTCGGATTGGGCAGAAAGGTTTTTATAATCCTTCAAGTATGGCCCCAGTTCCCAGAACAGTCCCGTTTTGGCGGCATTAAATGTTGTCGGTACATAATTCACACGCATAATGGTCGGCATCTCGCCTGAAGCAACCATAACATTCACCTTATCATCAAAAGCAGACTGCGGAATCCACTGTACATTGACATCCGTATTTGTATATTCCTCAATCTTCTTTTCAATCCCGTTCTCCTTGGCCGGTATATCTCCTACCTGCATTAAAGAGATGGAAATGGGAAGTTTACCTTCCCCTGCAGCAGGTGCTTTTTCTCCCCCGCAACCTGCAAGCAATCCAGCGGACATTGCACCAATTACAACGATTCCGCCTAAACGGGACATTGGACCTTTTGGACTCATGAACCATCTCTCCTTTTGGATAAGGTTATGTACACAGACCACTCCGATGACAGAACAACCTTCAGATCGCTGTTATCCCCAGATTTTTTGATTCCCTTCTATACAAAGGGGAAAATCCGGGGATAAGCCTATGCTTCCGATGCAGCTTTCTTTCAGAAAGCTTTTAGGCGAACGCTTCGCTTCCTCAGATTATTTCTGTCCTCTCCGTTCTCATGTACATGTTAGTTGGACTTGTAAAGTTCAATCTCCACCCCTGCCAAAATGAACGGAGCGACCGACTTCGGATCATTGATCCTAATGGACTCGGTCACATAATACTCATAGGACCCGTCACGATACGGGCTTCCTCCGAGACCAGCTCCGCCATTACACTGTGTCAAGGACAGCACGCCTTCACGGTCCGTTTGCAGCAGATGTTGAAGCAGACCCTGATAACCTTTTTCCGCAACCGCTTTGAACTTGCCACTCAGATATCCTTTACGTACACCTTTGGCCAATGCATAGACAAACATCGAGGTCCCGGAAGCCTCCAGATAATTCCGCTCACGTCCCGGTTGATCCAGCAAATGTGGCCATAATCCAGTCTGTTGATCCTGCACATGCACAAGTGCATTTGCTACACGTTCGAAGATACCCACAATCTGCCCGCGCTGCGGATGATCTACGGGGAGGTGATCCAATGTATCCACAACCGCCATCACATACCAGCCCATCGCCCGGCTCCAGACATGTGGAGAACATCCGGTCTCTCCCGAACTCCAGCGCTGCTCTTTGCTCTCATCCCAGGCATGATACAAGAGACCGCTACGCGGATCACGTGTACGTTGCTCCACCAGCAGGAGTTGCAGAGCCGCCTTGTCAAACCACTTCTCTTCACACGTCACTGCGCCATATTGGGTCAGATACGGAGTAGCCATGTACAATCCATCCAGCCACATCTGGAAAGGGTAAATCTTTTTGTGCCAGAACCCGCCTTCACTCGTATGTGGCTGTCCCTTGAGCTGAGTCATCAGCAAATCCGCAGCTTTGCGATACTTTTCTTCTCCCGTTTTCTCATGCAGCAGGAACAACGATTTACCCTGATTGATCTGATCCAGATTATATTCCTCAACCGTATAGGATCGAATGGAGCCATCTTCCTGAACGAAATGATCCATCAGCTCACGGATATAGTCAAAATACTTCTGCTCCCCCGTGTGCGTATACAGCTCCTCCAGTGCTTTCAGCAGGCAGCCATTCTCATAATGCCAAGTGGAGTACAGCTCATGGTTGCGATAACTTTCCATGAACTGCTGTGCCATGCGCACCGATGTGAATTGAAGTGTTTCCTTCATGATCAAGCCTCCGCTTCCGGCTCTTTATTGAGCCTGTTTTTTATAATCTTCGGCATATTCCTCACGAATCTTGTTTCCACCAGCATTGCCCCAATTCTCGATTTCCTTTTCCCAGCCACTTTGATCGATCTTGCCCATAATGTATTTGGTTTGTGCATCGGCAATCACCTGATCCAGGTCTGCCCCGCGGTCACCATAGGTTGGAGAATATAACGTCAGCGCAGGGTTTGGCACAGCATGCTCCGCCAGTTCCTTGGCAAGTGCCGTACCTTTTTCACCCAGTTCGGTATCCTTCAACTTCGGTACGTTATATCCTTCGACATAAGGCAGGTTGTCACGGTAAGGCTTCACTTCACGCTGGAATGCATCGAAGTCACTCATCTCCACCTGATCTTCGCCCACTTTGGTGTAATGTTTGTCTTCCATACCACGCATCAACAGGGTCGCCATCTCAGGGTCCATCAGTTTATCCAGGAAGGAGAGCAGGTTTTTGAGTTCTTCTTCCGATTTCACCGTTGACTTAGGGAATGCCAGAATGCCGGAGTTACCCGTCTGTCCTGCAACACGATCTCCGTTCGCCCCAAGCAAACCAGCGATGTCTACCACACCATCCGGATTGTTTTTGGACAAACGCTCTTGCTGACTTTTTCCGTTCTGAGCAACACCAACACGGATACCGACAACACCGGAATCATACTTTTTCTCCGCTTCCGTAGAGTCGAATACGGCAAAGTCTTGATTTAGCAATTTCTCATCGTACAAACGTTTCAGCAGATCCAGCACCTGCATATATTCTGGTGTCATGAATTCCGGCGTGAAACTACCATCATCCTCGACCTTCCACTTGTTAGGAGCACCAAAACTTACGCCAAGGCGCGTTGTGAAGGAGTATTGGTCCTCATTATATTTTTTGAAAAGCATCAGCCCAAACGTATTATCCTGACCGTCGCCATCCGGATCGGAGGTTGCCAGTGCTTTGATCGTTTCATACCATTCATCCGGTGTGGTTGGCACCTTAAGATTCAACTTCTCGAACCAGTCCTTGCGATAGATCACTGTAGCCCGCGCAATATCGGAGAATACAGGAACTCCGTAGATTTTGCCCTCTACCTTGATGTTGTCAAAAAAACGCTCGTTCTGTGCCGACAGATTTTTGTAGTCTTTCAGCAAAGGCCCCACTTCCCAGAACACGTCATTACGCATCGCGCTGGTCACGGTCGGGTTATACTGCACTTTCACAATTTTCGGCATATCGCTTGAAGCGATCATTACGTTAATTTTGTCATTATAGGCCGAAGCCGGAATCCACTGGATATCCAGTTTGGTATTGGTATACGCTTCAATCTTTTGCTGAACTTCATTGCCTTTGCTTGGCACATCACCCACCTGAGCAATGGCTATCGACACATTTTGTACGCCGCCCTCGGCAGCCTGACCCTCGTCTGATCCGCATCCTGCCAGCAAACCTGTCACCAATGCCAGTGTGCTCAAGACAGCTACGGCTTTCTTTTTTGTTGCTTTCATAACATGAAAACCTCCCTTTTTTATACAGTCATAGTGAACTGACTTCGAACCATGTGCCGACTCAACCTTTCACCGAACCCAGCATCACTCCTTTTGCAAAGTGCTTTTGCAGGAATGGATACACCAGCATAATCGGGATTGTGGAGAATACGATAACCGCCATGCGAATGGTAAGCGGCTGGATCTCGGTCTCTTCAATACTTGTGTCTCCGATTCGGCTCTGTGCCAGAATGACAATCTCACGCAGCCAGACTTGGACAGGCCACTTCTCACTATCGTTGATATAGATAACAGCGCTGAAGAAACTGTTCCAGTGGGCCACCGCGTAAAAGAGTGAAAATGTCGCCATGGCTGGCATGGACAACGGCAGTACAATCCGGAACAATACGCTGACATCGTTACATCCATCAATTTTGGCTGCATCCTCCAGTTCGTCGGGAATAGCCTGGAAGAAGTTTTTCAGTACAATCAAGTTAAATGCACTAATAGCGGTAGGCAGCATCAGCGACCACAACGTATCCGTCAGATGCAAAGATTTCACGACAAAGTATGTTGGAATCATCCCGCCACTGAAGAGCATCGTGAACAATACACCGAGCAAAATGGGCTGGCGTCCACGCAGATATCTTCTGGAGAGCGGATATGCCATAAGTGACGTAAACAGCAGGTTAATAAAGGTACCAATCACCGTAATATAGACCGATACACCCAGACTGCGAATCAAGGTATCTGTAGAGAAAATGTAACGGTATGCGGCCAGAGAGAACTCTTTTGGAAAAAGAATGAATCCTCCCTTAGCCACTTCATGCGGACTGGTAAATGAGACAGCCAAAATATAAATGAACGGGATGACCGTTACGATACCAATCAACAGCAGCAAGCCGTGATTCACAAAATCAAAGATCCGGTTGCCCCACGTTTTATCCTGTTGCATCTTAATGTTCACTCCTGTCTGGTGAAGAACGTCTTCTCCCGAGGGTTAGTAGACGCCTTCCTCCCCGAATTTTTTGGCCAGCGTATTGGCACCAAGGACAAGCGCCAGTCCGACAACCGATTTGAACAACCCGACAGCAGCACTATAACTGTACTGTGCCTGTGTAAGACCCTTCGTGTACACGTAGGTATCAAATACCTCGCCCACATCCCGGTTTGTCGGAGTCAGCATCAGGAAGATCTGTTCAAAGCCTGTATCCAGGAAGTTGCCCAGACGCAGAATGAGCAAAATGACGATCGTACTACGAATGGCCGGCAGCGTAATGTGCCAGGTTTGGCGCCAACGATTGGCACCATCAATCCGTGCTGCTTCATAGAGCTGTGTATCAACACCGGAAAGTGCTGCAAGGAAGATAATTGTGCCCCAACCAACTTCTTTCCAGATGGATTGTCCAACAATCATCGTACGGAACCATCCGGGTTCAAGCAGGAACGCCACTTTTTGTCCAGTCAGGTTATAGAGCAGTTCATTAATGGCACCGCCCTCGGTTGTGAACAGCATGTAGAATACACCGACAACAACAACCCAGGAAACAAAGTGTGGAACATAGACGAGCGTTTGTACAAATCGTTTGAAGCGTTCACGGCGAACTTCATTCATCATGAGTGCCAGTACAATCGGCAGTGGGAAAAAGAACACAATGTTATAAATGGCTAGCAAAAACGTATTCCGAAATAATGTCCAGAACTGCGGTTCTCCGAAGAAACGCTGGAAATGTTTGAACCCTACCCAGTCACTTCCCAAGATGCCCTTGTAAGGCGTGTAATCCTGAAAAGCCATCGTGATGCCATACATGGGTATGTATTTAAAAATAACAAAGTAAAGCACACCCGGTATTAACATGATATACAGCCACCGGTTTTTGATAATGTCCCTCCACAGCAGGTTTTTGTCACTGCGGGTAGCGGGCCGTGTTCGAGCCGCCGTTTCGGCTTTCATATTGTCTTCCTCCCCACATTGGAAACGATTACAAAATATCACTTCCTGAATTCATGTCTTCATTGTGGAGGATAAACGAATGACTGGCTATCGTCTCGTTTTAGCCTTTTGTTTTTCCTTATGTAGCAAGGCTTTAGCCCATTTCCCTCACAGAATCTAAAGGTGAAATGAACTGCTTTCAACCTCCATATTCCTGTCTTAACTTCATGGAGAAAAGCGGTCTTCTTTCTTCATCTGGACATGAAAAAGCCTGCCTGCCATGGCAGGCAGAGCAGGTTTGTTTTATCGCTGCTGCTCCCGGTACTTGCCGGGGGTTGTTCCTGTGATTTTGCGAAACGTACGGATAAATGCGGTTGGATTGGTATAGTTTAATTTCTCGGCAATCTCTGATATTTTCAGATTTGTTGTTTGCAGCCATGTCTTTGCTTTTTCCATACGATACTCTGCCAGATATTCCGTAAAATTAACTCCCGCTTCCTTCTTGAATACCCGACTTAGGTAGACAGGATGGAAATTAAGCTCTGCAGCACAGGCTTCCAGCGACAATTCACGATCATAACGTTCCTCGATCAAACGAATCATACGTCTCGCAATATTCATGTATTGGGATTCTTCCTGTTCTCGCCAGAAACGGATGACTGGCAGGAACAGCCGCTTGCGGAACCAATTGGTCATTTCGTCCAATGTGGACAACTTCAGCAAATGTGACATGGATGCTTTTTCACCCAGTACTTCGGCTACATCCCCGCCCTGCTCCTGCACAAGCTGATATACACGAGACAATAACTGAACCATAATGACGGGGTATTCACTGAAATGAAGTTTTTTGTCTGCAAGCAGTCCCAAATATTGCTTAAAGTAGGCGTCCGTTTTCTCTTCATCTCCTTGCTTGAGCGCAGAAGCGAGCTGATCCTCGATCATACGTAACTGGGTATACAACGCGGCCTCCATCTGACCACGTGGCTGTATATCCTCGTAATGCAAAATAATACGGCTGCCCAGACTTACCCGGCCCTGCAGAGCCTCTCGGCTCTCTTGAACCGCTCTTGGCGTATCTCCGATACAAGCATAGGAACGGCTGATGCCGATACTTACGGGCAGATTCAGATAAGTCACGACACGTTCCCGAATCCAGTCTGCCTGGGTATGCATCCATTCCTTCAGCTTCACCTCATCCGTCAGTTCGGAGGCAAGAACGGTGACCTGAGCATCATCCAGCATGACCGGAGTGAACCGAACTGCTGAAGGAAGGAGCTCACCTACCATATTGTTGACAGCAAACAGCAACAGATCGCGATCCTGTTCCTCATATCGGGTCCCTTCCAAGGTATCGATCTGGAGCATGAGTACGCTAAGACTCGCCCACCCTGTAGGGAAATCGTACAATTCTCCCTGATATCTGAAATCTTCTTCCGAGATTTTACCTGTTAGCAGTTTGGTCATAAAAAACTCCTGGAGGTGCACATGCTGCCCCTTCATCTGCTCACGCATCGTTTTCTCCGAGCTGAACAAGGTTGACAATTGCTCCTCAATATAGATAAATTCATCCTGACGGCGTCCTGACGGAGCAACTGGGGAATCCAAACCCTTCGTAAATTGCAGCAGTCTGGAGATCGGTGAGTACATCCGCCGACTGCCGTATATGGCGAACAATCCCGTTACACATAACATGACCAGTGTAGCGATACCGGTAACCAGTGCAATTTTCTGTGACTGAGCCGTAATCTGTCCAAGAGATACAACGGACACGTATAACCAGCCATTGAGCGGAGATTGCCTATAACTAACCGCCACTTGATTACCTTCCACCTCCGCACTGAAGAAACCCTCTGGCTGGCCCGTCGTTTGCACCATTTCCTGAATTTCCTTATTCAGTGCATCATATTTCCCGCCTTGCTGCATATCGTTCAGAAAATACTTCTGCTCCCGATCCAGAACGTACATATCTCCAGAATTCGTATTTCTGCTCAAGTAGGTACTCAGTTCCGTATCGGCGATATCAATCACAAGAAATCCCTTTGGTTTCACATTGGTTGGTATCATTGGGATTTTGAATACCATACTGACCACATTATCCGATGATATAAGGGTAGGTGCCTGTTCAGGTGTTAGTTCACCCATGCCAGCTGACACAGGTACACTTTCTTTGCCTGAACTGGCATTCTGAGTGACCCAGAACAGGCTGTTGGTGTAACTTAGGTAGGAGCCAATTCGGTCTCGAATGCTGAAATCATCCAATTTGCCAAAAGAACGCGTCGAAACAACCCAATCTTCATCCAGATTAACCAGATAGGCTTGGTCAATGTTCGTAACCGCTTGCAAGTTGTTAAAACCGGAGGTCAGATCACGAATCTCCTGGAATTCGCTGCTGTCCAACGGTTTCTTCATCGCTTGGAGTACCAGAGGCGAATTGACATACTGGATGGATGATAATTGCAGGCTGCGCAGAACCTGTTCTACCCTCATTTGGGTCTGATGTAATATCTGAAGATTGCTCTCACGCACTTTCTGTTCAATGTCACGTGATGCAATTGTATACGAGACCGAACCAATAACAATGACCGGAAGGGCTCCGAGGATCAGGGTAAAACAGAGCAAACGCAGTAAATACTTAGGCAAGAAGAGCATCCTCCTTTATACGTGTGTTTATTAAAATAAATCGCTTTCATTGGATTATTTTACTATTGTTATTTTAAAACCCATTCTTATTCAAGTCCACTCATTTATTCTAAAGGTTGACTTCAAACCAATTTCCAGTTTATATTGGTTGCATATTCCTCAATCAAAGGAGAGATTTTTAATGTCGGTGAATGTTCTTAACTAACCAAGTTTCATATTCAGGAGTTTGGCCTTTCATTGCGCTTGTGCCCATATGGCATACGTGTATTTCATGATGCGCCAGATCCCTGTACTTAGTTAAGAACAGCGGATATCATAAATCGCCTCCGGGATTGTCATTGTCCGGGTCTATTTCCGCGCTGAGTTCAGCGCGGATTTTTTAATATAGACCTGTAGTGGACTCTGCTTTCCCATATATTTAGGGCGGAGAATGACGTTTGTTCATTCTCCGCCCTTTTTGCGTTTTCCAGGAATATGTTTCATCGCATCAACTGAAATCCCAATTCAAATTCAAGGAGAGATTACGCATGAATGAAAACACATTAAACAGTCTGGGTTATCCACAAATTCAAAAAAACGTTGCAGACTGCGCCCTGTCTTATCTGGGCAAACGTTATGCGAGAGAACTAAAACCGATGGTAGATGCTCACCTGATCCAGATTTGCTTGGAAGAAACTGCAGAAGCGGCTGCGTTGATTCGCTTCGGGGCCAGTATTCCCCTCCCATCACTCGATGGAATGGAAACCATTATGGATCTGCTTGGCACCGGTTATCTATTCAGTGAACGCGACTTCAGTCATCTCGCTCAGTTCCTGCGGAGCTGTGCACAACTCATGAAGTACATGGAGGGCAAATCTGGGGCCGCTCCCACCGTCAGTCGTTATGCAGCATCCATGATTCTGATCGAACCTTTGCTGAGTGAGATTGAGCGCTGCATCCATAGTGGACGCATTCAGGATCAGGCGAGCAAGGAACTCATTCGTATTCGTAAAAAAATAACGGTCAATGCGGAACGCATGAAACGAAAACTTGATTCTCTGGTGAGTAAACATCGCTCCATTATGCAGGAACATGTCATCAGCCAACGGGGAGGAAGAACGGTTCTGCCCATTAAGAAAGAGTTCCGTAAACAGGTGAAAGGCAGTGTACTGGATGAATCCGGGAGCGGGCAAACCGTATATATCGAACCTGTTGAATTAGTAAGTTTACAGATGGAATTGGCCGCTCTACAAGCGGAGGAGTCCCGAGAGGAGATGAGAATTCTCGGTGATTTAATCTCCCTGGCCGAATCGTATAACCGTGAAATCGCCCTCAACACCGAAACGGTAGGTGTATTGGACTTCCTGTTTGCCAAAGCCAAATATGCAGCCACCATGGATGGACGTACCGTTCGAGTCAATACTCAGGGCCACATCAACCTTCAACGTGCACGTCATCCGTTCATGGGTTCTTCCATGGTTCCCCTTGATTTTGCAATCGGCAAAACGTACTCGTCGCTCATTATAACGGGCCCGAATACAGGGGGTAAAACGGTCGCACTCAAAACACTTGGTTTGTTAACCCTGATGATGCAATCGGGTTTGCTTATTCCGGTGGAGGAAGGTGGCGAGATGGCTGTTTATAACGAGGTAGCAGTTGATATTGGTGATGGGCAGAGTTTGGAACAAGCACTCAGTACATTCTCTGCACATATTCGCAATATGATTGGCATACTGGAACAGGCCAATGCGTCAACTCTGGTGCTCATTGATGAGATGGCTTCCGGCACAGATCCCGGTGAAGGTGTTGGACTATCCATCGCCATGCTGGAGGAACTGCACAGCCGCGGAGCAACCGTTGTAGCGACAACACATTTTGGTGAGATCAAACATTTTGCAGCTGCCACCCCAGGATTTGAAAATGCCCGCATGGAATTTGACACCGTTTCTCTCCAGCCATTGTATCGATTACGTATCGGAGAAGCTGGTGAGAGCTATGCTTATTCCATCGCATTAAAGCTGGGCATGCCACAGCGAATTATCGAGCGATCCAAGTCCCTGTCCGATCAAAGTATTTCAAGAGATCGTACATTCGTGTTCACATCACCTCCTTTGGAAAATCCGGCCCTGACGCCTGATCGTTCCGTTGCAGAAGCAGACGGCCCAGCAGAGTTATCCAAGCGGAACCAGTCGAAACAGTCAAAGGATTCAATCGGTCCCCACAAAAAGACAACAACCAGAGAGTCGGATTCTCCTGCTCCTGCCAAAACTTTTCGCAAAGGGGATCGGGTGTATGCGGCCTATCTTAATCAGTCGGGCATCGTCTGTGATGTCGAGGATAGCCGTGGAAATATCGGGGTCATGCTGCGAGGACGCAAAGTCAAAATCCATAAGAAACGTCTGACCCTGCATATATCAGCCGATGAGCTTTATCCGGGTGACGATTATGACTTGGACATTGTGCTAGAAACAAAGGAAAATCGAAAGAAGCGTAAATTGATGGGACGCAAACATGTGGAAGGCCTACAGATCGAATTACCGCCTGAAGAATAGCCGATGGGAGAAACAGATGTGGTGAACTGGAAGTCATATATACAGAGCGAAATCCATAATCACCGGCACATTTCTGTTATACTGGGGACCAGTATGTTTAACTTCAGCTCGTAGCTATTGCACAGGGAGGGAAGAACTGAATGTCTGCAGAACAAGACGATCAAGAGCACATCCATATCGATGTTCTTGTCTGCCCATTATGCGGGGAAGCTAATCGCTGTTCCTATGCCGCAGGACATCCTCATTCGGAATGCTGGTGTAACCGGGCTACTTTCCCCGAGGGTGTGTTTGACCGCATTCCGGCAGAACAGCGCCGAAAATCGTGCATATGTCAACGTTGTTTGGACGACTATGCCGATAAAAGACAACCAAAAGAAGAGCCACACAGTTAACAACTGTATGGCTCTTCTTCATTATGCCTCATCTATACTGTTAGCTGGCTGCCACTGTTCTTACATTTGGTTATACTGGGCAACAGCCTGTTCAAGCACCGGATGATGCTCATCCAAGGACGTATAATGATGCAGTGCAGCTGTAATCCCCTTCTCGCGGATCATGTTCTGCAGTTCAACTGCTTCCGGATCATCGGAGACATCGAACTTGCAGGCTGCTGCCATACCCATAGCCAGATAGGTCGTTTCAGATCCATCCGCATAGGCCTGAAGGGCCGGGCGAACCAGACGATCATTCGGAGACAACTTGCGCAGCGGGGAACGACCAACTCGAGTAACCTCATCGGTGAGATACGGGTTGACGAACCGTCCCAATATTTTGACAATATACTGCTCATGTTCTTCCGGGTTGAATGCAAAACGCTTCACCAGAACTTTTCCAGTTTCCTGTAAAGCACCGTAGACAATGGATTTCACCTTTTCATCGGCAATAGCCTTTTGAATCGTGTCATACCCGTGCACATTACCGATATATGCTGCAACGCAGTGTCCTGTATTAACAGTGAACAGCTTCCGTTCGATATACGGCTCCAGATCATCGACATATAGAATGCCCTCAACCGGTTTGAATGCAGGAGCCATCTGGGAACGATCCACCACCCACTCGTAAAAAGGCTCCACCTGTACATGCAACGGGTCTTCATGATGCTGAATAGGCACTATCCGGTCTACGGCTGAATCTGGAAAATAAACGTATTGATCCGCAAGGGAACGTACCTTTTCATCAAGCAGAGCATATACATGCTCTTTCAACTGTGTACTGGCTCCAATAGCGTTCTCGCAAGCGATAATGTGAAGCGGGTTTTGAGCAGGACCGGAAATTAATCTTTTCTCAAGTCCTTTCGCAATACCTGGTGCAATATGTTTCAGCACACCCACGCCCACTGCAGTTGTAATCAGATCCGCTTCCACAACGGTTTGGGCAACCGTCTCCAGTTGGGTTCCATCGATTGCATTTACACCTGTGACGGTCTCCTGATCCTTGCTCTCGTTAGCCAGTTCCACCGTATATTGCCCCCGTTGCTGGAGAGCTGTTACCAAGGTCTGATTGACGTCGGAGAAAACCACCTCATAACCCGCACGGGAGAGGATCAATCCGATAAACCCGCGTCCAATGTTACCTGCGCCAAAGTGTAAGGCCTTCATAGCTCCATTTCACTTTCCAGAATTGCGATAACTTCTTCTGCTGTTTTGGCTAGACGCAGTGCCTCCATGTTCTCATCCTCAGCACAGATCACCGCGATGCTAGTCAGGATCTCCATATGTTCCCCGCCTTGAGCCGCGATACCAATGACCATATAAGCCTTTTCTTCGCCAAAATCAACACCTTGTGGATACTGAATGACAGAGATACCTGTGGATAAAATGAAAGCTTTGGATTCCTTTGTACCATGCGGAATAGCCAGGCCATTCCCTACATAGGTCGAGACAATCTCTTCACGTTCAATCATCTTCTCAATGTAATCAGCGGTAATATGTCCCGCATCCTTCAGAATCTGTCCTGCCATACGAATCGCTTCGTATTTGTCCTGAGCCGTCGCATTCATGATGACTTTATCTGTTGTTAACATACTCATAATGGTTGACCTCCAATTTCGGTTTTACTGCGATAAAATCCAACAAGTTCCTGGGACAGGTAATGAATGAGTTCATCCCTGATTCCCTTTTCCAGCAATGTAATCATCTCTTCCTGTAATAACAGGGCGCTGATCTCACTGAGAACCTCCAGACTTTCCTTGGATAATTCTCGGGGACCGAGCATCAAAAGAATATGGGTGACTCCTGCCGAATCATCCGGCGTACGAAGCAGTGGCTCCGTGAGCTGAAACAGACTGATAGACGGCCTGTAGATCCCCTCACTGCGGGTATGAAACAGTGCAAGTCTTGTGCCGGGAATCTTCTGACTCCCCACTGCTTCACGTGCCTCCAACCGTTTTGCGATCTCCTCCGGTTCCTTCAGCACACCAGATCCATGGAGTACGTTGCACATCGCATACACGGTTTTATAGAAACCGATATCTTGGTTATCCAGCGGATACACCTGAAACTTGCCAATGATTCGGACAATTTCAACTAGAATAGCTTCCATTCCATCAGGTTCCGAATAACGACTTGTCGTCTGAACCTCTGTTTCACGGGGCTCGTTATGCTGTCGTTGTAATGTTGTTGTTCGGATAAAATGACGCAGACGTTCGCTCTCTTCCGCCGTAAGCAGTGGACTCACTTTGTAATACTGATGCTCATCCATCGGCAGATCGACAGTGGATAAGACCAGATCATATTGATCTGTAGGTATCCGTGCAGCCTCGTACCAGGACACGCTATCCATAATCCGAATCTCGGGAATCTCCTTGGATAATCGGCTGGAAAGCATGCGTGATGATCCGATTCCGCTTGTACACACGATGATCGCCCTGATCTCCCGTTTCAATGCACGTAACCTCTCAATGGAAGCTCCAAAGTGCATAACCAAGAAACCAATCTCCTCATCGGGAACGTCTGTGCCTGGCCAAGCTTGCCCCACAGATTTTTTGACATCTTCAAAAAGTGAATCATAATCCTTGCGAATCTGCTGCAAAAGCGGATTACGAATCATCTGTTGTCCTTCAATTCGCTCCATGACAGGTTGCATATGACCAAGCAAACCTTCACGAAGCAAACGATCCTCATGAAAGGCGTAATGTGTCCTCGCCTGCATCTGATCAATCAGTGAATGTACCCTGTCCAGTAAAATCAAGTCGTCGATTGGCAACAGCCGCGAAGAGTGAATCCGCTGCTCTGTCTCAACTAATAGTCTGTGAAAATAAGCTTGCTCATCTTGGGAGAATGTCAGCCCCAGCTGGGTAGATAACAAACCACACAAGCGGGAAGCCATATAAGGTGGAACCTTCATTTCATCCTGCTCTGCGACTTCATCTCCCTTGTTCTCCAGGGGAGGTATACGGCCAATGCCAAAGCCTTTACGAATACGTACAACCGCTACGGATAATTGAATCAGCAGCTTCATGTATTGCCGTTCCGGGATGTTCTCCAGCCATTCGATATCTGGTTGCCATAACGCATTCTCGACCGTAAGCACATCACCGTGCCCAATCATATCCAACAGTTTTTGGTTTACGATGGAGCCTCCCTGTTCTGGCTGTCTTCCGAATAGGTCGGACTCATCCAGAAATTCGAGAGCAAGTGCAGCTATGGCTGTGCGATGAATCGTCTCACTTCCGTTAATCTTGACGCCATATCCACGTCTGCGAACCAGCTTCAGTCCCGCCTGACGAATTCGTGACTCCAGATCGTCCAGATCAGTGGTTACGGTGGATACGGTCACTTTCAGATCCGAAGCCAAGGCGAGTAACTTTACAGGCTCCGGTTCATCCAGCAGGATGCAAAGCATGAAGAGCTTACGCTCTTCCGGCGTAAACTCTACATATTCTTTACCCTCTAGTTGCTGGCGCAATATAGCCAGATCATCGGAACCGGCATCAATTCGGATACCGGTTCCTGATTTTTTTTCCAGCCTCATGCCCAAAGGTTCAAGCCATTGTTCAATCATTTGCAGCTCCCGGTGAACTGTTCGGGTACTGACCTTAACTTCAACGGCGATTTCGCCGGCAGTGACTTCATGTGGATGCTCCAGCAGAAACTCCACGATTTCACGTTGTCTTTTGGTAATACTCATATCTCAGCCTCCGGCTCAGGGAAAACAAATGCGTGCAATTACTTTAGACGTTCAACGAGCGCATCGTATTCCGGGCTTTTTAGGAAGTTGTCGATGGATATATGTTCTGCGTTCGGCGCAACGGAGCGGGCACGATCGGTTAATATTTGTTGTGTGATGACCACATCTGCATCCGGCGGGATATCACTGATAGCCGTATTGGTCACCGTAACGTCAATCCCCTCTGCCTTCATCTTCTTGCGTAGAATGGAAGCACCCATGGCACTCGACCCCATCCCTGCATCACAGGAGAAGACAATTTTCTTCACGTCTGTTTTGACTGTAGAAGAAGCCATATCTGCGGCTCTGTCTGCTTCATGTTGGTTAGCCGTAATGCCAGCGTTTGGAACGGTTCCTTGACTCTTCATATCTTTCATCCGACTGGATGCGGACTCCAGATCTTCGTCCTTTTGTTTACCCGTTTTCAGCAACACTGCTGCTACCAGGAAGGAAACGACGGCTGCTACAAGCACCCCTGCGAGCATCGGCAGGTATCCACCTTTTGGTGTTAAGAGGAAATACGCGATAATACTACCCGGTGATGGTGCTGAAACAAGTCCTGCTCCAGTGAGCATGAATGTTAATGTACCTGCGACGCCACCCGCAATTGCGGCAAGAATCAGAATCGGTCTCATCAAAATGTAAGGGAAGTAGATCTCATGAATTCCCCCGAAGAAATGAATGATAACGGCACCTGGTGCAGAAGATTTGGCCATTCCGCGTCCGAAGAAACAGTAAGCAAGCAAGATACCAAGTCCCGGACCCGGGTTCGATTCAAGCATGTATAATACGGATTGCCCTAACTCTCTCGCTTGATCTGTTGCAATTGGTGTCAGAATCCCGTGGTTGATTGCATTGTTCAGGAACAATACTTTACCTGGTTCAATGATTAGGTTGACCAGCGGCAGCAAACCAAGATTCATTAAGCCTTGTACCCCGGCAGATAATACTTTGCTAATTGCTTCTACAGCAGGCCCGATGCCCAGTAGCGCAAAAATCCCCAAGATCCCGCCAATAATACCGGCTGAAAAGTTGTTAACCAGCATTTCAAATCCGGCTCTAACTTTACCTTCGATCGATTTATCAAACTTTTTGATGATCCATGCTGCCAGTGGTCCGGCAATCATGGCACCTAGGAACATCGGGATATCACTACCCACGATGACTCCGATGGTCATAATGGCACCCACGACACCACCACGCTGACCATGCACCATCGTACCCCCGGTGTAACCAATTAACAGTGGCAGCAAATATTTGATCATCGGATCGACTAGCTGCGCAAGCGTCTCGTTAGGGAACCAGCCTGTTGGAATGAACAGAGCCGTAATTAATCCCCAGGCGATAAACGCTCCCATATTCGGCATGACCATACCACTCAGGAATCGGCCAAAACGCTGAACACCTACCCGTAGCCCACCTTTGGAATTGGACGATTGGTCCAAATTACTCATTGTATTATCCTCCTTGGATCAAGTGATTATGATTTATGAAAGGGGTATCATTTCTCCCCTGCTGTAATCCTAAGCGAGAATGCTCTCCTGTTCAATCAAATGAAAGCGTACTTTCGTCATGAACAATGATGACAACATTAGGTTATGTAATCGTTTTAATGGATGCATAATGGCTGAACCCACTGGTACACAAGGCTTTTTTTGCCTATGACTTTTATCATTTCCAAAATCAATTTCTAACCTATAGCTTGGTCTAGTCAGGCGATTCACATCCACAATCTGCTTCAATCCGCATTGGAAACCATTCTCGGAAAGCACAAAAAACCTGTGCAAGCCTCAGGCTCACACAGGTCGAAACAATATGAAGTTCATTTCAATTCATTATAAAATATATGTTAATAAGTACAAGTTCGTTGATACTATTCTTCCGTATGTTTACGATACGCGTCTGCATTCATCAATGTAGACAATGCTGCTGTCAGATCTCCCTCAACACGGATTTCAATCATCCAGCCTTCCTCGTATGGAGAGCTGTTGACAAGTTCAGGGGAGTCCTGCAACGAATCATTCACTGCAATAATTGAACCAGTGACGGGAGAAAACAAGTCCGAAACCGTTTTGACCGATTCGATCGTGCCAATGCTGTCCTCTGCTTTTACATTGGTTTCAAGGTCAGGCAATTCCACAAACACAATGTCACCCAGCTGATGCTGCGCGAACTCGGTAATGCCAATACGTACAGTATCCTCCCCTACGGTTTGCACCCATTCGTGCTCTTCACTGTACAGGAAATCACTTTTCAATTCGCTCATCGATATCCGCCTCGCTTTTCATTAAATGAGTGCATGCGTTCTTTGACCTTAACCTTTTTCCCAGAACATAGCGTATGATATTTTTGATTCAAATGTCAAGATACCTCACAATTTATTTATTGATCACCTCTAAATCCTGTAACCCGATTACACTCTTTCTTCATATACTGGTGAATATTAGAATAGTAAGCGCAGTCTTTTTAAATACACGAACAATAACATTTAAGATAAATTAAATATTCGGTTTTTTAGTTATGATCTATGACATCGTTCTTGACATCGGTAGTGGATTCACGTTTTAATGAGAGGAGTAAATGTGTTTATTGGACTATGTTATACCCGCGGATGAATGTAAAGGGAGAGATTACCCGTGACACCCGATTCGGGATGTACATGAGGTAACGCCGAAGGAGTAAACCACCGATAAGCGGGGGTGAATCTCTCAGGCAAAAGGACTTTTACGGGACGCAACTCTGGAGAGCATCTATTCGCCCTGAGCGGGCGTTATGATCACCCAAGGGGAAACCTGCTGCACAAGGCAGCGGGGTAACTCTCAGGTACAAGGGACAGAGCCTTAGAATACAGCGTGCTACTTGGCATGCCGATTCTTTGGCCTGTCCTTTTCCTTTTTCCCAAAAAACGAAAAACAGGATTCAGATCGGCGCTGCCATAGCTGCCTTACCATACTTATGTGATGAAAATATCTAGCGGAAAAATGTAAAAATACCCTGTTTCATTGATCCACGATTGTATATCCGGCCGGTTGACGGCCCATGACGAGGTGATTTGATGTCCGATTTGCTTAGAACACCACTCTTCCCAATGTATCAGCAATACGAAGGCGTACGGTGCATTGATTTTGGAGGCTGGGAGCTTCCAGTGCAATTTAGCGGAATCCAGAAAGAACATGAAGCGGTGCGTGAGCGTGCTGGACTGTTCGATGTATCCCATATGGGCGAATTCACAGTACAGGGTGAGCAGGCTGAAGTTTTTTTGCAACAAATGATGACCAATGATGTGACCACGCTCGTTCCGGGTCAAGCCCAGTATACCCTGATGTGTTACCCAGATGGCGGTGTGGTGGATGATCTGCTCGTGTATAAGCTGGAAGATCAGCATTATATGCTCGTTGTTAACGCCTCCAACATCGACAAGGATTGGGCGTGGCTGCAAGAGCACTTGATCCCTGGCGTGAGCATGACCAACGATTCGGAGCAGACGGCGCTGCTCGCCTTGCAAGGACCACTGGCTGTAGACATTATCGGGAAAGTTACAGATACGGATGTATCCTCGATTGAGCCTTTTCGTTTTGTACAGCAGGCAGAGGTATGCGGCGTTAAATTACTGTTGTCCCGTACCGGTTATACCGGTGAGGACGGCTTTGAACTATATGTACCTGCGGACCAGGCTGCTGCGGTGTGGAATGGATTAATGCAAGCCGGTGAAGGTCACGGACTCGTACCAACCGGACTTGGTGCCCGGGATACACTGCGCTTTGAAGCAAGGCTCCCCCTGTATGGACAGGAATTGTCGGCAACCATCTCTCCACTCGAAGCTGGCGTAGGCATGTTTGTGAAGCTGAATGCGGGACCTTTTATCGGACACGAAGCCTTGTTACAGCAAAAAACTGACGGTCCCGCCCGCAAACTGGTGGGCATCGAAGTGTTGGAGCGCGGTATTCCCCGCCCCCACTATCCGATTTACGCCGAAGGCGTACAGATTGGCGAAGTGACAACAGGCACACAATCACCTACATTGAAGCGTAATCTGGGGCTGGCCCTAATCGACAGCAAATACGCTGCGCTGGGAACCCCGCTTGAGATTGAGATCCGCGGCAAGAAACTAAAAGCCGAGGTCGTGAAGACCCCTTTTCATAAACGGACACGTACGTCAAAGACACCTACTCAAGGAGCTGATCAAGCATGAGCAAGCACCGTTACATTCCCATGACTGAGCAAGATCAGAGCGCCATGCTCGCAACCATCGGTGTGGATACGCTGGAGGAACTGTTTCAGGACATTCCAAAAGAGATTCGTTATCAGGGCGAGCTGCCCGTATCCTCCAAACTTGATGAATATGCGCTGACACGTCACATGTCCAAACAAGCTGGTGCCAACGCCAATTTCGAAACACACGCCAGCTTCCTCGGCGCAGGCATATATGATCATCATGTTCCTTCCGTCATCAATCATGTCATCTCCCGTTCCGAGTTCTACACTGCCTACACACCTTATCAGCCTGAGATCAGCCAAGGTGAACTACAGGCCATTTTCGAATTTCAATCCTACATCTGTGAATTAACCGGTATGGCTGTAGCCAATGCCAGTATGTATGACGGCGCAACTGCCTTTGCAGAAGCAGGTAATCTGGCAGCAGCAGCAACACGTCGCAAACAGCTCATCGTATCCCGTACCGTTCATCCGGAAGCCCGTCAGGTATTGCAGGCTTATGCACACGGATTGAGCCTCGAGATTGTCGAGATTGGTTATAAGGATGGCGTCACTGACTGGGATGCCCTGCAAGCCGCCATTTCGGACGATACCGCTGCTGTCATGATCCAGAGTCCAAACTTCTTTGGTGCTGTGGAAAATGTAAAACAAGCGGCTGACCTCGTGCATGCGCACAAAGGCCTGCTCGTTGTAAGTGCTAACCCGCTATCGCTGGGTCTGCTGGAAGCCCCAGGCAAGCTGGGTGCCGACATCGTTGTTGGCGATGCGCAGCCCCTCGGTATCGCCGCTTCACTCGGCGGCCCGACATGCGGATATTTCGCCGTATCCCAGCCTCATATGCGCCGGATTCCTGGCCGAATTGTAGGTCAAACAACCGATCGCAACGGCAAACGTGGATTTGTACTCACACTGCAAGCGCGTGAGCAGCATATCCGCCGCGAAAAGGCGACATCCAACATCTGTTCCAACCAAGCTTTGCTTGCACTCAGCGCATCTGTGTACATGTCCATCATGGGTAAACAGGGCATGATCGATGTCGCGGATCTGAATTTGCAAAAGAGTCATTACACCCTCAATACATTAACTGCGATTCCTGGAGTTAGCCTTACTTTTAATGCACCAACATTTAATGAGTTTGTTATTAAGCTTCCTGAGGGAACCGATGTGGATGCACTTCAACTGAAACTGTTGGATGCAGGCTTTATTGGTGGCTACGAACTTGGACGTGATTATCCGGAGCTTACCGGACATATGCTGATTGCTGTTACCGAACGGCGCACTAAGGAAGAGATTGACGAATTTGCACGAGCATTGGAGGGATCGCTGTGACTCAGGAAACGACGACGACAACGACAACATCGGTACAAGGACAATCAGAAACGGGTACCTCTGTCTCCACTTCGGTTCAACCTGAGACGGATACAACATTTCGTGCACAGACCTTATCTCCTGCTCCGGAACAATCCTTGATTTTTGAACTCAGCAGCCCTGGACGTGTCGCTTATTCTTTGCCAGAATGTGACGTTCCTCGTCAGGCTGCCGATACGTTGATTCCCCGGGAAATGCTCCGTTCGGAAGCAGCGGCACTACCGGAAGTGTTCGAGGTAGATGTTATCAGGCACTATACTGCGTTGTCCCGCCGGAACTTCGGCGTAGATAACGGATTCTATCCACTGGGCTCTTGTACGATGAAATACAATCCAAAGATTAATGAGGATGTTGCACGTTATAATGGCTTCGCCAAAATCCATCCGTACCAGCATGAATCCAGCATTCAAGGTGCACTTGAACTGTTGTATACGTTGCAAAACGATCTTGCAGGGCTGACGGGTATGGACGCTGTGACTCTGCAACCCGCCGCTGGTGCCCATGGAGAATGGACTGGACTTATGATGATTCGTGCCTACCACGAAGGTCGTGGCGAACAACGTACCAAAGTCATCGTGCCCGATTCATCTCACGGGACCAACCCGGCAAGCGCAACCGTTGCAGGATTTGAAACTGTGACGATTCCATCCCGCGCAGACGGACTGGTCGATCTGGACGCACTCCGTGCAGCCGTTGGTTCCGATACGGCAGCATTGATGCTGACCAACCCGAATACACTTGGTTTGTTCGAGAAAGATATCCAGGAGATTGCATCCATCGTACATCAGGCTGGTGGCTTGTTGTATTACGACGGAGCCAATTCCAATGCCATTATGGGCATTACACGTCCGGGTGATATGGGCTTTGACGTGGTGCATCTGAACTTGCACAAAACGATGAGCACGCCTCATGGCGGTGGTGGACCTGGCGCCGGACCAGTCGGTGTGAAGAGCCGTTTGATCCCGTTCCTGCCTAAACCGATGGTGATCAAGAATGATGATGGTGTATATTCACTGGACCGTGAAGGCGATCAATCCATTGGTCGTGTTAAAGCCTACTACGGTAACTTCGGTATTCTGGTACGTGCCTATGCCTACATTCGTACCTATGGACCGGAAGGATTGCGCCGTGTATCTGAGTGTGCGGTACTCAATGCCAACTATATGATGGCACGTCTCGCACCTTACTATGAGATTCCATATCCAGGTGTATGCAAACACGAATTCGTCATGTCTGGTCGGGGATTGAAGCAGTATGGTGTGCGTACACTGGATGTTGCCAAACGATTGCTTGATTTTGGATATCACCCGCCTACAGTGTACTTCCCGCTCAACGTGGAAGAATGCATCATGATCGAGCCGACGGAAACCGAAAGCAAAGAAACACTGGATGGGTTTATTGATACGATGATACGGATTGCCAAAGAAGCGGAAGAGACACCAGAATTGGTACTCAACGCACCTTACGGAACACCGGTCACTCGTCTTGATGAGACTACCGCGGCCCGCAAACCTGTACTGAACTGCGCTTGCAGTTAATTAATACATTGTTAATACGAAAGCTCTTGCTGATGTTCTAATCAGCAAGAGCTTTTTGTGTTGCCTTCCCCTTTAAAGATGCCACTCTTACAGCTCACCATCATCCTGTTAGAACATGTCTCAAACGAAGGCAAGCTATAGTCCGATGTATACCAGTGTCCGAATCACATTATCCTGTTCATAACAAAAAAAAGCCGATATCCACATGAATCGCGGATACCGGCAAAATCGCTGCATCAATGCAGCTCATTATCGGAAAAAGAAAAACCTCAAATCCGGAGGAAACCCCGGCAAAATTACGCTTTAATGCTTTGAACCAATTCAACGACTTGTTCAGCCGTTTGCATATCCAGAGCTTTAGCAGCCAGTTCCTGCATATCCGCACGGGACAGTTTGGTGATCTGACTACGAGCTGGCAGAATGGAAGTTGCGCTCATGCTGAACTCATCCAATCCAAGACCAAGCAACAATGGAATTGCTGTTTCGTCTCCTGCCATCTCACCACACATGCCAACCCATTTGCCTTCACGATGCGCTGCATCGATAACCATTTTAACCAAACGCAAAATGGCTGGGTTGTAAGGTTGGTACAGATAAGCCACTCGTTCGTTCATACGGTCAGCAGCCATTGTGTATTGAATCAGATCGTTCGTTCCGATACTGAAGAAATCCACTTCTTTGGCAAATTGATCCGCCAGAACTGCAGTCGAAGGAATTTCGACCATGATTCCAAGTTGAATGCTGTCAGAAACAGCAATACCTTCAGCAACCAGCTTCTCTTTCTCTTCGAGCAAGACAGCTTTTGCTTCACGGAATTCACCAAGTGTTGCGATCATTGGGAACATGACACGCAGGTTTCCATGTACACTTGCACGAAGCAATGCACGCAATTGTGTACGGAATATATCCAGACGGTCCAGACACAGACGAACTGCGCGGAAGCCGAGGAATGGATTCATTTCTTTTGGCAGATCCAGGTATGGAAGCTCTTTGTCTCCGCCGATGTCGAGTGTACGAACAACGACAGGTTTGCCTTCCATTTTTTCCAGTACCGCTTTGTAAGCATTATACTGGATGTCTTCGGAAGGAAGCTTGTCTCTGCCCATGTAAAGGAACTCGGTACGGTACAGGCCTACAGCCTCGCCGCCATTCTCCAGAACACCCGTTACATCATTTGGTGTACCAATGTTGGCTGCAAGTTCAACATGAACGTTGTCCACTGTTACCGTTGGCTCATCACGAAGTTTTCTCCACTCTGCACGTTGTGCATCATACTGTTCCTGTTTGGCACGGTATTCAGCAATAACTTCATCAGTAGGGTTAACCAGTACGTGACCATCCAGACCATCAACAATAATCATATCGCCTTGTTTCGCCTGAGCCAAGATGTCCTTGGTTCCAACAACAGCTGGAATTTCAAGAGAGCGCGCCATGATCGCCGAGTGAGAAGTACGTCCACCAATGTTGGTTGCAAAACCTTTAACAAATTGGCGATTCAATTGAGCCGTGTCGGAAGGTGTTAGATCCTCCGCAAGCACGATCACTTCTTCATTGATCTCAGCCGGACTCATGAAGTCGATACCAAGCAAGTGATTTAGCACACGTTTGGTAACGTCACGCATATCTGCTGCACGTTCCTGCAGGTATGCACTCTTCATGTTCTCGAACATGGAGATAAATTGCGATGCCGTTTCGTTCAAAGCAAATTCTGCATTGATCATGTCATCCGCAATTCTAGCTTTAACCGGATCAATTAGTTCCGGGTCATTCAGAATGAGCAAATGCGAAGCAAAAATTTCAGCTTTTTTCTCGCCAAGCTCTTGTAAAGTACGCTCTTTGATCGCCTCAAGCTCAGCCTGGGATTTACCCAGAGCTGAGTCGAGTTTTGCGATCTCTGCGTCAACGTCGTTAATTTGGCGTTTTTCTACAGAGTAGTCAGGATGCTCCAAGATAAACGCCTTGGCGATAGCAATACCCGCCGAAGCCGCGATCCCGGAGACATTAAGCATTAATTTCGCCCAACCCTTCGTTAACCATAACGTCAGTCAAAGCTTGAAGAGCTTCAGCTTCGCCTTCGCCTTCAACGATGATGCTGATAGTGTCGCCTTGTTCCAATCCGAGGGAAAGAACACCCAGGATGGATTTCAAAGTTACTTTTTTACCGTTAGCTTCTGCAAAGGATTCTGCACCTTTGAATTTGTTTGCTGTATTAACCAGGGCTGTCGCCGGACGTGCGTGGATACCATCTTCGTCTGTAATTCTGAATGTTTGTTGCATTACAATCATCTCACTTTCAGTAATTTGGTTTAGGCATTGCATATATTTACACTTGCTTGCCATCGTCGTAACACTTCTTATTTTATCTCAATGATTGGCTGATCGCCAACTTTCAGCACTCCACTCTTCTTGAGGGTTACCGTGGAGCCCTCTGGCAGGTTGGTGAAAATAACTGGTGAAATGATCGAAGGAGCGTTTGCTTTGACATACTCCAGATCCACTTCCATAATCGGCTGACCAGCTGATACCAGATCACCTTCCTGTACCAGTACGTTAAAGCCTTGACCCTTCAGCTTCACCGTATTAACACCTATATGAACAAGCACTTCCTTGCCACCATCGGACATAATGCCCACGGCATGTTTGCTTGGAAATACATTAAACACTTTACCATACACAGGAGAAGTTATCGTACCATCATGTGGCAAAATTGCGAACCCATCACCTGTCATTTTCTCAGCAAAGACCGGATCAGGTACGTTTGTAATGTCCAGCAATTCACCATTGACTGGCATAACGATATCCTCAGCAACGATGCGCTCGCCTTGCTCACCTTGTGCCTTCTCCTCTTCTGGAGTTGGTTTGGCAGCTGCTGGCGTTGGTGCTGGTGTTCGTCCTGCAATAATATCCTGCATCTGAGATTTGATCGTGTCGGAACGTGTTCCGAAGATGGCTTGAACATTATTACCCACTTCAAGTACACCAGATGCACCCAATTGTTTCAAACGATCTTTTTTCACATTGGATTTCTCATTAACTTCAATCCGCAAACGAGTAATACAAGCGTCCAGATGTTTGATATTCTCTTTGCCACCAAAGGCTTCGAGAATGTTATGGGGCAGATCATCCGTTGAACCAGAGCCTCCGCCAGATTCGGTTTCAGGCGTTGCATCCTCTCGTCCAGGTGTTTTGAGATTGAATTTGCGAATGATAAACCGGAAACCGAAGTAATAGATCACCGCAAGAATCAATCCGACAATAATCACGTCCCACCAAGGTGTACGGTTCGGAATAATCCCGAAGATCAGGAAGTCAATGAACCCACCGGAGAAGGTCATACCGATCTTTACACCCAGAATTTGCATGGTCATGAAAGACAAACCTGCAAAGATACAGTGTACTGCAAACAGGATTGGTGCTACAAACAGGAACGAGAATTCAAGTGGTTCTGTGATCCCTGTCAGGAACGAGGTCAGCGCAGCTGAACCCATGATACCTGCAACATACTTTTTGTGTTCTGGTCTTGCTTCATGGTACATCGCAAGTGCGGCCGCTGGCAAACCAAACATCATGAACGGGAATTTACCAACTTGGAATGTTCCCGCTGTGAGGTTCACACCGTCACGCAATTGATTGAAGAAGATTTGCTGGTCACCACGGATGACATCTCCAGCTTTGTTCACATACTCACCGAACTCAAACCAGAATGGGGAGTAGAAAATGTGGTGAAGACCAAACGGAATTAATGACCGTTCTACAACTCCGAAGATGAATGCCGACAATGTCGGGCTTGTATCTACCATGAAGTGAGATACAGCATTTAACCCATTTTGAATCGGTGGCCAGATAATCACCAGAAGCAACCCGATTAAGAGGGAAACAACCGAAGTGATAATCGGAACGAAACGTTTACCTGCAAAGAAACCGAGGTAAGACGGCAGTTCGATTTTGAAAAATCGATTGTAACATAGCGCGGCGGCAATACCTATGATTATACCTCCGAACACGCCTGTACTTAATGTTGGGATACCCAAGATGCTGGCATAACCCGGTACTTCACCGATCATTGCCGGAGTAACCCCTACTGCGGTACCCAGTGTGACGTTCATGACCAGATAACCGATGATCGCTGCGAGACCTGCAACCCCTTCGCCACCGGCTAATCCGACGGCTACACCGACGGCGAACAGCAATGCCAGATTATCGAATACGATCTGACCTGCATTCATCATAATTGTTGCGATCGAGTTCACCCAAGGGGTGTCGAGCGCCGTTACATATTGCAAGAAATCTGGATTAACCAACATGTTACCGATTCCGAGTAGCAAACCTGCCGCAGGTAGAATGGCTACAGGCAACATGAGAGCTTTACCTACTCTTTGCAATACACCAAAAAGCTTTTTGAACATCGCGTCGTATCTCCCTTTCGTCTAATTTATATGTTGTGATGCAAGCAAGGGAACACAAAAAAAGGCATGAATTAATAAAGTAAACTGTGCCAACCTTGGGGTATAGCATACCCTGTACAAGGAAAGAACAATCACACTTTAATTAACTCATGCCTGATCGAGTCAGTAACACGTCGCTTATGTTTATTCAGTTGCTTGATTACGGAAACCATTGTAGCACCAGTTCTAATCTATTGCAAGCCTTTACACCAAAAAAATAAATTCCGCATTCCATCACTGGAATGATCTCACTTATTCTCTTCTTCCTTCCGCTGATTCAGCCTTTGCAGATGAATGGTCAGATAACCTACCTCCGCAGGATAAACAGGCAGATTCAGTCTTTTCTCCATCACTTTGGTCAGTTTCCATGCAAGCGAGTACATTTCCGGATACTCCAACTTAAGCAGGGAATCCAACTTATGGAGTTCTTCCACTTTGTCTCCACGGCGAACACGCTCAAGGGCGAAACGAAGATGAGTCAGCAAACGAGAGTAATCAAGCGATTCCGTTTCAAACGAATAATCGAGTTGATCGGACACCAGGTTCACCAAATCAGTGATCAATTGTGAATGTTCACGTACCTGGGATATATTTTGATTGGTCATTGCACTATAGATATGGAGCGCAACAAAACCAATCTCGTCCATCCCCAGATCAACACCCATTCTCTCTTTGATCAGACGAACAGCGTATTCTGCCATTCGATATTCTTCAGGATATATCTCGCGGGTTTCATATAAAAATGGATTTTGTATGACGATTCCCTGCTCCTTGCGTTTTAACGCGAAAGAAATGTGATCGGTTAATGCAATATGAATATGTTCATTCAGAGGAACGTCCGTACGCTCTGCAATATACGTAATAACTTCGTTAATAATCTCGATCAGTGCTTCATCCACCTGTGGAAGAAGCTGTTTGTACTGCTCTTGCTCCTGCTGGTTTTTCAAAATGAACATTTTCTCCACAGCCATCAATGGAATGTGATCACTCGGTTTTCGGTTAAAGCCAATGCCTTTACCAATAACAACGACTTCCCCGTGTTCAGGATGCTGTGCAATGATTACATTATTATTTAGCGCTTTATCTACATGCAGGCTGCTCATTGTTTGCACCTCTTTTTTCACACCATCTTAGGTGTGATTAAGTCACACCCTGTTACGAACGAAAAGACACCCGGAGCGGGCAAACCGCGCCGGACGTCTCGCTTAAAAAGTAACAAAAATTCGCCTTAAGGTCAATAGAGCAACCATGCAAGATTCGAAGTGCTTCTTACTCGTCAACTCCAGCTCTTTCCACAATCTTGTCGATTATAGAAGGAGTTGTAACAGCCTCGCTCTGTTGAATGGCAACTGGCGCAGGTGTTTTGGACTTTGTAAGACCTTTAATCAGCTGCTCTACATCGATGCCGGATACACTCTTGAGCATCTCTGGAGCGGTCGCCATAAGTTCGGTAACATAGTTACTCACTCGCGCTGCACCTTCACCTTTGCCTGTATCTACCACCGTCAGTTTATCAATGGATGCAATTGGCTCTGCAATTTTGCCAGCCAGTTCAGGCAACATTTTGACAATGATATCGAGTACAGCCGCTTCGCCAAACTTCTGGAACGCCTCTGCCAGTTTTTCCTTCGCTTCTGCTTCGGCAAGACCACGCAAACGAATAACTTCTGCATCCGCTGTACCTTTGGCAAGTTCCGCATCGGCCATAGCCTGACCTTCAAGTCGCTTCTGTTCAGCTGTTGCTTTGGCATGTGTTTCAATCGAATACTGTACAGCATCGGCTTCACGCATTCTTTTGGCTTTATCTGCTTCGGCAGCCTGCTCTACCGCATAACGATCCGCTTCTGCCTTTTTCTTCACTTCAGCATCATATTGTTTCTCACGTACGACGATTTCTTTTTCCTGGAGATCAATCTCACGTTCTTTACGAACGAGTTCAACCTTCATTTCTTCTTCCACCACAGTCTGTCTAGCACGCGCTTCATGGATATGGTAAGCCTGATCGGCTTCCGCTTTTGCTGTATCCTGATCACGCTTAAACGTGGCTACTTTCAGTTCTTTCTCTTTGGCTGCCTCAGCGATATTGGTATCCCGCAGCAACTCCGCTTTTTGCCCCTGCTCTTCCGCATTGGCCTTCTGAATACGTGCATCACGCATCGCTTCCGCTTCAGCTATCTCGGCATCACGCTTCACAGCAGCAATTCTTGGCTTACCGAGAGCATCCAGGTAGCCCTGTTTGTCACGAACATCCTTGATGGTAAATGAGACAATTTGCAGTCCCATTTTCTTCAGATCTCTAGCTGCTACGCCTTGAACCTCTTGCGCAAACCGATCCCTGTTCCGATATACTTCTTCCACCGTCATTGTACCGAGGATGGCCCGCAAATGCCCCTCCAGTACCTCCTGTGCTTCGCTTCTCAGCGCTTCTACAGGTTTACCGATGAATTGCTCAGCTGCCGTAGCAACGTCTTCTACAGCGCCTCCAACCTTGATAATAGCTACACCGTCAGCAATAACCGGAACCCCTTGCTCCGTGTACACTTCAGGTGTGGAGACATCCAGCTTGTGGGACAATAAGGAGATAAACTCGGATTGCTGGAATACTGGCAGGATAAATGCACCGCCACCACGAACAATCTTAATTTTTCGGCCAGAATCATCATCGGAGATATTTTTGCTACCCAGGAATGATCCCGTAACGATCATTGCCTCATCCGGTCCAACCGTTTTGTATCTCGCCCAGAAAGCCAAACCTAAAATTAGAATGACACCGACTACAACTATAGGAATCAGCAATACATCCCAATTCAAATTCAAATTATCCATTCCACATCTCTCCCCTTATTCATTCATGATGAGTGCTTAAACTACTTAGGTGATAAGAATACTTTATAAATCTTTAAGTACATTTTCATCCCATTCCGACACACGCAGTACACCATCTACAACATCCACCACCACAACACGTGCTCCCGCCGCAATGGGGAGGTGTTCAAAACTGGATGCCGTTTGAATCGTACTACCGGATGCAAAACGAATCATCACTTCGCCAAAACCTTTTTCCGGCACCGGAATGGTGATTTCCCCAATTTTCCCAGATAACTCTTTCATTGAAAATGCAATCGAGACATCGCTGTTACGCATCGGTTTGATATATGCGAAGAATACCAGCATGGCTGCAGCAATACCTATAAGCAGGGATAATATTAGACCCGACATCGCACTTAATGAACTATAACGTGTCAGCATAATGCCTGCCCCACCGAAGGTTGTAATGGAACCAGCTAACACAACGGGTTTGAAAAAATCAAGACCTGGCATTTCGAAGGCTCCGTCCAGCAAGCCGTCAATCAAGTCACCCAGCACAAGGCTGACAACCGCAAATATTGCTCCTCCGATCAGACACCCCCAATAAATTGTCTCCATCCCCTGTTCCTCCTCTCCTCTGCCGCAAATTCATCCTAACTGGGCATTCCACATGTAAATAAATACGTAGCTGACATCAAAATGTTTCAAAATCTTTCCTCAAATGTATTCTGAACCCGATAATGGGTATTATCACGACATTCTGTTCTTCTTGCTTCATGTTCCTCCATTATTCACGTGTACAGCCCGAATACATGAAAAAACCGCAAGCCCCCATAAAGGAGACTTGCGGTTATTGGACAACGGAATGTGTCCTTTCACTTTGCAGTGATTATAGAATTACAGAGAAGCCTTGTAGATGGATACAACATCTTCCCGTTGCAGTTTCTTGAAGTTACCGAATGGGCCAAACAGCATCGCTTTGTCTGCCATTACGTCGATCTGGCTATCATCGATATCGTAATCTGCCAGACGGTTAGGTGCACCAATGGATGTCCAGAATTTGCTGAGCGCATCGATACCTTCTTCGGCAATCTGTCTGTCCGACTTGCCTTCTGGGTTCACCTCGAATACATTAATTGCCAGACGTTTGAATCGATCCACATTCACATCCAGGTTATGTTTCATCCAGTGTGGGAACAAGATTGCAAGTCCACCGCCGTGTGGGATATCATACACTGCGGATACCGCGTGTTCAATATTATGTGTTGCCCAGTCGCCTGCGAGACCCATATTCAGCACGCCATTTAGTGCCATTGTTCCGCAATACAGAATCGTTTCGCGCAGTTCATAGTTCTCCAGATCTTCAACCAGACGAGGCGCTGCTTCCATGACAGTACGCAGAATCGTCTCACAGAAGCCAAGTTGAACCGGTGTATTGGCATCCAGATGGAAGTAATGCTCCAATACGTGGGACATCATATCTACCATGCCGTATACCGTTTGGTCCAGTGGAACAGTGTATGTATTCACTGGATCCAGGATAGAGAATGCAGGGAATGAGTATGCGCTACCCCAGCCCAATTTTTCTTGTGTATCCTGATTCGTAATAACCGAACCGGAGTTCATCTCCGAACCGGTTGCTGCCATCGTCAATACGGTACCGAGTGGAAGAGCGTCCTGTGCAACGGCTTTGCGCTGAGCAAAATCCCACATATCGCCATCATATTTTGCACCTACAGCAATAGCTTTGGAGCAGTCCAGTACACTGCCGCCACCTACAGCGAGGATCAGGTCGATGTTATTTGTTTTACAGAGGTCTACCCCTTTATGCACCGTAGAAAGACGTGGGTTAGGTTCCACACCTGCCAGTTCAGTCACTTCTGCTCCAACTTCCTTAAGCAAACCGATCACTTGATCGTACAGACCACTGCGTTTGATACTGCCGCCACCATATACAAGCAGAACCCGTTTACCGTATTTCGGCACTTCTGTTTTCAATGCTTCCAGTTGTCCTTTGCCGAAAATCAGCCGGGTTGGATTATAGAATTGGAAAGATCTCATATCTATTGTCGCCTCCAATGGAGTTTAGAATTTTTAGTGCAACTCCAATTATAGTACCCCGTTTATAGAAAAACAAATCGATAGTCACTCACTTTATAACAATCCGTTAATCTCCAAATGGGCTCGAAACATCTCGCTCGTTGAAGGCAAATCCTCAGCATCGACCCATGTTTCTGAGGCCCATAATCCAGACTGTTTGAATGCCCGCGGGCAATGGATAAAGCACTCTTCCACATCTACAATGACAGCCGCACCTATGGTTTTACCACTCCAGCCCATACTGGCGATGAATTCCTCATCCTTGGTAATAGATGCTGTACCATTAATACGCAGCACTTCATTCATACCCGGAATCAAAAAGAGCATACCAATACCAGGGTTCGACAACATGTTCAGCAACGAATCTATGCGCCGATTTCCTGGGCGTTCGGGATAGACGAGCCGATATGTATCATACACTTTTACGAATCCCGCTCCATCACCCCGAGGTGACACATCACTTTTTCCATCACGATCGGAGGTGGAGAGGAAAAATAACGGTGACATGGATAGAAAGTTCTGAACATGTGAATCCACAAATGAAATTGCCTTGTTACGCACATGTTCATGAGGTTCACCCACCATGCCTTGCAGTTCCTCAGCATCTGTAATCAACGGAATATTCAATGCTTTCTTTTCCAAGTTATTAACCCCATTTCCTCAATTCATTGTGGTACTCTAGGACTTCACTCCATTATAACTTGCCCGGAATTTCTTTCCAATGCATACAAATGTCTAGAATAACAAGAACAACACCCGCTCATGATTGGGCGGGTGTTGTTCTTGTTGACTACTATTCAGTGTATCCCATGCTGCTTACAAAACGACGGAAAGCCTGACGTCCTGCTTCATCATATTTGTAGACACCTGCATGTTCCAGAATCTCGGCAAATTTCAAGCCGACTTCCTGTTGTACAATGGCAACGGCTTGTTCTTTGTCCAGGTTAGGACCAAACCGTTCAATCAATTCTTCCGCCCAGCTCAGGTGTTTGTTCAACACATGATCAGAAGCTTTGGCGGCTTCAGCAAGTTTGGCATCTCCAGCGAGGATATCCGCGATACTGTCCAGTTCTTCTTTCAAACGACCTGGCAGGATGGCAAGCCCCATCACTTCGATCAGACCAATGTTTTCTTTCTTCAGATGGTGCATCTCACGGTGAGGATGGAAAATCCCTTCAGGATGCACGTCATTTGTACGATTGTTACGCAATACAAGATCCATCTCATAACCACCATCTGCACTGCGACGAACGATTGGTGTTACCGTATTGTGTGGTACTTGTTCCCCGTCCACTTCACTGAATGCTTCGATATCCACAGCAGAATCACTGTAGACCTTCCACGCTTCATATACAGCATTACCAGCTTCTAGCAGTTCTGCAGGATCGTGTGAGGCCAGGCGCATGACGGACATTGGCCATTTCACAAGACTCAACGTAAGTCCAGGTGCATCCGCATGGCGGAAGACCGCCTCTGGCTGTGCATTTTGAATGGCAAACGTATGACGACCACCCTGGAAATGGTCATGTGTCAGGATAGAACCGCCCACGATCGGCAGATCCGCGTTAGATCCGATAAAGTAGTGTGGGTACTCCCCAACAAAGGCAAGCAGTCTGCGCAGTGTATCTTTGGTTAATTTCATCGGCACATGATCATGATGGAAAATGATGCAGTGCTCGTTGTAGTACACATACGGCGAGTATTGGAACAACCAAGGCTCGCTGTTAAGTTCCAGCGGAATAACTCTCAGATTCTGGCGGGCCGGGTGATTCACCCGACCAGCGTAACCTACATTTTCACGACACAGCTGGCATTTTGGATATACCGGAGGCGGAAGCAATTTCGCCATAGCAATTTCCTTTGGACTTTTCTCCGGTTTTGACAGGTTAATAGTAATCTCCATGTCTCCATAGGCCGTGTCCTGAGTCCAGTAAACGTTCTTCGAGATCCGATCCATCCGAATATAGTTGGAGTTAATCGACAAGTCATAGAATTGAGATGTGGCCGCCTCAATACCTTCCGTCTGCTCCGTGTGGCGAAAGGCGCGCACCACTTCGGATGGGCGTGCCATCAAATGACCCATGATTTTGGCATCCAGCAAATCACGGAACGTATCACTATTTTCAGGAATGAGTCCAATGGTAAATCCATAATCGATCAACGTATCCAGCATCGCCTGTGGACCATCGGGCACAGTTGTGTCCAACTCACCGGCATAAGGCTCTGAAAATCCGAATTGTTCCAGCAAGAGGTTGCGGCTATAATCCCAATCCGCTTCCTCGATTAATTGTTTCTGCAAGGCAAATGCAACCAGACGTTCAATGGCATGCAGTGCTTCCTGCTGCTCCGGTGTCCGCTCTGTGGCACCTGCTGCAATATGAGTCTGTGACATAAGGTGTTCGCCTCCTAGTTTTTTCCGTAGCCGTCAGGACGTGATTGGTGCCAGCTCCAAGCGCTTTGAATAACATCTTCCAGATTGGTCCATTTCGGGTTCCAACCCAGGACAGATCTCGCTTTGGCAGATGAAGCTACCAGCACAGCCGGGTCACCTGCACGACGTGGTTCCTGTACAACCGGGATATCGAGGCCAGTCACTTTTTTAGCTGTTTCGATCACTTGTTTTACCGAGAAGCCTGTGCCGTTACCCAGGTTAAACACGTTACTGTTCTCACCTTTGCGAAGATAATCTACTGCACGCAGATGTGCATCAGCCAAGTCGCTCACGTGGATATAGTCACGGATACATGTCCCATCTTCTGTTGCATAGTCGTCACCAAATACGGCGATGTGCGAACGTTGTTTCAAAGCCGTTTGCAGCACCAGTGGAATCAGATGACTCTCTGGTTGGTGATCTTCACCAATTTTGCCGCTCTCATGAGCACCGGCTGCATTGAAGTAACGCAGGGAAACATATTTGATATCCTGAACTTTATCGAACCATGACATCATGCGTTCCATCATCAGCTTGGTTTCGCCGTATACGTTGGTTGGCTCTGTACGATCGCTTTCTTCGATTGGCACTTTCTCAGGCTCACCGTAGGTAGCTGCTGTAGAGGAGAAGACGATGCGGCGTACGTTCGCTGCATTCATCGCTTCCAACAGACAGAGTGTACCAAACACGTTGTTGTCATAATATTTAACCGGGTCTTTCATACTTTCGCCTACGAGTGAGTTGGCTGCAAAGTGAATGACTGCATCGATTGAATTCTCAGCGAACAGCTTCGCCAGAATTTCTTTGTCACGCAGATCCCCTTCATACAACTTACCGCCGAGCAACGCTTCGAGATGCCCTGTCTGCAAGTTATCCAGTACTACAACCTCTTCCCCACGTTCCAACAATGCTGCTACCGTATGAGATCCAATATACCCTGCTCCACCAGTCACCAAAATTGCCATTTTACTTCGCCTCCTTCAATTCTTTAACACCGTCACCTACGCCGCATACATAAAAATCACCTTTTAGACGGGTACGCGCTTCATATGCAGCGCCCACTTCGCTTACAAAACGCTCGACATCATCTTCATGCACAAGTGATACGGTACAACCGCCAAATCCTGCGCCAGTCATCCGAGCACCAAGCGTGCCTGGAATCCGCTGAGCTTCTTCAACCATAACATCCAGCTCATCACAGCTAACTTCATACAAATCACGAAGCGATTCATGAGAAGCGTTCATCAGCTTGCCGAAGGTTTCCAGATCATTGATCCGTAAAGCTTCGACCGATGCGAGCACACGCGCGTTCTCTTCCACAACATGTTGTGCACGCTGTCTTACTTTCTCATCCTTGATCTGATCCTGTAGTGTTACGAACTGCTCTGGCGTCAATTGAGCCAGGTAATTCAGTGCAGGCAGCTGTTCCTTCAAGATGGCAAGTGCCTGCTCGCATTGGGAGCGACGTTCATTATAAGCCGAATCTACCAGACCGCGGCGTTTGTTTGTGTTCCCGATGACCAATTTGTAGGAGCCTGTACGGAAAGGAACCTTTTCGTACTCCAGTGTGTCACACATCAGCAGGATCGCGTGATCCTGAGCACCGTTTGCGACAGCGAACTGATCCATGATTCCACAGTTGACGCCTACGAACTCATTTTCCGCTTTCTGGGACAGAAGCGCCAGTTGAACCGTATCAATATCCGTTACGCCCTCCAGAGACTGAATCGCAAATCCGGTGAGTACCTCCAATGATGCAGATGATGAAAGCCCTGCCCCGTTCGGAATCTCCCCATGGTACAGGAAGTCGTAGCCTTTTGTTACATTCACGCCTTTGCCCTGCAATTCAACCATGACACCAACAGGATAGTCGGTCCATTCTCCGGTCTTCTCCTTACCGATGGAGGAAGTGTCTAGTACCCCTTCATATGACATGTTCGTGGAAGCCAATTGCAACTTGTTGTCCTCACGCTCACGGATAATTAATGTTGTTCCGAATTCAAGTGCTGCCGGAAGCACGTATCCACCATTATAGTCAATGTGCTCACCGATCAGATTCACACGCCCAGGAGCATGAAATACACGGATGTCCGCTCCACTCTCTCCGTACTTTTCAATAAACTTTTGTTTCAATTCAGTTACGTTCACTGCTGGTGCACCTCGCCTCATTGTTGTGGTTTTCTTAATGTTATTATATAAGAAAGCGGTGCCTCTTGTAATGCAACCATGTGTGTTTCATATGGATAAATGTGACCTTAAGGCGTATAATGATCGGAGCATCCCAGAAAGAAGGAAACGAGTATGACAGACTCATTCAACGCCAAGAAAGAATCCCTTGCATCTTCTACAGAAAAAATACAGGAATCACCTTCCGGTAAAAGTGGAGCACTCAGTTATTCGGTTGCCTCCAATCCCGTCTATTATGAGCAAGGCGCACTGCATGTCCTGTTTGCCGGAGCAAGCCAGACCCTTCCGGGTCACGCCGTCGGCCCCAAACTGTTTGATTATTATCTGCTGCACTATGTAGAAAAAGGGGCGGGTACGTTCCGTACCGAACTGCACACCTACGAGTTATCCGCAGGTGACTGTTTTCTCATTCATCCCGGGCAACTGGTAAGCTACCAGTCTCACGCCCGCAATCCATGGCAATACCGCTGGATCGCTTTCACGGGCAGCCAGGCTGCCCAGCATGCCGAGGAGGCGGGATTCCGCCCCGAGAAGTCCGTTTTTCATGCCGGACCCTCTTGTGGAATATCCGATTGGTTATCCGTGATGCAAGATGCTTTTGCCGAGCGCAAAGAAAGCTCCCATTTCACATCACTGGGTACGTTATATATGATTCTAGCCGAAGCACAGAATCACCTTTCGCAGGGCCAAACCTTAATTCCAGGTGAATCATCCATCCGACGTACGGTGAAACAGATGATTCAGTATATGTCCACCCAATATGCCTATCCTGTCTCCATTGAACAAATGTCTGCGAGTCTCGGGTACAACCGTGCGTATCTATCCCGTATTTTCAAACAGGAAACCGGTCTTTCGCCAGTCACTTATCTGCTCAAACTGCGGATCGACAAGTCGCGCCAACTCCTGAGAGAACGCCCGGATCTGTCCATCGAACAGGTATCTGCATCGGTCGGACTGCCAGACGCGCTGTATTTCTCCAAACAGTTCAAACGATTTCACGGTGAAGCGCCTAGCTTGTATCGAGAGAAAATACTGTCCCGCCCACTACATCAGGGGTTACAGAAGAACGCTCAACAAAACAAACGGTGAGCAAGATAACGGCCGGAACCACATACGACAAAAAAAGGTGCATTCCGCCATTATGGCTAAGATGCACCTTTTACACTTTATTTATTTGTCATCAGGCTGCGGAGACAGAATGGATTCAATCCGTTCCAATTCCTCTGTAGAGAAATCCAGCTGACTAAGCGCAGCCACATTCTCTTCAATCTGGGAAGGACGGCTTGCGCCAATCAGCGCAGAAGTTACCCTGCCATTCCGCAGAACCCAGGAGAGTGCAAATTGGGCCAAGCTCTGACCGCGGGCCGCTGCAATCTGGTTCAGCGCACGCACTTTTCGGAGCGTCTCTGGAGAGATGTTGCTCTCATTAAGGAATACCGATGGTCCTTTGGCACGTGAGTCTTCCGGGATACCATTCAAGTATTTGTTCGTGAGCACACCTTGTGCCAATGGGCAGAATGCAATACTGCCTGTTCCATACTCATCCAGCACGTCCTGCAAGCCATCTTCAATCCAGCGCTCCAGCAGCGAGTATTTCGGTTGATGGATTAACAGGGGCGTACCCAGACCTTTCAGAATTTCGGCAGCCTGTCTCGTCTGCTCTGCGGGATAGTTGGATATCCCTACATAAAGGGCTTTGCCCGAGCGAACAATATGATCCAGTGCCATCATCGTTTCTTCCAAAGGTGTTTCGGGATCATAACGGTGGGAATAGAAAATATCCACATAATCCAGGCCCATACGCTTCAAGCTCTGATTCAGACTGGATACCAGATTTTTGCGTGAACCCCACTCGCCATACGGCCCGGGCCACATATAATATCCCGCTTTGGTGGAGATCACCAGTTCATCCCGATAAGGTTTCAGATCCTGGGCCAGTACCTGTCCAAATAACTGCTCTGCTGAACCTGCCGGTGGACCATAATTGTTGGCAAGGTCAAAGTGTGTAATGCCCAGATCAAATGATCGGGTAATCATATTACGGCCATTCTCAGCGTTATTGATACCGCCAAAATTATGCCACAGCCCCAGTGAAATCGCTGGCAGTTTCAAACCTGAACGTCCAACGCGGTTATATTTCATCGTTTCATAGCGAGTATCGCTTGCTACGTAGACCATTATGAATCCCTTCTTTCCCCAGGTTCCGCCTCTTTTGTCCGGTCTGTGCCGGAGAATGCGGTTGTTCAGTCCATACGTTTAACCAAGAAGCTGGTCCACATTATTCATTACCTCGCCAATCGGATCTGTAATCAGCAAATCAGCCCTGCGGTCATAAGCAGTAGGTGTAGCGTTCAGCAGAACGGTATGTTTTCCCTGAAAATACGTAATTAACTGGGCCGCCGGATATACCGTCAGTGACGTGCCTCCCACGAGTAACAGATCTGCAGAAGACAGTGCATCAATGGAACGATACAATGTCGTCTGATCCAGCTCCTCTTCGTACAGCACCACATCCGGTTTGATCACACCACCACATGCGGTACAGCGAGGTACGGTATGTTGGGATAGTATAATTTCATTCAGCGTATAAAACTGCTTGCAATCCATGCAGCCGTTACGATGAATTGAGCCGTGAAGCTCAAAGACATTGCTGCTGCCTGCCTTCTGATGCAGTCCGTCGATATTTTGCGTGATCACTGCCTGAAGTTTCCCCTCATGCTCCAGACGGGCCAACAGTCGATGGCACCCGTTAGGTTCCGCATCTGGATGAAGCATTTTGCCTCGATAAAAATCATAAAAAATATCGGCATGTTGATCAAAAAAATGCCGGCTTAACAATTCTTCCGGTGGATAAGGCGAATGCTGCTCCGTCTGATACAGACCCGCAGCCGAGCGGAAGTCGGGAATCCCGCTTTCCGTTGAAGTTCCGGCCCCTCCGAAAAAAACAATACGGGAGCTTTCCTGAATCCAGGCAGCCAGTTGTTCTGTTGCGTTCATCCTCTCTCCTCCTTTTGTTTACTATATAAATTGAACTAAAGAATATTTACACTGGCCACTCCGTTTTGTATAAATGTTGAGTTCAATTTATATCGTTCAACCAAACCAGAGTGACTTATATAATCACGCTTATCTCATTATAATGACGAATAATGGCATGGGCATCAACCAGGTGGGATCCTTGATCTAACTGTGGACAGTAACCAAGCGTATAGGATACCTCTGCGTGCCGCCCCATCTGCATATCCCCATTGCTGTCTCCAATGACAACGGCCTCCGCAGGTTCGATATGTAATTCACGGCAAGCCAAGAGTGCTGCTTCTCTATCCGGTTTGCCCTGGGTCACCCGATCACAGCCCACAATGGATGTGAAAAAGGAACGTATCCCCATCCAATCCAGATGTGTTTCTGCTGCTGCTGTGCTGTCTGAAGTGACGACCGCCAGTGGTATGTCCGCTGCCCTGCATTTCTGCAAGAAATCCAGCAATCCTGACATGGGTTCAGCGGATTTGCGCTCTCTTACCGATCTCATGGCTACACTTGAAAATTTGCGTATCGTTGTGATCGCTTCATTCCATGGCATACCTGCCGCATATAACTGCCCGGCAAGCAATCCCGTGCACTCATCCACAGTCGCAATGGCCAGCGGACCTTGCGGATCATATCCAACAATGTGTCCTTGTGGATTATGAATGGTGCCCAGAACATGCTCCCGTTCAACTGTAAATGGAGCTCCAAGTTCATTCATACGTGATTGTAACTGATCCATTAATGTCTCTGCCCACGGCCCCCATAGCTGGAGAAATTCCAGCAGTGTTCCATCTTTATCTAATAGGATACCTTTACATGGGATCTGCGCTCCATTCACTTGAAGCATAGCCATCCGTACCACCTCCATCAAGTATGCTATAAATGCATACAGCCCTTAATGCAGAATGATCAATACCTACTTGATAGTACTTAACCAAGCCAGTACCGTCTTGACCGTCTGATTCAGCTGTTCTTCTCCACTCACTTCCGGCTCACCATCTCCTTTTTGATGACCATAATCACCGAACTGGGCGTGGTTACCACCTTCAATGGTGTAATATACCGTGTCTTCTGGAAGATACATCCGTCCACTTTGATACTTCGTGGCATTCACGACCTCATCTTTAGTTCCCAGAATGGATAAAGCAGGTATTCCAAGTGACTTTACGCTTCCTTTTTCATCCGGGTAGGATGCCAGAAAGAAGATGCCCTGTAGAGCATCAGGATGCGATGCTACATAACGTGCAGCCATGGACCCACCGAGAGAATGTCCACCCATAACGAATTGTTCATCTGGATATGCGGCCAGAATCTCATCTGCCAAGTTTGGCTTGAGCACTGCCAGGTTAACTGGCATCTTGGCAATAATCGTGTGATGACCCGCAGCGGCCAACTCATGCGCAAGTGTTGCGTAACTTTCAGGTTTTACCAGTCCACCAGGGTAGAAAAGTACACTTTTCCCAGTCGGTTTATCTGGCACAAAATCAATCCAGTTCTCTTGTTCGCTCACGGTCACCTTATTGGCTGTTTCCATGGCCGTTTGAGCTGTTTCCTGTGGACCGTATGGTGTGAATAATTTCCACGCAACAAATCCACATCCAATGACAATGAGCGCCAGAAGTACGAGCAGGAATTTCCCGATGCCCCTCTTCTTGCGCCCTGTATTATACCGATTTCTCAACGTTAATCACCTTTCTTCACTTCCGCAGGTGCCGCGGCTCACAGAATTGGGAGCCTTCGTTAATTCAGGCTCCCTTTCTCCGAATTGAACAAATATTATTCAGCCTTGGCCTTGCGATAAGCATCCATATATTGTTCCGCTTTGCGACGGACATGACTCAGGTCACCCGTCTTCACAGCTTCCGATGTCAAGTCGGAGCCGATACCAACAGCCACTGCTCCACCCTTGATCCAATCCCCCAGATTAGACAAGGATACCCCGCCAGTTGGCATAAAATTCGCCTGTGGCATAGGCCCTTTCATCGTTTTGATAATCGAAGGATCATACAGATTACCCGGGAACAACTTCACGATGTCCACACCGAGTTCCAATGCCCGTTGAACATCAGCAATCGTCATCACACCAGGCAGAATCGGAATTCGATACAGGTTGCAGATCTGAACGGTATCCGGATTCAGGGAAGGTCCGACTATAAACTCGGCACCCGACATGATGGCAGCTCTTGCCGTTTGCGGTTCTAACACCGTTCCCGCACCAATAATCGCGAACTTCTCTGGATCTTGTGTGTTCCAATGGTATACACGGCTTAATTTTTCAATGGCTTTGAGCGCACTGGGCACTGTCATCGTAATCTCGATAACTTTAATGCCACCCGCAATCGCTTGCTCGGCCATGGCAATGACTTGATCAGCAGAATCTGCACGCAGAACCGCCACAACCCCATTGTCCGTAATCTTTTGCAACAGCTGAAGCTTCTTCATTTCATTCTCTCCCTTGTCAATGTGGTGGTTGTGTATACAAGCCTTACATTTAAGAACGAAGATGAGCCATATATGATTTCAGCAGCGACTAGCGCTCAACATGGGCAACGTTGTTCAGCTTGGCCTCGACCTGCCCCCACGTGGGGAGTGCCTCCCAATCGCCAACAGCCTGTATAACCATGGAACCGGTCAAATTGCCGAGACGGGTTGCTTCCTGCGGGGAGTATCCTTTTAACAACCCCGATAAAAATCCCGCGCAGAATCCATCTCCTGCTCCTACCGTATCCAGAACATAATCCGCCTTAAAGTACGGAACTTCCGTTAGGGTACCATTCGCCAATACGTAGGTCAAATCAGGGCCACCCTTCACGATGCACACAGCATTCATGGCAGATAAACGCTCAAGCACTTTTTGATCATTTTCTTCGTTATATAGAAGTTTCATCTCGTCCAGACCCGGTAAAAAGTAGTCCGCCAGTTCAGCTAAACGCAGTATAACCGGACGAGCCTCATCCGCAGACCATAGTTTGAGACGCAGATTTGGATCAAAGCTTACTTTCACCCCTGCCTGTTTGGCAATATGTATGGCAGCCTCTACCGTTGCAAGTCCGGACGGGCTTATCGCCGCCGTTATACCTGTAACATGTAAAATCTTCGCCCCGGCAATATAGTCGGGATCCAGATCATCAGGTGTAATCGCACTTGCAGCAGATAGCTTCCTATAATAATGCACCGAGGCTTTCCCGGAAGCGTTCTCACGAATCATCAAACCAGTAGGGTCGTCATCACTTAACCTTACCCGGGATACATCTACACCTTCACCGCGAATGGCTTTTAGAATCATACTGCCGATCGGATCATTGCCCAAGCGTCCAAACCAACCACTGGTATGCCCCAGGCGGGATACGCCAATAGCCAGATTGCTCTCAGCACCCCCGAAAGACTTGTCCAGTGTGGCTGCATATTCCAGCCCTCTTGTATCCTTGGCGGTCAGCAAACCCATACTCTCCCCAAACGTAATAATTTCCGGGCTTGGATAGGGACTCGTTGACATGATTTCTTCCCTCCTTATATTTACATTCCCTCATCTTCTTTTACTATTGTCATCCTCTATGCAACCGTTGTCAATCCCGTTACGTTCATTTTGTTGTCACAGCTTTGAGAAAAGATAGCGCTTACTAATGTGAATTAAATCACAATAGATAATGTACATCCGTATTACCCTTATTACAGATGCAAATGACCTTGCAACTAGGGTCTATAAGGGGGCTACACCATGAAAAAACAGACACTGATCCGGGATGATCAGGAATCTTTCTTTTACAATCTGCGCTTTATGCTTATCGTCTGTGTCCTTGCTGGTAATGCACTGGAACCACTCATCACACGCTTTGCAGGAGCAGAAGCTCTGTTCCTGTGGATATATACGTTTCACATGCCACTCTTTGTATGGGTAACCGGGTATTTTGCGACACACTCACTTCAAGGTGCCTCTGGGAGAAATGTTCTGAAGCAGATTGCCTTACAATATGTACTGTTTCAGTCCTTATACGCATTAATGGACTTTACCGTCTTCCACACACCCCATATGCGGCTATCCTTCTTTGCACCTTACTTGCTGTTATGGTTTCTCGCGAGTCATTTCTGTTGGCGACTGTTGCTTCGTCTGACGATTTCATGGAAACCGATATATCGGCTGATTGGATCGATTGCGCTCGGTGTATTTGCCGGGTATTTGCCCATCGACGGGTTCTGGCTAAGCTTCAGCCGTACGTTTGTGTTCCTGCCGTTCTTTGTCATCGGTTATGACTATGGAGCATCCATTCGTTCTCGTTTATTATCCGGTTGGGGGCGAAAAACCTCAGCCATCCTCTCCGCTGCACTGTTGGTATGGATCGGGTATGGGGGTATGAATATTTCATCGGGATGGTTACTTGGCAGCATGACGTACGCCGAACTGGGTCACCACGAATGGTATGCCGGCATCTTCCGACTTGGTGTCTACCTATTGGAAATTGCATCGGCAACACTTTTCTTGGCCTGGGTACCTTCCTTGACTTCCAGACTTACGGACCTTGGACGACGCACACTCTATGTATTCCTGCTGCATGGTTTTCTCATTCGTCTCGCGATCTGGTCTGGAGTCTACAGTTATATGGGAAGCTCAGCTTATATTCCAGTCATACTTCTCATCGCCGTACTCTTTTCAGTCACACTGGCTCTGCCGGCTGTACGTCACACGTTCAAACCCTTAATTGAACCGGATATATCCCGCTTTTCTTTCAATCGGCATGAGGTGTTCAAACGGTCGGCCTAACGCTCTGATGGATCTCTTCACCATCGATTCCATCCTGGTGTGTTGTTTCAGGCTGGAAATGATGTGGTAAATTAGGGATACGCGCTACAAAAAACAACTTATCGTTGTAAGGAGTGATTTGTAATGGCACGTCAACCGACGTCAGAACGCAAGATGAGCCGTGAGGAAGCCGGTAGATTAGGTGGTAAAGCCACTTCCAAAAACCATGATCGAAGCTTCTACCAGATGATTGGAAAAAAAGGTGGAGAAGCGACTTCAGATGCCCATGATACTGACTTTTACAAGCAGATTGGTCGCAAGGGCGGAGAAGCAACCTCCGAAACCCATAATAAGGAATTCTATCGTGAGATTGGACGCAAAGGCGGAAGCAACTGATGAATTCCGCTCGCCACATCGAAACATGATCATAGCTTTCCCGCAAATCAAGAAGTCTAATTCCATGAAAATGGTTTAAGGCTTCTTTTTATTGATTGTAGAAATATGACGACGGTTGTGATAGACTCAATAGAAAAACCGGGTGTTCACGGGTTTAAAGCAGCAAAGAATTTCACAAACTACGGGGAGCTCGACACCGGCAAGCCGGATCATTTTTTAGAGTACGGATGAATTTAAACGACAGATGCACTGCCATTTACTTTTCCATTCATGTTGCTCAATATTATATATTTGGGGGGAAACACACCATGTCAGCCAAGAAGATGCGTTCCGATATGATCAAAAAAGGTTTTGACCGTGCACCGCACCGGAGTTTGCTCCGCGCAGCGGGCGTTAAAGAAGAGGATTTCGGCAAGCCATTTATTGCCGTATGTAACTCTTACATCGATATCGTGCCCGGCCACGTCCACCTTCAGGAATTCGGTAAAATTGTAAAGGATGCTATTCGTGAAGCCGGTGGCGTTCCATTCGAATTCAACACCATCGGAGTAGATGATGGTATTGCCATGGGACACATTGGTATGCGTTACTCGCTGCCAAGCCGTGACATTATCGCGGATTCCGTGGAAACCGTTGTATCTGCACACTGGTTTGACGGCATGGTATGTATCCCGAACTGCGATAAAATTACACCCGGCATGATGATGGGTGCACTCCGTTGTAATATCCCTACCGTGTTTGTCAGCGGTGGACCGATGAAAGCCGGTCGTGACAGCAATGGTAAAGCTCTGTCCTTGACCTCTGTATTTGAAGGCGTAGGCGCTTATCAAGCGGGTAAAATCGATGACAAGAGCTTGCTTGAACTTGAACAGTTCGGTTGTCCAACATGTGGATCATGCTCCGGTATGTTCACAGCGAATTCCATGAACTGTCTGGCTGAAGCGATGGGACTGGCTATGCCAGGTAACGGAACCATCCTTGCTGTTGCTCCTGAGCGTCGTGAGTTTGTTAAACAATCCGCTAAACAACTGATGGAACTTATTAAAATGGATCTGAAACCACGTGATATCGTTACTGTAGAAGCGATCGATAACGCGTTTGCACTGGATATGGCTATGGGTGGATCTACGAATACAGTACTGCACACGCTGGCACTGGCTCATGAAGCAGGTATCGAGTATCCAATCGAACGGATCAATGAAGTAGCTAACCGCGTTCCGCATCTGGCGAAACTTGCACCTGCTTCCGATCTTCACATCGAAGACGTTCACAATGCAGGCGGCGTAAGCGCAGTGCTGAACGAATTGCTCAAGAAACCAGGCGCGATTCATGGTGACTGTATTACAGTAACAGGTAAAACAATCCGTGAGAACGTTGAAGGAAAAGAAATCCAGGATACCAATGTCATCCACCATCTGGATAACCCGCATTCCGAAAAAGGCGGCCTGGCTGTATTGTTTGGTAACCTTGCACCACAAGGAGCTATCATCAAAGTTGGTGCTGTTGATGCTTCGGTTGGTGGATACCACAAAGGTCCTGCCATCTGCTTTGACTCCCAAGAGCAAGCGCTCGAAGGTATTGCTAACGGCAAAGTAAAAGAAGGACATGTTGTTGTTATCCGTTATGAAGGACCAAAAGGTGGACCAGGTATGCCTGAGATGCTGGCTCCTACTTCCCAGATCGTAGGTATGGGTCTTGGTGCCAAAGTTGGTCTGATCACCGATGGACGCTTCTCTGGTGCATCCCGCGGAATCAGTATCGGACATATCTCTCCGGAAGCAGCTGAAGGTGGTCCAATCGCCTTTGTTGAAGAAGGGGACATCATCGAGCTGGATCTGAACAACCGTATCATCGAATTGCACATCAGTGACGAGGAGTTTGAACGTCGTCGCGCAGGTTGGAAAGGCTTTGAACCGAAAGTAAAAACCGGTTACCTGGCTCGTTATTCCAAACTGGTTACCAATGCAAGCAACGGTGGCGTACTGAGTATCTAATTCACTAATAAATAAAGGGTTGCTCTTCTGCCAAATCTGGCGAAGGGCAACCCTTTTCTTTTGTTTATTGGTATGATCAGTCCGTTTAGTTCCGCTCTGGTATTATCTCTTGTTCAATTAACAATGATTCATCTCTGGATTCTTCTATCGTTGCTGCCACCTGCGTCGTATGTTGACCGTAACGTTCCAACAGTACATCCAGCGGCATGGCAATCATCTTGGGTACCAATTGTTCTGTACGCTGTTTCAGACGTTTGGTTCCTGCTGGATGGATCACACTTAAGAGCAGTTTCAGGTATACTTTGGATGCAGCACTGAACGGTCCAGGGGGCAATTCTTGTATGGTAAATCCGAATTTTTCCGGACCTCTGTTAATCATACTCACACCGTATATAGCTTTGGCAGAGCGTAACTCTGGTTCGAGTGCCACCATACGTGCCAAATCCGGTAATTGTTGTTCCATCGTCCGAATCATGCGAATAGCCAAATGCATACTGGATCGCGAAGTCACCCCAAGTTCAAACAACTTCTGATTGTCAAAATGCAGTTCGATGACCGGATCTCCGTTTTGAATGACATGGCCATCACTCATTTCCATTCGTGCTCCGTGATATACACGGGATCGAAAGTGTAACATTGGATCTTCTGGCGAAGCCGTCCGCAGATGATATACCCAGTGGAACAACCTCTCCCAGCCCAGCCATAAGGCAACAACGATTCGCTTCCATAACTTCAATGATGGCTGTGGTTGATTCTTGTTCTGAGATTCGCTCACTGTAACACCTCCCATCAACGTATCAACGCGTACGCTTTGCAGGCCTAACCGTTCAGCTTCCTGCAAGACGACTTCCAGCGCCTGAAGCATCTGCTCCGGCGCGTGTGCATCTGCACCAAGGGTCGTCCCTCGATCATGCAGCAGCATGACCTCTCCACCTCTCAGTTCCTTCAGCATCCGTTCGGTCAATCTCTGGGCACCTATTCGGCTTCTCCAGTCTTCAAACATGGAAGACCACAGTACGATCTTACGTTCTTTCTTGCTGAAAAAATCAAACAGATTCATAATCCCCCACGGTGGACGATAATAACAAGTCTTCACGCCGGTTACTTCATGGATAATCTGACCTGTTCGCTGAATCTGATCACGAACGGTACGCGGCCGCATGAGCCAGTTCGTCTTGTGAATATAATTATGAATGCCAATAAGATGACCTTCGTCATGTATGCGCTGAATGAGTTCAGGATGACTCGCGGCATGTTCTCCAACGACAAAAAATGTTGCTTTTGCTTGATGCTGACGAAGCAGATCGAGCAGTCTCGGCGTATAATGTGGATCTGGCCCATCGTCAAACGTTAATGCAAATTGTGTATCACTTCTTCCCCGTCGAAATACACGAAAACCAAAAAGCCTGCTAATCAAACTTGGAATAAAGGCGTAAAAAGATGAAAGATACAATAACCACAGTAAAATACTATGAAGTATCGTTGTCATGATGCAAGCTCCCCACTTCTCATGCTGAATTACGGTGCACAATGGCACTATCTAAAATAAACCGCCTTTAATTTTATCATAGTTCATACTTTTCTTAAATCCTGTTTTCCCAAAAAGATAGCTATCGTGTACAATAAATACAATCTAATTATTGCCATCAAAGGAGCCATGTCCATGCTACCGCTTTACAAAAAATACGGGCGCACTGTCTTTGATATCGCGCTGCTCGTATTAACCGTGTATGTGATCATGTACGGTTTTAGTCAATTATACCAAGTGGCTGCACCGGTCTTTCTATCATTCATTGTGTATTGGATGATTGAACCGCTGGCCAAATTTTTACATCGCAAAGGATTGCCCAAGACACTTGGAGCCGCCATCTCCGTCTTGTTGTTTCTTGCATTAATTGTCGCTGCCTTTTTTGGTGCAGGTTTAATTATCATTTCACAAATTTCCAATCTTCAAGATAATTTCCCTGTATACATTGAAATGATACAGCGTGAATTCACCAATCTGGTGTTATTCATTCAGGACAAGTCAGACGCTCTTCCTGATGGAGTTATGGAAAAAGCGAATGATTATTTTGCAACACTGACCGGGTTCCTGTCCAAATGGGTAACTAGCGGAGCACAATTCGTCGTAGGTTTCCTCAGTTCATTCTCTTCGTTTATTACGAACTTCGGAATTGCGATTATTCTGGCATTTTTCCTCAGTATCGAGATTGAATCCTGGCGCAAGTTCGCCCGTGCGAAAACGCCCAAAACATTAAAGTTAGCTATTGAATTCATGCGTAATCACGTGTTCAAGACGATCCGCTCGTATCTGAAGGCACAGATGATCATGATGCTCATTACGTTTGTATTGATTTATGCAGGTTTGTTGATTTTGGGAACCTCTAACGCCTTTACCATTGCAGCAGTCTGTGCGGTTTTTGATCTGGTACCATTGCTTGGCGTTCCTGTTGTATTTATTCCATGGATCGTCTACTTATTCATTATTGGCAATAGTAGCTTGGCGATTGGCCTGATTGTGATTCTGGCAGTAACGATGCTGACACGGCAGTTGCTTGAACCGAAAATATCGGGTAACTCGATTGGTGTATCTTCGGCGTACTTGATGCTTTCGTTTATGCTGATCTCTCTTTCGATCTTTGGCCTGGCTGGTGTAGTGTTATCTCCAGTGCTTCTGATCCTTCTGAAAGAACTGTTACAACAAGGGTACCTGCAAAAGTGGATTCACCTGCCAAAAGATGAATTTGAGTCCTCTCCATTGGTCATGGACCCACCCGTTAATAAGGCCTCAGCCAATTCTGCCGAGTCTACTGTACAACGTCCCGTTCCTGCGAAGGATCATGAGGACTCCGCCAAATAGTCCATCACCTTCCTAAAGAGAGCCGTCGCCTGATGATGGCTGTCAGGAGAGACATTTTGGACAAGAACAGCTACAGCATATTTAGGTTGTTCTACCGGTCCATAACCAATGAACCATTGATTGTTTCGCTTCTCCCCATGTTTCTGTACCTGAGCTGTACCTGATTTCCCTGCAACATGCCACCGTGCACGCTGCAGGGATTTTCCTGTTCCCTCACGGACGACCTTATTCATCCAGGATAACAGTTTATGCGCTGTTGCGGGAGCAATCTGTCCTGATGCTGAAGGTGAATCATGCAAGGGCATCTCCAGCATGGTGCCACCATCCGCATATCGGATGCGCTTAACGAGACGCGGGGCAGTAACCTTTCCATCATGTAACAGTGTAACGATCAGATTGGCAGCTTGCAGCGGTGTGACCAAGACATCTCGCTGACCGATTGCTGTCTGTATTTTTGCACCTTCATCAGCAGAAGAAACAGCCTCTGTTCTCACACGCCCGTGATCCTCATGATCAAAGTGTCGTAACACGGGTATTCCTGCCATTTGCTTCCCCTCCCAGCCAATCGGACGCGCGAGTCCAAGACGATCAGCCGTGTTCTCCAGTTGTTCCATACTAAGCCTGCGCGCCGTTTCCGCGAATACGATGTTGCAAGACTCAGCGAACCCTTGCTCCAGGTTCAGGTCTCCATGCCCATGCTCCTTCCAGCAGGACAGCCCGTATCTTCCGTACTCACCACCGCAATGGAATTCTTCTCCGTTAGAAACCGCATGATACTCTAAAGCGGCAGCGGCAGTGACAATTTTGAAAATGGAACCCGGTACGGCTCCCTGTACTGCACGATTCCCCCATGCCGATTGCTTGGGGTCTACATGCTGTGGCTGATAGAAAGGGCGGGAAATCATGGCGCGAACATCTGCGTTAGCGGCATCTAACACAACCACGGCCCCTTCTTGTAATCCAGATTCTTGCGTCAACTGCTCCAACCCACGCTGTAACTCAGCATCGACTGTGGTTTCTACACGTAAAGGATAATGACTATTGGCCGGTGCAATGACGTGCGGCTGAATATCAGGGATAGTCTCTCCACCACCCGAGACCATACGTGATACAAGCGTAGGGCCAATTCCCCTCAACAGGGGTTCAAGTGTCCTCTCCAGTCCCGCTGCCCCTGATTTCATGGCAAATGGCTGTTTTACTTCATCCTGATGCCCAGTTAGAACTTTGGAGGACTCAGGCTGTTCAGCCAGATAACCCATCCACTGCATCCCTGTATGCCCCAGAAGATACCTTGTCATCATCGGATAGATGCCAGCTCCTTGCAGGTGCAAACTACGTAGGCGCTCCACCTGAGCAGCGTTCAAATGAACAGGCTGATCTGTACCTGCTGTCCAGAAATGAGGTGCGCTTTCCTGATTCCATTCCTTCTTCAATTGATCCAAATCGGTATGTAATATAGCTGCCAACTGTATTATCTCGGAGCCTTCTAATGCCCCTTGCTTGCGTAATTTCTCTAATGGACTTGCCTGTGGAAAAAGAACCAGTCCCCATTGCAGTTTACCAGTCAACGCCTCACCCTTGTAATCCGTAAATTGTCCCCGCCCTGAGTCAAGCATCACCCCGCGTTCACGCTGCAATACAGACATTTCCCGTACCGTTCGATGAAATCCAGGCATCGTCTGATTCACCTGAACGATCTGGATCCATCCCAATCGCAATATAAGCAATCCAAAGACAAGAGTTAGAAGAATACAAGTAATATAGATTCGCCGTTTCGCAAGGAGATGCATCCCAATCTCACCTTTTGTCGTTTTGACATATTATTGCTGATATGGCTTGGAATTATCCGGTAAACAAAAAGAAAACCTGTCCCATGTGCGGGACAGGTTCTCCTCATTTCAACCTTGGCTTGTTACACCGTAAAGCGTGACAAGGTTTCTTTCAGTTCAGTAGACACATTCTCAAGTTTGCCAGACAGATTTACCAGCTGGTTACTGATATTTTGCTGTTCACTGCTCAAGGAAGCTACTTCTTGGGACGTTGCAGAAGATTCTTCAGCTACAGCGCTGACATTGCTCATGGCTTCAGACAACGTACCTTGAGATTTGTTTAAATCTCCAATAGAACCTGTCACCATGCCCAGACGTTCCACAAATGCACCCATCTGTTCCTGTACGGAAGCAAAGATGACGTTGGTGTCTTTAACCGCATCCATCTGTTCCTTGAATAACGGATAAGCTGCCGACAAAGCATCCACGGTCTCATTCATTTCAGTCATGATTTTGTCTGTGATCTCTCCAACCATCTCGATGGATTGTCTGGATTGAGCCGCAAGCTGACGAACCTCATCAGCCACCACCATGAATCCGCGTCCGGCTGCACCGGCACGTGCTGCTTCAATGGTTGCATTCAGGGAAAGGATATTTGTCTGTTTCGTTATGTTTTGCAGCACTTCAAGCACTTTCAGAACAGAAGACGTACTCTCCTTCAGCGAATCAACCTTATTCACCAGTGCACCAATCATTTCTTCTGTCTTCTGCGTTTTGGTCATCAACTGATTCAGATGTTGCGTTCCTGTCTGACTGGACTTCTCTACATGACGAGCAGAATCACCCATCTGTTCATTCGCAGCGATTACACTCTGCATCTGACGAGAGATATTGTCAGTTAATTCATTGCCACGTTCCGCTTCGGTTGCCAAACTGCCTGCACCGCCTGCGATCTCTTCTGTAGCTACGGCAATCTCCGAAGCAGATACAGCCGTTTTCTTGGATGCACTGCTCAGCTCAGAGGCCGTATCCAATACTTCCTGCGCAGAACGATTGGTTTGTTCAACCAGCTTTGTGATCTGCTCCATCATCAGATTGAAGGCGGATGAGAGCTGACCGATTTCATCCTGGGAGCTATATGGTGTACGAACTTTAAGATTACCTTTCGCACCTTCCTGCATCAGGTCTTTCAATTTGCCGAGTGGACGAGCGATCATACGCACCATCCAGATCCCGATCAATACTGCAATCCCCGCATCAATCAGCGCCATCCACAGGGTCAGGGTCAGAATGCCTTTTGCATCCTGAACCAAAACAGAGGTAGGTATCATACCAACCAGTTTCCAATTGGATGTATCCATCGTACTGTATACAGCCAACATTTCCGTAGATTTGCCATCTACCGTATACTCCGTATTCGTGCTACCTGCTGGTTCGGTCAACTCTTTGACAAATGCAAGCTCTGTATCTTGTCCCGTACGATCCGAGATGGAGGATGCAACCACTTTATTATCGGGAGCAATCAGTTGAAGAACAGCTCCTGAACCCAGATCAAGCGATTTCAATTGTTCCTCCAGAACTTCCAGTTTCAGTTCAATAACCAGAACATACGACTGGGTCGTTCCCTGCAGGTTTTTCATTGAACGTGCGATTTTAAACGTAGGCGTTGAGCCATCTTCCTTGACCTCTGTTGGAAGCCAGCGATAACCGCCCGCCTCAATCAACTCACTATACCATGCTTCCTGGCGAATATTGCCCATGGATGAACTGTTGCTACCTGTACCCATAATGGACTTTGTATCGTCCGTAGGTACCAAATAAATCGCTTCCATAGATTTATTTGTAAATGCAACATTGGACAGTTGCTTGTTGATTGAACTTGAGTTTATGAATGTATCATACGCAGTCAAATTCGTATCTGACATTTTTTGAAGCAAGGACTGCATTTCCGGATCAAAGAAAATCTGTGTGGATGTATCCACAAACCGCTCCAAAATGATGTCCATTTTTTGTTTGGTCTGATCAATTGTCTCCTGATTGGCCCGAGATGCATTCTTCTCTATCGTACCCTTGGCTTTTGAATAGGATAATAGACCCAAACTCACTACAAAAATCATAATTCCCGCAAAAAAGATCAAGAACAGTTTAACCCCTACGGATTTAACCGGATTTGCCTTCTTAATCTGTTGGAAAGAAGACCCTCCAAGGTTTTTCCAATCCCGGTTTTTTAATTGTTTCTTCACCCAATCAGTCTTGATCCAGCCCAGCTTGAGCTTGCTGCGGTCAATCTTAAACATTTTTTTGCCACTGCCTGTTGTTTTGCTTTTGACTACTTTTTCTTTCTTCACTTTCTGAACCTTCTCAGGATTAACCTGCTCGGCTTTTGTCACTTGCTCCCCACTGTCGTTCTGCTTCTTTTGAACCAATCCCATTCACCTGCCAGTAATTTACTTGTTGGATTTTTCTTTCTCTCCCCTATAAATATGTAGTATTCGACAGCTTTCTTCGTTCCCCTTTCACTTTCCAGAAATATTTTACAACTTTATTCCTATTTTTCTATAAAAAAAAGACCCCCATCTGCCGATAAACGGAGGTCCCCAAGTAAATTTCATAACACTATTTTGTTAAATCATAATACAATATTGACACATTATAGGTATTTGAGCCTACTTCTTTTTTCTCATCATATCGAAGTAAGAAACAGGTTGATCTACCTTCATTTTAATCAGTTGCAACGGGTGACGAGCAGCATCTAGAACATTGCCTTCTTCATCCTGTATTTCACCGACGACCTGTTTGAAAAAGTGACCTCCCGGACCGAAAAATTCAATTTCCTGTCCTGGTTTGAAGTGATTGCGCTGTTGAATGGTTGCCATTCCTGTTTCAGCATCATACCCCATAACCAATCCAGCGAAGTCAAAAGGTACAGCCTTTTCTTCCGGTTCATAGATATGATCTTCATGGTCTGGTGTATCATAGAAAAATCCGGTATTCAGCGGGCGATTCGCCGCTTTGTTCATTTCTTCAACCCATTCAGGTTTCAGAACATAATTTTCCGGGTCTGCCATATAGGCATCAATTGCTTGACGGTATACGTTAACCACAGTTGCCACGTAGTGGATCGATTTCATACGTCCTTCGATCTTGAAACTGTCCACACCCACATCAATCAACTCGGGAATATGGCCAATCATGCACAGATCCTTAGATCCCATGGAGAATGAATTGTCCTGTTCTTGGAACAGAGGAAGCTGGTTCTCACCCAGTTTGAATGGCGCAGGTGCCTTCATCTGCACGTCCTCTTCGCTAACCCAAACCGTATCTTCTCTCGCATCCTCGAACAGATCATACTTCCAACGACAAGACTGGCAACAGCCACCCCGGTTGGAGTCCCGATCCGTAAAATGGTTAGAGAGCACACAACGTCCGGAATACGAGGAACACATCGCCCCGTGAATAAAGGCTTCAATTTCGATATCCACATTGGCCTTGATTTCTTCAATCTCTTCAAAGCTGGTCTCACGTCCGAGAACAACACGTGGAAGTCCTTCATCTTTCCAGAACTTCACGGCTTGCCAGTTAAGTGTGGATTGTTGAGTACTCAGATGTACCTCAAGGCCCGGCACAGCACGAAGGGCAACTTCAATAATAGCCGGATCAGCTACGATGATCGCAGAGATTCCCGCATTATAGAGGTTTTGCAGGTATGTTTCGATACCCTCAACATCCTCATTATGTGCATAGATGTTTGTCGCTACGAACACTTTGGCTCCATACTTTTTGGCAAACTCCACACCTTCACGCATCTCTTCAAAGCTGAAGTTATCCGCGTTGGAACGTAGTCCATAGGCCTGTCCACCGATATATACGGCATCTGCACCGTAATGGATTGCAAATTTCAGCTTTTCCAGATTACCCGCCGGAGCTAGCAGCTCCGGTTTGTCCAGACGGTTACGTTTACCCGAGAACTTCCGCTGTACCGCCACTGTTTCCATTCTGTTCACCTCGTCTATTAATACACTTGTTCTTTATAGAAAAATCCAAACGACAATTCACGTTCAGGGTCCTGTAACTTCCGCACCTCATCTAGCCACTCTTCAGAGAACGCATATGCATCAGCATCGGCTACATAACTGTCAATCGCTGTCCGATATGCACGTACAACAGCTTCATTGTAGGTAAGCGATTTTAACATACCCTCAATTTTGAAACTGTGCACACCCGCCTCCATCAACAGATGAAGATCTTCGAGGATACATATATCCTCTGAGCTCATAATGTGTGTACCGTTAATATCCTCGTAGATCGGGAATTTCTCATCCCGACGTTCAGCCTCGATCAGGAACAATCCCCGCTCTTTGCCCAGATGACCCTCAACCGGCCGCCCTTGATGAGCCATATAACTTTGCACCAGACTGCGCTTGGAATGATAAATATTCGTCATGCCATGCACCTGAACCTGAGCTTCCACCTTCAGAAAAGGAACCATTTCCGTCAACTCGTCCATATTCAGCTCTCGGGCAAGTACAACGCGACTCGCTCCCTTGGTTCCCCAATAGTTGGCCGTCGCATAGTTCGTTGAAGTCATCTCCGCATTCCAGTGCAGCTTCACATGTGGTGCGTATTCCTTCATGGTAGCCAGCACGGATGGATCATTAAACTCCACACCATCAATACCGATTCTGCCAAGTGCTTGAACATATTCAGGCAATACTTTTAACAGTTCGTTGGACATCAGATTAGTCATGGATACATACACACGCGCCTGATGTTTGGCTGCAATGGCAACCACCTCTGCTGTCTCTTCCACGCTAAAGCTGCCTGGAAGACGCATGCCGAATCGATCATCTCCGATAACCAGAGCATCTGCTCCAGCCTGGAGCAGCACTTCTGCCTCTTTCACATTCGCTGCTGTAACGAGCAGTTCATGTTTCTTACTCATATAATCCCCTCCGCTTATTGCGCAGCCTTACTTTTGGCTATATTTTGCTGGTGTTCCTTATACGTTTTGGCAAATAGATGTCCGGATGACCCGTCCTTTTTCGTCACATAGAACAGATACTCCGAAGCTTCCGGATTTAGCGCTGCTTCAATGGACGGAAGACTTGGACTGGCAATTGGACCTGGTGGCAAGCCTTTATTCAGATACGTATTATAAGGACTTTTCACCTTAAGATCTTTGTAAAACAATCGTTCCTTTGGCCTATCGAGCAGATATTGCACGGTAGCATCAATCTCCAGCTTCATATCCTGATTGATCCGATTGTAGATTACACCTGCAACCAGAGCACGTTCCTCGTCCACTACAACTTCTTTCTCCACGAGTGACGCAATCGTCAGCAGTTCATGCAGGGAAAGGTTCTTTTCCTGAAGCTTGGCTTCCAAATCAGGTATGGAATTGATCTTGGTCTGGAATTCTTCCAGCATCCGCTGCATCACATCATGCGTGGAACTTCCCTTTTTCAGTTCATACGTCTCCGGGAACAGATACCCTTCCAATACGTAGCGAAGTTCTTCATCCACTGGAATATCTTTGATAATATCTACATCGAAGGCCGAAGGATCATTGGCCAGCTTGATGAATTCATCCCGATCTACAACATGCTCATAAGAAAGCTTACCCGCCATTTGCAAAACATTATAACCCTCCGGAATCGTAAATTTCACCATTTCCTCAGGTACAACTTCACCACTACTCAGCTTGCTAACAATCTCATCATATGTCACGCCAGGATTCATAGAATATGTACCCGCCATGAAATTAGAACCTAGTTTTTTCCACTTTAAATACCCTTTGAAGGTTAACCCGCTTCTAATGAGGCCTTCTTCTTGAAGCTGATCCGCGATTTTCGAAGTTCCCGATCCGCTCTTAATCTCGAATACGACCGGTTCTGTAGAAGCTTCCACGGGACGCATCATACTCCATACGTAACCGCCTGCACCACCGGCAAGAACTACAATGATAAGCAGTATGACTAAAATTACTTTCCCTTTCAAAAAAGAAACAACTCCTTTACACAACCAAAAAGAGCGGACTTCTCCGCCCTCCCGGTTTCTTCAATTTGAAGCTGACTTAATCTTCGTCAATGGGGAGTGTACACTCATCATACAGCTCCGAGATGTTCTCCCACTCATCATCATCGTCGATCGTAACTAACTCTGGCATGATCTGGTCTTCACTTCCAGGTGATACCCGCAGAAGTTCAACCTCGTCATAAGGTCGCAACGAACTGCGGAGCACCGCGTACTGCTGACCGTTCACTTCGAACTCAGCCAACAAGTCATACGGTTGTGATTTACCGTTCTCTTCCTCGAGCTCAACATGAGCACCGAATGCCAGACGCAGTGAATCTGTCCATTTCAGGTCTTTGCGGCTATATTCCGTCATTTAGTTCGCTTCCTCTTCATCTTCAGCAAGAAATGTATTAAACGTCTCCTCGACGATATCCCATTCGGCATCATCTTGGATGACGAAAAGTTTAATATCGTCGCCCTCTTCTTCATAACGGAATGCATATACATCCGTTTCGCCATCTTCAGGTTCAACCGGAGCAACCATCATGTACTTGGCCTCCGAACCATCTACTTCAAACTTCATGATGACTTCAAATTCCTCTTCATTACCCTCGTCATCCGCAATGTAAATAATTTCCGCTTCTTCTTCCATACCCAGTTGATCTTCAGCCATTGTTGATCCCCCTCACCTTCTACTATTGGCATCCAAATAATTTTGCAAAATCAAGCTTGCGGCCATTTTGTCCACAACCTGCTTGCGTTTTTTCCGACTGACATCCGCTTCGATCAGCGTACGTTCTGCTGCCATGGTTGTCAGCCGTTCATCCCAAAGGTGAACAGGTAAATTCAGTTCATCCCGCAGGCGTTCGGCAAAAGCAATGCATATCTCACCGCGCGGTCCTACGGTGCCGTTCATGTTTTTGGGAAGTCCGACTACGATCTCACTAATCTCATGCTCACGCACAAGTTCGGCAATCCGAGCGAACTCGCCTTCATCACGGCGGCGTTCTAGCACTTCCAATCCCTGGGCAGTCCAACCGAAGGCGTCACTCGCGGCAACTCCGATTCTTCGGTCCCCATAGTCCAAACCTAATATTTTCATCCATGCTCTCCCATCCTGGGGCCTGCTCAGGTCGATTCAACATCGCCTTCTCAAGCTTCAGGCTGTCTTCTGTCGGTTCATTTCCCGCTGCCTGCATGGCTGCAACACAGCGGAAGCGGCGTACATTACCGGTGATTGGCCAGATAGGAACGTACAAGCTCTTCAATCAGCTCATCGCGCTCCTTTTTACGGACCAGACTACGTGCGTTGTTGTGACGAGGAATGTATGCCGGGTCTCCGGAAATCAGATACCCAACAATCTGGTTGATCGGATTATACTCCTTATCGACCAATGCATCATATACCGTGAGAAGAATCTCTTTGGATGATGCTTCCTGTTCGTCACCTTTCACATTAAATTTAACCGTCTTATCCATGGAGTCCATTGATGACACCTCGCTCCTGCATGAACATGGGGACCATGTCCTGCCGAATTGATTTCTGTTTATATAATAACATATTCTGACTGCCACAAGTAAACAAAGGATAAGGCAATTGTGTTTTTTGCTTGTCCTTTACTGGCTTCAGCATATTGCATCATTCGATTCCACACGCTCTCGGGTACAAAAAATAAACGAACAGAACCATTTCGATTTATTTTTTGACGATTGAAAGCCACTCAATGGATTTATGCATTATGCCCGCTAACCAGAGAAACCGCCAGTTTCAGCGCTTCATCCAGCTTGGTAGCATCCTTGCCTCCGGCTTGCGCCATATCTGGACGTCCACCGCCACCGCCGCCGCATACTGCTGCGACTTCTTTGACGATTTTACCAGCGTGCAATCCTTGTTTTACTTGTTCAGCAGGTACAGCTACAACAAAATTCACTTTGCCGTCCGCTGGAGCACCCAATACGAGTACGGCGTTAGGCAATTTTACTTTCAACTCATCTGCCACTGTACGCAGTGCATCCATGTTCGGAGCATCTACGCGTGCTGCCAGCAATTGTGTATTTCCTGCTTGTACCACTTGATCGGTCAATTGACCCGCTTCCATGGCACTCAGCTTGCTTTGCAGGGATTCAGTCTCTCTGGCTGCTTCTTTCAGTTGCAGGTTCAGACCTTCAATCCGTTTAGGTACATCAGCCACATTTGCTTTGAGCAGTGCTGCTGATTGCTTGAGCAGTTCCAACTGGCTTTCCACATACAGATATGCGCCACGGCCAGTTACAGCTTCGATCCGACGAACGCCGGAGCCGATTCCGCTCTCGCTCACCAGTTTGAAGATTCCAATCTCTGAAGTATTATTTACGTGACAGCCGCCACAAAGTTCCAAACTGTAGTCTCCAACTTGAACGACACGTACAATATCTCCATATTTTTCGCCAAACAGGGCCATCGCACCCATTTCTTTAGCTTCATCAATAGCTTTCAGCTCAATGTTCACGTTCAGACGATTCCAGATCTGCTCATTCACCTGACGTTCAATCTCTGTCAACTCTTCTGGTGTGATACTACCGAAGTGAGAGAAGTCAAACCGCAGACGCTGTGGCTCTACGAGCGATCCGGCCTGGTTTACGTGTGTGCCGAGCACATCTTTGAGTGCCTTGTGCAGCAAGTGAGTTGCTGTATGGTTTTTGATAATGTCGCCACGTTTCGCTGAATCCACTTCGGCGTTGATCACATCACCTACACGCAGTTCACCAGACTCCACAGTCACCAGATGTACATGTTGTCCGAGTGGAGCTTTGAACAAACCTTGTACTTTTGCTGTTACACTAGCACCTCGCAGCAAGCCCTGATCACTCACTTGACCGCCACTTTCCGCGTAGAACGGAGTCTTGTCCAGAACAACCTGACACGTTTGTCCTTCGCCTACAGATTCAACAAGGGCATCACCAGCTACGATGGCTACCACTTTTGCTTCCGTCAACAGGTCAGTATAACCAACAAACTCGCTTTTAACCTCCAGATCAGCAAGTGGTCCGCCTTGAACTTTCATGCTCTCGTTCTCTTGGCGCCCAGCACGTCCAAGCTCACGTTGTTTCTGCATGGAAGCATCAAAACCTTCACGGTCCACAGTCAGACCATGCTCTGCAGCATAATCTTCTGTCAGGTCAAACGGGAAACCGTACGTATCATACAGCTTGAAAGCTTCAGGTCCGCTAATAACCGTGCGTCCTTCGGATTTGGCTGTGCCGCTGATATCAGCCAGAATAGCCAGACCATCTGTGAGTGTTTCGTGGAAACGCTCTTCCTCGGTTTTGATTACTTTGGCGATGAACTCCTGTTTGTCTACTACCTCAGGGTAGTACATGCCCATCACTTCACCAACGGTTGTTGTCAATTCATACAGGAATGGACGGTCGAGTCCAAGCACTTTTCCATAACGAACTGCACGGCGAAGCAAGCGACGGATGACATATCCACGTCCTTCATTACTTGGCAGAACGCCATCACCTACTGCAAAGGCAACCGTACGGATATGATCGGCAATGACTTTTAATGCAACATCGATCTCCACGCTGTCGTTATATTTCACACCCGCAAGAGCGGCTGTTCTTTGAATCATCGGTTGGAACAGGTCTGTGTCGAAGTTGGAATCCACATTTTGCAGAATGGAAGCAAAACGCTCCAAACCTGCACCTGTATCAATATTTTTGTTAGGAAGCGGTGTGTAGCTACCATCTTTGTTATGGTTGAACTGGGAGAATACCAGGTTCCATACTTCCAGGTAACGTTCGTTTTCCCCACCTGGATACATTTCAGGATCACTCATGTCGTTTCCGTAAGCTTCGCCGCGGTCATAGAAGATCTCGGTACAAGGTCCACATGGGCCTTCGCCGATATCCCAGAAGTTTTCATCCAATTTGATGATACGTTCAGCAGGCAGTCCTACTTTTTCGTTCCACAGTTTGAATGCTTCTTCATCTTCCGGATATACCGTTACAGAAAGACGTTCCGGATCGAATCCGATCCACTCTTTGCTGGTCAAGAATTCCCAAGCCCATGTTACGGTCTCTTCCTTGAAATAATCTCCAATGGAGAAGTTGCCAAGCATTTCGAAGAACGTATGGTGACGACGCGTTTTACCAACATTCTCGATATCATTGGTACGGATACATTTTTGGGAGTTCGCTAGACGCGGGTTCTCTGGCTTCTCACGTCCGTCAAAATATGGTTTGAGCGGTGCCATACCTGCATTGATCCACAGAAGGGAAGGATCGTTGTGAGGCACGAGCGATGCGCTCGGCTCGATTTTGTGACCTTTACTTGCAAAAAACTCTATCCATTTGGACCGGATTTCACTGGCTTTCATACTGGATGCCCCCATTAAATTATAATAGTCCGTTGCGTATTCGCTCCGGTTGGTCAACATTGTTTTTGTAAAAATAAACACAAAAAACGCCCCTGAATAATCAGGGACGATGTTATCGCGGTACCACCCTGGTTATTGCTGTTCATCCCTTGCTGCCCGGACAAACAAACAATCTCCTCGTTCATGCGAAATAACGGTCGCTCCCGGCAGGGTTGTCCTGCACTCCGAAATTAGCTTTCCGCCGCTTCATCTTTCAAGACTCTTCCAGCCATCAGCTCAGGCTCACCCTGATCTGAAGAAGTCTTTTCTCTGAGGAAAGGAACCCTCGGCGTACTTTATTTCATCATCGATTTCATGTTCTAAACATACACACTCATTATATCGGTAGCACAAGCGGGTGTCAACGCGGGCCAGTTGATGTTTTGAGTCTACTATTTAGTCGGTCCTTCGTTTGATGTAATAGGCGAAAAAGTGTTGCACAATTACCTTCAGTACGGCAAAAACAGGTACTGCCAGAATTAAACCTACAATGCCTGCCAGTTCACCTCCAACGAGCAGTGCAAATATAATCGACAGTGGGTGCAGATGCAACGTACGTCCCACCACCTGAGGAGAAATAACGTTGCTCTCCAGCACCTGGCACAGTGTGTTCACAATGACAACCAGCAGCACCATTTTAAACGATACGGTTGATGCCATGACCACAGCAGGAGCAGCTCCAAGGAACGGTCCCAAGTAGGGCACAATGTTAAACACAGCTACAATGCTTGCAAGTAGCAGGGCATACGGCATATCTATGATGATATAACCAATGTAGGCAAAGATACCAACAATGACACAGACAATAAACTGTCCTCGAATGTAGTTCCCCAGTGCGGTATCGATCTCTTTCATCACCGAGACAATCGCTTTACGACGTGAACGTGGAAGATATGCCACAATGGTACGCTCGAATACCTCAAAGTCTTTTAACATATAAAAGATCAGAAATGGCACGATAAACACATTGAATAACACATTAATGGTCGCCCCAATATTGTCCATGAGCACGGTAATTCCCTGAGTTAGTCGATCCTCCATCTGAAAAAACCAACTGTTCATGCCTGTTCGCACACTTGGCGGCATTAATTTGTGATCCATATTGTTCATCAGGCTCTGGGCACGCATGGATAGCTCCGGCATATGCTCGTTGAGTTCCCCCAGCTGTTCAATCAATACCGGAATGACATTCATCAGAATGACACCGAGGCAGGTCAGGAAAAAGGCATATATGAGCAGTACCGCAATCGTACGCGGCACCTTGCGCCCTCCCAGCATGCTGACAATCGGATTAAGTACATAGGATATGATAAGGGCTACGATAAAGGGTGCCAGCACTGTTTTCAGGAACGCATATATGTGAAGCAGTAAAGGCCGTAGCAGCCAGATAAAATATAGAATAATCAATCCGAGCAGCAGCCAGATCGCGTAACGGAACAGCTTGTTTTTGGTTAATTGCTCCACTTGTATCTCTCCTTTTGGACTGGCTCTGAGAGTCAGTATATGTAGGAAAGGTAATATTTATTAACACAGCGCAGAAGTGGAAGGAGCAATCCGAACTTTTTTTCTTAAACCAAAAAACGCCTCCTTCATCAGAGAAGGAAGCGCATTTTGCAGTATAGGATAGCATATAATCATACATACACCAACCGAACCACTATGTAACCGCATCTATATACATCTGCCAACAATTAACGACAGCCTCTCATGACAGACATTGTCATGAAACCGCATATAGAGGAAGTTATTCTGCTTATTAAGAAGAAGCGTGAAGATGAGGGAAGTCTTGTGGCAGCTCGTCCCCAAAAAACAGATCATCCAGGGAACTCAGCGTACCGTCTTCTTCCACCTGATACACAGACATTTTCTCACCGTTCACCGTTAATTCAATAAAGCATCCCCAGCAATAAAACTGGTGGGAACCAATTTTCCCGATATCTTTGGAACTACAGTTTGGACATTTCATATTCATTCACCTATCCATTAACAGAATGAATGGCATTTTCCAAGCGTTGTTCACTCAGAGACGGCACCATAATGGCACTTTCCCCGATGGACATATCGCTTGTACATGGCAGCCATTTGCGGCCCTCGATCAGATCGGACACAAAACCGTCCGTAATTTCAATCCCTATTATTGTATTTCCCAACTCTTGGTCAAAATAAACATCGGAGACACGCCCGAGCAGCAAACCTTCTTCGGTGAGCACGGACATCTCCTTCAATTTAGACCGACCGAGGAGGTACGTGTATTTTATGTCGTCGGCTCCCGTCTTGCGGACAGCCTGTTGATTACGGATCATGACGGCATCTTCGCCGTAGGCAACGATATCTTGCCACTGCACGATTTTGACATGATTGGTAAACAGACCTTTGTTCTCAAGCTCAATGCCTTCGATCTCCCAATCATCATTCACAATGAAATCCTGGATTTTACCGACCTGCTTCCCGTCCTCAACATCAAAAACGGCAAGTCCGATCATTTCCTGAAGCTTCATCGCTGGGTCCCCCTCATCTTCTTATCATTAAATAGGCGCGGCGCTATTGCTAGGTATGCCCAAAGTTGATGAGTGGCAATCAGACGCCGATCATCAAAACCGCTTCTATCCAACCGATGAAATGGAACTTCTTCCCTCCTTCTGTTCCATGTGTAAAGTTCCCCTTAGGGTCTATTACGCAGACGTCCAAGAATGGTTCCAATTTTTTCGGCGGTTATCATGATTTCTTCCGTAGTATTACCCAATCCCCAGCTAAATCGAATCGCAGAGTGTAAAAATGTTTCAGGTAATTTCATCGCTTTCAGCACATGAGAGACTTCAAGTGACCCGGAAGTGCACGCAGAACCGCTTGCAACAGCAATCCCTTCCATATCCAGATTCATTAACATCGTCTCTGTGGACACTTCCGGAAAGCTGATATTCAGGATGTTTGGCAGCGTATGCTCCAGATGTCCATTCACGTGAAAGTGCTCCGTACCCACATGAATTTCAAGCTGTTCCAACAAAAGTTTACGCAATTCCAAATCACGCTGACGATGCGCCTCCGTTTGTGCTGATGCAATCTTGAGCGCCTCTGCAAATCCGGTAATACCTGCGATATTTTCCGTACCAGCGCGACGCTGACGCTCTTGCAACCCACCGTGAGCTCTTGCTTCCAGCACAATTCCTCGCCGGACATAGAGTGCACCCACGCCCTGAGGTCCATTGATTTTATGCGCTGAGAAGCTGATCAGGTCCACAGGCAGTTCCTTACAGGAAATATTCTGGCTGCCCAGAGCCTGAACTGCATCGGTATGGAAAAGGATATTATGCTGACGGGCAAGCTCACCTACCTCGCGGATCGGCTGAATCGTGCCTACTTCATTGTTGGCATACATCATGGTGATTAACACCGTATCCGGTCGAATGGCCTCTTGCAACTCATCCAAATTTATCCGTCCATAACGATCCACAGATAGATAGGTTACTTCATAACCTTGCCGCTCCAATTCCTGACACGTATGCAAGACAGCATGGTGCTCAATTGCAGTCGTAATGACGTGTTTCCCCTTATCCTGCCTGGATGAGACTACTCCAAAGATTGCCAGATTGTCGCTCTCCGTGCCACCTCCGGTGAATACCAATTCGTCCGGGAAACAGCCCAAAGACGCCGCAATGACATCCCTTGCTCCGCTGACAGTCCGTTTGGCTTCACGCCCAAAGGCATGGATACTTGATGCATTGCCAAATTGTCCTGTCATGACGTTCATCATCGCTTCTGCGACTAGTGGATGCATAGGTGTCGATGCGGCGTGATCCAAATAAATTCGTTTCATTTATCTTCACTCCGTTATATGTTAAATTTCTATCTGATGGCAAACTGTCAAAATTGGAAACTGAAACGAATGCTCTATTGTCACATCTTCGTGTATAATGTTATACATCCATTTCAAAAAGGAGAGAGAGACATGAGTGACCCCATTCTCGGGCAGATTCTGAATCAGCTTCAACAAATGGACAAACGATTCGACAGCATTGATGGACATCTTGGAAAAATAGACCACCGGCTTGATACTATGGAAGAGAGGCTCGGTGCCGTAGAGAGCAGACTAGACACTGTCGATGACAGACTGAATACCATGGAAAGCAGATTGGACACCATTGAGGAACAAACTAAAAACATTCCGCTTCTTCAACAAGCTGTTCTGGAAACATTGACAGTTACGAAACGTCTTGACGCTTCCCAATCCGCCTCTGAACGCAAAGTAACTACCGAATTGAATACCCATCAGCACAGCATTGATATTTTGAATCGCCGTCAGTTACGCATGGAAGCTGATATAGAAACTTTAAAAAGTCGCTGATTTACAAGTGATCCAGTTAAGTTCACACTTGACCATCTTGTAAATCACGCGGCTGAATACATAGCCCTGCTCAATTAAGATGATCTGTAGAAATTGAAGAACAAAGTACCCATTGGCATGTCTAAAGCCCCCAAGTTGGGGGCTTTATTGTGTCTTCTGTGATGCGAATTAATGATCTTAAATATAGAACATGTAGCTGTCTTTTTTGTCCTGATCCTGGAAGGTAATCAGGTCTTTCAGTGTTGTGGAATCCAACACTTCCGCAATGCCGTCACGAATACGCAACCACAGATCACGTTTCGCCGGATCATCTTCCTCTGTGAAATCTACTGGAGAGATTGGCCCTTCCAGTACACGGATTACATCGCCTGCAGTCACGGTTGCAGGATCACCCGCAAGGATATAACCGCCGTAAGCACCTCTAATACTTTTCACCAGTCCTGCATTACGTAGTGGAGCAATCAGTTGCTCCAGGTAATGCTCCGAAAGCTGGTTGCGCTCGGCAATGCTTTTAAGTGATGTAGGGCCTTCGCCTGTTCTGGCAGCAAGCTCCATCATGATTGTGAGGCCGTAACGGCCTTTTGTCGATATTTTCAAAGGAGTCACCTCTTTCAATTTTCAGAAACGATTGGAAACTTTATATTTAATCCTATGGTCCATGACCGTATGTTTCACGATCTGTCCACAGCGGAGATGCATTGAGATTAGCATAAACCTTCTAATCCTCCGTATTCCGATCATAACCCTCAGCTAATGTTAACATATCTGCATGCTTTATGGAAAAGAAAGATTGACGATATTCCAAAATGTGCGCCTCTGGTGGACACTATCCAAAATTGGCCGGGTGTATCGTATCTTGAGTCCGGTTATGCTAGAATAAGAAACGAAACACATTTATATATAGAAATGGTGATAACGATGTCCAAAACAATTGAAAATACACGGGTCGTCGTTGGCATGTCCGGAGGTGTCGATTCTTCCGTTACCGCACTGCTGCTGAAAGAGCAAGGGTACGATGTCATCGGCATTTTCATGAAAAACTGGGATGACACCGACGAGTTCGGCCACTGTACCGCTGAAGAAGATTCAGAGGATGTACGCCGCGTATGTGAACAGATCGGCATTCCTTACTACACTGTCAACTTCGAGAAAGAATATTTTGATAAAGTATTTACCTATTTCCTTGATGAATATAAGTCGGGTCGCACGCCAAATCCGGATGTCATGTGTAATCGTGAGATCAAATTTGGTGAATTCCTGAACAAAGCTCTGGATCTCGGCGCAGATTATGTAGCTACAGGACACTATGCTCGCCTGATTGAAGAAGATGGCACACTCAAGTTGCTTCGTGGTGTGGACAACAATAAGGATCAAACGTATTTCCTTAACGCACTCAATCAGAACCAGCTGTCCAAAGCCATGTTCCCGATTGGTCATCTGCCCAAACCGGAAGTACGCAAAATCGCAGAAGCGGCTGGTTTGTATACTGCCAAGAAAAAAGACAGCACAGGTGTCTGCTTCATCGGTGAGCGTAATTTCAAAGAGTTCCTGAGTAACTATCTGCCTGCCAAAGGTGGAGACATGGTTGATATCGCAACCGGTGAAGTCAAAGGTCGTCATGACGGTCTGATGTACTACACACTTGGACAACGCCAAGGTCTTGGCATTGGTGGTTCCGGCAATGGTGAACCCTGGTTCGTTGCAGACAAGAATCTGGAGAAAAATCAATTGCTTGTTGTTCAGGGCGATGCCCACGCAAGCCTGTACTCCACGGGTCTAACCGCTACGGGTGTGAACTGGATTGCCGGTGCAGAGCACATGCCTAATGTGCCATTCCGTTGTACTGCCAAATTCCGCTATCGTCAGCCGGATCAAGGTGTTACATTGACCTGGCAGGAAGATGGAAGTGTGGATGTACAATTTGATCAGCAGCAAAAAGCCATTACGCCAGGACAAGCCGTTGTTTTCTACGACGGAGAGGTCTGCCTGGGTGGGGGTACGATCGATCAGGTGCAAAAGGTACCTGTACCCGCAATGCAATAATAGAGCTTGTCCATTAAAATGCGGATTATACACAATACCGTGTATCCCTATAAAAAAAGCCGTCTTTCATGTATACCATGAAGGATGGCTTTTTTCCTGCTTTTCTTTGCAAAAAAAATAAAATTAGTTCGTTATGCAGTCAACCAGACTCCTGCCAAGGAGGCCAATACCCCAACTACAACCGAACTGACGACGTAGAGCGCCGCGCTTACGTATCGTTGTCGACCCATAAGTCCTAACGTTTCATAGCCAAAGGTGGAGAACGTGGTGTACGCACCGCAGAACCCGGTTCCCCAGATCACCCAGATTCCATCTGAGATCATTGCAGATTGATGCCACCCGTATAACAGCCCCAGCAGCAGTGAACCACTGATGTTGATGATCCATGTTCCCCATGGAAAAGCCGTTCCCAGCAAGCCAGAGACCCATTTTCCCAGACTGAAACGCAGTACCGCACCCAGTACACCTGCCAACCCAATCCACAGGATCATGAGGCATCACCCTCTTGTCTTTGTGCTCCCAACATACGATGTCCAAGGCTCATTCCCAGCGCACAGAGCAACAACCCTGCCAACAGACTTACGATCATATAAATAGCGGCACTGATCCATTCGCCCCCTTCGGATAAACGAACGATATCCAGTGTAAACGTGGAGAATGTTGTAAATGCGCCAGTAAAACCTGTGCCAATCGCCAGTCGAAGTTGTGGTGTTATTTTGCCTGGAACAGCTATGGTAAAGAACCACCCTAAAAAAAGACTGCCCATCGCATTGATTAACAGCACTGCCCAAGGGAACCCCCCATGGACAGTTGGTATCGCCAACTGTATGGCATATCGGGTCACTGTTCCGAGAAACCCACCTGCCCCTATATACAAAAGCTCTTTCATGTTATGTGCATCTCCCGAGTGATCTGACTGATCTTACAAATCCCTACGCCGCTGTTGGTTTAACCTAATCTTCGATTCGTTCCCCTGCTCCGTGGCCTCATAGAATACTCTCCGTGAGAGCTGCTTCGGCAAATATTCTTGTTTCACGTAATGCCCCGGATAGTTGTGTGGATATTGATAACCCTCATGTCCAAGCTTCACGGCACCCGAGTAATGCGTATCTCGCAAGTGAAGCGGAACTTCTGCCGATTTTACCTCATCAATCGCGTTCATGGCTTTGGAAATGGCGGTGTACACCGCATTGGATTTTGGACTTTCGACCGCAAACAGAATCGCTTGTGCAATGTTCAGCTTGGCTTCGGGCCAGCCGTTATTTCGGTACGCATCAAGCGCTCCAATCGCCTGAGTCATGGCTTGCGGGTTCGCAAGTCCAATATCTTCACTGCTCGCTGCAATCAGACGCCGAATGAAGGTCATCGGGTCCATGCCGAGCTTCTCCACCGCGTATAGAAACCAGAACAACGCCGCATCACTGGAACCCCGAATACTCTTGTGAAATGCAGACAGTACATCATACTGGGTGGATTCATCTGCCTTCACAATGGGGCGCCGAATAGACTCTTCTGCTACACCAAGCGTAATATGAATGGATCCATCCTTCTCTGGTGGCGTCGTCAACGCAGCCAGTTCAAGCGCGTTAAGCGCACGTCGAATATCCCCATTGGCCATCGTAGCAATATGCTCAAGCGCCTCATCGTCCGCCTGTAGTTCCATGAACCCCAGACCTTTGTCCGCATCACTCAATGCTCTGCGCATTGCAATTAGGGAATGATCCTTATTTAGCGATTCTAGCTGAAACAGAGTGGATCGACTCATCAAGGCTCCATTGACATAATGAAAGGGATTCTCTGTTGTCGCGCCGATAAAAATAATCGTGCCCTTCTCTACCGCTGGCAATAGCGCGTCCTGACGTGAACTGTTAAACCGGTGTACCTCATCGAGGAACAGAATAGTTTTGGTTCCATACAGCTGTTTGTTCGTTTGCGCCTGTTCGATGACTTCACGCACATCCTTGACGGAAGCTTCCACTGCATTCAGACGTACGAACTGTCCTTGCGTTTGCTGAGAAATAATATGTGCAAGGGTTGTCTTACCGCATCCCGGAGGGCCGTATAACAAGATGGATGAAATCTGATCAGCCTCAATGGCGCGCCGGAGCAATTTCCCCGGTCCAATAATATGTTCCTGTCCAATATATTCATCCAGATGCTCTGGCCGCATGCGGTCGGCGAGCAATCTAGCTTGTGGTTTTGAGTCCTGTTGAAACGAAAATAAATCCATTGCTCATCACTTCCTTAACGGATTGCCTTGCCTTGAATACCATTACACTTCTGATCGTTCTCCACTCTCTATCATATCATACTCTCGCGGTAACATAGCCATAAATGCATGAAGTGCACTGCTGACAAAGGCATCCTTGCGAGTAATAAAATGAGTCATCATACGATTCATACCGACGGGGAGTGTATGCGTGCGCAATAATCCATTTTTGATCTGATGCCTAATCACAATCTCTGGTAATAAGGAAATTCCCATACCTGAAGTAACCCCACTAATAATCGCTTCAAGGGTTCCGAATTCCATAATTACTGGGCGGGTAACACCACCCACCTCTAACCATTCCTCCAAAACCTGACGATAGGAACACCCCATGCTGTAGACAAGTATGGGTTTACTCTTAAGATCTTCATCCGTAGGACCCATACCAGAATAGACAACAAATAGTTCCTCATCAAATATGGGAATAGAAACGATATCAGGATGATCACAGGGACAGCCTATAAATGCTCCTTCCAATTCATACCCAATAACCTGATCCATAAGCATCTGCGAATTGCCAGTCACCAGTGACAAGGAGACATCTGGATACTGTTTATAATATCTGACGAAAAGTTCAGGTAGTCGCACAGCCGCCGCGGTTTGTGTAGACCCTATTCGCATTGGACCCGATGGTGTACTTGTCGCCCGAAGTGCCTTGGAAGCATCATTCAGCAAACCAATAATTTTATCTGCATAGGTCAGCAACATTTCTCCGGCTGGAGATAACGTCATGCCTCGGTTATGACGAATGAACAACGTTGTACCTACTTCTGCTTCCAGATGCCGGATCCGTGCCGTTACGTTGGATTGCACATACCCCAGTTTAGAAGCAGCTTTGGTCAGATTCCCTTCCTGTGCAACACACTGAAATATTCTAAGATCCCCGCTCTCCATGGTCCCTCCACTCTGACATCATTCAAAATGATATCCACTTCATTACCAATCATTATACTTCATGTGTAAACCGGACTACAATTCATGTAGATCCCAAACCAGTCATCTGACTGGATGATGATAAGGAGTGTTCAGCATGACATACTGGAAAAATAGAGTTGCTCTGATCACAGGTGGTGGAACAGGTATAGGCCGTGCTGTAAGTGAGATGCTCGCTGAACGCGGAGCCTTGGTCGCTGTCAACTATTCCCGCTCACAAGATGCAGCAAACGAGACTGTTCAACACATTCTGAATACGGGAGGCCATGCATTCGCCGTTCAAGCTAATGTTGCCAATGATCTTGATGTCCGGCGGATGGTCACTACAGTAACTGAAACCTATGGCCCGATCACTGCACTTGTAAATAACGCTGGAATCACGCACCATATCCCCATGCACGATCTGGAGTCTGTTACAGATGACATCTGGAATGAGCTGGTTGATGTGAATGTGAAAGGCATGTTTCATTGCGCTCGTGCCGTGACGGAAGGCATGAGACAGGCTGCCGGTGGTTCTATCGTGAATCTGGGCAGCATCGCAGGCAGTACAGGCTCGGGCTCCTCCCTCCCTTACGCCGTCTCCAAAGCGGCAGTTCATGGTATGACATTATCACTTGCGCACGCACTCTCACCACACATTCGGGTGAATGCCATCGTCCCTGGCGCAGTTGCGACAAGGTGGTGGGCTGGAAACGAGGAGCGAATGCATCGTCTTGGTGGAGAAGTGTTATTACAGCATATTGCCTCACCTGAAGATATCGCACACATGATCTGTGCTGCGCTGGAACAGCAATCCATGACCGGGCAACTAATTACTGTAGATAGCGGACAGACGTTATGAGCTCCAGTCATGATAAAGATACCCGGATCATCAAACCATTGAAATATACATTATTGATCATTTTGACAACGTTAATCATGGGCACTTCTTTTCCAGTTGGCAAGATCGGCATGTTATATGCCCCACCTTTCCTGCTCATGGGCATACGTTATATACTGGCAGGTGGCTTGATGGCCTTGTTCCTTCGTAAACGTCCTTTGCCTACTGGATGGCAGTCTTGGTTGAAAATAATCCTCATTGGTCTGTTCCAATCCGCAGGAGTGATGGGCTGCGCCTACTACAGCATGAACTGGATTACATCCGGTGAATCCGCCATTATTACGTTTACCAATCCGCTACTGGTCATTATCCTCAGTGCTCTCTTATATAGAGTGACCTACCGTTTCAGTCAGTGGATCGGTGTTATACTCGGTTTCATCGGGATAATGTTAACTTTTGGGTGGCAGATGAGCTTTAGCCCCGGAACCTGGATTGGATTTGGTGGAGCGATTTCCTTTGCCGTGTCCACATTGCTCATCAAACGCTGGGGTAATGGCTATGATACTTTTGTCTTAACAGCCTATCAGATGCTTGCTGGAGGTGCTGCGTTGCTTCTGCTGAGCGTATGGACTGAACAGCCTCACTTTATTGTCAATACCACCTCGGTTATGGCGCTGCTCTGGTTAACGCTTGTTTGCTCCATCATTCAGTTTTCACTCTGGTTTTACCTGCTGCAGAATAGTGACCCAGCCCAAACCAGTTCGTATCTGTTTCTGGCACCGTTCTTTGGTGTACTATCGAGTTGGATTTTGCTGGGAGAGCACGTTCAGTGGTTTGCATTAGCAGGCGGTTTATTTATTGGTATTGGTATATTCCTGGTGAACCGTCGCTCATCCAGAATGAGAAATAGAGTAACATAACTTGAACTTCTTCATCGTTCTTCCTTGGAAGATTAATCATTTCTCGCACAAAAGCAAAAAAGGCATGCGCTTATGGGACTTTCCCATGAACGTCATGCCTTTTGTTGTATAAGTAAACTCTATCTAACCAAGCTCTGGCCAACCCTGAATGGTTACGGGTTCGCCATCGGGATTATGTGTTGCAGCCGCATAGATCGGCAGTACACCGTCATGGAACAACCACAATTCGTGCAAGGCCCGTGTACAACCAACGTACAACAGCTTTGCATCACCCGCATTAGGCAAATAATGCTTCTGGTCTACGTCTGCCACAATAACGGCATCAAACTCCAACCCTTTGGACAAGTAGACCGGTAAAACGGAGTGTCCACCCGTGTACTGCTTTTTGCCACCATCGATCAGGTTTAGATCCCAGCCTGCGTCCTGAAGTTCACGATGAAGTTCCTCTGCTTCATGCAGTGTACGGGTCAGGATGGAGACTGTTCGGTAGTCTTTGACCGTTAACACCTTCAAAGCCTGCTCCAGACTCGCCGTCCGCCCTTCGCCTCCATAAGCCAACGTCCGAACCGGATCACCACTACGGAAAACAGGAATCGCCGTAATTCCGCTCTTGACGCCACGTTCCAGAATCGTATTGGCATAATCGATAATTTCCATCGTTGAACGATAACTTCGGGTCAATGCAAAGTATGCATTCTGTTCCTCAGGAAACAGAGAACTCATCTCTTCCCACGCATGAACACCACGGTACTCATGAATGCCTTGAGACAAGTCACCCAGTATAGTGAAGGAATGCCCTTTGACGAACTGATCCAATAACGCCACATGAAAAGGGGAAAAGTCCTGCGCTTCATCAATTACGACATGATCGAACCGCTCCGAACCCTCAATATCATGGACCAATGTATGAATGTATACCAATGCAGGCAGATCCTCTTCACGGACGATATCCTGCTTCAGATCTGCTGCTGTTTGTTTCATGACTAGTTTTGGAATAAGCTCGCTGAGCGAGGCTGGCACAGAGCCGCCCTTTGCAGCTTTGAACAGCTGTTTGTATAACGTAAGCGGCTCGTATTGAGGCCATTTTTTGGCATAAGCTTTCTCACGAGTAGACGCTTTTTTCTTGCGTTCTTTGCGCACAGCTTCTGGCATCGGTTTCTTAAGTTCCATCTCAATCCAGCGGTGAACCCGCGCCATGACCCGTTCTTTGCGTTTGGCCAGCGGATAATGTTTGTATTCCTCACCGAACCAGTTCTCAATCTCCGTCCTGCTGAGCACCTTACCATCCCATGGACTGAAGTCCATATCCGGTACGGAATCCGCTTCCATCCCGGACAGCCACTCTCGTATAAGCTCCATGAAACGGATCGATCCTTTGTAACGTCCAGGTACATCATCATTTAATTCAGGCCGCGCATCCGGTGTTTCGAACCAGGTGTTCAAAGTATCCGACGTATTCGCCAAAGGCATCTCCAGCCCCAGCAGGTTCATCGCCCAATCCGGGAATGTTCGCTGCTGGATGTCCCCTACTCCGAGTTCCGGGAGCACATCCGAGATGTAATCCAGGAACATGTGGTTGGGCGCAAAAATAACCATTTTCTCCGCAGATACCTGCTCCTTGTACTGATACAGCAAAAAGGCCAGCCGATGCAGGGCAACCGTTGTTTTTCCGGATCCAGCTACACCCTGAATGATCAATGCGGTGTTTCTCGCCGCACGAATGATCAGATCCTGCTCCGCCTGAATCGTAGATACGATGTCACGGAGTTTGTTATCCTTGTTCTCTCCCAGACGATAAACGAGGAATTCATCTGATACCGCTGGCTGGTCGCTGTCACGGTTATATGTATCCGCCACACGTTCCAATATCCGCTGCCGAATGACAACGTTTCGTTTCAGGTACACCAGACCTTCAATAAGCCCTTCCGGGGCTTCATACGTAGCGGAGGCTTCGCCTCCGGTAAATGAGTAAAACAGGCTGGCGACAGGAGCACGCCAATCGATGACGAGCGGATGCTCTCCCACCTCTTCGCGGTCTACACCGATTTTGCCAATATACAGCGGTTTCCGTGCACCACTGCCCTGTTCTTCGAAATCCAAGCGTCCGAAATAGGGTTGCTGCGCGCTCTTGGACAAGGCGGTGCGGCGCTCTTCGCGTCCAGCTTCCAGCACTTGTTCTGTGAAGTCGTGGCCGGTATACACCGGAATATTTTGCAGTCTTTCCAACTGACTGTCCACTTCCTCCATCGTTCGCTCTAACCTGTACTCTTCTTCTTGATAGGCACTTTGAAAGCTGTCTGACATGTTTCAGTTACCTCCTAAGAATATGTTTTGCTCTGTATCACCTAGATCTGGAAATACAAAAGGATACTTACTATATCACATAGGGCAATTGAAAGCCACATCCGTTTGTAGGCTGACTTTTGTAATATATGAGGCTCATCTGAATTGATAATTAATGATGGCACTGAAAAGCGCACAACAACCAAACAAAATAAACCACCAGGCCCACTTGTTTTTGGTCAGTCTGCGCCTACTGTTCAATGCGCCGTAAATCCCAATTAGCAGTACGATGGAGGAAAAGCTAATTCCTACGATCCAACCAGCCATGATATCTGCCCCCTTTGTTTTCAGTACACAATCGGTGTCTCATTTCCTGGATTTCAGATGAAAAGCTCCTCCTCGAATATCCACTTGGAATTCACTTTTTCCACTTTTGTGTATTAGATTATTGCTGTCCCCATGAAGGGGAGTCAGATCAAATTCACTATTTAATGCTCCTGATCTTTCTTTAAGTATAATTTGGAAACCTTCGTTATCTGGGATGGAAACCACTGCCTTTGCCCCTGTGAATACGGAATGTAATTTCTCTGGCATCTTGAGACAGTCCATATTTAATTTTCTGCCTATTGTGGTAATTTGCAAGTGACTAAACTCCCCCGAAATGTCGATCTTGGCTGAATGGGATTGAAGATTGAATTTATCTGCACTAAGGTGCTGCCCTTTCACTACGGATGCCAATGCGCACAGTTCAAGCTCATCCATCCTCCCTGATAGATCTACACGACCTGAGGTGATTTTGCATTGACAGCGAGTGGCCAGGAGCCGATTCAACCGGAGTTGTCCTCCTGTGGAATTTAGCAAAATATGATTAAAAACCCTAGTTGGTAGATGAATTTCCAATGCTGTTCGACCGATATTTATTCCAATGAGGCCTCTCCTTTTTCTCCCGTCCACAATGCTTAAGGTATCCCCTCGTATGTTAACTTGCATCAGCCTTCGCTTGGAAAACCACGCATCCGCATATTGCATAACGTGAATCTGTTCATCCACACTCGGAAGAACTCTGATATCTCCTGACAACCAATTTAACTGTATATCATGAATGGGTTGATCAATGTCTATGCTCTTGCATATGGCAGGCTCACTACTTTTCAACATCTTCTCCCTCTCCATTTCAAACAATCAGGTATATGTTTATTCCGCCTCCGCATAGCCTCCTGTGCTGGCATGGCGATTCGTAATTCGCTGAATGAGCCGTTCGCTAACGATATCTGCTCCCAAGAGCTTCATCATGTGTTGCAAAAACTTAAGCCTGACCAATGTCTGCTCCTGATCTCTGCCAAATAGAAGAGGGTTGATCCAAATGTTGACGAGCAGCATGAAGATTTCAGCACACTCCAGCGGATATTCGACTGAAATGGACCCATCCTCCTTGCCGTCCTCCATAATGTCGGCAATAATTCGAGCATCCTTCAGAATACCTTTTCTTATCCCGCCAAGAACAAACTGCGGATTCTTGATCTGAGTGCTAAGAACCTGATCAATTGAGTTAGACTGAATTCCAGGATCAACGATAACATTTTCCAAAATACTGATGAGCTTCTGTCTGGCATTTGGAGCATGCGTGTTCTGGATGAGTTCCATAAACATGTCTTCTGCCCGCCCAAGCTCCTTCTCCATCACTGCACTAAGGATATCCTCCTTGGACTTGAAATGATGATATATTGCACCTTTGGACATACCTAATTTTTCTATAATGTCTTGAATACTGGTTTTTTCATATCCCTTTTCGGTAAACATTTGAGTTGAGACTGCCAGAATCAGGTCCAGTGTCTGCTCAGGGTATTTATTTCTGGCCATAAGTTCCTCCTCATTCATACCAACGGTCGGTATCCACAATATAGATTATGTTGGTCTTAATGTCAATATGAGGAATTTAAAGAAAAAGAAAAAAGGATCTCCATTGAAATACCTCATGGGTATAACGGAAACCCTCCAATAATGGAGATTACTCTTCTTTTTGTACTATTGCTGCGTTGCCTTCCTGTGCCACAAACTGCTTCTGTGCCAACTCACGATATACCGGATGATTGCTGATCAATTCAGCATGAGTTCCGGTTCCGGTAACATGTCCATGCTCCAATACAACAATTTGATCGGAGTCGACAACGGTAGATAACCGATGGGCAATAACAATTGTGGTTCGGCCTTCCATCAGATTGGACAAAGCCTGTTGTACTTCATACTCCGAGGTACTGTCCAGACTGGATGTTGCTTCATCCAACATGAGAATATCCGGACTGCGCAGTAAGGCTCGAGCAATAGCAATTCGCTGACGTTGGCCCCCGGATAACTTAATTCCTCTCTCGCCCACTTCCGTGTCATATCCTTGTGGCAACTTGTCGATAAAGTCGGCAGAATAGGCCATCTCAGCAGCTCGCCGGATCTCATCCAAAGTGACCTCACGGTTCAATCCGTACGTGATATTGTCTTTAATCGTACCCGCCATAAGTGGACTTTCCTGAGATACATATCCAATCTTGCTGCGCCAGGATGACAAAGAATATTCCGTTATCGCTTGTCCCCCATATGAAATATGACCTGAATCGGGCATATAGAACTGCTCCATCAAAGAAAACAGTGTTGATTTCCCGCTACCGCTTGGGCCGACAATCGCTGTCACCTTGCGTGTGGGAACCGTCAGATTGATTCCGTGCAACACTTCCTCTCCTGTGACATAGGAAAAGTGTACATCATGGAATGCAATCGTCTCATTACCTTTTGGCGCTACTTTGGTGCTGTGATGTGGCTCTTCCTCATCAGCAAGAATAGCTTGTATGCGCTCTGTTGCACCTACAACTTTCTGTAAACGGGAGTATAACGTTGTGAATTGCCCCATTGGCATAATGACCTGGAACAACAGCAATATGAACGCGACCAGTTCACCAGGTGACAGCATGCCAGACGCTACACGCATTCCCCCCACACCCAGAATAACGACCAACACGGCAGTCATGACAAATGTAAACAAAGGACCGATCAGCGCAAGAATACGTGCTTCCTGCAAGCCAAAAGCAAACATTTTACGAATCCGGGAATCTCCTGCTTCTGATTCCTGTTTCTCCGTGCCGTAGGCTTTGACCAAGCGGATCTCACCAATAACCTGGCTAAGTACGGACGTAAGACCTGCCATCTCATCCTGCTGTTTCTTGGAGATCTTGTACATCTTTTTACCCACCGGCAACAGGATCAACAGCGTAAGTGGCACCAGACTCAGGATAATGAGCGACATCACCCAATCCAAATAAAACAGTAACGCCACACCACCCACAACGGCAACGATGTTCGACACAAAGGAAACCAGATAATCCGCGATCAACGTCATGATCTGGCTTGTATCATTCGTAATCCGGCTCATCGTATCGCCTGTACGATTACGGTCGAAATATGGCATTCGCAGTGACAATACCTTGTTCCACAGCTTGGTACGAAGCGTTGCGACCACACGTTGTCCTGCGTAATTTAACATATAAATGCTGATGCCCGAGGCAATCGCCTGAATCACAAATGCCCCAAGCAATAACAAAATAACAGATTTGTTCAGTGCCGAAGTGGTTAGGCCATCAATCAGACCTTTGGTCATCAATGGCACAATCAGTCCGGCTGTAGTTTGAATCAGGGTTAAGATGAGGGCCAGAATCAAGATCAGTTTTGGCGGGTTCGTGGAAGCGATAAGCTTGACGAAATCCTTAAATCCCTTTTTTCCTACCTTCTGGTCATTCTGCCCTGCTTGTTGCTGTTCTTCCATTCCCGTTCCTCCCGTTCTCCATCTGCTCACCAGAGATCATACGTATGAATTTACATGACGTTGCCTTTTCTTATTACAAGACTCCATGCAACACAAAATTGGCTAAAAAGAGGATGGAAATGCCATACATGACCACAGGCACCTGTTTACCTTGACCTGCTGCCAGCTTCGCTAATGGATAGGCAATAAATCCAAACGCCATACCGTCCACGATGCTATATGTAAATGGAATCATGACCATGATCAGAAATGCTGGGAATGCCTCTGTGAAGTCACCAAAATCCATATCTTTCACACCTTGCACCATCAGGCCACCAATAATGATCAAAATAGGTGCAATTGCACTGTCCGGAATGTAACCAAGCAGTGGGATGAAGAAGAAAGTAGCCCCGAATAACACAGCTGTAACGAGTGGAGTCAAACCTGTGCGACCGCCTGCCGCAATTCCGGCTGTCGTCTCGGCTGCAGCAACAGGAGGACTACTTCCGAATACGCCTGCCAATACGGTACTAATGGATAGTGCGCGCAGACTACCTTTAAACCGCTCTGGACGACCAATCATCTGTGTCTGAGCGGTAATTAATCCGATATTTTCGAACACCACAATTAGCAGTAGCAAAAATACCGCAATCCAGAACGCGACATCAGCCAGCTTCATCAAAGACAATTCGCCAAACAACCCACCGTATTGACGCAGCGCATCCATCGCTGATACGGATTCACCCGGGTTCACTGCTCCAAGTACATAGGCAAGGCCTGTCCCGACCAGAATACTAATTAGAAGTCCACCCTGTACATTACGGATAAATAAAATCAAGGCTAGCACCAGCGTAACGCAGGCAGTAATGACATTAGGATCATTGAAGTGCCCAATCGCGACAAATGTGGTCTGATGTGCGATAACGATTCCACTTTTTTGCAAACCAATAAATGTGAGGAACAAACCAATCCCCACTGTAATGCCGTGCTGCAGATTTTTCGGAATTGCTTCGCTAATCATTTTGTATAATGACGTAAACGCAACAATGGCAAACAGTATACCTGTAACGGTTACAACGGCCAGCGCTTCTTGCCAGCTTAATTTCATGGAATGTACAAGTGTATACGTGAAAAATGCATTAATCCCCATTCCGGGTACCACGATAATCGGTGATTTTCCTCCAAATGCCATGAGTAAACAGCCTGCAATAGACGTCAGCAGGGTTCCAACCATGGCCGCCTGTAAGGGCATCCCGGCATCGGAAAGAATTGTAGCATTGACCATAACGATATAGACCACGGCAAAATAAGAAATGGCTCCCGCCACAACTTCCTTCTTCCACTGGTCTCCTGGCTCCATGCCAAGACTTCTGGTCATCCATCCGTGTTTCATTTCGTTCTATTCCCCTCTCTCTATTTATAAATTCAACTAAAGAATGTTTACACTTGCCACTCCGATGACAGAATAACCTTCCGATCGCTGTTATCCCCAGATTTTTTGCATTTCCTTCTCCAAGAGGAAAATCCGGTGATAGCGTATGCTTCCGATGTAGCTTTCTTTCAGAAAGCTTTTAGGCGAACGCTTCGCTTCTCCAGCTTTTTTCTGTCCTCTCCGTTCTCGTGTAAAAAGTTAAGTTGAACCTATATGGCCGCAAATTCATTTATGTATGTATCATCATTTCGCGCAGCAGTGAATATCATACACGGTTTTGACTTTGAAGTACATGACGTAACTCTGACATTTATCTAGAGATGCAGTTCGTCTATCATAGAAGATTGACGTCCTATCCTATCCGTCTTACGAAGTATGATCACACCAAAAAGCGCAGATGCCTTATCGGCATCCACGCTTCTTCAGTTGGCAGCAAGTTACTGCTGCTTGTTCTCTGCAATTTCTAACAAATCCTTTATCGCAACACTGACCATAATCAGTCCGGCTACCGGAGGCACAAATGAGTTACTCGCAGGTGGCTGTTTAGCCTTGCGAATTTCCGGAGCATTCTCGGGAACGATTTTTTGTGTTACGTCCTCACGCGGTTTCATCGGCTTTTCAGTCGAGAAGACCACTTTCACACCTTTTTTGATGCCGTCTTTACGAAGTGTGGTACGCACAACACGGGCAATTGGGTCCATGGTCGTTTTCGAAATATCCGCAACTTGGAATTTCGTTGGATCCATTTTATTCGCCGCACCCATGCTGGAAATCATCGGAATTTTACGTTTCAGGCACTCTTTAATGAGATGGATTTTGTAGATAATCGTGTCGGATGCATCCAGCACATAATCCAGTTCATATTTGAACAATTCCTCATACGTTTCTTCCGTGTAAAACATATTTAATGCAATTGCATCACATTCCGGATTGATCAGTTTCACACGTTCCACCATTAGGTCCGCTTTTTTCTGTCCCACTGTCGTGGTCAGCGCATGAATCTGGCGGTTAATGTTGGTGATATCCACGACGTCTTTATCAATCAGGATGATGCGCCCAACGCCGCTACGGGCAAGAGCTTCTACAGCAATACCACCTACGCCGCCAATACCGAGCACAGCGACTGTACTATTCTTCAAAGCGTCCAGACCTTCAGGTCCGATCGCAAGTTCTGTTCTTGAAAATTGATGGAGCATTGAGAATCGATGCCTCCTTTATTTCTTTTCCGCTACCGGTTTACGGGCTACGCGGATATGAAGTTGTTCCAATTGCGAGTCATCCACTTCAGAAGGTGCATTCATCAACAGATCCGTTGCACTTGCCGTTTTCGGGAAGGCAATCGTTTCACGCAGATTCGTGCGGCCCGCCAGCAACATCACGAGGCGGTCCAGACCAAAGGCAATACCACCATGCGGTGGAGTTCCATATTCGAATGCTTCCAACAGATAGCCGAATTTCTCATTCGCTACTTCTGGTGAGAGTCCAAGGGCAGCAAACATTTTCTCCTGAACATCACGTTTGTAGATACGCATCGAACCGCCACCTACTTCATAACCATTGAGAACAAGGTCATAGGCTTGAGCACGAATAGCACCCGGATCTGTGTCGAACAGATGTACATCTTCGTCTTTTGGACGTGTGAACGGATGGTGTTCTGCAACATAACGTTTTGCATCTTCATCATATCCGAGGAGTGGGAAGTCCACAACCCAAGCGAATTTGAATTTGCTGTCATCGATCAGTCCAAGTTGACGGCCGATTTTCAGACGCAATGCGCCCAGAACGTCAGCAACCACTTTTTTCGTGTCTGCGGAGAAGAGCAACAAGTCGCCATCCTCAGCACCTGTACGTTCTTTGACCGCTTCGATTTCTTCAGGCGTGAAGAACTTCACGATTGGCCCCTTGAACTCGCCGTCTTTCACTTGAATCCAAGCCAGACCTTTCGCACCGTAACGTGCAGCAAATGGTCCGAGATCATCGATCTCTTTACGGCTCCATGTGCCACAGCCTTTAGCGTTCAGCACTTTCACTTCTCCACCTTTTTCGATGACGGAAGCAAATACTTTCACACCACTGTTTGCTACGATATCGTTCATTTCAACCAGTTCCATACCAAAGCGCAGATCTGGTTTGTCTGAACCGTATTTACCCATTGCATCTGCATACGTAATCCGTTGGAAAGGTAGTTCCAGCTCAATACCTTTAGTTTCACGCAGCAATTTGGCCATCAGTTCTTCCATCATTGGCAGCAGGTCATCCTGTTGCAAGAAGGAAGTCTCGATGTCGACTTGAGTGAATTCTGGTTGACGGTCTGCACGCAGATCCTCATCCCGGAAACAACGAGCGATCTGATAGTAACGCTCAAGTCCGCCGACCATCAGCAATTGTTTGTAAATTTGCGGTGATTGCGGCAGGGCGAAGAATTCACCTTCATGCACACGGCTCGGTACGAGATAATCACGCGCACCTTCCGGGGAGCTCTTGGTCAAAATCGGTGTTTCCACCTCAACGAACTCTTCTCCATCCAGGTAGTCACGGAACACTTTGGATGCTTTGGAACGCAGTTTCAGTGTTTCGAACATTTCCGGACGACGCAGGTCCAGGTAACGATATTTCAAACGAAGGGATTCATCAACTTCGACACCATCTTCAATGAAGAATGGAGGTGTTTTTGCCGCGTTCAGCACTTCGATTTCAGTGATTTGAACTTCAATTTCGCCAGTAGGCAGGTTTTTATTAACTGTTTCTGCATCACGTTTAACAACTTTACCTGTTACAGCGATAACATACTCGCTACGTACGCGATCTGCGATTTGCAGAGCTTCACCGGAATAAGCCGGGTTAAAGACAACTTGTACAATCCCGCTGCGGTCACGCAGATCGATGAAGAGTACGCCCCCCAAGTCACGACGGGTCTGAACCCAACCGTTCAATGTTACTGTTTCACCGATGTGTGCGGGTGTTAATGCGCCGCAATGATGACTTCTTTTCATAACCAAACTCCTCATTATGTGAATTTCCGTTCTGTATGGGCAGTTAGTACCTGCTCTTCAACAGTCCGGTTACGTGTAGACCATGTATTCGAAAAGGCATCTTACCTCTGGCTCGCCAACTTCCGCTTAATTGGAATCGTCGATGAGCCTCAGTAATTTTGCCGGATCAATTGTTTTACTTGAATGTTTAAGATTTAATGTAACACTTCGTGCTTATTTAACTTCGCGAATTGCCGCTACCAGATCATCAAGCTTCACGGTTTGTTGCTCACCCGTATCCATCGATTTGAGGGCGATCTCACCACGCTCCAGCTCATCATCACCAAGGATGGCAGTGTAGCGGGATTTGAAACGGTCAGCTGATTTCATCTGTGCTTTCATCTTGCGGCCCAGATAATCACGTTCCCCAGACAGTCCAGACTGACGAAGTTTGAACAACAGACGGTTCACTTCACGATCAGCTGCCTCTCCCAGAGCAACAAAGTATACATCCAGTGGAGCCAGTGTAGTAACCTCAATATTTTGGTGCTCCAGAATCAGTTGAATCCGTTCCAGACCAATACCGAAGCCAATACCCGGCTGATCAGGTCCGCCGATATCTCCAACCAGACCATTGTAACGACCACCGCCGCCAACCGTATCTATTGCTCCAATACCTTGAGCTTTTAATTCAAAAGCAGTCAGTGTGTAATAATCCAAGCCCCGTACCAGACGATTGTTCACAGCATAATCCACTCCGAAATCATCCAGGTATGCCTGCAGCTTGGCAAAGTGATTCAAAGACTCTTCATCCAGGCTATCCAGTATGGAAGGTGCCCCTACGAATTTGTCCTGATCGACTTTGCAGTCGAGCACACGCAGCGGATTACGCTCCATGCGTGACTGACAGTCCTTACACAGGCTGTCTTTCATCGGTCTGAGGAACCCAAGTAACGTCTCGCGGTATTCTGCACGGCTGGTTGAGTTACCAACGGAGTTGATTTCCACTTTGACATCCTTCAAGCCGAGTTCTACGCACAACTGGTAGCCCAGTGCAATTACTTCCGCATCAATTGCCGGGTCCAGCGCACCGATGGCTTCTACACCAAACTGGTGAAACTGACGCTGACGGCCTGCCTGCGGACGCTCGTACCGGAACATTGGACCGATGTAATACAGCTTGCTCACATCCGGTTCGCCGTAGATTTTATTCTCTACATACGCACGGACAACACCCGCTGTTCCCTCCGGACGAAGAGTCATGCTGCGATTACCTTTGTCATCAAAGGTATACATTTCTTTCTCAACGATATCGGTAGTCTCTCCTACACCGCGTACAAATAAAGAAGTCTGTTCGAAGATCGGTGTACGAATCTCACGGTAATTAAACCGTCGACACAGATCTCGTGCTTTTTCTTCTACGTACTGCCATTTCTCGACAACTCCAGGCAGTAAGTCCTGTGTTCCAGTCGGTTTTTGAAAAGCCATCTTGATCCCTCCAGCATTGATTTTTTTCTCTAAAAGTTAATCCAGGAATGTTATACCAGGTCTCTCCGACTGTAATACCATCTTTCGATCGCTGTTATCCCCAGATTTTTTGAATTAATTTTCCAATGTGAAAATCTGGTGATAGCATATGCTTCCGAAGTAGCTTTCTTTCAGAAAGCTTTTAGGCGAATGCTTCGCTTTTACAGGTTTTTTCTGCCCTCTCCGTTTTCGTGTATTTCTTTTAAATCAACTTATATAACAAAAAAATCCCTCGCCCTGTCGCTGTGTATACAGCAAACAAGGGACGAGAGATTGTGTAATATACATTCACCCGTGGTACCACCCACATTCCGGAAACCTGACACTTTGGCCGTTCAGGTGATCTCTGATGATTCAAGATTGCATACAGCACCCTGATCAAGCAGATATTCCGCTCTACGTGTAACGCACGTCCTGCGCAGGCCGGCTACTGGTCAACAGATCATCTCTGCTATGTTCGCCGTCTGTTCTCGGGGAAGTCATTCGTCCGCTCATCAAGAGAATCCTTACAGCCTTGGGATTCCTCTCTGGTCATGTGGGCACGGAGTACTTGGTCCCGTCATCAAATCAGTAATATTTACTCATATTATTTTATCGTTATTACTTTTTCTGATTGTAATGAACCGCAGTGCTAAAGTCAAGGGTTAACACGAAAAGATAGCTCTAAAAAATTTTGCTCACACGCTGCACGGGATGGGACGTCCACAAAAATCACGGATAATAGAAGCTGAATTCATCATATGAATCCCAACTTCTATTCGCTTCTTATTCCTCTATTGTTGCAGCATCCATTTCAACAGATCCGGCGCGCTCGCCCATAAACGGGAATGCATAATGACATATTCAATCGCTTCGTCGGAGTCGCCCATTCCGACAAAGTCAGGGAGGTTATGCGGCAACCGCTTCAAACCCAGCAGGTAATCAGGCACATGTTTGTTCACACCCCGCGCCACACGGTACAGCATTTTGAGCTGGGAGGTGATTCCGTTTTTCTTATACTCCAGAATAATCTTGTCATAGGCAAAGGCCGCTGCGGCGTCACCTCTTCCATACTCCTCCAGCAATTGCTCTGCCTGATCCAATTGGTTACTATACAAATACACAGCAGCGAGCAGGTAACGTGCTCCGGTATTGTCTTCCGTATTAAGCTCTAGAATATGCTCCAGGATCTGTGATGCTTCTTTCGTATCTCCGCCAAACCAGCAGGATTCGGCATAGCTTTTGCATATCCGGATATAGGGACGAGTCTCATGAAGCCCCCAGAAGTCCCCTTTGTTCTCCTCAAAGAACAGTTCACCCAGTTCACGTTTGCCAGCAGCAATTCCTTCCTTGAGGTAAGATCGTGCATCATTCTCATTGTCCGATTCCTCAGCCAAAATGAGATACGCATCAGAACTGTCAGGATACATCTCCAGCGCTGTTTCCGCCAGACGTACTCTCCGTTTGGAAGAGCTCGCTTCCATCGCCTTAGACAGCAGAGCCTGTGCTTTGTCTTTCGATGTGCCTGGACCGTTCAGCATCAATAGCTCGTCCGTTTCACCGCCCATGCCGTATTCTTCGATGTAACTATTCATCTCCTTAACCTTCCGGGAGATCGTGCCTGTCGTTACCTCATATTTATCAGCCAGCTCAGCCTTTGAGACATTGAAGCCGTATTCCTCGGACAGCAAATACTCAATTGCAGCAGAGAACGAGCCTGTCTTCTTCACAGTAGGGCGGGTCTGACGGGAGTAGCCGTTCCATAACACCAGAGCTTCCAAAATTACCTCTGGCTCGTATTGTTTCCTCATGTTCTCAATAGTCTGCAGTGCCAGCTGTTCGTGAGCCGGATGCTCCCATTTCAAATCGCTTGCCACCATTTTTTTCAGCTTGGTCAAGGTTAGTTTGCTCTCAGACTGAATGGAGGCTTCCCGAACCGGTTGCTCCGTTGATATTATCCCCAGTATGGATTCTACTGCAGAGGACTCCTTGTTCAGACAACATTTCTTATATTTTTTCCCACTACCGCATGGGCATAGATCATTTCTTCCAACCTTACTCAAAACTAATTCCCCCTTAAATCTGTCTCTAGCCATTCGCATGAGAACTCTGTTGCTTTAGCATTGTAGGTGTCATTTCTCAAACGAGGCATTCTATATAACTTTCAAATTCCATCGATTAAGCAGAAACGGCTGCCCCGTACTTATATAAAAAAAGGCGGGGCCGTTTCAGCGAGTATATGTTCATCTGGAATATGACCGATCACTCTGGCGATGAGTTCCTCATACTCTCTGTCATAGGATTGGATTCGCCTGAACCCAATCGCTGGAGCTAGATTTACCGTCCAATGTAGCCCAACTATGAAAACAATTCGCTGTAGAATATATAAACCCATCTCTCTATTCTAGCAAAAATTGAATAAAGGGGTAAGCTCTGCCCAAAACATACACATTCTCAGCTCAAAAAAAATAGCCTGCACACGGTGTGCAGGCTCAAAGGATATATAAAAAAAGGGGGTCATGTGTGTTATTATAAGCCCACTATGTTAAAGGCTTATGTATCTAATATTACAGTAATATTACAAAAATGATAGCGCTTTATAAATTAGTTTTTTTTAATATCCTCCTGATTAAAAAGCCCTTGCACATCACTCGACTGTGTGGTCGAGCAGTGCAAGGGCCAAGAAGTATCTACACGTTAATTCAAATCTTCCACATAGGCATGGTTGGAACGAAGCTTATGAACAATCTCCTCATAATCCTCATCCCTTACTTTGGCAGACAGAACATAATGCAGATCATCATAATCGGCCGAAGACACATCTGCAGCATTCAGCAGGTCTCCATCCTCATTCACTCTGTCGCGAGTATCCCGTTCTGCATCACGGTCCACATTGGCTACCACAGGGATCACATTTTCGCTGGCTGGAACACCAGGGGCTGCACCTACACCCATTGCTCCGTTGGTACCTACCCCACCTGCTGTATTATAAGGCACCAGTGGCACCATAACACGCGTGTCTCTACCTATCGCACTATCGAGTTGACCTACTTCCAAATGCTCTGTACGGAACGTCTGAAGTGAAGTTCTTGCTCCCTCTGCCTCGTCCTCGGTTCGAAAATACGCCTGAATATGTTTTGTCATGTCAAACCCTCCTTTTTCGGAATGAAATGCAACGTTAAGTTTGTAAACGTCACGATGTAACGTAGTTAAGATACATCAATGTATGTCAGTGGCACTGGCTGAAGTTATATAACTTTTAGCAGTTCACGTACAAATGCTGGCTCATCTTCAGGCGTACGGGATGTAATATAGTTTCCATCCACAACGGCCTCATGATCCTTGAACTCTGCTCCTGCGTTTACCATGTCATCCTTAAGTGGTGGATAGGATGTAATGGTGCGGCCTTTCAACAGACCGGCACTAGCCAAAATTTGCGGACCATGACAGATCGCAGCAATTGGTTTCTTCGCACTGTTGATCTCGGTGACAAACTTCAAGATGTGCGCATCAGTCCGCAAATTCTCAGGGGATGATCCACCAGGAATCACGACTGCATCATAATCTGAAGCGGATGCATCACCAATCGCCTTATCTGTGGTATAGGAGGCCTTTCCTCCTTTACCTTTAAGGGTCTCACCGGCTTTTAATCCGATAATCTCCACTTCATGTCCAGCTTTTTTTACTTCGTCATACGGGACCTGCATCTCCGAATCCTCAAAGTCATTCGCCAATAAAAAAGCAACTTTACTCATAACGTATGTTCTCCTTTCCGTGTTCGAACTTTCTTTATAAAATCGGGTCTTGCAGTACATTGACACTTCGTTGTGCCTCGTGTTGTTATTACCCTCACCAGAGCAATTTATAACAATTCAATGTAATTTCATTTTGTAACGAAGTCGTCAAACGAACACTTAAAAAGTTCTACTTACGACAAAAAGTCCTGATTCGGGAAGGAATCAGGACTTTTTCAGAATCTGTATAATCCAAATATCGGATGTTTATATACCTTTGTAAACATTCAAGATCGCGGAAGATGACTCTGCTTCCCTTTGTCCGAATCCTGAAGTGCCCAGATCGTTGCAACATACTCAGCAGCCGAACGGGCAAGGTGCAATGATTCATACAGGTTGCCAGGGAGTAACAAAGGTTCTGTACGGGTACGTGTTTCTTTCGCAGATTGGCGCATAATGAGGGATACTCCTTTGATCATGAAATAGTCATCAACGAATTATCCCTCATTATGGCCTAAACCCCATGAAATTATGCACGTGGTTCCTGACGAACCGGACTTTCAAGCATCAAAGTCACGGGTCCCCAATTGGTAAATGTTACATCCATCATCGCTCCGAAACGCCCGGTTTCAACCTGAATACCTTTATCCCGTAGTAGTTGATTAAACGTTTCATATAACCGTTCTGCCGCTTCAGGTCGGGCCGCAGCCGCAAAGCTCGGACGCTTTCCTTTGCGACAATCTCCGTACAGGGTGAACTGGGAAACAGACAATACAGCACCGCCTACATCAAGTAGGCTGAGATTCATCTTCTCCTGATCATCCTCAAATATCCGTAACCCACTAACTTTGTCAGCCAGATACTGGGCATCCTTCGTGGTGTCCTCATGAGTAATGCCTACGAGCAGCATTAATCCGGATTCGATCTTCCCTGTCAGCTCGTCTCCCACGGTCACCTGAGCCTCTTTACAGCGTTGTACAAGCACCCTCATCTTACAGGCTCCTTACTGCATAATCCGATGCACCGAATAGACATCTTTCACACGTTTGATCCGTTCTACAACGGATTGCAGATGATCCGTATTACGAATCAGAATTGTGACGTGCACCAATGCTAATTTATTTTTATCTGTCCGTCCTGTAACGGCAGATATATTGGTTTTACTTTCAGATACAGCCTGAAGTACCTCGTTGAGCAAGCCATTCCGATCATGGCCTGTAATCTCAATATCCACACTGTAACTTGCTTCAATATTCTCTTCCCACTCGACCTCAATCACACGTGCTGCTTCTTCTCCGTCTGCACTTGTCGGGATATTCGGACAGTCACTACGGTGTACGGAAACGCCGCGTCCGCGTGTAACGTATCCGATAATGTCATCCCCAGGTACAGGATTACAGCATCGTGCGAATCGGACAAGCAGATTATCAATGCCTTTGACACGAATACCGTTGGTTGGTCGATTTCTGCGCTCAGGTGCAGGTTTCAGCTCACGCATCTCGGAATTTAATTCCAGCAAACTGGACTCTTCCTGCTCTTTACGCAGTTTTTCCGTTGCTTTGGTTACAATCTGTGCAGCAGTAATCCCACCGAATCCAACAGCCGCAAGCATGTCATCAATATCGTTAAACGCATATTTTTTGGCAGCTTCCATCAACTTGTCATCCGTCATCCATGCAGAAGGATCAAGCCCCATGCGTTTCAGTTCACGCTCACAGCTATCCCGACCTTTTTCAACGTTTTCTTCACGGCGTTCCTTCTTGAACCATTGCTTGATCTTCGCTCGTGCATGAGATGATTTCGCAATTTTTATCCAGTCCTGGCTCGGTCCGTAAGAATGTTTGGACGTCAAAATTTCGATGATATCACCTGTCTTCAGATGATAATCGAGCGGAACAATCCGACCGTTCACTTTGGCACCAATGGTCCGATTACCAACCTCCGTATGGATTCGATAAGCAAAATCCAAAGGAACAGAGCCGATCGGCAATTCGATGACTTCTCCTTTTGGCGTAAATACAAATACCAGATCCGAGAAGAAATCCATTTTGAGTGACTCTACGAATTCTGATGCATCCTGTGCTTCGTTTTGAAGTTCAAGAATTTCACGGAAAAACGTAATCTTATCTTCAAAATGATTTCCGTTCGCAGCGCCTTCTTTGTAGGCCCAGTGGGCAGCAATACCAAATTCAGCAGTCCGGTGCATATCCCATGTCCGGATCTGCACTTCCGTTGGTTCGCCATTGGGACCAACTACCGTTGTATGCAGCGATTGATACATGTTCGCCTTCGGCATCGCAATGTAGTCTTTGAAGCGTCCAGGCATCGGTTTCCATAACGTGTGTATAATTCCCAGGGTAGCATAACAATCCTTGATATTATCCACAATAATACGGATAGCAAGCAGATCGTAAATTTCGTTAAACTGCTTGTTTTTGGTGGTCATCTTCTTGAACACGCTGTAGATATGTTTCGGGCGGCCCGAAAGGTCTGCCTGAATTCCCATCTCATCGAGCTTGTTCGTAATTCCATCCATAACCGTATCAATATATTGCTCCCGTTCTGCACGTTTTTTGTGCATGAGGTTAGCAATTCGGTAATACTGCTGCGGATTCAAATAACGGAGGGCGATGTCCTCCATTTCCCATTTGATTGCAGAGATACCCAAACGGTTTGCAATCGGACAGAAAATTTCCAGCGTCTCATATGAAATCCGGCGCTGGCTTTCTTCCGACTGAAACTTGAGTGTCCGCATATTATGCAGACGGTCAGCCAATTTAATCACGATGACACGGATGTCCTGCGCCATGGCGATGAACATTTTGCGGTAGTTCTCGTTCTGCTGTTCTTCCTTGGAGCGAAACTGAATACGTTCCAGCTTCGTCAAGCCGTCAACAAGCATGGCACACGTATTGCCGAAATGATTGCGGATCTCTTCAAGTGAGACCGTAGTATCCTCTACTACATCATGAAGAAGCGCTGCTATTATGGAGATGGTGTCCATCTGCATGTTCACAACAATGTCGGCAACCGCAAGCGGATGCAGAATATACGGTTCTCCCGATTTTCGCGTCTGTCCATGGTGGGCCTGATCAGCAAATTCGTAAGCTTCTCGTATGCGCACCAGATCGGGTTCTTTGATATATGCCCCGGCCTTCTCGAGTAATTGCTCTATGCCCATTCTGATCTGTTCCGTGTCCTTTCTATACCAAATGGAACCCGTGACAGTGCTGCAACACAGGTTCCCCGTAAAAGTAATTTCCTATAATTATGACGCTTCGCCCGTTTCCCGTCAACTGCTGACGAATAACAGCGCTTATCCAATTTTTATATTGGTGATCTGGATTACTTCTATCCCATTTCCCTATGACTCACAGGGGATTGGATGTATTTCTTATTTCTTATGTATTATTGCCGTTATTTGCTGAAATAGAAGGAAAATTCATGAAAATATAAATTCCATCGCTTTGCTACGTCAAAAATGTTATTGCTTAATTAAGAGAAACTCTGTAATCTATTGAAAGTTTGTGTTTCGGAAAAGGAGATGAAATTCATTGCAACGCGAAATTCAGGTTAATCAAAAGATGCCTCTTGGCTCAGGTTCACTGCTTAGCCTTCAGCATTTGTTCGCCATGTTTGGTAGCACGGTGCTTGTACCAAACCTGTTCGGTGTTGATCCAAGTATGATCCTGCTGATGAACGGGATTGGAACACTGTTGTACATACTCATGTGTAAAGGTAAGATTCCAGCATATCTCGGATCAAGCTTTGCCTTTATTGCACCTGTCACAATGGTATTAAAACAACATCCAGAGAATGGCTACTCCATGGCACTTGGAGCTTTTATCATAACAGGACTTGTTTTCTGTTTCGTGGCCCTCATTATTAAATTTGCGGGTACCGGATGGATTAACGTAGTCTTCCCACCAGCGGTTATGGGCGCCATCGTTGCTCTGATCGGTCTGGAGCTTGTACCTGTTGCAGCTGGTATGGCAGGATTGATTAACTCTGATCCTGTTGCTAACCCCAACTGGGTGCCTCAGGCCAAACCCATTATTTTATCCATGGCCACACTCGGTATCACTGTTATTGGAGCCGTAACGTTCCGTGGATTCCCCAAAATCATTCATATTCTAATCGGTATTGTAGTCGGTTATATCCTTGGCTATTCTATGGGTCTGGTTGATAAACAGGCTATTGGAAACGCTGATTTCATCTCACTACCAACCGTAACAACGCCTACATTTGACTGGTCCGTTATTTTCACCATTTTACCTGTAGCGCTTGTGGTTATCGTTGAACATATTGGACATTTGCTTGTAACGAGCAGCATTGTAGGCAAAGATCTTTCAAAAGACCCTGGGCTTCATCGTTCCCTGCTTGGTAATGGGGTCTCCACCATTCTGTCCGGGTTTGTAGGATCTACTCCTAATACAACCTATGGTGAGAACATCGGTGTAATGGCCCTGACCCGCGTATACTCCACATATGTCATTGGTGGGGCAGCAGTTATTGCAATCGTGCTCTCCTTCTCAGGAACATTCTCGGCGCTTGTAGCTAACATTCCTGTACCCGTTATGGGCGGCGTATCCCTGCTCCTGTTCGGGGTTATTGCAGCATCTGGTCTGCGTATTCTGGTTGAACAGAAAGTCGATTTTGCCAAACCGACCAATCTGCTGCTTACTACACTTGTACTGGTCATCGGACTGAGTGGTACAGAAGTTACCTTCTACGGCGTTCATCTGAAAGGGATGGCATTGGCAACCATCGTCGGAATCCTGATGAGCTTGTTGTTCAAACTGTTTGAAGTGCTAGGTTGGTTGAATGACGATTCGCGTAAACAGCCTGTCACTGAAAAAACGCCACATTAATTTCCATTGTATACACATCAAAAAGCCTGTTCTCCCTAACCTTACGGTTGGAAGAACAGGCTTTTTGATAATCATTAATGCTGTATATTATTTCCCGGGAAACGGAAAAAACAATTCATGTTTCGTCACAGCGGTACATGTGGAGATCTCAGCTTAATAATTCATCAATGTGAATACATCGATTTCTGGCAATTTGGCACGACCATTCAGATCAGACAGCTCGATCAGGAAGGCAGCTCCGACAACTTTCCCACCCAATTGTTCAATCAAGTTGATGGAAGTTGCAATCGTTCCACCCGTTGCGAGCAAATCATCTGCGATCAGGACATTTTGACCTTTTTCAATCGCATCTGTGTGCATCGCGAGTGTATCCTTGCCATACTCGAGATCATAACCAACTTCAATCGTCTCTCCAGGCAGTTTTCCACTTTTGCGAATCGGAGCAAAACCGACACCAAGAGCGTATGCCAGAGGGGCGCCCACAACGAATCCACGTGCTTCAGGTCCAGCAATAACGTCAATTTTAAGATCAGAAACCATCACTTTCAGTTCATTGATCGCATTGCGGTACATTTCTCCATCCTTCAACAATGTTGTAATGTCCTTAAAGCTGATTCCCGGTTGTGGAAAGTCAGGAATGACACGAATATAATCTTTAAAATCCAAAATAATCTCCTCCTAAAATAAATACACAAACTTCCATCTAAGATACGCCCTTCATCCGGGATATCATCCATTGTGTCAGTTGCGGTGTGGCTGCATCCAGCATCACCTGTTCTATCTCGGCCATATTTTCGAGCGCCTGATAGTGACGTGAAGCGGTTAGTTCACGCTTAGGCGGGTTATCCACAAACGCAATTTTGCCGTTATCACGGGTAATGAAGGATAACTCTTCGAATACATCCAACATCATCGTAATCATGCGGGGCGAACAACCACACTGACGACTGAGCACAGGAGTAATCTCTTGTTCCTCCACGGGTTCAGCTTTCCATTTCAACACCTGCATATAAATACGCTTAAAGAGTTCTCTGGAAGGCATCTGAAGGCGATCTCGGCGGTTGCCTGATCCGTGCAGAAGGATGATATTCTCAGCTCCACTGAACAAAGCCAGCATGGCATTAAGTTGTTCCGGGGTTTCCGGCGTATCAAACACAAATAACGTCCGGACTTGTTCCTGTCCATAATGCTGTGCAGCAGCATTACACGGAAATAACCCGACCTTTCTATCATATACCCAAAGGCAAGGTTCATACAATGAATTTCCCTCGGAAACATCTGTTTCTTTCCGGACAATAGCACCAACAGAACCAGATTTATATCGCAGATGCACCTCAAGTGAGCTCAAGAAATGCTTCATCGCATTTAATGGCTCGGCATTACCACGCAAATCAAACACTTGGACCTGAGGAACATGAATGTCCTGAAGCATCAATTGAGGTTTTCTCATCCCATTCCATTCATTGATGGACAGTTCTCCCATCACATCAATAACGGAACCTGGGAGAAGAAACTCTGCTAACGCTCCCTTGCCAAAAGCAACGGTTTCCAGTTGCTGACCATCCTGTTCCAGAACCAGTTTCAGATGGCGTTTCTCTCGTCCCATTGTTCTGGTTTCCTTCACAGTCACACTTCTCAATACAAACCGTGGCGAAGGATTGCTCATTCCAAAAGGCTGCAATCTGTCGATCTCCTGGATTACTTTCAGCGGAACATCACTGATTCTGCATTCATCATCCGCAAGACGTTGAGGTACAAAGTCCTCTTCAGTTAATACAGATGCAGCAAACTCATTCAAACCAGCCTCAAGTTCTTCCAGCTGATCCCGATGCAAGGTCATACCTGCTGCAGCAGGATGTCCCCCGTAATGGTCCATGGTGTGTTTATTGACTGTGAGCGCCTCATAGATATCCAAGCCATCAATAGAGCGCGCAGAGCCCTTGCAGACACCGCTCTCTGGATCGATCCCAAGGATAAGTGTAGGTCGGTAATAACGCTCCAGCAATTTGGAAGCCACAATACCAACTACTCCGACGTTCCAGCCCTCACCAGCCAATACGATTACATCTGGAACGGATCCTGAACGAAGCCGTATCTTTTGTTCCAACTGTGCAGTTGCTTCTTGTAATATGCCCTCTACGACTTGCTGCCGCTCCCGATTCAATAGATCAAGCTGGCCCGCAAGCGTATGAGCTTCATCCAGATTCTCGGTGGTGAGAAGCGATACCGCTCTTCCGGCATGATCCAAACGTCCACTGGCATTAATACGAGGTGCCATGGCAAAGGCAATATTAATTGAAGTCACCTGACTCTGATCCACCCCACTGATTTCCAGCAATGCACTTACACCGGGAAGACGTGAACCACGCATCGATTCTATTCCATAACTAACGATAACCCGGTTCTCCCCTTCCAAAGGCATCAGATCGGCAACGGTGCCGATGGCGGCAATCTCCATCCATTCACCGGGCACTTCCCCGATTAATGCCTGAGCGAGCTTCAAGGCTACTCCTGCTCCTGCCAAACCTTTAAAAGGATACGGGCATCCCGGAAGTTTTGGATTAATAAGTGTAAAGGCTTCGGGCAAAATGTCAGGAGGCTCGTGGTGATCTGTCACAATGACTTCAATGCCCAGCGTTGCAGCATAGGCAATCTGTTCAACAGCACTGATTCCGGTATCCACGGTAATAATCAATGAAACGCCTTGTTGATGCGCCCAATCCAACGCATGGTTGTGCAATCCATACCCTTCATTCGAGCGATGAGGGATATATATATCGTACGAAGCCCCAAGATGACGCATCAAATGGATCATGAGCGATGTGCTGGATACGCCATCAGCGTCATAATCCCCGTAGATCAAAATATGTTCTTCCCGCTCCAATGCCAGCTTGATACGTGGCACAGCTTCATTCATGCCGAGGAGCAGATAGGGATCATGCATCTGATTCAGATCAGGATGCAAAAAACGTTCGGCCTCCTTCTCATTGTGCACTCCTCGACTCACAAGCAAACGTCCAACAAGGGGTGAAACGGAAAGCGCCTGCGAGAGTCCCGCAGCCGCCTCCAAATCGATATTCGGTGTATTCCACCGGTATTGCGAATAAAGCAATGATAACGCTCCTTTCCTGATCTACTGGACCCGCGCTTCACTACTGAATTAATGTCGCTTCGTGATCGGGCAGTTCATGATTGGATTTATAAGGATAACCTGGATCATAAGGTATCGCTTGAATCTGTACTTCTTTCACATGACTGAACCGGGTTAGCAGTAGTGTCTTGGCGCGATTCGCAATCTCCTGTGCTTCCAGTATTGAGATTCTTGGATTCACACTAATAACCAGCTCAATCGTAACATCATGTTCCTGTTCACGTGCAACCAAATGTTCAATGGTAATGATGCCATACACCCGCTGTACAGTCTCTTTGAAATCTGACGCTTCTTCCTGCTGCAGTTCCTGAACGAGTGAACCATAGACTGTGTCCACAATCATTCGGTAACCCTTGTGAAGCACAAAACAGGAAGCAATCAACGCTGCCGTGGGGTCCAGGTAGAGCAACATGCTCAAACCCATCTCTTCACCAGCCATCGATCCTATAATGCCGATTAACACGGTGAGCGAGCAATAGAGCGAACGACGATGTTGCTGTACATAGGCCAGCGCCTGAGACTGGTTTCGTTTACGAAAATATCTGTACTGAAATTGAAAAATTGCTTCTTTCACAGCCAGAGCTGCAACAGCCACCAAAAGTACCGACTTGCCTGGCGCTTCCGGTTCACTTCCGGAGAGACTACCCAATGCGGAGATAGCAAGTTGTAATCCACCCATGAGGATCAGGACAGATAACAATACTGAGATTCCGGGTCTAGCAACATGTGAATGTTCTTTAAACCGTCCCCTGTGAGCCCTGCTCTTATCGCGTACAGACTTGGAGGGAAAGAGACCAGCTAGGGCAGAACCAGCTTCAGAAGCAGAATACAAGCCGTCAGCGAGCAATGATTTGCTGTTTGCCATATAACCGACTCCCGCTTTGATCACCGCAAGTCCCATATTACCAGCAATACCGCTCCATGTGGCAGCCTGAGCAGATGGGATATGTTCTCTGGTCATGAATATTCCCCCTTAATTCTGTACATAAAGTTGCAAAACCGCGCCTGGCAGACGCGGCTCACAATAAGATGTTTAGTTAGATTCTTTAGCTACTGTTTTTGGCTTTTCCACTTGTTTACCTTTAAGCATCAGCCATAGTGGAGCGGCGATATAGATTGAAGAATATGCACCGAACAGTGTTCCGATAACCATCGCAAGTGAGAACATGCGAATGGATTCTCCACCAAATATGAACAAACAGATTGAAGCTGCAAACACCGTGAATGTTGTATTCAGGGAACGTGTCATCGTTTGAGCCAAACTGCGATTGACTACCTCGCGTAGGTCGGCTTTGGTTGTCTTTTTGGCAAAACGCAGATTCTCACGAATCCGGTCAAAGATAACGATCGTATCGTTGATCGAGAACCCGACAATGGTCAATACTGCAGTAATAAAGGTCAGATCGACTTCCAAACGGAAGATAGAGAACACACTTATTACGACAAATGCGTCATGGAAGAGTGCGATAACCGCAGCCAAACCAAAGCGCCACTCAAACCGGATTGCAACATAGATCATGATCCCGATACTTGCAATGAGTACCGCGTAGATCGCGTTGCGCTCCAATTCTTTGGCCATCTCCGGATCAACGGTATTTACTTCATAGGAAGCCGATGCATCCAGTTTAGCAAATTCTTCTTTGAACTTACTTTCTTGATTTTCATCCAATACGTTCGAGAAACGAACATTTACACGGTCAGCCCCCGGTGTAATGGTAACATCACCCTCATCAACACCGATGTCCTTAACGATAGGTTTAATCTGCTCCGCTGTGATTGCTTTGGATACCGAGATATCCACATTCGATCCAGCACGGAAATCAACCGCGTAATTCAAACCCAAAGCCAGAATGCTGATGATCCCCGTAATCGTCAGAATAATCGAGAAGATATAGGCAATCTTACTACCTTTAACATAATCAAAATTCCAATTAAAGCGCACGAATTTCACTCTCCTTCACTCCGAAGTACTTAGGCTTCTTCAACACGTTACCCCGTACAAGCAGGGTCAACAGGAAGCGGGAGAAGAAAATATTCGTGATAATACTGGTGACAATATCAAAAATCAGCACGAGTGCAAAACCTTTAACCGCACCTGTTCCCAAGAAGAACATAACAGCCGCAGCAATAATGGTTGTGATGTTGGAGTCAATGATTGTTCGGAAGGAATGTTTACCACCCGCTTTAACCGAAGACAAGATCGACTTACCACTGCGCATCTCTTCTTTAATCCGTTCGTACGTGATGATATTGGCATCCACCGCCATCCCTATACCCAGGATAAACGCCGCAATACCTGGAAGGGTAAGTACGAATTCTCCTAAGTAGAAGATTGCAAGTACCAGCCACGTATGTGTAATCAAGGCAAAACTCGCGATAATACCAGGAATGCGATAAAGCCCAATCATGAACACTAGAATAATAACGGAACCAATCAATCCCGCTTTAATGGTCTGATCCAGAGAAAGTTTACCAAGTGTTGCACCAACACTTTGTGAATACTTCTCTGTAAGTTTCAGTGGCAATGCACCCAGGTTAATGGTGTCACGAAGCTGGTTTGCTTCGTCACGTGTGTAAGCACCCGAAATCTGAGCGGAACCATCTGTCAACTGTTGTCTAACGGTTGGAGCAGATAACAGCTCATCGTCCAAATAAATAGCGAGAGGTTGTCCGATCAAACGTTTGGTAATCTCGGAAAATTTAGCTTTGTCTTTCACTTGAATGTCAATCATAGGCTCATTCAATTGAGTGAACACAACTTTGGCTGCATTCTCAACAAATTCATTTCCGCGAAGTTCGATTTTGGTGTACTCGCCTTCCTTGTCGTTCTCAGCTTTACTACGGAAGGTCAAAACAGCCGGTTCTTTCATTTTGGCTCTAACTTCAGCCTCATCCGTAACCCCTGCCAACTTCAAACGAATCCGGTTGCTTCCTTCTGTGGTTACCTCCGGTTCGCTTGTTCCGAGCGCATTGGCGCGGCTTTCAAGGCTTTTGGCCGTTTGCACCAGAGATGCTTTGGTGACTTGTTGACCTGCTTCGAGCGGCTCTGCTTCATATAAGATCTCGTAGCCTCCCTTTAAATCAAGGCCCAAGCGTATATTTTTGAGCAGTTCCGGGCTTGTTCCCACCATTACCCCTGTGGTGACAAGCACGACCAGAATGAAACTGATAATTCTTTTCATGCCGTTCCTAGATCCCCTTTCGTTCTCAATATTCCTATTATAGCGATGCCGTAAAAAGCAGTCAATTTTCAACAAAAAAGATCCCTTTCGTCTAGAAAGAGGACCCCCGGTATGCAGACACGGTCATAAAGTTCATAAAGCTTGTTGCTTTCAGTGACAAAATGTCGTTCACCAGCTGGTGAAGCGGTGGAATGCCCTGTTTTTCATATTTATGACTGACGCAATTCCAGACATCTTTGCTGGTGACATATTCGTAACCGACAAGCCTTAATTCCTCCGCTTTGCTACGGCAGAGCATCTCTATTGACTGTTCCAACTCCACATCATTCATTTCTTCCAACGGGGAGCCTCCCTTCGTACATCCAAGCCTTTATGCGGCATCAATATTACATGATTCGACTTCGCTTGATCATATTCCTTCTTGCTGATTATGGTTCTTTTTGTTAATCGTGTCCAAGTTGTCATGAGAAGATAAAGGACTGGCATAGGATGAAGAACAACGGCTTTGTCCCGTTTATGTTGATAGCCTGTACTTTCAACCGGGAAAGAGGGGTAGTCTTGAAGAAACAGACATTTATCCAGGGGGCCATGATCCTGCTCGCGGCAGGCATAATTAATCGAATACTTGGTTTCATTCCGCGCATTGCGCTGCCACGAGTCATTGGTGCAGAAGGTGTTGGCATCTACCAATTGAGCTATCCCTTTTTTATCGTACTGGTGACATTAATTACGGGTGGTATTCCGCTCGCCGTAGCCAAGCTCGTAGCCGAAGCTGATACCGGTGCCAATCGTTATTCCCCCCAGCGAATCCTGCAAGTAAGCTTAAGCTTTACGTTGACCCTGGGTGTTGTATTCATGTTTTTGTGCATCCTATTTGCACCCTGGGTTACCAAGTACGTGCTCACAGATGAGCGGGTGTACCATACGTTTGTTAGTATGAGCCCCATGATTGCCATTATCGCCGTATCAGCCGTCTACAGAGGGTATTTCCAAGGTAAGCAAAACATGATGCCTACTGCCATTTCATCCATTGTTGAAACCATCATTCGTATCGTCTGTGTCATTTGGTTTGCCTGGCTTCTTCTCCCCCACGGTATTGCCCAAGCTGCTGCTGGTGCCATGCTGGGCGCACTCGTTGGAGAATTCGGCGGTATGCTTGTACTCTTGTGGAAGTATAACAGGCAGAAGAAAGAGTTACCTCTAGCTAAGCAACAGAACATGTCCAATCTCACAACCAAACCTTCAGCCAAGCCTTTAAACCCAATACCTTCAGTTCTGAAAGAGACGGGTACTCCACAGCCCGGATTAATCCGGCGTTTGCTTGCAATCTCCATTCCTGTTACTGCAGGCCGATTAGTTGGTTCCCTATCCTATCTGGCCGAAACCATCGTTACTGCCCAGAGTCTCGCTCTGGCAGGCATATCCAAAGGACTCGCTACAGCACAATATGGTGCACTACAAGGCATGATTATTCCTTTGCTGCTGCTGCCGGGGGCACTGACTTCATCCCTTGCAACATCACTTGTGCCTTCACTGTCTGAAGCATCTGCTCAGGGAGATCGCGCACTGATTCATAAAAGAATGCATCAGGCCTTACGTTTGGCACTCGTGACAGGTGCTCCGTTTTCTGTGTTTATGTATGTGCTTGCCGAACCGATGTGTCTTGTCCTGTATAATGATGCATCGATTGGAAGCATGCTGAAGCTAATGGCTCCTTTTGCTTTGTTCATTTATATTCAAGCCCCTCTTCAAGCTGCATTACAAGCTCTGGACCGTCCAGGTAAAGCACTGTTGAATACATTTATCGGTGCTGTTATCAAAATCACGTTGATTTTAACGCTCGCTTCCCGTCCCGAATATGGCATCTTCGGTGCAGTCATCGCCATTTGTGTGAATTCTACTGTCGTTACCCTGTTACATGCCCAAAGCGTACGCAGTTTGTTACAGTTCCGCTTCAAAATGATGGATTGGGTCAAGACGGGTGCAGGAATGTTTATTATGGGAGCAGCGACCCTACTCGTATACGAAGAGACTGCGATGATATTGCCTTTCTGGCTCCGGATGCTTCTCGCTCCTTTTGTCGGGCTTATTGTGTATTTCATCGTTATGGGCTGGACCAAAATGATTGACTTTCATGATCTGTCCCGAGCCCCTTTGATCGGTTCATGGTTTAAACGCCGGTCAGGCAAATGATTTTCATTTTTTTTCATCTTTTGGACTTACATATATCTTACCATTGTGGTCGATGGAGCATATAAATACATCTTTGAAATCCAGAATTCCGTTATTTTGAATTTGATTTTTCAGCCAAAATCTCGTTTTCTGGATGATCTCCAGATTCTGATCCTGGACCTTTCCGTCCATAATTAAGGGGAGTGGCAGACCTTCGTATTTGATATTTGAAAATCCATAAATCTGATTTTTCTCTGTTTTGGATCTACTGGACGAAGCCCCTTCTGAATCTGAATTAGAGCCGGAAGAGTTGCTGTCGTTAGAAGCATTCTCATCCTTGGGAAAAACGGTCAGCTTACCTGTGGTCTCCAAAATGGCGAAATCAACATCACCGATACTGTCTACATTCTGTTCACGAAGTTGTTGTAATAGATCGTCCAGGTTGTATCGTTGCTTCCGCATCTCATCTCGGAGAAGAACACCTCTGGAGATCAAAACAGTAGGTTTGCCATCAATCATCAGGCGAAGACGCCGACTTTTAAGACCAATAAAGGCCATTCCGATCTGTACGATGATCAAAGTAAGCATGGGGGCAATCCCATGAGAGAGCGGTTTATCAATATCTTCAATGACAAAAGCAGCCATTTCAGCAAGCATAATGGACACGACAAGATCAAACATGGATAGCTTACCAATCTCACGTTTACCCATAACCCTCATTGCACAGTACACCAGAAAGTACATGAGAATGGTTCGAAAGATATGTGATCCGACATCTGGGAAGTTCACAACAGGGGTCCTCCTTCGAAACTGAGTTTTTACAGTTAGCCGGGTAGTGCAATCCCTATTTTGACCTGAACCTTACATGCTCATGCAGAAATAATCCGTTCATTTAATGGAAAACAGTTCATAAGTCCGAAGGCTTGACCATACACTGTATTAACTTATAACTTGTACAAGGGGGTTGCTTCATGCAATTGATCCGCCGCTTGGTTTCGTTTCGAGTGTCCAATCCGATTCTGTCAGGCCTCTGTCAGGCTTTTGTTTGGATGTTTATCGGGGCATTTATTCTCTCCTTGTTTCTCTGGATGAGCGGAATGCGGGAACAGGACCTCTCGTTGTATACCTATGTTGTTCATGGCTTGTCATTATTGGTTGGTGGTTTTGTCGCAGGCAAACGTTCTGGTGAAAAAGGATGGTACTACGGAGGGATTACCGGAATCGTATATGGACTCCTTGTGCTGTTAATCGGATTTCTCGCGCTGGATGCTTCGTTTAATTGGAAGGATAGTTTACAACTGCTTAGCGCGTTCTTCATTTCAGCTCTCGGTGGCATGTTCGGTGTTAATACGCATCGCTCCTGACTGACTGGTAAAGAACATCGACCTTCCCTCATAAATCAAAAAAGAGAACCGGGTCTCCAGGGAGATCCGGTTCTCTACTAGGGAATACGCCACAAACGCACCCTCGTTATTCTATGTTACAGTAACTATTCAACAGCCGTATCACGAGCTACAGCCGTGCTGATTGCATTACGGTCAAATGTAAGCTTAGTTACATCGTTTACACGCAATACAACCACATCGTCCGTAATCTCAGCGATCGTACCGTGAAGGCCACCAATCGTTACAATTTTATCGCCCTTTTTCAATTGGCTCAGCATCGAATTCCGTTGCTTTTGTTTTTTGTTCTGTGGACGAATCATCAAGAAGTAGAAAATTGCAACCATGAGTACCAAAGGTACAATCAAAGATACAATGCCTCCACCCGCTTGTGCTCCTGCTAGAGTCATTCCCTGAAACATTCAAACTCCCCCTTATCGACTATACATACAGATATTGCTTGTTACGCCAGTTTCCTCAAAAACTCAATCAGAAACCTTTGTCATTGTCATGAAGACCATATTGATCGAAAAATTCATCCCGGAAATCAAGCAAACGATCTTCCATAATGGCTTTACGTACATTACGCATCAAATTCTGCAAGAAATGAAGATTATGGATCGTTGTCAAACGCAGGCCAAATGTTTCATCTGCTTTTATCAAATGACGCAGATAAGCTCTGGAATAGTTGCGACAAGTGTAGCAATCACATTCAGGATCTAATGGTCCAAAATCGTTTGCAAACTTGGCATTGCGAACTACCAGACGTCCTTGGCTGGTCATTGTTGTTCCGTTACGGGCAATCCGAGTTGGCAGAACACAGTCGAACATGTCCACTCCACGAATAGATCCCTCAATCAACGCATCGGGCGAACCTACCCCCATCAAATAACGTGGTTTATTGGATGGCAACAAAGGTAACGTATAATCCAATACACCATACATCAAATGTTTCGGTTCTCCAACACTCAGTCCACCAATAGCATACCCCGGGAAATCCATGGAAGTCAAATCTGCGGCGCTCTGACGGCGAAGATCTTCATGCATGCCTCCCTGTACGATGGCAAACAGACCTTGGTCATGCGGACGAGCGTGACTTTCGAGACAACGTTCTGCCCAGCGGCTCGTTCTTTCGAGTGATTTTTTGACATATTCATATTCAGCCGGATACGGTGGGCATTCATCAAACGCCATCATAATATCGGACCCAAGTGCATTCTGGATTTCCATGGCCACTTCAGGTGAAAGGAACTTCTTGTCTCCATTCAAGTGGGAGCGGAAGTTAACGCCTTCTTCCGTAATTTTGCGCATCTCGCTAAGAGAAAACACTTGGAATCCGCCGCTGTCCGTCAGAATTGGACGATCCCAGTTCATGAATTTGTGCAATCCGCCAGCTTCACGGATGATTTCATGTCCTGGTCTCAGAAACAGGTGATAGGTATTGCTCAAAATAATCTGAGCATCCATTTCTTTCAACTCTTCAGGGCTCATTGTTTTGACAGTCGCCTGTGTACCTACAGGCATAAAGGTTGGTGTCTCAATAATACCGTGAGGTGTATGTACACGTCCCAGACGTGCACCGGATTGTTTGCAAGTTTTGATATGTTCATACGTAATTGCTGCCATTGGTTTTAATCATCCTCTAAAAGTTAATCGTTATACTAATATATCAACATGGCATCGCCGAAGCTGAAGAACCGGTATTTCTCTTGGATGGCTTCCTCATATGCCTGCATAATATGTTCCCTGCCTGCTAGTGCACTAACCAACATAACCAACGTGGATTTCGGGAGATGAAAATTCGTAAGCATCCCATCAATTACTTTGAAGGAATAGCCTGGATAGATGAAAATGCTGGTCCATCCGCTGCTCGCTTGCAGTATTCCATTTTCAAATTTGCTGCCTACCGTTTCCAAAGTCCGGCAGCTCGTTGTCCCAACCGCAAAAACACGGTGTCCATTCTCTTTGGTCTGGTTAATCAGATCTGCCGTTTCTTGTGACAAGGAGTAATACTCCTCATGCATGACATGATCTTCAACAACGTCAACCGACATAGGTCTGAACGTTCCCAGTCCTACATGAAGCGTGATGAAGGCCACATTAACACCTTTGGCACGAATCTGATCCAACAATTCATCCGTAAAGTGCAGTCCCGCTGTAGGTGCAGCTGCCGATCCTTCATGCTTGGCATACACGGTCTGATAACGTTCACGGTCATCCAATGTCTCTTTGATATAAGGTGGCAACGGCATCTCACCCAGACGGTCCAGAATCTCCTGGAAGATTCCATCATACGTAAACGTAATTGTACGTGCCCCCATCTCGCCTTCTTCTTCAATGATTGCCTTCAGTTCATCGCCAAATACGATCACCGAACCGGCTTTCAGCTTTTTCCCCGGCTTAACCAGTGCTTCCCACTTGTCACCCTCCACATTTTTGAGCAATAACACTTCCGCTTTTGCTCCGGTATCTTCCTTTGTACCGAACAGACGGGCTGGAAGAACACGTGTGTCATTCAGAATCAATGTATCGCCGGGATTCAGAAAATCGATAATATCGGGAAACGTTTGATGATTAATCTCACCACTATCTTTGTTCAAGGTGAGCAAACGGGATGCCGTGCGATCAAGCAACGGCGTCTGTGCTATCAATTGCTCTGGTAATTCAAAATCATATAAGTTCACATTCATTTTAGTTTCATTCCTTAACAATAGTCGCATTTTGATAATAGTGTTTCAATATTGCCTGGTAATCATACCCTTCATCTGCCATGCCTTTGGCTCCCCATTGGGACAAGCCCAATCCGTGGCCATTGCCCTGACCGATGAACATGTAGGTCTGACCCTGCGTTACCGCTCTGGCTTGACCATCACCACTCATAACTACAAGTGCATTACCGGATGACGTTCCTGTGCCAGAAGAAGACAATACAGAGGCACCATTTGAGCCGGTTTTACTGGCTGTTTTGCCGTCAGCGCCTAATACAGTATAACTTCCGGTCCCTGCAATATCAAATAAAGTGCTCGGTAATCCACCTAGTGCAGAGCGGTATGTATCGGCATATTTCACCGTCATAGCCTGTCCGTTGGCAGTGACTTCAAGTGCTCTTCCGGAAGGTCCACGCTTGGTCACTTCCAAGGTTGAGATGGAAGCAGGAACAGACGCTGTTGTTTTACCCTGAAGGGATTTAACCAACTGTGCAGACGTGAAAGGTCCTCTCACCCAAGCATAATCATTGGATTGAGCTACTTTTGCCAGTACTACAGCTTCGTTGCCTGGATTCATTTTAGCTACAGGTTCAACGGTGGATTGAATTAACGGAATGGCACGCACATTAGTATTCTGAGCTGTTACCGTCACTTTAGCCAGTCCTGCATTGGTTTTGGTCGTTAATTCTTTGATGTTGTCCTCACGAATGTACCCACTAACGCCTGAACTCAGCAGCACATGATACCACGTGTGTAATCCTGCCTGGGCTGATGTATCTCCTGAGCTAACCACATTGGTGAACACACCTGCTCCGCCGTTCCATACCTCAGAAGGATGAGCCGTCTGGCCGCCCGCATTGGAGGAGAATACAGCTTCGATGATTTTACCACTGCTCTTTACCACTTCTCCAGCAGTTGCATCCACTGCGCTGGTTACTTTATCGTTCTCCGAACCAATCCCGTTATAGGCTTGGCTGAGCGTTGTATCCACGACATTAGCAATTTTGAAGCGCTCACCCTGTTGAAGCGCGTAGGAACGAGCAGCTACAGCTTGAACTTTCAAAGCCTCAACGGGCCAGGAGGAATAGACCTCTGCCCCTACGACAGAATACAGATATTGCTCCAGCGGAACGACATTGACCAATGCCAGATCACCGCTCACGATGCTGATTTCCATATCTCCACGATACGTACGCTGGGAACGTTCCACTACTTTGATACCATTGCCATTCCCTTGTACCAATGCTTTGGAATCAGTACCTGCAATGGTGTAATGCGGAGCTGTTTTGAGTGCATCCGTACTTAATCCTGCATCCTGACGGATGATGAGTCCTGCACTATTGTTGACAGGTGAAAGGCTTACCCCTGGAGCTTTGGCTTCCACACTGTTCTTCAATGCAGTTAATTCCGCATCCGTTGAAGCTTCACCCACCCATACCGCATATGCTTGGCTTCCTCCACTCAGTTGAAGAACTGGATAGACACTACTAACTCCTGCTGATAAAAGGTTGGCTTGTGCTGCCTCTGCTTCCTGAATCGAACCATAGGTTCCAGCAGACAGGCGTTTACTTCCTGTTACAGCTGGCTTTTGACCAGCCAATTGAGCTGCCGCTACCTTTTGTACTCGTGTAACAGCTTGTCCTGCCAGTGCCTCCGTTGCATAGTTGCCTGTGTAGAGCTGGTAAATGGCATTTCCATTCACAGACGTTGTGAACAGCAACGGTTTATCTGCGGTTGCCTGCAACAATTTTGCTGCTGCAGATGCTGCCTTAAAGTCCGCTGTTTCCAACACCTTCACTCGGAATCCATCTGCACTGAAACGGACTTGTCCTGCCGGAAGGCTTACATTTGCGCCACTCTCCGATTGGATGCTCCATTGTCCCGTCGATTCAAGCGTAATGAGTGGTGTAGTTGATTTATACGTACTACCCAGATTTGCAAACATGGCTACCCGGATCGTCTGTCCATCATTTGCTGCTGCATACGCAGGCACTTGCAAACAACCCACTGTCAAAAGAGCTGCCGCCAGTACCTTCAATCGACGACTCCACTTCTTCGTTCGTATTGCTTTTCCCACAATCAGACTCCTCTCCATGCATTTCCTTCACTTTTATATCGGGTTAACACGTGATTATTTCAATGTTTATGGTGAATGTTCAATAGGCTCGATTATTTCCCGTCTCTTGGTGGAACAGGTAGACCCAAATGATGATAGGCGAGATCTGTTACGATCCTGCCCCTTGGGGTACGCTGAATCATACCAATCTGAAGCAGATACGGTTCATAAACATCCTCGATCGTCTGACTTTCTTCCCCGATTGTAGCAGCAATGGTATCCAACCCTACCGGGCCTCCCCGGAAGCTGTTGATCATCGATTTAAGCATTTTATGATCAATCTCATCCAGGCCACGCGGATCAATCTGGAGACGTTGCAGCGCTTCTTCCGCGAGTGTCTGTGTTATAATCCCATCCCCACGCACCTGTGCAAAGTCGCGTACTCGTTTTAACAAACGGTTCGCGATTCTCGGTGTCCCACGTGAGCGTAATGCAATCTCTTGCGCAGCATCTCCCACAATCTCCACACCCAAAATTTCGGTAGAGCGTGAGACGATATAAGCCAGCTCATCAACCGTGTAGAATTCCAAGCGACTGATAACACCAAATCGGTCTCGAAGTGGAGCAGACAGCAAGCCAGCACGCGTTGTAGCCCCAATCAGAGTGAATGGCGGCAGATCCAGCCGAACAGAACGTGCACTTGGACCTTTACCAATCATAATATCCAATGCCGAATCTTCCATAGCGGGGTACATGACTTCTTCAACCGTACGATGCAAACGATGAATCTCATCAATAAACAGGACATCGCCTTCCTGCAGGTTGGTTAACAATGCTGCAAGATCACCCGGGCGTTCAATGGCTGGGCCCGACGTAGTTCTTAGGTTAACGCCCAATTCGTTGGCAATAATGTTGGCAAGTGTTGTTTTACCCAGTCCAGGTGGGCCATATAACAAAACGTGATCCAATGCCTCATTACGAAATTTGGCAGCTTCGATATATATCTTTAAATTTTCCTTCACCTGATTCTGCCCGATATATTCATTCAGATACCGGGGACGAAGGCTCAACTCAACATTTTGGTCCTCCATCATCAGGTTCGCGGAAATAATCCGATCATCCATGTTCATCCCTACCTTTTTTTGCAGGCTACAGCTATATTATAATATGCAAATTGTATTATCCCGTAAACAGCATTTGCAGCGCCTTTTTCATTAACACATCAACGGAATCCGCTGTAGTAACATCCTTTTTCATTTTGAGCCATACTTTATCAAGCTCACTGTCAGTATACCCAAGTGCCTTGAGACCTTCACGTGCCTCATCCCAGGCTGAACCACTTCCCGACTCTTCCGATGGAGGAGCGAACAAACCCGTTGCATACGCTGCCGCGCCAAAACTATCCAGCTTATCCTTGAGATCCAGAATCATGCGTTGTGCAGTCTTCTTGCCGATACCTGGCAGTTTGGTCAAGAACGTAAGATTCTCCTGATAAATCGCCGTAACCACATGTTCTGGTGTACCTCCAGCGAGTATGCCCAGTGCCACTTTTGGACCGATACCGGATACTTCAATCAGTTTACGGAACAACCGTTGCTCATCCCGTGTAACAAATCCAAACAGCAACATCGCATCCTCACGCACATGATGGTGAGTGTACACGGTAATTTCGCCTTCTTGCTTGGCAAACACAAATGGATTCGGACAGAATACGCGATACCCCACACCATGTACATCCAGCACAATATAATCATTCTCTACATGAATGAACTGTCCTCTTAGAAAATCAATCATTTTCGCAATACCTCATTCAACTTGGAATTTAATGTATAAGAGTGTGCGTGGCACACGGCTACAGCCAATGCATCCGCTACGTCATCCGGTTTAGGAACGACTTGAAGACGCAAGAACATTTTGACCATCTCCTGTACTTGCTTCTTCTCCGCTTTACCGTACCCAACGACAGCCTGCTTGATCTGCATTGGCGTATACTCTGCAATAGGCAAACCCTTCTGTGCGGCAGCGAGTACCATGACTCCTCTAGCCTGACTGACAGACATCGCTGTTGTAACGTTCCGATTGAAAAAAAGTTTCTCCAGCGCTACTGCGTCCGGTTTGTATTTATCAATCAATTGCACCATACCTTCATATACGTGAAGCAACCGTTCCTCTTCAGGCGTATGAGCTTCTGTCTGAATACATCCATATTGTACGGGTACCACCTTACTGCCGATTTTATCCACAAAACCAAAACCAACAATCGCAATCCCCGGGTCAATTCCCAAAAAACGCAAAACCATCTCTCCCTCACAAAAGCGAACATATGTATCGTTCATTTCATTATAACAAAAGATAGACCCTGCGGCAGGAAAAACTTTGTCTAACTGATTACTCGTCTTTATTCGTGGATTTTTTACATGTTTATTCGTATTTTCATGTATTTCAGTTCAAACGACAAAAAGGACATCTCTTCGATGTCCTTCACCACATTCCACGTATTTTAGATTCTATCGCTTGGTTACGTAAACCATTAATGTTATTGCTATTGCCACCATCTTTTCAGTACTTCACAATCTTAATACTGTAGGTGAGGACGTTTGGATTAACCGCCATTACGGATTAAATGATGATCTTCATCCACGGCATAGTCACTGAACGTAGAGATCACGCTATCATATTCATCCTTGTCCTGAATCCGAATACCCTGCTGCAATTGCTCCAACACCCCTTCAGGCAAAGAACTTTCCAACGTCCCAACATCCAATTGAAAGAACGTACGAATAACCTTCTCTTCTGCAGGCTTACCCTCGTACAAATTAAGATTACCTACAGCATCTATGCTGATATAAGCCTGCTGTTTACAAATCGGTGAAAGGTCATCTACACGTTGCTTCAAATGTAACTCATCTGATGTTCCAACGGTAGCATCCCATTCCGGATGTTGAGCCAGAAGCATCTTCAACTGCGGTCTAGCCATCTTGCCTAACTGCTCTGTCTCCACTCCGCAGATGTACTGTGTTTCCAAAACCACACTTGTTAAATGATCCGGATCAGAATCAAGTTGCTCTACTAACGCCTGAATCTCCTGTTCAGATCTTGTTTCCTGCGTAACAGGTCCCAACACACTGGTTGCCTCACTAAAATTAGTTGTCAGCAAACGCTCTATCGCCGATGAGATAGACAACCCGCTGTAAGCCAATATCGTAACTGCAAGCAGAGCCGCCGTCATCCATACGGTTCGTTTCCACCTTCGCCAGCGTCTCTTGAATTGTTTTCTGAAGTTAAACGTGTTCACATGAACCCCTTCTATCACTTTTTAAACCTATTGTGACCTAAAGATTGAGGCTTTATGCACAACTAACTTGTTGTCTGCAGAAGGAACACGCATGTGTTAGCTTAGAGAATTTATCATAGTTAATATCGAACCTGCATTTATAGAATCTTATATAGATAAATATAAAAAAACACTACCTAATTATAGATAGTGTTTTAGAGATCGGGATGACACGATTTGAACATGCGACCCCCTGGTCCCAAACCAGGTGCTCTACCAAGCTGAGCTACATCCCGTTATATATACCGGCGAGAGGACTCGAACCTCCACGGTTTCCCACTCGATTTTGAGTCGAGCGCGTCTGCCATTCCGCCACGCCGGCAAATTTGAAGTTATAATGGCGCGCCCTGAGAGATTCGAACTCCCGGCCTTTTGATTCGTAGTCAAACGCTCTATCCAGCTGAGCTAAGGGCGCAAATATTGGAGCGGAAGACGGGAATCGAACCCGCGACCCTCGCCTTGGCAAGGCGATGCTCTACCGCTGAGCCACTTCCGCACACGGTATTATTAATATAAAAATGGCGGAACCGACGGGATTCGAACCCGCGATCTCCTGCGTGACAGGCAGGCATGTTAGGCCAACTACACCACGGTTCCAGATCACTTTCTCAAAGGAAAGTATAATTGCGGGGGCAGGATTTGAACCTGCGGCCTTCGGGTTATGAGCCCGACGAGCTACCGGGCTGCTCCACCCCGCGTCGTTATAAAGTTTATATGGTGGAGGCTGAGGGGATCGAACCCCCGACCCTCTGCTTGTAAGGCAGATGCTCTCCCAGCTGAGCTAAGCCTCCATATTATGACCCGTAGGGGATACTCTCACTTCGTTCGAGACTGCTAAGCAGTTGCTAACGAGGTATATCCTCCGACGAACCTTTGGGATTCTCATCCCTTGTTGAAGCTATAAATATAGCTATGACCCGTAGGGGATTCGAACCCCTGTTACCTCCGTGAAAGGGAGGTGTCTTAACCCCTTGACCAACGGGCCTTAATGGCTCCCCGAACAGGGCTCGAACCTGTGACAACTCGATTAACAGTCGAGTGCTCTACCAACTGAGCTATCAGGGAATAATATGCATTTGCAGTGCAAATGCAATTCATCGTACCACATCAACATGCAGAGCCTGTTTTCTATGTATGATGAAAGAGTTCGCTTGGCGGCGTCCTACTCTCCCAGGACCCTGCGGTCCAAGTACCATCGGCGCTAGAGGGCTTAACGGTCGTGTTCGGGATGGGTACGTGTGGAACCCCTCCGCCATCGCCACCAAACGCGATTTTTCGAAGCATAGCTTCTTAAAATCAGATATGGAACTGAAAATCATACACACGTTCTGTGATGTACCGATTTTCATTTCAGAGATCATTCTCTGAAAACTAGATTCGAAACGAAACACGCGAATTACAACTTGCATATTTGGATAAGCCCTCGACCGATTAGTACTGGTCAGCTCCATGCATTGCTGCACTTCCACCCCCAGCCTATCTACCTCGTCGTCTTCAAGGGGTCTTACATACTGGGAAATCTCATCTTGAGGGGGGCTTCACGCTTAGATGCTTTCAGCGTTTATCCCGTCCGTACATAGCTACCCAGCGGTGCTCCTGGCGGAACAACTGGTACACCAGCGGTACGTCCATCCCGGTCCTCTCGTACTAAGGACAGCTCCTCTCAAATTTCCTACGCCCACGACAGATAGGGACCGAACTGTCTCACGACGTTCTGAACCCAGCTCGCGTACCGCTTTAATGGGCGAACAGCCCAACCCTTGGGACCTACTTCAGCCCCAGGATGCGATGAGCCGACATCGAGGTGCCAAACCTCCCCGTCGATGTGGACTCTTGGGGGAGATAAGCCTGTTATCCCCAGGGTAGCTTTTATCCGTTGAGCGATGGCCCTTCCATGCGGTACCACCGGATCACTAAGCCCGACTTTCGTCCCTGCTCGACTTGTAGGTCTCGCAGTCAAGCTCCCTTATGCCTTTGCACTCTTCGAATGATTTCCAACCATTCTGAGGGAACCTTTGGGCGCCTCCGTTACTCTTTAGGAGGCGACCGCCCCAGTCAAACTGCCCACCTGACACTGTCCCCGCACCGGATTACGGTACCAGGTTAGAACCTAGATACGATCAGGGTGGTATCCCAACGTTGCCTCCACGCAAGCTGGCGCTCACGTTTCAAAGGCTCCCACCTATCCTGTACAGATCGTACCCAAATTCAATATCAAGCTGCAGTAAAGCTCCATGGGGTCTTTCCGTCTTGTCGCGGGTAACCTGCATCTTCACAGGTATTAAAATTTCACCGGATCTCTCGTTGAGACAGCGCCCAAGTCGTTACGCCATTCGTGCGGGTCAGAATTTACCTGACAAGGAATTTCGCTACCTTAGGACCGTTATAGTTACGGCCGCCGTTTACTGGGGCTTCGGTTCACAGCTTCGGGATTACTCCCTAACCACTCCCCTTAACCTTCCAGCACCGGGCAGGCGTCAGCCCGTATACTTCGCCTTACGGCTTCGCACAGACCTGTGTTTTTGCTAAACAGTCGCTTGGGCCTTTTCACTGCGGCCCCCTCGTGCTATTCACACTACCGGGGCACCCCTTCTCCCGAAGTTACGGGGTCATTTTGCCGAGTTCCTTAACGAGAGTTCTTCCGCGCGCCTTAGAATACTCTTCTCGCCTACCTGTGTCGGTTTGCGGTACGGGCACCATCACCTGGCTAGAGGCTTTTCTTGGCAGTGTGAGATCATGACCTTCGCTACTACAATTTTCGCTCCCCATCACAGCTCAGCCTTAATGATGTGCGGATTTGCCTACACATCAGCCTCACTGCTTAGACGGACATCCATCAGTCCGCGTCACTACCCTACTGCGTCCCCCCATTGCTCATAACGGCTTACGGTGGTACAGGAATTTCGACCTGTTGTCCTTCGACTACGCCTTTCGGCCTCGCCTTAGGTCCCGACTTACCCTGAGCGGACGAGCCTTCCTCAGGAACCCTTAGGCTTTCGGCGGATCAGATTCTCACTGATCTTTTCGTTACTCATACCGGCATTCTCACTTGTATAATGTCCAGCGCTCCTTACGGTACACCTTCAACCCTTATACAACGCTCCCCTACCCCTGATGCATAGCATCAAGCCATAGCTTCGGTGGTGTGTTTAGCCCCGTTACATTTTCGGCGCAGAGTCACTCGACCAGTGAGCTATTACGCACTCTTTCAATGGTGGCTGCTTCTAAGCCAACATCCTGGTTGTCTGTGCAACTCCACATCCTTTCCCACTTAACACACACTTGGGGACCTTAGCTGATGGTCTGGGCTGTTTCCCTTTTGACAATGGATCTTAGCACTCACTGTCTGACTCCCGGAAGTAAGTCTATGGCATTCGGAGTTTGACTGAGCTTGGTAACCCTTGCGGGCCCCGCACCCAATCAGTGCTCTACCTCCACGACTCTGTTTTCCGAGGCTAGCCCTAAAGCTATTTCGGGGAGAACCAGCTATCTCCGAGTTCGATTGGAATTTCTCCGCTACCCCCACCTCATCCCCGCATTTTTCAACATGCGTGGGTTCGGGCCTCCAGTGCGTGTTACCGCACCTTCACCCTGGACAGGGGTAGATCACCCGGTTTCGGGTCTACGTCCACGTACTACATCGCCCTATTCAGACTCGCTTTCGCTGCGGCTCCGGCTCTTCACCTTAACCTTGCACGGGAACGTAACTCGCCGGTTCATTCTACAAAAGGCACGCCATCACCCCTAAAACGGGCTCTGACTTTTTGTAAGCACACGGTTTCAGGTTCTATTTCACTCCCCTTCCGGGGTGCTTTTCACCTTTCCCTCACGGTACTGCTTCACTATCGGTCGCTAGGAAGTATTTAGCCTTGGCAGATGGTCCTGCCGGATTCATACGGGGTTTCACGTGCCCCGCACTACTCGGGATCCGTCTCGGAGGGAACAGACTTTCAACTACAGGGCTTTTACCTTCTTTGGCGGGCCTTTCCAGACCTCTTCGCTTAACCGGTTCCTTTGTAACTCCATGTGAGACGTCCCACAACCCCAAAGAGCAAGCTCTCTGGTTTGGGCTTCTCCGCGTTCGCTCGCCGCTACTGACGGAATCACTATTGTTTTCTCTTCCTCAGGGTACTTAGATGTTTCAGTTCCCCTGGTATGCCTCTGCATAACCTATGTATTCAGTTATGAGTAACTGGAAATTACCCCAGCTGGGTTTCCCCATTCGGACACCCCCGGATCAAAGCTTGCTTACAGCTCCCCGAGGCAGTTTCGTTGTTCGCCACGTCCTTCATCGGCTCCTAGCGCCTAGGCATCCTCCGTGTGCTCTTAGTAGCTTAACCATATTGCTCCGGTTTTGACTGCTCGCTTCCCTTGTTTTGGACTACGTCCAAAGCCAAAAGTCGCTCCCACCCAATACCATCGCAAAAGCAATTAAGTACCAATTTATTAAACTTGTTTAACACAAGTTCAGCTAAAAAGGAATGTTCTAATTCGCGTTTGTTTCGTTTCGATATCTAGTTTTCAAAGAACAAGCTCCATGCAAAAGCAAGCTGTTTGAGAGTTTGAGCTCTCAAAACTGAGCAACGAGTGAGTGTTTTGCAGCTAAGCTGCATATTTGAATGTTTCCGTTGCAGGAAACGATTCTCCATAGAAAGGAGGTGATCCAGCCGCACCTTCCGATACGGCTACCTTGTTACGACTTCACCCCAATCATCTATCCCACCTTCGGCGGCTGGCTCCTTGCGGTTACCCCACCGACTTCGGGTGTTATAAACTCTCGTGGTGTGACGGGCGGTGTGTACAAGACCCGGGAACGTATTCACCGCGGCATGCTGATCCGCGATTACTAGCAATTCCGACTTCATGCAGGCGAGTTGCAGCCTGCAATCCGAACTGAGACCGGCTTTGTTGGGATTGGCTCCATCTCGCGATTTCGCAGCCCGTTGTACCGGCCATTGTAGTACGTGTGTAGCCCAGGTCATAAGGGGCATGATGATTTGACGTCATCCCCACCTTCCTCCGGTTTGTCACCGGCAGTCTATCTAGAGTGCCCACCCGAAGTGCTGGCAACTAAATATAAGGGTTGCGCTCGTTGCGGGACTTAACCCAACATCTCACGACACGAGCTGACGACAACCATGCACCACCTGTCTTGAATGTTCCGAAGAAAAGGTACATCTCTGCACCGGTCATTCAGATGTCAAGACCTGGTAAGGTTCTTCGCGTTGCTTCGAATTAAACCACATACTCCACTGCTTGTGCGGGTCCCCGTCAATTCCTTTGAGTTTCAGTCTTGCGACCGTACTCCCCAGGCGGAGTGCTTAATGTGTTAACTTCGGCACCAAGGGTATCGAAACCCCTAACACCTAGCACTCATCGTTTACGGCGTGGACTACCAGGGTATCTAATCCTGTTTGCTCCCCACGCTTTCGCGCCTCAGCGTCAGTTACAGCCCAGAGAGTCGCCTTCGCCACTGGTGTTCCTCCACATATCTACGCATTTCACCGCTACACGTGGAATTCCACTCTCCTCTTCTGCACTCAAGTCACCCAGTTTCCAGTGCGATCCGGGGTTGAGCCCCGGGATTAAACACCAGACTTAAATGACCGCCTGCGCGCGCTTTACGCCCAATAATTCCGGACAACGCTTGCCCCCTACGTATTACCGCGGCTGCTGGCACGTAGTTAGCCGGGGCTTTCTTCTCAGGTACCGTCACCTTGAGAGCAGTTACTCTCCCAAGCGTTCTTCCCTGGCAACAGAGCTTTACGATCCGAAAACCTTCATCACTCACGCGGCATTGCTCCGTCAGGCTTTCGCCCATTGCGGAAGATTCCCTACTGCTGCCTCCCGTAGGAGTCTGGGCCGTGTCTCAGTCCCAGTGTGGCCGATCACCCTCTCAGGTCGGCTACGCATCGTCGCCTTGGTGAGCCGTTACCCCACCAACTAGCTAATGCGCCGCAGGCCCATCCCCAAGTGACAGATTGCTCCGTCTTTCCAGTTTCCTTCAGGCGAAGAAAACAATTATTCGGTATTAGCTACCGTTTCCGGTAGTTGTCCCAAACTTGAGGGCAGGTTGCCTACGTGTTACTCACCCGTCCGCCGCTAACCATCAGAGAAGCAAGCTTCTCTTCAAGTCCGCTCGACTTGCATGTATTAGGCATGCCGCCAGCGTTCGTCCTGAGCCAGGATCAAACTCTCCAATAAAGTATTGAAAAGAGCGATAAGCTCATTTTGAATCTGACGAGATTAAAAATCTCATTTGTGCTCCAGTCGATTCAAGCCAAGGCTCGTCTCAACTTTCGCGTTCATTCTGCAAGCAGAATGTTTACTCACTCGTTGTTCAGTTTTCAAAGATCAAACTTATTTCATTATTTATTGTGTTTCCCGTGTCAGCACTGTGTTTCAGCGGCGACTTAAATAATATATCATACGGCTGAATGTAATGCAACAGTTTTTTTCATTTCTTTTCTTTAGTAGTTTTACATTAGCTAAAGTTATCACATCCGTTCCCTATCTTGTCCTATCATATTAGGTCATGCTCATAGGGTACAAATATTTTAACACATTTATGAAAGGGTTTACAATAACTTCTTAATAAAATACTTTATATCATTTCCTGAGCAACTATATCTCCGTTGTGTGCAACTCAATGTTCACTCAGGTAAGCGGGAAGCCAGCTCTCTATTGCAGAGCTGGCTTCCCGCTTATATAACAGGTACCTCACTTATTCATCAATCGCAATCCTCAGGTTAGTTTTGTATCCATGGATTACGACGCTTTTTATCGGATTTCCGTTGGTTGGAAGTAGCCGCACCCTCTCTGGATGTTTTCCCGGACACGGATACCTTGGATTTATTCTTCAGAGGAGCCTTGTTTGTTCTGCGTTTTGCAGCTGGCGGCTTATTCCCCGCTTGCTTGGACTTCCCTTCCGAGTCTGATCCTACCTCTTCAATTGCTACCTGGCTTAAGTTAGCGTCTTCACGCCCCCCTTTTTTACCACCCTGGCCTTGCCCTTGAGGAGGATACATTTCACCAAATGCTCCAAGCGGGGACGGCGGAACCATGTTCTGAGTAGGGTACGGATTCTGATAAGCGTACTCTATTGGCTGGTTTGGCATTGTTGATGTGGACATTTCAGGCGGCATACCGTACGAAGGACCATACATATTCCAAGCCGGATCCTGATAGCCATGAGAAGGATAAGTATACTGAGGCATATGTGTATGTGAGCCACATCCGCATGGAGGGTACGGAAGCATTGAGTATGGAGATATGAACGGCGGCTGATGATTCATATGACTAGGCGCCGCATACGTCGGGAATGGACTATTCACTTCGCTAGCTGGCGCAATCGGAAATGAGTTATTTTGCATGTCTGCGGACAGATTCGGCATAACGTTATTGTGGTTATAACCCTGCTCCGCGCCAGTCCACGGACTGTTAGGCAGATCACTGCCACTATAAGGACTAACTTCCGAAATCCCCGGAAACGACGCATTGTTACTCGCTCCTGCCGTGTACATGTCTTGCTGAGCACCATACACCTCTTGTACAGGAACCGGGATTTGAACATAAGGGTGCTCGGCTGGCGCATGATGCAACTTATTACCACAACCACAAGGCTTTTTCGTTGCTGGTGCAACCTCAGTTGGAGACTTTGTATTAGGCATTACAGGCAAAGGCATAATTTCAGGCGAAAGATTAGGCATTGTGTATTTCTTGGATTCTGCTAACGGTTTTACATGAACTTCGGGTTTAACCTCTTCTTTTTTGTACGTTTCCTTTTCAGGTTTCACTTCAGGAAGCTCCGGTAACTGCGGCAGTACCTCCAGTTCAGGCTTCACATTCGGCTTCTCCGTATTGGCTGGTGGTGGAGCAGGCACCGGGACCGGAACAGGAACCTCTGCTACCGGAGCAGGAGGAGTTGGCATAACTGGCGCCGGTGGTTCCGGTTCTTTGACTCCCGTGTATTCCTTACCTTCAGGTGACAACTTTTCATGAGCAGCAATGTTGCTGGCGCCCGAATTAGATGTGCTGTTTCCTTGTGCGTGCATAGATGGAATATAAACTGTCTCCCCCACCAGCAGAGCGTTCGGATTCTTCAACTGTGGATTGGCATTGATCATATCTTTTAAAGGAACTCCCCAGGCTTGTGCCAACTTCCATAACGAATCTCCTTGCTGCACCTTGTGACTGTGGAGCACACCCTCCGGCTTCGGTGTTACTGGTTCTGCAGGAATTTTGATCTTCATGCCGATATCCAACTTGTCGGGATTTGTGATTTGCGGATTAGCCGCGATCAATTTGTCCAGCGCTACATTGTATTTTTGGGACAGCAGATATAATGTGTCGCCTTTTTTCACCATGTGTATTTTCACAGGGAACTAACCTCCTAGACGTCATACTTGGGCAGTACATTCGCCCATACCGTTACTACATCCTATGCAGAAACCGGGCTAATGACATCAACTAAACAAAAAAAATCCTCCTGTCTCTAAAATCCCCATACACCAGGTATGCAGAATTTTATCGGACAAGGAGGATTCCTGTTCCCTATGTTATGCAATTCTAACTTAAGATTCCCACACTTTATATCCATCTTTGTCAACAATCTGACGGAATGCTTCCAGCAGTCTCAGCGTTACCGGGCCTGCTACTCCCGTGCCAATTGTTCTTCCATCGACTTCATATGCAGCGATAACTTCTGCAGCTGTCCCGGTGAAAAAGACTTCGTCTGCGATATACACATCATGCAGGGTGAATGGCACTTCTTTCAACTCAAGCTCCAGTTCGCCACATAGATCGATAATCGCTTGACGTGTAATCCCTTCAAGTGCTCCGAGATAACAAGGCGGCGTGTACACTACACCATTTTTGATGATGAAGATGTTATCACTTGAACCCTCAGTTACGTAACCTTGGGAGTTCAGCATAATTGCTTCACCAGCACCTGAATAGTTAGACTGGATTTTAACCAGGATGTTATTCAGATAGTTCAACGATTTAATTTTTGGATTCAATGCGTCCGGAATGTTCCGGCGTTGGGATACGGACACGGCTTTCAATCCAGTAAGATACGCTTCCTCAGGATAGATCGCCAATTGCTCCACGATAATGATTACGGATGCCTTAGGGCAACGTAACGGGTCCAACCCCAGATTACCAGGGCCACGCGATACAATAAGACGAATATAACCATTACGCATATCATTGCGGCGCACCGTTTCAGCCATCACTTCCAGCATCTCATCAATGGACAGCGGGATGTTCAAACTGATGGATTTTGCCGAATCATACAAACGATCCAAGTGGGCCTTACATCTGAAAATGTTTCCGTTATAGATTCGAATACCTTCGAAAATCCCGTCTCCATACAAAAATCCATGATCATATACCGAAACGGTTGCGTTCTCCTTGGTCACATACTGACCATCCAAATAGATCCATTGTTCTGCCACCGATGACTGCACCTCCATAAAATATCCATTCCCTGTACTCCGAAACGTTATTAACCCGTCCATTGTACACCAAATGACAAACCATTACTCGCACATTCTACCCCGACTTATGACAACCTTCTAACATTCCCAAACACCATCAGGTCAATTATTTCGAAGGATATGTATAACAAGGATAGCTACCCAGAACGCGCACCTGACAATTCAATGCTTCAATCTCTGCCATGGCTGCGGTAAGCAATACCGAATCGACCGTTTCCACAACATCAATGTAAAAATAGTAACTGCCCAATCGTTTCTTCGTCGGACGAGATTCGAGGCGGGTCAAGTTCAGCTTCCGCCATGCAAAAGCCGACAATACCTGATGCAACGCACCCGGTGCATCTTCTGGCAACGTCACCAGCAAGCTGGTTTTTACATGATCCGGTTCACGTGGAATGTTCACAGGTTCATGGCCGATGAGCACAAAACGGGTATAGTTGTTGTCATGATCTGTAACCCGTTCAGCCATAATGTCCAGACCATGCTTCTGAGCAGCAAGCTTGGTACCAATCGCTACCCAGCCCTTACCTGGATTTTTTTTCACAATTTCTACAGCTTCGGCTGTACTGTTCACACCTTCAAGGTCCGCCCCAGGCGAATGCAGCCGAATAAAATTCTGACACTGCGGAATAGCCACAGGGTGAGACATGATCTTGGTGATTTTACTAAAATCATACTCGCCACTCTCTGTCTTAAATTCCGAGCCATGTCCAATTACATTCTGGATGGATGGGTATACCCACTCTGCTTGCATCGGAATGTCGACTTCATTCACAAGCCAGTCCATATGAAGACTAACGGAACCCTCAATGGTATTCTCGATCGGAATAACACTGTATTGTGCATTTCCGCTATCCGTTGCACGAAAAACATCCGAAATCAGCTTGGAATGAAGCAAATCTAATGGTTCCCCGTTGAAAAGGAAATCAATTGCCTCATGAGAGACTGAGCCTTCAGGTAATACTGCAATTCGTTTCATGCATTAACTTCCCCTTTGATTCTGTCCAGAAAAGGACGTTTGTCTTGATCAGGCAGCACGGTTACACCGTCCAAATCCGGATCGAGCCACAGTGCAGAAGCAGATATGCCCTCCCGCTCCATAGTGTCCAGCAAATATTGTTCCAATCCCGCTTTCCGGGTGTCATGACGATCTACCAAAGTCAATACAGTCGGTCCAGCTCCGCTCAGGGCAGCTCCCAACGCTCCATGATCGACAGCATGTTCCAATATCTCAGCCATGCCTGGCACCAATAATGCCCGATATGGTTGGTGAATTCGATCTGACATCGCCTTCTGAATCATATCCAGTCGTCCACTCGCCAAAGCGGCAACGAGCAGTGAGGATCTGCTAATGTTATGCACCACATCAGACATGCCAAATTGCTCTGGAATCACATTCCTTGCTTTTGAAGTAGACAGCTGGAATTCAGGTACAATAACCAAAGCCTGCAAATCCTGGTGTGGTTCAATACGTATATGATCTACCTGTTGACCATTCCATGCAGCCGTAATAATACCGCCATACAGAGATGCTCCCACATTATCAGGATGCTTCTCAAGGGATGTGGCCATATCCAGAAGCTTCGCATCGGATAAAGGAGCACCAATTAATGCATTCGCTGCTGCCAATGCACCAACGATGGCCGATGCACTACTCCCGAGCCCCCGCGTAAGCGGAATATCGGAATACATGGAAATCTCCAATTCAGGTACGGATACCCCAGCTTCATCAAATACCATCTGCGCGACTTCATAGATCAAATTCGATTTATCTGTTGGCAGGCCTGTCAAATGATTGCCGTGAAGATGAAATGTTGTCTGCTCGGCAGGTTTCATCTCCAACCAGGCATACAAAGACAATGCCATGCCCAGGGTGTCAAACCCCGGACCGAGATTGGCTGTGCTTGCAGGTATTTTTACAGTTACCTTTTCACGCAAACTCATACAGATTGCTGCTCCAGTTGTGCAATAGCGGCCATTACTGCTTCTTCCGTATCTTCAACAACAAGTGGCTCAGTCGCTACTGTTTTGATCGCAATATTAGGATCTTTCAGGCCATTGCCTGTCAATACACAAACTACAGTCTCTCCGCCTTTAAAGTACCCTTCACTCTTCAGTTTGTATACACCGGCAAGAGAAGCGGCAGAAGCAGGTTCAGCAAAAATTCCTTCACGAGAAGCAAGCGTACGATACGCTGTCAGGATTTGTTCATCCGTTACATAGTTGATCTGTCCACCAGATTCCTCAGCTGCAGCTACTGCCGTTTTCCAGCTCGCCGGATTACCGATTCGAATTGCTGTTGCTACCGTTTCAGGTTCAAGGATCGGCTCACCTTTGACAATGGCCATCGCACCTTCTGCTTCGAAACCAACCATACGTGGAAGCGTGTTGGATTTACCTGCCTCTTTATATTCCTTGAAACCTTTCCAGTAAGCCGAGATATTTCCCGCATTACCGACTGGAATAGCCAGAACGTCAGGCGCTTCGCCAAGTTGTTCAATTACTTCAAACGCTGCTGTCTTCTGTCCTTCAATCCGGAACGGATTCACAGAGTTTACAAGCGTGATCGGATGTTTGGCTGTGATCTCACGCACAATCTCCAGTGCACGGTCAAAGTTACCATTGATCGCAATCACCTTAGCTCCATAGATCATGGCTTGGGCCAGTTTACCCAGTGCAATGTTGTTATTCGGGATTAGTACGATACAATTGAGGCCACCACGTGCGGCGTAAGCTGCTGCAGCTGCTGATGTATTACCTGTGGATGCACACATGATCGTACGGCTACCCTCTTCCATAGCTTTGGCAACAGCCATAACCATACCGCGGTCTTTGAAAGATCCCGTAGGGTTCAAACCTTCGTATTTGAAGTAAACATTCAAGCCAAGTTCCTCAGACAGATTCTCTGCATGAATCAACGGTGTATTTCCTTCCTGAAGCGTAAGCAGGGGTGTATTTTCATTAACTGGAAGGTGTTCTCTGTACGTTTGCAAAAGTCCTTGATATCTCATTGTGGGTAAACTCCTTTATGTTTTAATAATCTGAAATGATGACCTGTTGAACCGGATATGATTAACTTGTACGTTATAACTGAAATAATTGAGATGCCGTATGGGATACGGACATTTATCCTTCGACCCGGTAGACACTCTTAATGCGGCGAATGACGCTGAGTGATTCAAAATGTTTTAACACTTTATCCATGCTTGCCTTACTTGCATTATGTGTAACGATAATGATCTCGGCATCCGGGTTGTGCTCATTCGGCTGTTGAACAACCGACGCCAGACTGACATCATACTCTGCGAAAATTTGTGTGATTTGTGCCAATACACCGGCTTTATCGTCTACGTGTAGTAAAATAAAGTTTTTCGACACGATCTGCTCGTCGCTTTGCAGTCGCTTCGTCTTATAAGGCACAATGGCTTTGAGACCGTTCACGCCAAGTTTAAGGTTTTTGGTAACCGCCACAATGTCAGCTACAACCGAAGTTGCCGTTGGAAGTTCTCCCGCACCCGCACCGTAGAACATCGTCTCCCCTACAGCTTCACCGTGTACATATACTGCGTTGAACACACCGTTGACTGAAGCAATCGGGTGATTCTGTCTAACCATAGTCGGCTGAACGCTGATCGTGATCTCATCGCCAATACGGTCCGCAATACCAAGTAACTTCATCTCATATCCCAATCTTTTGGCATACATGATGTCTTCACGAGTTACGGAGGATATTCCTTTAACGGTTACATCCTTCAACTCCACATTGGTGCGGAAACCGAGTGTACTCAAGATCGCCATTTTGCGAGCTGCGTCAAGTCCCTCCACATCGGAAGTTGGATCCGATTCGGCATATCCCAGAGCCTGTGCTTCAGCCAGTACTTCTTCATAGGATGCACCTTCCTGACTCATTTTGGTCAGAATAAAGTTCGTTGTTCCGTTCACAATCCCCATAATGCGGGTAATCCGATCAGAAGAGAAACCTTCAATCAGCGTACGAATGATCGGAATCCCTCCAGCAACACTCGCCTCATAGAACACGTCACATTGTTTTTCCTGCGCCTTCGCCAAAATCTCTGTACCATGCAGTGCCATGAGATCTTTGTTTGCTGTTACGATATGTTTCCCACGTTCCAACGCTTCAAGAATATACTCCTTCGTCTGATCAATGCCGCCCATGACTTCAACGATGACATCAATATCCGGATGACGAATGACTTCCCAAGGATCTTCCGTAAGCTTGGCACGGTCTACAGCAATAACACGTTCTTTCTCTGTATTTTTCACTGCGATCTTCTCGATGACAATCGGCGATCCAACCTGACTGCTCAGATCCTCCTGATTCCCTTCAACAATGCGAACGACTCCCGTTCCGACAGTTCCCAGACCCAACAATCCGACTTTTACTGGTTTCACTAACGATCTACCCCCTAATGTCTATTCTTGTCCGTCAGTCCTGTATGTTAAAGCCTAATTACCCTTGGCCTACAATACGCGTGCGTCTTACGCCAGGCATATCTTGCATTCGATCCAGCATTTCACCAATTTCGCCATGAAGATGTGTCGTTTCCACCGAAATGACAACATTGGCTCTTCCTTGAAGCGGGATACTCTGATTAATCGTGAGTACATTAGCTCCATAACCAGCTACATGTCCAAGTACACGTGACAAGATACCCGACTGATGCTCCAGATCAATGGAGATCGTTACAATTCTCTCGCGCTCAAGCTGGTTGATCAGATGAATTCCATCTTTGTACTTGTAAAAGGCACTCCGGCTTAATCCGACCTGTTCAACCGCCTCATGCACTGTTTTAACATCACCAGAAGCCAGTAGTTCTTTTACCTGCATGGTCTTCACCACAGCCTCTGGTAAAATATCTTCCCGTACTAAGTAATAGCGTTCGTTCACAGAACGTCCTCTCCTCAAAGACTCATGTATTCATATAGTGGACATTATATAGGATCTATGGCAAAAGGGCAATACATGACACGCCTATTTTTTGAAATACGTTCCTCACAGTATACAAGTTTATCACTCTCTCATGTCAGGAAAAAACAAAAAAACGCAGAGTTGCGGGTCAACTTCCCACTTCTCTGCGTTCCTATATCGATCTGTCTCTCCACGGAAGACGGCTACTTAATAGTAACTGCTGCCTTCCACGAATTCGAATTCAAAGTCTCCAATACGCACGATGGTGCCTTCTACAGCCCCGCGCTTACGCAACTCAGCGTCCACACCCATATAACGAAGTGTACGTGCGAGTTTCAGTATAGCTTCATGCGAGTTCAATTGCATCCGTTTCATCATGCGGTCAATCTTGGCACTTTCGACAACGAACATTTCGTTCTCACGCACAATTTTGAAACCATCATCTTCTTTTTTGTCCAGACTGTATACTTTACGTTCAGATACATCTGCTACCTCTTCAACCACTCGCTCGTCTGGAACCTGATCCAGCAGATCAGCTGCACGATAGAGAAGTTCTTGAATCCCTTTCCGGGTCAAGGATGAAATTGGCATCACTTCAATATCAGGTTGAACCTCACGAACTTGCTGTAAAAATTGCTCCAAGTTCGCTTCAGAGTCTGGCATATCCATCTTGTTAGCTGCTACAATTTGCGTTCTCTCGGCGAGAAGAGGATTGTACAACTTCAATTCGTCATTGATTTTCTGCCAGTCTTCAAAAGGATCGCGTCCTTCCGAACCCGACATATCTACAACGTGAACAATAATGCGAGTACGCTCGACATGACGCAGGAACTCATGTCCCAGTCCGACTCCTTCATGCGCACCTTCAATCAGTCCAGGCAAATCGGCCATGACGAAGCTTCGGCCTTCTCCTACACCGACTACACCCAGATTCGGTGTAATGGTTGTGAAATGGTATGCCCCGATCTTTGGCTTGGCTGACGAAACGACAGAAAGCAATGTGGATTTCCCGACACTCGGGAAACCAACCAGACCAACATCTGCCATAACTTTCAGTTCGAGTACGATGTAACGCTCTTGTCCTTCTTCACCGTTCTCAGCAAGTTCAGGTGCAGGATTGTTCGGTGTAGCAAATCGGATGTTACCCCGTCCGCCCCGACCACCACGAGCAATAACAACCTGTTGACCGTGACGTGTCATATCCGCCAGTACTTCTCCACTGTCTTCATCCAAGATGATAGTTCCTGGTGGAATGCGCACAATCATGTTCTCCGCATTTGCACCATGCTGACTTTTATTACGTCCCTTCTCACCACGTGGGGCCTTGAAGTGACGCTGGTAACGGAAATCCATCAACGTACGCAAACCTTCATCCACGCGGAAAATGATGTCAGCTCCTCTGCCTCCATCGCCCCCTGCAGGTCCGCCGTTTGGTACATACTTCTCACGACGGAACGAAATAATTCCGTCCCCTCCGTCTCCGGCTTTTACATAAATCTTCGCTTTATCTACAAACATTGGTTAACCCCTTCTTCCTATATTCCACACGGCATTCTGAATTGTATAAACGTATCCTCAGACGGAAACTGCTCCGTTCTGACTTTTTTTCCTTTGAGTACGGCAGTAAGCTGCCGCAGTGTTTCCGGATCGGGTGTTTGATCCCCATCCAGTCGGACAACCACATCTCCATGATCCTGTCCGAAGTTTAAGGTCAGTTTGCGAACCTCTCCCCAAGAAGACCGGCCGCCGCCATATTGATAGGCCCTGATTGCATCAGCAATCGCCCCGGTAAGTGACTCGCCATCCTCGGGAGAGACCAGAGCACTAAGCTGCAACTCATCTTCTATTTCCACATGCAAGTCCAGCGCAATTCCACTGGCGCGAAAAGACTGAAGATAAAATACGAGGGAAGGAATACCTAACCTGGAGATTCGGCTTTCTTCTGTAACCCGCTCTTTTATTCTTTCCACACATTGCAAGGATTTATCAAGTTTGCCCAGCCGAAGATATCCATATAACACCTGAAGGTCGTTCATCCAGTCGTGTCGATGATGATTTAATGAAGCAATTGCTGTTTTTTCCATGGATTGTATGATGGCTCTGCGTTCCGCCTCCGCCTGTTTCTTCATCGCATTCACAGAAATGAGCAATACTGCGACGGACCACAATGCGCACACGACGCTTGAGATCATCGCCGGATACAACATAACGAAAACCAAAGGAATCAGAAGTGAACATGCCGCAATCCACGGCACTCTTTTCCAAGATTTCATGGCTTCTCCCCGTTCTACAAAACTCGGTTGGTCTACACCCACCGTAACCAAGTATAACATGTCTTTTCTGCCAGTTCATTATCGAATAACCGTTGAATACAAAAAACCTTCGGCAAAAATGCCGAAGGCTCCTTAGGCGGAATGCCGATATTACGCTTCTACTGCTGCTGCTACAGGAGCAACATTAACAGGGTAGATGCTTACTTTTTTGCGATCGCGTCCCCAACGTTCGAATTTTACAACGCCGTCGATTTTCGCGAACAAAGTGTCATCTTTACCGATGCCAACGTTAGTTCCTGGGTGAATTTTCGTTCCGCGTTGGCGAACGAGAATGCTACCACCAGTTACAGTTTGACCATCAGCACGTTTAACACCCAGACGTTGAGCATTACTGTCACGTCCGTTCTTCGTGGAACCTACACCTTTTTTCGATGCGAATAACTGAAGATTTAATTTCAACATGATTGGTTGTCCTCCTTCTTTGCTTATTTGAATTGCTGTATTTTAATATACTTCCCGTATGACTCTGCAATATTAGAGAGCATAACCACCATGGATTCGAGTAACAATTGTACCTGGGACCAAGTTTCCCCTCTCTCTAACAAAGGTAAAGAACCGCTTAAAAAGCCATTCTTCATCTTGGCATCCATTTCGACACCGGTCAATGTTTCAATCGAGTTCACCGTACCCACTGTAACAGCGGATACCCCGGCACATACGATGTCTTCTCCCCGCTTGGCAAAATTAGCATGCCCTTCAATGGAAAAACGTTCGATGTTCCCGTCCTCATCACGAAAGATTTGAACGATAATCACTTATCGCACCTTCTTTACGCTTTGATTGTTTCGATAGTTACTTTAGTGTACGGTTGACGGTGACCTTGCTTCACATGGTAGTTCTTTTTAGGTTTGTATTTGTATACGATAACCTTTTGTCCTTTGCCATGTTTCTCCACTTTAGCCGTTACAGTAGCTCCGGAAATCAATGGTGTACCTGCTGTCAAACCTTGATCGTTAGATACAGCCAGGACACGGTCGAACGTTACGCTTTCGCCATCGTTCGCAGTCAATTTCTCGATGAACAGAACATCGCCCTCTTGGACTTTGTACTGTTTGCCGCCTGTTTCAATAATTGCGTACATTTGCCTTGCACCTCCTCATGTCTCAGACTCGCCCGTTCTCAGGTGACAGTGTCCTTGCGGAACTGTTCTTATACCCGGCCAGTGCGGTTACAGCATGTGCAAGACCATTAGGCTAAACACATACTTGAAGATTATATCACGCAATATATCAAAAATCAATGCAAAGGTGAAATATATCTTTTTCCCGTTCCATGGCAGGAAGAACACGGCTCCACATAGGGTAACGTACTTTCTTCCCGCACTTTCTTACGGGTAAGTTCCAGCAAACCCAGCTTGGTCCAACCCATTACAAACGCTTTGGTCCGATCCTTCTTGAGCTCACCCTCCAAGGTTGCCGCGACTTCATGCCGATTCGAGGCTTCCTCCATATCAATGAAGTCGACAATAATCATGCCACCGATATCTCGCAGGCGCATCAGGCGAGCAATCTCCACTGCTGCCTGTATGTTGGTCTCTGTCACGGTCTCTTCCAGACTGTCACCGCCAGCTCCCGTGTATTTCCCCGTGTTCACATCCACTACAGTCAGAGCTTCGGTATGATCAATGACAATGTATCCGCCTCCGGGCAACCACACTTTCCGGGCAAAATCCTTATTCAACTGTTCCTGCACACCATAGGCAGCAAAGATGGATTCTGTTCCCCGATACACCTGTACTTTGGGTTGATGACCAGGACTAATCTCTTCAAGCAATGCTTTTACCTCACGGGCTTGTCCTTCACTATCAGTGATGACTTCGTCACTCCCTGGCGTATACACATCTCTGATGATTCGCTGTACCATGCTATGATCCCGATGCAAGAGGCTTGGTGAAGGCAAACTGTCCGCTTTTTCACGAATCAGATACCACTGCGCGCGTAATGTTTCCAAGTCCGACTTAATGGCTTCATGCTGCTCTTCTCCAGATACGGTCCGAATAATAAGTCCTTCTTCATCCCGCCTCAGTTGCTCCCCAAGTGCCTTAAGACGGGAACGATCCCCTTCACGGGCAATTTTCTTGGATACCGCTACATAGTCAGCAACAGGCATGTAGACAAGCCAACGGCCCGGGAGTGAATAATGAGTCGTCACCCGGGCTCCCTTGCCTCCTACCGGTTCTTTCAGAACCTGAACAATGACTTCCTGACCCGGACGAAGCAACTCCGAGATGGAAGGCTTCACCTTGGGCTGTTTCTCCAGATGGGGATGCAACACATCGTCCACATAAAGAAACGCATTCTTTTTCTGACCAATATCCACAAAAGCAGCCTGCATACCTGGTAACACATTCACGACCCGTCCCTTGAAAAAGGAACCCAGCAGTCCACGCTCGCGTGTACGCTCTGCCGTAAATTCCACAGCTTTGCCTTCTTCCAGAAGCGCCATTTGCATGAGGTTATGTTCATTATGTACTATCATTTGTTTCATGGCTTCACCTCTAGAAGACAATTCAATTCATCCACATCCATTTCAATATCTTTTCAATTCTCATTGTACATGTATTAACCCATTTCAGAACAGGTCCACCAGAACTCTACAATTTATCACCATTTTGTTGAAAATAGGAACCGATAATCCGTTGCTCAGGCAAGACGGCCATAATTCGACCCTGTCTGTTCATCACGTATACCATATGGTATCTTTCTCTCTTTAATAGACGCAAAATAGTGTCCAAAGGTTTCGCCGGAAATGAGATTATTGGCTGCGCCAAACTGCCGGTAGCCGCATGACGAGCGAACACACCCTCGCGATTCATGAGAAAACGGATGAAGCGATAGGGCACATTTCGGTAATCCGTTACGTTGGAATAGAACAAAAAAAGTCCGATTAACAGAATGTTGAGCGGTAAGCCGTAGTCCCCAGTAAACCATCGGCTGATAGCATATAAAATAACCCCTACGCTACACAGAATGCTAATTCTGTAAGTCCACATTAATGTTGTATAGTAGGGTGCCCACAGACTGACAAGTGCCTGAACAATTTTACCTCCGTCCAGAGGAAGTACAGGCAGCAGATTAAATAGGGCAATGAGCAGGTTCCCCTGAATGATATAGTTGAGAAAAACCGGATCGCCCAGATTGCCATACTGCAACAGCAAAACCACACCAACCATCAGCATGTTTTGTAATGGACCTGCCAGAGCAATGATGATTTCCCTGTAGGCCGTGATCGTACCTCCATCTTCGATAACCGCTACTCCTCCAAAAGGAAGCATCTGGATCGACAAGACACGATAGCCCAGAAGGGCAGCAGCCGCAGCATGTCCACATTCATGAATAAATACGATGGCAAACAACGTAATAAGCTCAATAAAATGTCCAGTCAGAAGGGAGGCCATCATGATAATTACAAAAAACGGATGAAACGTAATGCGTACTCCCCATACCCTAATCAAGGGCAACGACTTCCGCCGGGTCTACGTACTCTTCACCCTCTTTGACTGCAAAATAGAGCGTGGCCGGTTGTTCACCACCCGTAGCCTTAAGACTCCCCACTGGATTCCCCGCTTCCACCCAGTCATTCACGTTCACTTCACTTTCGTTCAGCCGACCGTATATTGCCGTGACATTGCCTGTATGTTGGATGACAACGGTGAATCCACTTGCTGCATCTCCGATAACCTCCATGACACGTCCAGCATCCGAACTTGCGACCTGTATAAGTTCTGCACCTGCGGCATCCGGAACGATCTCAATTCCCTTCATGCTCAGCGCGAATGGCTGGACCACTGTTCCTGAGATTGGTTTACCCAGTAACTGCCGAATGCCTGAACCATTGACAGCATCCGTTGTATGTCCAAGAACAGGCAGAAACGAAGGTGTTCCTCCAAAATGTTTTTCATACCAGACTGCAGCAGAGGCAAAATCCATATCCCGATGGAGTGCATCCGCAATTACTGTTTTGGGTGATGTCGTCCACGATGTATCCAACTGAAATAGCCCCCATACTCCGCCAAATATCAAAGCGCTAATAACCGTCCGTTTGAGAAGTGACTTAAACAGGTTGAATCTCGAATGCCCCCCTGGAACGAAATGACCATTCTCTTTTTTCCATAACCATTCCGGATCTCTTTCCTGTATCCCCTCACTAGGCGCAAATGGTTTCGGGTGTATGATCTCATTCTTGTCCAACAGTGTACCTACTTTTTGCTCCTGTAAGACCTCCACAGTGGCACCATCCATCAGTCGCCGAATGCGTTCTTCTCGTCTCTGCTTAATTCTGAGTTTCGTGTTCATGGAATATCCTCCCGCCGAGGCTTGTTTACTACATCCTATGAAGAGGTGGTTGATAATATGAACAAGCCTGCCAGCAGGTAACAAAAAAAGCCGGGCTATAAGCCACGGCTGTCATGTAATCAGATAATGAATAAGTCCAATTAAATGAATTAACCCATTCCGAAGAACTTTTTGAAACGAGTGAAAGCTCCCTTTTTCTGCTCCAGCTGCATCAATGGAACCGTATCTCCCAAAATGCGTCTTGCAATGTTACGATAGGCAATCGCCGCAAGTGAATCCGGATTCATGACCGTAGGTTCTCCTGAATTGGCAGCTTTGATGACCAGTTCATCATCAGGCACGATGCCAATCAGGTCAATATTAAGTACTTGTAAAATACCATCGATATCTAACATGTCACCCGATTTAACCATATTATTGCGAATTCGATTCACCACCAGCTTTGGTGATTGAATGTGTGAACTCTCCAGCAGGCCGATGACACGATCCGCATCACGCACTGCAGCATTTTCCGGTGTAGTAACCACGATGGCCTGATCTGCTCCTGCTACCGCATTTTTGAAACCCTGCTCTATGCCGGCTGGGCAATCAATAATGACGTACTCAAAATCTTTTTTCAATTCAAGGATAATATCCTTGACCTGTTCTGGCGACACTGAGTTTTTGTCTCTCGTCTGCGCAGCAGGCAACATGTATAATTCTTCGAAACGCTTGTCTTTGACCAAAGCCTGATTCAGACGGCAGCGGCCGTCCGCAACGTCGCACAGATCGTAAATAATACGGTTTTCGAGTCCCATCACGACATCCAAATTACGAAGGCCGATATCGGTATCTACCAGACAAACCTTTTTGCCGAGCAGCGCCAGCGCTGTCCCGATGTTTGCCGAGGTGGTTGTTTTACCCACGCCGCCTTTACCCGAAGTGATCACGATCGCCTCTCCCATGAGCTACACTCCTTTAAACACATTAAAATCTCGGCGTAACCGAACGATATTGCTCATTTTGTCTATCTGCATCTGATTGTCCTGTAAGTAAGCAAATTCCATTCCGGTCTCTCGGCTCTCCCATTCATCGGGAGGACGACTGATGATATCCGCAATCCGTAGCTGCGTCGGTGCAAATACCGAAGCGGCAATGATCGCTTCCTCGTCCCCGCCAATTCCGGCATGAGCCATACCTCTGAGTGAACCCAACACATATATATCTCCGGTACACGTCACTGTGCCCCCCGGATTGATATCCCCAAGAAACAGGAGATTTCCTTCATGATGAAGCACCTGACCTGAACGCACCATACCACACATGGTTACAATCGGCGGCGGTCCTTTAACCTCCGGTTGGAGTGCAGGTGAGTCGATGGATCGAATAAGCAGATTCCCTTTTTGCTTCAATATATCGAGGATTGCTTCTTTCTGGTCCTCTGTCACTTCGCGGGCACCCAACTTGATATCCACATGAACAATCGGTCCGGTCAAAATATTTTGATGGCTGTGTTCCAGCTTATAGCGGAGCTCATAGAGCAATTCCTCGAATTCACATTGATCGTCCAACAGGAAAACCAGGCCGTCTCGGATGCCTTTAATCGTTACGTGATTCGATTTTACCGTCATAAGCCTGTCCCTCCCATCTCATTACATTTCGTGCCCGGGGCCCCAAGTTCCTGCTTTGCGCTCCATAAATGTATTTAGGAAGCTTCTTCTGTCTTGCTCCTTCTCTTGCCGATCCGCTCCAGTTGTTTCCGAAGGGGGACATATATGATCAAGGCAAACACAAAATGAATGAACAAATTAGGAATCATGTATTCAATCAACGCCCAGTCAAAGGTCACGTGGTTAAGTTGGAAGAGCTTGTACAGGAAGAATAGCATAGTGTCATTAAGCAGACTTCCCAAAATGACAACCGATACCATAACCGGCAGTGGTGCACGTGGTGCTTGGAAAATGAGTCCCATCATATATGCCGATAATCCCATTGAGAATCCATAAGGTCCAATCATCTCGCCGTAGAATACAACGTCATGCAACAGTCCAAAAAATATACCGAGTACTAGTGCCGTATGACGATGATGATATACAGCGATAAACAAAATGACGATATAGACCAGATTGGCAGAAATGCGCATGTGCCAGCCAGAAGGGATGAGCAGCGGTAAAATTGTGCCTTCCGCAATGAACAAAACGAATAGTAACAGGAACAGAACTTGCTTGCGCGTTACCATTATTCTTTTACCTCAGGCGGGATAATGACAATCAGCTCTTTCCAGTCAAGGAAGCTGGCGTATGGTTCGATAATCGCAGTCCTTGTTAAGCCGTACTCCCCAACTTCGACCTTCTCCACTTTACCAATCCGCATGTACTTCGGAAAATTGTTAATAATTCCGGAGGAGATAATCTCATCATCCTCTTTGATATTAGAATCCTCCGAGATTTTGGTCATCTTGAGCATGCCCGTCTTCGGATCGTAGCTCTCAATCATACCAAACACTTTCTCTTTACCTACCGCCGTTGCTGCAATGGCATTGGATGTCGGATCATTGGCGTCCATGGACGTTAACAGATTAACCGTTGATGTATATGAGCTGACATGACTGATGACGCCGACCAGCCCTTCCTGGGAGGTAACGGCCATCCCCGGCTTGATTCCCGCATTTTCACCGATATCAATGTTAATGGTTCTGCTATTCGGATCCGAATTGGCACTGATAACCTGAGCAATTCGTGAACCGTAATTATAGCGATTCTTCTGTTCTTCTGTGAAATTGAGCGCTTTCTGAAGCTGCTCATTCACTTGCTCCATATCATTGTACTTCAGCCGATCCCGGGTATAGTGACCCATCGCGATACGGAGCTCTTCATTCTCTTCATATACCGTACGCATGTTCGCTACATCTTTGAAAAAGCCCGCTACATAGGAAGCGGGCTTGTAAAATACGTATTGTACAAATCCAACTGAATCCTTCAGGAATTTCTCCGGCCAGGATAGAGTGGTTCGCGGACTGAGCGTAAAGCCCATTAACGCGATAAATGTAACAAGGCCCACCAGCAAAACAAAAAGTCTTTTGTTGCCTAGCAGTTTAAACAGTTCGAACACCCTCTAACATCCATATTCTCTTCCGAGCCATGCCCGGCGGGGAGACTGTCAGACCTGTAGTCCCTGCGAGAATATCAGCCGATCCTCCCCTGTTAAGCGGGTAATAGCTCATCCCCGGGGTTAACCGGGTCCTCTATAAAGATATCTTGCCACTTGGTCGCTATGCCAAGTTAGGCAAATACCAATTAACGTTTGGAACGAACGGCCGAACTGCTTCTGCTTTTGAACAAATGAATATTCTCTAGCGCTTTACCTGTTCCGATTGCTACACAATCCAGCGGGTTCTCAGCCACAATGACAGGCATTCCTGTCTCACCAGCCAAAAGCTTGTCCAGGTTACGAAGCAACGCCCCACCACCTGTAAGAACGATACCCCGATCCATAATATCGGCTGCAAGTTCAGGCGGGCATTTTTCCAGTGTTACTTTTACCGCTTCAACAATTGCATTCACGGTATCAGCCAACGCTTCACTGATCTCGTCCGAAGTAATCGTAATTGTCTTCGGCAGACCTGTAACGAGGTCACGTCCACGAATTTCCATCGTTTCTACTTGTTCCAATGGCATAGCTGATCCGATGTCCATCTTCAATTGCTCCGATGTACGCTCACCGATCATCAGATTGTATTGACGTTTGATGTACTGGATAACGGATTCATCCATCTCGTCACCTGCTACACGAACCGAACGGCTCGTTACAATACCACCAAGAGAGATAACAGCCACTTCCGTTGTACCGCCACCAATATCGACAACCATGCTACCCGTTGGTTCCCATACAGGCAGATCTGCACCGATTGCAGCTGCAAAAGGCTCTTCAATTGTATAGGCTTCACGTGCTCCAGCCTGTTTGGTTGCATCTTCAACCGCACGTTGTTCTACTGCTGTGATCCCGGATGGTACACATACCATTACGTTTGGATGACGTTGGAACATGGAGCGCTGTTTCTGCGCCTCACGGATGAAATATTTGATCATTGTTGCCGTTGTATCGAAATCGGCAATAACGCCATCTTTCATTGGACGAATGGCACGAATGTTACCTGGTGTACGTCCAATCATTTTTTTGGCGGCTTCACCTACTGCCTCGATGCTATTTGTATCTGTCCGTATAGCGACAACCGAAGGTTCTCGCACCACAATTCCTTTTCCTCGTACATAAACCAACGTATTTGCTGTCCCCAAGTCAATACCCAAATCTTTCGTAAAACCACCAAACATAACATAATCTCCTTTTCTGCCTCATATAGCCGCTCCATTCTGATCCAGAGCGTAATAATTTCATTCCCACGTAACACGTGGAGCTAATATTCGCATTTGTTTTTTTGCATTAGTAAAGTGAACCTATCTTTTACGGACAACGCCGTTAACATTCATAGGAAAACATCAACGCCAACCATTATATTATACTAAGCCCTTCTCCTTCAAACTTACGTACGTTCCATCTCCGATAATAATATGATCAAGCACGTCAATGCCAACAATAGCGCCTGCTTCAATCAGTCTCTTGGTTATTTGGATATCCTCCGGACTGGGCGTAGGATCACCACTCGGATGGTTGTGTGCGCACACAATCGATGCGCTGCTGCATTTGATGGCAGCCCGGAACACTTCACGTGGATGTACAATCGAAGCGTTAAGGCTGCCCATGGAGAGTGTTTCCTGGGCAATAATATGATTTTTGCTATTCAGAAAAAGACACACAAAATGTTCTTTTTGCAAGTAACGCAATTGTTCGATCAGAATGTCAGCTGCATCACGGGGTGTACGAATTGAAGTCGACTGCGTGAGTCTGCTTTTGGCAATCCGATGACCCAGCTCAATGCCAGCTTTTAATTGCACAGCCTTGGCATTGCCGATTCCTTTCATCGCGGTCAATTCTTCCAGACTCAAATCCATCAACGAGCGAATGCCACCCGCTTCGGCCAGAATCCGCTGTGCCATATGCACCGCGGATTCCTGTCTTGTGCCTGTTCGAAGTAAAATTGCCAGCAATTCAGCATGGCTTAAGGCGCCCGCCCCGTATTCCATCATGCGTTCTCTCGGGCGTTCTTCCTGGGGGATGTCGCGCATCATGTATTGAGGCGACTCCATATGTTCCCTCTTTTCATTTCACAACATTTGGCTTCATTCATGTTCGTGGCAACACATGTACGCCGAATCCGTCCAACATATCACTTAGCAAGGATAACGGCAAGCCAACCACATTAAAATAACATCCTTCAATGCGGTCGATCAGTGAAGCACCAATGCCCTGAATGGCATATGATCCTGCCTTATCTGAAGGCTCACCCGTCTGCACATAAGCACGGATGGTCGCATCCGTCAGCTCTTTCATCGTTACATCGGTCTGGCGGTAATGAACTAACGACTGTCCATTGCCCGCATCAATACAAGCGACACCCGTAAACACCCGATGTACGCGGCCCTGCAGTCGGGATAACATACGTTCAGCATCCGCTTCGTCTAAGGGTTTGCCTAGAATCTCACCATCCAGAACAACAACAGTGTCACTACCAACAATAATGGCTTCCTGCTCGCGGCCTTCAAGCCCGCGATACACGGCAAGCGCCTTGCGCAAAGCAAGCTCCTGTACCGTCTGTTCAGGTGTCCATTCTGGTGGTGTATCTTCGTTGGCATGACTTGGTATTACATCAAACGCTAGGTGGAGTGATGCGATCAGTTCTTTGCGCCGAGGCGATGTGGAGGCCAGAATAATAGGGCGCTGTTGAGTGTTATCCAAAATGAACGGCTCCTTATGCCACGGCAACATCCTGTCCGGATCACGATAATAGATGTCACTGGTTTAATTTTTTTTCGTCATAACTCGTCATTCTCCTACAGTCTGCGATACAGCCACACAGCGGCAATCATACCGATCAGACTCAGAAGGCTCATTTGAAATTGAAGTGAAATATCATAACTGATAATATCCAGATCAGCCTGCGGCGACCAACGTATGGTCGTGGCTTTCGTAAGAAAGGCTACTGCCTTAACAGGCTGCAGTGCCTTGGCGATCCACGCTCCGGCCATCCAGCCGAGCAGCAGAAACAGCAATAACATGCCGAAGTTTTTTTTCATCGGTAATCTTCCCTCGCCATTTTTTGACACCCACATTATTATACGGGGTTTTGTACGTCAATACAAACACAAATCCGGCAAGGGGAACTATTTCCAGTTCCTTGCCGGATAGGTATTTCCAAGCGTTGTTATGGGAAAGAGCATGTTACTGCTTTATCGCTTCGAGCCATTTTTTCTGCTGCAGTACATATTCCATCAGATCGGACTGCACGGACCACATGTGCACATCATCCGGGTTTTTGTTGTACTCCGCGATAGCCGTAATTGCACTGTTCATTGATTTCTCCATTCCGCCAATAATAGGTTGTACATCTGCGGTCAGACCAGGTGTAATACTATTCAATCCCGTCATCCATGACTGATGCTTATTCTGAATCGCGGTCATCGTTTCTGTAGAGACTGCTGCCGGAGCAGACTGTCCCAGCTGTTGAATGGACAAGGTAGATAATTGTTCGACCAGTGCAGAACTGTTTGTGAAGAAAAGCTGCACATCCTCTTGCTTGCCACCGAATATAGCCGGATTGATCTCAGGGTTCACGATCTCCTTGACGTACAGTTCAACTCCTTGGGCTTTTAGCCTGGAGCTAAGTAGCTTGGCCTCTTCACGATCAGCCGAAATGCCTGCATATACTCGATTGCCATCTTCAGGATCAGAACCTGCGGCTATACCTGCCTGAGCCAGCTCAAGCTTGGCCTGCTCAGCTCGTTCAGGAGAACTGAATACGCCGTATTGGAGTGCATAATACGTGCTGCCAATCGTAGCTGTCTGAAGCTGTTGCTCTGTACCAGCAGCCCCCTCCTGACCCGTCACGGTGGAAACCGCCTGATTGACGGGAAGAAGATCACCTGGCTTGGCGGCTCCTTCTTTATTAAAAAATGAGAGAATAACCATACCAAAGAGTGCTCCGGTAACAAGAGCCCCGGTAACAGAACCAATCATTTTCCATCCCCTTGGAGGGCGATTGCGTTTGTACGAATAGTTCTCCGAATCTGCAAGCCAGTCGTGGCCTTGATCATCATGGGTATTGGACAGATCACGACGCTCTTCCTCCGGATTATCGGTGTGATTAACATAACCGTAACCGGAACGGTTCCCAATATAATGGGCCTCATCCAAGTTCAAGTTCGAATCATGGCTCACCCGCTCGTCAGGTTCAGGTACAGTAGAGCTTGTCAGCACCGTCTCTCCCCAGTCTCCGGGGATATCCTCAGGCGTCCATGATGGGGTTGTATCCATCTGCTTAGGCGTTAGCGGTTGATTATGCGGTAATTCTTCACTTAACGTCACCAATGGACTGGACGCGGATATCCTCTTGTTTTCAGGCTTGTCCGACTCATGATCCCCGAAGCGAAACGTCATTCTAGCATTGCTCACCCGTACCCTCTCCTTTGTCCCATTTATATCAGCTATATGCAGAGACTGGAGAATACATTCCATATAACGCAAAAAACGCCTGCTTCGTATCGAAGACAGGCGATTTCTCAATTGATTTATTTCAAACCTTTGGCAAGTGTATCGCCGACTTTCCAAATATCACCTGCACCCATCGTAATCACAAGATCTCCTGGCTGCAGACGATGCTGCAGGTCAGCGACAACTTCTTCTTTTGTAGGAAGGTAACGTGCAGAAGCATTACTGTTTTGAACGATCAGTTCAACCAGTTTGGCTGAGGTTACCCCTTCGATCTGCTTTTCGCCCGCAGGAGAATAGATATCCGTAATAAGCACCTCATCCGCTTCCGCGAAAGCACGACTGAACGCATCCAGCAGGAAGAACGTCCGCGTATAACGCTGTGGCTGGAATACCGCAATAATGCGTTTGCCTGTTGCTTTGGCGGCACTAATCGTAGCTTCAATCTCAGTCGGATGATGAGCATAATCATCAATGATTAGCATATCACGCGCCTCGCCCAATACCTGGAATCTGCGTTTGGCTCCGTGGAACTGGATGATAGCTGCCACAATCTTCTCAAATGGAATGCCTGCTTCCAGACAGGTAATCACCGTAGCCATCGCATTATAAACGTTATGCTTACCCGGCACTGATAACTCAACCGTGCCCATAGCAGCACCCTGATGATTCATCGTAAAGGAAATCCGGCGATCACCCAGTACAATATCCGTTGCCGTATAATCCGCAGCACGATCAATACCATAGGTTGTAATCCGTGACTTGAGTTCAGGCAAAATCGCTTGAACATTCTCGTCGTCAGAACACACAATCGCTGTTCCTTCCGGACGAATCTGGCTCAGGAACTGCACATAAGCCTTTTTGAGCTCCTCAAAATCACTGTTGTAATTCTCCAGATGATCTGCCTCAATATTGGTCACAATACCGAGCCATGGATGGTACTGCAAAAATGAGCCATCGCTCTCGTCTGCCTCAGCGACTACCCAGTCGCCCTGGCCTGCCTTGGCGTTGGTGCCCACATTCATGATTTCTCCGCCAATGATATATGTCGGGTCCGTATCACATTTATCCATAACAAGTGCAATCATGGATGAGGTAGTTGTTTTACCGTGAGCTCCAGCCACAGCCACACCTTTACGTTCGTTCAACAAACGTGCAAGCATCTGGGAACGATGCAGAATCGGAATGTTCAGCTCTGCAGCTGCTACCCGTTCCACATTATCAGCAGGCGCTGCCGTAGAGTAAACAACCAAGTCTGCTCCAGTGACGTGCTCTGCCGTATGTCCGATATATATTTTCGCTCCCTTGGCTGCCAACTTCTCGGTCAACTCCTGTGAAGCGACATCCGATCCGGTAACGGTGTATCCCATTTCCAACATAACTCTTGCGATGGCACTCATGCCATATCCGCCAATCCCTATAAAATGAACGTGTTCCGATGTATTTAACAAAACTTTCACCAACCTTTTTCAGAATCGGTTTGATGCAAAAGGGCTGCCCGCACATCCGCAATCAGGTACAGTGTGCCGGAGACCACCCCCAGATCTTCCGCTTCCGTCCGTGACTTCAATAGATCAAGTGCCTTTGCCCATTCGGGCTCGACGATGATTTCCAGTTCCTGCTTCGCAATGGCGGGACGTACCCGTTCGACAATCTGCAGCAATTCAGCTGCATCCATTTTGCGTCGGAAATCTGGCTCGGTCAGGATCAGCGTATCCACTAGTGGCAGTATATGCTGCAAATACGCTTCGTGATGCTTATTTGCCAACATACCCATCATCAAAATTAACTTGTTGTGAGGATAGACATCCGTAATGCTCTTGGCCAGTGATTCTGCCCCTTCCGGATTATGTGCTCCATCGAGCACAATTCGGGGTTCATCGACGACTTTTTCGAATCTTCCTGCCCAGAAAGCATTTTCCAGTCCAAGTGCAATATCGTTGTCATCCAGCATAAATGCCATGTATTGTCTAAGCAATTCAAGCACCATAAGTGCGGCCGCTGCATTGTCACATTGATGTGAGCCCTGCATGCGTATGCGAACGTCCAGATCACGAAACGGGCCTGTAAAATGAAAAGATTGTCCGTTCTCATTGCTGTCCAGTCTATGATAAGAGAATTGATCTCCAGCCAAATACACGCTTGATTGAAGCTGCTGTGCTTTCTCCTGAATCACCTTCACAGCTTCGGGTTGAGTCGCGCAAGTCACAACGGGTACTCCCGGCTTGATTATACCTGCTTTTTCCCCAGCAATCTGCTCAATCGTATCTCCAAGCACATCCGTGTGATCCATACCAATGTTGGTGATGACGGACACAACAGGTGCGACAATATTCGTTACGTCCATCCTTCCCCCTAGCCCCGTCTCCCATACCACAACGTCAGGGTAACACTCCTCTGCATAGTACAGAAGCGCCAGAGCCGTGGACACCTCAAACATCGTGGGTGATCCAAGCGGAGTGGAGGCCATTTCCATGACCAGTGGATGTAATCGGTTCGAGAGCTTAAGCAGGATTTCTTCAGGAATATCCTCACCGTTGTATTGAAAACGGTTTGTAAACTTGGTGATATACGGCGACGTAAAGGTACCCACATCATATCCAGCCTGAAGAAGCACTGACGTCAAAAAAGCGCAAGTCGAACCTTTGCCGTTCGTTCCCGCGACATGAATAAATTTGAGACGTTGGTGTGGATTGTCTAACATGGACATCAGACTCTCGATTCGTTCCAATCCAGGTCGGATGCCAAAAGGAATAAGGCCATTGATCCAGTCCACGGCCTCGTTATACGTAAGTAAAGGAGCTGCTGCATCTGTCCCGTCTAATTCCGTCATCTGATTCACCTTCGGTCCCGAGTTTGAGTGAAAAAAGCGGCCGGATGGCATAATGGCTCTCCATCCGACCCAAATATATTAACCTTTAAGTTCCTTGATTCTTGCAATCACTTTATCCCGTTTATCGGAATAATCTGCTTGCTTGGCGCGCTCTTCCTCAATAACTTTGGCAGGAGCTTTGGCTACAAAGCCTTCGTTCGCCAGCTTTTTCTCTACACGGAGAACTTCGCCCTCAAGATTCTGCAACTCTTTCTCCAAACGAGCCACTTCCTGCTCGATATCAATAAGACCTGCGAGCGGCAAGTATAGTTCTGCCCCCGTAATGATCGCAGTCATCGCCTTATCCGGTGAGCTTAGATCCAGCCCACTATCGAACTCGGACGTATTACAGAAACGTTTGATGTAGTGACTGTTGCGCTCAATGATGCTGGACGTCTCAGCACTATTAGCTTTGACCATCAACTCAATCTTTTTGCTCATCGGCACGTTCACTTCTGCACGAATGTTTCGAACTGCACGAATGGTATCCATGAGCAGGTTCATCTCGGCAACAGCCTCTGGGTTCTCAAGAGCAGGATCATATACCGGCCATGATGCCAGCGTAATCGTCTCACCTTCATGCGGAAGATGCTGCCAGATCTCTTCGGAGATGTATGGCATAAACGGATGAATCAGGCGCATTGTCTGATCCAGCACATAAGCAAGCACGGATTGTGTTTTCTTCTTGGCAACCGGATCTTCCCCATAGAAGGACAGCTTAGCAAACTCGATGTACCAGTCACACAGGTCATCCCAGATAAAGTTATACAACACACGACCCGTTTCCCCAAATTCATACGCTTCGATTAGACGCGTAATATCGCGGGAAGTTTCGTTCAGGCGGTGCAAAATCCAATAATCCGCTGTACCAAGCTCTCCACTGATGTCACGTTCCTCATAGGTGAATCCTTCCAGATTCATCAATGCAAAGCGCGAAGCATTCCAGATCTTGTTGGCAAAATTACGAGCCTGCTCTACCCGTTCCCAACGGAAACGGAGATCCTGACCTGGCGTGCTGCTGGTTGAGATCATGTAACGCATTGCATCTGCGCCATATTTCTCAATCACATCCAGCGGATCTACGCCGTTGCCCAGTGATTTGGACATTTTGCGTCCATCTGCATCACGAACAAGACCATGCATCAGCACATCCTTGAACGGAATCTCATCCGTGAATTCCAGTGCAGTGAAAATCATACGTGCAACCCAGAAATATATGATGTCATACCCTGTCACAAGTACACTTGTCGGATAATAACGTTTCAGGTCTTCCGTATCTTCCGGCCAGCCTAGTGTGGAGAATGGCCATAAGCCGGAGCTAAACCAAGTATCGAGTACGTCTTCGTCCTGTCTGAGCTTGCGTCCAGCATACTCTGGCAGCGTTGTTGGATCTTCAGCAGATACGATGATTTCACCCGTTTCTTCATCATACCAGGCAGGAATACGATGTCCCCACCACAGTTGACGGGAAATACACCAGTCACGAACGTTTTCGATCCAGTTCAGATAGGTTTTCTCAAAACGATCTGGAACAAAATTAACTCCTTCGCCGCTCTGTTGTTTCTTAATCGCTCTCTCTGCAAGTGGCTTCATCTCAACGAACCACTGTGTAGACAGATACGGCTCAACAACAGCTCCGGTACGCTCACTGTGTCCAACCTGATGCGTGTGATCCTCGATATTGATCAATACGCCCTGCTCTTTCAAGTCAGCAACAATCTGCTTGCGGCAGTCACTGCGATCCAGTCCCTGATACTTGCCAGCCTCAGCATTCATTGTGCCGCTCTCATCCATTACCGTAATTTGAGGCAGATCATGACGAAGACCTACTTCAAAGTCATTTGGATCATGCGCAGGCGTGATTTTAACAGCACCACTTCCGAACTCTTTATCCACATAATCATCAGCGATAATTGGGATTTCGCGTCCAATGATAGGCAGTACAAGTACTTTACCAACCATATCTGCATAACGCTCATCCTTCGGATGAACAGCAACCGCTGTATCACCCAGCATCGTTTCAGGACGCGTTGTTGCCACTGTAACGTAGCCACTTCCGTCTTTGAGCGGGTAACGCAGATGGTACAAGTGACCCTGTACCTCTTTATATTCAACCTCAATGTCGGACAGAGCTGTCCGGTTCACCGGATCCCAGTTAATGATGCGTTTGCCTCGGTAAATAAGGCCTTTTTCATATAGCTGAACAAATACTTTACGAACCGCTTGGGACAGACCTTCATCCAGCGTAAAACGTTCACGGGAGTAATCAAGCGACAATCCCATTTTGCCCCATTGCTGACGAATGGTAGTGGCATATTGATCTTTCCAGTCCCATACTTTCTCCAGAAACTTCTCGCGTCCCAGATCATAACGAGTCAGACCTTCTTCACGCAGCTTCTGCTCCACTTTGGTTTGGGTAGCAATACCTGCATGGTCGGAACCCGGAAGCCACAGTGCGTCATAACCTTGCATCCGTTTGGTGCGGATCAGAATATCCTGCAGTGTAAAATCGAGCGCATGCCCAATGTGCAGCATCCCGGTCACATTTGGGGGTGGAATTACAATTGTATACGGCTCGGCATCTTTACGCTGACCGGCTTTGAAATATCCACGCTCCATCCAGGTGGAGTACCATTTATCCTCTGCCGCCTTAGGATCGTAAGTGGTCGGCATTTCTGTTGCAGCTGATTTTTTTTCCTCAGACATGTGTCATTCCTCCGTTACTTCATCATCTTCGCCAAAAAAAACAAAAAAAACCTTTCATCCATCAAAGGACGAAAGGTTAGCTTTCGCGGTACCACCTTTGTTTCACGCCTACAGCAAGATAGACTTCACCCTCTGTACATAACGTGACACTTCAAGCAGATAACGGCTGCTACCGGCCCATCCTACCTCAGAAATAAATGACGATAGATCTCATCCATCCCTTGTATTCAAACAGGCAACTCCCGGGCGACTTCGATCAGTTGGTTCCTGCGGAATCTCACAGCGCTGCAATTCCACTCTCTGAAAGGTCATACTGTCTACTACTCCCGTTCCACGTTGTTCTTCAAAAAACCTACACACATCATACCTTGCTCGTGCGCGATAGTCAACCTGACAACAGCGGATAAAGAGCGCTGGAATGCAGGTTTAGGACGAATCATGCAAAAACCCGCAATCCTCAAGGGGATCACGGGTCGTAACGAAGGCTTTAACTACGGATTAAGGGATGTACAATATCTGACCTTCTTCCACAACCTGCTCAGATAATCGGTTATACAACTGAAGTTCCCTCGTGCTCAATTGATATCGATCTGCAATGGCATCCAGTGTATCTTCTCGCTGAACGATGCACAGTTTCACCTTGCGGAATGGGGTCTGGTCCACGATCGTTCCCAGGAACAGGTTCTTCCATTCCACATCATCAGCTGGATACGTTTCTTCCTGTACCACACCCGCAGGAACTTCATCGCCTCGCTCCACTTCAGCATCGCGTGCCGCTCTGCCCGAGGATAACAAGGAAGAGATACCTACGCCCTCTTCTTGCCGTGGTGCGGATTCCTTTTTGCTGCCAAAAGCAACCTTCAGCTCCGGCTTGTCTTCCGTCTCAGCCACAGGTTCAGGAACAAATGCTTCGTTCTGCACGAACTCGTCTACCCCAGTCGCTTCAAAAGACGGTCGGTCTTCCTCAGCATTGTCTGGTTCGGACGAAGCAAATACACCTTGCCAGTTCTCCGCCTGTGATTCGACCGGGACATCGGCAACAGCCTGATTCTCCTGCTGAGGTACAGATCTCGCTGATTCGAAGTGCCATACCTCTGGTTCGTCCGGTACATCCGGTGCTGCCAACTCATTAGATGATTGAGCTGCAGGCTCTGAGACTGCTTGATCTCCACCTCTCGGGTTCGCAGGCAATGCATCCACGGAAGGCTCGGACCACGCCGAAGACTCTTCTTCCAGAGGCAGCAATGGTTCCGACTCAGGGTAAGAAGCTAATCGATCTGCGGTCTCAGCCATAAATGACGAGATCGGAGAAGGTTCGCTGTATTGCTCATGAGATGCCAATTCATCTCCATTCGCTGTCAGAGATGCGGGATCTTCGTTTGCATCAGGTTGTCTGTTTTCGTTAGCGTACTCCGCGCTTTGCTCCTCAGATTGAAGTGGCTCGGCCGATGACGAATCCGCATATTCTTGCTGCCATTCTTCGCTATTTCTTAATGTCTCTTCCCTTGTGGACAGGTCAGCGAATTCCGGAGCACCATATGCAAGTTCTGCTGCATTCGCAAGTCTCTCTTCCTCACTCCGCTGGAGCAGGTACTCTTGTGCAAATGTGTTGGGGTCGCTGCCTGTCTGTGCTGCTTCATCGGAACGGTTGGATTGCTGAGCATCAGGTGAATGAACAACTGTAAACTCATCTGCTGACCACACTTGTGGCTCTTCAACAGGAAAGCCCTCGATGCCTCGCAACGACAACACGCCTGTAATGTTCAGACTGCGATTGGATAACAGATCCACGTCAAAATTTTCGATCTCGATGGAAATATCCTCAATCGATCTGACCCGGTTCAGCGGCACTGTGATCTCCACGGGAATGAAATGTTTGAGCTCCTCTGAAACCTCATTTTCTCCTCTGTACGCACCTGTAAGTAAAAGATGTCCTCTTAATGTGGCATGATCATCCTGCCCTATGACTTGAATGCGCGGGTATAGTTCAATCTCCTCCAATTCCTCAATCGCAGGGACTCCCTCAGACAAATGAACGCGCTCATAAATATCGAACCGCAAACCATAAGGTTGATTCAACAAAGGTGGCGTCCTCCTTTCGGCATATGTTCACCATGATCCTTCTCATGGGACTGATCCATGGTCCAAATCCTTCGTTACCCCATCTATATGCCTTGAATGAGATGAGCATGCCACCTTTTGAAAAACCTTGTTATATAAAGCGAAATAGAGAATGTAGCACCTAGCCACTTCGATGACAGAATAACCTTCCGATCACTGTGTTCCCCAGATTTTTTTGATTCCCTTCTTCAAAGGGAAAATCTAGGGATAGCTTATGCTTCCGAAGCAGCTTTCTTTCAGAAAGCTTTTAGGCGAACGCTCCGCTTCTTCACGTTATTTCTGTCCTTTCCGTTTTCGTGTAAATAGTTAGTCAAACTTAAATAGTGTATTAATAAATTAACTCTCTCGCTCTGCCAATTGTGTGAAATCGGATGGCCAAGGATCATTCACTTCAATCATGGCTCCAGTTAACGGGTGGCTAAACTTCAGCACCTCTCCATGAAGCGCCTGCCGACCAATGGCATCCGCTCTACCTCCATACAACGCATCACCAATAAGCGGGTGTCCCGCGTAACTTAGGTGTACACGAATTTGGTGTGTTCGTCCTGTATCCAACTTTAATCGTACAAGGGTTGCTCGTTCCCATACTTCGGCGATCTCCACATGAGTAACAGCTTCCTGTCCACCTTCGGAGACACGTCTACGCTGTTTATGATGCCTATCCTTGCCAATCGGAGCATCAATTTTGTGGAGTTCAAGGGGGATTTGTCCACCTGCAATGGCTACATAATGGCGGCCAATTTCTTTGCGACGCATCGCTTCATCCAGTTTGGCGAGGGCAAAAGCATTTTTGGCATACAGGACAGGTCCGGTTGTATCCTCATCCAGTCGATGAACATGGCGTACGCTCGCCTGTATTCCGTTCATTTCATAATAAGAGGCAACCACATGATCCAGCGTGATGGCCTGATCAGCACGGCTTCCATCCGGATGCAGTTTCATGCCTGCCGGTTTGTGCATAACCAGACAGAAATCATCCTCATACAACACATCCACATCAGCCCAGCGTGGCTCAACATCGATTGGCTGGGACGCAAAAAGGGCCAGCCGAAGCCGGTCCCCTGCAAGTTGTATTCCTCGGTTTGCTTTCAGCTGACGGAGCAGTTTCTCCGGAAACTGAAGTTCAGACAATAGCCATTGCTCTGCAGCCATCGGTTTGTCCGAACTGCCTGTTACGGCTTTCCCTGGCATCAGCTCAAGCCATTCCCCGCGGCGTTTCCAACTTTTAATAGTCATAGCGATTGAAGAGCTTTACGATTCGCCTCGATCGTATCGTCAATATCCTGCTCTGTGTGCACACCAGAGACAAACATGCCTTCGTATTGCGAAGGCGCAACACTCACACCTTGATCAATCATGGCCGCAAAATAATGACGGAATTGATCCAGATTGCTTTCTTTGGCAATATCATAATTGGTTACTGGAACGGCACTAAAGAATGGACAAACCATGGAACCCACACGGTTAATGGTTATTGCAATACCCGTCTCAGCTGCATTTTTCTCGAATCCGGCTTGCAAACGTGCAGACAGTGTCTCCAGACGGTCATAGACCTCTGGTGTTAACAATTTGAGCGTCGTATATCCTGCTGCCATAGCCAGCGGGTTCCCGCTAAGTGTACCCGCCTGATAGATCGGTCCCGTAGGGGCAATCTGTTCCATCAGATCCCGGCGACCACCATAAGCACCAACCGGGAGTCCGCCACCGATCACTTTACCCAGACAAGTCAGGTCAGGTGTAACCCCATACCGTCCCTGAGCACAGTTCAATCCTACGCGGAAACCAGTCATGACTTCGTCAAAAATAAGCAGGCTGCCATATTGCGTTGTCAAACTGCGCAAGCCTTCAAGGAATCCGGAAGCCGGAGGTACAACCCCCATGTTACCCGCCACAGGTTCCACAATAACAGCGGCCAGTTCTTCACCATAACGTTCAAAAGCAAGCTTCACGGACTCCAGATCGTTATAAGGTACCGTAATTGTATTCACAGCTACACCTTCAGGTACACCTGGACTATCCGGTAGACCCAGTGTTGCAACACCTGAACCCGCCTTGATCAGCAAGCTGTCCGCATGTCCATGATATGATCCTTCAAACTTCAGAATTTTACTGCGTCCGGTTACCCCGCGTGCCAGTCGAATGGCACTCATGGTTGCTTCCGTACCGGAATTAACCATCCGCACGATATCGATAGAAGGTACACGCTCACAGACCAGTTTTGCCATTTCGGTCTCCAGCAAGGTAGGTGCACCAAAGCTTGTTCCTTTAAGGGCTGTCTCACGCAAAGCCTCAACAACGTCAGGGTGTGCATGTCCCATGATGAGTGGACCCCACGATCCCACATAGTCAATAAAAACATTGCCATCAATATCGTAGATTTTGGACCCTTCGCCGCGTTCTGCATAGATCGGAGTAAGTCCCACCGATTTGAATGCGCGCACAGGGCTGTTCACCCCCCCGGGTATGTACTGCTTCGCTTCCTCAAACGCGCTGCGTGAGCGCTCATCATTGCGACGATTACCTTGTTGTGCAGTCATGAATATCCTCCTTCATGTAATTTATTTTATTTCTCAGCCAACCAGCGTGAAGCGTCTTTTCCGTAGTAGGTAATGATCATATCTGCACCTGCGCGTTTCATGCTGAGCAGGATTTCCATGGCGACTTTTTTCTCATCGATCCAGCCTTGAATCGCCGCCGCCTTCACCATGGCATACTCGCCACTTACATTATAGGCAACAAGCGGAAGATCAAATTGATCCTTGATGGTGCGCATAACATCCAGATAGGAAAGGGATGGTTTTACCATCAACATGTCCGCTCCTTCCAGCACATCCGTTTCGGCTTCCCGCAAAGCTTCACGTGCATTGGCCGGGTCCATCTGATACGATTTGCGGTCTCCGAATTGGGGTGTGGAATCCGCAGCTTCACGGAATGGACCATAGAATGCCGACGCGTATTTTACAGAGTAGGACATGATCGGAATATGACTGAATCCATTTTCGTCCAGCCCGGCACGGATCGCCTGTACAAATCCATCCATCATGTTGGATGGTGCAATAATGTCCGCTCCTGCTTTGGCTTGGGACACTGCCGTTTGCACGAGCAGATCAAGGGATTCGTCATTTAACACATCTCCGCAGATGTGACCGTCAATCTCCACGGTGTGTACCATACCGCAGTGACCATGATCCGTGAATTCGCATAGACAAGTATCTGCAACAACCAGCAGTTCTGGGTACCAGGATTTGATCAATCTTGTCGCTTCCTGCACAATGCCATCTTCAGCAAAGCCAGATGAACCAACACTATCCTTAGTCTCCGGAATACCAAACAATAACACCGCTGGAATTCCCAGCTCGGCAATTTCTGTTACTTCTTCCTGAAGACGATCCAGCGAGAAGCGGAATACCCCAGGCATGGATTTGATTTCAGATTTTACATTTTCTCCATACGTAACATAAATCGGTTGAATAAAGTCGTCCACGGTTAAATGGGTTTCTCTGACCATATTGCGAATACCTGTGGATTGGCGTAAACGGCGATGCCGTACAATTGGAAAACTCATACGTGTAAAACCTCCCTGAAAGTTAAATAGAGCAAAAAGGGAAGCGCGCTGGTATCCTATCGAATTCAGCACGCTTCATATATTGACATGATTACATGGATCAATTTCATAACTCGCTAAAAATGGATTTCGTAACTAAATATAGACAAATTGAACCGTTTTGATCTATATTTAGCCTTGATTGAAGCAGCTAAAGGTATTATGAAATTGATTCCCATGTGTATTAATTTCGAAGAGCGCCTTCTTTGGTGCCTGTCCGTTTCCAGTCGCATAGCACGGTGATCAAGCTATCCATCGTTGCTTCCTCTGCCATCAGTGTAACCTTTAGTCCAGCGGCTTCTGCCGTCTTTGCTGTAACAGGTCCGATACACGCAACCTCCACATCTTTCAATAAAGGCAGAGGATCTTGCAACCCCATACGTTTCAACATACTCATGAAGTTGGTAACCGTCGATGAACTTGTAAAGGTCACCGCATGAATTCCACCTTCTTCGAGTAGCTTAATCAGTTCATCATCATCCTCACCAGCGAGGATCGTATCGTAGGTGATGGCTTCGGTGACCTGAAGTCCTCGTTCTCTCAACTGATCACGTAACCATGTACGTGCCAGATCCCCGTGCGGAAGCAGTACTTTCTGACCTTCCTTCAATTCACTTTCAAAAGCCTCAAGCATGCCTTCGGCCTGGAAAGGACCTTTGACAACCTCTGCAACGATGCCATGTTTGCGCAAAGCATCCGCTGTGGAAGGTCCTACGGCAGCAATTCTCGCTTGATGAATCGAGCGAATATCCTTGCCTTCCTGTTCCAGATGGCGGAAGAAAAACTCCACGCCGTTCACACTTGTGAAAAACACCCAGTCATAGGTATTTAAAGCACTGAAGGCGTCTTTGACACTTTGCTGCGCAGATTCAGTAGACGGCATGACCGTCTCAATGACCGGAAACTCATACGGTTCCCCGCCGAGTTCCTCAATGCGATTCACCAGTTCACTCGCCTGACTGCGAGCACGGGTCACCAGAATTCGTTTGCCAAACAGTGGCAGCGCTTCTGCCCATTTCAATTGTTCCCGTTGATTTACGACATCTCCTACCACAATAACAGCTGGTGGTTGGAAATTGGCCGCAATCACTTTTGCTTCTATATCTTCAAGGGTACCTGTAAGGGTATCCTGTTCCGCTCGTGTTCCCCAACGAATCAGAGCTACCGGTGTTTGCGCTGGACGACCATGACGAATCAATTGTTCGCTGATATATCCAATTTTGGCAACCCCCATCATAAATACCAGTGTACCCGTTGCATTCGTCACTTTATCCCAATGGATACTGCGATCAAGCTTGTCCGGACTCTCGTGCCCCGTAATAATAGAGATGGAAGATGCATAGTCACGGTGAGTCACAGGAATTCCGGCATACGCAGGTACACTTATCGCAGCGGTTACCCCAGGCACAATCTCAAACGGAATCCCGTTTTTGTACAGCAAACCTGCCTCTTCGCCCACGCGTCCAAAGATCGTTGGATCCCCACCCTTAAGCCGAACCACAACCTTGCCTTCAAGAGCCAGATCAACCAACAGTTGATTGATCTCTTCCTGTTTCATCGTATGCCGATCCGGGCGCTTGCCCACGTAAATCTTGACTGCGCCGGGTTTCATTTGTTTCAACAATCTCGGACTTGCCAAACGATCATAGACTACAGCATCGGCTTTACCGATGGATTCCCACCCTTTTACCGTAATCAGCTTTGCATCCCCAGGACCTGCCCCTACCAAAAAGACCTTTCCCACCATGTCTTCATCCCCTAACTTCTGCCAGTATCTGCTCTGCTCCCCGTTCAATCAATCTCCAAGCCACTTCTTCACCCAGACGAACCGGGTCTTTGCCGATCAGAGCTTCCTTAAGAATCAGTCCACCATCCGGTGTGCCGACCATACCTGTTAATTGTAACGTGTTTTCACCATTCAGGGAATCCGCATCTTCCTGAGGCAGCCATACCGCATGAGCACCAATCGGAACCTGACAGCCCCCATTCAATACACTGAGAAAACGGCGTTCCGCCTGTACAGGAAATGCTGTCTCCGGATCGTTATACAGCTGCAGCAAGTGCAACAGTTCCTCATCGTCTTCACGACATTCGATACCAAGCGCGCCTTGACCCACTGCCGGAAGGCAAGCTGTTTCCGTCAGGTACTCTGTGATCCGGTCTTCCCAGCCCATACGGTACAATCCTGCAGCTGCCAGAATAATCGCATCGAATCCTTCGGTCTCCAGTTTCCGCAGACGGGAATCAATATTGCCGCGAATCGATTCCAATTGCAAATCCGGACGATAGGCCTTTAGTTGACTCGACCGGCGCAGACTGCTTGTTCCGACTCTAGCTCCTTCTGGCAGTTGATCCAGAGTAAGTCCACCATTGGAGATCAGCGCATCCCGTGGATCTGCACGACGGGGAATAGCACCATTGATTAATCCTTCGGGTAACTCGGAGGGCATATCTTTCATGCTATGCACAGCCATATCAATCGTACGATCAAGCATCGCCTGTTCAATCTCTTTGACAAACAAACCTTTGCCTCCGACTTTTGACAACGTTACATCCAGAATGAGATCTCCCTTGGTAACAATCTTATGTACTTCAAAGTCAAAAGCTAATCCTTCCCGCTCACAAATATCACGTAAATCCTGAATGACATGGCCTGTTTGGGTTAGCGCAAGCGCGCTCTGTCTACTTCCAACTTTAATTGTACGCATATCTACACTTCCTCCTGATTACGGGATATCCAGTCCCCGATTTCTTCTTCGGTCCACCACCGAAAATGGCCTGTACGAATATCTTCTAATATGTGCATTTCAGTTAATTGCCGAAGCAACGCACTTCTGAGACTTGAAGATGATACGCGTGACTTCACCTCGGTCCTCATCTGGTGCAAAAACTCAAGGTACGTCTCATACTCATCACCGAATTGTCGTTCGAGTGTGGCACGTATCTCCGCAGCTGCTGCCGGTCCCGCTCCTGCTGTGGATATTGCTATGCTTAATCTCCCACGCCTTACCACGCTTGGCGTAATAAAGCTGCTGTGCTCCGAAGACATTGCGTTATTCACCAATATGCCCGCAGCCTCAGCATCCCGAACCACAGTTGAATTGACCTCTGAATGGTCAGTCGCTGCATATACGAGAAAGGCCCCCCGCAAATCTCCATTGCGGTAGGACCGGTCTATCCATTGAATTCGGGATTCATGATGCAGTTGTTTTAATACGGGAGTAAGCTCCGGACTAATGACCGTAATCTGTGCCTCGGCATGCAGTAATCCCTTAATTTTACGTTCGGCAACACGTCCACCACCAACCACGCAGCACTTCTTGCCTGAAGTATTCACAAATATCGGCGTGTAACGGTCCATCCCCTTCACTCTCCCGTCCAACGATGAAACGCTGAATACGCATTGGATAAAAAACTGATAATGACAAATCCGTACCCAATCAGTGTCCATCTTGCCATGATAATTGTAGAGAACTGTTTCCTTCTCTTGGATACGAAGTACCCCACATAGATGGCTATAGCAAGACCTGTCGCAATAACTTTGAGATCCAAGAGTAGAATCCAGCGTCTTTCCGCCACAATGGATAATACGGCAAGCATCACAGAAACGCCAAGGAGCGGTGTACCTATGAAATTAGCACCATCCATGTATTTGCCGATCACTTCCAGGCTTGGCAGCCGTCGCATCGTATCATTCCACTTTTTTTTCTTCAACTTACGGTGCAGGAACAGATATAACATGGCAAATACCGTAGCAACGGTTAACGCCGCAAAACCAAGATTCGCCAAGGTAATATGCATAATGAGTAATCCATGTACCGTTTGCCAGTTATGCAGTGATATCTCTCCGGCCGTAAACCACAGTCGGTTTAATACCGTAACGGAAAAACCTACAACATTTAGCAACAATATCACAAATTCAGAACGCTGGATGCGAGTCATGACAAGAGACATCAGCACAATACTGAATGAAAATATAAACAAAAAATCAAAGGTAGTATAGATGGGGAAATGGCCTTCAGTCCACATGCGCAATATGACATGTGTTACCTGCAATCCCCAAACAACGACAAGAAACCCTGTGCCTGTCCGCTTCGCCCCCGCATTGCGTCGAATGCAGTCCGAGAAATAGAACAGTAGGCTCAGGGCATACATATAGATTAGAGCTTCATAGACTTGTTCAGCAAGGGTCAAGCTGCCCACCCGCCTTATACGCCTGCCGGAGCATAAGCCGGCACGGGGTCTTGCCGGTTTTCGTTAAGGTGAGCAGCTGGTTTCGCCAGAGCTGTGGCATCACTCTGACTCACTTTTTCAGCGGCCACCTCTACTGCATCTTCCAGAGCGAAAATCTGAGTAAACATGCGCAGAGCTTCATCACCTTGCTTCGTGCCTGCCATTTCCTTAATCCGATTAATCGGATCTGTCGTCATTTGGTTCACAATACTCTTGGTCAAACGACGAATGACTTTACGTTGATGTTCATCGAGCTCAGGCAGTTTATTAAACAGGCTATCCATCGTTTCTTCATGAATGGAGACACCTTTTTCCTGCAAAGCGCGAATAACGGGACGAACACCCAACGTTTTGAGCCAATGGTAATAATCCTCCATCTCAAGCTCGATCATTCTCTCAATCTTGGCAGCTTCCACCTTACGCATCTCCAGGTTGCTCTCCACGATTCCTTCCAGATCATCAATGTCATAGAGAAATACGTTGGATAATTCACCAATCGCCGGATCAATATCGCGTGGAACCGCAATATCAATCAGGAACAATGGACGAGATTGACGACGCTTCATGCTCTCCCGTACCACTGCTGCATCCATGACATAACGTTCAGCTCCAGTGGAACTAATCACAATATCAACTTCATTAAGTCGATCTAATGCCTGTTCCATCGTACAAGGTGTACCCCGGAACTTGGCTGCCAATTCTTCTGCTCTTGCAAGCGTACGATTCGCCACGATGACCTCGGATGCCCCGTTGGCATAGAGATGTTTCACGGTTAGTTCACTCATCTTGCCGGCACCCAGAATGAGCACCTTCTTGTCTGTGAACATGCCAAAAATCCTCTTACCGAGTTCAACAGCAGCATAACTGACAGATACGGCGCTTTCCCCAATGGAAGTCTCCGAATGTGCCCGTTTGCCCAATGTAACTGCCTGCTTAAATAACTTATTGAACCATGTACCTGTTGATTTCTCTTCCTGCGCTTTAAGAAAAGCCTGTTTCACCTGTCCAAGAATCTGAGTCTCACCAATGACCATGGAATCTAGTCCGCAGATGACGCGGAACAAATGGCGCATGGCTTGATCATCTTCATATATATATAAGTGTTGCGTAAATTCTTCCCGTGGTACATTAAACCATTGTTCCATGAATGTTCGAATAAAATAACCACACATGTGAAGACGGTCCACCACAACATACAACTCGGTACGGTTACATGTGGCTACGATTACACCTTCCAATACACTCTTGGTCAGCTTGAGCTGCTGCAGCGCTTCAGACAAGTCCTTTTCTGCAAATGTGAATCGTTCCCTAACCTCTACAGGCGCCGTGCGATAATTCAAACCAACGACAACGATGTGCATTGCAAGTTCACCTGCCTAATAAATTTCCAATCAAAGTGCTTACTGCATATGTCTATCCATTTATGATTGACATGGTTAATTATATCACACATCATAGCCGTGACCGGGTCATTTTTATGAAATGTTTATGAAATCACCATGTTCATCATCATATGCACTGTCATTTATTGTAGTGTCTCACCAAAGTTCACCGTTATGCGTTAAAAAGTGTCGATTATGAATATTCATAACGATACGCATATTAAAACAAATAGCCATGGAATTATTCCATGACTATTAGAGTTTGGGAGGTTATGTGTCCATCCCGATATGTGAACATTGTGTATGCAATATACTTTTTATTTAAACACGTTCAGTCTGGTTGTTCATGTCTGGTGTTTCAACTTGCAATTCGCCCAAACCACGTACCAACTTCTTTGCATACGTTTTTTCAGGCTTTAATACGGATACCAGGTAGTCAATAGCAAGCTGTGGATCTACAGTCTCCCCACAAGTGTAACAATCAATCGCAGCAAAACCTCTCTCAGGATACGTATGAATGGAGAGATGGCTCTCAGACAATAGTACAAGTACGGTCGCTCCCTGTGGATCAAACTGCTTGGACTGCACGGACATCACTGTCGCGCCACATGCCTCCGCTGCTTCAACCATTTGGGATTCCAGATACTCTGCATTGTTCAGTAGATTAAAGTCGACACCCCAAGTATCAACAGCAACGTGTCTTCCGAAAGTTGAATATTCCATCCTTCGGTTCCCCCTTCCTAGGAATAAAATGTTTGAAAAATTTCATCCGCTAGGACCTACGTCATTCACTTCCCGAGGGAAAAATCTCTCGCAACATATAATGTCCTGAGTGAATCCTGGTTCCTATATTGTTTTCAACGAGATTAAAAATAACATTGAATCAGAGTGAAATCAACCCTTTTCCAGAAGATTGTAAAATAAATATTTTCAATTCGGAATATTCCATCTCACATTAAAAATTCCCCTGAAACCTCCACATTGGCGAGTGCCACTGCCCGGAAGATACAAGGGAATTCATTACATTCATATACGTTTATAAACATACAATTTTAAGTTAATAGGCTTCAAGCTCAAACAACCGTTTTTGATGTCGAGCAAGGGTCTCATCAATCTGATGGAGCTGATCAGCAGTCGCATCTTTTCTAGTGTCCAGCAGTGAATCGATCTCGGCATACACACGGTTGATTTCGCGTTCTACATCTCTGGCCTGGAATAGATGTTGCAATTCAAGCAACGTATTTTTGTATTCATAGATCACTCGGGTGTTCTCCCCGGTTTTCTCCACAATTTTACGGACAGTGCCTTGAGCATAAACATACGTCATGGTGAACCCTTTATATATCCGATGAACGACCCCGTCACCTTTGAAAGTCACAAAGAGCTTCCGCACAACGTTGGTCAAATGCAGATTCACCAGGCGGCAAGATAACTCACAGATATAAAACCCTTCTATGCGGTCAAAAGGGAAATGCACTTCTTCTCCACTTACATCCCCCAGCACAACCTCCTGACAACCATTGTCCAACACCTTAACCCGATGATGAAGCCTGCCGTCTTCTGTCATGCGCAAAAACTGATGCATCTGGGGTTCTGACAATTTCATAGTGGCCTTAACATACTCTGTGGCTAACCGCTGAGCCATACAAATCCCTCAATTCTTTCCCGATTGTTTTGTCTTCCTGCACATGTAGCAGTCATCTCAAAATTCTTCAGGCCGGCAAGGCCGGTATTTTTGGTACTGTTGGCAATATGCACCTATGCTCATTATACACTACCCTAACGCTATTTTTCTCCAGACCCAGATGATGAATTCTCACGAAATCCCATAAAAAACCGGATTAATCTGGATCTCATCAAAGATTCACTTAGCATGCTCACTTTCCTGCACTAAAACGGTATACTATCTCGGTTATCCGTTAATTTCGTTGGTTTCTTCCTCATCAGAAGCACCCTCTGCTTCCAGCACTGGTGCATACTTATCTATGCGGGCATGGCGGGTAATGATGTCCCATAACTCTTCTTTCCCCAATCCCTCTTCGGATGAAAACGGCACAAACAAATCCCCTGAACGAAGACCCAGTGATTCTTTAATGACTTTGATATGTTTGGCTCTGCGTGTTTTTGGAATCTTGTCCATCTTGGTTGCAACGACAACCAAAGGCAATCCGTTATGACGAAGCCATTCATTCATCATCTTGTCATCCTTGGATGGCTCATGTCTCATATCCACCATCTGCATAACCAGTTTCAACTCTTCGCGTCCGAGCAAGTATTTCTCCATCATTTTGCCCCAGGCAAAGCGTTGCTCCTTGGAAACTTTAGCGTAGCCATATCCCGGGAAATCGACGAAGTAGAGATCCTGATTAATTTTATAATAGTTAAGTTGCTGTGTCTTACCCGGTGTTGAGCTTGTCCGAGCCAGATTTTTACGATTGATCAAACGGTTGATCAATGAAGATTTTCCCACATTGGAGCGTCCCGCCAAAGCAATCTCTGGCAGACCGTCCTCGGGGTATTGTTCAGGCCGAACGGCACTGATAATAAATTCAGATTGATTTACTTTCATATTGTATCTTTCCTCTCTTGAACGCCTGTGCTATGCATCACCTGTTGAAGGTATTATGCCATGGATTGTTCTATCATACCAAAAAAACCGTTCCAGCGGACGCCGAAGCCTCCGCAGAACGGTCTACTCTTCATACGAACCTTTCGGATACGTGGATTACAGGTGAATTCCTGCCTGCTCAACAAGTGCATGCTGCAATACCTGATCCATATGGGCTACAGGGACAAACTCCACATCTTCCTTGATGCTGTCTGGAATGTCACGCAGGTCCCGTTCGTTATCCTTAGGCAATAATATTTTTTTATAGCCGGCACGATGGGCTGCCAGTGATTTCTCTTTTAGACCACCAATCGGAAGCACACGTCCACGCAGTGTTATTTCACCAGTCATCGCGATATCCTTGGACACATGTTTGTTCGTCAAGGCTGAGATTAACGCTGTTGCCATCGTAATCCCGGCAGATGGACCATCCTTCGGAATCGCTCCTTCCGGAACGTGGATATGAATATCGTTCTTCTCATGGAAGTCAGGCGAAATCCCAAGCTGTGTAGCTTTGGAACGGGTGTAACTGAATGCGGCTTGTGCCGATTCCTTCATGACATCCCCCAGTTTACCTGTGAGAGTCAATTTACCTGTTCCAGGCACAACTGTCACTTCAATGACAAGGGTATCTCCACCCACTTCAGTCCACGCCAGACCCGTTACAGTACCAATCTGATCTTCCAGTTCGGCCATACCATAACGGAACTTGCCAGGTCCAAGGTAGTCTTTGATCTCATCTGATGAGATGTTAATCTGACCTTCCACACCAGATACGATGTTTTTGGCAGCTTTCCGGCACAACGAAGCCATCTGCTGTTCCAGATTACGCACACCGGACTCCCGTGTATATTCACGAATTACACGCAACAACGCGTCATCCGGAATTTCCAATTGCTCTTCTTCCAGACCATGGTCCTGCTTCTGTTTGGGCAACAAATAGTTTTTCGCAATTTGCAGCTTCTCCAGCTCCGTGTAACCAGGGATGTTGAGCATTTCCATCCGATCCAGCAATGGACGCGGAATATTGTGCACGGTGTTGGCAGTTGTTATAAACATAACGTTGGATAAGTCAAACGGCAATTCTACAAAGTGATCACTAAACGTATTATTCTGTTCCGGATCAAGGACTTCAAGTAACGCTGCAGAAGGATCTCCGCGGAAGTCTGAAGCCATCTTATCAATCTCGTCCAGCAGGAATACCGGATTCAGTGAACCTGCCGTTTTCATCCCCTGGATGATACGCCCAGGCATGGCGCCTACATAAGTGCGTCGGTGACCACGAATCTCAGCTTCATCTCGTACGCCGCCAAGAGATATTCTTACAAACTCCCGACCCAGTGATCTGGCGATCGAACGGGCAAGTGATGTCTTACCGACCCCTGGAGGTCCAACCAGACAGAGAATTGGCCCTTTGAGCTTCTTGACGAGCTTCTGGACAGCCAGATATTCAAGCACACGCTCTTTGGGTTTTTCCAATCCGTAATGATCTGCATTGAGCACATCTTCGGCTTTTTGAATATCCAAATCATCTGCTGTCATCTGACTCCAAGGAAGGCCAAGCAGCCAATCCACGTAGTTGCGAATGACTCCGCCCTCGGCTGAACTTGCAGGCATCTTCTCCAGTCGATCAATTTCTTTCTCGACCTTTTCTTTCACCTTGTCCGGCAAGCCGAGTTCTTCCATCTGAGTGCGAAGTTCCTCGACCTCACCCGCACGGCCTTCTTTTTCACCCAGTTCTTTCTGGATCGCTTTCATCTGCTCGCGCAAATAATATTCCTTCTGCGTTTTCTCCATCTGTTTCTTCACACGTTGGCTGATCTTGCGTTCAAGCTCCAGCACTTCGCGCTCATTATTCAGGATATCCAGCAATTTCTCCAGACGTTCCCGAACGTCGATGGTCTCCAGAATTTCCTGTTTATCCTTGATCTTCAAGGACAGGTGACTCGTGATGACATCGGCCAGACGCCCTGGTTCTTCGATGTCAGACACTGCTGCGAGTGTCTCTGGTGTCACTTTTTTGGACAGATTAATATAATTCTCGAACTGGTTCAGAACGGTACGCATCAAGGCATCCGTCTCCGGATGGGTGTTCTCCTCTTCAGGCAGCTCTTTAGCCAGTACTTCATAATATTCCTCGTTGTCCGTATATTCAATAATTTCAGCCCGTTCCAAGCCTTCCACGAGTACACGAATCGTACCGTTCGGAAGCTTCAGCATCTGTCTGACCTTGGCCACGGTTCCGATTCTGAAAATGTCCTCTTGTGTTGGTTCTTCAATATTTACTTCGGCTTGGGAACATAGGAGAATCAGATGTTCTTCTACCATCGCTTTTTCTAAAGCCTTGACCGATTTCTCCCGGCCCACATCGAGATGCAGTACCATACTCGGGTAGACGAGAAGTCCTCTTAAAGGCAGTAAAGGAAAACGACGACCTTTCGCTTTGCTCGGTCCCATCGCTTTCGCACCTCCAATGGCTCTCAGGTTGTAGTCATTCATTATTCTATCAAATGTTCACATAAAAAACCAATGAAGGGAAGCGCTTAGCAGCTTCCCGAATCTGTAACCTGTCCTGGACGAGGCACGTCCGCACGCAAATAGGAAGCGGATGCCGGTGGAAAAATCTCCGGTGCAGGTGCAACTGTCTCCTCTGCAAGCTTCGTTTGTTCCATCTGTTGTGATTCCGGAACCCAGGCGAACACTTCACGGAATACGTCCTGTACCGTATCTACCGGGATAACACGCAAGCCATCCAGATTCTCGAAAATGGACTGCCAGTTCTCCGCGGGAATAATAACGGTCTTCGCTCCTGCCTGAAAGGCAGCCTCCACCTTGGCCAGCACGCCACCAATAGGCTTAACCCGACCATGAATACTGATCTCGCCAGTCATCGCTGTCTCATGATCCACAGGGCGTCCCTGAATGGCTGATGTAATGGCAGTCGCCATCGCAATCCCGGCGGATGGACCATCAATAGGCGTCCCACCTGGGAAATTCACGTGTAAATCGTAATCATTCGGACGAATACCCATGGCTTTTAATACGGTTAACACATTTTCAACCGAGCCTTTGGCCATACTTTTTCGCCGGAGTGTACGCGAACCGCCTCCAATCTCTTCTTCATCCACAACGCCTGTAATGTTGATTCGGCCTTGATCTTTAAGAGCCGGAACAGCAGACACTTCGATCTCCAAAATGGTTCCCATATTCGGTCCGTATACCGCCAAGCCGTTAACAAACCCCACCTGCGGCTGTGTAGGGACCTTCCGATCAGGGCGTGGCTGAATCTGACTGCTACCCGCCACCCACTCCACATCAGACGCCTGAAGCGTCTCACGCTTCTCTGTCAGCGCAAGTCCAGCAGCCAGCTGGATGATATTGACCGCTTCACGTCCATTGGTTGCATATCGCTTGACCACATCAACGGCATCCGGACATGGACTGAACCCTATTTTCTGAACAGCATCCTCTGCAATTCGCCCAATCTCCTCAGGCAACAGAGGACGGAAATAAACTTCCATGCAGCGGGAACGCAAAGCTGGTGGCAATTCATGAGGCGAACGTGTCGTTGCTCCAACAAGGCGGAAATCGGCCGGCAGGCCATTTTGAAAAATATCGTGGATATAAGCAGGAGTATGCGTGTCTTCCGAGTTATAGTACGCACTCTCCAAAAACACCTTGCGATCCTCCAACACTTTCAACAGCTTATTCATCTGTATCGAATGTAATTCACCAATTTCATCAATAAAAAGCATTCCCCCATGCGCTTTCGTCACAGCGCCCGGTTTTGGTTGGGGAATACCAGCAACGCCCATAGCTCCTGCTCCCTGATATATCGGATCATGAACCGAACCAATTAAGGGGTCCGCAATACCGCGCTCATCAAAACGGGCTGTTGTTGCATCCAGCTCCGTGAATTTGGCGTCTGGCTTGAATGGAGAAGATGGATTCTTCTTGGCTTCTTCCAACACGACCCTTGCGGCAGCTGTCTTCCCGACTCCGGGTGGGCCATAAATGATAACATGTTGCGGATTCGCACTGCATAATGCAGCTTTAAGGGCACGCAACCCATCTTTTTGCCCAACAATATCGTTAATGGTAGCTGGACGAGTCTTCTCCGACAGCGGCTTGGTGAGTGAGATCGAACGCAGCTTACGCAGCTTCTCCAGTTCCTTGCGAGATTCACGCTCAACGGCACTGCGGTTTGTTTTCTGGCCACGCAGCAGGTTCCAGAAATACAAACCAATCACCACTCCAAAAAATAACTGAATCAACATGATGACCATACCAAATTCCATGTCTTCACATCCTCCTATTTTGTCGCTATTCTCATATGAGATCATGCTAATACTTGGTAGTATAGCCTTTTCAACGCGACGTAAACGGGCGATGCGGAATTTGTATGCGAGAAAATAAAAAGCCCGCCATCACTGGCGAGCTTTTGTTGTAACAAGATATGAAACAATCAGTGCGAACGACCAGGAATAACACCTGTCTCTTCGTAGGCTTCGACGATTTTGTCGATCTCTTTTTTTAATTCCTCAACCATGATTTCTTCAGGCACTTTACGGATCATCTTACCGTGACGGAACAAGAGACCTTCTCCACGAGCACCGGCAATCCCGATATCCGCTTCTTTAGCCTCACCTGGACCATTAACCGCACAACCCAACACCGATACTTTAATCGGCACCTTCAGTTTGGAGATATACTCTTCCACTTCGTTGGCAATGGAGAACAGGTCGATATCCAAACGTCCACACGTTGGGCAAGAGATCAATGTGGCTGCATTTGTAATGAGTCCAAATGTTTTGAGCAGATCACGAGCAACCTTGATTTCTTCTACCGGGTCCGCACTCAGTGAGATCCGCATCGTTGAACCAATACCCATCGACAACAAGGCTCCCATACCTGCGGAGCTTTTGATCGTACCCGAGAACAGTGTACCCGCTTCGGTAATCCCGAGATGTAACGGATACGGAATGATTTGAGCTGCTTTGGTATATGCCTCAATCGCCATCGGCACATCCGATGCTTTGAGAGACACGATGATATCATGGAAATCAAGCTCTTCCAAAATACCAATGTGATACAATGCACTTTCTACCATAGCATCTGCCGTAGGATATCCATACTTCTCAAGGAGATGGTTTTCCAAAGAACCCGCATTTACTCCAATCCGAATCGGAATGCCGCGGTCTTTACAAGCCTTAACCACTTCTTCCACTTTTGCACGTTTACCGATGTTACCTGGATTAATCCGAACTTTATCGATGCCGTTCTCAATTGCAAGTAAAGCCAGCTTATAGTTGAAATGAATGTCCGCTACAAGCGGTATATTAATGCGTTTTTTGATTTCCTTGATGGCTGCGGCAGCTTCCTCATTATTCACCGTTACACGTACCACTTGACAACCCGCTTCTTCCAGTCGCAGAATCTCTGCAACCGTTGCTTCTACGTCTGCCGTTTTGGTTGTACACATACTTTGGATAATGACTTCGTTACTGCCACCGATCGTTACGTTTCCCACTTTCACGGGACGTGTATCCTGTCTTAAATACATGAGTGATTTCTCTCCCCACAACGTCAAAGCTCCACCCTGACAGAGACATGAATTCGCCTTCTGCCAAAGTGGAGAACTGACAAGTCTATATTTCAGAGTTCAACGGGATTCAGGCCTTTATTAGGCGCTCTCTTCCTGCTTATCGTCCTTTGATTGGCTTAGTTCAGGCACGACTCTTTTCTCAACAACTTCTTCCGTAATGACACAGTTCGTAACATCTTCACGTGAAGGCACTTCATACATGATTTCAAGCATGATACCTTCAATGATGGCACGTAATCCACGTGCACCTGTGTTACGTTTAATTGCTTCTTTTGCAATCGCGAGCAATGCAGCTGGTTCAAAGACCAGATTCACATTGTCCAGCTCAAGCAGTTTTTGGTACTGTTTGGTAAGCGCGTTTTTTGGTTCGGAAAGAATCCGTACCAGCGTATCTTCATCCAACGGCTCCAAAGTGGAGATGACTGGTAGACGGCCTACAAACTCCGGAATCAAACCAAATTTCAGCAAATCTTCCGGCAATACCATACCCAGGTATTCACCTGGTTTCAGATCTTTTTGCTCAGAAACGGTATTGAAGCCAATGACTTTTTTACCGATCCGGCGTTTGATCATTTGCTCCAGACCATCAAAGGCACCGCCGCAAATGAACAGGATGTTCGTTGTATCGATCTGAATGAATTCTTGATGAGGGTGTTTACGACCACCTTGTGGTGGTACAGAAGCCACAGTTCCTTCAAGAATTTTCAAGAGAGCCTGTTGCACACCTTCGCCCGATACATCACGAGTAATGGATGGGTTTTCGGATTTACGCGCTACTTTATCAATCTCATCGATATAAATAATGCCACGCTCTGCTTTTTCCACATCATAATCAGCAGCTTGAATCAGTTTGAGCAGGATGTTCTCTACATCCTCACCTACATAACCCGCTTCTGTTAATGACGTAGCATCCGCAATAGCAAAAGGAACATTCAAAATTTTTGCCATCGTTTGCGCAAGCAACGTTTTACCAGAACCTGTTGGTCCTAACAGCAAAATGTTACTCTTTGACAATTCAACGTCTTCAATTTTGCTTTGTGTGTTGATCCGTTTGTAGTGATTATACACTGCAACAGACAATGATTTTTTCGCTTGTTCCTGTCCAATAACATATTGATCCAGAATATTACGAATTTCTTTTGGTTTCGGAATATCTTTCAGGTCTACTTCTTCATCATGACCAAGTTCTTCCTCAACGATTTCGGTGCAAAGTTCGATACATTCATCACAAATGTACACGCCTGGTCCAGCGACCAACTTGCGTACCTGCTCCTGAGATTTACCGCAAAAAGAGCATTTCAATTGCCCTTTCTCATCGTTAAATTTAAACATGAAACCACCCCTTTAGGAATTGATCGGTCTACTGAGCACCTGGTCAATAATGCCGTACGTCTTAGCTTCTTCAGCGCTCATGAAGAAGTCACGGTCGGTATCCCGCTCAATTTTCTCAAGAGGCTGACCCGTACGATCGACGTATATTTGATTCAGTTTCTGACGTGTTTTAATAATCCATTCTGCGTGTATCTTAATATCCGCAGCCTGTCCTTGAATGCCGCCAAGCGGCTGATGAATCATTACTTCGCTGTTTGTCAGCGCATATCTCTTGCCAGGTGCACCGGCTGTCAGCAATAACGAGCCCATGCTTGCTGCCATCCCTACGCAAATGGTAGATACATCCGGCTTGATAAATTGCATCGTATCGTATATACCCATCCCTGCGGTGACAGAACCACCAGGTGAGTTAATGTACAAGCTGATATCCTTCTCAGGATCGTCGGCTGCCAAAAACAAAAGCTGTGCTATGACAAGATTGGCTACATCGTCATCAATCGCACTGGTTAGAAAGATAATGCGATCTTTCAGCAAACGTGAATATATATCGTAAGACCGCTCGCCTCGATTGGTTTGTTCTATAACCATTGGCACCAGACTCATGAGACCAACCTCTTTTCTACATGTAATTAGACATAGGCCACCTGTAAAGCAAACCCAAATTCATTCTAACACTTTCCTGTGACAATGTCATTTTTCACAAGAGGGGTCAGACATCCGTTTGTTTACTTTTTTAGCCTGATCATATTTAACCATGTTTTCTATGTATGTGCAAATTGAAGCCATCCTATGCCGTCTTACCGTTTTTTATTTGCATGAAGTACATAGGTATGTAAAAAGTGTACACGGATCAATAAAATTAGTGTTCATCCATATAATTACTTCATTTTCTATAAAATGGATGTCATAATTTAAAAATAAGGCACGCAATAATTCACGTGCCTTATCGTTTATTCAACTGACAAGTTGATAACAGCTTGTCTTATTTTTCGTCAGCTTCTGCAACAACTTCTTCAGCTGGAGCTTCAACTAGTTCAACAACTGTGCTGTTCTCAACAAGAACGTCAATCGTTTTACGCAGTTTTACTTCATCGCGAAGGCTGTCCAGGGAACCATTACCTTCGAGGATGCCACGGATCTCATCAGCAGGACGCTTGTAAGATTCAGCCATTTTCTCGAGTTCTTGATTCACTTCTTCGTCAGATACTTCAATGTTTTCCGCTTTACCTACAGCTTCAAGCACCAGGTTGTTGCGAACACGTTTGGAAGCATCTTCTTGCATTTGTCCTCTCAGGTCAGCTTGAGTCTGGCCAGAGAAGCTCAGGAACATTTCAAGGTTCATACCTTGGTTACGCAGACGGTTGTCGAAATCACGCATCATGTTTTGTACTTCGCTCTCAACCATTGCAGCAGGAATGTCCACTTCAGCGTTCTCAGCCACTTTTTCTACAACTGCATTTTCTTGTGCAGCTTTGGCTTCGTCAGCTTTACGGGATTCCAATTGTGTTTTCAGGTCAGCTTTGTACTCTTCCAGTGTGTCGAATTCGCTAACATCTTTAGCAAACTCATCATCCAATGCAGGAAGTTGTTTGCGTTTGATTTCGTGAATTTTCACTTTGAATACCGCTTGTTTGCCAGCAAGTTCTGCTGCATGGTAGCTCTCTGGGAAAGTCACTTCTACGTCTTTGAAGTCGCCTGTGGAAAGACCCACAACTTGCTCTTCAAATCCAGGGATGAATGTGTTGGAACCCAGTTCCAGGGAATAACGCTCAGCTTGTCCACCTTCGAAAGGTACACCATCAACGGAACCGTCGAAGTCGATTACTGCAACGTCGCCGTTAGCAGCGGAACCTTCGTCAATTACAACGAGTTCAGCGTGACGTTGTTGAAGACGCTCAAGTTCTTCAGCCACTTCTGCGTCAGTTACTTCACCTTTTGCTACAGCAACTTCGATTCCTTTGTACTCACCCAGAGTAACTTCAGGTTTCACAGTTACTTTAGCTTTGAACTTGAATGTTTGTCCTTTAGCGAATTGTTCAACATCTACGTCAGGACGATCAACCGGGAAAATATCCGTTTGGTCGATTGCTTCTGTATAAGCTTCAGGAAGCAAAATGTCAATTGCTTCTTGATAAAGGCTCTCTACACCAAAACGTGCTTCGAAGATGGAACGTGGTACTTTACCTTTACGGAATCCAGGTACGTTTGCTTGTTTAACCACTTTATTAAAAGCTTTGTCGAGTGCTGCAGTTACACGATCTGCATCCACTTCAACCTCAAGAACCCCAAGGTTCTTCTCTATCTTTTCCCAAGTTGCTTTCATTGTATACTTTCCCCTCCAAAATTCACATGTTCACGTAGGCAATCACGTACAAAATAACCATTTTAGTATAAACAAGATTAGATTCTTTTTCAAGGGGAATCCCTTGATACGGTTTAAGGAAAACGTTTCCGGCCTCGATTAACCGTCCAAACCGGCAGATACAAACTGTTTCATGGAACGATAAGCCTGCTCCAGTCGAAAGCGCATCGCGCCTGTCACAGCATACATTGAGCGGGTATTTTCCTCATCATGAGAACCACCCAGACTGTCTGCAACGGTCATATGTAGAGCTGCTGCCCATATATCTGTCATGGAATCATTTTCTTCCAGCATCGATACATAATCACGGGTTCCATACACCGCCATGACATATTGTATCCACAGTTCCTGGGCAAAATAAAAGAGCGTAGGTTCATGAACCTCCGTCTGATCTGCCACTCGTTCCAGAATCTGAACGATTTGGATTGGGAATTCCTCTGGTCTAAGAGGCACGGTGTCGATCTCGACTTCAACCTGCTCTTCGCCTCTCGTAAACAGGATCATACCTTGAACACCTCGGCGACGCAAGGTTTGCAGCACCCGGAATTGAAGCAGAGGGTGAAGCGACTTATCTTTTAACCAACTCGTAAGTGCCTCGTCAATCTTCGGCAGATCAAGATAGGCAAGCTGCTCCAAAGCCAGCATCGTCTGTTCAGACAGCGGCTCCTCCATTACTGTGCGAAGCATCTTATCAGCATAGCCATCATCCTGCTCAAGCTTCATTCGGGCATGCTGCCGTGCCATGTCCTCCTCACTAATCTCTTCTTCCTCTTCTCGTTCTTCAAGAACGGCAGGCGAGGTTTCTTCATATTGAGGAAACGCAGCCTGAAGCCATTCAAGCAGGGCCCGCCATTCATCATAGTGGCGCTCTTCCTGTCCCTGACATTGCAGCAAAAAGTGAAGCAATTTCATCGCTTCACCATACCGTTCATTTTCAAGCATAACTGTCAATTGAATCTGGTAATAGTCCAGCGTCTTAGGAAACAGCACAATATTGTTGTTATGCTCGGTTTCCGGGGTCGTGGATTCCTTAATGGGAGCACCTCCTCTATATCCTGAATATCCAGTTGGAATCAACCTAAATAGATGTATATATTAAAACGATTGTTGATCTATTTTTGAGTTCTCCTGATATTCTAACATAACCTTAAATATAATGAAAAAAACGTTACTGCCGCCAAATATCATATACGAAAAACAGTTTAAAATAAAATGCTTGATATTCCTGTATGCATATGATAAAATCAATTTTGCTTGAAAAAATTCATGTCTCAGTAGCTCAGCTGGATAGAGCAACGCCCTTCTAAGGCGTCGGTCGGGGGTTCGAATCCCTCCTGGGACGTATAAAAAGAAAACTTCCTTCGGGAAGTTTTTTTGCGTTCTGGGGATGAGAACCCCAACGGTTCGTCGGAGCTATTCGCTTCGTTAGCAACACTTCGCAGTCTCGACTGCAAGGAGAGTATCCCTCCTGGGACGTATTAAAAAGAAACTTCCTTCGGGAAGTTTTTTTGCGTTCTGGGGATGAGAACCCCAACGGTTCGTCGGAGCATTCACTTCGTTATATGCTCTATGTCGCTGCATTGGAGCGTCCGCATTTGCTCACTCTATAAGCAACACGTTGAAGAATCGATGTTCTAACGAACGCGGGACACTTTATTTGCTCCAAATTCAGCATCACTGAATTCTAACGAATCTTAGAGAGCTTATCTCACCAATTCTGGGGGATTAACTCACTTATTTACACTTCATAGCCAGATTAACGTCGCTGAGGTTCGTTAGAATCTGAAAATAGCGATTTTACCCATTATAAGACCTCGTGGATTCGTTAGAATTCACCGGCTAGTCGAGGCACCCACGGTCCATTGGGTGTTTTTTCATTTCATTGCTCAATATTGACATAGAATGTTATGCTTACGGAGTGGATTATGTAACAATCCATACATATCAACTTCTTAGGAAACAGGAGATTTTATCAATGTCATCTTCAATACAGCAACACTCATCTATCCATACCGAGGAAGAATATTCTTCGACATCCAAAAGATTCGGCCTGTTGTTAGCAGGCATTATCGTCATCGCCGCTACCATGAGATCACCGATTACAGCAACCGGACCTGTAGTGGAGATGATCCGCTCAGATACAGGTATCGGCCATACGATGGTCGGGCTTCTGACCTCACTACCTTTGCTCGCCTTTGCAGCAGTCTCCCCCTTTGCACCACGTCTTGCCAAACGTTTAGGACTCGAATCTGCTCTGCTATTGGCTGTTATGATCGTAACCATTGGGGTGGCCTTACGCTTGTTGCCTTCCGTTCTCTCCTTATATGCAGGAACCGCAATTTTGGGGTGCGGCATTGCATTAAGCAACGTGCTTTTGCCAAGTTTGATCAAACGTGATTTTCCATTGCGGGTAGGTATCGTCACCGGATTATACTCTGTATCCATGAACATATTTGGCGCCATCGCCTCAGGTGTGAGTGTGCCCGTAGCAGGAGCCACATCTATGGGTTGGCGTGCTTCGTTAGGCATGTGGGCCTTATTGTCCATACTGGCGCTTCTCTTGTGGCTCCCCCAGATCGCCGCAGGACGTCAGCGAATGTTATATGTGACCTCCCAGAGCGAAGGAGCACCCGTGCGTCTAAGAACCTCTGCACTAGCTTGGTTCATTACTTTATTTATGGGTCTGCAATCTCTAATATTCTATACAACGATTACCTGGCTTCCCGAGATTCTGGCCGATCAAGGATTCAGCCCCACCTCGGCAGGGTGGATGCTCTCCCTGATGCAGATGGTTAGTGTACCAGCTACCTTTATCGTTCCGATCCTCGCCGGCCGAACGCGAGATCAGCGTGTTCTAACCGCGATAACATGCTCTTCTTTAATTGTCGGGTATGCTTTATTGTTAAGTGGCATCGCTTCGCTCGTTACCATCGGCGTCACGTTGGCAGGAATAGGTGCTGGAGCTTCGTTTGGACTGGTAACGATGTTCTTCGTCCTTCGTACAAAAGATCCCAGACAAGCTGCCAGCCTGTCCGGTATGGCCCAGTCCTTTGGATATATGCTCGCGGCAGTGGGACCTCTACTGTTCGGTATGCTTCATGACTGGACAAAAGGATGGACCCTTCCGTTGCTAATCCAGGTCATTCTGGCCATTGCTTTACTAATCGCAGGTATTCAAGCCAGTAAAAATCGAATGATCGGTTAGTCATACAGTTAATTTATATACAAACAAAACGGCCTCCATCCTGCAAATCAGGATGGAGGCCGTTTATGCATAGAACAATTCCTTCATTAATTCATTCAGCTTAAATGAAGATGAATTTACTTCACTTTTACCTTAATTGTGTCTGTGCTGGTAACTCCAGCTGCGTTAATTAATTCTGCCCGATACGTATACGTGCCCGAAGCTTTCCCTGACACTTTAGTCACAGCACTTTGCGCAAGCGGTGATACCGCACGGAGTTCTTGCGTGTCGATCAACGTATCATTTTCATAGAGACGATACTCTGTAGCGTTGGTTCCCCACCACAGATTCATGGTTACCTTATAATTGCCATCGCCATCCCAGTTATCCTGAGAGAGAACCGCTTTGCCTGGCGCTGCGTTGGTAATACGAACAGTCAACGTCTGACTACGCGTTGTTCCCTTGTCGTTGGTTAGCTCGGCCACGTACGTATATGTGCCATTGGCTTTGCCCGTGATCTTCGTTTGAGCAAACTGCGCCCAAGGTGCGTTGTAAGTCAACTTCTGCGTATCAACCAAAACCCCGTCCTCATATAACTTGTAGCTAGTTCCGTTCTCGCCCCACCACAGGTTCATTGTAACGATATATGATCCCTCTGGTAAGCCGTTGCCTACCCAGTTATTGTGAGACAATACAGGTGTACCCGGGGCCTTGGTAGCCGGAGTTTCAGGTTCGGTCTCCACGGCTTCCAATTTCAGTTCAGTATTGGCTGTACCCGAAAGCCCCTGTTGATCTTTTACCGTAAGTTCAACGGTATACTCGCCTGCTTCAATTCCCTCCAAAGGAAGGCTGAAGGTTCCATCAGCTTGTACTTCAAAGACTCCCTCTTTATAAACCGAACCATCCTCTTTTTTCACAACATACGTTGCTTCCAGGGAAGCTGCCGGATCAAACGTGATATCCCATCCGCTGGCAAGCGCAGGAGCAACACGGAAGTACAAATCTTCCACACTACCATTAAGGACAGCGGACTCATCCTCTTTGAACTCCAATATTGCTGGGGCAGTTACAGCCGGAGCTGTCTTTTTCACCAAAAACGGTGAAGTGTCTTCCTTATAGGTTTTGCCGTCCGTACCAATGGTAGTGATGTCTACGGTGTATAAACCATCCGGAATCTCTGTCACTTCATCGGTTGTGTAATCTGCATATGAGCCGTCCCAAGCAAGGTTGTATCTTGCATTAGCATTGAAGTTAAAATAGTTACCGAAAATGGAGCCGATATAACCATCTTGATAATATCCACCTTCCGGATTAAGACCATCATAAATCTCAATCAGGGCAAATGTCATCGGATTATAGAATTCCATTGCTACATTAAGCGTATCCAACGTACCATCAGCCTTCAATGGATAGTGGAAAGGATTTTTTTCAGTGCCTTTTACGGTTTCAATATATTTAACTCCACTCAACGTAACGTTGAAATGAGCAACATATGGCACCGTAAAGGTATTGGTTCCGTTTGACAACTCGATGTATCCTTGTGCTTCTGTAGTCGCAGTAACCCCTCGTGGTACGGTGATTGTTACTGCAAGTTCTTCCTCACCATTCAGTGTGAAGGAACTCTTGTCTACCGCAACGGATACACCAGCGACATTACGAGTTGGATTCACATTTACGGTGTAATCCCCGCCACTACCATTCAGCGCTTCAACTTTAATCGTTTTGGTAATCGTCTTTTCATCTGTGCTCAGGAAATTACCGTAGTTGATGCTTCCGGTGATATTCTCCTTTTCAACAACAGAGCCACTTTCTGTGTATTGAGTTACATCAAGCACTTTGACAAAAGCAGCAGGATCGATGGTGTTTACAGCCTGAATGCGGCCAGCACCTTGATCAAATACATCAAACTTGGTTGTATCCAGCACCTTACTATTGTTCATCAGTGCAACTTTGATATCAAATGGTGTCCATTCCGGATGTTTCTCGATCAGCAACGCAATCAAACCTGCTACATGAGGGGTAGCCATACTTGTTCCTGATTTACGATCATAAGCTTGTGCATAATCTGCATCTGGCTCATCCTTGCCGTAGGCAGGAATTGTAGACAAAATGCTTGTACCTGGTGCAACAATATCCGGTTTGATGTCCAGTGTTACCTTAGCAGGTCCACGTGAACTGGATGAATTCATTTCATCGCCCGGAGTTTGGGAACGTTCAAAATCACTAAAGCTCACTTCAACGGCTTGACCTGCGTCCAGCTCAGCCTTGATCACATCTCCATCTTCCTTGGACATGCTCAGTGTTGGAATGAGTTCAAAGTTATCGCCCAGACTTACACCGATTGGACCCGGAATGTTGTTATATACAATAACAGCCACGGCTCCGGCCGCTTTAGCATTGGCGATTTTCTCTACAAATGCGATTTCACCACGCTGTATTAATGCCACTTTACCTGTAAAATCCTTACCTTCAAAGTCAGTTGGCTTACCCAGTGCTGCAAATTCAAGCTCATATTTTCCTGTCAAAACAGTTTCAGGATCTGCTGACAGACTCCATCCCATCAGATCCAGACGGTAAACTGACTCTGTAATAGCCAGTGGAGCTTCAGTCGGAGCAATTACATACTCTTCTTCCACTGGAGCAGCTTCAGGAGAAGCTTCCACCGGTGCAGAAGGTGATGCAGATGGAGTATTTTCTTCCGTTGTAGCTTCTTCTACATTCGGAACTTCAGCTTCGTTAGAAACTGCGTCCTCCACAGCCGCTGCACTTTCCTCATCAGCAGTTGCGGGTACACCTTGCTCTGAACCTTCAGGCTCTTCTGTTCCAGGTGCCGTCCCCAGTTCAGGAGATTGTTCAACCTCTGGCACCGGTTGTTGTTCAGGTTGTGTCTCTTCGCCTTCCTCACCAATCCAGAAGTGAGTATCGGCTGTAATCAGCTGGCTAGGTCCTGTAGAGTTACCTACCGTAATAGCCATTGCAGACGCACCCGGAGAACCGAGTGTATAACGGTTGGGTCCACTGTTACCACTTGCTACAACTGCTGTCACACCAGACAACATCGCATTGTTCAGGGCAACTGAAGTAATATAACTCGGGTCGTTGGCGGCGTTACCCAACGAGAGATTAATTACATCCATGCCATCTTGAACAGAACGATCAATTCCGCCGAGTACCCATGAGGTTTGACCACTACCATACGGTCCAAGTACACGGTAAGCATAGATATCTGCTTCAGGAGCAACACCAACAATACCGTAGTCCCCTGCTTCGCGAGCAGCAACGGTACCTGCTACGTGCGTACCGTGGGAGGTGTAATAGGCGCTTCCAGTAGCATTGAACTCAGGTTCGCCCGAAGCTTTCCATTCCTGATATGTTGCTTCATACGGATCATTGTCGTTTCCAACAAAGTCCCATCCGCCTTTGTAAGCTTCCTGCAAATTAGGATGTTCATAGTCAATCCCTGTATCGATGACACCCACTTTGATGCCATTTCCTTTGTAACCCAGATCCCATACTTCAGGTGCACCAATAAAAGGCGCTGTGTCTTTCATGTACGGGTTCACTTCATCTGTCTCAGGCGCTATTGTAACTTCAAGGTCAGGATATACGCTGACCACGCCAGGTATTTGAAGCAATTGTCCCACTTGGTTTCCTTTAAGCTCAATCGCTACACCATTCAGGGCATATGCATATTCTTCCAATACTTCATGTTTGATTTTCTTCTGAGTGAGGCTATGTACAAATGACTGTTGTTGTTGCTCAACTTGAGTCACAGCCTTTGTTTCCATAGAGGAGGTAAAAGATTTTCCGGAGAGGGTTGATTCACCTTGCGCTACTGCAACAGGTTTATTGGAAAGCTCAACGATTACTCGGGTGTTCTCTCCACCCAGGCCTTCCAAGCTTTTATCCAAAAATGGATCTGCGGCAAGTTTTGCTTCCCGTCCTGCAAGAATCTCTCTCCATTGTTTGGCTTCGGCTGTACTAGGTAAATTCTCAAGCTGAATACCTGAATCTGCGGGAGCGGCTCCAGCCGCGGGGAGAATAATGGAAAAGACCATCAGAACACTTAATAACGTGGATATCAATCGTTTACTCAAGGCTTTGCCCCTCCTTTTAAATGTGAATACGTCACCAAATGATGGGTTCCTGCTGTTTGTGCGTACTGCAATACGCACTCAATTTCACCACCTATCTGCAAGAAGATTGACCCTTGGTAAATTATTCTATCAAAATACCACATTTTCCTTCTAAATACTTACAAATATGATATAGAAATTACTTATATGGGTCTTGAGTATGATAAAAATATCCATTTGTAATTATTTGTCGTTTGAATATTTCATTTTTAAAATAATGCATCAAAAAAAAAAGACCAAGATCCTCTTTATCCGAAAGAGATTCCTGGTGTATAGGGGAAACATGGTTAGTATACAAAGAATCACGATAATTCGTTTAACATCGATAAAAATTGCTACATATCACAAAATTCTAGTTATTCTGGCTTCACGGCTTGAATACGCAGGCGCTTATAATCGGCATACAGAGCATCATCTTTCCAAAGGTGAGGCATCACGATCTGACTGGTTTCATGGCATATTTGTTGTATCTCTTCATGACTGAGACCCTCAAAATAGTCCCCTCCAAAATGAGTCAACCAGCCTACTATACCCTGCTCACCATCTGCCAGTCTGGTAGGACGGTCGTAGTGATAGGCCTGTCGCACCACAAATCCACTTTGCTCTAAAATATGGCTATATTCTCCGATCGAAGGAAAGTACCACGGATTGCTTTCCGATGCACGAATGCCCGTGTTTCGCTCCATAACCTCCTCTAATGCATTCACAATGGTCTGCACGTTCCCTTTACCACCAAATTCTGCTACAAAACGCCCTCCAGGCTTCAAAGATTTCCATATACTATCTACCACTAATCGCGGGCTTCGCATCCAGTGCAGGGCTGCATTGGAGAAAACGGCATCATACAGTCTATTCGTTTCAAACTGATGACCATCTCCTTCCACGAATTCAATATCGGGGAACTTCTCCCTCGCACGGCGAATCATGTCCGTGGATGCATCCATGCCAATAACTTCAGCTTCGGCCAGAGAAATTTCATACGTCAAATCCCCCGTCCCGCAACCCAGATCAAGAATGTATTCCCCTTTTTGGGGTTGAAGCCAAGAGATCAGGTTTTTTCCATATCCGGACACAAAAGCCAGTTTGTTGTCATACTCATCTGCTTGCCATTGATTTAATGATTTCATGGATACCACCGTCGCTTTCGTTATTGATATCCTCATTGTGGCATAGAATTATTTATTCTTTAAATATATAAATTCTATATTGTTAATAGGTATTACCAATAAAATAATTTTACCTTGAACGCAAAAAAGCCCCCCGAAGGAAGCTTCTTTTTTTTACGTCCCAGGAGGGATACTCTCCTTCCAGTCGAGACTGCGATGTAGCGCTAACGAAGCGAATGCTCCGACGAACCATTGGGGTTCTCTTCCCCTGAACGAAAAACAAGAAGCTTCCCGAAGGAAGCTTCTTGTTTTTTACGTCCCAGGAGGGATTCGAACCCCCGACCGACGCCTTAGAAGGGCGTTGCTCTATCCAGCTGAGCTACTGAGACAAATATGTATAATAAATTTTCGGCGCGGTTCTTATTATACTCTGATTTCTATATTTTTCAATAGTTTTATAAAAAAATTAATAATTATACTTAAATACAGGTTCAGAAAGTCCGGTTTTCAGTACCGAGAAGATGGAATGAAGCTAGAAATGGAGTAGCGGAGCGTAGGCAAACTACGTGAGCAACTACAATGTTTCCGAAGGAAACATACTTCGTAAGCTTATGCTTATTAGGCTGAATTCCATATTCGATGTTGATGATGCCACTAGGCATCATTCGTAATCAAAGGCGATAAATGTACTTTACCGTATTATTCTCATACTCCAATCCCTTTGAGAATATGATAGCTTGAACCAGGTTATATTGAGGAGATTGGGACTTTTAGAGTAAGATGAACATCAGACATTTTCAATGTCAGAATTGCTGGGTAATCTTTTGCATACATACATTTCAATGATCCATTGAAGGAGAGAATCGTCATGAGACAACTTTTATCAGCCCTATCCTATTTCAGTATTTTCTTTGCTCCGTTCCTGTTTCCGATCATTATATGGATTGTTGCCAAGGATGATTACATTGAGGGACATGCGAAACGCGCCTTATTCTCACATGTATTCCCGTTTCTCGCTGCCATTCCGCTATTTTATTTCTTCGTGACTGCGCATAGTCTGGGTTCCGCTGTCGGGTTTGTCATTCTATTCTTTGTAATCTACGGATTAAGCTTTGTGTACAATGTGGTTAAAGGGATTCAAGTCCTACGCGAGTATGCTTGATCACATCTCCACCTGATCTGACCATCGCATAACAAACCCCGCCGTTCAACAACGGCGGGGTTTCTCATTACAGATGCAGCTACAGATGCAGTCCCAGCAACCACCCACAGCAACAGGTCACTATCTACGTATAGCTCAACCTTGAGCTTCTATCCCGCAAACACCACATCTGTTGCTGTGGCATTCCCTCTTAAGCCTGCCCAACCAGATACCGCTGAAGTGTTGGACCAAGCAACCCAAAGGCAAACAACTCACTTTGAAACCGAGCCTTATCTTCTTCGGCAGTAATGCCTTCGCTGTTCTCAAATGCGGTATCTGTCGCCTCTTCAAACGCGGTATGCATATTATTGTTATACCAGTCGATCGCCGAATCGGAGTGATTGCGTACAATTCGAACAACTTCCAGCGAATTTCCGGGCTGTGTTGAGGCCACGTATACAAGCAACGACGGATCTCCGGCATTTCCAGGCTGCACTTCAACCTCTGCACAAGACAATCCATCTACCTCGGTTAATCTGCGTATTTTGGCATCTTGAATGGCATACATTCGTCATCGCTCCTTTTCCTTTGTGCTTATCATGTACTTTGTTCAATCTGGTATCGTGTCTCTGGTGTGCCCAATCGGTAAATCTCCCGATATACCTGTTGTAATACCGTTTCATACGCTCGGTTTACGGACTCCTCCGGTGTATCTGGCCATGGGAATACCATGCCAGGAAAGGCCTCTTCCTCCTTTTCCTGCATGAGGCTCAGCAGTCCCAGTAATTGCTCCGCTTCCTGCGGCGTTGCCTGAATGATCCATTCATACGATGTTACCGACGGATCCGGAATAACGGAGCGGCCCATGACAGACACATAATACTTCATACTGTCCATTGCATGTTCTCTCCTTCACAGGCATGTTGAGGCCGTTGTCCCTAGAACTAGTTTCCGAAGAGGACAGACATTTTATGCCTGCTTTCGGCATATATTTGTTACGACCTCTGACGAAAAAGACAACATTTGCAGGTTGCCAGTAATTAAGCAGCCATACGGATGAATGACTCGACCAAGAAAGGATGAACAAACCATGTGCGGTATTACCGGCTTCATACAGTGGAATCGGGATTTGACCCAGGAATCAGAGCTGCTGGTCCGTATGACGGATAGCTTGTCGAACCGGGGGCCCGACGCTTCAGGTACATGGATCTCCAATCCTTGTGCCTTTGGACATCGGCGTCTTAGTGTAATGGACCCCGAGAACGGCGCACAACCCATGCATGCGTTACAGGGAGATACCTCCTATACCGTCGTGTATAACGGAGAACTATACAATGCACCCGAGTTGAAAAAGGAATTGCTCCAGCGGGGGCATCAGTTCCGCACGCAATGTGATACGGAAGTGTTGCTCGCCTCTTATATTGAGTGGGGACCGGCATGTGTTGACCGGTTTAACGGTATTTTTGCTTTTGCCATATGGGATGGGGGACGCGAACAGGTTTTTATCGCACGAGATCGCCTCGGCGTGAAACCTCTGTTCTACAGTAATGCCAAAGACACACTCGTATTTGGCTCAGAGCCCAAAGCTCTGCTTATTCATCCAGATGTGGAAGCCGCTGTTGGCCCGGAAGGATTGGCCGAAGTGTTTATCGTAGGGCCTGCACGGACACCAGGACACGGCGTATACTCTTCACTAAGCGAACTCAAGCCTGCGCACGCGCTGATCTACAACCGAAACGGGATCCGAACCTATGCCTACTGGAAACTGGAAAGCCAGAATCACGAACATAACCTGGAAGAGACGGCAGCCGAGGTACGATCTCTCTTGCAAGATACACTGGAGCGCCAGTTGGCTTCGGATGTTCCGGTATGCTCTCTTTTATCAGGAGGACTGGACTCCAGTGCCTTGTCTGCATTAGCCGTGGATTATTACAACCGCACCGGGCAAGGCCAAGTCAGCACGTATTCTGTCGATTATGTGGATAACGCCAAGCATTTCCAGGCGCATTCCTTTCAGCCGGGTGCAGATGGTCCCTGGATTAAGCGAATGGTGGATGAACTCAAGACCGACCATCACTGGATTGAGATTGAGAACGGAGAACTGGTTCATGCACTGACACAGGCCATGCTAGTAAGGGATCTGCCAGGTATGGCAGATGTAGACTCCTCGCTCTATTTGTTCTGTAAAGAAATCAAAAAAGGAGCCACAGTTGCCATTTCAGGCGAAGCAGCGGATGAAGTGTTTGGCGGTTACCCCTGGTTTCATCGAGAAGATATGCTGAACTCCGGCACGTTTCCGTGGTCTGTAGCACCTGACATGCGAGCAGCGCTATTATCCCCGGATATTCGGGAATGGATTCGGCCACTCGACTATTTGGCAGACCGCTATTCAGATGCAGTGGCTGAAGTCCCTTTGTTAGATGGGGAAACAGGTAAAGCTGCACAAATGCGGGTGATGTCCTACCTGAACATTACACGTTTCATGCCTACACTTCTGGATCGCAAAGACCGGATGAGCATGGGGGCAGGGCTGGAAGTGCGGGTACCTTACTGTGACCATCGTCTGATCCAGTATGTGTTTAACATCCCGTGGGAAATGAAAATAACGGGTGGACGCGAAAAAGGTATTCTGCGGAAAGCACTCGAAGGTGTCCTGCCTGACGATGTGTTATATCGCAAAAAGAGTCCATACCCGAAAACACATAATCCGCAATATCTGGCCGCAGTCAAACAACAGGTACTTGATATCCTGGATGATCCCACTTCGCCGATTTTGCCTTTGATCGACAAAGCTCAAATCCGCAATCTCGCGTCTTCACCAGATGCAGCTTCCAACCTCCCCTGGTTCGGGCAGCTCATGTCGGGTCCTCAGCTATTTGCTTATCTGACTCAGATCAACACCTGGTTGCGGACATATAAAGTCGCTATTCGTTAGAATGACCCCCTGATCGCTACTTCATCAAAAAAAAGGGTGCCAGGAGAACAGCATAACTGTTGTTCTCCTGGGCACCCACTTGTTTTACATACACGATACGATTATTCATAAATATTGAACTTCACCCAGAAGTATATCCATGATTACACTTTGAATCGACTAACGGACTCCTGTAACTCTTCCGCCATAGAGGAAAGGTCATTAGCCGCCGATGCGATCTCCTGCATGGCAGACAGTTGTTCCTCGGACGTTGCACTAACTTCCTCTGTTCCGGCAGCCGCATTCTCTGTTACTTCCATGATGGTCTTCATGGACACATTGATCTGCTCCACACCCGCCGCCATTTGTTCAATGGATGCAGATACCTCCTGAGTCTGACCTGCGACATTGCCGACAGCTTCACGAATCTCCTCAAAAGTACCTCCTGCTTTACGGACAAGTTCTATGCCTTCCTGAACCTCAGCGTTTACTTCTACCATGGATTGTGATGCATTATTCATCCCTTTGCGTATAGCAGCTACGAGTACACTGATCTGTTCCGCTGATTTCGCAGATTGATCAGACAGCTTGCGCACCTCGGTAGCAACCACCTCGAATCCACGACCATGCTCACCTGCTCTTGCAGCTTCGATAGCCGCATTAAGAGACAGCAGATTCGTTTGTGCCGATATTTCTGAGATACTTTCAACCATAGATCCAATCTCATCTGAATGATTACCTAGTTCTTCAATAACAGTAGCGAGTACACGTACAGTCTGATGAATCGAGTTCATCTGCCCAACAGCCGATTGAACTGCATCATTACCAGATATGGTTTTCGCTGACGCATTCGTTGCTTCATCCGACATATTTTGCGTATTCACTGTCATCTGCTGAAAGCCTGTGGACAATTCATTAATCGTATGAAACCCGTCTCCAACCATACTCACCTGCGTATCCATACCCGTAGCAATTTCTTCCATCGTTGTAGCTACCTGTTCGGTCGCTGTCGCCGTTTGCTCTGTACTTGCCGTTAACTCCTCAGAAGAAGCAGCTACCCGATCTGCATTATGACCCACCTGATGGATTAAATGGCGCAAGTTCTCCATCATCTTGTTGAAGGATTCCGCCAGTTCTCCGATCTCATCCCGATTACGAACAACAATCGCCTCACCCGTCAGGTCTCCATCAGCAATTCGGCTTGCAGCCCTTGCCACATGTGCAACCGGTTTGGATATGATTCTCCCCATGATCAATGCAATTACCACGCCTAAAACGATCGAGATGATACCAATGATCATGATTAAACGAAGTACTTTTTGAATGAGTTGATTAGCATTTACAATGCCAGTGTCCAATGAATTTTGCTGATGTTGTTCCATGGCAGTTACCGTTTCTTCAAATCCGGATATAATCGTTGGACCTGTATCTAACAGCATCCTTGTGATCTCGCTAGTGCTGCCTTGTTTTTTCAATTCAATGACACTCTGTCCAAAAGCATAATATTCCTCCGCACTGCGGTCTGAACGATCCAGAAAATCAATCATCGTTGGGGTTTGAATCCCTGATCTTAATTCTTCGCTTGTTTTACGATAATCTTCATAAAAAGACTTGAATTGTTGCTCGCTTTGATCATTCTCTTCCGTCACAAAATTCCGTAAAGCAACCTGCTGGGATTTCACATCGATGATCATGTTTTTAATAGTGAGCAGTTTGGCGGTACGCTCCCGGATTAAATCCGTAAACGTTTTCTCAACCGAGATAAACTGAGTATATGAGATGACTACAACGGCTATCAATAAAAGAAGTACAGAACCAAAACCTAAAAGCAATTTCCTACTAATGGATACTCTTTTCATTTCATTTCCCCCATACGTTTCAATGTATTTCAATCATGAATTATGTAGTCAATCTGAACGCTAAAATTCTCCCTCCTTTTAATTCAAATAAAAATGGATAAATATGAGACTACTTAAAACAGGTTAGTATATTGCGCAATTAAATTTAGGTCTATAGTATCTACCCATACTATAATTTAGGTTTTTATACACGCATAATCGACAATATACTACATCTCTTTTATCCTAAATTACACATTTTGAATCGTTAGACCAAAATAAAAAAAAGACTTTACCCAGCAGTACTTACTGGTGTAAAGTCTTTATCAATTTCAGCGCATTTCAATTCAAAGTTAACGATTGATCAATACCGGATTACGTTCCAGCAGCCCGCTACCAAAGGTTTCCCTGAACGGGGAATCCTCCATATGGATATAACCGATGTAACAGCCACATTTTTTCATGCGACATGGCCGATCCTCAGCCAAAGCCTGCAAACCATCGCGATACAGATGTCCAATGATTCGACGATCCTTGTAACACCTCTTCACATGCCCGGACCCCTGTACATAAAATACTTCCGAACCGGCAGCACATCGTTTGCCCAAGCTCTCATAATCCTGCAGATTACCTTCAAAAAGCGGATCAAGCCCACGTAAAAACTGAATTTCTTCCGGCGCGTAATACTTGGGTCGATCTTTGAAGGCATTTACCCACATATACACATCATCCGGCAAAGCCTGTCTCATGGACTCAATTGCGGGGAAAGCACTACGGAGTCCGACCGTACCGACACTAAAAGCAAGTCCCATCTGACGCAAGGTCAGACATTGTTTTACAAAAGAAGCCTCTTTTGTCTCACGAGGATGATACGTCGCCCAAAAGGCTGCTGTGTTCGCATCCAGTTCCCTCGCCCAATCTAGCTTGACGGACAGGTTGGTTTGAATTGCAACTTTATCCACATGTGGCATATGTGACAGCTCAACCATCGCTTCCCGGTACCAACGACGCACCAAAGCTTCACCATAGGGATTGAAGAAAATCGAAAATTGATGCCCGGCACTCTCCTGCTCTCTCACCCAATTCACAAATTGACGCAATTGTTGTTCATCCACTTCCAACGTCTCTTTGGAATCCACCGTTTTGCTAAAAGGGCAGTATGGACAGTCGTAATTACAGGAAGACAACTTCCCCCGATAATACAAAGTCGCTCTCATGAGAAAACAAACCCTTCCATCTGTTCACGAATTTCGGCAGATATAAGCCAATCTCCAATCGCATCGGAGTAACCCAGTCCTTCTTCTGTCAGACGCAACACCTGCTTGCCCTCATTACTCTCCAACTCCGCCATGCCCTCTGTCAACAGTTCAGCCAACCAGGCATAGTCGGACATCACATCAGTACCAAAGCGCTGTTGGTAGTCAGACAACGTCAACCCCTCGCGATGCAGCAAGGCTTTCAGAATAAAGCGACGTCTCTGTTCATCACGGCTTAACACGATACCATAATCCGCCACATCGTAGCGCTCGGTCGCTACATAATCGGCAATGATGCTTTGTGTGGCCTTGTAACTTACGCCATACTTGGAAGCATAATGTACTTCACTCGTATAAGAGCGTGCGCCACATCCCAGACCAACCATGCCCTCCTCCTGACAGCTATAAGGCAGAAGCACTTTCGAGGACGACTGTTCTTTGGCAAATCTGCGCATCGAATATTGCACATAACCTTTACTTTTTAAAGTCTCACGTGCAGCTTTATACAGTTCCATCCGGATGTCAGGTCCCTGACGGCGAATATCATCTGGCTTCACGATTGTATTTTCCCGTGTATACAAGGGATAGATAAAAATTTCGCCCGGTTCGTAGGCCAGAACTCTTTCCAATGAATAAATCCACGATTCGACCGTTTGCCCTGGCAAACCATAGATCAGATCAAGATTTAACAATGGGAAATCATACCGAGTAAGCTTCTCAAGCGCTCGTTCGACCTCCTGCGGTTTTTGTGGACGATAGATGGCAGATGCTTCAGCTTCAATAAAACTCTGGATGCCCATGCTAATACGATCCACACTTCGTTCCTTCATAATGGCTAACTTGGCTTCCGTAACGGTATCCGGCGACGTTTCCACTGAAATCGATGCTTGCGCAGGGTCCAGCCCCATCACATGTTCAGCAATATCAAACAGACGATTCAACTGAACCTCATTCAATAATGTAGGCGTTCCTCCACCAATCGCAAACCGCGAGTACGGTCTCCGAGATGTAATGGGCGCCCACTGCTTCGCCTGACGCTCCAGTGCATCTACATAGCGTTCATGCGTATCATCCCGTCGATCCGGCAGGGTGAACAAATTACAGAATCCGCAACGAGCAGCGCAAAAGGGAATGTGCATATATAAAAAATAGGTATCGGTGTTTTCTCGTTCCCACAATGGCCCCAACGGCAGTGGTGGGTCAAGCTCCCGATATGCGGTCTTGTGCGGGTACGAGTATAAGTAAGAACGATAAGGGAATGCCAGTACTTCACTGAGACCTGTAGCTATATTGGATCCGGACTGTGTGGAATGGCCTGTTGTTGTATGTTGTATATGTTTCTCCATCGGTTTCCTCCTGTCTCCGGTTGTTGTCATCATAAGAGTAATCCATTCTATACTATAAATTCACGGTAAGGTACCGTCCAGACGACATCATGTGCAAGCCGGTGCCCTTGATATCCATCTTCACCGTAAGCTGTACCATGATCGGAAAAAGCTAAACAAAAGGCAGGCCGGGCGCGTTGCCTCATCGCCTCGAACAATGGCCCAAGGGCCTCATCTACATATCGGAGTGCAGCTCGCTGAGTCTCCACCGAGTCCTCCTTGGCACCTTCTACAAAGTAACGATTGGGGCCATGAATGGCAGACACGTTCAAAAACATAAATATCTTTTCATCCGGCGGTGTCTGTTCAAGCAACTTTAATGCATGCTGTACCTGATGTTCTGTCGATTTGGGGTTGGTTACCCCAAAGTTCATTCGCCAATAGCTCTGTTGGAAATAACCAGGCAATACTTTTGCAAGCGGGTTTTTTTTCGTAAAAAAGATGACGCCGCCAATACAGATGGTGCGGTAACCTTCGGCTGCGAACCCGGATACGATATCTGGTGTATCAAACAGCCAGGTATGTGGATGTGTCTTGAGTCCGGTATTCCGGGAATGAAACAATCTTACATGAGATGCCTTGTCCGTATTAGCAGGTGTCGGCATAAAACCACCAAAAAAAGCGTGGTGCGCCGCATATGTAAAACTGCCCGGGGTATGACGTTTCTCCCACGGACCCGAACCACAGAGATTAGGACAATTCGCCTCTTCCAGCTTGGCTACGTCATATCGTAACGTATCCAGCGTAATCATTAACAGATCATGGGAGCCCACGATGGTGTTCATATCAGGCATGTTGAATAGGCTCCTTTCGTAAAAGCTCCATTTCCCACTCATAGGTTCCGAGCCCATGATGCTCAACCCTGTATAACAGATCTCCAAATGGATTCACATCCAGTACATAAGCACGCGGACTCGGACCACTCGTAAGCATCACATCAATCCCGGCTGACCACGAGTTAGGGAATGCAGACATAGCTGCTTGCGCTGTCTTCCGAACCAGTGACATCCGCTGTTCATCCAGACCTGCTTCAGCAGGCAACATACGCTCATTGCGCAGATGCAGATTGGTTATAGGGGTACGACTAAGTCGCATAATCGCGTGGCCTGCCTGTCCACCCGCAACCAATTGGCGAATATCGTAGGCCCGCTGATCCAGTGTGGCTTTGGGCATCCATCGTTCAATCTGTGCACCTTCTGCACATAACCAGTTCATCAGCGTAGCAATCTCTTCACTGCGGGTATACTGGCGTAGACGTCCTTCATTGAAGAAAATCGTCTTGCCCTGTCTCTGTTCCATACCTACTGTCGTTACCGCAATCTCAGCACTTCTACGCGGGTTGACCTGATAAGCGACAACACCCGAAGCACCCGAGCCACAGGCAAGCTTAACAAACACACGATGCATCCCTGCAGACTCCATAGTTGTGCGCAAGACATCGTAACTAAGGATCGGCTGTGAAGATTGTAATGTTCGAGGAACTTGAACCCCATACAGGGAAAGGTGCTGCTGACATTTCCTTTTGTCGAACATCAATTCAATATCGGCAGGATCATTCATGAAGCGCACACCAGGCCATGTCTCACGAGCTTCACGGCCTATGCGTTCCAGACAGGATTTCCAGCCGCGGAACCATTGGGCGGGAGCGTAGATTCTCCCCCATTCCTGTTCCAGCATTAGAGCCTGCTCTGCAGTGAACACTTCAGCTTCAGCAATTCCATCCAACAAAGGTGACTTGTCTTTTATTGCCCCAAGATGCAGCAACTCACGCTCTACTTCCCATACCTCTCCGGGCGCATCAATCCGTATAAGCGGTGCAGGCAGCTCCGAATGTATGACATCTATAATCGTCCCGCCCTGTCTCCAGGTGTGGAGTAATTCCTCATAAGGTAGTACAACCGCAGGTTGCAGACCCACTCTATGTCTGGCCTCTTGCAACCCCTGAGTTCGCCGATTATTCGGATTACCGATTAACAACATTGGCTCATTACTTTCATTAAATGCATGATTCATATGGCTCTTTATCGTTGTTGTGCTTGCCTCAATGTCCAGCATTCCTTATTCCGTCAATAACGGGAAACGCCAGTCGTCTTCGTCACTCTGCTGCTGATCGCTGACATCCACCGAAATCCCTGACTGTTTCCATCGAGTGATCATCTTGTCAGTCATGTAATGGTAACTCAGATTGAGATGTTTCAGTTTTTGGATTTTGTCACTTTTCATAAGAGCCTCAGCTCCCTCGTCAGTCAACGTTCCTTCGGATAGATCCAGTACTTGCAGCTGATCCAAAATCGGCGCGTCAGCTGCCGCTTTGGCAATCTCATCCTGAATTTCACTGTTTTTCAGCCCCAGGTATTCCAGTTTCGAAAACAGTCCTTTTTCCAACAAGGGCAATACATCCTCAAGCGAGCCGTTGAACCCATAATCATCCACACCCAGATACAATTCAAGCTTCCGCAATTCCGGCAGTTCTGCACGAGTTATAGAGGCTAACACACTTTTAGGCAGACCACCACAGATAATGACCAACTCTTCGAGGTTCGCATGTCGCATTGGTTCCAATTCCAGTCCACTGCTACCTTTGATCACGAATGCTTTTAATTGGGGAAAGGCTTGTAGCAGAGGTGCAAGATTGGTCTGAATAATCCATGATACTTCGCATTCCTCAGAGTCCATATCTCCTATAAATAGTCTCTTTAATGCCGGGAAGCTTGGAGCCAGCTCAATCAACGTGCCCATGAATCCTTCTTCAGGTGAATTTTCATAAGCTTGTCCCCAATCTCCGATGACCAGACTTTCCAATGAGCTGGCCTCCGGTTCAGCCGCCAGTTCCTTTATTAATTTTTCCATACGAATGCCGTCCTCATAATCATCGTAAGACACAACAAGCTTCACTTCTTGCATGAGTAGATCCCTCCGTTTAAGGTTCATATGTGATTCGTTAGTTTGTATGTTAACCCATACCACACAAGGCTTGCAACTTCTTCCAACTCCAGTCCCAATGAGATTCCCAATCGTGCAATGTAAACCATTTCTCATGTAGGTACAAGAACATACGTTCTGATATGTAGTCGCAGAGATAGCTATCTTCAATTAGGTATATGGATGGACCTCACCAAACCCGATCAAATACTTCATTTCATACAAAAAGCGTTAATGGCGGATGAAGCATCCCATCGGAATGCTTCTGTCCTTCCATTAACGCTTTGATGTTCACATATCATGAAGTTAAACCAAGATGTTTCGTTTAGTCTCAGCCTTCAAGTCTGGATACGAGCGCTCTCAGCGCATGACCACGGTGGCTAATCGCCTGCTTTTGCTCGAGCGTCAGCTCTGCCATCGTCATCTCGTATTCAGGTACATAGAAGAGTGGGTCATATCCAAAACCGCCAGCACCTGCAGCTTGAGCCGTGATCCAGCCTTCCGCAGTGCCTTCCGATTCATACTTATCACCTGTTGTCGGATCATACAGTACCAATGCACAGACGAATCGAGCGGGACTTAGGAGCGGCTGCTCGGTGTCCTCACCGGATTTCAACGATTCCAGCGTCTCCAGCAACTTCGCATTGTTCTGTGCATCCGTTGCTCCTTCGCCCGCATATCTCGCTGAATACACTCCTGGCTCCCCGTCCAACAGATCTACGCAAAGTCCTGAATCGTCTGCCAGAACGGGCAAACCAAGCGCATCACCAACCGCCTTGGCTTTCTTCCAGGCATTTTCCGCAAACGTTACGCCATCTTCCACCACATCCGGCAGCTCCGGATAGTCAAACATGCTCTTAACCTCTTTGCCAAGCGGTGCGAAAGCATGAGCGAATTCACGGACTTTACCCGCATTGCGGGTTGCAACAATGAGGATTGGGCTGTCCAAACTCATCTTAGGCTTCCCCTAATCCACGCGCGCCAATCTTGAGCGCAATCGGTCCAAGCACTTCTTTTTGACGCTCGATCATTTCCAAAATCCCCTGCTCGCCAAGTTCCAACATCGCGTTCAGCTCACGGCGATCAAATGGTGCTTCCTCACCTGTTCCCTGAAGCTCGACGTATTTACCGCCGCCTGTCATCACCAGGTTCATATCTACCTTGGCTTTGGAATCTTCATCATAGTTCAGATCCAGTACAGGCTGTTCACCCACAACACCCACACTTACTGCGGCAATGAAATCCGTAATCGGGAACACTTGCAGTTTGTGCTGTTGGGAAATCTTGTTCACAGCAAGCGCCAGCGCTACAAACGCTCCCGTAATGGACGTTGTGCGTGTGCCTCCGTCGGCTTGAATAACATCACAGTCTAGTGTAATCGTACGCTCACCAAGAGCCTGCAAATTGACCACCGAGCGCAGTGCCCGACCAATCAGACGCTGAATTTCCATGGTGCGTCCAGTTAATTTGCCGCGATTGGCTTCACGTTGATTCCGAGTATGTGTTGCACGTGGCAGCATGGAATATTCAGCTGTTACCCAGCCTTTCCCCTGCCCTTTCATAAAGGGAGGAACACGTTCCTCCACTGTAGCTGTACAGATCACCTTTGTATCTCCAACTTCAATCAGTACAGAGCCCTCGGCGTATTTATTCGTGTTCACTGTTAAATTCAGCGGGCGCAGCTGTTCGCTGGTTCGTCCGTTTGATCTCATATTTTCTGCCTCCTACGACTTAAGCATCCTGTAATGTTGAACCTATTCACACTTTTACTAATCCCTTATATTTTACCAAAGAGTTCGGTTAAAAGCATCCTTAAGCATTCCTTGCTCATTAAATCGGAATTTCGTTGATATATTCAGGCTTGGAAACCGGCGCACTGTAATCCCTGTTGTCGTCACCCATGATCGTTTTTTGGCCGTTCCATTCGATTTGCACTTTGGCATCCTTGCTGGCTGTATTCTCCGCAGTGGTTAACACGACAGACTGTAACAGCTCGCTTGGCACGATATCCCCTTCGGCAAACATATCATCTTTCAAGGCAACCGTGACCGTGCCATCCTCTGCCGTTTTGACCGATTGCAGCTCCGTTCCGCCTGTCATAACCTCTTCCAGTTCGCCGCCTTTGTCAGGTCCCTTGATCAGTTCGTTCAATGCTGCCTGCACACGATCTTCACCAGGGGTAACGAGACGTGTAACTGGAACATAATATTGGATGCCTGCTGGTGAAGCTGCTGAGAAATAGACCGTGACCGGGCTGCTGTTCGCCACAAACGCATCACCCAGATCCAGATTGATTCCCACAGCCCGATTCAGCGGTTCAGGCAACGGCGTGCTGTTCACCGGCATTTGTGTTAACTTTTTACCATCCACCCAGATCTGTACATTCTCCACATCAGGCGTTCCCGTCAATGTCCATGTGACAGCTTCTAGCATTTTCCGTTCTTCCTTCGCATCATACTTGGCAAAATTACCCGAGAACTCAACGACTGCCAGCTTGTCATCCGCGTGAATCGTTACATTTTGCACTACCGTTCCCTGTGGGAGAACACCCTGGAATCCTTCAGGCAGCATACCCGCATAGGCCCCGCCTGTGACAAGTGTATCCAGTGCTGTCTTTGGACTGCTGGCATCTGTTCCAGAAGGAAGTGTCAGGGATACCGGAGCGAGCAGCCCCTGCTGGTCTTGCAGATATACCGTCGTTAATGGGAGCGTTGCGAGTGCACCATTTCCTTCGGCTGCCTGAATCATGGCTGCTTCCTGAATGGGCGGTGGTGGATCAACAGCTTCAGAAGACTGTGCTCCAAACATGCCACAACCTGACAACACCATAGGAATACTCAGCAGCGCAGCTGCCGATACCGTACGCAAAGATTGGATCTTTCTCATGATCACGTTCCCCCTCATCATTTTTACAGTTTGTACTACCATGTATACGAGCCTTTGTCCAAAAAATAACTAAAAGATAATCGCTTTGCTGAAAACTTATATATTATCTTAAAGAAACGTAAAACAGGTTAATAACGTATTAGGAAGCAAGAGTAGGGACATTGCTAACTTCAGAGGAGGAATCGCCCATGGAACATCCTGAGCAAGAAAAAATCCCTTACAGCCTGAATAGCCGCAAAGTGGCGGAGGCAACAAGGGAATGGCTGCATAAGCGGGGCGTCACGATCCCTGAGATCGCAGAGCTGGTCATGTTATTGCAGAAAAAATATTATCCAGGTCTTACGATGGAAGAATGTATCGAAAATGTGGAGATGGTTCTCCGTAAACGTGAGGTACAGAACGCTGTTTTGACCGGGATTCAGCTCGATATTCTGGCAGAACAGGGGCAGCTCATATCTCCTTTACAGGAGATGATTGAGAATGATGAAGGACTGTACGGCGTGGATGAGATTTTGGCATTCTCCATCGTCAATGTATATGGCAGCATTGGATTTACGAATTATGGTTATGTGGACAAGCTAAAACCAGGGGTGCTTGAACGACTGAATGACAAGAGCCTGGGGCCTGTCCATACGTTCTTCGATGATATTGTCGGTGCGATTGCATCGGCAGCGAGCAGTCGGATCGCCCATCGCAAACAATCCGAGCTTGAAGAAGCACTGGGAGAAAAACCTGTCAGTGATGACGCTGTATAATGCGTAACTCGTTTCATATCTGAAGTCATGTGGGACATTGGACATGTGTATGGATGCTTCGTGAAATAACTGTTTAATAAAATAACTGTTCATGGAAAAAGCGGCCTGATGGCCGCTTTTTTTTGCATGTGTAACGATACATATTGGATAATCCACATGTTATTATTTCAGATGTTTAGGTCGTACCGTTCCCACCAAACCAAAACCTTCAACCCAATTCTGCTCAGAAGGTGAACCAGATGTTGCCCGTTTCGGTCCAATCGTAATTTCCGGGCCTTTGCGTTCTCTCAACATGCCACGCAACACCGTGATACCGAGAATGCTGAGTCCGGTAAATACATACATCATCCGCATGATGATATTGCCAGAATCCGTTCCGGTAACCATGCCGTGAACCAGCAAACCAATGAACACCGGATAGGACAAGAGGTGGAACATGAACCACCATTTACGGCCCAGCTTGTTTCGCAGATCACTGGATAACAGGACAATCACTAATCCGTAGAAGGCTAACGTTCCCAGACCACTGCCAATCGGATGCACGGAGGCGGTAAAAGGAATCAGAAGTTCTCCCCAGGTAAATGGGCTGTAATGATCAATATATAACGTTAATGCGTGCACGAGTCCAAGTCCGAAGGCGAGCCAGGTCGTTCGAGTATGCCATTTGAACATGGCTGCTTTTGGTTTGCCTTTGGCCATAGGCATCCCTTGCGCAATGCCCAGAAACACTCCGGCAAAGAGCAGCACATAAGCAGCAATTCCACTAATTCGAATGATATTCCACGTCGGCAGGTAATCTACAATCCATTGTGCCATAACCGGCTCCCCCATATCTGTTAGACTTGTCCTCGTTTAGATCAGACTGAAGCGATGATCCGGATCAAACCCGGGCCAGTGCTCAGCAAGCGTATCCGTATTCCCTCTAAAATAAGTAATTCCATCCCGTGTCATCCACAGGACGTCATGCCGATCGTAATGTCGGTTTAACCAGCCCACCGCTTCAGCACTTCCCAAAATGCAGACCGTCTTGGCAATAATCTCGCATTGCGAAGCATGCTGTCCCAGAACGGTACACTGTAACACATCCGTATCCGCCGGTTCCATCGTCCGAGGGTCAATAAGATGGTGCGCAAGACTTCCATCCGTATTCTGCCATTGTCTGCGGGAAATACCCGAAGTGGCAACAGCTCCTCGCTGTAAACGGATCACTCCCGACACAGCACCCTGATTCTGCAAAGGATCTGCTACTTCCAAGGTCCACTGGGAATGGTCTGGTGAACCCCATACTTGAATATCTCCACCAGCGTTAATCAACCCCGCCGGAATATGCAACGTTCGCTGTAACCAGTCTGCGATGCGCTCCACTGCCCAGCCCTTAACAATGCCTCCCAGGTCCAACTCAGCTCCGGGGTCCAGATGAACCATTCGGCTACCTTCCCGCTGAATCCAACTCGGACGGCTGTGGTCATATCGATCTTCCAGCCAGCCTGATGATTCAGGTGTTCTCGTTCGCAATATGCGTTCAAGCAATGGACGTTGCGGTTGTCGTTGCTGCACCTTATCGAAACTTAGATCATATCCCGAAGCCTGAAGAGCCTGGGAGATACCCGGTTGAAAAATCCCTTCGGTCAGTCCAATATATCCATAGGCCAAACTCAAAACTTCATCCATCGCAGCGGAGATGGGCATCCATCCGGTTGAAGCATTCAGACGATTTAGTTCACTGTCTGCCACAAATCGACTGAAGCGCTGCTCCTGCGTCTCAAACCAATTCTTCACCAAGGTTGCTGCATGTTCAGCTTCTTCCCGCCCAGCGGACAGTTGCACTTCAACATCCGTGTTCATCGCACGGAATTGAAATCGGAGCGGACGAGCAACTTGCTCTGTGCGGCTCATGATGCACCTGTGCGTGACTGATAGTTGCCACTGCTGTATCCGGAGTCTGTACCCTGGTTATTTTGTCCGAAACGCTGAGAATCTGAATAATTATCCTTGTTACTCGTGCTCTGATCTGGCCGAGCTGCTTGTGTGCTATCAGATGTTCCATTATATTGACTATCATTATTGTCATTGTCCTGCGTGTTCCAATTGTTGCTGTCCGTTGTACTGTTGATCCATTCATCCATCACATCATCATGCGTATCCACCTGGCTTGAAGCAGTAACACTTGTGTCTGTGCCATTCGCTGCTGCATAGGCCACATCAAAGGCATCCGAAGTTCTTACATATTGAAAGAGTGCAGCCACAGTCAACGTTGCTGCCGCTGAAGCTTGCCATTTTCTCCATTGATTCCGTTTTTTTCTGGTCATCGCTCTTCCCTGCTTTCTTTAGGGTGTGTCTCAAAACGCTCCCTAGCGAAGTTCATAGTTGTATGATAGTCGCGCTGGCTTAAAAATAGATGAATGAACCGTTAAGAGAGGCTAAAAAGGCCCAGAACAGGTGAATTTCCTGTCCCGAGCCTCTATACAAGATCACATTATCATTTCATATCGATATCATCATTCCGTTTAGATTTGAAAATAGAACGTGCCATCCGGTTGCTGCTCTTGCTTCACTACTCCGCGTCGAAGTAACTCCTGCAAATGGGCCAACGTCTCACTCATGGCAAATCGCAGTTGATGGGTACCCAGCCGATTGCCAAACATGTGCACACAGATGTCATAAGCATTCGCCGGTGACTCCTGAATTCGCTCCGTCATCTTCTGAAGACGTTCCTCGTGATGAGCCAGCAATTGAACTGTCCGTTCGTTGAACTGGGCAAAAGGATTCCGATGTCCCGGATACGCCTGCTTGACATTCAAAGCACCGAGACGTTGCAATCCTTCCATATAAGACAATAATGGCTGAGGGTCACTGCCAGGTTGCAGACTGATATTCGGTGAAATCTGTGGCAAAACTGCATCTCCGCACAGAATCTCCATGGACTCCGGCGCATAAAAGGATAAATGGCCTGGGGCATGTCCACCCGTCTCCACAGCAATCCAACGTTTCCCGCCCATATCGAGCCACTCGCCATCTTCAACAGGTGTGATATTCGGAAGTGGCGTAATCTGCGAAGTAAATACCTTCATATGTTCATGTATCTGCTCAGTCTTGTCTTCTGGCATACCATGACAACCATAATAATCAGGTAATATTGTATTAATACGTGAATCAGGTCCCCACATATAATCAGCCTCTTGACGGGAGCGTGTCGACATTCGAACGGGTGCGCCCGTCATCTGTTGCATCCAACCCGACAACCCAAGATGATCGGGGTGATGGTGGGTCAGTACAATTTGACGAATATCGCTAAAGGTCAGGCCGAGATCTGCCAGCGCTTCAACCCACTCCTGTTCTGTTTCCGAATTACGCGGTCCCGGATCTATAATCGTTATCGTTCCATCCGGTTCTGATAACACATAACTGTTCACCCATCGCAAGGGAAACGACATGCTGATCTTGACCCGGTGTATGCCCTCTGTCATGGACATCTCTTCTGTGCGCTTCATGTTATCCCCCTTCCAGACTGTCTCTGTTCACTCCACAGGACGACGACCCACAAAAATCATGCGTGGAGAAGTCTGCTCGTCATATTTCTCTTCGTCATAGCCGCCATGTACCTGATCTACCCGGAGTCCGGCGGCACTTAACATCTGACTCAGTTGATCCCGTGTGTACAACTTCACACGCTCCTGATATACCCGCGGTTTATGTCCGGATGCGGTGTCCGTAATACGAATTTCCTTTTGCACAAATCCATCCTCAATCTTGCGGAACTCCTCAATTCGCTGCCCTTCATCCTCTCGGACGGAGTGCGGCACCAGATGACGAGTCACATAAGCCGTATTCATAAAATCAATAATATAGCTGCCACCCGGGCGAAGCATCCGATGAATGGCACGTAATACTTTCAGTTGTTCTCCGTCCTCCAGGAAATAACCAAACGATGTGAACAGATTGACTACGGCATCAAAGCCGCCTTTCAGCGGGAGTTCACGCATGTCTGCGTGACACCAAGATACTCGGTGTTCAGTGTCCATTAGGCGTGCTTCGCGCAAAAGCACATCGGACAGATCAACTCCGGTCACTCGTAAACCTGCGTCAGCAAGTGCCATGGAGTGCCGTCCCATACCGCAGCATAGATCCAATACTTCAGCATTGGGCTCAAGCTTCAACCAATTGATCATTTTATGTACTTCCTGATGGGCACCCTGCACATCCCGGTGCTTGTATACGAGAAGGTAATCTTCTCCAAAACTCTTTTCATACCATTCCGTCATCCATTCTCGCCCTCCACTTGGTCACTGGCTCTCTATCTATAGTACGCTTTGTACAGGCCTGATCATTTCCCCTAGCTTTAATGTATTGTAACGTCTTTATTCTGCAAACTCAAAAAATCCCAGTAAGTTTCCAACATTGAAGAGCCAAAATGCAAACGATATAATGTTAGACATACGCCAGTAAATCGGTTAATTATAAGAAGTTGTTCAAAAAGCAACAGGAGGTGTTCTTATGATTCGCATCGGACTTACCGGATGGGGGGATCAGGAAGATCTCTATCCAAACCGTACCAAAGCCAAAGACAAGCTCAGTCTATACGGACAATACTTCTCCACCGTGGAGGTGGATAGTTCCTTCTACGCGGTTCAGCCGCGGGATCGAATGGCACGATGGGCTGCAGAGACGCCCGAATCCTTTGCTTTTATCATCAAAGCCTATCAGGGAATGACCGGACATCTACGGGGCAAGCCCTACTTCACCAGCACGTCAGAGATGTATAAGGCTTTTCGAGAATCACTAGAGCCCGTCATTGAAGCTGGCAAGATGCAGGCAGCCTTGTTTCAATATCCACCTTGGTTTGAGTGCAATAAAGACAACGTGAAAGAGCTTCGTGAAGTGAAACTGAGAATGGAGGGTATTCCGTGTGCCCTCGAATTCCGTCATCGTAGCTGGTATGAAGGTGACATGCGAGAGCGCACACTTGCGTTCCTGAAAGAACAAGGCTGGATTCACAGCGTCTGTGACGAACCTCAGGCGGGTCCAGGTTCCATTCCCATCGTTCCACAGGCGACGGATTCGGAGATGACACTGGTTCGCATGCACGGACGCAACGTGTCCGGCTGGCATCAGAATGGTGCGCCCAATTGGCGCGAGACCCGTTACCTGTACCGTTACAACAAGGAAGAATTGTTGGAATGGAAAGGATATCTGGAGCAATTGCAGGAGCAGAGCAAGGATGTCTATGTTATTTTCAACAACAACTCCGGTGGTGATGCAGCGGCGAATGCCCAGATGATGATGGATCTGCTGGACCAGCCAATGAAGCCTTTTCCTGACCGTACTGAACCGGAGAAGGAAGAAGGACCGGAACAGCTGGAATTATTTTGATCCGAACTAATGATGGAGTTATTCATATTATTGGGTGAAGGTAAGTGTATTTATATATTGCTATTATGCAGATCAGATTCGGGATTGGAAACAAACTAAAAGCGGCAAGCCTGAGGGCATTGCCGCTTTCTTTAGCTGGTTATCTACCTATAGAAGTCTATCCACATGCATCCGTTCCGTTGCGTCAAACATCAGCGCTGCGCGGCTGTAACCGAAGAATTGATAGACACCTTGCGTAGCTTCTGGTTCATTTTATGAGCCTCAATGCCAGCCAAGAGCACAATGCCGATCCCATGGGTATCGTTTAGATTCCATCCCAGATCATCGCGATAATACAAGGAGGTAAACGAGTACCCCGAACCCCGGCATACCCCGTATATATTGCCTTTATAGTCAATCGACAAACGCGTCATACCTTCCCATCCTTTGCGTACGGCCTCCAGATAAGGCTCAGGCTGTTCCAGCCAGCCCTCCCGAATACCACGGGCATAGGCGTAGATGAACATCGATGTACAGGAGGTCTCTTCATACGAATCCGGGCGGTTCAGCACCTGATGCCATAGTCCATTTCCCCCTTGCAGCGCCAAATAACCTTCACTTAAATCACGATAGAACTGTAATAGTTCCGTTCGTTTCACATGATCATGTGGCAGGATAGATAACAGTTCGGTTAAGGAGAATAGCACCCAGCCGTTACCCCGTCCCCACGGAATACCTGTCGCCCGACCACGTACAAAATCATACACATGGGACATGATCTGTTGTTCGGGAAGATAGAGGTATTTACGGAACATCAGGAACTGATTGACCGCATCATCGCAATATGTCGCATCTCCTGTCAACTGACCGTAACGCATCAGAAATGGTGTACTCATGTACAAGTCATCACACCACATCGTCTCCTGACGCATCTCCCCACTGCCGCGAACCCGGTAAAAGGCACCGTCCTCCAGACGTTCCTGCTCATGCGTAATGTAGCCTGCAATCCGATCCGCGGTATCTCTTCCCCCACGAATATCGCCCAATTCCATCGCAGCAAGCAGCGTGGAACCAAACGAACCGCAATCATCCAGACTGTCGATGGCAGACAGTTGATTATTGATTCCTGCCGCACCGTACCCTTCCCGATCCCACAGACCGTAGCGGTCAAATGAAGTGCTCAGTTCAATATGTTGCCGTACATACTGAATGTAATCATCCCGTCCCAATTCCTGTCCCGTCTGGAGAAGTCCAAGCAGGGTAACGCCGAGCGGATAATTCCACTTCCCGTAATGTGTATTTTCCAGGTAAGGACGAACATGCGTATCGGGAAGATCTACCCGCCAATACACACCTTGTACCCCATCATCAAACACGATATCTGTTCGCACGATGTCGGCGTGGGATGGTTCAGCACCGGGAGTAAACACACCTGTGTACAGCCATGGGTCAGAGCATCCTGCAACCGGATGCGGAGGTTTCAGTCTCCAGCCTGTGGAACCCGAACGCTCGGCATCTTCCAACGTGAATCCCCATGAACCGCCAACTGCCTGGATTTCACCCTTCGCGACCAGATCTGAAAAACCGTAACGGCGCGGGAGTTCAACGTGAAAGTTAGCACTGCCTCCAGCAGAGTATACTTCCGTGCCATCCACATACAGAGTCAAAGCTCCATCATGACTGCCTTTTAAGATAATTGGCGTTGATCCTGGCAAGGTTACATCCAGTTTGGACCATGCGTAGGCAACAGCCGGTTGTTCCGTACCAAAGATGCGGGCAAAAGAACCCATACTCTGGTCCTCATCTGTCCACGCCTTGCGTGGATACCAGGTAAGGCCCGTCTCTTCTTCCGTCATGCCGTCACGAGGAAGAGATAATACAGGTTCGTCAACTGGTTCCGAATATAACCAGCCCTCCTGTCCCTGACGATCTGCCCCAGGAGTGAGGAAGTGGAGCGGGAAATTTTTGAATGAAGCTGTTCCGTAGATACCGCCGAATCCTACTTCTGTTTTGACAAAACACAGCAACACATCATTCCAGCCATAGTTCACGGAAATTGGAATCTGGGTTCTTCGCTCGGGAAATAATTCCTGCAACAACTCAGACTTGAATACCTCTTCACCGTTCACATAGATCGTCACCGGACTATAACAGTTCAGACCCGTATTTAACGTTGCATTCTGCTCACTCCATAACTTACCCCATACATACACGTACTGCCCTGCACACACCTCTGCGCATTTCTCATGCAGATTCAGGTCGTAGCGATAGTCCCCTAGCCTGCGAAAACCTCCCTGATGATAGGCTCTGAACAAAAATGAATGTTTCGGATGATCACCAATATAACGCTGAGCCACCGTAGTCAATATATCCGGAATTGAATCGTACACCTTACCTGCAATCGCCTCGTTCTCATGAAAATAACGAATGATCGTCAGCTCCCTTCCTTATACCTTGTTTCGTTCGCTTAGCCGCAATGTTTCTCCGCCCTGCACTTCAACAACCTGCTGATCTGCCGTGAACCATACCGGGATGGCAGACGGATTATGGATGATGGATCGATCGGCCGAACACTCCAATCGTTGTACGGCTTTCCAATAGGCGATCACTTCGATGTTCGTGGCGTACCAGATGTCGTTCCTGCCACCAATCTGCTCACCGAACTGTTCGATGATCTCCCAGTTGTCGTTGTCATTGAACTCATAGCTGTGACCCCAGACGTAGAGCAATAGTGGCGTACCTGTTTTGGAATGTTGGATAAAACGTTTGGCATGCCCCGCCAGATCATGATTATGATGACAGGTCGGATGCCATTCAAGCGGCCGATCGGGCAACGTGTATCTGCCATGTGATTCAACGGTACGGGCATAATCAATGCCAAGCCACTCCAGCTTTGTACTTAACGCACGGTCGTACCCTCCGTTGGGATAAGCCATGCCTCGTACCGGATAACCGACGAGCTGCTCCAATGCTTTTCGGTCTTCGATAATCTCTTCGGTCAATAGTTCATTTGGAACATAAGGCAGCGTAGGGTGAGTAACCGTGTGAACGGCTACTTCATGCCCCTCATATAATTCAGCGACTTCCTCCGGATCAATGCGGCCTGGACTGCCTAGCGTACCGGAGTTCAGATTAAATGTTCCCCGCAGTCCATACCGATTGCAGATTTCCACCAGTCTGCGATCATGTACCACTCCATCGTCATAACTGAGCGTTAACGCTTTCATCACACCACCTGGATAGCGGTCAAACTGAATACGATGTCCCATCCCTTACTTCCACTCCTTTATCCCAATTCTTCAACAGGTATATGACCTGCATCCTGTAATCGATGATGTTCCGAATCAAAATACGTACCTTCCAGCAGGCCAATCAATGTGTTGGTAATCCGCACTTCAATGTCGTTATCCCCAGGTCGAAGCCATGATGTATCTCCCTTCCAGCGATACGGAGACCAGCATCGTACACCCAGGCTATGTCCGTTTACCCGCACTTCCACCACATCCTGCACACGCCAATCGCTAAATTCCAGTTCAAACGTGGTCATATCTTCCCCTGGCTCATCCAGCCAGAACGTGCGTTTATAACTCATTTCCCCGGCAAAATGGGGATACAGCGGCTGCGGTTCAGGTCCGATACAAAGGGCCGTGTCCGGTTCCCGCACAAGCGAAGCCATGCCTTCATGATGGAACTTCACGCCGAATCTTCCCTGTAGATACAAGGGATCAACGATACCATCCTCATCTTTCGTTACCTGCACAATCACCGTCATTTCGTTGAGACCGCTGTGCAGCAGCGCCGTAATATCACAAGCGATGTTATTGTGGTCGGTTATTTCGATTGGATCGAATTGTTCCTTTTCAAGCAGATGCCCATTAATCTCCATCGACCAATTGCCCGAAATCGCCGCTCTGTCCATGAATAAAAGGCATGCAGGCAATGCCGTTCTTAACTCAAATGTGGTCGTATATCGGCACTCGATCGGGTAAGCAACGGATGCCTTTTTCGGTGTGCCAAATACCTGACTAAACTGGATTGGCAGATGCTGCTGCTCCGATAATTCTGCCGCCTGATCAATAAACGGTTTCACAGTTACATGCTGACTCTCCAGAATCACACCATTAGCATTGGAAGCCTGAAGATGGAATTGTCCCATTCGCAAAATGTTAGATTGCACCGTTTCGAGTCGCCATGGCCCTTCCGAAGGAACTCTGATCTTACGGGCTTGATTAGCTCCTGCCGATACATCCGCTCCGAACGTCGAGCCCGTTTTGTCTGTTACATCCACCTTCGTTGTTAATTCCTCTTCCTTCGCAGGTTGTAAAGTAAGACGAACAGCATGTGCTTCATAAGGCGCCAGCGTTAGTGAAATGCACCATTCCCCGCCACTGCTCGTATACGGTAATGTCTGAAGCTGTCCTGTCTCCAGATCAAGTCGTTCTGCCACAAGACAAGCACCCTCTGTCAACTCCGTTCCATCCCACAGCTGTCTGGCGACCAGCTTCAATTGACCTTTCAGGTCCTGACCCTCCTGATTAGTCAAGAAAACCATGTGCTCTCCAGCCGACAATTGACGGGTGTGCATCAGCAGAGATGCACTTTCCTCCTCCATGATCCAACAGATGGGTTCGGGCAATACCTGATCGAGCAGGAGAGAGATCAGCTCCAGCGAAAAGTCATCTCCTTGGCCCGTTCCTGCGGGTAGAAAATAGGCATTCTCCTCACCCTGATGCCACATGGTTTCACGGTTATCGTGATCTGTTGTCACGTTACGGCCCCAGTACACCTCTTGCGGCTGCTCGCCCGCGCCAAAGAACTCGGCAGCTTCATATCCCTCTGGACTTCCCGGCTGAATCGCAATATGTGGAGGCATCCCAACAGAGATGACAGTTCCACCCTGCTGAACAAATCGCTTCACCTGTTCCCAGGCCACGGCCTCCAGATTTAGCATCGGTGGCAGGATCAACACCTCATAACGGGCCACGCCGATCTGAATTATGCCACCCGTTAACTCAGCTTCAGCCAACAATTCGGGGTCAAGGTGATCATAATCCCGTCTGTTTTCGAGCAGATGGGTAGTAATCCGCATCCAGTCCTTCGTCAGGCGCTCCAGTTGCCCCCGTTCTGCTTCGTCTTCGCCGCTATACTCGAATCCATGTAGCGGATTACCCATCAGACTCCAGAATGTCGTCGTTGGGTCAAGCACGGCAATACGAATATCTGCTGCTCCGGTGCTGATGAGATAGCTCAAACGTCCGGTGTAATCCCCCAACTGCCGGAAATGCTTCCAGTAGGGATTCTGTAAAAATTGAGATGGCGGTGCATCATGCTTTGCCAGCCCACCAATCGTATAAAAAAAGGCGTGAAAGTTATAAAAATTGGTACCCATGGCGGCCATTCGATCAATCATCCACTTGGCATCCTGTAGCGTCATCGACCAGCCCACACTGTGAAAACATTCAATCAGATTGCGGCTTCGGCCCAATTGCCGGGCAAGCGAACTGACCATCTTAGGATTGTCACGCATCTTTTGGCCGTATCGTTCCAGAATCCACGATAAGGATCGTCCGATTTTCTCATGTGCCGAATCACCACCTGGCATATGGCTGAATAACTGGGTGGTCATCCGTACACCAGGTACCTCAGCTGCGTACTGGATTCCTGCTTCCTCACACCAGTCATGCACCTGTTTGTGATAGGACTCCCGGAGAAGCAGATGCAGTGACTGGTAATAGTCATACCGAATCCGATGCGAGTCCGGAACATCGCCATATATCAGGGCCGGTAGCGAATCGATCAGACTGTAACCACAACGCTCGCTGAAATAACGGGGAAGCTGTTGGGACCAGGGGATACGGCCCAGCGGTGCAATCTCATCCGAGAACATACCTTTGATCACGCTTTCAAATTGATCTCCAACTGCTGACTTATAACGCTCATGAGTCAGTTCAATAAAACGGCTCATCGCTTCCTTGTGGCAAGGATCAACAAAGTTGCCGTAATATTTGAAATCATCGATCTCTTTTTCCTGAAATATAATCAACTCCCAATCACCTGCGGGAACTTCCCACAACATGCGGAATGCTGTTCGGTAGGTGAAGAACCGCTTGCGGTTATACGATGTGAGCCCTGTCTCCTGATAGACCTGATCGATCTGGATATTGCCGATTTTGCTGCGCAAGTCAATGGATTCATGCCACAACCGTTTGCCCTGTTCATCCTTGGGAATCGCCTTGGCAACCAAGACTCGTCCCCATGGCAACTCCAGATCCACAGCTTCTCCGCCCTGAACCAGCAACTGATGATGCACCAGCTGACGCTGCTTCGCTTCAGGAAAATCAAGGGTCACTTCCCCACCAGCCATCCCACTTGGATATGGATATTCGTCATATAACCATACCTGCATGCCGTGATCGGCAGCTGCCTGCACTGCAATCCGCACCTTATCGAACCATGCTTCAGAGAGATAGGGAATCTGTAGCCCCTGACGCGGACAGATGAAGAATCCGCCTACACCTTGCGCCGCCATCTCAGCCACTTGCCGCTTAACCTGTTCTTCTTCCATATCCCCGTTCCAGAACCAAAAGGGATGGACCCGGTACTGCGCATCGGGATTTTCAAAAGCATCCCCGTTCCACATGTTGCCTTCCTCCCTGCGTGTCCAAGAGTGTGTGGTGTCCAGTTTTACCAATAACGTTCATTTAAGTTCATATAGGTTTGTTTTGCTTTGATTATACATCAAAAACCATATTCAGGAAGTCATAATTTCCAGAAAGTTGGATGAAATTTGGTTCACGGATCAAGCTATTACAGCGATAAGAAAAGCCCGGCTGTTTCCGCTACACTGAAAGCACAGCTACCGGGCTCTGGCTTATACGACTACTTCAGTGCAGCGTACAGTTCATTAACTTCTTTCACATAATCATCTCCGCCGTTGTTCTTCCAAAGGGCAACAGCATCTTCGAATCCTTTCTCATCAATCTGACCTACGATATATTTGATCCGCGCATCGTTAATGATATTGTCCAGCTGCGGTCCTTTCTGAGCGTAAACATCAGAGATCAGCGGTTCACCAGGATTGGCAATGACAATCTCTTCGTTGGCTTTCTGCACCTGTGCAACCTTTTCACGGACAGGTGTCTGTTGTACACGAAGCGTTCTGTCTTCTGGCACAAACATCAAAATCTGATTTAAGCCTTGCAGGTCGCGGAGCGCAAGCTTGTCAGTGCTCGGTATGATGTAGTCTTCTTTTTTCTCGTATTGCTTGCCTTCCAGTCCGTTGTACAACAATGCCTGCAATTCCGGTTCATTCAGCTGATCCAGAAAGCTCAGTACCTTCTTCAGGTCTTCTTCCGTTTTGACACTGCTTTTGGAGATCGCAATCAGGCCGGAGTAACCGGACGTTGGTATATCACGCAATCCCTTTGGACCTTCCATCGCTTGCAGCACATCTACACGCCCTGTCGCATTCGGGTCTTTATCAAGTATTTTCTGATCCATGCGCTGTGCATTATCTGCTACATCCACCATGACACCGGCTTGCCCATTCACAAATGGATCAGGCAGTTTCGTTGCATCCATCACGGCAAAGTCCTTGTTGACCAGACCCTCACTATAGATTTGCCGGAAAAATTTTAGGGCTTCCATGTATTCTGGTGTCTCATGCGCCGGGATCAGACCTCCACTGCCATCATCTCCCCATTTGTTGGGCGCACCAAACCATACCTGCATGTTATCCCACGGCCCCGTGAATTTGCTGGCAACCAGACCGTACGTATCATCCTTGCCGTTACCGTCTGGATCATCCTTCGTGAACGCTTTCAACACATTGTAAAATTCATCAATCGTCTTTGGCTCTTCCAGCCCCAGATTTTCAAGCCAATCTTTGCGGATTGTGACCCCATTACGTCCCAGGGCGCGCGCCCGGTATATGCCATAGGTTTTGCCATCGATTGACGCATTATTGGTGATGATTTCATTCATTTGACTCAGATTCGGATAATCTTTCAGATAAGGACCCAGCTCCCAGAAAGCCCCGGTTCGGGCCGCATTAATGAAACTTGGGGACTTCCCTAACACCACCATAATCTGAGGAAGCTTTCCCGAGGCCAGTGTGATGTTGAATTTGTCTTCGTACGAGCTGCTCGGCACCCACTGCAAGTTCACATCCACCTTAGTCAATTCCTCAAGCTTCTGGATGACCGGGCTGTTCTCCGGCGGATTCTCCGCTTCGAAGTTCGGAAGCATAATGGTAATTTCGTCGGTGCCACCCGCAGCGGTTCCTGAACCTGCTTTGTCCGTGGAGCATGCTCCCAGAATTGTACTTAGTACCAGTGACGCAGAGAGTAACAGTGCACCTTTTTTGAATCCCGTTTTTTGTCCCATACGTTCTCCCCCTTGGCTTTAACCTTTAATTGAACCTAACATGACACCTTTGGCAAAATGCTTCTGCAAAAACGGATACACCAGCAAAATCGGAATGGTACCTACAACGATCACTGCCATTTTGATCGACTGCTCTGGTGGCTGTACAAAATTGGGGTCCATGTTTGCCATATCTCCGACACTGGCTTGCGAGAGTAACACGATCTGTCTCAGCATGACTTGCAGAGGCCATTTGTCACTATCGGAAATGTACAGGAGTGCCGAGAAAAAGTTGTTCCAGTGGCCTACGGCGTAGAACAAAGCAAACGTGGCAATGACCGGTTTCGATAAAGGCAGAACTATTCGCCACAGCACGCCGAGATCCGAACAGCCGTCGATGCGGGCCGCTTCCTCCAGCCCGGGCGGCATTTGCTGAAAAAAGTTTTTGACAACTATTAAGTTAAAAGCGCTGATCGCGCCAGGAAGCATAAGAGCCCAGTAAGAATCGAGCAGTCCCAATCCACGAATGATGAGATACGTTGGAATCATGCCACCACCGAATAACATCGAGAAGATCACCATATTCATCATGACGTTACGGCCCCAGAAGTCACTTCTGGATAGTGGATAAGCCATTGTTAGAGTGAAGAACAGATTGACCAGTGTGCCTGCCACCGTGATGAAAATGGAAACACCAATGCTGCGAAAGATCGTGGACGAGGAGAAAATATACTCATACGCGCTGAAGGAAAACACCTTCGGAATGAGGAAAAAACTGCGTTCGGTGATCTCGGCTTCCGTTGCGAAAGAATTCCCTATAATATACAGGAACGGAAGGACGGTTAATATGCCCAGAATCCCCAGCATGACGTAATTGAAGATATCAAATACCTTGCCGGCAGGGCTGTTGTATAGACGGCTGTTCATGGGCGCTCCTCCTTAATAAATTCCGGGATGGCCGAATTTTTTCGCAAGTTTATTACTGCCAAGCACCAGGATGATCCCCACCACAGACTTGAATAGTCCAACAGCGGTACTGTAACTGAATGCACCTTGCGTAATCCCCACCGTATACACATACGTATCAAATACATCTGCCACATCCCGGTTGAGGGAGTTGGTCATCAGATAGATCTGCTCAAATCCGGTATCGAGGAAGTTCCCCAGTCTGAGAATGAGCAAAATGACTATGGTCGTACGAATGGCTGGAAGTGTGATATGCCACATCCGCCGTAACCGTCCTGCACCATCGACAATGGAGGCTTCATATTGTTCCGTATCTACACCTGCGAGGGCAGCAAGGAAAATGATCGTGCCCCATCCCATCTCCTTCCACATCATCTGCACAATAATGAGCGGACGGAACGAACCCGGACTGGAGAGTACATCAATAGGCTTGCCTGTAATCCAGGCGATCAGGTCGTATAACACCCCGCCCTGTGGGGTCAGGAACACGTACGTGATACTGGCGATAATCACCATGGATACAAAATGGGGTACATAGACCAGTGTTTGAATCGTTCTTTTGAAGAAGGCGACCCGAATTTCATTTAATAACAAGGCGATAATGATCGGTGCCGGGAAAAAGAAGATAAGATCATACAGGGCAAGGACCAGCGTATTGCGTAATAGTCGGAAGAAGTCCGGGTTGGAGAAAAAGTTCGTAAAGTTCTCTAGCCCCACCCAGTTACTCTCCCGGATGCCCAGGAAAGGCTGGTAGTCCTGAAAGGCAATGATGATCCCCCACATGGGCAAGTATTTAAAGATGACAAAGTACAAAAAGCCGGGAAGCACAAGCACATATAACCATTTGTTTCGTTTAATCTGCCTTTTCCAGTTAGACTCTCGTCTCATGGGCCTTGTGGCCCTATCCGCTTGGGTGGTTGCAGTGCCGTTGGTATTCCAGTCCGTCTTCCCGTTCATCATGTCTCCCCTTTCTCAACGATGTAAGCGTTATCAAATAACCTGATACTCAGACTATACATCCGATCTTTTTCCGGCAACCTTCATTTTTTGCATTGCTCCGGCTCATTAGCCGAAAAGCCCGCTATAACGCCATTTCCACAAGAAACTGAACATAACGTAGCAGGTAGAATTGCACATTTTTGCGGGTTTATCCTTCTTTGTATCACGGTAAAAAAAGAAAAAACCGACATCCGTTAAAGCTGAATGCCGGTCTGAAATGACAAAGATACGAACGGTTATTGTCCAAACCATTGATCGCGATACTGACTCGGGGTAACTCCCTCCTGTTTCTTGAAGATCCGATTAAAATAACTGTGCTGATATCCCACAGCCGCCGCAACATCATTAATTTTCATCGTTGTCTCACGTAACAATTGCTTCGCCGCATCCATTCTCACACGTGTCAGATAATCAATAAAATTAATGCCTGAAACCTGTTTGAAAGCCTTACTCAGTGCATAGGGTGTCATCTGCTCCTCGTCAGCACAGTTTTCCAGCGAAATGTCGCTGCGGTAATGTGTATCGATGTACAACATCGTTCGTTCCACCACCAGTTTCAGCGGTTCCTGCGATCGTACCTCAACCTCTTGTATATACGGTATGAATACCTCATTCATCATCCACTGCCTCATCTGTACAGGTTCACGAATACCGGATAGTTGCTCATACATGTTGTAACCACCAAACAGCTTATAAGGTGTGACCCCCGTTTGCAGCATCATGTGCTGAATACTGCCGAGCAATTGAAGCATCATCTGTTGCACCTGAAATTCGGTACTGCCCGTCCGCGTAATCTCACTCATGAATTGTTCCAGCACACGTTCTGCTTCGGCTTGTTTGCCCAGCCTGACCGCCTGTAACAACTCCCGTTCCAGCCCAAGTGGATAGGAAGCTGCTTCATTTCTGCGGAAACACGCCTCATCCTCCAGATCGAGAATCTGACTACCTTCCTCCACACTGCGGTAAGCCACGGCCTGTTCCATCTCGACAAATCGTCCGGGCAGTTCCTGTAGTGAAGCTGCTGGGCGACTGACCATCAAGGTCACCTTCATTTTGAGCGTACGTCCAATGACCTCCACCAGTTCCTGTCCCCATAACAGCGCATGTGATTTCACAGGTTCGTCCTGGGGAGCGATCACAAGCATGGCGGAAGACAAGTCATGAAAGTTCATGACACTGATCTGCCTGAAATAATTTTTCGCCACTTCCTGAGTGATATTCACTGCTGCAAAAGTGACTAATCCCGTGTCTTGGCTCCCAAATCTGCCTTGCAGTTGCTCGTATCCTGTAAAATACATCTGCACCAGCAAATACTGCTGGCCCAGCAGCTCAAATCCAAGATGACGCATGCGCTGCTGGAGATCCTGCTCGTTATAGGCATATAGATGCCCCTGTACAAGTTGTAGGACAAAGCTGTCGCGCAGATGGGGAAGCTGCTCCTGCAACTGGCGATGTGCCGTAACACTGCGGGAGGTCAGTTCGTTCCACTGTTGCTCCAGCAGCTCAAACTCATCCAGCTTGGCATCCATTGGTGTTGTTTCGTTTCTGCCAGGCGTAAGCAGATGGAGCATCCGCGCTACAGGTGAATATATGCGGCGTGAAGCAAACCAGGATAACAATAATCCCAGGATGAGACTGCCTATACTCGCAATGACGATGATTTTGGACACCAGTTTAACTGGCGAAGTGACTGAGGTCAAAGGGGCTGCGGACACGTAAGTCCAGTCTGAATCAATCCGACTCAATGAACCGTATGAGACAGAATAGGTCTGATCCTCATATCGGAACAGGAATGAGCGGCTGCCCGCATGCAGGGCTACTTCTTCTTTTAGCTGCTGCTCAAAAGCAGAAGTCTCTCCCGCCGTTCCCGGATTCCCGGTAACCAGTGTGTTTCCTTCCTGATCCATGAGGAACGTTACCCCTTCGTCGTAAGGAGTAAGCGTTTTCAATAAACTGGCGACTTTCTCGTTATCCAGCGTGATGATCAGTGCACCAAACGGATTAATGCTCTCGCCTGGTATCTTATGTACTAGAACAAGTGCATTGCCTGCATCCGTATGCAGTGGACTATCGTTGGTCGATGTTGCGGTATCACTGTTGATGCCGGAAACCCAGTCTGTCCAGTACACGTGGTTCCCCATGGAAAGGTATCGATCATAGGCTTGTACTTTTGCTTCATCGTTCAATTCGGTATAATCCCGATTAAACAAGATTGGCTTCGGTTCCTGCAAATACAGCTGTGCTGACTTGATCAGTGGATGGGAACCTTGTAATACGTATAAGGTAGTCACAATCTCCTGCGTTTCATTAAAATAATACACAAAATCCAGTGTTCGCAAAGCATTGCCAAACCTCGGTTCAAAAGCCCAATGAGATAAGTTCATCTCCAGATAAGCCAGCTGGTCATCCACATTGCGTGCCCGGTTCTCGATCTGGTTCTGATGCATCCGATTAAACTCGGTTTCCATCCGGCCAACAACCTGTTGATACATAACAATACCTGTGATTAGCCCGGGAATGCTGGCAATGAGTAAAATCAGCATGAGGCTGTTTCGATAAAATCGCCCTTTATGCCTTCCAGCCTTCAAATCGGACAAACGCTTGAATCTGCCAAATATTCGATCGCTCCTAGTCGGTTCCATCGCTGCTCACCTGCCTGCTTGCATCGGGTCTGACTGTCATGGAAACTTCCTCAACTCCCCTGAGAATATATGGATGAAATCCTTTTCTTGTATTATACGCACAATCTTCTGGTGAATGAAACGATCTGTAACCGATCATTTTTTTAACCAATGTTTTATTAACATGACAAAATGGATTACAATGAGATAAAGCAAACATGAAGGAGGCCTTTTTAATGAAAGAACAGACTTATTTTGAACAAAATAGAGAAAAACACCTGGCAGAACTGAATGAATGGTTGTCCATTCCGAGTATCTCTGCCATTTCAGAGCATAAAGAGGATGTTAATCGTGCAGCACAATGGGCAGCAGATGCGCTCACACGTGCAGGCATGGAAAACGTAGAGGTCATTCAAACGGCTGGACATCCGATTGTTTATGCAGATCACCTGCATGCACCCGGCAAACCGACGGCGCTGATCTATGGACACTATGATGTACAACCTGTTGATCCGCTTAACCTGTGGGAGACACCTCCTTTTGAACCTACCGTTCGTGATGGCAAGCTGTTCGCTCGTGGTGCAACGGATGACAAAGGACAGATTTTCCTACATATCAAGGCAGTTGAAGCCATTCTGGCAGAAAACAAAGAACTTCCGGTTAACATCAAGTTCTGCATCGAAGGCGAAGAGGAAATCTCCAGCCCGAACTTGCCCATCTACCTGAATGATAATACGGACAAGCTGCGTGCAGACATGGTACTGATCTCGGATACGTCCCTGCTTGAAAAAGGTAAACCGGCGATCTCCACTGGCCTGCGCGGCCTCTGCTCGCTTCACGTAGATCTGAACACAGCCAATACCGACTTGCACTCCGGTTCATTTGGTGGTGGTGTACCTAACGCACTGCACGCACTCGTATCCCTGCTCGCTTCGTTGCATGATGAGCAAGGCCGTGTGAGTGTAGATGGTTTCTACGACGGCGTTCTGCCACTATCTCCTGAGATGAGAGAAGAATTTGTGAAACAGGGCTTCAATGAAGAACAACTTCGTCAAGACCTCGGACTGGAGCAATTGTACGGCGAAGAAGGTTACTCGTTCGTGGAACGTGTTGGCGCTCGTCCAACATTGGAACTGAACGGCGTATGGGGTGGTTTCCAGGGCGAAGGCAGCAAAACGGTTATTCCGAAGGAAGCTCATGCCAAAATTACATGCCGCCTTGTTGCGGATCAAGATCCACAGCATGTATTGGATCGTATCGAAGCACATCTGCGCGCTCACGTTCAACCGGGTGCAACGCTGCATGTGAAACAGATCGAGAAAGCTTTTGCTTTCAATACCGATCCTTCCAATCCAATTCTGCAAAAAGCGGCAGATGCGTATGAGCACGTGTATGGCGTTCGTGCCCTCTTTACCAAAGATGGCGGATCCATTCCGATTGTTGAGAAACTCTCACGTGTACTCGAAATCCCTGCTGTCATGATGGGCTTTGGCTTGCCGGATGAGAATCTGCATGCACCAAACGAGCACTTCAACCTGGAGAACTTTGATAAAGGGTTGTTGACGATTGTTCAATTTCTGAAGAGTTTGTAATCATCGTGTTTAAAACCAGATCATGAGAGCGTGCTGAGTGGACGTTCCGGGGCCGAATCGTTCTTTAGATCGCTGTTATCGTCGGATTTTTTGGATTCCCCTTCTCAAAGGGTAAAATCCGACGATAAAGGCGAACGCTCCGCTTCTTCAGAATCGATTTCGTCCCCTTCACTACGTTGCAGCTTGTCGCAGACTGATTTTAAGATTGAGCCTAACTATTGATTGGTTAGTGTAATGGGGAGAAAAAAGAACGGCCTTCGGGGCGTCTTTTTTATTTATTTGATTTATTTGTTTCTTTTTTTTGTTTTTTGGGTGAAGTTGTTTCTTTTTTCTTTGGTGAAATTGTGGTTTTTTCGTGGCTGCTTTTTATGAAGGGAGACGATGGTGACTTACTTTTAAATGGGTTAGTGTATTAGAGATAACAACATGATGACTTATAGGCCGTTTCTATTTATTTTGTATCGATCATTGCGTACAGCTTGCTTATTATGGCTTCTTTAAAGGTATGGGTTTAACTTTGAAGGTTAGTGTGATAGATCACGAAACGATGGGCTACTGAACAGTTTTTCGATTTTTTTTGATTTTTTTCTCGATCATTTCGTTATCGTTCTTCCTATGACTGATTTTATAGACGGGGTCTCGGTTTTAATGGTTTAGTGTTATAGAGATAATACACGCGACCTTATCGGCCGTTTTTTAGATTAATTACGTCTCCTTCACTAGGTTTCAGGCTTTTACCATGGTTGCTCTTTATTGTGACTGGTTTTAGACGACGGCTAACTTTTAAGGGTTGTGATAGAGACAACACAAGCGGTGCCCTTTGGAGGTTCGATTGAATCGATTGATATTAAGTATTTAGAATGAACCTTATGGAGTATGATGTGGATCGGGTAACGGATATTGTTGATGGCTACAGGGGTATTTCTGCATGGGGGATCTTTCGGGATTCCTGCGTTTTGATCTGCTTATGTTAAGCGACTTCGGCGCGGGGCTTTTGCCATGAGTGTTTACGTGCTGTTGCGCCCCGGCAAGCTAATCCAAAATGATGAGGTGAATGTTGTGTCTGCTTCTCACCTGACCAAAAATGCGCTGGCTCACTCGCTTAAATCACTGATGGAGCATACTCCACTGAACAAGATTACGGTCAAACATCTGGTTGACCATTGCGGCGTGAACCGGCAAACCTTTTATTATCATTTTCAGGATATTTACGCGCTGCTTGGGTGGATCTATCAGACTGAAGCGGTGGAGGGCCTTACGGAGTACCGAAGCTACAGCACATGGACGGACGGATTCTATAAAATCTTTTGTTACATCGAGAACAACAAAACGTTCTGCTGCAACACACTCGACTCGCTCGGGCGCACCCACTTGGACACATACCTCTATGAAGTAACCCATGATCTGATCATGGGTGTTATTGATGAACTGGCCTGTGGGATTAAGGTCCGCGGTGAAGACAAAGAGTTTGTCGCCAACTTCTATACCCTGGCTTTCACTGGGCTAGTCATTCAATGGATGAGAGGTGACATGCAAGAACCGCCAGAACAGATTATTGAGAAGCTCAATGGGCTGATCGAAGGCAATGTCCTGAGGGCACTGCACAGGTATGAGAATAAGCTGCCATCCACTTAATGATGTGCGGCTTTTTTCATATGTGATCTAAGCCTGATTTTTAGACACTTTTCCAAAAGTGACCAAAAATTGGACACTCCCGTTCTTTTGATCATACCTTAACAAACCTGCAAGGATTACATTAGAAATGTGATTACAGAACCTTTTGGAGGCGAATGATCGTGAAGAAAGAATATGGTAATAAACAGGTCTATTTTGTAGGCGGCGGCATTGCATCATTGGCGGGTGCAGCTTATCTGGTCAGAGATTGTGGCTTTCCTGGAGAACATATTCACATTATCGAAGAAATGCCCATTCTCGGCGGTAGCAATGACGGAGCTGGTAATCCCGATCAAGGATATATCATCCGCGGCGGGCGGATGCTCAATGACGAGGCCTATGAGAATCTGTGGGAGCTGCTGGCTTCCATCCCTTCCATCGACCGTCCAGGCATATCTGTCCGACAGGAAATTACCGAATTTGACGATGCCAATCCCACACATTCCAATGCACGGCTCATCAACCGTGACGGGAAGGTCGAAGATGTGCTCTCGATGGGCTTTGATATGGCGGACCGTCTGGCGATGGGTAAACTGATTATTACTCCTGAAGACACGCTGGGTAAACTGCGCATCAACGACTGGTTTGGTCCTCATTTTTTCAAAACAAACTTCTGGTATATGTGGGCGACCACCTTCGCTTTCCAACCTTGGCATAGCGCCGTGGAATTCAAAAGATACATGCTCCGCTTTTTTCACGAATTCCCGAGAATTCAGACGCTGGAAGGTGTTACCCGCACACCGTTCAACCAGTATGACTCGATCATCCTGCCACTGCATAAATATTTGGAACCGTTTGGCGTAGATTTCACGCTGAAATGTACGGTTACTGATCTGGATTTCAAAGACGGCGACGGCATTACAGTAAGTCGGATGCATGTGCTCAGGGGAGGTGAAGAGGAAGTCATTGACATCCTTGAAGGTGATCTGGTCATTGTTACAAACGGTTCGATGACCGAAGGGGCCGACATCGGCTCCATGACTTCCGCCCCGAAACTGAATGGCAAGGGCAGCTCATGGAAGCTGTGGGAGAACATTGCCGCCAAGAAACCGATGCTGGGCAACCCTTCTTCTTTTAATGATCATGTGGATGAGTCCAAATGGGAGTCGTTTACGGTCACCTTCCAGGATTCGGTCTTTTTTGATCTGATGGAGAAATTCACACGCAACCGGGCAGGTACCGGCGCGCTGGTTACTTTCAAGGATTCCAGCTGGTTCATGTCTGTCGTTTTGGCCTTCCAACCACATTTCCGTGGTCAGCCTAAGCATATCAACGTATTCTGGGGATACGGATTATATCCGGATAACGTGGGCGATTACGTGAAGAAAAGAATGTGTGACTGTACCGGTGAAGAGATTATGCAGGAGTTGATCGGCCATCTTCATTTCCAGGAACATCAAGAGGATATCATGGCGACAGCCAACTGTATTCCATGCATGATGCCTTACATTACAGCCCAATTCATGCCTAGACTCAACAGCGACAGACCAAAGGTTGTGCCTGAAGGCTCCACCAACCTGGCCTTTATCAGCCAATTCTGCGAGATTCCCGATGACGTGGTATTCACCGAAGAATATTCGGTCCGAGCAGCACGGATCGCCGTCTACACCTTGCTTGGAGAGAACCGTCCAATTGAGCCGATCAACAAGTATCAGTATGATGTTCGGACGCTGTTCAGCAGTTTTGTGACTTCGTTTAGATGACCACTTTTCATGAGGATTCAGACATTAGATGAATGAAGGAATGATTGGATGGATCTGTGGATGGGGATAGATCTCTGGAGATCTCTGGAGATCTCTGGAGATATCTGTAGAATTCGGTGAGTAACTTTGTGATCTTTAGGAAGCTTTGTTATCTTAATTCTATTAATTGTGCCAAGTTAGTAAGATATGAGTTACTACATGAGTTAGCTTCAGAAGCTTGCATCCCCGTTGAACGAGTTAATGAGTGAATATGGTTGTTGCTGAACTGAAGAATCGTTGTATAAAAAAAATAGAGAGCGTTCCGTCAGCTATGACAGGACTCTCTCTTTCGTTTACTCGTTTACTATCTAAGCCCGACACATAACCTTACTCGAGATTGCCAACTGTCGTCTAAAGAACCTGACAAGCCTTATTACTTGAAATTTCGCAGGTTTGAAAATCTAACGAATCGTAGACATCTTATTTACGCTGCAGACATGTTTAAGTACCGAAATATCGCTAAATTGCATTAAATAGCGTGTCTGAGATTCGTTACATTTTCTATCACTGCCAAATCATTGGAATAAGGCTTCACAGATTCGTTAGCGCTACGCGGCCTACGGAGAAAACTACTTATGAGAATGGAATCGTAGTGAAATGTTATTGTGGAGATCCTAGTCTATTCTTCCTTGAAACTTAACTTATTACTCTTCCATGTTACTCACGTATACTCTTGTGGTTGTTCATGTTGTTACTCTTCATTTTTGCGTTGTTACTCATCGCTTATGTGAGCCCACATGTCACACTTCGCTTATGTGCGGAATGTTGTGAACTTCAACATGTGCACAAGCTTGGATAAATGTGCGATCTCCTGCTGGACTCCAGAGGTGTCCGTTCCTGCCATTGCCTGGTTCGCCCGCAGCGTTCTGCGTGTGTTCAACATACCTTCGATCAGTTTCATGACCGTGTTGCGTCCACGATGATCGACAATCATATACTTTTTGCGTGCATCCAGCTCTACCCATACGATGTTGCTGAATGATGTAAACAGATGCCTGCGGTACAGCTCCATATCGGTCTCATTGTAATGCTCGCCATAAAAGGCATAATATCCGTGTATGTGCAACTTCTCCGCCAGCACTGTGATGAACGGATCATGTTCGAGCATAGCGTTACGTTCCATGTTTCACGCCTCCGTTATGCGTGATCCGCAGATCCCGTCTTTTTGAGATCTATTTTAACATATTGCGCAAGGTGTTGCCTCTACACAGATAAAAGCCAAGTTTTAACTCCTAAGACTGATGCATCACAAATGAGAGTTATTAGCACGATACTAGTTTTCTAAATCTAATATGACTCGCCAATCCGTCTGCCCTTCACCCACACACCCTCAATATCCAGCTCCGCATTCAGCAAAACAATATCTGCCTGTTTTCCTTGAGCCAGGGAACCTGTCCGGTGATCAATGCCCAGCAGGCGTGCCGGTGTCAGACTTGCTGCTCTTGATGCAGCGTTCAGACTCAGGCCCACTTCCTGTATCAGGTAACGGAAACCGCGAATCATTGTCAGCGTGCTTCCCGCCAGTGCGCCGCCGTCCTTCAGTCTGGCCTCGCCATGCTTCACGATTACGGGCAGGTCGCCGATTTTGTACTCCCCGTCATCCAAACCCGCAGCAGACATGGCATCCGTGATCAATACGAGTTGATCATCATGTTGCTTCAGCTGAGCCAAGATTGAGATCGCCGCAGGATGCACGTGAATTCCGTCGGCAATCACCTCAGCACTGATACGTGGATCACTCAGCACGGCTCCGGCAGCCCCGGGTAGCCGGTGATGCAGCGGTGTCATGGCATTGAACGTATGTACTGCATGATGTAGTCCTGCCTCAACTGCCCGCTCCACCTCTTCATAGGTCGCATCCGTGTGACCAAGTGCCGCTGTAATCCGTTGTTCTCGCAGCCATGAAATGACTTCCAACGCGCCTTCACGTTCCGGTGCCAACGTAACTTGACGGATCAGGCCAGGATATTGCTTCTCCCATGCTTCGAGCCAAGATACATCAGGCAGAATGATGTGTTCCGGATTTTGCGCTCCAGGCCATTTCGGACTAAAAAACGGACCTTCCAGGTGCACACCCTCAAGTTGTGCATAGGGCATTTCACTCGAACGATAGCGGTCGACTTCGGCAAGTACGCTGTCCAGTCGCTCTTTTGGAGCCGTCATGGAAGTCGCAAGCATCGCTGTTGTGCCCTGCGTACTATGGAAAGAAGTGATCTTGTCCAACACCTCCGGGCTTGCGTCCATAAAGTCTTCCCCATTCCCACCATGCACATGGATATCAATGAATCCAGGCACAATGAGGCCGCGTTCCGGTACAGACAGCGGCAAAGCCTCTCGCCGAATCTGTTCAGGAAGACCTTCCGGTATCCCAGCATAAAGGATTTTCCCATCCCCCCAAGCTATTACACCGTCTTCCAATATTTCATCTGCGAGGAGCAGCTTGCCCCGAAGAAGAGAAATATTTTCATCACGCTGTCTCCCGCTAACACGGCTAGTCTCCTCGGTCATCTCACCAGCCTCCCAGCTGCACGGTCCAGCAATACCACCACATTTGGATGACATTGCAAAAGCGATGCAGGACAGGCAGTTGTGATTGGGCCCATGAACGCTTCGCGAATAATCTCCGCTTTTTCCTCGCCACGGGCAATGAGCAGAATCTGTTTGGCTTTTAAAATGGTACCGACACCCATCGTAATCGCCTGAGCCGGAACTTCATCAATGCTGTCAAAGAAACGTGCGTTTGCCTTTCGCGTCTCGTCTTTCAGATCCACGACATGTGTTCGTCCTGTAAGTTCAGTTCCCGGTTCATTGAAGCCAATATGACCATTATGTCCAATGCCAAGCAGTTGCAGATCTACAGGTCCACGATCATCCAATCTCTGTTCATAGGATTTACATTCCTGTTCCAGATCGGCAGCCTGACCATCAGGCACATGCGTTCTGGCAAGATCCATATCGATATGTTTGAATAATTGTTCGTTCATGAAACTGCGGTAGCTTTCACGATGTTCTGTTGGCAGCCCGACATACTCATCGAGATTAAAGGAAGAAGCCTGTGAGAAGCTGACCAGCCCCTTCTGGTACAACGTGATAAGCTGTTTATATATGCCCACAGGAGAACTTCCTGTCGCAAGCCCCAATACAGCCCGTGGTTTGGTCTGCAACAAGCTGGCAATGAGGCCAGCACCCGTGGAGTTTAAATCTTCTTCATTTTCAAAAATTCGTATATTCATCTTCATCTGTCAGGCACCTCCGTTGTGTTGGAATCGATAAGACTGCACGTTGTGATAGGATTGTTCCAGTCTGGGGATAAAACGGTCGAAGTCGGCACTTACCATGCCTGTGAACAAAATATCGACCACATGCAGCAGTGCAATACGGGAAGCCATATCTCCACGCCTCATGCCTTCTTCCAGAGAGGACGTAAAGAGTGGGATATCGGATACAATTGCGAGCGTGTTACTGCCATAGGAAGTCAGTGAAATCGTAGAAGCTCCGGCCTGTTTGGCACAATGCAGGGCATCTATGGTCTCTGGTGTTTCGCCTGAATAGGATACCGCCATCGCCACATCTCCCTCGGCGAGCGAAGATGCGGATGTAATCTGCATATGTGAGTCGGAAAAAGCCGTACAGCTTTTGCCAATCCGCACCAGTTTCTGATAGAAATCCTGTGTAACAATCGATGAGGTAGCTACACCGTACAGATCGATGCGGCGAGCCTGACACAATAATTGCACTGCCTGCTCCAATCTGCCCAAATCCAGCAAACGGGTGGTATCTGCAATCGACGCGAGGTGGTTGGCTTCGATAGCTTCAACAATTTTGGATAGGGAATTGCCCGCTACAATATCCTGATACGCAGTTTCATCAGATGCGTGGGACAATTCTGCGGCAAGTTTCATTTTGAAATCGGGAAAACCTTTGAAATGAAACGACTTGCAAAAGCGGGTCACCGTCGCCGCACTTGTGCCACTCTGCTCTGCCAGATGACTAATCGTCCAGCCGGGAATGTCCGATGGAGATTGCATAATGACTTCGGCAATACGTCGCTCCTGAGACGGAAGGTTATTCAGTTCTTGCTGCAACGCACGTAATATGGCTGCCATAAGGACCTCACTTCTATGAAAATTATTTTTATTTATTTTTAACAAATTAAGAAAATTATTTTTATAATTTCATTTTAATCAAGACGATCCTGCAAATCAAGAGGAATTTAACATGAATTATGCAATGATGCTGAGCGTGTATAGACTCTCACCTGCTTGATACGCATAGTGGATGTCCTTTATATTGAGAATCGAGAGGGGTGCAATTCTAATGAATCGAAGACAACAGAAAAAGTTCAGTCCTTCCACCTGGATTATTGCTACCAAACAAACAGAAGGACACGCCTATTATGCCCTCTATGCCATCGACTGGAAACGCGGAGGTCGGTTGAGTTGGGAAGGATGGAATCACCTTGAAGATCTGCTGCAATTTCATATTCCGATCAAACGAAAAGCCGGAGGAAGGAAATCCGCTTCCCAGCCTGCCGCAAAAATTGCGAAAAGAGCACTCCATCTTCATCTGAACGAAGCACAATTTGAGGAATTGGAGCAGCTCTTTTATCAGCCATTTTCGAAGAAAAGATGGAGGACGTTCCTTCAAATGAATAGGAATCAATAAGTGTATGGATTCGGTTGTTTCATTTTTTCACGCTCAAACAAAAAAGCCTCTTCCTTCTTTAGTTTAGTTAAAGAATAGGAAAGACTTTCGCGGTACTAAGATTCAATTCGTTTTAATGCAATTTCCATTCAACTAAACGCTCAACTCAAGTTAACTCGGTCTAATTCATGTCATCATATCGTTTTAAGAATTTGCTGGCTAAGCCGGGTACAGTCATTTGATGGACCGATTGATTTTCAATCTCCTCCGCCAGATCATCATCTGTGAGAGAAACGAAAAACGTAATGTCTGCTTTGGTTTGTCCATATCGGGCGAAAACGTCATCTGCTGTCTCATTCACAACTTTGGCGATGATTCGAATGATCTCATCCTTATACTTCTGGACATCTTCTGTTGCATACAACAATCGACTGATGTGGTTAAAGTGCGTATCCTCGCCATATTGATATTCGGAGCAGCCCCATCTGTAATAGATCTCATCCTCCTCACTATCACATAGCCCTTGCTCTTTCATACTCACAATATGCCTAGCCAGGGATTCCTCTGTATTTACCGCCATGAACAGCGTTACCCAATCACTGTCTGTTCCAAAGGCACAAGCATATACTTTCTCGTGCTCTACCTTAGCCAGCGTTTTTTCCAGATCAGGTAGAAACTCCGCTCGAAATTGATTTTCAAATTCACTTAAAAAGTGGTCCACACAGCTCATCCTTTCATTTTCAATGCAGTTTAAGATTCAAATGTCTTTTCAAACCATTGATTCGGGCCGAAGCGTTTAACGAGATATCCATATCCCCGTCCTGTCGATACTATATGTTCTCTCAATAACTACAAGGTACCATATAATTATAAATAACGCGCTTACTTCCTACACTCTTAATGCTATAATAAAAATACGACTATCCAAGCGAGGTGACGCCGATGAAATGGGAAGAGATCATTGAATTACACCCAGATCGTTTTGTACTTGTGGAAGCAATCAAGGCAAGCTCCTGCAACCGTGTCCGTCAACTAGAGGATATAGCTGTTATTCAAAACTATGATAATCCTCAAGAAGCCTGGAGCGGTTACAAAGAACTGCACAAGCTCCATCCGACACGCGAGTTATATGTCTTTCATACGAGCAGAAGCGATGTTGAGGTTGTAGAAGAATTTTTTTCAGGAGTGCGGCAACGAACATGAAACTACAACTACAGCAAGGCTTACCTATCGTATCCTTGACCATAAGCCATAATGAACAAACTATCATTTTGCATAATATTTTATTTGATACAGGCTGTTCAGCAACTGTGTTTGATACCGATGCATTAGCTGCAGTAGGTATACAGATTGATTTTATTAATGGACGAGCTAAGCGAATGTATGGGGTAGGTGGAACGAGCGAAATCTGCTATGAACAGCACATTCCCAATCTTCATATTGAGCATATTGCTTTGACTGATTTTCCAATTCAACTTGGTTCAATTCAAGAACCTTATGGTTTTGACGGAATCATTGGCATTGATTTTATGATGAGAACCTCATGCAAAGTCGACTTTGAATTAATGGATGTTCAATTTTCAACATAAGCCATGTAATGATAACCTTTGGATGGTTGCGTTGCGTGGCTTATTTTTATACACCATGGATGGGTGACTTAATCCCTGAACAGCGGATCATCTGATGTAATAAACTATAAATCAGTAGCAAAAAAGCCTTGCCCCATTCTTCATGACAAAGAATAGAGAAAGGCTTTCATGCTGCTACTTAATCCTAACTGTAATTCGCAACTAAATCTTCAGTTCTCCAAGCTTAATCAGCTCGACAACTGCCTGCGAACGACCCTTAACATTGAGTTTCTGCATCACATTCGAAATATGGTTACGCACCGTTTTCTCGCTGATGAATAACTGCCCTGCGATGTCACGCGTTGTTTTGTCTTGAACCAGTAATTCGAATACTTCGCGTTCACGGTGGGTCAACAAAAATTTGCTTTTATGATCGATACCCTTCAATGTTCACCCCTCCTTGCTCGGGTTGTGTTGGTGTAACAAGGTTAAGGGGATACAGTCAACTCATCTTATGTCAGGTCAAGGGCGTTGGTTCAGTTTTATAAGAAAAATGGGCAGTAAACATGTGATTCATTGTCCAAAGAGAACGTATGCAATTGTGTATGTATTGGATCATGTAAAACAAACATGCCCCTGCAGCGGATGTTACCATCTGCGCAAAGGCACACTTGTTCATCTGTCTTCAGAACTACCGATTCATTCGGTTCATCATGCCATCGTTATTATTACGGTTCATCAGGCCATCATCAAGGATGCCATCACGTTGATTCGTATCTGTTCCGTTCGTTGGGAAAATGCGCTCCACCATCGATTGGAACGTATCGATCATGCCACTAACGGGCTTACCGTTACGAATATCTGTGGCATAGTTCTCCACATGCTCCACAAAGTCCGGATTGGCTGATACATATACATTCTCGATGTTTGGTGCAAACTGTTTGATTTTGGCTGAAATCTTACCCTTAATCTCAGCTGATGTGTTATCGTCCGTGCTATCTACACGTTGTCCCTCACTTTTCATACCATAATGCCCATCGTCTGTCCCACGTGCTTTGCCGCTGTTTGTCAGACCACGCATCATACCAATGGTGCCTGTGCCCATAGTTCCATAGATGCTGCGGTCATTCCCCATATGGCTGCGATCCGTTGCCGAATTTGTGTTCAGTCCTGGAGCAATTCCGCTAGTGCTGTACGGAGACATTGTGCCCGTACCGCCATTCACACGCATACCACCCATATCGTGATTCATGTTGCCCCCACGCATGGTATCACTGGCATGATTACGCATCGTTCCATTCAGCATGCTCGTACGACCATTCGACTTGCTTTCCAACTTGCCTGCATGACCATCTGCCAAACGAACCGCCACATAAGCATTACGATCCGTTAACATGACACGAGCGGTTTTAACTTCCTTCATCTCTGTGATGCGTTTTGCCAGCTCTTCACTGGATTTCAGGTCAGTCACATTATGCATGCGATAACTTTTCGCACGGATGCCATCCATGCCATTTGTTTCCACACCATAACGGTTAATGCCGTTAGCTTGCTGACGAACACTCTGTGTATGCATATTGTTGGTATCCCGATTCGTGCCACAACCTGTCAAACCGGCCATTACAAAGATTGCAGTAGATAATGATAACGTAATAGCTGTTGCCTTTTTGACTGCTGGCATGTACTCATCCTCCAATGTTTGTTGGTTTTGGTCACAAAGTTAGGATGCGCTTCTGTAGGTACCGATATGCTGAAAGGATATGGTACCTTACCCTGTAGATTTGGGTCTTCTGGTTTTGGTCTCTGTTTATTGGTCTTTGGGTTTTGATCTGTGGACCGTGAGTTTCTTCGCTATATAAAATAAAAAAAACAGTGCTGCTTGTTCGCAGCACTGCCTCGAAATCATATTTGCATCTCAACACAATAATATCACTTATCTTCCGCCCCGCTCATTTCCCGTCGGTTGAAGAGGATGTCGTTCCCTCATTTGCAGAACTCGATGATTCTTCCGAAGAAGTTGTGGATGCTTTAATTGTATCCGGGAATTTCTCGGCTTCCGTTAGACTCGTCGCATCCATCGCATATGCCCATTGACCATCCGGCGTAATGACCCAGATCTGATCCGGTTCGGATGGCACCGTAAGTCCCCGATACACGTCTCTAACTTGTTGCCCATCAACCGTCTGTTCAACAGACAGAGTGAATCGTGGAATCGAATTCTTCAGCTCGGACGCTTTGCGCACATCATCTGCTGTCGACAGGTTTTTGATTTTGCCGATAAGAGATACGGCATCTGTGGCTTCAATCGTTTTTCCATTCAGTGTCCAAGTCTGCTCTGCCGCATCGTTCTCCGATGTCGATGTTAACATCCAGGTAGCTGCTTCACCTTCCCACTCCAGAGACTCAACATTCGTCTCATCCATGTTGAAAGGTGTAGTGTCCAATAAATCACGACGAGACAAGGCCATGCTGTTAATCGCCTCTGTCTGCACAGCAACCACAGGGCCCGAATCAACACGCACATAACGTGCATCATCTGCTGGAAGCTGGCCGCCAATAGCCAGTTTGATCTCCCGATTATCTTTAAGTTTGATATCCATACGTGTAGCATCTGTACCTAATCCGTACTTATCCGGATCCGTCGGCGATTCTTCCACCACCAGTTCCTGATTCGCACCACTAAGAGCATCCAGCCAGCTGCTTACACTGTAACCGTTCAGAGGATAGACTTTTGGCTCAACCATCTGCCATACGCCATTTTCAAGTGCCAAGGTCGAAGATGCTGCTGTACCGGATGTCTCCTGCGTTGTGTCATGTATTGTGATGGATTGAATATCCCCCGATTGAATACCGAGCAACTTGGCTTGCACCGCTTCTTCTTCCCGAAAATAATTTTGACTGGCCGCGTACACCCAGCCCACAATCAGTACGATGACCACCAGAATTGTTGGGACCCATTTTCTCATACCCGTCTACGCCTCCACCATAAGAGTACACCGATGATAACAAAGATAAGTGGGAACGCTACAATAGCCACGAAGAAAATCGTTCTGGCTTGCTCGCCATTCAGGTATGCCGTCTCATACCCGGCTTGTACCCGTGGGCGAATCGTCAATCCATTTTCTTTCTCACTCAGATAGTTTACCGTATTCAAAATAAAGTCCCGATTGCCGCCATTCGCAATTTCCGAATCCTGCATGAAAATGGACGAGCCCAGAATAACCGCCTTCGGTTTGCCATCCGTTGTATCGACTGCATACCCTAATTCAACGGGTCCCTGAATGTCCTCTTCGGCATCATTGGTTGTTTCATTCTGCAATAAGCCGCCGATATTTGTCTCCCCATAACTGTCATTCGAAGAATGAATTAACGGTGAAAGGGTATATTTATCCTGTTCTTTGCTGGTCAACGCAATCGACAACGACAACATCGGATACAATTGGCTTGCAGCAAGTTTGTCCGTAATTGCATGTGTACCATACTCCGGCACCACCCAGAGTGGCCCCATCGTACTGGCTTGCTGGTTATCCACCATGACCGCATGCTCGTCAACGACGCCATAGTCAGCCATCAGGGCATCGATGTTTTTCCAACTGGATTTCATATCTTCTACAAATCCGAGGGATAATAACAGCTTGCCTCCATTACTCAGATAGGTGCGAATGGCCTTCATTTCTGCATCACTGAGATCACGTTGTGGACCTATAATGGCAAGCACATCTGCATCTTCCGGAACCTTCCCGGCCTGATTCAACTGCAACTCTTCCGTCTGCACATTATTTTGTTCCAAGGAGGATTTCAGCGTAGTCATCTGATCAAGACTCAGTTCTTCATGTCCGGTCATAAAGACCATTTTATGCATCTCGGTGGATGACATATTCATGAGCGCCTGTGTCAGCTTTTCTTCACCTGTGAATTGATATGATCCGTCACTGCCGTCACCTGTCGCGCTGAACAAACTGGCGATATCAATCACTTTGTGCTGATCTCCCTGCTCCAGCACAATGGAGCTGCCTGTTATGCCGTATTTGGATGCAAGCGCAGGTTCTTGCGTCAGATTATACTGTTTTAGCTTCAACTTGCTATTACGTTTCGTGTATTCCTCGACCATATCCGTGACCTCACGGTTCAGGACGGTGTTGTTGGCATTTTCGACGGTTAACACCAGAATGTTAACGTCATCCTTCACGTCTTTGATCGCAGTTAGAGACTGGTCAGACAACGTGTATTGTTTGTTCGAGGTCAGATCCAGCTGGAAGCCGCCAAGTGAATTCAGGAACAGTGTTAGCAAAATAAAGATGCCAATCACCGCTACGGACAGCACGGTACTGTTGGTATGACTTAACCATTTTTTCATCTTCTCACCTCCACCGCTTCCGTTCCACAATTTGAATGCTTAACAGCAGAAACACACCTGAAAGTGTGACATAGTACAATATATCCGGTCCACTAAGTACACCTTTCATGAAGCTGTCGAACCGGTTGGTCAGTGCAAATGGATCCAGCCACTGTTGCAAAGCAGATCCCGTATTTCCTGCGAATGAATCAAGCATCCACAAAACGAGCAAAATAATAAAACCCGCCACCGCAGACACCATCTGATGCTGGGATAATGTAGAAGCGAACAGTCCAATCGCCATCATGCTTCCGCCCAGGAAAAATAACCCCAGCGCAGACATCCATACTGTCGTCATATCCAATGTCCCATAGAACGACATGATGAATGGATACACCAGACTACACAGGATGAGCACGACCAGAATGGCCAGAGAAGCAAGATATTTGCCAAAAATAATTTCTGTTACCCGTGCCGGAGAAGTCAGCAACAACTCATCCGTTCCCTGTCTGAATTCCTCTGCAACCAGTCGCATCGTTAACAATGGCACGACAAACAGCAGCATGGACAACGTATCGCCCAACACGAGACGATAATCGACAATACTCGGCTGGTAATATACAAAGCTTGAATAGAACAGCAGACTGGTCATCAGTACATATACGGCAAAAGCAAAATAGGACGTCGGAGACAGAAAATAAGCTTGTAGCTCTTTATTGCATACCGCCATCATTCGTCTCATTTGGAATCCTCCCCTTTGTGAGCTTGGGGCGAAGTATCGGCTGCTGTAGTCACTGATGTTTCTGATGTACTCGAGGAGTCGAGGTCCGCAGTTACGTCCTGATCCATCTCTGCCCCAGCAGCCTTATCCACATCTGCCGAATTCGCGTCTGCCCCTGTTGTCTCGGTTGTCGTCAGCTTCAGGAAGATTTGCTCCAGGCTCAGGTTCTCCTTCTTCATCTCCAGTATCGGTAATCCTGCACCAGACAAAAGGTAGAACAGCTCCTCCCGGAAATCTTCCGAGTTTTCTCCAGTAAGCAGCATTTTAACCGTATTCGCTGAATCTGAATTAAGTGAACTATCTTTGGTGGGATTTGCATCCGATGCTTGAATGACTTCACTCCGCACCTTCTCCCATGGGGTCAGCACATTATGTAATTGCTCCGCAGTGGCCTTCACTTCAATCGACACCTTGAACTGATCCCCCATTGCTGATCCGAAATGCTGAGGTGAACCATCCAGCACGAGCTGTCCCTGATTAATAATCAACATTCGATTACAGAGCGTGCTCACTTCAGGCAAAATATGCGTACTGAGCAGCACCGTATGGTTCTCTCCCAGTTCCCGAATCAGATCTCTGATCTCGATAATCTGATTTGGATCAAGGCCCGATGTTGGCTCATCCAGAACCAGCAGATCCGGTTTATGAATAATGGCTCCTGCCAGCCCAAGGCGTTGTTTGTATCCTTTGGATAACCCACGTACCATTTGCCTTTCCCGACCCTGAAGTCCCAATCTACTAACCATCTCACTGACACGCAGCTTAACCTCACGTGCCGGGACATCTCGCAGATTGGCTACGAATTTAAGATAGGACTGCACCGTCATATCCGGATACAGTGGCGGAGTTTCAGGCAGATACCCAATCTTGGAACGAACACGCTGACCCTGCTCATGCACCGATACCCCATCCACCATAATGGTACCCGCGGTTGGATGCAGATAGCCCGTAATCATACGCATCGTTGTTGTTTTTCCGGCACCATTGGGCCCGAGAAAGCCAACAATCTCACCACGTTCCATGGTGAAGTCCAGTTGATGTACGCCGCGTTGCCCTTCGTAAACTTTGCTGACCTGTTTCACTTCGAGCACATCATTCATCCTTTCCCGTTAAAATACCCGTGCACCATCGTTCAGGTTAGATGATAGACACGGGAAGTTCCTTGTATCTTACGTGAGCTATCCTAGCCTCAGCTTAATGACACTTAAAAGGCAGCTTAAAAATATTTGTCCAAAATGTGAACATTCCGGTTAACACCCACACCCTGCACTTAAAGCCAACGTAACATAGAGTACAGGAGAATGTGCTCCTGACCAAAAGTCAGAGGGTGAATCGTGTGAAAGTATTATTCACGTTTTATGTTCCGAGCGGTGGCGTGGATACGTTAAATCGACTGCGCACCGCTGTTCTGAAACGCCACGGCATTGAAGCGCACCTATTATATCTCAACACAGGCTCGGGATTGCAGAACAACAGTGATACGCCCATTTTCACCGCGTCCAGTGACGAGGATATTCATCATATCATTCATACTCATCATTATGATGCCATCATTGCCACTTCAGACATCGCTATGCCCGGCCGCTTGAGAGGACTTGGATATACCGGACGAATTATTTTTGAAGCGCAGGGACTCGGAACACGCGATCAGGCTCTGGAAACGATACAGATGGGTGTCCCTTACCTTCAAGCCCATTGCGATGCTGCCGTTATACCTCCCACAGACCATCTGCTGGATATGTTCATTCATATCTGTCCTTGGCTTCATCGGTTTGTTATTCCCAATATGCTGGATACGAACACCTTCGCACCCATTTTGGTGGATACCCCACCCTATCCGGTGCTGGCTTGGGTAGGACGACTTGAACACAACAAAAACTGGCGTGAATATTTAATCATCTCAAGTGAAATCGTCAAAAAAAATCCGAAAGCCAGACTATGGTTATTCCACGATCCAACTTTGGCTAATCCAGAAGATGAGGTCATGTTCCGGCACATGCTGGCAGAATACGGGCTTGAGGATCGGATTGGCATCTTCATCAATGTTCCACATTCTCAGATGCCTGCATACTATTCCATGATTGCCGAATCAGGGGGGATCATGTTATCCACTTCCTTGCTTGAAGGATTCGGTTATGCCGTCGCTGAAGCCATCAGTTGTGGCTGCCCGGTGCTCAGCACGGATTCGGATGGTGTGCGTTCATTTATCACACATAATAAGACTGGAAAGTTTTATCCGATTGGAAATGTAAAGGCAGCTGTAGCCGAAGCAAGGGAGCTCATGGGTAACAAGAAACTGCGTGACTATATTCGCATTCAGGGCAGACAGCATATGAGCTTGTCTTTTTCACCCGATCGATATGCCATTTCTTTCCGTGAAATGATGACAGCACTGCGAATTTTCCATTGAATATAGCAAAAAGGCAGTTCAGCAAAATTTTCTCTGAACTGCCTTAGTATGGTTTTTAAGAAATCTTAGTGTCCCATCATCATCGCGGGATCAGGCTTGTCGCCATTTTGAAGTTCTTCTTCCGGCATCGGTTTAGGTTTGCGCAGAATCAGACTGAGCAAACATCCGAACAATGCAATACAAGCGGCCAGGAAGAACGTATCATTGAAACCAGCCACCAAACCATGAACGATAGCGGTCGGCTCCGTACTCGTTGTATTGTCTGCGATTCTTGAAGTAAGGAAGCCTGTAAGCCCTGCAACCGCAAAGGACACGACCACTTGCTGTGCAGCGGCCGTGAGCGGTGTCACCCGTCCAACCAACTTGCGCGGTGCAGCATTTAATACATGCGTATTGAGTGGCATCATGGACAAGCCCATACCCAGACCCATCATGACCAGAGCCGTTATTATCAGGCCAAGACCTGTCTCCACAGTGATGGAGGACAGAATAAACAATGCTCCCGAGATAATACCCAGACCCACAAAGGCCAAAGGTCTAGCACCTATTTTATCAAACAATCGACCACCAAGCGGCATACCCACTCCGGAAGCCAATGCCTGTGGCAGCAGAATCAATCCAGTTTCCAGTGCAGTGTACCCTTTGATCTGTTGCAAGTAGAGCGGGATCAGGATCATCGCACCAAACAGTGCCACTTGTGACACCCATGCGAGAATAATTCCCCGTGAGAAATCAGATGATTTGAATACCCGGAGTTCAAGCAATGGATTTTGATGACGAAGCTCCACAATAATGAACAAAATGAGCGCTACACCACCCACAATGACACCCGTCAAAGTTGTTGCAGACGTCCAGCTCGTTCCACCCTCACTCACACCGTAGGCCAGCATCGAGAACGCAATTGGCGCCAGAATCATGCCGAGCAGATCCAGTGCAGGTGTGCGTCCACGATCTGTATCAGGCAAAAACTTGATACATAGAATGAAAGCTGCAATACCAATGGGCAAGTTAATCAGGAAGATCCAGTGCCAGCTCAGTGATTCAATAAACCACCCGGACAACACCGGACCCAATGCAGGGGCAAGCAGCATCGGAATTCCCAGCATCCCCATGATGGAACCTCTTCGCTCAGGAGGAGCCAGACGAAAGACCATTGCCATACCAATAGGGGCAACCATGCCTCCACCAAGGCCCTGAATGACACGGTAAATGATTAATTGCTCAGGTGATTGGGCAATCGAGCATAACACAGAACCCAAGGTGAACATGGCAATCGTGAACAGAAATACTCTTTTGGCACCAAAGCGGTCCGTTAACCAGCCTGCCAGTGGAATAACTGCAGACAAAGCCAGAGTGTAACCCGTAACCGTCCATTGGATGGTTTTCAGGTCGGTCTCGAAATATTGAACCAGATTCGGAATGGCCACGTTCACCACCGTACTGTCCAGTATAACCATGATCATACCGACGATAATTGCCAGGAGTGGCAGTATAATCGTTTTGATTGAAAACTCTGCGGGCTCCTGGGATACTGCTGTTTGTTCTTTCACGTTCTCCACACTCTTTTCCAGCCAGGAGATCGCAGGCTTATCCATGCGTCTCACTCAGCCTATATTGACGACTAATTTCAAACTATCGTTTTAAATCGTCGTTTTAAACTTTCGTTTAATACTGATCTAATTCTAATGAAAATACCTTTGCTGTCAAGCTATTTTTTTAGGCATTTCTACTATGGATACACCACAAAAAAAATGGAACAGGCACCTTCCCTGCTCCATACGTTGGTTATTCATGACTATTCAATGATGTCCATATCAATCTGCAAGCTTCATCATCTGATATTCTGACAGTATGCCCAATGTCTGACCGTGAATACTTCTGCAATATATTCGAATAACCAAATGATTCGGTGAAGAACTGTTGCTGATAACCCTCAGTTCATAAGGCTCGGGTGACACATCCAGATTATGAATGACCTGATTACCGCCCGTTCCCTCCGAATATGCCGTTAGGTGAAAAAGGTGTCGGTACAGTTCTCCGTGCATACTGGCTCCACCAACAAATACATCCGTCCCTCCCTCGCCGCCCACATAGGCCAACTCCACATCCATGTACTTGACGGGAACAAATGTCTGTAACAGATTCTCATGAATCTCAAGTAAATATACCGCCACTGTAGATCCCTCCTTCGGAGCACATGAACCTTCCTGTACATAGGATATGCTTCCTCTCGTCCATTGCCATTTGCATTCACCCATTTTCGACCAATTACACGGAAATGCCCGACCTTCCGGTCCTCTTTTTTCATAGAATAAAAGGATAGAAGCTCGGCCGGTGCAGGCCGTGACAAGGAGGTAGCTATGAAAGTTCTGCTCGTTACGTATTGGGAGCTTACACATATGGGAGGCATATGGACATATGTTAAACAATTGGCCGACAGGTTAATCGCACTTGGTGTAGAGGTTGATATCATGGGCACAAATGGTGCCAATAACGAAGTATATGTTCGTAATCTGAACCGTGCTTTCTCCAAGGATAAGGTATGGCCCATGCTGCAAGCCAAACTCAATCCGACTGATTTGCCACAATTCACTGCCGATCCTCTTCTCGCTTATTATGAACTGAATAGATATGCCTTCGAGATGGCGGCCGCTTATCTGGGGGTGGACCACTATGATGTTATTCATGCGCAAGATCCGGTAGCTGCCGTGGCCATAAAACGCATTTTGAACCGCAATATCCCACTGGTTACAAGCTATCATGGCGCTCTTGCACGCGAAGCCTTTTACGATGCTCAAAATTCCAACCCACAGCTTACTCTCCCTTCATATTTGCAATCCAAGCGTGGACGTTATTTTCTCTCATTGGAAGAACGAAGTGCAGCACAGTCCGAGCTCATTCTCGTGTCAAGCCACTGGATCAAGAGTACGCTTACAGAGCTTGCCGTTCCTGAATCAAAGTTCAGACAGATTCCCTATGCTGTAGATCTGCCAGCCTACCGTGCCTCAGCAGCTGTGAAGTTCCGCCAGCGACCACCTGCGGGCAAGAAAGTCATTGCCTTTACCGGACGACTTGAATACATCAAGGGCGTTCATGTGTTAATCAAGGCCTTAGCCAGTCTGAAAAATAAACGTTCCGATTGGGTCTGCTGGATCGCAGGAGAAGGCAATCTAACCGATGAATTGCGGTCACAGGCCGCTTCAACGGGTCTTGGAGCCGATGTTGTGTTCTGGGGCAAGCTGGACAATATTCCTTCCTTCCTGCGCCATGCAGACATCTATGTCCAACCCAGCCTGCAGGACACCCAGCCGTTCTCCGTTACCGAAGCGCAACTGGCGGGTGTACCTGTTATCGTCAGTGGTACAGCCGGCATGCCTGAGATGGTTGAACCTGGACGTACGGGATGGGTTGTTCCTCCGCAGGATGTCGACTCGCTCCGTGAACTGTTGGATGCACTACTTGAGGATAATGTTACCCGGAGAACAGTGGGTGCAGCGGCGAAAGCCTGGGCTGAACAACACCGTTCACTGGAAGTGATGGGATTTCGTACATTTCAAGTCTACCAAGAAGCCATTTACAGAGGAGGACATACGATATGACGTTACTTGTTCCGAGTGATCTATACAATCGCTGGTTTTCGACTCCAGTTTCCACACCTCACATCAACGTGGATTACGCTGTAATGAATGAATTGATGAAAAAGCTGCCTAAAGGATATGTATTTCCCGATCCTGCATCCATGGCGATCATGAATTCAAAAGATTGAGTCATCCAATGATATGCCGTCTTTATATAACATACCGAAATATCAAACAAGGGGTGTCCCATCTGTCATATGAATGACTGAGGACACCCCTTGAATGCTTCAAATGTGTTCTAACAGACCGAGAACACGCTATTACAGATCTTATTAATCTGTCGCCAACTTGGAATACATATTCAGATCGTTAAACGTTTCGCCTGCCCTCTCGTATGCTCTGAGGGTGCCTTCATATGTGAAATTGAGCTTTTGTAATAGCTTGATAGAATTCACATTATCGGGGTCAACCTTTGCTTCCATTCGATTCAGCTTCATAGTCGAGAATGCATGAGCTAACAAAGAAGAGATCGCTTCCGTAGCGTATCCTTTCCCCCAGTGTGATCTGGCAATGTCATACCCGATTTCTGCTTTAAGATTGTCAAAATCCAGTGAATTATAACCACAGGAACCTATGATTTCGTTGGACTCTTGCGCAAGGATAGAGAACCGAATGGCCTTGTTTTCCTGAGCAAGATCATTCAGAAGATTAATCATGGCTATGGCTTGATTTTCATCCGTAAAATGAGTGATATTCATAAATCTAGTTACATCCGGATCAGACCAAATCTTAAACAAGCTGGCCGCATCCGCTACGTTCATTTTACGCAAATATAACCGTTCTGTGTGTAACTCTGTAATCAATACTCTTACCTCCATTAATATATAATAGTTAGGTTTAAAGATATTGATATCTGCGCATAGTCCAGTCCCTTCTTTTCTCAACTTAGAATCATTATATTAAAAATCCATAGGATGCTAGCACTTGTTCACCAAAAAGACAGCCCTCCCTTATAGCAATCAAAATTGAAATATAAGTGAATAACAAAAAAGGTAGGTCCTTAATATTACAAGGAACCTACCTTTCTAACAACAATTATACGTTTCCTCATTTTAAAGATAAAATTTTTTTCCAAATTTGTATTTTATAATTCTTCAATACGAATGACTCTATCAAAGTAAGTAAGTATATTGGTATTATGCGTAACAACCACAATTGTTTTTCCCTTCCTATTTAATTCTTTTAAATGTTCTAATATATATTTTTCGTTCTGCTCATCCAAGCTTGCAGTTGGCTCATCAGCAAGAATCAGATCACTATCTTGCAGTATAAGTCTTATAATGGCAATTCTTTGTTGTTCCCCTCCACTTAGCTGATACACCATCTTTTTTTTCAGTGCGGTGAGTGCAAATTCATTCAGATAACGATCAATCAATTCATTCTTGGCTTTTTTGTTCAGATTCTTATACTCGAGAGCCAAGCCTAGATTCCAAAGTACGGTTTCATCATCCACCAAACCATAATTCTGAAATAAATACCCTATCCTCTTTCTCCTCAACATCATTGCTTCTTTGGAATGAATTTTAGGGTTCTGATGACCAAATAGATGCAAGTTCCCTTCATCTTTACTCGTAATCAAACCGATAATATTTAATAAAGTTGTTTTTCCTTTTCCGCTTTCACCTGTAATGGCGACCATTTCACCTGTATTTATGGTTAAATTCATCCCAGATAGTATGGCTAAACCTTCATAACTTTTCCCAATATTAACAAGCTCAATTTCATGCATCATGATCCTCCCCGTAATATTTTATGAATATTTCTCACAATAACCACCCTATACAGGATAAATAAAATAAAAATGTCTACCAATAAAATTGATAAATATACTATTAAATTAAATGGGATGAAGAAATTTAGAAACGTAGCAGATAACAAAATGAGTGTAATTAGCAAGCGTGATCTCAGTACTCTAAAATTACTAAACCCCAAACCGTACTTGTTAGCCAGATTTTTTCTATTAAACATTACATCAATGTAATTAGAAATATAAATAACAAAGACCAACGTAATTAAAAACAAAACAACAAATATAAAGGATTGTTGCATGTAAAATTCCGTAGAACTTATTTGACTTTGAAAAGGTGTAATTAATGAACCTTCAATAACTAAGTTCGATAAATTAAATCTTTTGACTTGAGTCGAAAATTCTTCTCTACTGTCTGCTTTAATGATTATGTTTCCTTGATTCAACTGGTCATAATAATATAGGTCATCAAAATCACCCTGATCCAAGATTATAATTGGGTCTTCAATTTCTTCCCCTGAAAGCTCTCCTCTGTCCCCTTTACCAAGTAATTCAGGTTTCAGGCCGTTTGCAATATATAGAATATCCACGGACTTGATCAAATTAGAGTTGGTACTCTCAATTTCATAATTTTCATTATAACTTAATAATGCATTGTATCTTTTTGTATAGTATTCAATGATTTCTTGTTCATGTCGCTTATGCTTTTCAGGCACCAGAATTGTTGGTCCTTTGATACTCTGCAAATGAATCGGCATACCTTGAGGATCTAAAATGTCCACAAAAGTATTTAGATAAGTGTCATTCACAAAAATATGATTCTCCCTGAAATCAGATAAAACCTCTTCGCGTGTAGTTCCTCTGCGTTCTAATAAACTAGAAGAAAGTTGAGATAGTACACTAGAGAAATTGTGAACATATAACTGATCGGAGTTCCTGAAATGTTGTAATATCTTTTTAACAGAATCCCCATATTCAACAAGCAAATTTTTATTTTGAAGAGCCTTTTCATACTCGTCTGAATTGTATCCAATGGACGTATAATAGTTTTCTAGATTTGAAAACTTATCATAAGTATTTAGTGCCTCTTTGTATTTAACAAAATTTTGTGAAAAAATTGAGGCAGATACTGTGATTGATAAAATCAATATAATTTTCACAGCATATAAACTCAAATTTAATCGGTTAGAATATACTTTATTTTTTATCATTAAACTAATATCTATATATTTGAGGCTAACTTGGGTAATCAGCAGCATCATTAGATTTACAATTCCAATAATTAACAAGTAGAAAAACAACATGAAAAAGTAACGTGTTACAATATTATTGAGACTCAGGTAATAAACGATATGTACACCAAATATAATTGGAATTAGAATACTCTGCAGCAAAATAAGTTTTCTTACAGAAGTCATAACCATACGTAAAGATGAGAATCCTAGAACCTTTTTCACTGCATTCACCTTTACTCTTGTAAAGGTATAGATAAAAAAGATAAGTTGAGAAAGTATTAAAAGTATCCCAAAATTAATTGAATTAGATTGAAATATCTGTTGATATTCGATCATAGCTGAATCTGCTTTCAATGCGATTCCAATATCACTTGAGATATTGTTTAATATATCTTCATCGAGATTGGTGGAAAAGGCCCCATCACTATCTATGAACTCTTCTTCCGTTAATAAATAATAATTGAATGTCTTATTAGATGAAGTTGAGTTCAACAAATTTAGATTTGCCAAGTCGCTATGATATATTTCATAAATCATTTTGTTATCGTTAGATACAGGAGTTTTTATCAATTGAAATTTGCATTTGTTTTCGATTTTACATTGCTCATTCAAGCTCTTATATAATTTTCTCAGATTATCTCCGTTATAATTTTCCACACTATAGGAACTTAACGAATCATCTCCAAGATGGTTGAGTTCAAAAATTGGATAGATTGTCTGATTAAATATAATTGATAATAATAATAGTTGACCTAATATGAAAATAAAAATTGCCCTTACCATGTTTTACCACCTTTAAGCAATCATTTATGAAACAAGAAGAATGGCATCCTTGATGCACCTAAGTATAATCAAACATTAAGTATGTGGATTATTTACTACCGCCACTAGAAAGAAGTCGATAATCATAATAGGATGATTCATTACACCAAAAACTTCTCTCAGCAGTTATATACGCTTTATCTGGAAGCCATCCTGACGTAGTTACACTCGAACATACCATTACACTAGCCTTAACATCATAGAATCTTCCATCATCTTTATTATTATCATAGATGTCAGAGAACACACGAGTTCCTGTCTGTCCCCCATCATACCATAAGTCTCCTCCAGCAACTGCTCCAGCAAACACAGTTACAGATGTTAATGCAAAGACTGCTACCGCAAATAAAGCAGCCAAACCACGTTTGAAATTTTTCAACTTTTTACCTCCCTCAAAATATGGATGCCATTCTTCTATAAGTAAAATACTAGTACACTAGCAAATTATTGTCAATATATTCCTAGTGAATATTTTATATAAATTGATTTTTTTTACAAATGATACCGTAACTATTCTCCTGTATAATAATTCTAAATCAGTTTTCATATCTCTTAGTCGAAACAATTAACACTTACTCCTTCAACAAAAAAAGTACCCTTACCCAGTAATAGCATAAAGGTACTTTCTTCCCATTTAAACCTCTGAATCCACCAGTGGCGACTAGTCTACTTCCAGTACCCGCCAACCTGAAGCAAGTTAAACAGAATAGGCCGATGCTTCTCTTGAACTTTTTCCATCTCGGCAACCAGTGCCTTGAAATGACGTTTGGTTCCCATCGACTCATGCAATCGGTAACACATCAGAGGTTCATTGTAGTAGAACAGCTCATACATTGGAAACAGCCTCATCCACATTTCATAGTCATGGGTGTAGCGAAAATCAGTGTCGAACAGTCCGAACCGCTCAAATGCTTCCATCTCTAACATGACAGTACAGCCGTTGATCGGACAACCTTCCAGCAGTACCTGCAACATCTCCAGACGACTGCCCACTTCCGGATGCACCGTATCCAACCATTCACTCTTCTCATTCACATAATGGTAGGCACCATGGCAGAATGAAGCCTTGACCTCTCGCATGAACTTCAGTTGTTTCTCCACCCGATCCAGCAGCATCACATCATCTGAGCTGAGCCAGACAAAGTAATCCCCTGTTGCATGTTTGATGCCCTCATTCAATGCTGTCGCGGTTCCACCGTTTTCTTTGTGAATATAGCGGATGGAATCCATGAATGGCTGTAGCCGCTCCACGTGCTCGGTTGACCCATCATCCACTACGATGACCTCGATATGCGGATACGTCTGGTGAATGGCACTGTGAACAGCCTGCTCGATATAAGCACAATTGTAAAATGGAATGACGATCGATACTTTTGGCTCCATTCGGGCCTTCCCCTCCTCTTACTGTCTTAGGTAAAATGCTGCGCAAAGAGGGCGTTAATCAGCCGTCTTTTGGCTTTCATAACTGCCCTCCCTACGCTACCCGCCAAGCGTCGCTATTCGCTGCAACAGCGGTTCCCGATATCTGGACCATACCATGGATGCCTCTCTGCCGATGACATCCGCATGACGTACCGATCCCATTCCACCATGCCACCGATAGGCAGTAAGTGGTTCATTCAGGTATGGGAACCGATGACCGTTCAGTAAAATACGCATCCAGAGATCCAGATCATGGGTGTAGGGAAGAAGTTCATTGAACAGCCCCACTCCGCTAAAGAGATCCTTGCGGATCATGACCGTGCAGCCATTCACCGGATTGCCGTTAACAAACCGTCGTAGTAAATCCATATCCGACATCGGTTCAGGTCCACCATGCATTCTGGTAACTGCCGAATGCTCGTTGATATAGTGAAAGTTGGTATGTGAGACGAGCACATTCTCACGCTGCATAAACTCCAGCTGATAACGAATTTTATCCGGGTACAGATAATCATCCGAACTGAGCCAGGCTACATAATCACCAGAGGCATGGCGGATGCCATGATTAAGTGCCGAAGCCGTCCCGCCATTGCTTTTTCCAAGCACATTAATATAAGGAAGATAGGGTTGAAGCAACTCTGCATGCCGGGTTGAACCGTCATTCACAACAACGATCTCCACATCGGGATACGTCTGGTTCAGCGCACTCTGAATTGCCTGAGGCACATAAGGGCAGTTGTAGAATGGAATGACAATGGATACTCTCGGATTCAACTTGTCGTCCTCCCTTGCTGGACACGAACATCACTCAGGATATCCTGAAGCGATGTGGCAAATGGAATCATCGGCTGCCAGCCAAGCTTGCGCAGCAGTGATAATTCCTCCTGTTTTCCCGAACCATCCGGACCAGAAGATGCCCCATCCCAGCGAACAGGGACTTCCGCTTCTGTCATGGACAACAGCAGATCTGCAATTTCACCAAGACTGCGCTCGACTCCAGACACCACAGGGTATACTGTACCGCTCGACCCGTGTACCAGGAGGGTCGCATACGCTCTGACTGCATCCCGAACATCCAGAAAGTCACGGGTATTATCCCGTCCGGACAGACGGAATGCCTCGGTTTTGCCCGCCTGCTCACAGGCAACAACATGGCGTGCAAGCAGTGAACAGATGCCTGTGGAAGGACCTGCACCAATCAGATTGCCTGGCTCCGCCAGCATGATCTGTTGTCCGAAGAGCGACATCCACGACAAGGACACCATCTCTTCCAGCGCTTTACTGAGGCTGTATGGATGCGGAGGCTGGGGAATCCGGCCAGGTTCCGGCGTATATTTTAACCTCGATCCTACAATAACGGTTCGTGCTGTCGGACAACTGCGAAGCGCATCCAGCAAATACAGCACGGCCATCACATTGGTCTCCAGGACCAGTAGCGGATCAGACCACGAATCAGGCACTGAATTTTTGCCAGCGAGATGCAGCACATAGTCGGGCTGCACCTCGCCGATCAGATGACGCACTTGCTGTTTATCGTTCAGATCACAGACATGGACCTGAGTACCTTTACCAAATGAATACACATCCGGCCTCCGGACTACCGCCGCAACCACTGCACCCGCTTCCCGAAAATAAGATACGGCATGTCGCCCGGTAAAACCGGAGGCGCCTGTAATCAGTACGTTCTTGCCTCTCAGCTCTGCTCCATCCATAATGCCAACTCCTTCAGCATTGTAGAATAATCCGGCAGGTCTGTCTTCACATCCTCGCGAGTGGACACCAGCGTACGGTCTTGCACTACACTGTCATCACGCACAATCGTCACATCCTGCTTATCCCAGGTCTGCTTGAACAATACAAGCAGGTCATGCTTGCTGACAGGTGCCGGATGAGCTAGGTGGATAAGACCACTAACCGATGAGGCCAGGTAATGGTCTACCCATTTGGCCAGCTCAAGTGTGGTCACACCGTTCCAGAATACGCGGGTATACCCCCCGACTTCACCTGTGCTGGACATAAACCATTGCATCAGACCAATGCCGCCCTGGCGAATCTCGGGTCCAATGATGGACGTACGGATCGTCAGATGACCTTCATCCTGAACTTCGCCTAGGGCTTTGGTGATGGCGTATGCTGAAGTCCCATCCGTAACATCATCTTCCCGGTATGCTCCCCGTTCTCCGCTGAACACACAGTCCGTGCTGATATGAATTAAGCGTGCACCAATCGTATCTGCAACCCGCCGCAGACGATGTGGCAGGAAACCGTTAATATGATATGCAGTAATTTTGTCCTCATCTGCGAAGTTGTTCAACACACCTACAGCATTAATAATCACATCCGGGTGCACAGCTTCTACCAATCGATCAACCATGAAGCTGTCGTTCACATCCAGGAGCAGACCATTGGGGTCCGTTACATCCCGAGATGTGTAGAAGACGCTGTGTACACCTTGACGGCGGAAATAGTCGACCAAAATATGGCCGGCCATTCCGTTTCCACCAAGTATCAGCAGTTTCATGACAAGAATCCTCCGCGTTTCAGAATTTCACGAATCTCCTCTTTGGTCATGAGTTGGTGTTCAGAACTGAAACTGTTAAAGGAGACCGGGGGACAATTCGTATAATGTTCACGCAGACCCGGTATACCCAGGGTAGGGAGAATAACCAGGTACTGCTCATCGTAGACAACGGTGGTCATGCTCTCGAATTCACTCATCAATATTTCATGGATTTTCTCCCCAGGACGAATGCCACGTTCCACAATGCTCACATTCTCCACACCGGAATCCTCAATCAGCACTTCCGCAAGATCAACGATTTTGCAGGTAGGCATCGTCATGACAAAGATCTCTCCGCCGACACTTTCCACTGAAGCTTTGAACAGCAAGGTAATTGCATCCTTCAGCGTAAGAAAGAATCGAGTCATACTCATATCCGTGATGGAGACCTGCCCTTTCTGGCGGATCTGATTCTTGAACAGATGTACCACACTTCCGTTTGTTCCCAGTACATTCCCACCCCGTACCGTAACAAACTTGGTATCGCTGTGTAACAAGTTTGCATATACAATTAATTTCTCGCCGATCGCTTTTGTCATGCCATAGAAGTTGGACGGATTGGCAGCCTTGTCAGTCGAGATATAAATTACTTTTTCCACCTTGTTCTCAATAGCAGCCTCAATTACGTTCTGTGTACCAATCACATTGGTTTTGAGTGCTTCGTACGGTTGGTCTTCACACACCGGAACATGCTTGAGCGCTGCCAGATGAAATACATAGTCCACATGCTGGCAAGCCGCCGTCAAGGCATCCTTGTCACGAATATCTCCAATCCGGAAATGAAGACGCGGGTCTTCAAATTCACGACTCATAGCCACTTGGCTGGACTCGTTCCGGGAATATACAATAATTTCTTTGGGCTGCTGGGGCAGTAGTTGAGCCACAAGTTCATAACCCCATGATCCCGTACCGCCAGTCACGAGTATACGCTTATTTTCAAACATGCATTTTCCCTCCAAGCAGAAATTTAACCACTTTACTGGATACATCTGTGGCTTTGTAACCTTGCGGGCAATCCCAGTCGCTAGACATCTTTGTCATGACTCTCACGCAATCAGCGATGCGCGTGGCATCCAGACCGGAGACTACATTGCTGCCGCAATCGACCGTTTCCGGCCGCTCGGTAGTTCGACGCATCGTTACGGTCGGCACGCCCATAATGCAGCACTCCTCCTGTACGGTACCGCTATCCGTAAGTGCACAGCGTGCATGACGTTCAAGCATTACAAAGTCGAAGAATCCAAACGGCTCGTGAAACTCCACCAGCGGGTTCATCTCCAGTTGCAGATGCTCCGCAATCCGGATCGCGGTACGCGGATGAATACTGCAGATCACACGCAACCCGTGTTCCTCTGCGACCTGGTTCAGTCCTTTCATAATCTCCAGCAAATGAGGGGCATGATCCACATTCTCGGCTCGATGGGCAGTAACCAGGAAGTATTGCCCGGACTTCAGCTTGAGCTTCTTCAGTATTTTGCTGGAACTTACTTGCGCGTCGTAGTGCTGCATTACTTCATAGATGGGATTGCCCGTTAGCACGATGCGCCTGCTTGGTACCCCTTCGCTGACCAAATGTTTCTTGCTCTGTTCCGTGTAAGGCATATTAACGGTGGAGATGGCATCAATAACCTTACGATTTTTCTCTTCAGGCACATCCAGGTCGAAGCAACGATTGCCTGCTTCCATATGAATAACAGGAACACCCATGCGCTCAGCCAATATTGCACATAATGCGCTATTGGTATCGCCAAGCAGCAGCAATTTATCGGGCTTCTCCTGCAATATCAGATCTTCCATCTGCGTAAACATCGAGGACAGCTGTCGTCCCAGAGTGGCCGCTTCATCCTGAAGAACGTAATCCGGTGCGCGCAGGCCCATTTCCTTGAAAAAGAGACCGCTGAGACTTTCCGTGAAGTTCTGTCCCGTGTGCACCAGAATATGTTTGGACGCGTACTGGTCCAGCTTGGAGATGATCAGGCTGAGCCGTATGATCTCAGGTCTCGTACCCAGCACCGTCATGATCTTCATCGTAATCCCTGCCTTCATCTTGTATTGGAACCCTTGCGCCCTGCACGGCTACGTCCCGCCTTGGCAGATTTGCGTCTGCGACTAGCCGATTTCCCCATATGTGGACGCGGTCCCTTCGTTGTACGGGTTCTCCCCTTACGTCTGCCAGTTCCGGAAGCACGTTTCAGCCCCTCACGGTCTCGGCGAGAATGAGGTGCAAGTGGTTTGCGACGACGTTTCCGCGTTTTGCCCCTCTGTTGAATCGGCTTTGCAGCTGTGCCAGTACCTGAGGCAACAGGAGCATCGTGACCCAATGCGATTGGAGGTAATGAGGAATGTGGCAACGCCTGTATGACGGTCAGTGGGAATAACAGTGCCCGAACCGTAATCGGCTCCAGAACCAGTACAGTGCGTAGTCCTCCCTCCCCATGGGTATACACAGGTCCATTCGGAGGTTGGATATAAGCAAACCATCCGGGAAAACGCAATAACCACTGTGTCACCATCGTATGCAGTTTCGTTCGGTAGGTTTCAACGCCGTAGAGCCTTTCCGCTTCTGTCCGATTGCGCCACCCCGTATTGGAGGCCAGCTCTGCATCATTCAGCAAGGTTGTTGCCAAGGTGACAAGTGCTTCGGCATCACCCGGCGGGGCCAAAAATGCATCACTGCCTACGGATTCCATTAATTCCTTCAGTCCACCCTGAGCAAAAGCGATGACTGGTTTGGCAAAATAGAGACCCTCCAGTGCGGTCATGCCAAATCCTTCTTTGACCATGCTTGGGATGACCAGGATATCCATCGCGGTATAGGCCAGAGATACGTTCTCTTCAAATGTGGTGAAGGTAAACCGGCGTGAATACCCGGATTTTTTCACCCGTGATACACACTCGTCGTAATACTTTTTATCCGATGCTGCCCCGATGATCCAGAAGCGACAGCGCGAATGCGTTTCACAGATCCTCAAGGCCATATCCACAAAAGGTTTCAACCCTTTGGCATCATATATAAATGAAGAAATATAACCGATGCAGGTCTGCGATGATTTGAAACCGAGCTCCTTACGCTTGCGTTCGCGCAGATGAACCCAGCGGTCCGGTGCAGGTAGCGCGGGTTCCCAAGTTGGGGATATGATGGTCACTTTGTCACCCATGCCGGCTTCTTGGAATGGGGCTACCGCTGTCTCGGATATGCCGATAATCCAATCCGCGTAACGGCCAATCATCTGGATCGCCTCGGTTGTATGTTCATTCGCATGAATGATCTCGGTAATCTTCCAGATGATCGGAATCTGAAGGGACTTTGCCGCTACAGCCGGCATCACATTAACGCAGGTGTTCGTTAACACTATATCGGGAGCAGTCTCCCGTATTAGGGAGACTGCTTCCTGATACGCTGGTGTATGGCGAAGATGCTCCGCATCATCTGCAATGCCCTGGTAAGGTGTGTACACACCGTGAAGCATCGGCAGAGTGCATATTTTGACCTGAATGCCGAATCTTCGCGCAAGCCCCGCAAGCTTCCCCTCCTGAGGGGCTACGAGCACACATTCAAAGATCGTACCGATCTCTCTCATAAAATGAAGCAGCAACTTCTCGGCGCCTGTAATGCTGCGAGTATTGCACACATGTGAAAATAACATCATCTTTGGTTTCGTTGCCATGGCCGCACGGACCCTGTACACGGTTATCCGATACAGGGTACTGTGCACACCTCCTCCCGGCCAGAATTAAGGGAATATAATGGTTAACATTTCATTAATTCTTTTGCCATACGTGTGGTCTTTCAGTGTACGTTCTAGTCCACGAAGTGCTATCTCACGGCGTTCTTTTTCATGAGTAAGATAATATTCCACTTTGTCGAGTAACTCCTGCGGCGAGGAATATGTCTCAATCTCCACACCAGGTTTGTAGAAACGTGCAATGTCATCCCGGGCGTCGGTCAGCTGTAGCGTCGTGGACGCGGCAATTTCAAACGTTCTCGGGTTCGGTGAGGCTGGCGGGATTTTGAGGTGATTATTATTGACGGAATCATCTTCGTGGGATCGATGCAGGTTGATGACAATTTTGGTGCCATTGTACACATCATTGGTCTCCGGCGGACTCATCCAGCGACCGAGCTCAATCTTCTCGCCATAGGCAGTGTAGTCAGGCAGACGATCCCACCAGATGCCGTTAAATACCGTATTGTGTGACATCAACTGAGGCATGATCGGATTGAAGAAGTATACCCGGTTCCAGTAGGCAGAACCGATAAAGCTGACATCCCGTTTTAACGGGGAAGGAGTTGTAATCGGAAAGTAATGATTAGTGAATGCGGCAAAAGGGAGGTAGTGAACTGACGCGCAGCCGATTTGTCGATATAGATCGATACAGTTCAGTTCCAACGTGAAGACATGGTCAAAATGTGTCACAATTTCCAGCGTCATATCTGTATAGTACGGATCGTCCGTGAGCCAGATCGCCGTCTGAATGCCCGCTTGGCGAATCGCATCGATATGTTCGATGGGGATATCCATTCCATCCAGCACAAGCACAAGATCAGGACGCGTCTGCAGCGCAATTTCAGAAATTGGTTGACGCGGATCAGAGAGGGTTACTTGAGCTACCATACCCTGTAGCGTGGCCATAATCGCCTCATCCAACGGGGAGTAAGGGAAGCCTTTGCCCGAGGATACATACAGCACGTGAAGCTGTCGGAAAGGCAACGGTTCCTGTGCACAATTCACAATATAGTTGGCGCGCCCGCGCAGATATCCTTCTTCCTTACCTGCGTCATATCCGGCATGTTGCCCATTTTTGCGTGCTTGATCAGCCAGGCTCAGTACGGGTGCATGAACCTTTTTGGTTTTACGGTGTTTGAGAGACATACCGCCACTCCTTTATTTTTTGGGATAAGGTTCTCGTTGGTGCTGCACTTCAGATGAGAATTACAAATGTTCCAGTAACTGACCGATGCGACGAGTGAATGTATGCTGGTTCATCGTGGTGAGAAGTCCACGCCACGCCATCGCCTGTCGTTCCTCTTCATGCTTCAGATAATAGTGGATTTTGCGCTGAAGTTCTGCTGCGTTGGTGAACGTCTCGATGTCATATCCCGGCTTATAATAACGGGGTAAATCTGCACGTGCATCCGTAATCTGCATTGTGCCGCATGCGCTGATCTCATACGTGCGTGGATTAATCGAGTGACCTTCAAGATGATGTGTATTGCGATTGTCTTCCCCATTCTCGCAAGTCCGGTGAATGTTAATGACAATCTTGGCGCCATTGTAATAATTTACTGTCTCTCCAGGAGCAATCCATCCTTCGTGGATGAAACGGCCTAGTACATCAAAGCGTGCCAACCGATTCCACTGGCTACCCGCAATGAATACCTTTTTGTCCGCAAGAAAAGGGGCCAGCTCATCAAACAAGGCAATCCGGTTCCAGAATCCGGTACCGATAAAACAAATGTCGTGCTGATGCTGCGGTGCCGCGCGCCGCGGTTGAAACATGCCTGGATTCACCGCGAGTGGCATATAGATAACCTGGTTCGCTCCATGTCCCAGATAGAAGGGCACCGCGGCCTCTTCATGCGTGAACACGATATCATAGTGCTGGCAAAGGGACGTTGTATCTTCTGTGAAATACGGATCATCCACAAACCACACGGCAGTTCGGATACCGAGTGCACGTATGCCATTCACCTGCTCTACATGATCTGCGGGAAATACATGCAGACCATTCATGACGAGCACAACATCGGGCCGATGCTGACTGGCTTCCTGCAACATCGCTGCTGGCGATCCAACAACGCATTCACGTACAGATTGCTGCAGAGCCAAGGTGACACCTTCATCGATGGCATCGAATCCTTGCGGGATATATAACACTTTCATGTCCCGCAGGGTCGGTTCAAACATCTGCACCCGCTCCATCATGGCTTGACAGCCGCCAAATCTGCGGCCTTCTGCATATCCGCCGCGGTAAGCCGTTTCCGCTTCGGTCAGCGGACGGTGCCTTCGTTTTGCCACATTCTTCACCCTGTCTTCCTTCAGGAGATCTCACTTCCAGACTCTCCACGAGATTGGTCTTCCCTCTAAAGGATATGCCTCGGGGTCAGATGCATCATGGACGGGTGTCCTGCAAGGCGCAAAATTGGCGCTTGCCCTCCACATCCGCCTGTACGGGCATGTCCGCTTTTGCGGCGATGCAAATAGCCCGGAGGGATCTGTCCCCCGGGCTAACTGTATACAGGTATCATTCCATGCAGGAATAATCCTATCTACTCGGTTACTGTGCTTTGTACGCCAGCTGATGTCCGTCCTCGAATCCCTTGGCGAAACCCGCGTTGAATCCCTCGTTGTATGCCTCGTTGTATCCCTGGCTGTACGCACCGTCCGGGTTCGGATCGGTAGGGGTAGCCGGGGCGACTGGTTGTACGGGCTTTGGACTCCGGTGCCGCCGTACCGCACGTTTCTTTTTTTTGAGCCACGCACTGCGTCCTTTAAGTGGGCGTTTGTGAAGAACACGTTTGGCTCTGAGCGCACGCAGCTTGCGAATTTTGCGCAGACGGGCTCCACGGATTAACAAAGCTCTTTTGGTTCTCAGTCGTATTTTCTTCTTCTTTAACATGTCAACATTCCTCCTGTATGTCCCGAACGATACGAATTGCACACCCGGGGTCTTTGAGCCACGGCAACCCAGGCTCCCCATGCTGGATTCGGGCCAGCCTGATTCCCGTAACCATACGAGACATTTCTTCCTGATAGCGACTCAGCAAACGAATGTTCTCGGCCAGACTGCGGGCGGATACTTCCGAATGAGCGGTTACACTGGCTACACTGTCCAGAATGCGTGCCAGCGCCTGCTGACTGTGTGCAATGGATTCAATGAGCGCCAGTTTAGCTTCCTGCTCACGCCGCATCAGACTCATTTTCCCATGTCTCCCAGATCCATGCCGCCAAACATGCCACCGTCCATACCGCCGCCATCTTCGCTATCGTTCTGCACCATCACCGCTTTGAGATTGTTGCACAGTCCGGTCTCCATCCTGGTTAATCCTTCCAGTAATTCCACCAACTGATCATGCATTTTGAGCGGCTCGCCTACCTGATCCCCATGCGTCAGAAAGGTATCTCCATTCAAATGATTCAACGTCCAGTTCCGTACCTTCTCGGCCTCAATCGCTTTTGCCTCCAGGATCAGGGCAATATTCCACTGCATTTTCGCTGCTGCGTCCAGCATAAGAATGAGGCTCTGTTCTCTACTCATTTTCCTTCACCCGCCTTCCGGGCTTATTCTTCCTCTTGAACCGCGATCTCCCGCATGACTTGGGTCAGCGTCTCGGCTACAGCCTCTTCCAGATCTGCGAGGCCCCCCAAGTAAGAGATAATGCTTTTGTTGATTTGCCCAGAGCTATCCAGCAGACCGTCAACGCCATCCAACTCCGGTTCGATATCTGGCAAATGATTGATGATTTCAGACATGCGTACAGCGACTTGGCGTTTGGCATCCAGCACACGTGCGATCTGCTGGTGAGAGTGTGCAATATGTGTGATGATTTCATCGATTTTGCTCTGCATGGTCCTCCTCCTTACCGTCACGGCCTGCTTCACCCATAGAAAAACCCGGCCTATCAGCATTTGCCTGTTACAGCATATGCCGGGCCGGGATCGTCAGTTACTACAGCTTGCGCCTATATCGTCAGATGACATAACTCCAGTCGGAAGAATATCGACTGAGGAATTGGCGAGTACGTTCCTGCTTGGGACACACAAATACCTCTTCCGGGGTTCCTTCCTCCACAACGGAACCTCCATCCATGAAAACAACCCGATTTGCCACCTCACGGGCAAACCCCATTTCATGGGTGACTACAATCATGGTAATCCCCTCTTGAGCAATGGAGCGGATGACAGACAATACCTCACCTACAAGCTCAGGGTCCAGCGCCGAGGTCGGTTCATCAAACAAAATCACTTCGGGATTCAGTGCCAGTGCTCTGGCGATGCCCACCCGTTGCTGTTGTCCACCTGACAACATACTTGGATACTCATTGATTTTGGCAGACAGTCCGACTTGTTCAAGCACACGCAAGGCACGCGTGCGGGCATCGGCTTTGGACATTTTCTGGGCAATAATTAATCCCTCGGTGACGTTATCCAGCACGGTCTTGTGTTTGAACAGATTATAATGCTGGAACACCATCGCTGTTTTGCGTCTCAACTGCACAATGTCATGTTTGCGTGCATGCTTGCAATCGACGGTCAATCCACTGATCTGAACCTCGCCCTCATCGGCACGTTCCAGAAAATTGACGCAGCGCAGCAGCGTTGTTTTACCTGATCCGCTCGGTCCAAGGATCGCTACGACATCGCCCTGTTCCACGGTCAGATCAATTCCCTTCAATACTTCCTGCTTGCCAAAAGTTTTGTGTATGTTCGTTAGTGTAATCATGACACGCCTCCTTTGCTGTACACGGCAACCCGACGCTCAAGCAGAGCAGTGATCCGCTCGGCAATGATGGTCAGCCCCCAATAGATGAACGCGGCGGCGATAAAGGCCTCCAGAAATTTCAGACTGACGGATGCCACCACGTCCGCTTTACCGAGGATATCCATCTGCGATACGGTAAAAGCAAGTGTTGATCCATGCAGGAACCCGACAAACATGCTGCACAGGTTAGGCAATACCGCCCCGATCGCTTGAGGGATGATGATGCGCCTTAAGGCCTGGAATGTGCTCATACCAACAGCGTGAGCAGCTTCCATCTGGCCGATATCCACAGCAAGAATGCCTGAACGGATAATCTCGGACATATAGGCGCCCGCAGTGAGCGAGAAGGCAATCAGTACAAATACGAGAATGGGAATCGACGAGGATTGGAAAGCCCAACCGTAACGTTCCGACAGCTTATCGATAATCATCGGAATGCCGTAATAGATGAGGAATAGATGCATCAGCATCGGTGTTCCACGCAGGAACGAAACGTAGAAGTCAGCAATGCGGTGAATCCACCGCACGCGATAAATACGGATCAGAGCCGTAGCCAGACCGATTCCGAAGCCTGCAATCAACGGAACAATCGTAATGACGAGTGTCAGTGGCAATGCCTTCAGGATTTGAAAAAAAGAGGTATAGATAAACTGGAGATCAATCGACATATGCTCACCCCGCTATTCGTTTCAGTGAGAGTTCAAAAAGTCTGGTTTTCAGTACCGAGAAGATGCCGCCAGGCATGATTCGTAATCAAAAGCGGACTTTTTGAACAACCTCTTTCAGGCGTTTGGCTCGAATTGCCGGTTTGTGTACGACTCTTTTACGTTCATGACGCTGGAGTCTGCGTTCTGCAAAGGCAAATCCTTTTTCAAGCACAATAACAATGACATAATAGACCACAGACAGACTGATATACACTTCAAGTGCATGGGACGTAGCCGAAATTAACGTTTGCCCTCTGCCCACCATATCCATGACACCAATGGAGAAGGCCAAAGACGTATCCTTTAATGAACCGATTAACGTGTTAGCCATGTTCGGAAAAGCAACAATCAGTGCCTGCGGAACAACAATCCGCCGAAAAGACTGGAATGTGGTCATACCCGCAGCATAGGCTGCTTCCGTCTGACCTTTATCCACACTGCGCACCGCTCCGCGAAAGATCTCGGCAAAGGATGCCGCGTCACTAAGCGCATAGGTCACAATGACAAATAACAACGGGTCGGTTCTCGACAGGTCGATGCCAATGGGTTTGAGCAACTCGGGAAGTCCGTAATACACCAGGAACAATTTGATCAGGATCGGTGTGCCCCGCATGAATGAGACGTACAGGGTAGCCAACTGGCTTAGTACCGGAATCCGATACAGCCGGGGAACGGCCAGAAGCACGCCGCCCACCAGTCCGAGCACGATGGAACCACCCAGCACAATCAGTGTTATATGCAAATATCGTAGCAGTTCCGGGATGAAATCCAGAACCAATGACAGATCAAATGATTTTCCCATTACCGCTGCACACCTTTCTCAGACTACTCTTCAACCGTATAGTCAGCTCCAAGCCACTCTGTGCTCAGTTTGCCTAATGTTCCATCTTCTTTGATCGCTTTGAGCGCTTCGTCCACTTTGGTTTTGAGCTCCTGCTCATCTTTGTTCAGAATGAAGTACACTTTGGAGTTGGAGAGGGCATCTCCTACCGTTTTCAACTGAGCATCAACCGCCTTATTCTGATAATCAATGGCAAACTGAGTGCTGATGGTGGCATCCACCCGGCCTGTTTTGATCTGGGTAATGGTATCCTCACCCGCTCCGGAATAAACGATATCAATCCCATTGCCGTTCGCTGCATTCCATTTCTCAGCAAGTACAGCCGCATTACTTGTAGCACCAACAATCAGTTTTTTCCCTTTGAGATCCTCAATCGATTTTACTTCCTCATTTTTCTGACTTACGACGATTTTATTTGGAAAAATATTATAGGCTTCATCATTAAACAGGAACTTGGCCTGTCTCTCATCATTCACTTCCATCTGGTGAGCGATCAGGTCAATTTTTTTCGTTTCCAGACTCAGCAGCAGGTTTTTGAAATCCATCGTGCTGAATTCGAATTCATACTCAGGCAAACGTTTGTCGATCTCCCGGATCAGTTCCACATCATAACCTGTTAACTTGCCATTCTCATCAATGAAGCAGACATTCGGGAACTGTGTACCTGTTCCTACAATGATCTTTTTCACTTTGGTGTCGCCTGCTGCCGAAGCAGATTCTGAATCATTGCTTGCAGTTCCTGTGCTGCATCCAGCCAGTACCGCCAGCATTGTAATGAACAGCAGTGCTGTCCGGAATTTTTGAATCCCCCGTTTTTTAACCATTCCCAATCTCCTCCACAGGCTGTTATCACAGCGAATATGATGTGTACTCCCATTCCTCTACCCTATTAACAAACCATTCTTACTTGTATAGTCGGAATTAGGTTGAACAAAGAATATCATTACAAGTCATCTTAGGGCAATAACTAAACTAATAGGACATCCTGATATGGTTATAGGACTTCTCTATAGTACAAGAAAAAACCATCCCCAATATCGATTGGCGGATGGCTTCTTCTTGTATGACTCTCACTAATTATACCATTTTGGCGGTGCATCACTTGGTGTATACACTACTCATCTATCTGCGACTCGCCCATTTAATTTTACGTGCAACTTCCACTCGCTGTAATTGTAAGATACCGATCCGTTCCTCGAACTTCTTGCGTTCGTCCATGGAATGAGCGGCATGAATCTGGTGGCACAGACCTGTCAGTTTGCTGTTGATGTAATCAAACCGTGTCCATAATTCCTCTTCAGGTGTGCGCTGCTGCTCCGTCGCCGTCTGAAATATTTTGAGTTGGCGGATAAGGGATTGTTGCCATTCCTGATCCTGAATTTGGATGGCAAAATGCAAAAGATCCAGATAGTCATCGATTTGCAACGAAACGCCGCAATCAAATTTAGTGTTCATCGTCGTCTCTCCTTATTTCAGTACTTGGCTGGAATCCATTACTTCTATCTTACAGGAACAAGCCCACTGAAAGCGAGTACTGAACGATTAAATTTTGGGAAAATTTTTATTTTTTTATGTTAAAACAGCTTTACATTTCCATTAAGACCAATTTGGCAGGATATTGATATTGGTACATATGAAATCAGACATTTTTTCCATCTCGCTGCTGTCTGGTCATCAGTAACATGAGAAACGAGATGATGATAATGGAAATAGTCCATGCCCAAGCCATGGTCTGATTGCCCGAATCCACAGCGACATAAATTGCCGTAGGTACCGTTTGTGTTTTGCCCGGAATATTGCCTGCAATCATCAGTGTCGCACCGAATTCGCCGAGTGCCCGGGCAAAGCCCAGGATGAAGGCGGTCATCAATGCTCTGCCTGCGAGCGGCAAGGAAATGTAACGAAAAACCTGCCACTCATTTGCCCCAATCGAACGACCCGCATCCTCCAGATCACGATCCACACCACTGAATCCCGATTTCATCGTCTGATACACGAGTGGAAAAGCAACCACCACCGCAGCAATCACCGCAGCCCACCAGGTGAAAATAACCGGTGCGGAGAATATGGCTTCAATCCATTGTCCAAACAGACTTTTACGCCCCAGTATGACAAGTAACAGAAATCCAACCACCGTCGGAGGAAGGACTAACGGCAGCATAAATGCCGTTTCCAGCAGAATTTTTCCCCGAAATGAAGAACGTGACATCTTCCAGGCTATCGCGATTCCGAGCACAGTGGCCACCACGCTGGATAACAGCGCAACCTGAAGTGATAAGCGCACCGGTGACCAGAATACGGACCAGTCTATGGCGTTCACATTCATTCCGGAATTGTGAATCCGTATTTCTCGAAGATATCCAGTACTTCAGGGGTTTGTAAATACGCATAGAATTGTTCGGCCTCAGTACGGTGTTTGGTTCCTTCAATAATGCCTATTGGATAATTGGCTGGTGTGTAGCTGTTTTTGTCCACTTCAAACGCAATTTTCACCTGATCCGAAGTAAGAGCATCCGTTTTATATACAAATCCTGCATCTGCATTACCTGTCTCTACATATTGAAGAACCTGTCTAACGTCTTTCCCCTGCACAAGCTTGCTTTCCAGTTCATCCCACAGCTTGGCATTGGTCAGAGCTTCCTTGGCATAGGTTCCCGCCGGAACACTTTCCGGAATCCCAATGGCTACCGTCTTGATGGAGTCGCTGGTGAGATCCGTTTCACTGGTTACTGTGTGGGTCCCATCTGCTGGTACTATGGCCACCAGTGAATTCTGTAGCAGATTCTTCTGATCGCCCGATGCAACCAGGTTTTCATCTACTAGCGCATTCATATTTTTTGTTGCCGCCGATACAAAGACATCAGCCGGGGCACCCTGTTCAATCTGCTGTTGCAATGCACCCGAGGCGCCAAAGTTAAAATTAAGTTCTATATAAGGATTAGCTAACTCATAATTGGTTTCAATCTCTTTCATCGCATCGGTCAGACTGGCCGCCGCAGAGATCGTCAGATCTACCGTTTCCTGCGGATCGGTATTTCCTGCTGATGAACTTTCACCTGATGCCGCTGGCGTTGAGGTCGTTTGTTCTGCACCCATGGATGTATCCGTAGTGCCCGTGCTTGCACCACAACCAGCCAATACAAGAGCCAGTCCCAGTGACATACTTCCCAACACATATCCGATTCTCTTTCTCATTCATTTCTCCCCCAACGTTATCTTTAAATATAACTAGTTATAATTGATTATATCTAATTATACACAAGACAAACAAAATGGGAAGGTGATTAAGATCTCATTTGATTTTTGTTACCTGTCCTATGCGTTTCTTGCGTGTCCTCAGGTTTATGGCATCCCTCAATTAATGATATAGTACAAGAAACATTCATAACAAAACCATAATTGCTCTATACCTTTGAAGGAGGATCTTCACTTATGACGGAGGAGCAATCCTACACAACCGAAGAAATATCCAAGCTGCTCAAAATATCGAAACTGACAGTTTATGACCTGATCAAAAAAGGAGACCTCGTCGCATACCGTGTAGGTAAACAAATGCGAATTGATGCAACCGATCTGGAGGCATATAAACGTCGCTCCAAGCAACTTCAGTCCTCAGGTCAGCGTATCCCGGCTCCTCATCAGACCTCAGCATCAGGAACTCATCCAGGTCAGGCTGATTCTCAGGGAACTTCCTTACAATTGACTACACCTGTAGGGTCTGCGCATGCGATTACTCCAGCGAGTTCTGCTCATGCAATGACTGCTGTACCACGGCATCTGGTCATAACAGGTCAGGATGTCAGTCTGGATATCCTAATGCGCCATATGGAAAAACAAACTCGGGACATTCGTCCGCTACGCTCGTTCATGGGTAGTCTGGATGGGCTTATCTCGATGTATCACGGTGAGTCCGATCTGGTCAGCACCCATCTGCTCGATGGAGATACCGGTGAGTATAATCTGCCGTATATTCGCAAAATTCTGACTGGAAGGTCCTATGTTGTGGTGAACCTGCTATCACGTCCTGCCGGACTGTATGTACAGCGTGGCAATCCGCAGAACTTGCAGAATTGGACCGATCTGAGCAAGCCTGAACTGAGACTAGCTAATCGGGAGATAGGTTCTGGTGCGAGAGTATTGCTGGATGAGCAACTTCGGCTGCATGGAATTCCTACCGCAGGTCTGATCGGATATGAAATGGAAGAAACCAGTCACATGGGTGTGGCTGCCAAAGTCAGTTCTGGCGAAGCCGATGTCGGAGTTGGCATTGAGAAAGCTGCACGACTTGTAGGCCAGGTTGATTTTGTCCCGCTCACTCAGGAGCGCTATGATCTGGTCATGCTCAGGAAGCAAGGTAATGAAGCCTGGACAGAATCTGTACTGCGAATTCTCCAATCGCCGGAGTTCAGGCAGGAACTGCAATCATTCGAGGGATATGATGTATCCCTGACAGGTGATATTTTGTACGAAGCATAGCTATGTACAATACAGTCCATGACAGAAAAAGGACCGCCAATGCTAAACGCATGTTACACATCACATCACATCATGCATATACAAAACGCCTTGCAATGGCTGCAAGGCGTTTTTGGTGTTTCTTACTATATATAACGCATTATATGGATGGATGGATGAATGAATTTCTTAATGTGGCAAATCAATCTCCAGGATGAATACACCAAACGCGGGCATGTTGATCTCATTCTGAAGTGTTGTACCTGACAGTAACTCTTTTGCTTGCTTTTTAAGCTTGATAGCCATTTGTTGATCCGAGTAGTTGAGTAAAAAGACATAAGCTTTATCCTTACCGGAACGGATACCAAGCTCAACTTGGGACGGTACCTCTACCAGGTCATCCACAGGCGAGACTAGACCGATTTCATCAAGAAGAGCATCTACGACCGACTCATTGTAAGCCGCACCATAATACCATACCTGCCCCTGACCTACCGCACGTTTGGTCAATGCAGGACTACCTGCATAATATTCGGATGTATACTCAGCCATGACCTGCACGTCAGGATGCTCCACATGAAGAACTTCGTTAAATCCGGCCGTTGACGTTCCCTCCTGAAGTCGCTCACTCGCCCCACTCCATTGCAGTTTGGCTGCTGGAATGGTTCCTTTGATTAAGGTAAAGTCTTCTACGGTTACACCACACAACTCAGCGACAGCCCCAGGGAACGGTCTCATATAACAATGTCCCTTGAGATCCTTATAGCCGGTGCGGGCACCGAAAAACAGGATTCCCCCTTGACTGACATAGGCTTGGAGAAGTTCTGCTGTCTCGTCTGTCATGATGGCCGGGTGAGCATAGATGATCACCTTATATTCGGATAACTCTTCCAGTGTTGTCGTTGGTTGCAGTGTAACCATGTCCGTCGGAATATGACGATACTGGAGCTGCTTATACCAGGAGCGTACACTCTGTTGCTGAAGCGGACCGTGCCACTCGTCCAACTCCCCGTCCCAAATGTTATCGTAATCCTGTAGGATTGCAACATCGGCATGATATGTAGTGCCCGCAATAACGCGCCCGATCTTGGCAAACTCTTCCCCTACTTGTGCCACCTCGCGTACCCTTCTGTTGGGTTGATTATGGTAATCATTGATGCCATGCCAGTACATCTCGGTGCCAAATGTTGCCGTCCGCCAACGGAAGTAGACGAGCAGATCTGTTCCGTGAAGAACAGATTGATACGACCATAATCGGATCTGTCCCGGTCTTGGCGTACCCATGCCTATACTGTCAACCCAGCCTCCTGGCCCAGACTGTTGTTCCATGACGCAGAAGTTCGGTGACATGTTGCGTACGTTCGACAGTTTCATGCTCCAGGCCCGATCTTGCAATGAGTTATCGTCTGTCCCTGGGAAGATCGTGGCAAACTGCGGATACGAATCATAGGAGAAGAAATCCAACAGGTCTTCTGTCATTTCATGATTATTCAAATGTCCAAACGTACCATTTGTTGTGATCCAATGTTTCGGATCCAGTTCCCGAATGATGTCCACCTGAAGCTTGGCAAATGAAATCGTATTGGCTGATATGAATCTCTTTTCATCCAATGCCAGATGAGGATTTGGCGATTGATTAACCATGTTTCGGGTAAGGTGAACTTGCTCCCAGTCGGTATAGGTCTGACTCCAAAAAACAGTTCCCCAAGCCTGATTCAGGTTCTCCAACGATTCATAACGATCTTTTAACCATTCACGGAAGGCGACATGATCTGCCTCAGCATAGAAAACATCCATATGACAATTGAATTCGTTATCGATCTGCCATCCGATGAGAGCCGGATGATCTTTATAGGCAATCACCATATTGCGCACGATTTTCTCACATTGCTGTCTGTAGATTGGGCTGCTGTAGTTGGTATGGCGTCGCATACCGTGTTGATACAATACCCCGTCCTTATTTGCGTTTAATACTTCAGGATATTTGGATGTTAACCATGCTGGTGGAGTTGCAGTAGGTGTTCCCAAAATAACACTTAAACCATATTGATGCGCCAGATCCAGTGCCTTCTGGAAAAAACTAAAATCGAACTGACCTTCTTCCGGTTCAAAGATGGACCATGCAAATTCAGCCATCCGAATAACCGTGATATTCATCTCTTTCATTCTACGGAAATCGTCCTCCCACAACGCTTCCGACCAGTGCTCAGGGTAATAACAGACCCCCATTTTTAATTCATCCAATTGGATTGATTTTGCCACCTTTAATTGCCCCCTTAACCTGCCATATTGCCTCCATTCTATTGGAACCTTCACATATAATAAATGACAAGATTATGCGACTTATAATAAAATATTGTCATTGCTGATTATTCAAATAACAGTGGGCTGAATCTATTTCAGTTCACTACATAAAAATATTGCGTTTAAATGGAGGATGCACGTGAAAGAACACATCTTTCTCCCCAAGCCGGTTTTCCCCAGACATGTATGTTTTCCCGATTTTATTGGAGGGTACAGTGACTTTCCCAAGCATCATGTGAATCGGGAATATCGAACCAAAGATATCAACTTAGATCATTGCTACAATCTGCACCTTGTACTTGAAGGTAAAGGGTTCCTGGACACTGGAACCGCTTGTTATGAGCTAACACGTGGGCAGGGATTCGTCTATGGCCCCGGTCTCAGACAAACCTACTACTCAGATTTGGATGATCCTTGGAGTATTCGTTGGATTCACTTCTACGGTATTCGTCTCGAAGAGCTGTTAAATGGAAAAGGCGTTGACGAGCCATGGCTGTTTCAATGCTCCAACTTCCCGGTGGTTACCGCGCTCATGGATCGATTACTGGAGCTCGGAAGAGGCTATCAGGTGGAGGACGAGCACAGCATGGCAGCTACTTTATATGAACTTCTGACCCAATTGCAATCCGCAGCGAGCCAAATTAATGTTTCGTTAAATCACACATCAGAGCGAATTCGTGAAGCAGGGAATTATATTCGTTCTCATAGTAACGAGCACATTACACTTGACCACGCTGCCGGGATTGCCGGATACAGTACAACATACTTTAGCCGCAAGTTCAGTCAGACGTTTGGTATCTCCTTCCCGGAATTCCTGATGGAATCCAGGTTATTACATGCGAAACAGCTGCTTGCCACAACCAACCTTTCCATTAAACAAATTACGCTGGAAACGGGATTTTCACAGTCAAGCTACTTCATCCGCTGTTTTAAAACCCAGGAAAACGTAACGCCTATGCAATTTCGAATAATGCACAATCATTCGTTATAGGCAAATGTTTCTTGAACAAGCTGACGCCAAAGAAGACTCTGCATACAACATGCAGAGTCTTCTTTGGTCATTTTTCATATAAGTTCATTTGTATCTTCGTCCTCGTCAGCCTTATATTCCAATATATCTCCAGGCTGACAATCCAGTGCTTTACAGATCGCATCCAAAGTAGATAAACGGATCGCTTTTGCTTTTCCTGTTTTTAATATGGAAATGTTGGCGATCGTGATCTCAACTCTCTCTGCAAGCTCGGTAACCGTCATTTTCCGCTTTGCCAACATTACATCAATATTGATTATAATGGCCATATATTCACCTCAGACCACTAGGTCATTTTCTGATTTGATATCAATCGCTTCCTGTAACAATCTTTGGAGTACAGCAGAAAACACTGCGATGACCAATGAAGCAAAAACAGGAACCATCCCCATAAGAATGAGGCCTGGGGCATCATCTTTCTCTGCTACAACATACACAAATGGCAACATCACAAAATAGAGACTACTGATTACAATAGCACAATATTTTATTGTTTTTAAGGATTTCACTGACATTAGAGAGAACGCTTCATTTTTGTCGATGTAGCTCAGCAGACGGAATGCCTGGTACAGTGCAACGATAAACGGAATAACGGACACATACATAATAATCACTATGGGGTATAGTGCACCTGCATAATTCGGATTCACCGGATTATTCGCTAACCAGGGTATGCCGAATATACATAAGGCAAGAATGGGAACACCAATAAGCAACACAGCCAATTTTAAAAAGATGGTTGTACCTCGCTTCACAAAAAGCACCTCACTTGTTTTAAGTGATATGAATTTATCATAATATTTATCGTTTTACAATAAATATTTATTGTAAAACATGTTTTATTTATTCTTTTGCCCACTAAGGAAGGAAGACCAAAAGATCCCCCCTCTTTGCTTCAGTGATTCTTGGACACAAAAAAAGCCCGAAGCTAGCCACTGTTTCGCTAGCTTCGAACTCGGTTGCATCTACGCCATATTTGTCTGAATTAACATTAATTTTCACGAATGAAATATACTCTTAACCGATCTCGCTCACGTACGCCAGAACAGTCCAGCCTCATCCCGTTCCACCTGCTCGAGCACATTCTCAAAATCGGAACAAGGTGTAATAACATCTACCGGATTCCAGCTGCTCTGTTCATCTCTGGCAAACACATTCCACTGATTTTCTTCCCAGTAAAATCGGGCAATATGCATCTTATCCCATTGATACCGCTCCTCGGCGGGTCTTTCTTCGGTCAGGATCAATTCATTGTCATTCATCTCATATGTCAACTTCACCATCGTACGCAGTGGCGCAGGTACCTTCTCGTGAATATATCCGTTCATTACAGACTGAATTCTTCGTAACGTAAACAAGTCCAACATGAAGATGCACACCCTTTCAGCAAAAAAACGCCCTGTTCTACGCACCGCATTTGTTCCAAACACACAACAACCTGCCTTCATGCAAAGGTGGTCAGCCACATCCCTTAATCATTTTACCAGCTGGATTTCGTTACACCAGGAATCTGTCCTTGATGAGCCAGTTCTCTGAACTTAATTCGAGATACCTTGAACTTGCGTAGATAACCCCGCGGGCGACCTGTCACTTCACAACGATTCTTTAGTCTGGTCGGAGATGCATTCCGTGGCAATTTCTGCAATGCCTCGTAATCTCCTTTTTCCTTCAATTCCCGGCGCAGGTCCGCATATTTTGCCACGATCGCTTGACGTTGCTTCTCACGTACCACTTTTGATTTTTTAGCCATGAATTATAGCTCCTTTATCCATCGAATTTATGATTATGACAGAACAGCCTTCCGATCGCTGTTATCCCCAGATTTTCTTGATTCCTTTTACAAAGGGTAAATCCGGGGATAGCGTATGCTTCCGATGTAGCTTTCTTGCAGAAAGCTTGTAGGCGAAGTGTATGCTTTCGAAGTAGCTTTTCTGCAGAAAGCTTGTAGCTCCGCTTCTTCAGGTCCTTTCTGTCCTCTCCGTTTTGTGTAAATGTTTATTTCAATTTATACAGATGTGCTTATACAGCGCTACTCCCAATGCAGAACATCATCTTCCGAGTTATAAGACTTCCACAGGCCATGGCAGTGGATTGTCGAAATGGCCCCAGTCGCCCAGCATTTCTTCATCACTGAGCAGGCACTGGTCCAGCTCGTCTTCAATGCTCTCACGCTCCATTTCAATCCCAATCATGACAAGTTCCGTCTGACGATCTCCCCATTGGGCATCCCATTTCTCCAGAACATCTGGCTCGTTACGTAAAATCTCTTCTTTGTCCGCTTCCGGCAACGTCGCGATCCAATGTCCCGCAGGACCAAATTGAATGGATGGTCCCGCCTGACTCAGGCTTGCCGCAACATCCCCTTCGGCCGCGAGCCATACCAAACCTTTGGCACGTACCACTTCTTCCGGCCAGTAACTCATGAATTCAGCCAGACGGGAAGGATGGAACGGCTTTCTGCGGCGATATACAAAGGAAGCAATGCCATATTCCTCGGTTTCCGGTGTATGCGACTCCTTCTCCAGCTCCTGAATCCATCCAGCGGACATGCTCACCTTCTCAAAATCAAAGCGGCCTGTATTCAAAATCTCGGACGGATTCACCTGTCCGTTCTCGGTCCGAATGATCTTGGCGTTAGGCTGTAACTTGCGGATGACCCCTTCGAGCTTGTTCAGCTCGGTGTCATCGACCAGATCACATTTGTTCAGCAGCAGCACATCACAGGTTTCGATCTGATCGATCAACAAGTCTACGACGTCACGAGTGTCCTCATCTCCAGTCGCTTGGTTACGATCCAAAAGACTCTGCCCTGATCCAAAATCATGCCAGAATCGATTGGCATCCACCACCGTTACCAGACAATCCAATCGGGCCAGACGAGTCAGGTCAATACCCGACTCCTCATCGGCATATGTAAAGGTCTGTGCAACTGGAACAGGTTCACTAATGCCGGTGGATTCGATCAAAATATAATCAAACTTGCCTTCGTTCACCAGCTTCTCAATCTCCTGCATCAGATCATCCCGCAAGGTGCAGCAGATGCAGCCATTCGATAACTCCACCAGCTTCTCTTCGGTTCGAGACAAGGTTGTCTCCCCCTTGACCAACGCAGCGTCAATGTTCACCTCACTCATGTCGTTGACGATCACGGCAACCTTAAGCCCTTGTCTGTTGTTGAGCACGTGATTCAAAACCGTCGTTTTCCCTGAACCGAGGTAACCACTCAGTACAGTTACCGGAACTTGCTTTTGTGTCATAGAAATCTACTCCTTATATGTGCAGTCTGTGTAATCCGGACTTTAATAGTAATTATTACGATTAACAACAATGACTATAATCCTGTTAGACGGTCGTTGTCAAACTATTTTTGATTCAACCTGCAAAAAAACAAAAAAAGGCTGATGACCGCCCCTTACACTTTCGCATCCTGAGGATACGTTTTGGCAAGAAGTGAGTCATAAACCTCCTCTGTAAATGTTCGCACTACATGCGGGATAGGCTAGACAGCGGAACTATCAATATAAATTAGAAGTACGCCTGTACCGGGACATATTCAACGAAACTATATAGATTGAACTGAACATTTACACGAAACGGAGAGGACAGAAAAAACCTAAAGAAGCGGAGCATTCGCCTACAAGCTTTCTGCAAGAAAGCTACATCGGAAGCATACGCTATCCCCGGATTTAACCTTATAAAAAGGAATCAAAAAAATCTGGGGATAACAGCGATCGGAAGGTTGTTCTGTCATCGGAGTGATCCGTGTAAATGTTCTTTAGTTCAATTTATATAGTCACCACAGATCTGGCCTTATTGCCAGCTTCCATCCGTTGCCTGAACACCAACACCAGAACCATCGCTGCAACAGAGAGCAACGTGCAGATCATAAACATGGTTGAATACGAACTCACCTGCACAACGAGCCCCATTGCGAGTCCACCCAGAGAGAATCCAAGGTCATACGAGGACATGAAAATCCCCATGAGTACATATCTGGAATCCGCAGGCAACACAAAAGACAGATATGTGGTTAGTGTTGGATACAACAATGCCAGGGCAAAACCGCTGAAAACCGCGGAGAGATATACCAGTGGCCCGATGGTTTCCATTAGACTGAGCAACTGGGTTCCCAGTGCTGCACACAGCATCAGTCCTGCCATCAGCCAGGTATTCCAGCTACCATCAGACGGGATTTTTTTACGCAAAATAAACCTGCAGAGGATTACAACCAATCCCTGAATCGTCAGAAATACCCCTGCACTTGCCGTTCCGGTGGATACCATATACAGGGGAAGAAAGGTCGCTGTTGCCCCAAAAACGCAGGACGCAAACAACATAACTACACTGCTGATCAGCAGTGGCGTACTGCGCCAGATGCCGCCGAATGAACGAAACATATCGCCCAAGGTATACGATTTGTTCTGCACGGTACTCCGCGGCAGATCCACATTATACCCAACCAGAAGTGGCAAAGCCGCCAGTCCGATCATCAGCAGCGTAAACGCCAGATCACTGGCATTTTCCCAGATTTGTATGGCCAGGATCGGAATGACCAGAGAAGGAACCATCGTAAAAAGGGTGTACATGGACAGCCCTTGTGCCCGGTCTTTGTCCTCCAGCTTTTCCACAATGCCTGCCTGCATCGTCATGGAGAAAAACGCCGTAGCCACGCCTTGCAGGGCCCGCAACCACAGATACGTCTCCACACCAAAAACAACAAACAGCAGCAACGTGCCCGCATGCAAAAGCAATAACCATTGCATCACTCGAAGTGGACCATACTTGCCCAGCAGCTGTGCTGCAAAAGGTCTCAAGAGCATACAGGTGAACATGTATGCCCCCATCATCAGACCAATCTCGGCCTGGTTCAATCCGGCGGCCTCGCTTCGCAAAGGCAGAATAATCGTCAAAGCAGAATTCGCCGCAAAAAATAAAAAGGCCAGCATATAAAACCGGATAAAGGAAAAGGATACCGGATTTAATTTTCCATTGGATGTTGCCGTCATTGAAGACTTCAAACGTTCGTCACCACTTTCTCTTCTGGCAGTCAACTCACAGATGTACCTGTAACGGGTCTCCGCCGTTCATAGGCAAAAACGATCATTACCGCTCCTAGGATAGCACAGATCATGTACATAAATGAATAGGAAGAGAAGTCAGCGACGGGTCCCATAATCACACCACCCAGAGAAATACCCAGATCCGCCATCGCGATAAATAACCCGATCAGAACGTTCCGATTCAGCTTAGGCAACACAAAAGATAAATAGGTCGTGAGTGTCGGATACAGGATCGCCTGACCGATTCCCATGAATACAGCACCCACATAGAAAAAGACCACCCCGCCTGTCACGGCAAAACTGACACATTGCGCAGCTACGGCGAGCAGACACATGGTACCCATCATGAAAGGAGAATGCCAACTGCCATCGGAAGGAATCCTTTTCCTAAGCATAATTCGAGCCAGTACCACCGTTCCTGCCTGAAGCATCAGATATACGCCGGCATTCCCGTTTGGTACTTGGCTCGCATACAGCGGAATAAACGTTGTAATCGCGCCAAATACAACCGAGGCAGCGAGCATTAACATACTACAGCGAAATAAATACGGATTCTTCACCAACTGCCCAAAGGATTCCCACATACTGACGTTCTGCTCAGAAAGATTCTCAGCAGGTTGCTCCTTGTTTGGTTCCATTTTGGCGGTATATCCGAAGATGCCCGTACAGACAGCAATGCCGATCAGAACCACTGTAAAATAATCCATGCCTCCCGCCTGCCATATCCCCAATGCGAGCACAGGCCCCAAGATCCCTGGTATGTAACTGAACAGAGAATAATACGAAATGCCCTGGGACCGATCTTTCTCCGGAAGGGCATCAATAATGCCAATCTGCAAAGCCATGGAAAAGAACGCTGTCGATACCCCCTGCAAAATACGAGCAACCAAATAACCGCCGAGTCCCGTAAAGGTATATAAAATCAGCGCAAATCCATTGATAATCAGAATCAGACGTAATATTTTGATTGGTCCGTGCTTTTGAATAATCCGACCGGCCCAGGGTCTGAAGAACATCGTTGTGAACATATAAGCACCCATGATCAGTCCAATCGTTGTACCGCTCGCACCCAAGGACTCCCCTTGTAATGGGATGATCACGTTAAGAATGGCATTGGTACTGAAATATAGAAGAACCAATATGTACAAACGTAGAAAAGGCCAAGACATCGCTCCACTCACAATGGGGCTCCTCCTAAAATGGTATTAAATGCTTCAATAATCGCTTCGCATAATCGGACTGTACGTCCTTAAGTTGCTTGGTCGGAACGATTTCTACAACCTGTCCCTCTCTGAAAATGATTACCCTGTCACAGATATAAGCTGCCGCCTGTATATCATGCGTGATAAAAACATAGCTCAGCTTGTAGATTTCTTTCAGCTCTTTCAACAATTGCAACACCTGAATCTGAACAGATACGTCCAGTGAGCTGATCGCTTCATCAAACACGATGCATTTAGGGGCGGTGGAGATGGCCCTGGCAATGCACACTCTCTGAGCCTCCCCGCCCGATAGTTCATGCGGATATTTGGATCTATAGGAAGGGTCCAGTCCAACTTGGCTCAGCAACAGATCCACCTTCTCTGAGTTACCCTGATCCTTTCGCAGCTTTTGCTGTGCTTGCATCGGTTCCATAATGGCAGCTTCCACGGTAAGAAATGGATTGATGGAGGACGTATAATTTTGAAAAACGGCGCTGATGTTACCCATCCGTACACGTCGATCCTGTACGTCTTTACCATCGAGCGAGATCGTTCCACGATCCGGGCGTTCGATGCCCAGCATCAACCGTCCCAATGTGGATTTTCCGCTTCCGCTTTCACCGATGATGCCCAGACATTCGCCTTGCTGGCATTCAAAGGTAACCTGTTTCAAGACTTGTTGTTTGTGCTTGGAGAACAGTCCGCCTTGGTTATATGATTTTTCGATACCTTCCACCTTTAGCATCTAGGAGTCCCCCTGCATCAACGCCTTAAAATGATTGCTTAGCTCCAGCCGGGTAGAGACCAGATACTGCGTATAGGCATGCTTCGGCTCTGTCAAAACAGAATGCATGCTGCCACGCTCAACGATCTTGCCGTCTTTCATAACCATCACGTCATCTGCAATCTTCTGGACGACGCCGAGATCATGGGAGATGAACATCATGGAACAGCCCATGCGTTCACGTAATTGAATCAATTGCTCCACCACTTCATATTGAGAGATCGTATCCAGTGCCGTTGTCGGCTCATCCGCAATAATCAGATCGGGCTCCAGCACCAACGCCAGTGCAATCATGATTCGTTGCAGCATCCCACCAGACAGTTGATGTGGATATTGATTCAGAATCTCGCGTGGATGTCTGAGCATAACGCTTTCCATGGCATCGATGATTTTCCGTTCAATCTCACGGGTGTTCCATCCAAAATGTTGCTGAAGCGTCTCCCGAATATGAACACCAATGACACAGGAAGGATCAAATGCACTCATGCCATTCTGCAAAATCATACACAGATGCTTGCCCCGCTTACGCCGCATCTCCGGTTCCGAAAGCTGGTTCAGGTCTTCGCCCTGAAATGACATTGTGCCCGATTGGCGAATCCATGGCTTGTTCAGTCGCATGATGGCCCTGCACGTAACGGACTTCCCACTACCACTTTCCCCCACGATGGCCATACAGCTTCCCTGTTTGACTTCAAATGAACTGTCATGAATGATCACTTTGCCTGTATTGCTGTCCCATACTTTCAAATGTTTAACCTCGACTATATTCATAAGCGGCCTTTCTCACCTCACTTTCGTAAGACTTGTCAGACTTACCTTGAGAGGTCATCAATTTGGGGTCCAGAGCCACTTGAAGCGCATCCGACAGAAAATTAAAAGCAGACACGACCACCACAATGGCCAGGCCTGGTGCCAACATCAATTCAGGTCTGGAAAACATGACTTCCCTCGCCTCATTGAGCATCATGCCCCACTCCGCATGCGGAGCCTGAATGCCAAGCCCCAGAAAGGAAAGGCCGGAGATCTGCAACATCATTGAACACATGGAACCGCTGGCAATGACGGCAATATCAGCAAATGTAACCGGAACAATATGTTTGGTTATAATTCTCAGATTAGGCGTGCCGGAGGCTTTAGCGAATTTTACATAATCCATATCAGAGAATTGCATCACAGATGTTCGAATAACGCGGGCAAACCAGGCCCATTTCATCCACACAAAGGCAATCAAAATATTCTCCAGTCCTGCACCCAGAATGCCAACCACCGCTAGTGTCATTACGTATCCGGGGAAAGAAAGCATAATGTCACAGACTCTCATGATCCACGCATCCACTTTCCCCTTGAAGTAACCTGCCATGAATCCAACAATGGCCCCGATCAGAACAGACAGACTTAACGCAACCAGAACCCATAACACACTTGGACGGATGCCATAGATAAGCCGGGATAAAACACATCTGCCCAGATGATCATTGCCTAATAGATAATCCCAGGATGAGGAGGCATAACGAAGCTTCATGTTCACTTGTCCAGGATCATGCGGCGCAATAAACGGAGCCAAAATGCCCGCCATAAGCGTGGCGATAATCACCACCAAAGAGGTCATCGCAATCTTGTCTTTGCACAGATTTTTCAGTATTCGCATCAGAATTCCTTTCTCAACCGGGGATTCATCGCCGCATTAATGATGTCGGATAACGTATTAAACAGTACAAAGGTGACAGCCAACATCAGAACATACGCCTGAATAATCGGAAAATCCCTGCTTAAAATGGATTTCACGCTGAGCCTCCCGAGCCCCGGCCAGGCAAATACATTTTCGATGACCACCGTACTGCCCAGCACAATCGGGATCGCCATGCAAAAGATGGATACGGCTACCTGTAATGAATTTCTTAGGATATGCAGGGTTACTTTCTTCTCGCTCAGACCACTTGCCCGTGCATATAACACATAGTCCTCATTCATATTGCTCAGCATGGAACTTCGAACCGTTCGGAAATAAATGCCTGTATAACTCACCGTGATTACAATCACCGGAAGAATGTAGCTTCGATACGAGTCCATACCACTGGTAGGTAAAAGGTCCAGCTTGACGGAAAAATACCAGATCATCATGGCTGCAAGCCAGTAGGATGGCATGGCGGTAAGGAAAAATGATACGCCTCTGACCGATCGATCCAGCAGCTTGCCTTCTCTCATGGCACAGATCACTCCCAGCAGAATGGACAGCGCAATAATGAATACCGATGATACAAGCGTTAACTTCAATGTGTTCATAAAAGCCGGCCCCATCATTGACCATACGGGTTCACCAGATACATAAGAGTTGCCAAAGTCCAACTGCACAACAGCCATGATCCAGTTCACATACTGGATCATGAACGGCTGATCTAACCCCAATGCCTTGTTGGTCTGGGCAATTAATTCCTCTGTGATCTGCGGAACTTCCTGTGCCTGTAACACAACAACCGCCGGGTCCAAAGGAGATAAATTAATCAGAACAAACGTTATAAATGAAATGATAATCAGTAAAGGGATGGTTAACAGAATCCTTTTGACGATATAACTTCCCATATTCATCTCCGCTCTATTTAAATTGAACTAAACAATATTTACACTACACTCCGATGACAGAACAACCTTTCGATCGCTGTTATCCCCAGATTTTTTTGATTCCTTTTATATAGGGAAAATCCGGGGATAGCGTATGCTTCCGATGTAGCTTTCTTGCAGAAAGCTTGTAGGCGAACGCTCCGCTTCTTCAGGTTCTTTCTGTCCTCTCCGTTTTGTGTGAATGTTTAGTTCAATTTATATATTTAAAATTCATTTTTTCAAAAGGTAGTTCATATTGAGTCTGTTTGAATGAGATTCCATCGAGATTCTCGGGAGCGACAACGGTGACACGTCCGTTGGTAATCGGAATGAACAACGCTTCATCATGGACGATCTTCATAATGTCGTCATAGAGGGATTGGCGTGAAGCCTCATCCGTGGAAACCATGACCGCATCGATTTTTTTGTACAATTCATCTGCTTTGGCAATTCCGCTTGTCGTATGCTTGTATGCCGAATCGGACGTAAATGCCGCAATGGTACTTTGTGGATCATAGGCCAGTCCCCAGGTTTGATTAAAGAGCAGGTCATATTCCCCGGTGGCTCTCCGATTCGCAATGGAAGTGGATTCTTCGCCCACAATCTCAAGCTGAACACCCAATTCTTTCATCGAATACTGGATCAATTCAGCCTGTATTTTCTGTGAAGACGAGTTGCTGTCATAGTATAATTTCATGGCTAAAGGCTGACCGTTCTTCGTTCTCACCTCTTTACCATCCGCCAATGTCCAACCAGCTTGGTCCAAAAGATTTTTAGCCATTTCCGGATCATACTCCCGTTTCTTCAGGTCTACCTTAGCGTAATTGACATTGGCTGAAAATAGCGTGTCCGCTACAGTCTGCGTTCCGTTGAAAATATCCTTACTGATCGTTTCGCGATCAATGGCAACCCATAGCGCTTCTCGCACTGCCGTTTCCTGAACCGGACTATTCTCGCGACTGCTATTGGCTACGATCATATTAGTATTCATCGCTTCACTTCGAACCACTTGATAACCACCGGATTCAGCCAATTGATCCATGGCTTCGACATCGATACTATCTGCTCCCCGGTCATCGGTGAACACAAAGTTGATCTCTCCCTTTTGCAATGCCAGGAATGTTGTTTCACCTGCCGGAAGGACCTTGGATGTGATCTTCTTGATTGCAGGTGCACCACCCCAATAGTCTTCATTGGCTTCAAACGTGGCATTCTCTTCGACTTTATGAGCAGTAAGCTTGTAAGGTCCTGTACCGTGGAAACCACTTACTCCGTCTTTGGTTCCGCCATCCTTGAAATCCTTGGGTGATATGAAGACGTAAGGTCTTGTCATGGACAATTCCACCAGTGCCGGATAATAGGCTTCCGATAGCGTCAGCTCCACCGTGTGCTCATCTAAAACTTTTACACTTGTGATTTTGGTAGACAGCTTGATCCAGGCATGTTTTTCGGCATTCGCCTGTACTGCATCGATATTTTGTTTAACCGCCTCTGCGTTGAACGGCTCTCCATCATGGAATTTCACATCTTGTCGCAGATGAAAGGTATAGGTCTTCCCATCCTCGGAAATACCCCATGATTCAGCCAGCAATGGCTTGATTCCGTCAGGCGTGTTTTCCACCAGAGACTCATATACCATCCCTTGTGCAGGCATGGAGCCTGTATACAGATGGGGGTTCATATCATTAATATCTTTGGCAGAAGCATAGATAAGTTCCGTTTGTACCTGGCTATTGGCAGGCTCCGTTTGGGCGCTCTCTTTCTCTGTTGTGCTCTGTCCGCATCCGGCGAGCAACGCAATGGCAGATACCAGCAATAATAACCATTTAAAAGTACTACCTTTATTCACAACATTTCCTCCTGATGATGAAATTACAAGCAGACCTCGTAGGTTACATCGGGCAACTCCGATTGCAGTACCATCTTCCGATCACTGTTATCCCCAGATTTTTTTGATCTCTTTTCCAAAGAGAAAATCCGGGGATAAAGGCGACCGCTTCGCTTCTTCAGATTGGTTCTGCACTCTTCGTTATGATGTAAACATCAGGTTCAACTTGATTAATTTGAGATGTAATTAACCCAATTACTCAAAGTCAAAGGCCGGTGCAAATCATGCGGATATCCTCGTTGAAGGATTGAATCGCAAAGGCGTTGGACAAGCGTTGATTCGGGTGTGCGTCAGCTACTTCCTGAATTTTTGCCTCATATGTGGCGATGAATTGATCAATGGTTGGACATCTCACATCGAGATGTCTGGCAATGCCCTGGATGATTTTAATGCGGTAGTAATCTTCCTTGGGCATACGGGGGATGTCCAGTTCCCCTTCGCGGTTCATGAACGTTTGACGGAATGGGACTGCTGAAAAGTCAAAATATTTCCCTGCCGAATCGGGTTCCGAGAATGGATCAATCAATAAGGAGGTGTACCGTATGTATAATAAATACTCTTGATGAATGACCTGCAGCTGATTGAAATTCTCGATATCCTGGCGTGATATACTCTCTAATCGAACCGGATAGTTGTCATCCGTCATGAATTGAAGCAGGTTCACTCCCTGAATATCAAGTCGGTCCGTAATATTCATAATCTCCTGCCACTGTGCCCGCATTTCCCGTATCAAAACTTGTGTAATCGGACCTTCAGGATACATCTTGTATACGTATTTCTGAGTATCTGGAGCTCCAAAGATGGCTTCTAATGAGAAGTCATTCATGAACAAGGGTGGATGCACGTACAACGAGATATTTCTCGTTTCCGCCTCCAGTGGAGATCGCATCACTTCCAGCGCAATACCCAAACGTTCATAAACTTGGCGTAACATACTGACCTGTTCAGACGGGTAACGAGTGGAACCGATATAGACCTTTTTCTTCACCCCTGTAGTAATCACATGATTGGACGGATGTTCGTGCATCCAACGGGTATCTCCAAGGTAGGTAGAGAAACTGATCACTTCCGGCGTTGCATTCCGCTCTCTCATATAATGGGTCACGAGTCGATTCGACCCAAACGTTGGAGAAATCAAAATGATACATTTCAGTTGTTTGATGAATTCATTTTTCATTTTTTCCAATACATCGATATAAGCATCGGTGGTAACCGCCAAAATGAGTGTATCCCATTCCCCCTCGATGGTGTCATATCCCTTGAACACATGATCAACGAAACACTCACCTGCGAGCGATTGATGTTTCTCATTTTGAATGCTAACCTGAATACGTTGATTGCTCTGTTCGAGGGCTGAGAATACGGACGCTGAACGAACCGATTGTCTCCCCGCAATGCCTATTAAGCAGTTGAGATGATCTTTGAGCGTTACCGCAAGCTGAATGGATGCAGGCCCGGTTCCAAGTAACAGAATTCGCTGAAGATTGCTCATATAATCCTCCTTAATTCAAAGTTCAATCTGTAATCCATTTGGACGCACTTGGATGCACATGCATACCTATGCTTTTTGATACAACACAATATCAAACACATCATCCGGGCGCAGGATTTGGTCCACCAGCTTCCACTTGCTGCTGTCCGTCTCTTCCATCGGATAATTGAACAACGACTTCAACTGATCACCGTATCTCATGGCTACAACCACCTGTGCATTCGTCAGGGCATGCAGTTGATCAAGCAGCTCATATTTAGGGGCCACCGTAGAGCTGAAAATGATATGGGTTGCTTCCCTGGTATAATCCAGATCCTCCAGCAAGGTTGACTCCAAACGAATCTTCAAACCCGTGCCCAGTGTCTCCACCACTTTTCGCCCGAGTGTAATGGACTCTTCATCAATATCGATCCCGACAACCTGTGCACCTGTTCGCTTGGCGATGAGTAATGGTGTCATTGGGAATGAACCGGAGCCTACCAACAACACTCTGGAATCGGAGGTGACATGGAAGCTGCCAAATTCTTTATCGATACACTCTTCTATGTTTTTGAAATAATCGGCAATCTGCACATCCCCGTTCTCTAACTTTAATGCACGATATTTCTCCATGATCGCCACACACTGGGCGGATTTATTTCTTAACTGCCACACAAGCGAATCAAGCTCTTCCAGCTCGGAATGCTCCAACTGTTCCCAGGCTGCCTTATTCTCCTGATCGGTCACAAAGCGGGAGTAGTCATTGATCACAGCCTCCAGCTCCGAACTATGCAGAATCGTATGATCATACTTGCTCGCGAGCTTATCAAATTTCTCTGCAAATTCACTCAAACATGTCTGAAAATGAACCAATGTGATCATTTCTTTTCCCCCAATACGTTGTCTCGATCATGTCATGTACCTCATGCGTTTATAACGCTCCATTCTGCTGGAGCATCTATGTAGGCTTTGCCCTGTGCCACGATGCCTACCGATCCCTCAATCGTAATGCTCCCAAGTTCTGCGCCATTCCACTCAGCTATCACTTTGATCGCACCACCGGGCTGCTTGATATACTGTGTAATCTCCCTCTGCTGGCTCCATGCAAGATAGGCTCCCACAGAGGCCGTACCCGAACCGCACCCTCTCTCCCACATCAGACTATCCAGCTCTGGAACATAGATGAGTGGGGCCATTTCTTCCAAGTGTGATTGATATAACAAGATACCGATCAGCTTATCTCCCAGGGTTAGTCCCAGTAACCTTGCAAGGGTCTGTGCCCTCTTTTTCATCGTATCGTCGAAGTCATCCACTTCAATCACGATATGGATGAACTCAGCGTACCGGATGATCACCATATCGAGCTCGATGCCTTCATATCGGATTGTTCGTTGTTCAATCTGCTTCGGAACCGGCATGGTTACCTGGCAGTTGTATTCGTTCTGCTGCTTCTTCACATGGCACATGATCAATTGATCGGTTCCGGAAACCTCCAGCATGATATCCATAGACTCCTGTTGTACCAGTCCTGCTTCAGATGCGAGGTGTGCTGCAAGTGCCATGCAGGCATTGCCACAGAACTCGCCTCCGGCCATTTCCAGACGGGCCACAGCTTCCGGTCTCCTCGTTGGTTCAATGAATCCCACTTGTTCAGCGTAAACGTTATCATACGACATTAGACGAGTCGCAATATGATTGTATTTCTCTGCTGCATGATCCGTTTTAACCAGAATCGTCATGTTTTGAGTGGGACTGAACTTGATAAAATCGATCTCCTGTTTCATCGCAGCGACTACTCCTGTTCTTCTTTTTTTATCTAATAGTAATTATTACGATTAAAGGTCGAGAAAAATATAGCACATCCTTTTGGGGAGCGTCAACAAATATTTCCATTAAAAAAAATAAAATTTAACAATACCTTTAGCTGCCCTTCCTGTAAGAAAACCCAAACAGAGCTGACGCTTTTGCGCCAACCCTAGCCATAACTACACCATCTAATAAGGTTCAACAAATCGTCGTTCCTACCCCGCTCTCACTTAAAAAAGGGAATACGAAAAACGGTTGCCGTCGAACGGAACCGTTTCGATCTGGATATGATCCAGTGATTCACTATACTCATCACTCTTGATGTGCTTGCACATTGTGCAGTGCTTTCTCAGCCAGTGCAGCCAGAAGATGTGCTCCGAGCGGCAATGCCTGTTCATCCACATCAAAGCCAGGGTGATGCCACTCATGCGGGCCAGAGGTGCCCAGGAAGAGGAACAGGCCGGGAACTTCTTTTTGATAAAAAGAGAAGTCCTCACCTGCTGGAGAAGGTAGCGGTCTAACACTATTCAATCCAATCTCACTTGCAACTTGCTCCGCCGCAGATGTCAGTGCTTCATCGTTGACCACGGCAGGTGGTCCCTGAATCCAGCGAACCGTAGCACGTGTGCCATAGGCCGCCGCAACACCCGCTACCACCTGATTGAAACGCTCGCGAATCCGTGCACGCACTTTCTCATCAAAGGTACGTACCGTGCCATCGAGTATCGCTTCATCCGGAATAACGTTCCAGGCTGTGCCGCTGTGGAGCTTGGTGACACTGATTACGGCACTCTCCTGTGCTCCTACATTACGACTCACAATGGCCTGTAATGCCGTAACAATATGTGCGGCAACCACGATTGGATCAATGCCGGCTTCAGGCACTGCTGCATGGGTACCTACACCTTCCACTTTGACAACAAAACCGTCTGCTGCTGCCATCAATGCGCCTTCCCGAATGCCCACCGTACCTACCTGGAGATCAGGCTTGTTATGTAATCCGAATACCGCCCGAACATCGGACAATGCGCCGCTCTGGATCACTTGCCGAGCACCCGTTGCTTTTTCCTCCGAGGGCTGGAATATCAACCGTACTTTTCCCGGCAAACTGGACTCGCGCTGTTTCAGTAATCGTGCAGCACCAATCAGAATTGCCGTGTGTGCGTCATGTCCGCAAGCGTGCATCTTTCCATCTACCTGGGAGGCAAATTCCAGCTTTGTCTCTTCCTGAATGGGCAGCGCATCAATATCTGCTCTTAGGGCAACAACAGGTCCGTCCCCTTGGCCTACTTCAGCGACAAGCCCTGTCCTCAGCGCATATTCGTCTGCAATACGGACGCCTTCCTCTTCCAGCCAACTGCGAATGGCTGCTGTCGTCTCCTTTTCCTCGCCGGACAATTCCGGGTTGCGATGCAGATGTCGCCGAATGGTGATTAAACGTTCCGCAAATTCTTCCGCCCGTTCACCGTGAAGTTCATGCTCGGGGCCCTGTACTTGTTGCTCAGCCTGTTGTTTAGGCTGTTCCAGATCACTTTTCATCACATGGCCTCCCATTCATATATATTCACTGCTATATTAACTGCCTACTTCTATCCGATTGCAGCTTCCTGTTCCTTGGATTCCAGTGCAAATTCACTGAGTCCCTGCTCTGCCAGAATCTCACGCAACAATTCGAATGAACGAATTCGCTTGGCAAAGTCCCGTGTAGCTGTAGTCACAATGAACTCTTCCACGGCAAAATCCTGCTGGAACTTCAACAGTGCCTGACCTACGGTTTCTTTTGTACCCCGGGTCACACTTGGCTCCAGAATTTCGATCCGATAGGTTTCGTTTGATTGACGTCCGAATTCTTCCGCCTGCTCCACAGAACCAACGGTCAGCACCTTTCCACTCTCCAGATGAATCTTCACCAGCATATGCTCACTCGCAAGTCCTTCCGCTTCTTCCTCACTCTCGGCCACAATTAACGATATGGCTAATGCAGCGTAAGGCTCCCGTCCCTGGGAACGATCAAATTGTTCACGATATACACGGATCGCTTGAAGCGCTACCTCTATATTACTGTTAATGAACAGTGAAAAGACATATGGGAGTCCCAGTTCCGCAGCCATGCTTGCACTATCGACACTTGCTCCAAGCACATACAGTTCCGCTGGAATGTCGGACACTGGCGAGGCACTGAGACCTGCAAGTGGATGTGATGGATCTTCAAGCGGCTCATTGTGGATGTATCGTTTCACCTGAACAATTTTCTCTTGCAGAGATGCAGCTTCCTGAATACCTTCCTGTAACGCCTGTGTTGAACGGGGTAATCCACCTGGTGCACGACCGATTCCCAGGTCAACTCTTCCGGGTCCGAGCGCTGCGAGGATGTTGAAATTCTCGGCGACTTTGTATGGACTATAATGCTGGAGCATTACTCCGCCAGACCCCAGCCGAATCCGCTTTGTATGCGCAAGCAAGTGGGAGATGAGTACCTCCGGGGAGGAACCTGCAACATGCCCGGAATCATGGTGCTCCGATACCCAGAACCGATGGAATCCAAGCTGCTCTGCCCGCTGTGCCAGCTCAATTGTATGCCGAAAAGCATCCACTGCCGTTTCCCCTTCATAGATAGGGGTCTGATCCAAAATGCCAACACGAATACTCATATCCTTCTCCTCCTTGATTGTGCTGAACCGCTGTTCTTGAATCTTACAAACAATCTATAACTGCCGCAGCAGTTCCCCGAAGGGCTCTGCCAATGGCGAATATTCTTCTTTTAACGTGACAACGCTGATCTGCAACGATACACCTGCTACCTCATGTACCTGAATGGGGAACAACTCCTGATTCTGCACTTCCTTCTTCACCGTGAGTCCCGGGAGAAAAGCAATGCCTGCCCCTTGCATAACCAGTTTCTTCGCCGTCTCCGAATTATCGACATGGTATGTAATATTCGGCGGATGTTCCAGCGAATCGAAAGCCCGGTGAATGCGAAGCCAGTCCAGTGAACCACATTCAAAAAAGACCAGTTGCTCATTCCGGATGGCTTCCATGCTGACATGCCCGCTCTCAATGAATGGATGCCCTTTGTACACATAGAGCTGGATCGGATCTTCATAAAAAGCAACCGTACGGATCGCAGGATGCATGACCTTGCGCACAAAAGCAAGATCGATCTCTTGACCAAGCAGTTTGGCAATCAGCTGATCCGTCGTTGCTGTCGTCAATTTGATGTTAATTTCGGGGTAAGCTTCCTTGATCTTGGGTAGAAAATCGGGAATGACATAATTGGACACCGATACTGTACTACCGAGCCGAAGCGCATCCGGTGTTGATCGCCGTTGCTGAATCTTCTGCTTGCCCTTCTGAATCACTTGCAGCACTTGCTGCGCATATGGAAGGAATTTCCGACCTTCTTCTGTCAGCACAATTTGTTTGCCAAGCCGATCAAACAACTTGCAGCCCAGCTCCCTTTCCAGTGACTGAATGCGAGCTGTGACCGAAGGTTGGGACAAGAAGAGTACTTCGGCAGCCTTATTGAAGCTTCCATAATGATTGATATATACAAATGCTTCAATATTCTCGATATTCATGAGCGCCTCCGTATCCACGTCCGCAGACGTTTGATCTTATATTGATTTATCCAATATATTTACTTGGTTTTATGATATCGTAATCCCATCCTTTTCCAGTGTCAATATCAATTCATCCAGCGAGCGATCCAGACGTGTAGTAATATCCGCCGAGAGTACGAACTTTCCATCATCCAATCGTTCAATCCCCTGATCCACAGCGTAGACCCCACCAAGGATATGTCTTCCACCAAGGGCTGCCAGTACAGGCTTCAATGCATAATCAATGGCAAGCAGATGAGCAATAGAACCACCGATAACGAGCGGAAGTGTCAACTTACCCCGTAGCCCCTCTTGCGGAATCAGATCCAGGAACAGTTTGAGCACTCCCGAGTAAGATGCCTTATATACCGGCGTAGCCACAATAACTGCATCCGCCGCTTCCACGACAGCAAGTGCATCACGAATGAATGAGCTGTCAAACCGGGCTTGCACCAGATCCTCAGCGGGAAGATCCACAACATGAATGACTTCAACGGTGATGCCTGCCTCCGTTAATTTTTGGCTGCTGTAATCCGTCAGACCTGTCAAACGCGAACGTTTGGAAGGTGATCCGGCAATAATGACAACATGTGACATAACGTATTCCTCCTTGGTATAGCGGTCAGGCCGCTCCTTTTACTTTGGGGTCCAGCCGATCTCGAATATCGTCTCCAATCAGATTAACCGCCAGTACAAACAAAGTGATCGCCAGTCCCGGGAACGTACAGATCCACCAGGCAACCGTCAGATAACCTCTTCCTTGTGAGAGCAATGCGCCCCAATCCGGTATTTCCTTCAACACCCCAAGTCCCAGAAAACTGAGTCCGGAGCCCGTTAGAATTGATGTCCCTACGCCCAGCGTAGCCATGACCAGCAAGGGTGACAACGAATGTGGCAGTACATGTTTCCAGAAAATACGTGTATTGGAACCGCCCAGTGAACGTGTCGCTGTAATGAAAGGCAGACCTTTAACTGATATGACCTGCCCACGCATCACCCGTGCGTAGCCCGGAATGGAGGAAACCGCAACAGCCAGTGCAATATTCATCAGTCCTGGCCCGAGAGCAGCTGCAACAGATAATGCAAGCAGTACGCCGGGTACAGCCATCAGAATATCAACAGCCCGCATGGTGATGGTATCAACAATACCTCCGGCATAACCGGAGATAATACCAAGAGCACTGCCAACAATCCCGCCTACAAGTACCGAGGCGAATCCAATGAGCAATGAATCTCTGCTCCCATGCACAACCACGCTGAAGATATCTCTGCCAAAATAGTCCGTCCCGAACAGGTGCGCAGCAGAGGGAGCCTGCAGGATGGCATCCGTCATCATCTGAGTTGGATCATAGGGCGCAATCCAGCCTGGCACAATTGCACATGCCACGGTAAATACCACCACCAGCAATGCTGCATAAAAGAATAATCGGGATACCGCGAATGAAACGCGATAACGCCAAGGGCGGCGATTCCACAGACGGATACGTCCTACACTGCCCGCCCATGCTTTTTTGTCACCAGCCAAAGGTTTCATGCTCATGAGCACCAACTCCTCCTTTCATACTCCGCGTCAGGACACTTCTGACTGTTCCATCCAATATCATGTGCGGACTGCACGCCGAACCCGGGGATCAATGTACGAATACGAGATATCCACCAGCAAGTTCAAGACGACATAGATAATTGAGGTAAAAAAGACGACACCTTGCACCACTGGCAGATCCTTGGCCATTAGCGCATCTGCAATAATCCGGCCGATTCCTTGTCTGGAGAAGACAGTCTCCACCACAACCGTACCCGCAAGCAGATCACCGATCAGCATGCCAATTACCGTTACGGCAGGGATCAGCGCATTACGCAGTGCATGACCATACATGATGGCGCGTTCCGAAAGTCCTTTGGCCCGCAACGCCACGATAAACGGTTCATTGATCACTTCCAGCATGCTGTTCCGCACCATTCGTACGATAAACCCGGCACCAACGAGACCCAGCGTTGCTGCCGGAAGAACCAGTGAGCTGAATCCGTCGGAACCCATCGCAGGGAACCAGCCAAGCTGTACTGAAAATAACAGGATGAGCAGTATCCCCGTCCAGAAGGTTGGCATGGAGATACCGAACAGTCCAACGAGCCTGGCGACGAAATCAATCACGCCATTGCGATGGATCGCAGACAGTACACCAAGTGTAATTCCAATCGTGATGGCAATGATTGAACTGAGTGCGGTCAAAGCCAGTGTCGCTGGAAAATGTTCCAGTATTTTTGGCAAAACCGGATCCGAATTGATCATCGATTTACCGAAATCCCCACGCAGCATATCACCAAAATAGTTCGCAAACTGGATGTAAAACGGCTGATCCAGTCCAAGCTGAACCCGCAGATTCTCGATCATCTCCGGGGTAGCCGAGGACGGGTCCAGCATGAGTAGAACCGGATCACCCGGCAGGAGATACATGATGCAGTACACCAGCACCGAAGCTCCGAAAATAACCAGAAGCGATGTTGCGAGTCGTGACAGTATCGTTTGAACCATACCGGGATATCTCCTTCCTGAATCTGGATTGGTCGTTCCTGTTAGGGCTGAATGCGAACGTCGTTAAAGAGTGGATACCCCAGTGAATCAAACTTGATGCCTTCGACCTTTTTGGATGCTGCGAAGGTATAAGGGAATACATAGATCGGCAGAATTACCGCTTGCTCAATCAGGTATTGCTGGATTTGATTGTAGATCTCGACACGTTTATCCGCGTCACTCTCCACGGCTCCCTGCTCTAACAGTTCATCTATCTTTGGATCAGACAAACCGGACAATGTCGGACGCTGGCCCTCTGCACTCGTATGATAGAAAGCGTACAAGGCATTGGGATCGGAGTTGACCTGGCTATTGCCATATAGATCATAATCCCAGTTCTGATAGATGACTGTTGCGATATCTTTTGTAATCTCGACTTCAACGGCAATGCCAACCTGTTTCAACTGTTGTTGGATAATGGCGGCAATGTCATTGCGTTTCTCCCGATTGGGCGAACCATCTACATAACGCAGGGTCAGTTTCTGGCCCTCTTTGGCACGAATACCGTCAGCGCCTTTCACCCAGCCTTGTTCATCGAGCAGCTGATTGGCTTTATTGATGTCCGGGTTGATGCTTCCTTCCAGCGATGCATCATAACCCAGAATTCCAGGAGACAGTGCAGACCACGCACGTTCGTAGTTGCCCAGATACAATGTTTTGACAATCGATTCAACATCTACAGCGGATTGTACTGCCTGCCTTACTTTCACATCATCCCAAGGCGCTTTGCGCAGATTGAAGAAGAGTGTGTACGGCAGTCCAACCGTATTGGCCTGTAACAATTGCTGGTTCGGATCGTTTTTTAATGCAGCGATATTCTGCGGTGGAACCGTCTCGGCAGCGAGTACCTGATTACTCTGTACACTTCCGATGCGCGTCGCTTCTTCCGGTACAATCTTGAATGTGATCGTATCCACATGGGGCGCGGCTTTATTTTCAACCGTCTCAGGTCCCCAGTTGTAATCCTTGTTTTTGGCAACGACGATATCCGCATTTTCATCCCATTTCACAAAGGTATACGGACCTGTTCCCACCGGATTTTTACCCAGCTGGTCACCATATTTTTGAGCAGCTGTTGGGGATACGATCCCCAGAAGCGCCTGGCTTAAGTTGCCGAGAAAGGCTTGCGATGGTGATTCCAGATTTACCTTGATGGTATATTCATCAATGACTTCGGAGGAGCTATACGGTCTAATCAGGGCCAGAGAATTGGCAGCTTTGGTGGCCGGATCAATCACCCGGTCCAGATTGTATTTCACGGCTTCCGCATTAAAAGGTGTACCATCATGGAACTTCACGCCTTCACGCAGCTTGAACGTATAACTCTTGCCGTCCTCGGATACGCTCCATTCCGTGGCGAGCCAAGGTTTGACGGAACCATCAGGCAGCTGCACGACCAGATTGTCGTAGATCGTTCGGATGGCGCGTACTGTTACGGCAAGCCCACTGCGATGAGGGTCAAGCGTATCCGGTGAAGTCGCGAGTGCAAAAGTCAGGTTGCCTCCTTCAGCTTGCCCGGCCTGATCCCCGCCCGAAGCCTGTGCTGCACCGTTCGTGCTGCCTCCCGCCGCTCCACAACCGGATAATACCATCACCAATACTGCTGCCAATGCCATATATTTCATCCATGAGATAGACCTGTTCATATCGCTTCCCCCTCTGTGTATACAGGTGTCATTAAATTGATGTTTATACCAATACTCTATATATCCTATGAGTTAAGTCGGTTTTAAAGTAGTACGAAACGTAGTGTAAAGTGAATAGCGTTCATCTCAGTTATGCCAAATCAGATACAACTTGCTTCTTCGCAGCCGTATAACGGTTAACCGGAATCTGTACCCCAAGATTCCCCCGCAATGTATCGTGTTCATAGTCCGTACGATACAGACCGCGTTCTTGCAGAATTGGAACAACCAGTTCCACAAAATCAGACAATCCACTTGGCAGCTCAGAAGCAATAATGAAACCATCTGCTGCTTCCGTCTCAAACCATTCCTGAATCTTGTCAGCGACCTGCTCTGGTGTGCCCAGGAATTTGCTGCGTGGTGTTGCTGCCCGCAGAGCCACTTCACGCAAGGTCAATCCTTGCTCTTTGGCATCCTTCTTGATCTTGTCGGTTCCACTGCGGAAACTGTTGCTTCCAATGCCATTCAGCTCCGGGAACGGTTCATCCAGCGGATATTGGGAGAAATCATGGTGTTCGAAGAAACGTCCCAGATAATCCAGCGCTTTATCAATGGTAACCAGGCTCGCAATCTCCTGATATTTCTGTTCCGCTTCCTCTTCGGTCTGTCCAACAATGGGATTGATGCCTGGCAGAATAACAATATCCTGTGCAGAACGTCCATAGGAGGCCGCCCGTGTTTTGACATCCTTATAGAATGCCTGTGCATCTTCAATCGTATCGTGTCCGGTAAAGACAGCATCCGCTTCTTGCGCCGCCAGCGTTTTGCCATCTTCCGATGAACCTGCCTGGAATATCACCGGCTGTCCTTGCCGTGAACGGGCAATGTTGAGCGGCCCTTGTACGGAGAAAAACTCTCCTTCATGATTAAGCGTGTGCAGCTTGGATGGATCGAAGAATACGCCGCTCTCTTTGTCTCTTACAAAGGCATCATCTTCCCAAGAGTCCCACAACCCTTTGGTTACCTGTAAATATTCTGCGGCAATGCGATAACGTTCCGGATGCGAAGGGTGACTGCTCTTACTATAGTTCTTCGCTGTACCTTCCAGCGGAGAAGTCACAACGTTCCAGCCTGCACGGCCATCGCTGATCTGATCGAGGGAACCGAACTGTCTGGCTACGGTGAACGGATCACTATAGGATGTTGAGAGGGTACCCACCAGTCCAATGCGTGAAGTAACGGCAGCCAAAGCGGAGAGGATACTGATTGGTTCGAAGCGATTCAGGAAATGCGGAATGGATTTCTCGGTAATATACAGACCGTCTGCGATAAAGACCAGATCGAACTTGCCTTCCTCCGCTTTCAGTGCCTGACGTTTGTAAAATCCAAAGTTAACGCTGGCATCCGACAGAACCTCCGGGTGTCTCCATGTGGTGTTGCTTCCTCCAACCCCATGAATAATGGCTCCAAATTTCAAACTGCGTTTCGCTGTCATATGCACTCCGCCTTCCTTGGATTAGAATCTTCAAAAGAATGATAAATGGCCAACTGAACTGATTACGTATGCAAAATAACTTAAAAGTTAACTATTCCTATGAGTTTGGTTTGTTTTAATTTCACAAATCTTATCACTGCCCCGTAAAAGGGTCAACAGCGTGACTAATAGATTTTTTCTATATGAACATTGAAGATGTAAATAAGACCATTTACATCCCAAGTGAGCCATAACTTATGAACGTTCCAGCTGCTGTACAAATGCGATCTTGCATCATGCAACAGCCGGAACGGCGTGCTTCAAAGGTATATATTAACTCCCGTTAGACTGCTGTCGCTTCGTCCGTTCGTGCCAGAAGTTCCGCCAGCTTCTCCAGATCAGGTTCCAGCAAGGCTTCAAATTTGCCGTCCCCTCCCACTTCAATAACGGGTACATGCCGAATGCCATATTTTGCTTCAAGCACATCACGCAACACGTCATTTCCCTGCACTTCAATGTTCTCAAAAGGCTGGTTTCGCTCTGTCAGAAATGCTTTCACTTCCCCGCAGAAATGACAGCCTGTTTTGCTCCACAGCACGACTTTTTTGGTTGATGATGACATCGACATACCTCCTGATTGGTTTTAAGATCAAGGTCTGGGTGATTAACTATGAACGCCCTAGACCTTCAATTCCCATCTGTTAAATAAGAATTATGGCTCTAAATGTACTCCTGTGCCCTTCCTGCGTCAATGGATCTGCTAATAGAATAAACCTATAACCAAATAGAAAGATTAAATTATAAATTTGAAAGATGGCTTATTTTACAAGATTGAATCGCTCTGCTTCAGTAGTCTAGCTAACAACTCATATGTAATATTCGGATGCGGAATGAATCAGAGCGATTACACAGGGTACCGCTACATTTTCCATTCCGCATCATACTGCTAATCTGGATAAACTGATCGCCTGACATTACAGATCTGGGTTCAAGAGCTGAGGTGGGGCAATAATGGGCCATCCTTCTTCCATCGAATCCAGTTGGTCTGCAGACACGCTGACAATATGCCCAGAATGTACACCCCAACGTTCTGCCGCATAGACCGAAACAAATCGTCTCCGCTTGTCTCCGCTGATCTGATATCGAATCTCGGGTGCATCCACTGCGGCAACAATACTTCCTTCTGCCCAGCCATTGTGAGAACCATGAACCGCTGTCATGTGCACCTGTTGTGATTCCCTCGGCCATCCTTGCACGTCCCCCGCTGATATCAGTGCTTCTCCGGCAGGAATGGCGAGCAGGTCCGGCTTGGCAACCTGAACAGGTGATATTCCACGCGGTACAGGGACGTTCAGCTTACGCCGCCGACCGCCGGTTAAAGTATAGACATCACCTTTGGCATCGGACAGGAACGAACCTTCCGGGTAGAAGTCATAACTGTGTCTGAACTGTAATGCTGGATCTTGGCTACCCTGCGTTAAGATTCGCTGACGCGGATCCATTGGGTTTGTGTCACCATCCTCTTGTTGACCGGATGGGGTACCAGAGGTTTGTTGTCTAGCCAAGCGGGAGGTTTCGGCAACCAGCGCATGGGGATCTCCCCACTTTTGGCTATAAAACTGCTCGTTATCCTTATTCACTACAGCAAAGTCTTGCTCACCCAAGGCTTTCATACTGACACTTCCGAAGTGGTGGATAAAAGCATCCCCGGCTACCGCAAGCTGGTATCCTGACAGCTTCACCCGAATGATCCAGTCATCATCTTCGAAATTGCCCACCGCGTACCCTTCGTCCAGATAACCTACTCGTTCCAGCAGCTCCCGTGAGAACAACCAGCAGAATCCGACCAGGCGATCGGTTATTCGATGTTTGTCTGCATCCGGACGATTATGTGTCGCGGCAAAAGGCCACATCTCTTCTACCTCACGGTACGGAACCTGAATCTGCTGATCCCCACCAATATAGTTGGTCACCGGACCCACCACACCGATCTTCGGATCACTGGCAAGACAAGTCATCATGTTATCCAGCCAGCCTGGAGTAACGAGCGTATCGTTGTTCAGCACGATGATATGTCGTCCTCTCGCCATCATCAGCCCATGATTGACACCTCCGGCAAACCCCCGGTTCTGATCCAGGGCAGCCACCCTCACCATGCCGCCTTTGCGGAGCATGGCCTCGGCAGTTCCATCCTTGGAGCCATTATCCACGACAATGATTTCGAAGGGGGCAGGGGTATGCTTTTCGATACTGGACACACATTGCAGCACATACTCCCGCTGATTGTACGTGGGGATAATGATGCTGACTCCTTCAAAAACAAGACCAAATGAACTCTGTCCCTGGCGGACACCTTCGTCGTATCCTCTACGATACCCCTGTTTGTAGATCCTGACGCCTTTGGCTGTGCGCCTGCTTTTGCCTTTACGTCTGGATTTCTGCATTGAGCGACGACCTGCTGCATGCAGGACTGCCATATCAGATCGCGAAACATCGTGCTGTGTGGCACGGCGTGCCGCTTTTTTTTCATTGCTTATGCTGCCATTCCGGTTGTTTTCACTGCGGCTGTTGTCACTGCGAGTGCTGATATTTGGAATGATGTTCAGATGACTGTGACCCTTTCGACGGACGACGTTTCGAGCCTTAACCTTGTTGCTGCGGCTATGACGTTCTTCCCCGCGCTGTTGATCGGGTGTGCTCATGTTGCTCCCTCCATTTCCACTTGTCCGTGAGGCCAACACGCACATAACCAGCCCCCGGACGGTCCACTAGAGTTGAAGCTCTCCTGTTACCAGTTTGTCAGCCAAATGTCCAAAATCCAGAGCGACCTTGCCGAGTTCACCTGCAATTCGCCGACACAGAATGACCGCCGGAATTCCCGCCGCCACCAACGCGATATCAAAAGCATGTTCTGAGGTTTGCTGCATCACCCTCGGAATATCCATAACTCCTGCCACAGAACCAATGATGCCTGTGACATGAATCCCCCGGTTATGCAGCAGTGCCGCAAGCTCTGGTGCCTGGCTACCTATGAGCAGAACCCGCCGTCCTTGCAGCAAGGGCAACACCAGGCCGGACTGATGCAGACTGTAATTGATCGTGGAACTGGTCAATTTCAGCCGGGACCAGTCGATCCCGAAGTAGCGCAATACCGGGAATAACAGCCCCTGGAATGTCGGCGCCCGCGAGATCGGCACGCCAACCCAGTCGGCGGCCTGTATGGCTTCCGCAAGCATCGCGCGGATGTCGGGGGTTGAGCATGGCACCCCTGCATAGGGCAGAAACGGTGCCAGCTCCTGCACTTCCTGGCCTGGCAGCACCGTATCGGCTGCCAGCGTGAGCAGTTCGCCATCTCCGAGGCGAACGACAGACAAGGGGCGCTGCGCATCCAGCGCCGCCGTGATGTGTCCAGCCATCTCATGCGGGCTGGACAGCCGGGTCAGGCTGGGCGCGTATTGGCGGAATCCCGCCGCGATCAGATCTGCCGCCGCCACGGCAGGCAGAATGTGATCCGGCGGGATGTGCTGCGCCACCAGCGCCTCCCCGCCGGCGAATACGCCGTCGCGGTAGCCCTCGGCGTAACCGCCGGGCACCGCCTCCGCCCGCACTGCGTGCTCCGCGGGCGGAGGCGGCAAACCCTTCGCGCTGCCCGCCTTCGCGCCGGCAGCGCCTCCCCGCCCTGCGGGGGCGACACCCTTCGGGTGTGTCGCCTGGCGCGGGGCGGGGCCAGCACCGCTGGCAGGCATCGCCTGTGGCGTGCTGGCTTGCGGTGCTGGCATGGGCGCACGGCGCATCGCCGTGCGCTGCTTGGCGCGGGCAGCGGCACGCCGGCCCCGCGCTGATGCAGGCCTGCGCCAAGCAGTGGCCTTGCGCAGACCGGCTTTGCCTTTGCCGGTGCGGCTGGCTCTTGCCGCTTTGCTCGCGCTCGCAGAGCCAGCTTTGCCTGCTCTGCCAACAACACTGCCTGTGCTGCTCGCTTTGCCTGCACGGACCTTATGCGCTGCGCCTGCAGATGTACCCGCTTTGGTCAGGGTACTACGTTTCCCTGACTTCACACCTCTGACTCCAGCAGACCCTGTATCTGCTGCTGCCGGAGTGCCACTGCCCATAAATACGGTCGGGTGGATGCCCCGGGGCTTACCCGACACGGTGGCCCTAGCGGCCCCGGTGCGTGTCACTACTCTCACGCCATTCCCTCCTTTGGCATGCACGAGAATTGTCGCTGCGCAAAGCGCCGGAGCATCCTTCCAGCTCCGGCGCAGAGTGTTCTGCTCCCATGGGGCACCGCACAGCGGCAGCATCAGTCGCATATATTCTAGGGCAATTGTCCTTTCATGCGGACAGCTGCTTCCTGGAGGGACTCAAATGTACCTGCATCACTCCAGTATTTCTGCAAAATGTCGTATTCCAGTCCGCCAGCAGATGCGTAGTGATTATTCACATCCGTAATTTCAAGTTCTCCGCGCGCAGACGGCGCAATGTTGCGAATCAGGTTAAATACATGATCGTCATACATGTATATGCCCGTCACACAATAAGAGGTTTTCGGCTGGCTTGGCTTCTCCTCAATGTACGAGATTCGCTCTGGATGCTTTGGATCAAAAACAGGCACCCCGTAACGTCGTGCATCATCCACCTCTTTGAGCAGAACTCGCGCTGTACCAGCAGGTTGCTGCATGTAACGGTCCACATAAGGCTTCAGATCATCGCTGAAGAGATTATCACCGAGAAGCACTACAAATTTTTCGCCAGGAAGAATAAAGGAAGTTGCCAGATCCAACGCTTCCGCAATCCCGCCTGCCTTTTCCTGAATGCGATAAGTCAACTTGACCCCATGATCCGCTCCGCCACCAAGATACTCTGTATATAACCCGGCGGAATGTTTGTTGATCACAATCAATAGTTCATCAATGCCTGCCTGGCGGAGCCTGTCGATGCCATACATAATCATCGGATGTTTACCGACTGGAAGCAGATGTTTGTTAATGAGCCGGGTCAGCGGATACAGTCTAGTTCCTGTTCCGCCGGCAAGAATTACACCTTTCATTCCACGTTCCCTCCTTCATCGGATATGTCCATATATTCAAGCGGATCGACATGCCATTTGTTAATAAAAATCGAACGATTACGCTCAAGCAGCTGTTTCCACGCTACCGGATCTGTCTTCTGGAAGCTGGCACTTCCCTGATGATGCACGAGAACATCTCCACATACCAGCAGGCGATATCCCTGCAATCTTGCTCTATAACAATAATCGTCATCCTCATAGTGTCCCGGAGAATATGCCTCGTCAAGCAGTCCAACCGATTCCACGACATCTCGTTTCATCAGCATGCACAGACCGACGATCCGGCGTACTTCCTTCCACCTTGAAGAATCCGCAACATTATTGGAATTGGCCAACTCCTGAAAATGCTCCATGTCCCGAAACTGCAGTTTAATCTGCTGGATGCCGCTTGCATAATTCGTAACAGGACCCGTGATCCCAATACTTGCGTCACTGTACAGAGCCGTTCGCAGGTTCTCCAGCCACCGGGGCGTGACCGTAACATCATTGTTCAACAGCAACAGCTCATCCCCGCAAGCTGCACGAAGTCCAGCGTTACACGCTGCCGGAAACCCCCGATTGTCCGGGAACCTTACAAATCGAATTCGCTCCAGCGCACAATATTCAGCCGTTCCATCCGTCGAACCGTTATCTACCACGATAATTTCATATGACGCAGGATCGCCCGAGTATTGACGTATGGCATCGATGCAGGGCCTGATCAGATCCAGACCATTGTAAGTTGGGATAATCATACTCGTCAGTGTCATTAGGCGTTCCTCCTGTAAGCCACTTCTACACGGGAGAGTGTATGTGCCTGGGCTGGATTCCAACCTGTACCCAGCAATGTAGCCAGTGCCTCCAGATGATCTCCGATGATCAATTTTGCGACATCATTCCCACTTCCCGTGTTACCAGGACGCAACCGATTGGAACGAATAACATCCACCTGACTTGGTGCCGAGACGTTCATTCCATGCTGAATAGCCAGACTTTGTGCCTTAGGTGGAACGGCCAGTGATGCTGACTTCACGGTCTGAATCATACGACGAGATAATGCATGAGGCACGGCTGTCATGGAATTGGAACCAAGATCTGACCTGCCTAATGTTCGGTTCAGATATGCTTTGATCCGGCTTACCTCATCCTGCCCTGCAAACGCAGGAAGCAAAGACGTCAGATTATTCAACGCCACATCCTGTCCCCGATCAACCGCGAACAGAAAGGGTGCAAGCTGTTCAGCCGAGACGACCATATCTCCATCCACAAAAAGTACCGTCTCCGCATCCGTCATCTTGGCTCCAAGTGCCCGGCCCACATCATGTCCTGCCCGATCCGGTTCATAGATTACTGTAAGTCCCGGCTGCCCTAGTACCTGCTTCAAACTGTCATCTGTCGTTCCATTCAGTACCACAATAATATCCGTCAGAGGCAACCGCTTTAGTTGCAATAACACCTGCCCCAGTGTATGTTCCTCATTACAGGCACAGACAACGGCAGCAGCCGAATGACGAAGGGGTAGCGGCACGATCTGGAATGAATGTCCCGAGGCCTGAGCATAACCCTGCATAAATGCCTTACCTGCCTTCAGAGCTAGCTCGAAGTTGCTTAGCTCCCCAACGTTCGCCGCGTGTGCATTCCATACGAGACGTGCATGTTCTTCTGATACTGTGTTGTTCGCCTTTGCCTCGCTTCCTGCAACTTGCCCCGCTTTCCACATCAAGTGCAGATCTACTTGGCCAGACTTTGCTCGGCTTCTTCTTTTTTTTTGAATATCTACATGTTTCTTGTTCCTATGACGCTTGTTCATTACTGTTCTTCCTGCTGTCATTTGTCTACTTGTTGTCCGCCTGCGGCGGACAACCCCTGAACGTCCCTTCATTTCCTCACCTCCAGCATGCTGCATCATCCGATGCGACATGCTTACCTCGCCAGGTTGCGAACACGTTTCAGATCGGTATAACCTCCGCGGGGACCGAGCGTATCCGTAATCCACTTAATCGCTGCCATATGATCATTCAGTACCACTTGACTGAGCGGATCAGGTCCGCTTCGCTTCTTGATTCGCACTGCATTCATTCTACCCACAGGTACGTGATGAACAGCGCGTACCCGAAGTCCGCCGATCACTGCCTTCGCTTGTGCGAGTGGCGGAACTTCCAGTGAGGATATGCCCATGACCTCAAGTCCTTTTCGGCTTATTGCATGTGGAATAGCTGTCATGGATGCCCCCCGGAGATCGGATCTTGCGAGTATGCTGTTTAACATGTGTTTGGCCTCCACTACCGGATGAACAGGATGATGAGTGACCGGCCCATGGTAGTCGTTAAGTGCCACATCCGTTCCCTTCAGCACAGCCTTCACGTAAGGTGCAAGATGCTCTGCGGGAATTGCGATATCGGCATCAGTAAATAGCAACACCTGACCACGCGCCTCCGCTGCTCCTACTTTTCGTCCTCCATCATGCCCTAGCGCTTCTGCATACGTGAGCACTCGTGCTCCAGCCCTTTTGGCTGCGCTAGCCGTACCGTCTGTTGAACCATTCACAATGACAAGCACTTCAGCATCACGGCATATCCGCCGCGCTTCACGAACAACTGCACCAATCCTTTTCTCCTCATTCATAGCAGGGATAATGACCGAGAGGATCGGTCGCTGAGAAACATCCCTGTGTGAAGGAGCATCACTCATGCCATTTTCCGCTCCATTCTCTACTCCATCCTTAGCCTGTGACATCAGCTGTTTGGATGGAATAACGAACGTATAGGCCTTTGTACCCTTTTTGTGTCCAGACTTCCATCTTCGTTTCTTCAGCACCGTTTTTCTTCGTGTCACATTGGATCGAGTTGCATAACGTGCTGTAGTACGGGTTTTGCGCAACAGTTTCACCTCCCGCATTCGATCATCGGCATGCCAAGGGAGTACACGTTATTCTATGTATTCGTGGAGCAGTGGAAACGGCGTTTGTCCTTGCACTAAGCAGGTTCTCCCTGTAAACACGAGAGTACAGGCCTTGCTTTTAGACAAAATACGCCAAAATATGTGAAAAACGCTACCTCTCCCCTACTTCAGACACAATTTTAGCAAAAATCTAAATTTGTATCTTTTCCAAAGTTTTACATTGTGATAATATACGTTCCAAGCAGTTTTATTTACAAAAATAACCTTGTTGTGAACATAAGTTCTCATTCATTTTTTAAATCATTTATTGACCTTAGGTTAATTAGATTATGACCTCATTCACAGAACCTGTTAAGCAGATACATTTTACTCTTGAGAGGAGTGATGCCGTTCAGAACACACTGCCTTTGTCATTTACGCAAACCCGGATTGAACACCCCAGTTTTCCGTGAACGTATCTTCTACCTGCGCAATTGGACAACCCCCGGCTTTCTGAAAGAGGAACACAATAGACGATTAAACCTTCGGGTTGAACTGAATAAACGGTTATCCTTTTCGTTTGGTGTTGTGCTTAACACTTCCCGAGCTAAGGCCAAGCCGATTTTGTTCCAATCGTTTCTTGTCTCATTCCACGCTTCAGGTTCAGCCCCACGCTCCGCGCTGCCCAAGTTGCAGACGGAATTCCAACCGAGACTGGCATGAACATTTTCCAACCAAAAAATAAGTATAAGAATGGGAGAGTTTACTATGAAATTTGCCAAAGTTATGCCAACAATTCTTGGAGGAGCTCTTTTGCTCGCTTCCGTATCCTCTGCTACTGCAGCTCCAGTGTCTGATCAATCCATTCCACTTCAGGCCCCTTATGCCTCTGAGGAGGGTATTCCATTGAACAGTGGAACAGATGACACCATCTTTAATTATCTTGGACAGCAGGAACAATTCCTGAATTCCGATGTGAAATCCCAGCTCAAAATTGTCAAAAGAAACACAGATACATCTGGCGTAAGACACTTCCGCCTGAAACAGTATATTAAAGGTATCCCGGTATATGGTGCAGAACAGACGGTGCACCTGGACAAAACCGGAGCCGTGAGTTCCGCACTTGGCGATCTTCCACCGATTGAAGAGCAGGCCATTCCGAATGATGGTGTAGCCGAGATCAGCGGAGAAGACGCGATCCGTATTGCAACCGAAGAAGCAACTTCCCGGATTGGAGAACTTGGTGCCGCGGAAATCACACCTCAAGCTGAATTGAACATCTATCATCATGAAGAAGATGGTCAGACGTATCTGGTTTACATTACGGAAGTAAACGTACTGGAACCTGCCCCTCTACGGACCAAATATTTCATTAACGCAGTGGATGGCAGTATCGTATCCCAGTTTGACCTCATTAACTTTGCCACTGGAACAGGTACAGGTGTGCTTGGAGATACCAAAACCCTGACAACCACCCAATCCGGAAGCACCTTCCAACTGAAAGACACCACTCGCGGCAATGGCATCCAAACGTACACGGCGAACAATGGCTCCTCACTGCCTGGTACCTTGCTCACGGATTCGGATAATGTATGGACCGATCGTGCAGGTGTAGATGCTCACGCTCATGCAGCTGCTACGTATGATTTCTACAAAAACAAATTCAACCGTAACGGTATTAATGGTAACGGATTGTTGATCAGATCAACCGTGCACTACGGCTCCAATTACAATAATGCCTTTTGGAACGGGGCACAGATTGTCTTTGGTGACGGAGATGGAACGACGTTCCGATCCCTGTCTGGTGATCTGGATGTTGTGGGCCATGAATTGACACACGGTGTTATTGAATATACAGCCAATCTGGAATATCGCAATGAACCAGGTGCACTCAATGAAGCCTTTGCCGATATTTTCGGTAATACGATCCAAAGCAAAAACTGGCTGCTCGGTGATGATATCTACACACCTAACATTCCAGGAGATGCGCTGCGCTCCCTCTCCAACCCTACATTGTATGGTCAACCTGACAAATACAGCGATCGCTACACAGGCACACAGGACAACGGCGGTGTCCATATCAACAGTGGTATCATCAATAAAGCTTACTACCTTGCTGCTCAAGGCGGAACACATAATGGTGTGACTGTTACCGGAATCGGCCGGGATAAAGCGATCCAGATTTTCTACAGCACACTGGTGAACTACCTGACACCAACGTCCAAATTTGCCGCTGCCAAAACAGCTACCATTCAAGCAGCCAAAGATCTGTACGGAGCAACTTCCGCTGAAGCTACTGCTATTACCAAAGCATATCAAGCTGTAGGCCTGTAAAATCTTATTTTATTGTGGTTGAACTTATAATGTACTCATCATAATGGTAACGAAACGTTCAGACACCCCTCACCGTCCGAACGGATTAAGCTTATATCAACCAAAAGCGGTGTCCCGGACAACTCTGGACACCGCTTTTGTCATTTGTGTATTACGGATACAACAATCGGCACTATCCTTGCGAAGGTCCCGCAGCAATCCATGACAACAACCCGTACGTATGCTTGCAATCTGCCGTACGTGACACCTCAAGCACCGCTTCGTCCTCACTCTGTGAGAGCAGGGAAATCTGGAATCCCCGATCATTGCTCATGCCCACAATCACATAATGTTCTGAAGCAAATGACTCTTCAAAAACAACCGTTACCTCTGTGCTTACTTCACTCTCTGGCAGTACAAAAGCTTCCATCCCGAATTGTTGTACAACCGGTTGTTTGCTTACGCTGCGAACGGGTTGGAAGGCCAGATGTTTGGCCTGAACTGCCCCCGATTGCAACTGGCTGCTGCCCACGGCATCATCACAGAGATGTTCCTGTTTAATCGATTGTTCACTCAACATAAACTCCGTAGTTCCAGCGATCTCCTGTGACTGTTCAAGCTGTGGTTGCTGAGCCTGATCTGCCTCATCTGCCTGCTCCGTCGTGAACAAAGCTGCCGGTAGTTCACCAAGCTGATCTGTTTCGGATATCAGCTCTTGTTGTTGCTCCAGATCAGTACTCGGTAATGCCTCGACGATTACCTGCTGTGATTGCTGTACACCTTCATTTTCTGGTTGAAGCAATCCTTCTTGTCTTTTGATAGCTGCCAGTTGCTCCAGCGTTTCTCCACTGAACTGACGGATCGCATTCCATATCTCTTCGCTCAGATGCGCTGGACCTACAATCCCCGCATTCAAATGATTAGAGGTAATACTCTGCTCACTCAGTTTGCTGCCGTTCACGCTGCCATCGGCCAATTTGGCACTGGTGACAGACCCATTTTGCAGATGAACCCCGCTTACTGCTTCCTCTTCCAGATGGATTGTGCGAATACTGCGTTCCTGAATATGATCAGCAAGAATGGTTCCATCCTGAATATGACGAGTTTGCACACTTTTGTCTGCTATGTGGATAGCCGATACCGCACCTTCAAGCAATTTATTTCCGTTTACACTGCCGTCAGCCATCTTGGCACTTGTAATGGAACCATTGTGCAGGTGAATCGCACTTACCGATTCCGCTTTGAGGTGGGAGATCCCAATGCTTCGCTCTTGAATATGGTCAGCATGTATGGCTCTCTCTTGGATATGACGGGATTGCACACTTCCATTGGCAATATGGATATCCGACACCGCATCTTCAAGCAGTTTGCTACTGCTCACACTGCCATCCGCCAGTTTGGCACCCGTTACGGCCCCATCTTGCAGATGAATCGCGCTTATTACTTCCTCCTCCAGATGGGACGTACCGATGCTATGCTCCAGAATATGATCAGCAAGGATCGCTCCTGCCTGGATATGGCGAGTTTGCACACTTTCCGATGCGATATGGCTCCCCAATATAGTATCTTCGAGCAATTTACTGCCGCTAATGCTACCGTCAGCCAATTTGGCACTTGTTACGGACCCATTTTGCAGATGAACCGCACTTACTGCTTCCTCTTCCAGATGGGCTGTGCCGATGCTTCGCTCCTGAATATGACCAGCCTGAATAGCTCCTGCCTGAATATGCCCGGATTGCACACTTTCCGATGCGATATGAATCCCGGATACGGTACCTTCGAGTAACTTGCTGCCCGTTATACTGCCATCCGCCAGTTTGGCACTCGTTACAGATCCATTTTGCAAATGAATGGCACTTACCGATTCCTCTTCCAAATGTGCTGTGCCGATACTCCGCTCTTGAATATGATCAGCAAGGATTGTTCCCTCTTGAATATGACGGGATTGCACACTATCGTCTGCAATGTGGATATCCGATACTGCTCCTTCAAGCAACTTGCTGCCGGTTACACTGCCGTCGGCCAACTTGGTACTTGTCACAGATCCATTTTGCAGATGAATGGCACTTACTGCTTCCTGTTCCAAGTGAAGCATGCCAATACTGTGCTCCTGAATATGGTCAGCAAGGATTACTCCTGCCTGGATATGGCGGGATTGCACACTTTCAGAGGCGATATGGATTCCCGACACCGCATCTTCGATCAACTTGCTGCCGGTTACACTGCCGTCGGCCAGTTTGGCACTGATGACAGACCCATTTTGCAGGTGAATCGCACTTACTGCTTCATCTTCCAGATGGATTGTGCCGATGCTCCGCTCCTGAATATGGTCAGCATGAATGGCGTCTGCCTGAATATGCTCGGATTGCACGCTTTCGGACGCAATATGAATCCCCGATACGGTTCCTTCAAGCAATTTGCTGCCGTTTATACTGCCATCCGCCAGTTTGGCACTTGTTACAGATCCATTTTTCAAATGAACCGCACTTACGGAGTCCTCATCCAGATGAATGGAGCCAATACTGCACTCTTGAATATGTTCAGCAAGGATCGCTCCTTCTTGGATATGACGGGTTTCCACACTTTCGTTGGCAATGTGGGCAGCCGATACTGCCCCTGCAGCTAATTTGCTGCCATCTACACTACCACTCGCCACTTTGGAGCGTGTGACAGATTCGTCCTGCAAAATAATCGTACTTACCGCTTCTTCTTCCAGATGCATCGTTCCGATGCTGCGTTCATGGATATGATGAGGAAGAATTTCACCATCTTGAATATGACGGGAATGTACAGCTCCTTGCTGCAGGTGAACAGCACTTGTCGACTCTGCCTGAAGATGCAAACCACTGATCAAACCTGGCTGAAGATGAGCCGCTGTAATCGATAAAGGTGCCAGATGGTCTGTTTCCACAGATCCAGGTGCCAAGTGGTGGGACGTGACCACCTGTTCAGCAATATGCTCCTCATGAATGATGTCCGGCTTCAGATGTTGTGAGTTCACTACTTGAGTTCCCAAATGTTCCGATTTCACGCTGCCTTCAGCCAGATGGACCGATTGTACAACGGATGGCTGCAAGTGCTCGCTACCTACAGCAGCCTGTTGTAGCTCTGTCCCGGATACCGAGTCTGCTGTCAAATGGTCTGCACTTACGGAACCATGCCGAAGTTTGTTGCCCGTAATACTGCCATCAGCGAATAATTCCGGCGAGCGTATTTCTTCCGACAAATGTTCCAGTGAAACGGCATGCTGCTTCAGGTGATACCCACGAATGGTTCCTGCTGGAATATGTTTGGCGTTAATGCTCTCTGCCATAATCTTGGAAGAAGTCACGCTGCCGTCTGCCAGTTTAGCTGACGTGACAGCAAAATCCGCCAGTTTATCTGTGGCAACACTCTCTGGTGAAAGCTTGGGGGAGGTAACTGCATGATCTGTTAGATGAGGCGGAAAAATGGACCCGCCAGCCAACTGGGCTGAAGTTACACTATCAATAGCCAATTTGTCAGTTGTGACCGCAGCCCGTGCAATCGCATCCGTTTCAACACTACCCGGCTGAAGATGAGGTACACCTACGGCATGTTCTGTCAGGTGTTCCGATTTCACTGCATAAGGTCTCAGGGCCTCGGAACCCACGCTGCCTGGAGCCAGATGTGTACCTGTGACTCCACCACTCGCAAGATGCGAGGATATAACACTTCCCGGGGCAAGCGCTCTGCTACTCACCGATGCCGTTCCAAGCTTTTCTGTTGTCACACTTCCATCCGCGAGTTTAACGTCTGTGACGGCAGCATCCTGTAATTCATAACTACCCACGGCCGCCTCTGCAAGATGCCGCTCACACACCACGTCGTCTGCAAGAGCGTCTCCGGACACACTTCCGGCAGATAGATGAGTTGCCTCGATGCTTCCACTTGCAATGTGAATGGAGTGAATTGCAGAATTGTCCACATGTACCGGTGTGATTCCCCGATTCGCGATATGTTCCGCACGAATGGACCCTTTGGCAAGATGTTTACCTTGTACGGCTTCATCCGCAATTTTGGAAGAAATAACGCTCTGATCAGAGATCTTGGATGACGTAATGGACTGCTCCAGCAATTTTGCTGTTCCCACAGACTGGTCTGCCAGTTTGCTGCTGGTTACTGCACCTTCCGTCAAATGCTCACTGCCCACTTCTCCATTGCCTATCTGCTCCTTGCCAACGGAATGAGCGCGAATCTGACTTGATCCGATTGAGCCATCCAAGAGATGTCTTCCACTTAGTGAACCCTCAGCTAAATGTCTTGTTTGTATGGATCCATCCTCTATCTGGTCACTTCCAATACTGCCATTTAAAAGTTGTGAACGACCGACAGACCCTTCTGCCAGATGTGTCTGTTTAACAGCACCTGCCTGAATATGGTGAGACTCGATGGATAGTTCTTCGATTTTGCTGCCTGTGACAGCAGCTTCCCGAATTTTGGATGTAGTCACTGCATCGTCAGCCAGTTTGGAGGTATTCACAGCTCCCCCCGTGAGATGTCTTGTATCCACCCCGCTAATCGCAATCTTGTCTCCAGTTACGGCATGATTCTTGATTAATTCTTCCGTTACCAGCATGCGGCTGAGGTGTCTTGTGCCGATGGAACCGTCGGCAATTTTGGTCGAATCGATGACCTGGTTGCCAAGCTTCTGAGAAGTAATACTGCCATCTCTGATTTTCTCACCGGCAATCGAAGCATTTCTTATTTTATGACCAGACACAGAGCCGTCTATCAGGTGTTCCTCAGATACAGACGCTTCCGCAAGTTTCGCCGAAACAATGGCCCCGTCTGCAATGTGAATGCTGGTCACCGCATAATCCTGCAATGCTTCACTGCCGACCGCATCCGGTTTCAGCTTGGAGGCATCCACAGAGAAAGGAGCCAACTTGCTCTCCGTAACAGCAAATTCACTCAAGTCGTCCGTGTAGATGTAGTGTCCGGTATGACCCGGCATCTGATTTTGGTTCAGGATCTGCAGCCGGTCCTTGCTTGCTAACTCCTGCTTGTTGATGTCCTGCTCTTCTTCCAGAGCAAGCGTAGCCAAGCTGCTAACCTGAATCTGCTTTTCCGAACTATCTTGTGTCTCAACTTCCTTGCTATCAGACTCTACGGGTTCCGGCTTGATTTTGGCTTCGATCTCTATCTCTTCCAGCTCGTTTGTTGAAGCAGGTAGCTCTGTTGATTCAAATAGAAATTCTTCCGACTCCTGAACAGCCCTCGAATCCCTTTTATTCGTATTCAAACGTTCTTCCCTATTCACAGTGAAACCTGAGTTCATCTTGTCTGCCCGGCGATCAGTCAGTTCCAATTCCTTGAATTTCGGGCTCACATGCCGCAGTTTCGGCGTCGGAACCTTCTTTTTGCCATTTTTACTCATGCAGCTTGCTCCTTCCTCTAACGTTCGTCTCCGGCATCATATGCTTCCATATGGGCATCTGCCACTTCATTTATGACTTTTGCGGATTCCAGAGCACGAATGTACAGACGTCAAGACAGGAAGGTTCGATGATCTTTGTGGAAATAGGCGTGTCAGGGCTGCAGATGAAAGGCGGCTGTCCACGCCCCCGTCCCAGTCATGTCATAGGATATTATATCTAGGTCGTGTCTGAAAACTCGCTGAAGTGCATCTTTCACCGTCTTTTCGCCCTCTGCTACGTCACTTTCCCTCGACGTGCCCCGGCACGCCTGCGGAAAACTTCCTTGCTTGGAACGGAAATTCGGCAAAACCTGCTTCCTTCGGAGTTTTAGACACGCCCTGAGCAAGCACTAGTGCTTGGCGATGCATCTTACACACCGGTCTGCGTTATCGCGATGTCTGAGCCATGCGGTGACAGGCCGGCATTCCATGAATGGACGATCCATGGTCGCGATAACATCGAAGGAGGAACGGTCATGCTCCAAGAAACGATCGGCATTATGTTCGATTCACGCATGTACCGGGGGATACCGGCCGGAAGGACCGGTCAGGAATCACTCGCGAATTATGAACAGGCAGCGGCCAGTTATGGATTAACCCCCTGCTTTTTGAGGCTGGAAGATATTGATTCGGATCAAAAGACTTGTCTTGCCTATGTAAAAAAAGAAGGCAGATATGTTCGCGAGCGCATGCCACTGCCCTCCGTCATTCATAACCGATCACTCCAACTTCGCCGGACGGAACAGCATCAGATTACCAAGCTGATGTTGCAGGGTATCCAGGTATTTAATGTTCGCAACCGGTACCGTAAAGATCACATTCATGACATGCTTCATCAGGACCTCGCCTTGCGAGAACACCTGCCCCACGCAGTTAAAGCTACGCCAGAGTCTCTGGCCTATATGATGGAACAATATGATGACCTCGTCATCAAACCATGCAGCGGTAGCATCGGTCATGGGATTATGCGAGTCTTTGAGCGAGATGGACAGTGGAAACTAACCTGTGAGACGAAGGCTGCACGCAAAGGGTGGGCTACCTTCCGATTGAGCAAAGGACAGCTTCCTTCCGCCACCCTAAGGCGGATCTTTCGCCATGCCTACCTCATTGAAGAGCGTATCCCACTGGTACGTTATGAGGGCAGGCCGGTAGATCTGCGGGTATCTGTACAACGTGGCAGCGATGGTCTTTGGGGAATAACAGGCATGTTTGCCAAAGCCGCTCCTGCCCATACGTTTGTCACCAACATCGCCCAGGGCGGTAAAGTCATGAAGCTCGCAGAGGCCCTTGGATTAGAAGAATCTGGCTTTGACCTGGCTCGACTGGAATACAGAATCGGACTCGTTGCACTTCAAATTGCCCAGAACCTGGCGACCAGTCTGCCACATCTGGCTGATCTGGGCCTTGATCTCGGGATAACGCGCAGCGGCCAAATCTATTTTATTGAATGCAATGGACGGGATCAGCGTTACGGTTTTCGCAAGGCGGGAATGTCGGAACACTGGAAGGCAACGTACAGCAAACCGATGGCTTATGGGCGTCTGCTGCTGGAACAGAATTCGAGGATTCCGAGACAACCGCAGACATACGATAGGAGACTATATTGATTTCGTGTGCATTCTGTGTCAATATTATGCAGAACGGCCGGTCTTGCCGGCCTTGAAGTTCGCATTAACCCTAAGGGGGATATTCATGGCAAAAACGCTGTTGCGATTAATGACCGAGCTTTCTTCGCGCAAATGGATCTCCCGGACTGTGGGAGCCTTCTCCAAAAGCCGGGGAAGTAAGGCATTTATCCCTTATTTTGTCCGGACCTACGACATCCCTGTTCAGGAGGCCGAGAAAGACTGGAAGGAATACCGTTCACTGAACGATTTCTTTACCCGCAAATTAAAGCCGGGCATGCGCCCGTTGGAACTTTCAGAGCATGCACTGATCAGCCCGGTAGATGCCAAGATTACGGCAGCCGGTCCAATATCTGCAGGAACACTCCTGAATGTTAAGGGACAAAATTATACACTTGCTGAATTATTAAACCATTCTCCCCATCTGGAGAAGTACAAGCACGGGTACGGGTTCGTCCTCTATCTCAGCCCTCGCGACTATCACCGCATTCATGCACCTGTCAGCGGTCGCAAAATAGAGAGCGAACACATCAAAGGCAAAGTTTATCCCGTGAATGACTTTGGCCTGACCCATATGAGATCCGTGCTTAGTCGAAACGAACGGCTCATTACGTATATCGCACACGATTACGGTGAAGTGGCGGTTGTCAAAGTAGGTGCGATGAACGTGAGTAGCATACAATATGCTGATACGGACACAAGTACCTGGGCACAAGGCGATGATCTGGCCTATTTTGAATTCGGTTCCACCGTTGTTCTGCTGACGCAAAGTGGCACATTCGAACCAAACCCGGGCTTACAGCCAGGCGATTCGGTCAAAATGGGTGCATTGCTTGGTCGTTTGAAACCGAAGAACTAATGAGTCCATACGCAAATAAAGAGGATGGCGCAGCACCTGTAACCAGGTATTGCGCCATCCTCTTTATGCCTTCATATTCATCCATGTATACATGCAATACGAAGCTTCGCTCCGTCGTTATTGGTCTACTGAGTTCTCCTCAAAACCACACATCTTGCAAGTCTTCTGCCGGTTTGAAACGACGCAGACGGTTCCGGAAAATATTGCATCCCTTCGTAGAGCATCCCCGGTTGCGGACCCGACGTTTTCCGTTCATCACAAGTTCCCCCTTTTGGTCATCTGGAATGCTAGATAATTACCCTTGCGTTCCAGACTTGAAACGGTGTCATGTTTTTCTCATCAGAATTTTAACGAATCTCGGACGGGCTCTTGCCTGTATACTGCTTGAACTGACGACTGAAGAAGAAAATATCCCGGTAGCCCAGAGCATCCGCCACTTCGGTCACATTCATGCCGGTATGCACCAGCAGATGTTCCGCCCGTTCAATACGCATGCGGATAATATAAGATTGGACTGATGATCCCACCAGTTCCTTGAACTTGATCGAGAAGTATCGGGGCGATAAGCCGGCCCGGGCAGCCAGATCTTCCACCCGATGCGTAATCCCCGGATGCTGACGCACATAATTGGCGACCTCCTGGATGACATCGGACAACTGGTTGCTTACCTTTTTCTCCACAGGTTCTTCCGTATCGGCGCGCAGCAAATGAATCATCAATTGCTTCAGAATCAATCGGCTCTCTTCATCACGTCCGTACACATCCGATAAGAACAGTCTTACATACCGTGCCAGCAAGTGCTCAAACTCCACCGTTTCCTGTACCTCGCGATAGGACTGGGGAACGTCAGCAACAGGCACGTCCACATCAAAATGAATATACGTAAGTACCAACGGTTTTTGCTTATTATGCGTTGCAGTAGGATGATCTCCTGGCCTGAACAAGAAACAACTACCCTTGCCAACTTCATACGACTGGTCATTCAGTACAAGCGTTCCTTCACCACTCCATACATAAAATAAATCATAGTTTTGCATCGGTTTTTCCCGTTTCTGCCACTTCCAGCCCGGTTCACAGACAATTTTGGCGACAGCGGGCAAAATAACAAATGATGACGGCGATGCCTGCAGCATGTCGCCACTCCCCCTTGATAGTTAATCTCTCTGCATATGGCATCATTCTGATCTGAATCTCACTTCTTCAATCCAGGCCATATGTATTTCAGTATCTTGCATGATTAAATACAACTTGCTCATATATGATCTCTGCTCCTACAGGAGCGAAATGTCTTATCCCATTATACAGCGGAATTCACCGAAACGAAAATGTGCACTTCTCCCAGGCTAGCCGCATTCGCCGGATTCCCTCTGTTATCTCTTCTTTCTCCAGATGTGCAAAAGCAAAGCAGGCCGCCGGATGACCTGAAGTCAACCGATATCGCTCTGCATCACGGAACAATATGCCATCCTCCTCAGCAAGCTTTTTAAATCGCTGATAACTGTCCACATCGCCATTCCAGGTGGCGTAAATATGCAGTCCAGCATCACCAAGCTGCATCTTGAATGCTTCCGGCAACTGTAGTTCCATCTCTCGGACAAAAAAATCATGCCGTTCCCCATATAACCGGGTTAACCGTCGTAAGTGCCTCAGGTAACCTCCTCTGGTCATAAATTTCGCCAGTGCGCGCTGCTCTAACAGCGCCGGAGGTACCGGTTCATACAGCGCCTTGGCGGCAAGAAGAGGTTCTACCAGACCAGGCGGCAGTACGGCATAGCCAAGTCGGAACGAAGCAACCATCGTTTGTGAGAATGAACCGACATAGATGACACGCTGTTCACGATCAAGCACTTTGAGGGGTTCAATCGGTCTTCCGCCCCATCGGAATTCACTGTCATAATCATCTTCTATAATGACTGCATTCCGCTTTGAGGCCCACGTAAGCAAGGCACGTCTTCTGTCCAACCCCAGTACGGCACCAGTTGGAAACTGCCGGGTAGGGGCGACGAATAACGTCTGTGCCTCCCAAGGCTGAGGAATAATACCTGCGGTATCCACCTCTGCCGGGATGATGTGCCCACCGCAGGATTTGACGGCATGGGCAATGCCCGGATAACCCGGATTCTCCAATACAACTGCTGTATTCTCCGTAATCAGCAGTTGAGATAACAGGGTGATGCCTTGCATTGAACCACTGAACAATACTATCTGAGATGCTTCAGCCTGGATACCACGTGTCCATCTGAGATGAGAGGCGATGGCCTCACGCAGTTCCGGATCACCGGCTGCACCACTCGATTCTCGCCAACCACTGCGATGAACAGCAGCGAGTGCACTCTTCCACTCCCCTAGCGGGAAATGTTCTGCAGGCATGCGCTGCATTTGAAAATTAATGACGGACGGCTTCGGTGAAAACATCTGAGTCCGCAGGACTTCATGTTGCGTATTCAACATCTGTACTCGTTCGCCCCAGGGAGACAGTTTGAGAACGGCTTCCTGTTTTTCATTTTCCTGAGTGGATAATGTTTCGGTTACAAATGTACCTCTTCCCCGATGAGCATGGACATAACCATCCGCAAGCAGCATGTCGTATACCTGAGCTACCGAACCACGTGACATCTCATATTGCCTTGCCAACTCACGGGTGGAAGGAAGCCGCGTGCCTCCCACCAATGTGCCTGCATGAATGGCATCGCGTAACGCATGGTACAGTGCCTCATACTTGTATCGATGCTGAAGTTCATAGGTATCCATCGGCAGCCACAATTCCATCATGCACCTCTCTTCATTTGTCTTCATCTGTGATCCCCGACGAATTGGCCTACTAAAGTGAATGTAAATTGGATCTATTTCATTGTCAATGTATGAACTATTGTTATCCATAAGATATGGCGTTCTATTATACATTCAATGATGGGGGAATACACATGAGACGGAAAGAATTCACAGTAGATGAAGAACAGGAGATTACCGCATTTCTGGATCAGTGCTCCTTCGGGTTTCTGGGAACGGTCAGCCCGGACGGACAACCACGGGTTACACCACTGAATTTCGTATATATGGACGGTTGCTTTTATTTTCATGGCAGTCTGGCTGGCGAGAAGATGAAACAGATCAAACAGGATTCGTCGGTCAGTTTCACGGTAGCTGAAGAGTTCTCCCTGATTCCATCTTATTTCAGTGATCCTGAGCTTGCTTGTCCGGCGACTTCTTTCTTCAAAAGTGTCATGGCCTTCGGTGAGGCTGAACCGGTTAAAGATCTGGACATCAAAGGTAAGGTACTGCAACGATTCATGGAGAAACTCCAGCCGCAAGGCGGATATGTACCCATTGACGCTACTGACTCGCGTTACACAGGCAACCTCAAAGCTGTAGCCGTAGTCCGAATTAATCCAGAACGGATCAGTGCCAAGTTTAAATTTGGACAAAACCTCTCGAGTGAACGATTCGATCATATCAATGGTCAGTTGGAACAGCGCAATGAAGGAAGAGATGCAGAAACTGCTGAAATGATGCGGAAATACTGTCCATTTCATCAGCAATAAGTTTCATTTCTTGAGGATTACTTCAAGGTTGATTTCAACGATAACCCACCTGGAAACCCTCTGCAACAACGCGGTAAAGTGATATAACTGTCATATTGCGTAATTTCCGTGACGGGGGCATGTCAAGGTGATATAATGTTAGGCAGTTGAATCACAAAGACTTGGAAGGATGAAAAGAATGAATCCACTGGCTGAACAGTTGAACGAAAGTATTCAGACAGGCAGCAGTCACGTCTACTCCATGCTGTCACAGCTTGGCAAAGAAATTTATTTTCCTAAAGAGGGGATCTTGAGTCAATCTGCTGAAGCAGCAAGCTTGGCCAAGACCCATAATGCCACGATTGGTATCGCCCTGGAGGGTGGTGTGCCGATGCATCTTCAGGTTATTCAGGAGAAGCTGTCTGCATTCCAGCCAAAGGATCTGTATCCTTACGCTCCACCTGCAGGCAAACCTGAATTGCGGACCGTCTGGAGAGACAAGATGCTGAAGGAAACGCCTTCCCTGGAAGGCAAAACGTTTGGCAATCCGATTGTAACCAATGCATTAACCCATGGACTAAGTATCGTAGCCGACCTGTTCGCCGATGAAGGGGACGCTGTCATATATCCGGATAAAAACTGGGAAAATTACGAGCTGACCTTCGGAATTCGTCGTCATGGCCGGTTGGTTCATTATCCCCTGTTCGATGATCAGTTAAACTTCAACAGTGAGGGTCTGCTTCAGGCTTTGCTTGATCAAAAGGACAAAGGTAAAGCGATCGTTCTGCTCAACTTCCCGAATAACCCTACAGGTTATACGCCTGGAGCGGAAGAAGCAGATGCAATTGTAAACACGATTCGTCAGGCAGCTGAAGCCGGCGTTAACGTGGTTGCTGTAACAGATGATGCTTACTTCGGACTGTTCTTCGAAGATTCCATTCATGAATCCCTGTTTGGCAAACTTGCCAACATTCATCCACGTGTGTTGACTGTAAAAGTGGATGGTGCAACCAAGGAGGAATTCGTATGGGGCTTCCGCGTTGGATTCATTACGTATGCCCATGAAGATGCAGCCGTTCTGCATGCATTGGAACAAAAAACACTCGGTATTATCCGGGCAACGATCTCCAGTGGCCCGCATCCTTCCCAGACTTTTGTACTGGATGCGCTCAAAGCACCGGAGTTTGAAGCACAGAAACAGGAGAAGTTCGAGATTATGAAAGGCCGCGCCAATAAGGTAAAAGCCATTCTCGATAGCGGCAAGTATGGAGATGCATGGGACTATTATCCGTTCAACTCCGGTTACTTCATGTGCCTGAAGCTGAAAGAAGTTGGCGCTGAAGAACTTCGAAGCCATTTGCTGCACAAATATGGTGTGGGTACAATCGCGCTGGGTGAATCGGATCTTCGAATCGCCTTCTCCTGTATTGAAGAATCCGGGTTGGAAGATCTGTATGAAACCATTTATCGTGGAGTTCAGGATCTGCGGACGACTTAGTTAACACAGACCTGAACCCTGAATGATATAAGAACCCTTTGTATAACGGCGACGCTTCATGTCTCTGGATATACGAAGGGTTCTTTTGTGTTTTATCAGCCCAAAAGCGTCAATTTCTGGCTTTACCGGGCATCGGCCCAATCAGCCTACCCCCAAGGCACATAATATACGATGTACGCAAGGGCGTGCCAAACAACCACTTGAAAGGGGAATGACCATGTCTGGAGTTGAAGATACAAGAGGCGGTTATGGATGCGGCGGTTACGGAGGATTTACTAACACAGGTGCCATTCTCGTTCTGTTCATCTTGCTCGTGATTATCACTAAATCGTTCCTCTGTTAGTACCAATACACACTTGCGCGAGAACCCAGTGATCTGATTGCATGATTCCATTACAGCACAAAGAAGGGTATACCGGGATACAGCCCGGAATACCCTTCTTTGTTAATTTAAGTAGAAGTCACCCTCCACCTCGACCCACCATCTTGGCTGGCGAGAGGTACGAAGGTACGGTCTCTTGTTTACTCGTCTTCTTCTTCCTTCAACCACTTGTTGCCTTGCGAACGCCGCATGATCACAATCACCAGTATACCCAAAATAAGTGCTACTCCGGTGACAGTCAGTCCATTTGCTCCGGCAACCAGCATAGGCAACCACATGAGTAACGCAGCCAGTGCGTGGAGATGGAATATAAATCCCAACACCTGAGAACGACGACTCTCACCCGAGATTGGATAGATCATAATCCAAAATGATTCACTATGACTGCGACGCAGCGCACCAAGCTGTACACCTGCAAGCAACAGGAAGAACAAATACACACCTACACCAAAGTAGCTGCCTGCTGTCCACCAGGATAGTAACATGCCCAGTACAATTAGGCGTAACACGATTGAGAACACTTCGGTTCGAATAAACGTTTTGGTTATCAAGTAACGGTAAGCTTTCCCCGCATTCCAGGGAAGAGCGTTCCCCAATTTGCTAAGCCAGCGACGCGAACTTACTTTCTGTCCGGATGAAGGTACATCCACAAACCAGCCAAGCGTCCGCATAACCCTGCCAGCCTGACCCTGCTCCACCTGAATCAGTCGTTCCCACACTACCCGATGTTTCACTGGTATACGCAAGGCGACGATGTAGACAACAGCCAGCAACAACAGGAACCATATGCTCCGCTGCGGTGGTTGCCATAACCAGGCGCCAACCGCCAGCACTGCCAGAGCCCATCGCAAGAGGCGATATCCTCTTGCTGCCCCAACCTGAACCATTCTTAGCTCTTGCCATGCTCCATAACTGGACAACCCTTTCCACAGCAACAGGAATAAGATGAACCAGCCAAATGGCCTTGCATCCAGATCTGCTCTAACATAGAGAGGCCACAATGTAACAAACACAAGTAACAGGCCCAGACTTTTATAGATAATGCCCCGGGCAAAGCTGTTCTTCAAATATTCCTGCATCCGGTATTCCTGTGGTCGCAGGAACACGATATCTGCCGGAAGCAGATATGTACGATAACTGCTAAACAGCACCAGTGGCGCCAGCAGTACCAATGCAATCCAGCGAATGGGGAATTCTGCGGGAATGTTCTGAACAAACGATGTATACCAGGCGGAGAACGCAATGACGAGAAATAAAAAGACCATAGCTACACCGCTCTGGATCACATAACCCAGATAAGGAAGAATTCCGTTCCAGAATCCTGTGCGTCTTTGCTTCCATAGCAGCTTGAGATCCATGCTCAATCCCTGCCTTGTACGAGGGAATAGAACATGTGCTCCAGCGTGGCATCCGATTCCCCGAATTGGGAGCGCAGTTCATTCAGCGTCCCTTGAGCAATAACCTGCCCACGGTGCAGAACGATAAAACGGTCACAGTAATTTTCAATCGTGGACAGAATGTGTGAACTGAGCAGAATGGATGATCCCGAAGCTTTCATCTCAAGCATAAAATCAAGCAAGGAGCGGATACCCAGCGGGTCCAGCCCCAGGAAAGGCTCATCAATGATGTACAGTGGTGGTCCTGCCACAAAAGCACACATGATCATGACCTTTTGTCTCATCCCCTTGGACAGGTGAGTCGACAGACTTGTACTTTTCTCATTCATACGGAACAGTTCCAGCAGTTTCTCCGTACGTTGTTTGAAATCAGCCTCCGACACATTGTACGCTCTTGCCGTAAACTCCAGGTGCTCCATCACCGTCATCTCATCATACAGTTCGGGTGATTCCGGTACAAATGCCATGGCCGATTGGTAGATCTGCGCATCCTCGTCCCGCTTCTTGCCCATCACTCGCACTTCGCCCTGTTGAGGTGTCATCAAGCCGAGGATATGTTTCATGGTTGTACTTTTGCCAGCACCGTTTAAGCCGATTAGTCCGACCATCTCTCCACGTCCAACTTCCAGATCGATGCCGTGAAGGACTGGCCTTTTGGCACTATAACCTCCGCTTAACCCGCTGATTTGCAGAACAGGTGATTGAACGTTTTCCATCTATCCCTGCACCCCTTTCGTCAGATTCTATTCTTCGGAGCGTGGCGTTTTGTCTTTACTCCACTTGGGTGCTCCTTTGTTTTTACGATCCTGGTCGCGCTCCGTGCGGCCTGTATTACCCGTTGGTTTGCTACCTGCTGGACGCGAATTGGAGATTGTAGCTCTCGTTCCCCCATTACGATTGCCCTGACCTGGTTTGCGATCTCTGGATTGTCCTGGTTTTCTGGAGAACGAATGTCCCTCAGGCCGCGTGTCCGGACGCGGATCAGCCTCCAGTACTTTACCGCCAAAGAGTACACGTTCTGACAGTTCGATTCCGAGTTCGCGTGCGAATTTACGCATAATAAAGATCTGTGTTTCATCCACAATGGACAAAACGATACCCGAACGTCCCATCCGGCCTGTACGACCTGCACGGTGAACATAGTGCTCCGAGTCAAAGGCAGGGTCATAGTTAATGACCATTGGCAAGCCTTCGATATCCAGTCCTCTGGCAGCGACTTCGCTGGCAATCAGCAACTGAAGTTTGCCATTACGGAAGGCAGACAATACGTTACTGCGGGTCACTTTGTCAGCATCTCCATACAGCGCAGCAGCGGACAAGCCCAGATGATTCATTTTTGCTTCAACTTCACCAATATCTTCGGTTGCATTCACAAATACGATTGCCCGATCCGGATTGTACTGTCTAACCAGACGACGCAGCATGTCAATTTTGTTACGGTTTTCTTCTACAAAATAATAATGCTCAAGGCCCGCAGCCGTAGCTCGATCCGGTTCAATTCCGATCTGAACAGGCTCTTTCATCTCACGCTTTGCGAGTCCAGCTGTATGCTCATCAATGGTTGCTGACAGGAAGATCAGCTGACGGTCCCGCAATGCACTCTTGAGTACAAAGTTCACGTCACTTACGCCGCCAAGTTGGAACACTTGGTCCGCTTCATCGATAACGATCGTAGAGACGTTGTGCATTTTCAGTTTTTTGAGTGTAATCAATTCCTTCAGTCGTCCCGGTGTACCCACAACCAATTGTGGATGCTCACGCAGCTTCTCGATCTGACGTTTAGCCGCTGCGCCTCCAATCAGACCCAATACGCCAATCTTACGTTCTTCCGCATAACGCTGCGCTTCACGTACAATTTGCATCGCCAGCTCTTGTGTAGGTGCAATAATGAGTTTCTGCGTGCCTTTGATATCCATTTTGATGGATTGTAACAGTGGCAGCAGATATGCCAGCGTTTTTCCTGTTCCCGTCTGGGATTTGGATACGACATCTCGGCCTTCCAAAATAACCGGGATCGTCTGAGCCTGTACAGGTGAAGGTTCGTTAATGCCATGTTTCGCCAAAACGGCCTCCAGATCCTGTTCCACGCCAATTGAAGCAAATGTTTGATTCGTCATGTATGTCCATCCTTTTAATTTTATTCATTTTGATGTTATATAAGTTCAACTAATGAGTAATTACACTGACACTACGAGGACAGAACAACCTTCCGATCACTGTTATCCCCAGATTTTTTTGATTCTTTTTTTCAAAAGGAAAAATCCGGGGATAAAGGCGAAGCATATGCTTCCGATGCAGCTTTCTTTCAGAAAGCTTTTAGCTTCACTTCTTCAGGTTATTTCTGTCCTCTCCGTTATTGTGTAAAAGTTTAGTTGAACATATAAGTTGCTTGTATATTACCGAAGCCTGTCATCACATTACCTTTCATTATATGCGAAAAAAGCCCGTGTACCAAATCTTATTCCAGAATTGTATGTATACACGCCAAAAAAAAGAAAAGCCCCTCGGCGGAGCCTTTCTTTCAATCCGTATATGATGCCTCGTATCACATTTACTTCTGATTCATTACACCGTGCGACAATCGATCTGCAAGACGCGGAAATAGCTGGTACAGCCATATGCCAGCAGAAGCAAGTCTTGGCAGATTCACTTCTTCCTTGCGCTTTTTCATCGCCCGAATCATATGACCTGCAACGTCTTCCGGTTTCAACATCATCCAGCGTACATTATTCACATAATTGCCAGATGGGTCAGCCCGATGGAAAAATGGTGTATCAATCGGACCTGGATTAATCGTTGTCACCATGACGCCAGTCTTCCGAAGCTCTTGACGCAGCGCATTACTGAATCCGAGTACAGCATGTTTCGTAGCAGTATAGGAAGCGGATTTGGCTGTACCGATTTTGCCAGCCATGGAGGCCACGTTCACAATCTGACCTTTGCCACGTTCCAGCATCTGTGGAAGCACTGCTTTGGTACAGCGGACAATGCCCATGTAATTAACGTCCATCATCTCATCGAATTCCTGTACAGACATCTCTGTCATCGCTGCGAATTTCCCGTAACCTGCGTTGTTCAGCAAAATGTCAATTCGTCCGTATTTATGCAATATCACATCCACAGCTGCCTGAACCTGCTCACTATCCGTAACATCAAGCGTGAGTAATTCATGCGGCCCTTTCAGCGAGGCACCAATCTCTACCAGCTTGTCCCGCGAACGGGCAGCCAGAATTGGGATGGCTCCTTCTTCTATCAGCATCTGCGCACACAGCGCACCGATACCACTCGATGCACCTGTGATAAACACTACCTGATCTTTCAGCATCCGTGATGTCCTCCCGTATTGAACACATATTGCCTTTTGAGGCGTATGGTTCTATTCTACGAGATCATGACCTGAATATCCATCTCACCAATGCCGTCCATCAGCAAAGGAATACTCAGTGCTTTCGTTGCACTAAATGTAGTCAGATGTTCGGACTTCATCACTTGTGGAGGTGTAATATCGACCACAACACCCTGGTTCGACAGAATAGTGCTGGCATTACCACTGATCATATTACCCAGTTCCGAAATCGCACTTTTGCTCATTTCATCCATTTCTGTAATGACAAAACCGCCCATCATCGCAGATACAATTTTCAATGCAACTTGTTCATTGATTCCAAATACAATGTTTCCGCTAAGTTGTCCGGTCATTCCGATCACGATCCAGACATGGTCTGCAATGTACTCTACATTTTTCACGCCAAGACTCCCGGTGGAAGGCGAAACCTGGATGAGCTGTTCGAATACGTTCCGTGCCGATTCCAGGAAAGGATTAATCACTTCCGCTTTCACTGTCTATGTCCCCCTCACACTGGGTTATTGGTCACACACCAAAAGTCCCATATTCATTAAATTTATTATACTTTATCACGTACAAGAATTCATTAAGAATTCGTTAAATCATGTGTACTATAATTTATCGTCATCCGTGGGGCAAATGTTTATAGCTGATTCTAGCGAATAAACAGCGCTTTTCACTTCTTTTGAAGAAAGCTTTTCGTTCATGGTGCGTGGCAAAAGGCATTTAGGACTTTATTACTGCTTTCTCACAACTGTAAAAAAAATCAAATTCTTGTATTCGCGTTTTTTTCACAGTCTCTTGAACTACTTTTGATCCTGATAATTACCTTCATTGCTCTGCTGTCCTGAATCACCTATAATTTAAGATAACGGAACAATAACCAGTTACGGGATTACATCACACCAAACACTACATAATCAAGATACTTTGCCTGCAAGGAGGTCACCTATGAACATAAGCCAACTGGAGACACTAATTACCATTTCCAAAACGATGAGCTTCCGCAAAGCGGGAGAACTTCTGAACCTGACCCAGCCTGCCGTCTCGGCCCAGATCAAAAGTCTGGAGGACGAATTCAGCACCGTTCTTGTGGATCGGAACCAACCTGTTACCCTGACAGATCGTGGACAGGTATTCCTGGAGCACGCTGAACGGATGCTCGACATCGTTGATGAGTTGAAACAAAAATTGTCCGATCTCGATGAAACGCCTCAGGGACGTATCGTGTTAGGCACAACAACTTCCATTGCTATTCAGATCTTGCCAAGGGTGTTATCCTATTTCCAAGATCAATTCCCACTGATCAAAACCAGTATCCAATCCCTTCCATCATCACAGATCTATACCCAGGTCGAAAATGGTCTGGTTGATATTGGTATCGGTTATCTCACGGAGCGTAATCCCAACCTGAATACATCTGTGCTGTACTATGACACATTTGAACTCGTGGTATCTCCTTCCCATCCGCTGGCAAAGAAGAAACATGCTGCAGTGGATGTGCTCCGGAGTACACCATTGATTCTGCTGTCCCCTGATACAGTAGGACGAAGGTTTACGGAAACGATCTTCAAGAAACATAATATTGAACCTAATATTGTAATGGAGTTGTCGAGCAGCGAAGAAGTGAAACGTATGGTCGAGATTGATCTCGGGGCAGCTGTCATCTCCAAACAATCTGTTGCGCATGAGTTGCGTCAAGGCACACTGCGAATGATACCCTTAAGTGAGCTGGAGGTCAGTCACCCTGTTGGTGTCATCTATAAGTCCAGTCGGTACCTTAACTCAGCGATGCAGCAATTCATAAGTGACCTCAAAGGTATGCCGGAAACCCAATTCATCAGTTCAGAATGACAATGAGCCATGAGAAAGGAAGGATTCCATATGAAATTTGATCTTCACACACATCATTTTCGTTGTGGTCACGCAGACGGCAACATCCGCGATTATATAGAGGCAGGTATTAAGGCAGGACTTCAGGCCATTGGTATCTCGGATCATACGCCATACTTTGGCAGTGAGCTTGAGCAGGCATTTCCCCGGATCGCAATGGGCAAGTCTGAATTGCAGCATTATGTGGAAGAAGTCCTTGCTCTGAAAGAAGAATACGCTGGTAAAATCGATGTGCTGCTTGGCATTGAATCCGACTACTTCCCTGCTCATGCGGAATTGTATCGTACCACGCTGGGACAGTATCCTTTTGACTATATTATTGGTTCAGTTCATCATACCGAGGATGTAAGCATCTTCAACAAAACCCGGTGGAATGGCCTAAGCAATGCTCGCAAAGTTGAAGTGAAAGAGAGCTATTATTCATTAATCCGCGAATCGGCTCGCAGCGGTATGTTCCAGATTCTTGGACACATTGATGCGATGAAAGGAAACTATCCACCTTTCTCCGATATTATCGCTGATCAGGCCATTGATGAAACGTTGCAGGTCATTGCAGAATCCAACGTAGCGATCGAAATTAACACATCTGGCAAAACCAAACTCAGCGGTGGCTGGTATCCCTCGGATGCCATTCTGGAACGCGCCCATCATTATGGAGTGAAGGTGACATTTGGATCGGACGCTCATAAACCACAGCGGGTGGCAGACGAGCTGGATGACGTTCGTACACGTCTCAAGGAGATCGGATTCACCGACTGGGTATACTTCAAGCAGAAACAGATGCAGATTGTATCACTGTAAAAAATATAGAACCACATAGAAACCCCCACAGCGCGCTTGTTCACGCTGTGGGGGTTTTGGGTTTAATTCTAAATTAAAAATATTATATAAGTTCAACTGAACATTTACACGATAACGGAGAGGACAGAAATAACTTGAAGAAGCGAAGCGGTCGCGTTTATCAACGGATTTTCCCTTTTCAAAAGGGAATCAAAAAATCTGGGGATAACAGCGATCAGAAGGTTATTCTGTCATCGGAGTGGCCAGTGTAAATACTCCACAGTTAACTTATATGGACAAAAAAAATGAACCCGCTCGCGCGGGTCCCAACAGCATTATCTATTATCAAAAAGGGGGTCATGAGATAAGTTTACCCCCTGTCTGTTAGAGTTCAATTGCAGCTATATTTCATTTGTGTAACAAATGATTGAAGTTCGATTCATTCACGTTCGACTACTCTTACTCTATGTCATTGCGGCTTGTCAGATACCAGGGTTTGCAGGTCTTTTTCCTGAAACGGGCGTACGTATTGTTCCCGGTACATGCTGTACACTTTGACATCCATCAGGGATTCTGATGCCTCGTCATCTTCATCATGCAGTCCGAACGAGGGAAGACTCCGCTCATAGGACATCCCTATTTTGCTTAACACCCGTTGTGAAGATACATTGGCCTCATAACAACGTGCTTCCACCCTCCACAAATGAAGATCGTCAAATCCAAACTGCAACAGCCGCTGTACCGCCTCGGTAGCCACCCCCATGCCCCAACAGGACCTGTTAAGGATATAACCAATCTGTGCGGTACCATTCTGATCATTCCAGTGCTGGAATGAGGTAATCCCAATCACCTGTTCCTTACCTCTCCAGCAGATCCCATAATGTAACGAATCCAACTTGGCGCTGCTGCTCCGTATCTGGTTCAATAACCGTCTCGCCCTGGTTGGCGTGGGCTGGCTTCCCCTATTCACATATCTTATGACTTGAGGATCGGAAAAAAGTTCCGATAATGTGCTGTAATCACTTTGACGTAATGATCGCAGGACAAGACGCTCTGTCCACAAAGCCGGCAGACCTTGAACCAGCATTTTTCGGGTAAGCATGACAATCGCTCCTTTTGCCTAAACGGGCTCTAGTCCGGTAAGACAAGCATGCTCTGATGATGATCCGGCGTAATACCATTTGAACTGATCCACGAACTTTAGTATTCGCATTTTAGTATTAATATATTGCATCATTCAATTCCTCAAGCAAAAAGGCCCAGATGCTGACTACTCCTGCAACCCGCGATAGATACCCGTACGAATCTCACGAATATAGAAATCCAATGCAGGAACATTCGCCGACTGTGCAACCTGTACTTCTCGCTCAATATCATAAGGTACCCGCACAAATTGAACATTGAACGGGGCATTGTTATCGTTGCTGTCTTCACCCTCCAGAATACAGTAAGAAGCCTGGGGAAGATCGAGTGGATTACCAACACTGCCTGCATTAAACAGTAACTTGCCGTTCATATACTGCAAGTATGCGTTATGCACATCCCCATAACCTACAACATCTGCAACACTTTGCTCAGGCTCATCAGCGGGAGGATCAAACATTGCCAACCTCTTTTCTATTGCATCCCACGGCTGTACACGATGGTACACACTTTGAGGTGAAGCATGGACCAGACGGATGGTGCGACCGCTCAGTTGAAATTGATGACTGAAGGGTAGGCCAGCCAAGTACGCCAATCGTTCTTTACCCAGCCGTTCTGCTTGCCACGTAAAGTTCTCGTTGTCCTGGTTAACCGCAACCAATTCATCCCAATTGCCACGGATGACAAGTTCGCATGTTGCTCTCACCTGATCCACAACCTGTACCGGTTCTGGTCCCTTGCCCACGAGGTCACCAAGACAAAAGATTCGCTCCACGCCCCGACTTCGGATATCTTCCAACACTGCTTCCCAGGCAGTCATGTTGCCATGAATGTCGGATACAATCGCAATTCGTTCCATCTGGATAACCTCCATTCATGTTGAATCGTTCACTGTTGTACGTTTACACTTGCCACTCCGATGACAGAATAACCTTCCGATCGCTGTTATCCCCAGATTTTTTGATTCCCTTCTTCAAAGGGAAAATCCGGAGATAAAGGCGAACGCTTCGCTTCTTCACGTTATTTCTGTCCTCTCCGTTCTCGTGTAAAAAGTTTAGTTGAACTAATATGATCTCATATTCCTTTTATGTGGTTAATCCTTTAAGCTCAAACACCGTTAATTCTGGTCTGCACAGAAAACGAATGGGCAGTTGAGTCATGCCAAAACCACGATTCACATACACAGGCATTTGTGTCTGGGTGGTGTAATATACCCCCTGGACATCCGTGTAATACAATCCTTGAACATACTTGTGTGAACCTCGCGGAGTTGTCAGTGCCCCGATCCAGGGAAAACGTACCTGTCCACCATGGCTATGACCGGAAAGTTGTAATCCGAAACCATAGGGAGTGGCAATATCGGCATAATCCGGTTCATGCATAAGTAACAATTTCCACACATCATGATCCAATCCCTTGATGGCTTGGGCAGGATCAGGCCTGCCTGTAAGGGCGTCATCCAGACCAGCTATGGCCAGACGTTCGCCCCCTTGTTCAATCACCACATGTTCGTTCCGTAACAAAGTGAATCCGGCTTCACGGAACATGGTTGTCACTTCATTCTGCTGTCCGCCCCGATAATCATGATTCCCCAAAACAGCAAATTTGCCATACTTCGCTTGCATGGAGGCGAGTACCGGAATACATTCACGCATCGGCTCTGCTTCCCTCTCGACGATGTCTCCGGTAAAACAAATCAAGTCCGGTTGCTGCTCCTCAATCGTTGCTGCCAACTTCTTCAGCTCTTTCACCCCGGTATGAAAACCAAGATGGGCATCGCTGAACTGAACTACACGCAAACCGTCAAATACCTTTGGAAACTTCGGAAGTTTCAGCTCCAATTGCTTGATCTCCAGACGACGCGGTTCCCATAACCAGGCATAACCTCCTGTAAGCAAACTGGCACCCGCCGTCATCAAAACCATGCGCAATAAGAAACTTCGGCGAGAGGGATCATGATCCTTTTCTTCCCCAGGAAACACAGACTCTTCTGCACCTGGTGCTTTGTGCGAGCGCTGGGACGGCGAGTTGTTGCTACCCTGACGCGGTGTCTCTGCCATATCTCCCCCTCCTTCTACGCTCTTAATCCATCCCCTTAGTATATCATATTCTGCATGGGTAGCCCGGTTCCTCTGCTTCATTACAAAAAGAAGCCGGGATCTCCGGCATGTTGCTGCCCGGGATCACGACTTCTTCTAAGTTGCAGATTACACTTCTGCACATCTTATGACGAGATTATACACCCAACCAGCGTTTGAACATATGCTTGGTCGTTTGTTTGTTCATTTCAGCAATGGAGGTTGTCAGTGGAATGCCTTTTGGACAGGATTGCACACAGTTCTGTGAGTTACCACAGCCCTCAATGCCTCCGTCTTCCATCAACGCTTCCAGGCGATCGTCGGCGTTCATCTCCCCTGTTGGGTGAGCGTTGAACAGGCGCACTTGGGACAGTGCTGCTGGACCGATAAAGTCTGTTTTCTCATTGACGTTCGGACATGCTTCCAGACATACACCACATGTCATGCATTTGGACAGCTCATATGCCCACTGACGCTTCTTCTCAGGCATCCGTGGACCTGGACCGAGGTCATAGGTACCATCGATCGGAATCCATGCTTTTACGCGTTTCAGGGCGCTAAACATCCGGCTACGGTCGATGACCAAGTCACGAACCACTGGGAATGTCTTCATCGGTTCGATACGAACAGGCTGTTCCAGCTTGTCGATCAGGGCTGCACACGCTTGACGAGGCTTGCCGTTGATAACCATGGAGCAGGCACCGCAGACTTCTTCGAGACAGTTGGAATCCCAGCACACGGGAGCAATGGATTTGCCATCTGTATTAACCGGGTTACGCTGAATCTCCATCAGGGCGCTGATCACGTTCATGTTGGGACGGTACGGAAGCTCAAATTCTTCGTTGTACGAAGATGACTCCGGGCTATCCTGACGGGTGATGATAAACTTGACGGTTTTGTTGGCTGTAGCTTGTTCCGTCATATCGTTGTCCCCTCCTCTGGTGACGATGATTGGTGTTGCTGATGCGCAAAGTTACTCTTTTGGTGCACGGGTGGCGCTTCGTCAGCGGAATGCCCCTCTGATCGCTGTTATCCCCGGATTTTTTTGATCAACCCTTCACAGGGTTAAAATCCGGTGATAAAGGCGAGCGCTTCGCTTCTTCTGGGCATTTCCGCTTCCTCCGCTACGTCGTGCACTTAGAACACTTTGCTGGAAACTGCACTCCAATTCATTGTGGATGGCAGTATTGAAGTGCTGAAGCATCGCTAGGCGCTTTGCTTCTTCTGGGCATTGCTGTTTCCTTCGCTATGTTGTGCACGTTGGTCACTTTGCTGGAAACTGCACTCCATTCATGCTGGATGGGCAGTATTGAAGTGCTGAGGCATCGCTAGGCGCTTTGCTTCTTCTGGGCATTGCTGTTTCCTTCGCTATGTTGTGCACGGTTGGTCACTTTGCTGGAAACTGCTCTCCAATTCATTGTGGATGGCAGTATTACAGTTCTGAAGCATTGCTAGGCGCTTTGCTTCTTATGGGCCTTTCCTTCACTTTGATGGCAGTAACTTTGAAGAAGCTTTGCTTCTCCAAAGTTCTCCTGCCTCTCCGTTCAGGTGTTTAATTATTCATTACCTGAATAGTATGGTAGTTCTTAATCTTTGGAGTAATCCCGGATACGTGGTGGGATCAGGGATACGTCTACTGGCTCGTACGAGATTTTCGGGCCTTCCTTCGACCAGCTTGCGATGGTCGTTTTCAGGAACTCTTCGTCATTACGTTCCGTGAATTCCGGTTTGTAATGCGCGCCGCGGCTTTCGTTACGCAGCAGTGCGCCCAGTGTCATTGCTTCTGCCAATTCAATCATGTTCCACAGTTGGCGAGTGAAAGCTGCGCTAGGGTTGTTCCAACCGGAGCTGTCGTACATGTTGATTTTGCCATAACGCTCTTTCAATTCCTTGATCTTGCCAATCGTGGCTTCAAGCTTGTCGTTGTAGCGCACAACCGTCATGTTGGCGGTCATCCACTCGCCAAGCTCTTTATGAATGACATAGGCATTTTCCGTGCCCTGCATTTTCAAGATGCCTTCGTATTTATCACTTTGTTGTTTGGTGTGTTTCTCAAATACGGAAGATGGGATATCAGCGGATGATTTTTTAAGTCCTTTGATATATTCAGCCGCTTTTGGTCCAGCCACCATACCACCATAGATCGCAGATACCAATGAGTTGGCACCCAGACGGTTTGCACCATGGTATTGATATTCACATTCACCAGCTGCGAACAGCCCCGGAATGTTAGTCATTTGGTTGTAATCTACCCACATACCGCCCATGGAATAATGGACTGCCGGGAAGATTTTCATTGGGATTTTACGCGGGTCATCGCCCATGAACTTCTCATAGATCTCAATGATTCCGCCCAGTTTAACGTCCAGTTCCTTCGGATCTTTGTGCGACAGGTCGAGATAAACCATGTTCTCGCCGTTCACACCCAGACCCATATCTACGCAGACGCTGAAGATCTCACGAGTTGCGATATCACGTGGAACCAGGTTACCGTAGGATGGATATTTTTCTTCAAGGAAGTACCAAGGTTTTCCGTCTTTGTACGTCCAGATCCGTCCACCTTCACCACGAGCGGATTCAGACATGAGACGCAGCTTGTCATCCCCTGGAATGGCTGTCGGGTGAATCTGAATGAACTCCCCGTTGGCGTAATTTACACCTTGCTGATACACCGCACTTGCCGCTGTACCTGTGTTAATTACAGAGTTGGTCGTTTTACCGAAGATAATACCCGGACCACCACTCGCCAGAATAACCGCTTCTGCCGGGAAGGTCTGTACCTTCATCGTTTTCAGATCCTGAGCCACGATCCCGCGACATACGCCCTCATCATCCAAAACCGCCTGCAGGAACTCCCAGTTCTCATATTTCGTAACCAGGCCCGCTGCTTCCCAGCGACGTACCTGCTCGTCTAATGCATAGAGCAATTGTTGTCCTGTTGTCGCTCCGGCAAACGCCGTACGGTGATGCTTCGTTCCCCCGAAACGACGGAAATCAAGCAAACCTTCCGGTGTCCGGTTGAACATTACGCCCATACGGTCCATCAAGTGAATGATGCCAGGTGCTGCTTCGCACATCGCTTTAACAGGAGGTTGGTTCGCCAGGAAGTCACCGCCGTATACCGTATCGTCAAAGTGTACCCATGGGGAGTCACCCTCACCCTTGGTATTCACCGCTCCGTTAATGCCGCCTTGTGCGCATACAGAGTGGGATCGTTTAACAGGAACCAGTGAAAATAAATGAACATGGACTCCGGCTTCAGCCGATTTGATCGCCGCCATCAATCCCGCGAGACCGCCGCCCACAATAATTACATTCGTTGATGCCATTGCTGTTCACTCCCTTATAAGTCAGCATTTATACGCTAAATGCTTAAATTAGAACTGTTTTTACTACATCAACCATCGAAGTTACTGCTTGGAAATCCATGCTCCGGAAAGCGAACAACGAAGCAATAAACATAATGGAAATAATACCAAACAAACTCATGCACACATAAGAGGACACACGCTGCGCACGCGGACCCACGGTAATTCCCCAGCTAACGAGAAACGACCACAGACCGTTGGCAAAGTGATAGGATGCCGCAACCACACTGATCAGATATAGAATAAATGTTACCGGGTTCATCACGATCTCATGAATGACACCACCAAGTTCTTCGTGGGTGACTGTACCCAACGCAACCTGCACCCGAGTCTCCCATACGTGCCAGATTACGAATACAAACGTAATGACACCACTGACCCGCTGCAACGTGTAACGCCAGTTGCGCTCATTGCCATAACGGCCCACGTTAGGCTTGGCCTGATAAGCAATATACAGACCATATACACCGTGATAGAACAACGGTAACCAGATGAGGAGCGTTTCCAAAACAATAACCAGTGGCAGACTGTTCAAAAATGCAACAGCACCGTCAAAAGCCTCTTTGCCGCCTTCAACTGCCGAGAAGTTCGTCACCAAATGCTCAACAAAAAACAAACTGAGCGGAATGACGCCAAGCAAGGAGTGCAGCTTTCTGGAGTAAAACCCTTTCATAAAATGTCGATCCCCTTTCGCTAAATACAACGTTTTCATAAATGATTTCACTTATCATGACACGAATCCTTTTCCATGAAAAGGTTCGACAAATTGTTCCGTTTTCCCCAGGTGTGAACAACTTGTGTCACGATTCATGTTACTCCTTTTTTTCTTATAAGGGAATTGCAATATAATTATTAAATGTTATACCCTATAGGTATAAGCAGTAAAACATTGGGTTTACAGGCCATACAACATGGAAAACGATTAAGCAAGGGCAAGAATCACATACATGGAAAAGAGGTTATTGTTCATGTTTGAGGAGTTAAATGCATTTGCAGCGGTCGTGGAGCAGTCCAGCCTGAACCGTGCATCCAAGTTACTGAACTTGTCCCAACCCGCACTCTCACGCAAAATTGCCAAATTGGAGGATGAACTCGGGGTTGCCCTGTTCCACCGCCGTGGCAAACGGCTGGAGTTAACCAGTGTGGGCCAGTTCGCCTATACCTTCGCTGTAGAACAGAAGCAGCAGCAACAGAAGTTCCTCACCATGCTCGCCCAGTATAAAGACGAAGAACAAAGCACCATTACACTCGGAGCCAGTCTGACGACGCTTCAAACTACGTTACCACCTCTCGTCAATGCCTTTATGGAGAAACATCCAAATGCCGAACTGAAACTGTTGACGGGAAAAACACATGAGATTGTCTCGTTTGTGCGTGACAAAAAAGCCGATGTGGGCATTGTCGCCTCCTCCATCAGCGAAGTGGGGCTTAACTGTGTGCCACTCTTTGACGATCACCTGGAGCTGGTTGTGCCGCTCACACACCCTTTGTCCGGCAAGGAAGCCGGGATGGAACATTTGCAGGATCTGCCGATGATCACGTTCTCCAAAGGCACCTGGTACCGCAAGTTAACGGACGACCTCTTCCAGCGCTGTGCCGTGATGCCGGATATTCGCATGGAGATTGATTCCTTTGAAGCGATCATCCGACTTCTGCCTTCCGCCAAAGCTGCTGCTCTATTGCCCAAGTCCTATCTTCGTCCACAATTACTCGCGGACAATGATCTTGTTTCTGTTCATTTGCCTCAATTACAGCAGACCCGCAGAACAACCTGTATGATCTATGGGGAAAAAGAGGACCTCAGCGAGACCTCCAGACAATGGGTCAAGGAGACGGCTGCACTCTTTACAGCAAAGGCGCCATTGCCCTCACGGAGGACTACGACGCCTTAGCTTTGATCTGAATCAGCCAGGCTCTAACCCCTGGCTTCCTTATTTAACTCATCTTAATTATCAGCTCTCCTGGCTGATAACCTCTTCTTCAAATCGGTCGATATCTGCATTATTACCAATAATGACCATAATATCCCCCATCTGAAGCGAATCCAGTGCTGTCGGAGCAATAATGACCCCAGCTTCTTTCTGTAACGCCACAATGCTGCAACCAAAACGTACGCGTGCATTCAAGGTTGAAAGTGTCTTGTTGTGCAGACAGGCGGGAACCTTCATCTCGACAATACTGTAATCATTGGATAATTCAATGTAATCCAGCAAGTTCGGGGTAACCAGCTGGTGGGCAACCCGAATGCCCATATCCCGCTCAGGATAAACGACTCGATCAATCCCCAGTTTATCCAATGCTCGTCCGTGAAGGACGGATATGGCCTTGGCCACGACCGTCTTGACGCCCAGCTCTTTTAACAGAATCGCGGTGAGAATGCTCGTCTGGATATCATCCCCGATGGCAACGATGCAGCAGTCAAAATTACGAATACCCAGGGAGCGTAGCACTTCCTCATCTGTGGCATCGGCTACAACGGCATGGGTGACCAATTCACTAATGTCTTCGACGACTTCTTCATTTTTATCAATCCCTAGCACCTCGTAGCCGAGTTCCATTAATTCCTGTGCCAGACTGGAGCCAAACCGCCCAAGCCCAATCACCGCAAACTGCTGTGTTTTCATTGTTCTTCACGAACCCCTTATCCAAATCAATTTCAAAACTCACTAAAAATAGATTTATCCAATAATCATTTTGCCTTCCGGATACCTGTATAACTCTTTACCCTTTTTCTGCCCAAGTGCATACGCTAATGTGATCGGTCCAAGCCTTCCTGCAAACATCGTAAAACAGATCAGGAGTTTGCCCAATGTAGTCAACTTCAGCGTTAGTCCGAGCGATAATCCAACGGTACCAAAGGCCGATGTCGTTTCAAATAAGATCATCATAAAACTGGCGTCTTCTGTGGTACTCAGTGCCATGGTTACAGCTATGATGAACAAGAGTGCCAGCAATGTAATGGTAAGTGCCTTGAAGATCCGTTCCTGTACGAGCCGGTAGCGGAAAAACACGATATCTTCACGTCCACGCATCATCGCGATGACCGCGCCAGCCATAATCATAAATGTCGTTGTTTTGATCCCGCCTCCGGTAGAACCCGGCGAAGCACCAATAAACATCAGGATGATCATAAAGAACTGTGTTGCCTGCCTGAGTCCGGCAATATCTACCGTATTGGCTCCTGCTGTTCGCGGCGTAACCGACTGGAAGAATGAACCGAGAATTTTGCCACCCCAGTTCAGGCCACCCAGTGTCCGTGGATTGCTAAATTCAAATACGAAAATGACAAGTGCACCAAACACAATCAACAATCCAGTCATTAACAGTACAACTTTGGAGTGTAGAGACAGCTTCCGCGTTTTGCGGTAATCCACCAGGTCTGACAACACCACAAAACCGATACCGCCAGAGACAATCAGGAACATCGCTGTAAAATTAACCAACGGGTCATACACATAACCGGTCAGACTGCGGAAATCCCCAAACATATCAAAGCCCGCATTGTTGAACATGGAGATCGCATGCCAGTAGCCATAATAGATCGCCTGTCCGACTGGCATGTCGAACGACCAGCGAATGGCAAACAACGTGCCACATATCCCTTCGATAATGAGTGAGTAGATCACAACTTTACGAATCAGCCGGACGATGCCCTCCATCGTGCTTTGGTTCATCGCTTCCTGTAGAATCAACCTTTCCCTGAGCGAGATCCGCCGTTTGAACGCAATGGCAACCAACGTGGACATCGTCATGAAGCCCAGTCCGCCAATCTGAATCAAAATCGCGATCACAACCTGACCCAGCACCGAGAAATGAGTCCCTGTATCGACCACAACCAAACCAGTGACACAAACAGCCGAAGTTGCTGTAAAGAGCGCATCAATAAATGCAAGACTGTCACCGTTACGGCTGGATGCCGGAAGCATTAACAGCAGTGTGCCAACCAATATGATGCCAGCAAACCCTAACACAAGAATACGGGGTGGCGATAATCGCATCCATTGAACATTCAGTTTCACTTGAGTATCTTCCACCTCTTCTAAAATGAAAATAACTCCACACCCCGTGGAGCCTTCTTCATTTGAAATGCTGTTGCCAAACGTTAAACAAGTATGATTCAGATTAAAACGGCATATATAATGAAGTTGGAATATATTCTATTCGTTCCCTTGTTGGGCGAAAGACATGCGAATCGTTGCACATTTGCTTCAAAATTATAAGCGCTGCGACGTTTGTAGACAAAACGTTTTTTGTGTAAATCGGATCGAATTCGGCCAAAAAGGGAAGAACTCAGATATGGCGACGGATGGATCAGATTCTTTCGGTCCTTTTCATTCATTTTCAAGGATTTACACCTGTTTTCGTTACATCATTGGCATTCGGTGCTTGGCCTGTGCTATGTTAACTTTAATATCCATATTAGATTAAGGAGGAACACCATTATATGAATCCCTTAGGGCAGCCTTTGCAACTCAAGGCTAACTTCAAGCGGCTGGGGTTGCTTGCGGCGATTGGCCTGATTCTATTTTTTGTATTTCAGATCTTTCCTGCTACCTCATCGCAAACAACAGAAATTCCGTCCACGTCCTTCATAACCAAGGAGCAGGCGACGCAATCCGCACGATCATTCGCAGCTTCTGTGGATGACTATACACTGCCAAATGATGATGCAAAAACCCTGGTAACCTACCAGACACATTCCGATATCTACGGGTATATGGCCAAAACCAAACAACTTGATACCTATAACCAGAAATGGGAAACAAGCTATCCTTACGATGTATTCCGCGTTCGTTTGCCTGATCAACACAAAGGCGGTTATCTTCATGTTGACGTACATATGAAAACAGGAAAAGTAGTCGGCTTCAAACGGGAACTGCCTTCCTCCCTCTATACCGCCATTGAGGCGGAGCAGGTTAGTGGACGAGTGACCACATCGCAAGTACTTGCTGAAGGTAATATATCTCTGGACGAGAAACAACAGCTCGCGGCTGGCGTTCTCACCGAATTCGGTTATGAAGTGCCGACACTTCAACTGGAGACTCGCGATGGTGAAGCGGGACTGAAGTATGTGGATTCTGAAAAAGCCATTGGAGACTCCAAGCTTGAACTGAACTTTACGTTTGAAGAGGGTGCGGTACGATCGTTCGATCCTGGCTTCTCGGTCCCTGAATCCCATACCGATTATGTGAAAGATCAAACGCGCCAAGCCAATTGGATGACCTATGCCGGCTATGCATTCCTGACCTTTGTTCTGGGCGTGCTGGCAATCATCTATAGCATTCTGACCCGAGCACACACGTCTTTCAAACGCGGGATCATCCTCTCACTGGTGTATTTCGCAGCTTCGGTAATTGGTACGCTGAACATGATTCCACTCTTTCAGGCACAAGGGCTCTCCAGCTTCATGTTAGCGTTCCTGATGTTAATGCAGGCGGGAATTACGCTCGTTATGAGTGCAACCATCTATCTGTCCCTCGTTGCTGGTGACGGCATGTGGCGTAAAATAGGTCTGAACCCGTGGCCTCGTGCCAAAGAACCGGGATACGGAAAATATGTACTTCACAGCATGTACGCTGGTTACCTGTGGGCATTCATTCTACTGGGTGTGCAATCCATCCTGTTCTTCATTCTGGAGCGAAGCATTGGCACATGGTCAACGACGTCAGCAGATCAATCTACATTTAATATGACCTATGCCTGGCTCTTCCCGATTATGGCCTGGATGGCCGGTATTGGTGAAGAAACTGTTTATCGACTGTTCGGCATTCGCATGATGCAGAAGATTGTGCGTAACACGTTTATTGCCTGCCTGATTCCAACCATCATTTGGGCACTTGGACACACACTGTATCCGATCTATCCAGTAATCACTCGTCCCATTGAGCTGATGGTGATTGGATTGATGTTCAGTCTGATCATGCTGCGTCATGGCTTCATTGCCGTTGTATTCGCACATGTGATCTTTGACAGCTTGTTGATGGGACTCAGCTTGGTCTTTATGGGTGATGCCCTGAATATGGCTGCCGGACTCTTCTGGATTGTTCTCCCGGCCATCGTTGGATATGTGGTCTACAAATTCAATCCAAAACAAAAAGAGAAGCCGTATGTTACGACTCCTCATCACGAAGTGCTGCAATAATCTGATTTGCCAGCTTGTCACCAATAGATAGAGGCCGGAAGTCTTCGACGCTGGCCTCTTTTATTTTGCGCAAAGAGCCAAAATGTTTCAACAGCAGCTTACGCCGCTTCTCTCCAATACCCGGAATGGCATCCAAACGTGATGTCACCATTGATTTTCCACGCTGCTCCCGGTGGAACGAGATCGCAAAACGGTGGACCTCTTCCTGTATCCGCTGCAACAAGTAAAATTCCTGACTATCCCGTGGCAGGGAGATGACCTCCGGTGGATTACCGATCATCAACTGCGAAGTCTTATGCTTCGCATCCTTCACCAGACCGCATACCGGAATAAACAGCCCCAGCTCATTTTCCAAAATATCGACCGCAGCCGAGATCTGTCCTTTACCACCGTCGACCACGATCAGGTCAGGCTGGGTCAGGTTTTCTTTTAATACCCGCTCGTAACGGCGACGGATGACTTCTCTCATCGTTTCATAATCATCCGGTCCTTCAACCGAACGGACCTTGTACTTCCGATATTCTTTCTTATCCGGCTTACCATCGGTAAATACGATCATGGCAGATACCGGGTTCGTACCCTGGATGTTCGAGTTATCAAACGCTTCAATACGGTGAAGCTGATCCAGTCCAATAAAGCGTCCCAGTCCTTCGGCAGCTTTGGATGTACGTTCTTCATTTCGCTCAATCAAGCGGAACTTCTCTTCCAATGCCACACGTGCGTTATCCACGGCCATGGTGATCATCTGGCGTTTCAATCCACGTTGCGGTATGAGCACTTTGATCTCCAACCACTCCTGTAAAGCAGCAGCAACCTGAGTTGGATCTTCCAGTCCTGATGGAAGCTTTTCAGTTGAAGCAGTTGTGTCCGTTATTGGAGCATCCTCTTGCATACTATCAGGTTGTTCACCTTCTGCCTCAGCGGAACCTCCGTAAGCTGCACGAGTCACAGCAACCAGTGGCTGGGAAGCGGTACTTTGCTCCACTTGTTCCGTCTGCTCGAACTCTACCGTAACTGCGGCAGGCACCGATCCCTCAGCATCAGATACTGTATCCAAACTTTCGTTATCCGTTGCAAGATCCCTGGGCATTTCCGGTAACAAAATTTCTTGTGGCAATGCCGGATTATCGCTGTAATACTGTGTTACATAGGACATGAAATCACTGTACGCCTCACCGTAAAACGGGAAAGTAGATACGTGACGTTCAATCATTTTACCCTGACGCATATATAGAATCTGGACACACATCCAGCCTTTATCAATGGCAAAACCAAATACATCACGGTCTCTGGCATCGGCCATCGTAATTTTCTGTTTTTCCATCATCGCATCAATGGCGATTACTTGGTCGCGCAGTTCCTTGGCACGTTCAAAATAAAGATCCTCCGCAGCCTCTTGCATCTTACGCTGCAAATCCTTCTTAATCTCTTCGTGACCACCGCTCAGAAATGAACCAATCTCTTGGGAAATCTGGTCGTACTGCTCCTTCTCCACTTCCTTTACACAAGGGGCAAGACACTGTCCCATGTGATAATACAGGCACACTTCTTTGGGCATTACACCACATTTGCGCAGTGGATACATGCGGTCGAGCAGTTTTTTCGTTTGATGTGCCGCATATGAGTTCGGATAAGGTCCGAAATATTTGGCTTTATCTTTCAGCACACGCCGGGTTACTTCCAACCGGGGATGCTTTTCATTTGTAATTTTAAGATACGGGAATGTCTTGTCATCTTTGAGCAACACGTTATACCGCGGCATATGTTTTTTGATCAGGTTACACTCCAAAATGAGTGCTTCCATGTTACTGCCCGTCACGATATATTCAAAATCACGGATTTCGGACACCAGACGCTGCGTCTTTCCGTTATGACTGCCGATAAAATAAGAGCGTACGCGGTTCTTCAGCACTTTGGCCTTACCTACATAGATAATGGTGCCTTCACTGTTCTTCATCAGGTAACATCCAGACATATCTGGAAGTAAAGCGAGCTTGTGGCGAATCTGCTCCAATGCCTTCTCCTGATCCTGCAAATCATTCATGAATTGATCCATAATTCGGTGAATCCTCCTTCCCGAAAAAACTGAAATCCTCACCTTACATGAGTGACTCCGATGACAGAATGATCTTTCGATCGCTGTTATCCCCAGATTTTTTCGATTCCCTTTTTTAAAAGGGAAAATCCGGTGATAAAGGCGAACGCTTCGCTTCTACAGCTCATTTCTGTCCTCTCCGTTAACATGTAAATTTCCAGTTTCATTTTATAAAAAATATATACTTTATATTGTCCTATATAAAGGTATTCGACGCAAAACGCCCCCGGCATGTAAACCGGAGGCGTATGTGTAAGCCTGTAAATTATTGGTGTTTTGCGATAATTCCTTTGAGCGCATCTTTCGAGTTCAGACCAACCACTTTATCTACTGGTTGACCGTCTTTGAAGAAGATCAAAGTTGGAATGCTCATTACGCCAAAGCGGGAAGCAGATTCCGGATTTTCATCCACGTTAACTTTAGCAATTTTCACTGCATCGCCAACTTCTGTGGACAGCTCTTCCAGGATTGGAGCGAGCATTTTACAAGGACCACACCAAGGCGCCCAGAAATCAACAAGAACCGTTCCTTCGCCTTCTACTTCAGCGTTGAAGGATTGATCGGATACGTTAACAATAGCCATGAAATTGTCCTCCTTATATATACTTACGGTTTATTTTAACCTGTAACGTCGTGAACGACACTTCCAGTATAACACAGGTACGTCAAACTTGTGAATTGAACGCTGCAATGTTCATCTTCCCAACATCAAATCTTCACAATTACAGGATGTGACATACCAACTGCAAAATCTTTACAAACGCTTTCTTTTCCAAGTATACTAAAATTACTCCGGGTTTCAGCCCCCATACGGGCAAGCTGCATTCCCCATAAGGAGGCAATAACATGGATGCAAATGTGCGGATTAGCGACCCGCGTGAACATGTGAACGAGGAACCCCGGAACGATTTTTTTGATCTCGTCCTGGGTGCTGTCGGCATGGGCGGTCTGATGACAGTGATCTTTTTCGGTATGGTTATCTTCAAATTCATCACCGAATAGGACACTCACAGGTCTCACGCAGGACCAGAAAAGCCCGGTTTTCGCGACAATGCGAAAGCCAGGCTTTTTTTGGGACTACTTTAGCTTTTGATTGCAATCAGCTCAGCTTTTAAATCGTAAGCTCAACCGATAATTTGAAGATTAACCTTGTCCAGAACCATTTCGTTCAATTAGGTTTAACGTTTGCCGCGCTGATTCTCCCCCCGAACGGAGATGACATCCACGAATGGACGAATCCGGTCCATGAGACGCTGGCCTTTATTCGATTCCTCGCCGTCCCGATTGGTGAAGCTCAGATGTTTTTCAAGCCCATCCAGATTGTAATTGGACGTATAGAAGGTTGGTTTGCGATTCATCCGATAGTTCAGAATGGACCCCATCACATGATCCCGAACCCAAGGGTTCAGATTCTCTGCCCCGATATCATCAAAGATGAGCAGATCACAGCTTTTCAGAATATCCGTCATTTCCTTCAGCTTCTGCCCTTCACTGATCATGGATTTCAGATCCTCCACAAAGTCAGGCATATAAATAATGACACCCGTGTGGCCTGCGACCGCCAGTTCATGCAGCAGATAACACATCAGGAACGTCTTGCCTGTCCCGAAAGTTCCCTCGAGAAACAGTCCTTGCGGAGATAATCCGTTCTCCTTGGTCTCCCTAATATAACGAAGCACCTGATTCACTGCCGGAGCACGCATCCGATCCTTGCCCATGATCTCCACGTCATTGTATCCGGCACTGAGCGCACGCTCGTCCACATAGAAACTACGAATACGTTGCTTAATGATATGTTCATTTTGCCGGGCGATATGTTTGGAACAAGGCGCTTTTATATCTATGATTTCGGGTTTACCGTTAAAATGTTCTACTTCCAGTTTGCAAAAGTGGCCCTGAAAATCGTTAGGACAGTTGTCGAGTCCCGGACAATTCGCACAGTTCTTAGAGTCTTTGGCGTACTGAAACAGCTTGCTCAGATCGGTCATGAGCTGTGCATCTTGCAGTTCAGGATGACCTGCGCGGAATTCGCGTACGTACGGGTTTTCCATCAAATCCGCCGCAATCCGCCGCGATTGCTCACGAAAGGCAGGGTTCAGCTGCTGAAGCAGTCCTCCCAAGGATTCCATGGCTTCAAGCCCCCTTAATGTTTCAATATAGAATGAACAATGAAGTGTACCTGCGACCATCTTGATGGCATAGGTACTTTCGATCATTAGCAATTCTACTGTTCATTCTATAGAAAAACAACCAATAACTCAACAGATACATCTGGTAAATAGCGTAACCCTTCCGCCACCGTACGTAATGTCTAGTGTATAGTACACTTCCAGTCCTGTACCTTTTAGCGTGTGTTCAAAAGTCTGTTTTTCGACTCTTTAAACAACTTTTATCAGCGGCGCAAGCCGACAGTAACGATCTCGCATGAACCTGTCTGTATGTTCCATTTCTTGTTGGCAAATGATAATGTCGACGCCTCTTCTATGTTGTGGGCATGAAGCATCTCGCCCTCTTCCTCCAGGATGTTGCTCTTGTATGCCGTTTCGAATGGCTGTGGATTCGCTTGTGATGCAGCAAGATTCAACGTGGCAGAGTCGGTGGTCATATTAAACCAGCGTAGCATGACATCGCCGGAATCTTCATTCACCTTGAGTGAAGAAAAAGCCAAGCCGTCCCCTTGCCATGCAAACGGTGTGTTGTTAGGTGTCAGATAACCCGGGTGTACTTCAGTCTGTGCCAAAGTCCACGGAACCTGGAACTGATACGCCTCGATATATGCACCTGACGCTGCACCATTTCCATCATGCGGAATGATCTCGATTTTAAACGTATGTTCACCAAGGCATTGTGCTTCAGGTGTCGGGAACAAGCCCCAGTCTCCAAGTTCGCCCACAGCACGAAGCAGCGTAACCGCGATGGTGTTGCGACCATCCTGAAGGACTTCATATTCATTCAGACCCAGATTGGCTACGACCAATCCCGCATCTTTTTCACTCACATCCACAAAACTCTGTTGATGCTGTGTATTGCTTGGATTCTGCCACTCCGGTGCAGGGGTGTTATCACGCGTTGCAATTTCGAACATGGAGTCCACATGATGAACAGCAGATACAAGATCCGTTGGGAAAAGGGCACGCACCCGATGATCCTTCGCCTGATTGTTGAAGGTCGTTTTCAATTGAACGCCTTTTCCACTACGACTGAGTGATATAACTGTGCGGATCTGAAGTGGAATCATTTTCGCTGAACGCTGGGCTTTACGGTATGGATAATAAATCAGTTCCCGTTGTTCCTGATCCAGCATCTCATCCGCCGACTCCGGTATCTCCCAATGATGAATCACTTCGAACGAAGCCAAGTATGATGTATCCTCAAGGACCCGAATCTCAGCCTGAAGCGCTTCAGTTGTCCGAGCCACTTCGTTCTCTGGCTGCTTGAACATGTATTCATTACCGATATCACCCACATTTTCGTACACGCCAAGGTCCTTGTAAGTCCGGCCTGTTCGTTTATCTGTGAGTGTGAATGAACCGTTGTCTGCAATCGTGACAATCAAGTGTTGATTTTCCATGCCACGTTCACCACGCAACAGCGTATTCGTTTTCAATGGAGATCCACTCTTGGCACGATCCGCTGAGTTCACCAAAGCATAAGTCTTCAAGCCAAATGCAGCTACATTTTCTGTTTCAAATCGAATACGTACTCGCCGACAGCTATACGGCTGACGGAAGCGATCATCTGGCAGATCATAGCCAAATTGCAGACCCAGATCCTCCACCGTACATGGAATGTGGTTACCATCTTCATCTACCAGTATGCGATCTGACAGGTCAACGGCGTTCATCCGAGCCGCCATCTCTTCCAGCGAATATCCTTCTCGGAAATACAACCGTGCCGCGTCCAGTTCCATCTGAACTACACCGCTGCGTTCCCAACCCGTTGTATTAAATACCACAACAGGTCGAGCCCCCTCACCGTAACGCTCAAATATGGAGGTATCCACGGCTGTAGCAATCTGGCTGGTGCTCTCTTCAATTAGAGCCTCTGCTACATGACGGCTCTTATCAAACCGTGTCACCATCTCGCGGTGCACCTCATCCACACTGCATCCACAGATGCTGTCATGCGGGTGATTCTGCATTAGCGTTTTCCAGGCATAGGTCAGTTGATCATGTGGATAGGCATGTCCAAGCAGATAGGCGTAGGATGCCAGTGGTTCAGCCACTTTTTCCAGCATGGTCTGGCCCAGCTGATTCATCTGTTTCAGATACACACGAGCCGAGGCGGTGTTCACCAGAGTTCCCCAGCCATCGGTACGCTGACTGCGCAGTTCGCCTTTGACCGTGGACAGTTCATGTTCAGCCGATGCTCTCAAAGCTTCCAGATAATCCGGAAAGTTCGAGTGAACGAACTCAATATCGGGATATAATTGTTCAGCCATGCGAATCGCTTCCGGCAGGTCTCGCTGAATCGGCTGGTGATCACATCCGTTCATGTACAACAACTCATTGGTCGATGCATATTTCTCGGCATCTGCAAGCTTGGTTTCCCAAAACTTGCGGGCCGATTCCTCGTCTACTGGAACTTCATTTCCGTTGGAGTACCAGTTGGCAAACAATACGCCGAGCACTTTTGATCCGTCTGGTCCTTCCCACATCAGCTCCGAGAAGCTTGATTCATATCCGGCATCCGATACCGTATTGTTAAATCCCGTCGGCTTCACACCACGTCCAAAAAACACATTATCAATGCCCGATTGCCGCATCAGCTGCGGAGTCTGTCCGACCAATCCAAATGTATCGGGAAAGTAACCAATCTTCGAAGGGGTTCCATAACGCTTGGCGTCCTTATGTCCAACCTGCATGTTGCGCACATTGGCTTCTCCACTCGTCAGAAACGCATCCTGCAAGATGTACCATGGTCCAATCACAATCCGTCCATTGCGGATATGCTTCTCCAGTCGTTCCTTCTGCTCCGGGCGAACCTGAAGATAGTCATCGATGATAATCGTTTGTCCATCCAAATAAAAGCTTTTATAGTCCGATCCCTCATCAAGCTGATCCAACAGTGAATCGACGAGCTGAATAAGACGCATATGATGCTTCTCATACGGCAAGTACCATTCCCGATCCCAGTGGGTATGCGAAATAATATGTGCTCTCTTTTTCTTGGTCATCGTGTGATCCCACCTCTTTCATCTTGTTGTACAATCTCAACCTCATCAGGGCGATACACCGCAGTCAGGTTTCCAGAAGCATCCGTGGCAAACAGGACGGAACGATTTTTTTCCAATTGGAACTCATACGATACACCTGTACGTTGATCTCTCACATGAACTTCATGGTTCAAGGCAAACTCCGATACAAAAACATACAGATTTCCCTTTGGAAAACTCAGCTTCCGACCATAGATCCCAGCGATATCCCCACCGGATATCCATTCCAGCTCCTGTTCGATGCCCGAAATTTCAGTCGCATAACGGTACAATTCAGCAAGTGGTTCATCCCGTCCGTTTAACTCCAGTGGTAGTGGAGTCCAGATTAATTTCCCTTTGCCCAAAGGAAAAACGGTTACTTCATCTGCTGTACCATTACCCCCATGAAGCAAAGTCTCCTTCGCCACCTCGGCGATACGACGCCGTCCATAGGTCACCCGGTGATTCACGCCATTAATACTCAGCAGTTCTTCCCGCTGCACGTTACCCAGACTGCGTTTGCCTACGATATGATCTGCCCGGTCACTTGCCTTCCAGTACGCATCCAGCCCCAGTGGTCCAGTAATGAGCAGGCTCGTGCCTTCCTTCTCTGCAAACGTGAGCAATTGATGCAGTGCGTCGCTGTCCATATTATGCGGACTCGGCACGATAATCAGTTTTGGTGGCTGCTGCTCCAGCGCTTCCAGATGATATTCGGATAACGCACGGAACGGCAGTTTCAGATCATAGGACATCACGCGAGTAAGCTTCGTTGTGGCATCATATGCCAGGGCACGGTTGGAGAAGTCATTGGTATACGGGAACACCACTGCAATATCTTCCAGCTCACGGTCTTCAAAGAGATCACGAATGCCATGCATGAATCGGCCAAAATCATAAGAAACATCCGCCTCCGGTTTCTCCGTTCCATCTGCACGCAGGGCTCCGATATGAGATTCATTGGCGTTATCCATATAGAAATTGGTGTTCCAGATCCATTGCACCGCTCCTGCGCCGCCTGTCGAGAAAGCATAGGCATACTTGCGTTCGAGAATGCCGCGCAGCTCTTCTTCCGTACGTTTGGCTCGTCCATCCGGGGTTTCCACATACATGATGCCCGTCTCCTGAATGAGATTGGGTTTATGAGGCGTTTTGGCGAAAATGCCGTCCCAGATCAGATCATCGTTTAACCACCAGGAATGCACGGTTGTATAGTCCACTTCACGTTCATAGAAGAACGGCGAAGGACGCTGTGCACCAAGGGCTTCATCCTGTCCCACAGTGACCAGATGATTCGGTACCAGATCCTTGATCGTACCTACAAGCTCTCTTGCCCAAACATTGTGCATCTCCATAGAGAAAAGACAGTAATCGAGCCAGCGTGTTCCTTTTTTGGCCTTGTGCATGTCCTGTACATCAAAATTAATCTCTTCCGCCTCCGGGATCACCGCGGCTGCAAAATTGGGGAGCTGCTTCGGTGACATGTTCCATGCCTCCTGCAACGCCTCAATCGTCTGATGACGCTGCTGAAGCCAAGCGATATAAGCCTGCTGTTCATATGAATCCCTCGCCGAGCGTGGACCAGCTGAGAAGATACGCACCGGATCAAACATGGATGGCTCGTTAATCAGATCCCAGTCCACATGTGTTGTATGCGTGTGACGACTGACGATGCTGCGAATGAAACGTTTCTGAGCCTCGACACTCTGCGGGTCCAGATACGGATTCGTGCCTTCCCATGTCTCCGGTGTAAAGGAGAAGAAAGTGAATGTGACCTGTAAGCCATGGCGTTTCGCCGTTAAAATAAAGGCATCAATGGCACGAAGCACATCCTCTGCCATATGTCCGTCCACCTGCATCATGTTGCGATAGGCGGTCCAGATTCCCGTCCGAATCCAGTTGATGCCGGCTTTTGCCATCTGAGCCATGTCCCGATCCCAGACATCCGCATTCGGTAGAAAGAGAAATTTCCGTGCCACATCGGAGGTCATGTAGGTCATGCCCACAACAGGGAGAGGACGTCCGTCTTTTACAAAATAGTCTCTGCTGCGGGTAATCACTTCCCCTTCTGCCAGCAATGCTGCATCTTGTCCCCAGAAGCCTTGACGCAAGGTCCGAACTTCCCCGTCAGGTGCCTGTGCGCGGCATACGATCCGATACAGCCCACTTTCAATGGAAACCGGGAGAAGTATACGTTCGAAACGCTGCTCACCGGAAAGTTCCATCTCCAGTCGATGGCTCCATACCTTTTCCGTCGTGCCACTTGTGCGATCCTCATGCTCGACCGTTATGTCGAATGTCCACAGCTCAGACGTTGTACGCCTGCTGCCTGCACGCTGTAAAATCTGGCCTTGAAGTGTGAGTACAGCCCGTTCATCTGGCTCATACGAAGCATAATTCGTTTTCAGGGATAACTCCGTTACACCTTGCGCGCAGAATTGCGCCCACTTCACAATCTCGTCAGCGCCATCCTGCGTCCAGAATGAGGTGGTCAGCGGCAGATGCACAAACATCCAACGTGAACCAACGAAAGTCCCGCGCGAGTTTTCCCACAGAACGACCGGAGCGGCGATGCTACGTCCATCCTTGCTCATGCCACGAAGTAATGGATAAATCTGCGTACTCATGGGACCGGATGAACCCATCTGGTGGGGCAGATCACTTGTTTTGGTTGTATGTGGAACCAGATTCCATGTATCTGAAATCTCAAAAAGTCCTTCTTTGCCGGCAAGAAGCGGGATCTGTTCAGATGACGTATACGATTGCACATTGGCAGCAGATACGTTCAACGCCTCATGAATATAGAGTTCCTGGTGATACGCGGTCTGCTCGGACTCTACGACCCATGCCCCATTCTCATATCGAACCGGACGTTTGAAGGGCGCACCACCAACACTGATCAGGCTTCCGCCCTGGTGCAGGTAAGCTGCAATCTCCGTCCAGGCGGACTTGGGAAAATAGGGTGCATGCAGATTGACCAGACATCCTTCACCTGCTGTAGTCTTCAAAGTCTCTGCGAGTTCTTCGGCGTTTACAACGGTGATCTCTTCTACTGCTTTCCATGTATTCAGGGCCTCCTGAGTTGGAGAAGCACCTTCCATTGGAAACGCAGGATCAGCGAAAATAATCAGCTTTTTATCATTAAGTTGGATACTCATAACAGGCCATCCTTCATGGATTTATAGACCAACTGGGAGAACAGGCTGTTGGACCATGCAAACCATTTTCGTGTAAAAATCGTTGGATCATCGGCGTGGAAGCCTTCATGCATATAACCTGTATCCGCATCTGTCGCTTCAAGCATGCGAATAATCTCCAGTTTCTCCTCGGCAGACTGTGCAGTCAGTCCTTGCATGGACAATCCCATATGCCAGATGTAATCTGGTGGTGTGTGCGGACTTCCGATCCCTTTGGCAACCTTGCCTTCATAATAGAACGGGTTCTCTTTGCTCAGAGCGAAGCGGCGCGTGTTCTGGTAGATCGGATCATCCGCTGTGACGTAACCCAGATATGGAATGGACATGAGTCCCGGTGTACCCGCATCGTCCATGAGACAGTGGTTGCCATAACCGTCCGTCTCGTACGCATAGATTGGTCCAAATTCGGGATGACGATAAATCCCGTACAGCTGAATGCCGTGATCCACGTCCTGCTCCAGATCCTTCAATTCCTGCAGAAGTTCCATATCCCGGAACACCCACTCGGCAAACTCCTGCATTTGGCGCAGAGCTACAACCGCGAACATGTTGCCAGGAATATTGTAGTGGAAATCACACGCATCATCACTGGAACGGAAACCGGACCAGATCATACCCGTGTAGTTGACTGGCATACCTTTTCCGTGATTGCGCAGGGAATCTGTTGGGATACCGTTATTGCGTGTGAAGCGATATGGAGATTGTTCCATGTGATGCTGTTCGACTTTGAACAGATCCACGATTTTACGCATCGCTGCTTTGAAGCTTGAATCGAAAATATCGGTCAGTTCGGTTTCCTTCCAATATAAATACGCCAAACGTACAACAAAACATAATGAGTCAATCTCAAATTTTCGTTCCCACACCCAAGGTGACATCTCGGTCTCGTCTGTGGTGTTCCAGTGCCAGTCGTTGGCCGTCTCATTGAAGGCATTGGCATATGGATCGATGTGAACATACTGGATATGACGTTTGATCAGCCCGCCAATAATGCGATGCAGGTCCTCGTCTTCTTTTGCAAACGGAATATAATGTACCACCTGCTCCACGGAATCACGCAGCCAGGAAGCCGGAATATCTCCTGTGATGACAAAAGTGGTACCGTCCTCCATCAACTTGGTTGTTGTTTCGATGGTGTTGGGGAAACAGTTTTTGAATAATTGAAGCAGTTTTGGTCGGTGAGCCAACTTCTGTTCCGCTTCTTCGAGCACGGCTTGAATGGATTGTGGCAAAGCAACAGGTGGCATTGGTATTTTGGGTAATCTGAACTGTTCCATGGATGAGTGCAACTCCTTAAACAAATTGAATGGTGTAGCTATAAAAGATAAACCCATTAACTGCACACTGGGACACTACGATTGCAGTACCATCTTCCGATCGCTGTTATCCCCAGATTTTTTGATTCCCTTCTCTAAAGGGAAAATCAGGTGATAAAGGCGAACGCTTCGCTTCTCCATCTGGTTCTGCACTCTCCGTTATGTGTACATGTTTAAGTTCATCTTATATAGCTCAGAAATATTTCAAAAAGGTTTACCGCAGTAGCACGGTTTGTATTTGGTAAGGGGCGAAGGTCAATGTAATCTGACCATTCGTAATATCCAAAGACTCGCCCGGTTCTTCCAGTGCGTTGGAGTGATAGGCTTGCTCAAAGGCATGCGGCCATTGCAATGTGATGTTTTCGCGTTTGCCTGACGATTCATAGAAACGAAGGACTGTCCCGTGCCCATCCTCTGCCATTTTGACGGTATCGAGAATGACGTGATTACTATTAAAATCAATCCATGCTCCGGTTGCTGGGCGTACAGGGGCCGCATTAGCAGTTGCATCTGCGGTTGGAGCTACCTCAGTCCCTGTGCTTTGCTGTATTTCTTCCCTCTGCTGTACCTGCTCCATCTGCTGCTCTTGTTGTATCTGGCCCTTTTGTTGCACTTGTTTCACCTGCTGTATCGTTACCTCATGATTCAGCTCGGCTGCCTGACGTACGGTGTGTGCTGTTCTCCAGTCTCCGTCGTGTGGATACAGGGAATAGGTGAATTCATGTTCTCCCAGATCGGCGGTGCAATCAGGCCATTTTGGTGCTCGCAGCAAGGACAAACGGATGGTGCTACCTTGCACGTCGTACCCGTATTTGCAATCATTGAGCAGGCTCACGCCGTATCCATATTCGGATACATCCGCGAAGCGATGTCCACAGACTTCATACTGGGCTTGCTCCCAGCTTGTGTTGCGATGTGTTGGACGTTCCAGTGCGCCAAATGGAATCTCGAATGTGGCCTTGGAGGCCACCACATCAATTGGGAAACCAACTTTCAGAAGTTTGTGATCTTCATTCCAGTTCACCTGTGTCTGGAAGTCAATTCGCCGTGAGTCATGATAAAAGACGATATCTTGTGTAATCACCGATTGATGAAGCTTCCAGCGGAAACGCAAGACATCTTTCGTTGTACCCGCCAGCACCAGCTTTTTCTCCAACAGTTCCACTTCGCCAGCAATCTGTTCTTCATAACGACTGTCGATATCCCATGCATCCCAGAGCGTTGGACGATCATGGAAGAAGTGAAGTTGATTGCCCCGTTCACCCGACTTCAACATCTCACGCTCTGCGGTTTTATCCCACAGGCGGATGATCTCCCCACGTTCATTGAACTGCACATGATATAAGGCAGTATCCCATGTATCTTTAAAGGTTGGTTGTGCGGCAAGGTTCTTCATTTCCCGTACATTCGTTTCCCTTGTATTTTCCGGTACCAGCCAAATCGTTTTATATCCAAACGCCGGAATGTCTGTCACGAGAATAGACATACTGCCATCTTCCCGATCCATCCGCAGGCGCTGACCTTTTTCATCGATGCCATAGCGATCCAAGCCATCCTGCACAGCCAATTGAACGACTGCACTTCGTTTCCAGCCCAGACTGTTGAATACAACATAGGCTACTGAACCTTCTGGCCCCTCTGTGTTGATACCCGTTGTTAATGCTGAAACGCCTTGATCCAGTCCGGTTCTGCCCAATTCAAAAACCTGTACATATTCCTCATTCGAAGTCACGTAGGATTCCGTAATCGCCGATCCCGGTATAATATCGTGGAATTGATTCAGCAAAATTAATTTCCAGCCGTCATGCAGTGCTGAACGCACTTGAACTTCGGTATTCGCCTCCATATCTGGCAGAGCGAGTGTATTCCACAGCTCAGCTTCTCGATATAGAACCTCCGCTTTCCGGTTGTTGCGCTTATTGCGCGCATGTGTCGTGTAGGTTCCCCGGTGTAACTCCAGATACAGATCGCCATGCCACTTCGGAAGTACAGGTTGCTCCTTTTCAATTCCGGCAAAGAAAGCTCCAGCTGTGCTATAACGACTCGCAGGCTGACCTACCATCAGGTCTGCGCGATCCACATACTCCAGCATCTCGCGTGTTACCCCACCGCCGCCATCTCCGTGTCCGTATAGAAGCATATGCTCCGGATGCGCTGCTTTCTCACGGTATGATTGCCAGTGATCATGAATATCCTTCGGCAGCGTGTGCTCGTTAACACCATGATTGAGGTAAGAAAGAATTGGTGTTCCGTCAATGCCCACCCAGTGGAAGAGATCATATGGAAATACATTTGTGTCATTCCATCCGAGCTTTGTTGTCATGAAATACTCCACATTGCCATGCTTCAAAATCTGCGGCAGGGAGGCACAGTACCCGAATGTATCCGGCAACCACTCAATCTGTGACGTCTTGCCAAACTCCTCCATATAGAAACGCTGACCATACAACATCTGGCGTATCAGGGACTCTCCGCTCGGGATGTTCAGATCCGGCTCAACCCACATGCCGCCAACCAGCTCCCAACGTCCTTCTACAATCCGCTGCTTCACCCGCGCGTACAGCTCGGGATCATGCTCCTTCAGAAATGCATATAATAAGGGCTGACTCTGGGAATAAACATAGTCCGGATATTCATTCATGAGTGCATCTACGGTGGAGAAAGTACGGCTCGTTTTGCGTACCGTCTCACGTACAGGCCACAGCCAGGCAATATCAATGTGGGACTGTCCCACCATATGCTCCAGACCTTCCGCGTTGCCGCCAATCTCACGTACATGATGCTTCAGATTATTCTCAATCTGACGAATACCCTCTCCCTGCTCAATCTCTTCTGCTGACATGCCTACAAATTGATCCATCGCACGATATACCAGTTCTAAAAGGCGAACCCGCCGAAAGTCACTTTCCGGTAGCAACACAGCCGAATCACGCACAATAATGACGGTATACATCAGACTGCGAACCGCTTCATTGGGTCTCACCAGCAGGCTCGTAATTGATGTGATCGGTGGCTGAATAACCGCCTGTTGATTCAAGGGGTCCACGGGTTCAGGTACCGGATCAAACATCTCAATCTCAAGTTCCGGAGCGTTTCCGACTTTGGATGGATCAAGCGTGACGTAGGTATGATTGCGGTCAAGGCCCTGATAAGAGTGCCCATTTACCCGAAGCAAGCCTTCTCCGCCTGTCTCAAATACAAGCCCATAAGGTGCTTGCTGCCATGTAGTAGGGATATCCAGACGTTTTCTGAAAAAATAAGTCGTTCCCTGTTTGCTCGGAAAACGATCAAAATCTTGCCCTTCGGGGTACTCACCCTGATCCTCATACTGTCCTGGCACGTTATAATAAGCGCGGGTAATGTCCCAGCTGCGCAGCTGTAATTGCTCCAGCCACTGATGTTCGGACAACTCGCGAATAAATCGTCTGATACGTTCCAAAATCTTACGCCTCCCTTACGGTCAGTTCGGCTATTTGCGTATCGTTTACGCTGCTGCCGATATGAATATGGAATTGTCCCGGTTCAACAACAGGCTTCAAGTCACGACCAATATACTGTAACTGCTCGGCTCCGATTTGGAATTCCACGGTCTGTGTCTCTCCAGGCTCCAGGTTCACTTTTGCAAACCCCTTCAGTTCCTTGGCTGGACGAGTCAGTGAGCTGACCACGTCAGAGATGTACATCTGTACAACTTCTGCACCTGCATATGGGCCGGTGTTGGTCACATCCACCGATACCGTAACTGAATCACCAGCTGCCATGGACACATCACTCAACTGAGGTTCACTGTACTCAAATGTGGTATAGCTTAGTCCGTATCCAAATGCATATCGTGGCTCCAGATCCTCTTCGAGGTAACGCTTGCCGCGGGAACGTTTGCCGTTATAATAGATCGGTAATTGGCCGACATGCTTCGGAATGGAGATCGTCAATTTGCCTGACGGATTCACATCACCGAATAAAATATCTGCAATGGCATGACCGCCCTCTTGACCCGGATACCACGCCTCCAGAATCGCATCGGCATGTTCATCTACCCAAGGTTCAGTGATGGGACGACCATTAATGTAAACAACGACAAGTTTCTTGCCGAGCTTGTGAATCTCCTGAATGAGTTCCAACTGTACTCCGGCAAGACCCAACGTCATCCGGTCGATCCCTTCGCCACACTCCATATCATTCCAGGAGTTATCCGACACATTGGAAGCGCCCGTTTTCAGATCAATCGTTCCTTCTCCAAAGTCACGTGCACTGGAGCCGCCAACCACCATAATGACCGTATCCGCTTGACTGGCAACTTCAAGGGCACGCTCGAATCCTTCTTTCGAATCACCCTTGATCCGGCAGCCTGGTGCATAAAGAACCTGATCTGCACTGCTGTCACCAGTCAAAGGACCAACAGAACTCTTCTCCGTTTGCCCATCCACATGATTAGCCAGCTTACTGCGAATCCCATCCAGTACCGTCGCCACTTTCGACTTCGGTTGCGGAGATGTGTAATCACCCAGTTGATTGTAGGCCTGATCCGCATTGGGACCAATGACGGCAATCCGACCCACATTTGCTATCGATAGAGGTAACATGTCAGCCTCATTTTTGAGAAGTACAACGCCTTCCGCAGCCAACTGTCGTGCCAGCTGAACATGCGCTTCACTGCCAATGACTTCTGCTGCACGATCGGCATCCACGTAAGGCTGTTCGAATAAGCCCAGTCTGAACTTCAACGCCAGCACGCGAGAGACAGCCTGATCCAGAACCTGCACATCAAGCTTGCCTTCTTCCACCGCCTGCACCAGATATTGCCCAAACATCTCACCGGACATCTCCATATCGATGCCTGCCTCAATCGCCTGTACGGAAGCTTCCATTCCATCTGCCGCGACATCATGCCCACTTGCCAGCATGTTGATCGCACCACAATCCGTAATGACCAGACCGTCAAAACCCCAATCCTTACGCAAAACATCTTCCAGCAATTCCGTATTCACGGTGCAAGGCGTGCCATCAATTTCGTTATATGCCGGCATGATCGACGCCGCGCCAGCTTCCACCGCTTTGCGGAATGGATACAGATCCACTTCCAGCAGTTCACGCCAGCCCATATGTACAGGCCCTGCATTACGTCCACCTTCGGAGCTGCCGTAACCAACAAAATGTTTCAGCGTTGCGGCTACTGTATCTCCACGGTCCAGACTTTCACCCTGAAGCCCTTCCACGGAAGCAACTGCCAGTTCTCCAATGAGATATGGATCTTCACCGAAACATTCCTCGGTACGTCCCCAGCGCGGATCACGCACAACATCCAATACCGGAGAATAGGTGACCGCACCACCTTGGGCACGTGTCTCCCTTGCTACTGCCTGGCACATCTCCCGATACAGATCCACATTCCAGGTGCTCCCCAGTAAAAGGGGGACAGGATAGACCGTTCCGTCAATGGCCATATGACCATGCGAGCACTCTTCCCCAATCAGGATGGGAATCCCCAGTCTGGAATGCTCTACCGCATAACGTTGAATCAGATTAACCGCCTCAGCGCCTTCTCTGGCGGATAGTCCATTTTCCAGCGTAACGCCAGTCCACGGATCTGCCCGAAGCGCACCGTAAAGGGAGCCGATGCCCCCATTTTCCACTTGCTGCTTAAAGGATTCATTTAACGTGATGTTCCCCTGATCATTCGTATAGGTCTGCCAGCCAAATGGCTGAGTAAGTTGGCCAACCTTTTCTTCCGTAGTCATCAGGCTAAGCAGGTGTTGTACCCGTTCCTCTACGGATTTGCTGTGGTCCTTGTAAGTCATCAATCTGCATCTCTCCAATCCTATAACGTGATCCGGTTATTCTTTGACCGCGCCCACTGTCAGACCCTGTACGAAATAACGCTGGAAGAACGGATAAGCGAATATAATCGGCAACGTAGCAAGCACAACCATCGCCATTCGGGACGTATCCTGCGGAATGGACTGCATGGCTGCCAGACTCATCGAACTGTTAGCAGAGTTCTGCTGGATAAACTGGATGCTCGACTCAATCCGCATCAGCATGGATTGCAGCGGTACCAGATTGGGATTGTCGATGTATAATAGCGCATTGAACCAATCATTCCAGTAACCGAGTGTACTGAACAACCCGATGGTTGCAAGTCCCGGCAAGGAGAGTGGAATCACGATTTTCATAAAGGTATAAAACTCACCGGCGCCATCAATTTTGGCCGATTCAATGACTGCATCCGGCACACTAGTGGAGTAGAATGTACGCAGGATCATAATATAGAAGGCATTCATCGCCAGCGGCAGAATCAGTGCCCATAACGTATCTTTCAATCCAAGCAGCTGGGATACGACCATATAGGTTGGAATCATCCCGCCGTTGAACAACATGGTCAGAATCGCAAAGATGGAGAAAAATCTCCGATATCTGAAGCTCTTACGGGAAATCGCATACGCATACAGCGACATCAAAATCAGACTGATAATGGTGCCGAGTACCGTTACCAGAATGGTAACCCCGTACGCGCGCAACAGCGTGTCCCCACTCTGCCAGACAAACTGATATGCCGCTAGACTCCATTCTGCCGGAATCAGACGATATCCATCACGGGCCAGTGCTTTCTCGTCCGTAAACGAGATGATGACTACAAATATAAAAGGAAATACACAGATCAGAGCAAATAGACCGGCGATGATGTTCATGATTACGTTCCAACCGCTGGATACGTGGTGGAAGTCGCGTTTTTTAACAATCCCTGCTTGAGCCATGGTGGTTCACTCCTTTCCCTGTCCTAGAATAGGCTGCTGTCTTTATCTACTTTGCGCACAACATAGTTAGAGATCATAACGAGTACAAAACCTACGACGGATTGATACAATCCCGCAGCTGTACTCATGCCAATCTCACCACTTGTTTTCAATCCACGATATACGTACGTATCGATAACATTGGTAACGGAATAGAGCGTACCCGAATCCCTAGGCACCTGATAGAACAGTCCAAAGTCGGCATAGAAAATGCGGCCTACGGCCAGCAAGGTCATTATCGTAATGATGGGCGACAGCAACGGGATCGTAATGTTACGAATTTGCTGCCATTTGCTTGCCCCATCGATCATGGCTGCTTCATAGAGCGATTTATCAATCCCCAGAATGGAGGCCAGATAGACAACGCTGCTATAACCAATTGTTTTCCATAACGCTACGAATACCAGAATATACGGCCAATATTTCGCCTCGGAGTACCACTGAATTGGTTCCATCCCGAACCAGCCGATAATCTGATTCAGCATCCCGCGATCCATACTCAAGAAACTGAAAGCGAAGTAACCAACGATAACCCAGGATAGAAAATACGGCAGAAACATGCCGGTTTGATACAGTTTGGCGAGTCGTTTATTCACTAGTTCCGAGAGCAGGATTGCCAATGCCACAGCAAATACCAGTCCCAAGAAGATAATGGCGATGTTATAAAAGAGGGTGTTGCGTGTAATGAGCCATGCGTCACTTGTGCTGAACAAGAATTTGAAATTGTCCCAGCCAACCCATTCACTTTTCATCAGACTTGCCCAGAACCCTTCACGGCTGAATCGATATTCTTTGAAAGCAGCCACTGTGCCCACAAGTGGCAAGTAGGAGAAGAAGAAGAACCAGATGGCGCCTGGCAGCACCATGAGCAGCATGACTCGATTTCTAATCAGGTTTTTCAAAAATGTAGTCATTGTGGAGATCCTCCTTCAGGCTTGAATGAAAAAGGACCGGACGCGATAATCAGCCGCCCGATCCTTACGATGTATCGTTACTTGTTTTCCGCTCTCCAGGCATCCAGTTGGCTTTGGGCTTCAGCCATTACTTTCTCCAGTCCGGCTTGATTGAACTTCTCAATCACTTGATCCAGATTGGCTGCCGGGTCCAGTGTACCTGTCATCAGTGCTGCCCAATATTGCTCTTTCACGTTCTGTACCGCTGTCAGTTCGGCAGATACATTGCTTGCATCAAAGTTAAAGCTGAGGATCGGGGAATTGACACCTTCAGCGTTAAACTTCTTGAACTCATCCCATTTGTTATCCGGGTCATTGCTGTTCAGATAGAGCAGCATGTTGTTCCCAAGGGAGTATGAAGGCATATCGTAGTTTTTCGATTCAGGCAGATTTTCCATATGTGTGTCATCCACTTTTTTGTAGTGTGTGCCCTCGATACCGGAATCCACCATATTACGCAGCACAGGATCTGTATTCAGCAGGTTCAGGAACTCCATCGCTTTCTCCGGATATTCCGAGTTGGCAGAGATCGCCATAATGGAGCCTTGTACAGATGTATTCGTTATAATTGCTTCACTTGCAGGTGTTGAAACAACTTGATAACCGTAACTTGCAGACCATTGATTGTCCGCGAGCGGTTGAGTCTGTGCACGATCCAGGAACCAGTTGCCCGATGTTGTCAGGTCGTTCGTGGAACCTGTTGTTGCCGCTTCTGCCGATACATAACCGGCTTTGTAGTACTTGTGCATCGTGGTTAGTGCTTCTTTCATTTCAGGTGTTTCCAGTATGTTCACGAGTTTATAGTCTGTTGTATCCAGCTTGATTGCCATTGGCAGATTCTGAATGACATAGTCATATGGCACGTAAGGAACATAGTTTTTATCCATGGCAAATGGTGTTACACTCGCCTCGTTTTCCTTAATTGTTTTGAGCAGAGGCTCCAGACTGTCTAACGTACGAACGCCAGAGATGTCCAACTTGTATTTATCAACCAGCATTTGGTTAAAGCGCCATACCTCTTGTTGTGGCAACTCTTTGTTGGCTGGAATTCCGTAATTGTGTCCATCTACCTTGGAACCGCTGAGGAATGCAGGATCAATGGTCTTGGTAAGATCCTGACCGTATTCAGCAAGCAGGTCATCCAGTTCGAGGAATGCACCTTTTCTGGCATTTTGTACATAATCGAATCCACCAGAAGAAGTGAACAGAATGTCCATTGGCTCACCGGATGCTACGTTAACCTGCATCTTCTGCGGGTAGTCACCCCAGTCAACCATCTTCATTGTTACCGTGGCATTAATTTTCTCTTTGGTATACTTGCTCACTTCTTCCATCACTTTGTTGACGTCTTTCTGAGGGGTACCGATGGTATACCAGATCAACTCTACCGCGTCATCTCCAGCTCCCCCAGATTCCGAAGCATCTTTGCTTCCTCCACAGGCACTAAGAACAAGTGTAACGGCCATTAACAATGCAAGAACGAGTGAGAAGCGTTTTCTTTGTTTACTCATTTCTTTGATCCTCCCTTTTCGTGTTCCCTTAGGCTCTACTTACTAACTGCTTTAACCTTATCGAATGAAAGCATTTACAAAAAGAAGATAAACTTAAGTTTTCGAGGTACAAATTAAAGAGAAATCATCCTTGGACAACTATTTTGTACCTGTTTAAATAAATCGCTTACATGAAAGAGACATGCCGGGTAACGTATGCCATGATTTTCATCCATGCCATTCCTGTTCCCGATATGTCTCTTGGCTCTCTGTCCGCATAGTTGGATCTACCCGTCACCGAATTAACCAAACACCTTGAAATCAGTCGGTGAAATCCCCACATATTTGCGGAACTGTTTATAGAAATACCCCGTCTCCCAATACCCCACATTTCGGGCGATCTCATGTACCTTCAGATTGGAATTGCGTAGTTGCTCCTTCGCACGTTCAATCCGGTATTTGTTGATATATTCGGCAAACGTCTCCCCGGTCTCCTTATGAAACAATTGTCCCAAATACACCGGATGCAGATGATAGTGGGCACCCAGCAGCTTCAAGGAAAGCTCTTCTGCGTAGTGTTTGTCGATATGCTGAAGCACTTGGTTCACAATCGGATTCTTCAGATCCTGCAATAGGGATTGGATCGTCTGCGACCCAACCTGCTGAAGCGCCCGCACGAGTTCATCAAAAGTACCACTGTCCAGTACAAGTTGAAGCCCTTGTTGGTATATGGCAGACTCATCCGAGTGTTTGATGCTCTCCAGTTCCATTTTGAAGCGAATCACAACTTCCAGTGCGGTATTCTGTAACTCCCCAGGCGTAAGCCCATCGCGATGCTGTTCAAAATCCATGCGAATCCGGTCGGCAAGTTGTTCTGTATTGCGGGACAGAATGAGTTTGGCGTATTCCCTCCAATCAATGAAAAAGGTCGCTGTTGAACTTCCGCACCTTTCCAGTATGCCATGGTCGATGACTTTAAGGTCGGGATAAATCATCACATACTGGAGTGCTTTTTTGGCCTCGGCATAACTGGTCGGCGCATGGTACAGCCCTTTCATCATTCTGCCTGCTCCAATGCGCACCGCCGGATGGGTTACGGTTATCTCATCAGATAATGCCTGCAGGCCATCCATCAAATTCTGTTCCTCGTCACTCGTACCCTGAATATTGGCAATAATGACGATGTCTCCATCGATATCATGAAATACGTTCAGATGGCGTCTGTCTCTCAGCATCTCTTCTACACGTTCAAACATGCCGGGTACTTGCCCTTTGTCACGTAGAATGGCCACAGCAACGTCCGGTGCATCCAACGAAAGGTTCATAAACTGGGCACGTTCTTCAAATTCAGTAGCTGCAATCTGTCCCGTAAGCCATCGATGAAGAATGTTATCTTTCAGAATCTGAATCCCATAAGCATCATCGGCTTGAGGTGACACCGTATGATCAAGCTTGGACGCGGTGTTGCTCAGCGTGGATTCCAGTTCCTCCACATTAATCGGTTTGAGCAGATAGTTTTCAATCCCCAACTGCATGCCTTCCTTCAGATATTCGAACTCATTGAAACCACTCAGTATAATGACCTTAATCTCAGGTTGTACACGCCTTGCTTCCCGAATCAGGTCAAGACCATTCATGAGTGGCATGGATATATCCGTAATCAGAATGTCCACAGGCTGAGAAGATAGCGCTTGTAACGCTGCTTGCCCATTACCTGCATGACTCACAATTTCCATACCAAATGAAGACCAATCCACAATATCGTATAAGCCTTCAATGATGAATGGCTCATCGTCCACAATAAACACCTTGTACATGTTAAACACCTGTCCCTTCTCTATGTGGATAACGCACCCTGATCCGTGTTCCTTCTCCAAGGGTGCTCTCTATGGTGATACCGAACTCTGGTCCATACAGGAAGCGCAATCGACTATGGACACTGCGCAGCCCGAACATCTGACCAGACTCTTCAGGACGTTCCAGTTCTTCAAGGATTTCCGTCAGGCGTGCTGGATCAATGCCTTTGCCATTATCTCTGACTTCCACTTGCACCACATCATCTGTTTCTTCCACAACAATCGATAATCGGTTATCCGAACGTTCTGTCTGAATGCCATGTACGACATAATTCTCAATGATGGGTTGCAGCGAAAGTTTCACCACAGGGTGTTGATAATAAGCAGCATCGATCTGGATCGTATATATGAAAATATCCTTGTAGCGGATTCGGAATAACTCCAGATACAAGCGACAAGCTTCCATCTCATCCTTCAGCGTATAATTTTTCTTCTGCTGTACCAGGCTCTTGAACAATACGGATAAACTATAGATCATCTCGCCAACATCTCTCGCCCCCTGGGATATCGCCCTCATCCGAATCACTTCAAGCGTATTGTAGAGAAAATGAGGGTTGATGCGCGCCTGTAATGCGACCAACTCGGTCTCCTTCTGTTTGATCTCGGCTTTGTAGACTCGTTCAATATACAGATTCAGCTCATCCAGCATGTCGTTGAAGCTATGGGAGATCTGCCCCAGTTCATCATCTCGCGGATCGTCGATGCGAGCCGTCAAGTTGCCGTATTTCACTTTCTGCGTAAAGCGGATAATTCGACGAGTTCGTTTGGCAAAGTTAATAATGAAAAACGCCGGAACCAGCACAGCAAATAAAATACACACAATACTGATCGAGATGATGGTATTGCGAATGCCCGCATAGGTTTCAGCCATCTCTTCTACCGGAACGGTGCCAATGACCACATAACCCTGATCCGCGGAGACAAACTTGTTCACATACATGTTCTGCTCCTTTTTCATCGAATCCATATCCGTCTGATCAAACAGGGAATCGGCCACATTCACGTAGGGATACTTCTTCCCGTAATAATGATTGTTGGAGTCAAATAACACTGTCCCTTTCGCCGATAACACCACGATTTCTCCCTTGAGATTACTCTCGTAGTTATCCAGCGCGTTACCGATTCCCTCCGAGTCAAAGAAGACAAGAAACTGGCCCAGATTTCGAAGAGTCTGTGTATTGTTAATCGGTACGCGAATGGAGTAGAGTGCAGGGTCCCATTGATTAATCTCTTTGCGAATCCAGTAATTGGGTGCACTGATATTGGGCGTTTCCATCGCCATCACGTCCGGAATATAGGAATGAGCCACATTGGCGTCCAGCTTGCGGAACTGCTTGTGTTGATTAAAGGTAGACAGATCCTGCTGCTCAGCGCTATACAACATGAGTTGGTTAATCTGCGAATTACGATCCATAATGTTCTGAAAATGTTTTAACACATCGGCAGAATAGTCATCCTGATTGGCGTAATATCCATTGGTCATGTGCTGAACATATTCAGCGTACGAATGATTCATCAGATAAGTAATGTTGGCGGACAGTGCCTCATTCTGATGCATATCCCTCACCATATTCTGTACCGATTCATACTGCTGATGAATGTATCGATCCACATGTTCCATCGCCGCTTTCTGGATCGCCAGTTCCCGGCGAATCGTGGAGTCGGACACTGACAGGAAGATGATATAAGACAATGTAATGATCGTGACAATGGATATCATCGAGAAGATCAGTAGCATTTTCATAAACATATTATTTTTGAAGAAATTATTGTAAACGCTAACAATTTTCAAGTCGCATGTTCCCTCCGATGCTGTATTCCTGACTATATAAGTAGAACTAAAGATTATTAACACTGACACTACGATGACAGAATAACCTTCCAATCGCTGTTATCCCCAGATTTCTTTGATTCTCTTCTCCCAAGGGAAAATCCGGTGATAGCGTATGCTTCCGATGCAGCTTTCTTTCAGAAAGCTTTTAGGCGAACGCTTCGCTTTTCCAGTTTTTTCTGTCCTCTCCTTTTTCGTGTAAATGATTAGTTTAACTATATAGAATTATATCATCAGGCTTCTGACATTAACTTGTCACCTGGAACTTTTCTTTAGTTTGTACTAGCGATTCTTTAATTTCACCCTATTTAAAAACGCTTTCATCCACTATCGTTAACCATAAGTTTAGCTTTGTGTAAAAGAATACCTTACATTCATTCCACTTGAAGGAGGAACAGCATGACACGCAAACTCAAAGCAAAAGGCATCATCCCCAAGGTAACCGCCATGGTCCTTACTACGGCTCTGCTTGGACAAGTTGTTGCATCATCCGTTTATGCCGGAGACACGCTCCCTTACACCGGTGAAAGTGCCAAAGGGGTGAATCAGCCCTATCAACACGGGTACACCTCGGCCCAGATTCTGAACTGGACACCGGAAAGTGATATCCATGGTGACCTGCTTCGTGCCCATGTTCCCTTGCAGCCCCGTAATGAAGCTTTCGCTGCCACACAGGCATATCCTGAGCTCAGCCCGGACACCCAACTGTTCACAATGAGTGGTGATTACGGCAATGCATTCTTCGATAGCACACCTTATACCAATGAATTCAGCCAGTACCTCTTTAATTATTGGCAATATACAGACTACTACAGCTATTGGCACGGCATGGCCTCTGCGGGAGTACCTGAGGAGCTGTATGACCCGAGTAAAGAATGGACGGAGAAATACTTCGAGTTTGGCATTTTGAACATTCCGAATCCGGCCTACACCAATGCAGCCCACAAAAATGGCGTTAAGTCCATTGCTAACATCTTTTTCTCGGACAATGACCGTGGGCCACAAACCTATAAACAAATGCTGATCCAAGATGAAAACGGTAATTTCCCTGTGGCCGAGAAACTGGCCGAGATGGCAGAATACTACAACTACGATGGATATTTCTTCAATCAGGAAGAGGTTGCCCGGGGTGTAGCCCCTGAAGATATCGCTTCCTACAAAAAATTCATGAAATATCTAAGAGATAAAGGCCTGTACGTTCAGTGGTATGATTCCACCATCAATACAACAGGCAAGATTCAATACCAGAACCAATTCAATGGGCTCAATAGCCCGTTTGTGCAGGACTCCGTTCTCGGCAGAGTCTCGGATTCCATCTTCCTGAACTATGTATGGAACCACAAGATGCTCCGCGATTCCCGTGATCATGCCCTTAGCTTGGGACTGGATCCACTGGAAACCGTATTTGCTGGTGTTGAAGGTGGTCATGACAAATTCGGCCGCTGGAAGCAGTCCTACGACCTGCGTCATAACCTGGATGAGAACGGTCAGCCTATGAATAGTATCGCAACATTGGGTGCCGATTTCACCCACAACGCCCTGGATGAAGAAATGGGCGATGGCAGCACTAATCACCGAGCTGAGGATGAGTACCAGTGGATGACCTTTGTACGTGATCGTGCGTGGTGGTCTGGTCCAAATCAAGACCCGACAGATGCACGTCGTAATGCGTCTGCCAATCTGTCCGATGTGTATGCTTCCGGCGCAAACTGGGATGGAATCGCTGCGTATCTTACCGAGAGATCCGTCATCAATGGCTCTAATTTTGCAACAAGTTTCAATACGGGCCACGGTCTGAAATATTATGAAGACGGTGCTGTCTCGAACGATAAAGAATGGTCAAATATCAACATTCAGGATATCCCTGTCACCTGGCAATGGTGGATGGATAGCGAGGGCGACAAGCTAAGTGTTGATTTTGACTACGGTCCCTCTCATGAGAAAGGCGCAAGATACAACTATGACTCCATCGGCGCGTTTAATGGCGGCAGCTCTCTCGTGGTGAACGGTACATTGAACACGGATAACTTCCTGCGCCTGTACAAAACCGACCTGTCCGTCAACGGACAATCCAAACTGGAGCTGACGTATAACAAACCGTCGACTAGTGACGCTTCCTCCCTGCATATTGGGTTGATCTTCGAAGATGATCCATCCAACGTGGTCAATGTGGAAGTGCCTCAGTCAGGCCAGCATACTACAGGTTGGAAGACAACTTCGCTGGATTTGAGTGCATATCAAGGCAAAACCATTGTCGCTATGGGATTATCCTTCGACCCGAATGGCAAGGAGATTGAGAATTACCAGATGAATATTGGTGAGATCCGTATGTTCGACGGTTCAGCGGCTGTACCGGATGCACCCACCGGATTCCATATTGCCAAAGCACTGACCAATACCGATGAACTGGTTGTTGCATGGGACATGAAAGACTATTCTGAGGTCAAACAATACAATTTATATGAAAATGGTGCCTATGTAGGCGGCGTGTATGATTCCACTTTTTATATCAAATCGCTAAAACAGCCTTCTGGTGAACTGTCTATACGTGCGGTTAATGCAGACGGTACCGAAAGTGAAGCAACCGTCCTGCCTTACGATCTGAATGCAGCCGTTCAGAATATTGATGTGAAATTCAAAAAGAATGGCGATGCTATTGTAAGCTGGAAAAACCCGAAAAAGGCAAAAGAATCAGGCAAAGACAAAGGTAAGAATACGGATAAGGACAAGGATAAAAATAAAGACAAAGGAAAAGGCAACGAGTCTATTCAGCTCACACTAGAAACAGAATATACAAAAGAACCCTTCACCAAGTCGCTTCAGGTCAAAAAAGGAAAACAATCTGCCGTCCTGACCGGACTTCCGATCAACGGTGAGCATTACGTGCTGAACATCGCTATTGGCGGGCAGAATCCGGTTACCCATACCGGACAGCTCGCAGATCTTCAGATTACACCATACGCCAAGGAAAAGGTCACAGTAAAAGATGGAAAATATACACTTGCCCTGCCCGATCTGGAAGACTGGTACAAGATCTATGTATATGAAAATGGGGTGCCACGCGAGTTCGGAGTCACTTACGTTTCGCAGAAATTCCCGTATATCATTCGGGGAAGAACAAAGCTGAGTGAACTGACCTTCACACCAGCGTCCAGCAGCAGCTCTTTGAAACTGGTCATTGAGGATTATGCGGGTAATCAGGCCACTACGATTTTGAGGTAATACTACAAAGTATTTTTGTGTGCGCCAGCATAACCGTAATGAAAACATACAGCCCTTCACTTCCAAAAGGAAGTTGAAGGGCTGTCTTGTTGATCTAACAATAAATACTCTACCAAACCGTTATTAAACAGCATTTTCCGTTAGCATAGTCCTTCGGATAAAATTGAGGATAGATGCTTGCGCAACTTCTTTTTGTCTATTTTATCCACAGCTGTTCTAGGCAAAATATCCACAATGAACAGTTGAGTCGGCCATTTGTACGAAGCAAGGTGTGGCTCACAGAACGCCCACATCCGAGTCAGATCCATACTTTCACCATCCTGTAACACTATGAAAGCGACGAGTTCCTCTCCTTCTTCAGGAAGAGAATGTCCGATTACGGCCGCCTCGCTTACCGCCTCATGAGTCACAATAACATGCTCCACTTCGGCACAGAACACATTGGAACCGCCCACAATAACCATATCCTTCAAGCGATCAAACACATAAAGGTAACCTTCGGCATCCAGACAACCGACATCTCCAGTTCGGATCCAGCCATCGGGCATGGTCTCGGCAGAAGCCTCCGACTGGCGCCAATACCCCAGCATGGTCTGTGCACCTCGAACAACAATTTCTCCAGCCTCGCCCGTAACTGTCTCACTTCCATCCGTATTTAATATCCGAACTTCGAAGGCCTGCTCACCGTGGGCAACCAGGTCGGCGGGACGACCTACAGATCGAAGGCGATGAGGATCGCCCATATGCTGAGCAGGAAAAAGGCGGCTTATGGACATTCCACATTCCGCTTGTGAGTAGTTGTTCACAATGGTAACTTCAGGAAATTGTGATACGACCTCCTGTAGTGTATCCGGGGAAATATTGGACCCTCCGCAGCCAATAAGTGATAGGCTCTTCAAGTTTCTACCTCCTATGGATGCCTCACGGGTAAAATCACGAAGTAGTTGGCCTACTGTACTGAGTTGCGTAATCTGATCACGTTCAACAGCTTCCATAATGCGGTGTACATCCGCTGGGTATTTGTCTAGAAATACAAGACAGCCTCCGGCAGCCATGGTCGCCCACAGCTGGAACTGACCCACCAGATGGGATAAGTTGAGAACTAACACACGACGCTTGAGATCATGACCGAAGCCTGCAGAAGGCGTAAGTTGATTCCAAGCAGCCATTCCACGATGCGAATGCATGACCCCTTTTGGCCGACCAGTTGTCCCCCCCGTATAAATCAGGACTGCCGTATCGTCTACACTTCGTTTGAAATGGTCTTTTGGAGAGAACGTGGATTCCTGCTGTAAAAGAGCAGCAAGCGAACTGGCATTTGGCCCTTCTTCATCTGTCGTAAACAGTTTTGGACAATACCCAAGAAGCTTTACCGTGGCAATAGCTGCGTCAGCATGTTGGTCATCATGAATAACCATATGTGGTTCTGCATCCTGAAATATCGCAGCGAGTTCAGGCACTGTTAGCAAAGGAGACGGCACGAGCGGTATAGCGCCGATCCCAACTGCTGCATAAAACGCAACAACGAGCTGGGGATCTGGATCACCTAAAAGGGCAAAGCGATCGCCTGCCCGGAGACCTTCAACATACAGGGCATGACTCAGTCTCTCAACCAGACCGTAAAGCTCCCCGTAACTCATCGTTTGCCCATGTCGCATTAACGCAGGTTCCTCAGGGTACAGAGTTGCTGCAATCGGCAATCGTTCGGATAGAAGCAAGCAATTACCCCCAACATTTAAATTTCCATTTTTTCCGTTAAGAAAACTATGGAATAAAAAGAGAGTAGCATATATCTGGAATAATAAGTAATCATTATCCCCTATTAAAACCATAAATTCTCCTGATATTACAGTTCAACCAACAGATGATCCTTGCCGTTAACCTACTTGCTAGCGTAATTAGGTAGCCCTAATTACGCTGCTTTTTAAACTGAAATACAACATTTCTGGTTATCATTACGTTTATTTAGGTAACGAGTACCCAGGAGGAGATTATCATAAAGTTAAAGAAAATGCATTTTATTCTCAGTGTTGTAGCGTTATTTTTACTATCAGCTTGCGCGCGTGGTGTTACTGGCTCTAGTCAGCAGAATGAACTAGGTGAACCTTATCGTGTGGCGTTGGAGGAGTTAATTTCAACAGATACGGCTCTTAATGAAAACATGGAGTATATCTCATTGGATTTCGATAAAGGAATTCCATTAAAGGATTCTGATAAGAAAAGCATTGGGGATTACCTTCACAGCAAATATAACGTAAAAATTTATAACCTAACCTATGAAGAATTGATTGAAGAAGGACTTTCTGAACAGTTTGAAAACACGCTTAAAGGGATTTTACTGAAAATTGAAAAGCAGGAGAAGCAATCAGATAATAACATTGCCATAGAGGTCAGTAAGTATCGTACCAATGAAGGGTCGCTCTCTGCAAAAATAACATTAACCTATGAGGAAGGTAAATGGAAAGTTGCTACTCATACTCCTACAAGGGAAAGTTAAAGGAGATAATTTCTTTTACCAACGAGAGTGCTAGGAAAAGTTTATTATGACAATTATGGAAGTAGCCCTTTAGGGCTTTTTTGTCCGTATTTTCTAGGGTATATGCCTTCCCTAAAGGTATACCAAAAGGATCGTTAGCATTTTGGCAACGATCCCTATTGTCATCCGTTAATTGTAAACCACAGTTGATTACGTTGATTCTTTGAGCATTAAGCTAACGTTTCCCGTTATTTTAATGAACCTCAATTATGCATAAGAATAATTAATCGAGACCACTCCTCGTTAACTACGGAACGAAGGATTACCCCAAGTACCCAAAGAAGAACTTCGGCTCCTGCTCCTAGTTTGTATCCTCCCATAGTTGAACGGAAAAGAAGTATCTTTATATACTAAAAGTGAGGCCTTTACATCTAAAGTAATCTTCAACTTGTTTAATTCTTTTCCAATATACTTAACAAAAAAGTTCATAACGTCTTTTTACCATTCAAATAATCTACTCATGATGTTTGTAATTATATATGTATGAGTGATTTAGTAGGACGTCCAATTTTATAAAAAATAATCCCAACCTTTATTTCTCCTGGCACACTATATTATTGTCAGGAATTACAGATGCAAATATGGAGGAAAAAATGGATTCAATCAGTAAAAACGGAAAAGAAGCCGCGGAAGCGATTCGGAGCTATGTCAAACCGATTTTCGGTTTTGCGTTAAACCGGGTCAAGCAGCGGGCCGAGGCGGAAGATCTGGCTCAGGAGATTATGCTGCAGTTGTTGAAATCCTTCTCTGGGGTGCGGGACATTAGAAGCCTGGACGCTTACGTCTGGACGGTTGCTCGATACACTTGGGTGAATTGGTTGAAAAAACGTGCGCACGCTCCCCAAGCGATCGAAATCAACGGCATGTCTGAACTGTCTGCCGCCCCTTCCCGGGAACCGCTTGACCGTCTGCTGGCAACCGAAGCTTCACGCGAGCTGCGCCGAGAAGTCGCGTTTCTGTCCGACATCCATCGCCGGATCGTGGTCATGCATTACTATGACGGGCTTAAAATCGGTGATATCGCGATTGCTCTGAACATTCCTGTAGGCACGGTGAAATGGCATTTGAGCGAGGCTAAAAAGGAGTTACGGAAAGGAATGAAACGTATGCGTACAACAGGAACTTTAAGTGTCAATCCGGTCAGCATGGGGGAAATGGGCCATTCGGGTTCGGCCGGCAGTTTGGGCGAAACCAACGATTTTCTTGGACGCGCCTTGGCGCAAAATATCGTTTACGCGGCTTATCACAAGGCGCGTACCGTACATCAAATCGCGGAGGAGCTGGGAATGCCGCCGGCTTTGTTGGAAGGCGAAGTCCGGCATCTGGCCGATTACAATTTTCTCATCCAAACCTCTCCCGGCAAATATCAAAGCAATACCATCATCTGGGACCTCTTCGAGTTGGCCGTAGCCGGTCATCAATTTTGGCAAGATTGTGCTGCCGAAGTGGCCGATGTTCATTTTGACGCGTTAATGGAAGTTTGCCGTCAAGTCGAGGATAGCGGAGTGTACGTTCCGGACAGCGACTATAACTTCCTGCTTTGGACCTTGCTGCCCAAAAACATCGAGGAGCAATCTTGGCGGAGCATGCCAGCGGGCGAAAACTTCGATGCGGTCGCACCAATACGAAAGGACGGAGGTCAATATATTGCCTATGCGGCGTTAAATCGGAGCCACTATGCCGATCCGGGTTTTGATATGAGTAGTTACGTCACCTTCGGTCCGTCGCTCCGCTATGTCGAAAACTCTCCTTTATACTTGTGGCAATTCAATACGTACTGGAGCGACCGCCAGATGGATTGGCGTTCCCTGGAATATCGGAATGTCGAGATTTGTCATGCGTTCCAACAAGGGGAACTGCCCGACAACGAAGAGAACGCCGAGCAATATTCGTTCCTGCTGGAGAAGGGGTACATCCGCAAGACGGAGGAGGGGTACAAGTTCAATGCGGTTTGGATCGACTCTCCGCAAACGTTGGATCGGTTGAACAAAGCAATGCCGGATTTGTCCGCTCTGTATGCGCCTGCTGTCGGCAAGCTCTACGATAAAATGCTCAACCTGTTCCTGCAAAATCAGCCGAAGCATTTGGAGCCGCAGCTTGCTTATATGGTGAGAGGTAACACCGGCGGAGGCCGGCTTGTCGCTTATATTTTGAAGCATTTGATCGATAACGGGAAGTTGAAACCGCCGTTGCCGCACCAGCAGAAGACGATTTCAACCTGGATGGGGCCGGTCAAGTAAGTCGGTTCGGAAATGTATACGAAGAATAGCCGTTCCCGGGTGGTGGCCATTTTCACACAAAACTTTGTCTGTCCTGTCCAACGAAGTAATTAGGACATCGCTATTTCACCACGGCCCCCTCCTGAACGTAGAAAATGATTAAAAACTCCCCATGACGCGTGTGCGCCATGGGGAGTTTTTAATCGCAATCGTATCTGCAAGATCTCCCCTTTACCTTACGATTTTTATCTTTCTTGTCCGCAACCAACCGTGAGAGGCCAGATGCTCCACATACTCAGCAGATCTATTCAGCAAAACTGCCCGTTAGTTGAGTAAAAGCAGCCAATCACAATGATCAGCTGCTTTCTTGTTGTTATTGAGCTAACGTTTCCCGTTAGCTTAATACATCAGGCGCAAAGTTTCATTTATTATTGAACAATTTCATTTACTAATTCATCATTCCAATGATTATCGGTATACCCACGGCTGTTGTTCCATTCTGCTAACATTTTTCTTTGTCTCAATTCTAAATCTCTGTAAGGGGCTGCAACAAACTCGATGTCGTGGAACAGATCATTATAAATAGGTAATTCGCTATTTAATTCCTTGAATTTTTTAAATGCACCTATATCCTTATCATTTGCAGCCCAAATCACTTTTTTAATCAAAGACAATACGATTGTACCTGTGCACATGGGACAAGGCTCACAGGTAGTATATAAGGTAAGTTCGTTCTTAGGAATAAATTTCTTGCTCTCAGGGTGAAGTATCACATTTCCAGCTTTTCTTATAGCGTCCACTTCGGCGTGAGCTGTAGAATCACAGCTTGAAAAAACTCTGTTCCTACCTCGGCTTACAACTGAACCATCTGCATCAACAATAATTGCACCGATAGGAAAGTACCCTCATCTCTTGCCTTTTCTGCTTCTTCAAAAGCTAACAGAAGGTTTTGGTAATGCTTGTCCATCTTATACACATCCCATCTCAGTAATTCCCAATAATAATATATTCCAAAAATATACTGCTACTCCTTCTCCCATAATGCTAATTTTTTCTTGTATGGCTAAGCTAATCTGCCCGCTAGCTTAATGAGGAGCTCATCATCCTAACATAATTTTCGTGTTCTCTACCGTCCCCAAAGGTATACCAATAAGGATCGTTAGCATTTGTGCAACGATCCCTATTGTCAGTCCGTTGGTTGAAATAAGCAACTGATCACTTTGATACCCTGCCTACTATAAGTCCTAGGGATATTAAATTGCATCTGTTTACAAACAGTATTCCAATCATAGAAAGGAGACCTGAGATGATTCGCCTGTTAGCCATGATTTTATACATCAAAAGGAATTAGTTATGTAATTCACAGCATCTTACCCTAATTAGAGCGTCTCAACCAATTTCTGAATCTTTGAGTGGGAAATTAAATATACAGGACCCATTATTTCTATATTGCCGTCCTTTACACGTATAGCGCTCTCCTGTTCTGCCGCATAAACATCATTCTCTTCAGACAAAGGGGACAGGTAGCCTTGAACAAACGTGGCGTAATCGCGTTGAGAATGAGATTCGTAGGCAAAATGATCAAAGCCAATACCATTATAAATAGTACTTGTTTCAACTTCATCAGTGTTATTCAAGCTTAACCATTTTGCAGCCATGTTTAACGCACCGGCGCTGGCAACCATGATAACGGCATTGCTATTCTTAATAACGTGCGATAATTCATATTCCACCAAAAAATCATTCTGCAAAACAGGATATCCACCACATAAAAAAATGACAGAAGCGTTCTGAATGAATCGCTGAGCATCTTCTTTCTGCATACGGTAATCGATGAAATGATATTTATCAAAAATAATGTTAGCCTGATTCAACCATGTCCATTCAGAAATATCATCAAAGTTAACTTGCTCATCTGTATGACCAGACGGATTAGCACTAATCATAACAAGCGATTTTCTGTCTTGTATATCCTCCTGCAAACAATGGACCAGCTTCTCAGGAAAAAAATGATTAAACCAACTGAAATAGTAGTGAGTTTTCAAACTTAATTACCTCCATATGTATTATTTACATTCATCCATTCTTAACGAAAACATATTATACTTGCTAGAAAGATGAACGGTTGTTCAGCCACGTTAACCTGCTCGTTGGCTTAACAAATCGCATCAGTTAAAGATGCTTACTTTACTTTTACTAATGCATATATGTTCGTGTCTCTTAATTCGCTTCCATCAACAGACAGGTCTTCATTCCTGATAACACCTTCCAGATCAAACCTCAACCTTTCGGGAATCATCTTGCTTTTTGTGTTTTTGGTGTCACAACGTATTTCTATTCGATTTGCATTCAAATGATTAAAAGCAAAATCAGTGATGCCTTGTACAGCTTCAGTCATATAACCTTTGCCACTATACCTAGTATCAATCCAATACCCAATTTCAAACTTTCGAACTTCCCAATCAATGTTATGTAAGCTAGAAGAGGCTACTAATTGCCCGGTATCCTTCAAAAATACAAGTAGCCTTAGGTTTTCTCTACTTAGGAATTTAATATGCGCTTCTCTTATCCTCAGTTCTGAATTATACTCCTTATGTTTTTCCTGAGCCCATTTCATCCAAGGCTTCAACTCTTCAATGGAAGCATTTACAGCTTCACATACTACCTTTCCATCACCTGGTTTAGGCATTCTAATCAGTAGACGCTCTGTAAAAAATTCACCCGGAAAATCAATCATGATAGGATTCATAGACAACCTCTTTTTATATGTATTATACAAAATAACCCAATTTATTGATAGTACATTTACCATAACTCTAACCACGTTAAAAAAAGCCCGGTTCTTCCCCCCGGGCAACATACATTTTTGTATGGGTTACTTACTTATAAATTCTACCATCTTCTGATGTATTTCCTTCTCGGAACATTGAAAGATACCATTAAAATCCTGGGGGTTACGGATCAATTTGTTTAACTGGTCTATTCCATATTGTTGAACAACAAACTCTACAAATAGGAACGAAAACTGAAAACCCTTCATCGTTTCGAAATCCCAGGTATCATTATCTAATTGTTCGAACGTTGGGATCTCTAAATTGTGAATAGACTCTTCTGTTGAACCTTCAATAAAGTCCTGAGTCATCCCCTTGGCTTCATATCCACCAATTCCTTGCCTTATCCATTTCGGAGCCTTCGGATTAATTTCACTTATTAGCCACATGGCGAACAAGTGAACCGTACCTTTAAGAATCGATTGATAGGTATGCTCCGGTCCTGGATTTAATGGAGATACAATTTTGAGAATACTCCCTTCATAGGTACCCATGAACCAATTCGGAGCATCTGCTTCTCCGACCGCTTGGTGAAACGATGGCATATCAGGATATACTTCAATCGTCACTTTTCGCGATGGATGATAATTGTACTTTAGCGAAATTCGTTCAATATGATCACTTAGTTCATTGAACAAATCATGGTGTACTTTATTGGGCTGATTGTTCAATCCCTCGTTTTCACCCTTATTAACAATTGAAATCAGATCTTGAATAGACATGATCGTAACGCCTCCCCATTCTTTCAGTTCCTTTTTAAGTTTTTCCAAAGCTCTGTAGAGTCTGTTCTTTACTGCACTTTCACGCATCCCTACGATCTTAGAAATTTCAAGCAGTGTGCAGTCCACAAAAAAGCGTAATGCAATGATTTCCTGGTCGGTTTCATTTAACTTTTTCAGCGCAACTCCGATATCAATTCGAAAATCAACATACTTCGTAAATTCAAGGGAGATCGACTGTGATTCATATCCCGCAAAATCAAACGGAGTTTCTTTTTTTCGCGATAACCTGCGATATTCGTTTTTCACTGTATTCTGAGCAATCTTGAATATCCACGTAAATAAATTTGATTTCCCTTGGAATCGGTGAAGATTCTCGACTGCTTTTAAAAACACCTGTTGAGTCAAATCATCTGCAACCATCGGATTCAATTTCAGGGAAAAGTACTTGCAAATCCTTTGACGATACAGCTCATAAGTGTTTTCAAAGTTAGTGATGCTTTCCTGTTTATCCGGATAAACAGGTTTTGTGTCATGAGCTCCTGACATGGTAAGAACCTCCTCTTGATTTACAATGAATTAGACACCAGAGAGAGTCAGAAGGCCACATAAATATAAAATAAATATGTATTCAACCTTTCAGGTTTGTTACTTACAGGACTAATCACCCTTTTTGAAATCTCATTTCATATCATCTCTATGATTTCATATCTTTACAAATTTATAACGATAAGCAAAGATTGGAATAGTTCTGGAGGGAATCACATCATGTAAATCGACTTTCCAAAATGAAGGAGAGATAATAATGAAATACACCAATGTTTTATTATCAAGCGTAATTGTCTTAGGAAGCATGGGCACGTTATCAACTGCATCATCTTCATTTCATACTTCTAATAAAATAGCACACATTGCTGCTGACTCAACATCTGTGAATTCTTCGACATACCAGAGTATATCTAAGTTTGAAAAAACAATAAGCTCAAACAAAATTGTCTGGAGAGGTGACAACATCACGATAACCGCGAACACCTTAAAGCTAGATGGTGCTGCCGATTTTGAACAAAACATCATTGACACCATTGTAGTTACTCATGGTAAAGAAAAGCACACCCTACAAACAGGAGATTTTGAGGTTAAATTATTGGATATCACTAGTGTTGTTAAATCTCCATCAAATGAATGGATTGCTATCCAAGTCGAAAAAAGTGCTGGCAGCAACCTCATTCTCATGAACCTTAAAACAGGAAAGTACACGATTATAAACGAACGTCTTGAAAAAGCAGGTAAACAAAATGTAGAAACCATTTCATCATATAATTGGTCACCAAAAGAAGACATCATTGCATTTTCTTATGGAAATACGGAGAAAAGCACGTTAGCAATATACGACACTAAGAAAGACAGTATTGTTTATCTCCCTCGGGCAACCAACTATATAAGCACCGGTTTAATTTTATGGCATAAGAACGGAGAAAATATGGATTACATTAGTGAGTATCCTTCAGATCAATGGATTCTTTTCAGATACGATACAGGAAGCAAAAAAGTTAAGCCTGTAAAAAGAATCACAAAAAAGGAATTTCTGCAGTGGTTTAAATTAGATAAATATCCTACGAAATAATAAAAAAAATGGATTAAACGTAAAATACGTTTCTTCAGTTCAACTTATATAACAAAAAGGCGAGTCTCCATTAATCGGAGGACTCGTCTTTTAGCCTTGTTATAAATATTTAAGAAGTTCCTTTTTGCTTACTCGCCTGCATCTGCTGGGCAAATCTCATCATCTCTTCGAACTCTTCCTCAGATACGGCATCCCCATCGGTGCTTATGTCTTGTACAATCGGAATTTCGGGCTTAGCTTTGGTTCCTTTGCCGTATGTACGGGTACGGGTTCCAGCTGCACCAGCAGCCTGTTTGCCTTTGACCTTGGCCTGATCACGAATATATTGCACAGCTTTCTCATATGAGTTTACCTGTTTAAGCAGCATGTTGGAGGCGATCGCCTCAACGAAGTTACGGTTAATCCGCTGCTCGCCACCGGATACAAGCAATGCCATCAAATAATGAATCAATACATTGATAACTTCACCAGGCAACTTGTAACTCAGATCAATTTTCTCAAATATATCAATGAGATTGTCCGGTACTGCACCCGGGAAGAACGTCTGCAGCAGGCGGGTATATGGCTCATTACGCAACATCATATTGTATTGATGAATATCACACTTCGTCATAAATTGTGGAGGCACTTCGACGTAGTATTCCATCTGTACTCCATGTTCAACAGGTGGTTCACCGGAGTCTTCTTTCCGCTCTGGCTCCTCCATATGCTGTCTCAGTGCTACGACCTTCGCGGCCTGTACGGTCTGTTGCTCATGACGCTTCTTCGTCTGTCTGAACTGCATACTTGCTTTATGCTGAAGATCATCCAGAATTAGCTGGCCCTGTGGACTGAAGATATCATCTTCATCCAGCAGACGGCATACATCCTGCACACTAAGGTTAAACTTGTTTACTACATAATTTACAATGCCCAGTTGTTCATGATCGAACCGCAACTGTTCTACATGACGACGATTGACCGACTCCCGCGGGAAACGCAAAATAATGTCGGCATAGTTCAAACTATTTTCTTCCGCTGCATCATTCGTGCCTGTCCGCTGGGCTGTAGTTGATACTTCCGACAAAGCCTGCTCCAACTCGTAATCAATTACATGGGTATTCAATTCAAATATATCGTAAAAGGGAACAGAAATATTCTCTTTATTGGCTGCCGGATAAGGTGCGTCCCCATTTTCCACTGCCGAGAAACCGGAACGCAGGGAAAGGACTGCGAATTTACCAATCTTGTCACGAAGCAGCAGTGTCAAATGCTGTGTCCGGAAAAACTCTGCCGGAGAGAGCGGCGGTTGCAGCTCATATTCGTAGATGTAATCATCATTTTCCGGTATATATAACCGTGAAGTCTGAAGTAGCCCCACTGCCTCAAGCTTGGATGTCTGCTCTAACATATATTTGCGCCCCTTCTCACTTGGCTCCAAGCCAAGCGTCATGAACAGCCTCCGTTGCTGTTCAAGCGGCGAATAACCGACCTGTTCACCGGGAAGATGCTGAAACAACAGCCGATACAAGCCAACCGCAAAAGCACCTACCATGGGCTGATATGCTCCTGTAAGCATACGGTCATCCAGGGCGCTAAGTCCAAACTCCCTGTATACGCAGTAGCGATGATGTTCAGTATAATGGTGCAGATTCTTCATGCGCATAGCCTGATCTCCTTCTCCCCAAAAGTATGTTTATCTATTCTATCATAAATGTCTGATCCTCAAATGCTCAAAAACAGGTAAAAAGATGGCCTGTTCTCGCTCCGTTTCGTCCTAGGTCGACATCATTCACGTTTTCGCCGAATTCAGCAATTTCTAAAATAAAAATGTCGAGAGCCGCTAGAATACTATAAAAGCTGTAGCCGCAGAATACAAGGGAATATCTGAAGAGAATGTTCTCCAGATGTATATGAAGTACAAGTGTACAATAATCCTTCTAATATAAATGATCAGCAAAAAAGCCTTCCCTTTGTACTCGTAAGCGTTTACGACAAAGACAAGACTTTCACGCGATTACAGTGGCATGTGTTACCTCTTTCCAACAATCTAAAACATTCTGTACCCACCCAAACGCAACTTCTGGATCGTCCAGCCACTGATTACCGCACCAGCCAGTCCAGCGATGCCCGTCATATAGTCTACAAGCTGGAAAGAACCCAGATGTGACATCAGAGATGACGAATGATCCCATAGAGAGTACACGACGACAGGCAAAATCACAATGATGAACAGATAGGAAGGAAACCAGGTGGTCTTCATCAGCATGTTCAGAATGAAACCGATACCAAACATCATAACGAAAAATAATACCATCAATACCAACACAGGTATAAATTGCATCGGACGACATTCACCTCTTCTTTCACACATTCAGGTTTCACTTCTGGATAGTAGTTAGTGTACCGCAAAAAATGTGGCGAAGCAACGAACTTTCTGGACAAATTTCCCTATATTTATACTCTGTTCATTTGCCCTTCTGCTTCATGTTGGGATACAATGTAAACGATAAAGCACTCACCCGTCCCTTATAGTACGTGTTCAAAAAGACTGGTTTTCAGTACCGAGAAGATGGAATGAAGCTAGAAATGGAGCAGCGGAGCGTAGGAAAGCTACGTGAGCAACTACAATGTTTCCTAAGGAAACATACTTCGTAAGCCTCCCACTTATTTCGGCTGGATGCTGATGATGCCACCAGGCATCATTCGTAATCAAAAGCGGACTTTTTGAACAACCACTTATAGGGATTTGGAAATATACCTTGCAGGAGGAACACAACCAATGAACGAAGCCGCATCAACACTGGAGGGCTGGTATGCCCTGCATGATTTTCGCTCGATTAACTGGGCCGCCTGGAAAGCAGCAGATGATGAAGAACGCGCTGTAGCACTGGACGAGCTTCAGGAATTCTGGAAAGAATGGAAAGAAGTCGAGGATTCATCCAAAGGAAGTACCGTTGTATATACGGTTGTAGGTCAAAAAGCAGACCTCGTCATGATGCACCTGCGTGAAACGCTGGAAGATCTGAAGGCTGTTGAGAACGCGTTTAACAAAACGATGTTTGCTCAATACACAACGAAGTCGTATTCCTACGTCAGTGTAGTGGAACTGAGCAACTATCTTGGCAAAGAAGGCGAAGACCCGATGCAGAATCCGGAGATTATCGCCCGTCTGAAACCTGTTCTGCCACAACGACAATACATCTGCTTCTATCCGATGAACAAAAAACGTGAGCTGAACGACAACTGGTACATGCTGTCCATGGACGAGCGTCGTACCATGATGCGCAGTCACGGCATGATTGGTCGTAGCTATGCGGGTAAAGTAAAACAGATCATTACGGGCTCTGTCGGTTTCGACGATTGGGAATGGGGCGTTACACTGTTTGCGGATGATGCACTTCAGTTCAAAAAACTTGTCTATGAGATGCGTTTCGATGAAGTTAGCGCACGGTATGGCGAATTCGGTTCGTTCTACGTGGGAAGTCTGTTGAACGAAGGAACACTGGAAGACATGCTTAAGCTGTAAAAATAACACCAAGCACAATAAAGCACCGCGACATCTCCTGTAAAGGATACTGTCTGCGGTGCTTTATTATCTATCAATATTCTACTACCTCAAGCTTGATTTAGATCTATATTGTTTGAACTATTTATTTACACAAAAACGGAAAGGACAGAAAAAACCTGAAAAAGCGAAGCGTTCGCCTAAAAGCTTTCTGGGAGAAAGCTGCATCGGAAGCATACGCTATCACCGGATTTTCCCTTTAACAAAAGGGAATCAAAAAAATCTGGGGATAACAGCGATTGGAAGGTTATGTCTCTAATCCTCGTCCTCATCATCTACCGCTTTCAGCGATTCGAGGAACTCAGCTGTGGCCCGGTCACGGTCACGACCCTTCTCTTTAAGCCGCTCAATCGCAGGCATAATGAGAATATCCACTTCTTTCTGCACAATGTAGGCCAGATCATATTGATCCTGTTCCTCCAGATAACCACCGACCTGCATCAGGGCGTTGTATCGATCCAGCTCTTCACGTGTTAATAGTCCCCGGACCTGAACACTGCAATGTCTCATCCAAAAAACCGCCCTTTCTTCAGGACTAACGGAATACCACCAATGATGAACAGATAACGCAGATCAACCAGCTTCTTCAACTGAGCCGCTTTCCAGCCCTTGTATTTCTTGCCGCCCACAACGGCAATAGCTTCACCTTTACCCAGTGATGCAACCGTGCCTTTGCTCGTAAATACAAAAGGTTGTGGCTGTTTCTTGCGAATGGATGCCACGACGTTCTTGGCGCAGTTCACACCCTGCTGCATCGCAATCTGAGCTGTTGGCGGATAAGGCCGTCCTTCAGCATTGAACACAAGTGAATTATCACCAATGACATAGACATGCTCATGCCCCGGAGCACGCAAGTAGTCATCTACTTTCACACGTCCTCGCATCACTTCAAGACCTGCCTGTTCAAGCAGTGAGTTACCGCGAATACCGCCGGTCCATACGACTGTAGCCGCATCGAGCTTTTCACCCTCACCCACAATAACCCCGTCCGGGAGACATTGCTTGATTGGAACACCAATTTTGAAAGTAACGCCCTTCTTCTTGAGCACATTCATCGCATGTTCTACCAATTCCGGGTCAAATCCAGGCAAGGCCGAAGGCGCTGCCTCTACATTATAGATGTGCACATGTTTTGGGTTCACGTCGAACTCTTTGCACAGCTGTGGAATACGATCTGCAAGTTCAGCTACAAATTCAACACCGCTGAAACCCGCTCCACCTACGACAAACCGAATACGATTTCGTTTGTTATCGTTTTTGTACATCGCAAATTGATATTCGATGTGTTCTCGAATCAGTCTGACCGAGTTAATGCTGCGGATTGTCATGGCGTGATCAAGCATACCCGGAATACCAAAGGTCTCAGGCTCACCGCCTAGTCCAATAATCAGATAATCATAGGATAACGTGCCGTCCTCCAGAATAATCTTCCGATCCTGCAGACGAATCTCCTTCACGGAAGACTTGACCAGATCAATCTTGAACTCATCAATCAGCTTGGAAATGGGCACTCTTGCATGCTCAATGGTATCCGTGCCGGCTGCCGGCATATGTAGATGTGTAGTAATATAATGATAATCATGCCGATTCACCAGTGTGACGTCGGCCTCGTTATAGTTCAATTCCTTCTGCAGCCGCTGGGCTGTCAGAATCCCGCCATAGCCCGCGCCGAGGATGACGATTTTGGGAATACTGCTCATGTCTATACCCCTTCCGGTTTCACTTGCATCAGCCCGATCTTGGGTGAGATGCAAAATGCACATACTTACAAATATTGATGAGGTCTTGCCCATTATGACGACAAATGTTAACTTCGCGAATTTATTTAAACGTTTGCATCAATTTCATGACTCACTAAAAATGGATTTTATGAAACTAGATATCGACATATCGAACTGTTTTGATCTATATCTAGACTTGATTGAAGCAACTAAAGGGTTTATGAAATTGATACGTTTGCACGCAAGTTATCGTTTCAAGTTGTGAAATTAACCACAAGATTCTATAAAACACGGGATTTGTCTTCATATTACATATTGACTCTAAATTAGACAAAAAAACACATAGTACAGGTCAAGGATATCTGTATTTCTAGTAAAGATCAAGGTTTTTTTTGTTATTTTTCATAACCTTTCATTTCCAATTTCATCCTATTCTCATCTGATCTTCATCAATTATTCTCAGTTTCGTGACGCCGCTAACTTTGCAACCCTGAATACACCGTTTATAATAGGAAAGACAGTTCAGCACCAATGCCGGTTACCATCCGTAGCCTGTACATTCTTTCTGTTAACTACCTATTAAAATATGAAAGGTGTTGTTGATTCTTGACTGCACAAAATTCCAGTCATGATATGACTGATTTACTTATTATCGGTGGAGGCCCTGCGGGTCTGTTCGCCGCGTTTTACGGTGGGATGCGTCAGGCATCCGTTACACTGGTTGAAAGTATGCCACAGCTTGGCGGACAGCTTGCCGCTCTTTACCCGGAGAAATACATCTATGATGTAGCCGGATTCCCGAAAGTAACGGCTCAGGAACTGGTGAATAACCTGGTTGAGCAAATGAGTCATTTTAACCCGAACATCCGCCTTGAAGAAAAGGTTGTATCGGTGGAGAAAAAGGATGAACAACATTTCGTCGTGAAGACGGATGAGAATGAATATCATGCCAAAGCCGTCATTATTACAGCTGGTGTAGGTGCATTCGAACCACGTCGCCTGGAGCTTGAAGGTGCTGCCAAGTTCGAGAAGAGCAACCTGCACTACTTCATCAGTGATCTGAATGCCTTCGCTGGCAAAAAAGTACTGATCAGTGGCGGCGGTGACTCCGCGGTAGACTGGGCACTCATGCTGGAGCCTATCGCTGAGCAAGTAACTCTGATCCATCGCCGGGACAAGTTCCGTGCGCATGAGCACAGTGTTGAAAACCTGATGAATTCCAAGGTGAATGTTGTTACACCGACCGAAATCACGGAACTTCATGGGGATGATACGATTACCAAGATAACCCTTTCCCATGTGAAAACCAAAGAAACTCAGGAAATCGAAGTAGATGACGTGATCGTTAACTTCGGATTTGTCTCTTCTCTCGGACCGATTGCCGAGTGGGGTATCGAAATTGACAGCAACTCCATCGTTGTTGATTCCCGCATGGAAACATCTATTCCAGGAATCTTCGCTGCCGGAGATATCACAACCTACCCAGGTAAACTGAAGCTGATCGCTGTCGGATTCGGCGAAGCTCCAACAGCCGTTAACAATGCGAAGGTATACTTCGATCCAGATGCCAAGTTGTCCCCAGGACACAGTAGTAACATGAAACGCTAGTTTTGCGGAAATAACATATATTGATACAAAAAAGGGTATCTTACTCCTGAGTGAATCCATATCAGGAGGGATACCCTTGTCTTATATATGCCCGCTGTGTAACGGTCTGGTTGTACCGGAGCAGGCTTGCCCCCACTGCCTTCAGGGACTGTTAGAATGCGGCAAATTGGATGATTACACCGGACCATACAGCCCCTACGTATTCCAACCTTCCTCTGACACGGCAGACGAAGTCGAAAACGTTTGCAATCATGTGATGTACTGTCACCATTGTCAGACGAGCACGCCATGGCCTGTCTCACTATGGGACTTGTCCGGAAACCTGTAACATTGCCTGCAATGAGGATCTCTAGTGAAGAATGGCAGATACGTCGGTACCCAGTTTGCGCTTATGGATTTCTGCCAACAGCAGTGCGATGAAATCTCGTTCGAGATTCAACTCAATCGCTTTATGGTAGGAATCCAACAACATCTCATCGGATAACATAGCCATTTCCCGCCACAACCTTTCCTTTTTTTTCCTCAAAACTATCATATCAGAGATTCATATAGAGAACAAGCGTTCTTGTTATCCACAACGTTATGTGGAAATCCTGTGCATAGTTTGTTGATAAATGGAAAAAATACAGAGTAATCAACGTGTATAGTGTGGACAATATTTATGCACAGGAAGTTTGTACTACTGTCAGAACGTTTATCAGCGTATTTTTTTTGGAATAAATTCATAGTTTCAAGACTTGTTGCGAGTAAATTACCCAGTAATGTAAAATTTCAAACGGTTTTCATACCGTTTTCTTCTATATATTATCGGTTTTTCTTGAATTTTCTTGAGTTTTCCCATTCATTTTCTATTGAGTTCTGGTATTCACTTCCAAAATCCAGATCTTGCCTGAATAATCCAGTCCGTAATCAAATCCAAGCTGACCTACACCAGGGAACTGACTTTCCATAATGTACGTACATGTCAGTGTAAGGGAGCGCATCTCCCGGCGTTTGTGCCGACCGGATATATGTGGCAGGGATAAACCAAGAGCTCGCCTTCCTGATAACATGGTGCCACCCTTGCTCAGATTCGTCACACAGAGTCCGGGACGAGCGAGTCGTCCTACTAAAGAACGGAATACCCAGCCTCGTTCGGTTTTGACAACTTTGACTCTGTAATCAACAGGTCTCCCTTGAATTGTTGCCAGATGAATACCTTGCTGGATCAAGTACTTGCGTCTAGCTTTTACACGCACCAGAGAGCGATACATCTGGCTGAAACTGGCGAAAGAACGGGTCGTTTTCATATGGGTGTATCGATAAGCCCCACCGCTGGCCGATACCCGGATAACACCGTAACCTCCGCCTCCTACAATAGGTTTGACGTACACCATTCCATAACGACTGAGCATTTGCAGCAGATTACCCGAGTTGAATGCCTTGGTCTGTGGGATATGGACAGCCGCTACCGGGTATTTCATCAGAGCCGCTGTCTTCCGCCATTTGCTTGCAAGTTGTCTCGACATGGGTTGATCTCCTTCCTTGAAACAATAGTCCTTCCTTATACATACTCAACAGAAGCCTTGCTTTCTTGGATGTCTGTCCACGGCAAAGGCCCCTTTTCCATGTAACCTGTCCCAGGGGTGATGGCGGAAACGGGAACAAGCGCCCGGTTTGCTTTTCAAACAAGTCAATCTGTCGTATGCTACTAAGGAATGGCTTGGAAGGGCTTAAATATGAGGATCTAAGGAGCGTTCAGAACAAATGGAAGCATTTTTCAAATCACTTTATGGCGTAGCCTATTTTGCAATGTCGATCGTTCTGGTAGCTGTTACGGTACTTCTTTTTGTCACAGGTATTCGACTGTTTATGCAAAAGCGTAATCGCGGCTTTGCCGTGAGTTGTCTTATATTTGCCTGTTTCATCGTCTTTATCATTGTTGTTATGTTAACTACGCCCTTCTCTGCCACACCACCGGGTTCACCGGAAGCCATGGCTGCCCTTCTTCACTTCGGGTAGTTGAACCTCTGTAGAAGGAGATGCTTATGACACGTACTAATGAAACCTTAGGAATTATTGATATCGGCTCGAACTCCATTCGTCTAGTTATATATGAACTGGATCAGGACGCAGCCTATCGCATCATTCATGAAGACAAATATGCCGCTCGTCTGAGCAGCGTTGTTGAGTCTGATGGAACCATCCTTCGCCATTCTCTGGATAAAGCGATTACCATCTTGCGTCAATTCAAAGCGACCTGTGAGGCATATCAGACCAAACTGATTCGCGCAGCAGCTACCGCAGCCATTCGTAATGCAAGCAATGTCCTGGAAATTATCGAATGGCTGGAGACAGAGACAGGGCTTACCATTGAATGTGTATCCGGAGATCGGGAGGCCTATTATGGGTTCCTTGGTGTCACTCAATCCATTGAATTGGCAGACGGTTACGTCGTTGATATTGGAGGCGGCAGCACAGAGATCACAGTCTTTCGGGATCGGAAGAGGTTACATAGTATCTCCCTCCCCATTGGTGCAGTGAATTCACATGCCCGTTATGGGGGTGAAGATCAGTGGAGCGAGGCGAATGCAAATGCATTGTGCAACGAAATCATTGAGGCTCTCCGTGGACAGGATTGGATTCGTGAGCATCCCGGCCTGCCACTCATCGGACTTGGCGGCACAATGCGTACACTTGCCAAAGTGGAACAGAAGCGTACCCAGTATTCTTTGCCTGTCACCCATCATTATGAGATCAGTGAGGAAGCGATGGAGAACATCGCTCGCTCCTTGCCTCATCTCACCTCGGCACAGCGCAAAAAGGTACCTGGGCTCGCCAAAGATCGCGCAGACATCATTGTGCCCGGTGTGCTGATCCTGCGAACCGTCTTCCAGTTAATACAGGGAGATCGTTATGTGGTTAGTGGTGCGGGTCTACGAGACGGGTTGTTGCGTGATTACATGGCTGGAGGTCAGCCGGTCGTTCCGGACGCGCTGAAGGACAGTATCCGCAACTTTATCCATTTTGGTCCGCCTATTCCAGAGAAACGTCTGCAACGGATTCATCAGGATACGGTTACCCTGTATACGGCATTACAAGGTACCCCTCCTGATCAAGCAGATGCCCGAATCCTGTATGCGTCCTCCATGCTGCATATGGCAGGTAAACAGATTAACTATTTCCGTTATACACAGCACTCGGCCTATTGGATCATGAATTCAAGCATCTATGGACTTTCTCATCGGGAGACCATTCTAAGTGCCAGTGCAGCTGATTATCATCCAAAAAAAAGAACGCCCCAGCTGCTGAATAAGCACCGGGACATTCTGAAAAACTCGGATGAGCGGCATGCTCATCGTATAGGCTCTCTGCTACGCGTAGCCGAAGCCATTAATCGATCCGAGAGCATCGCTGCGATCGAAGCAACAAAAGAAAACGACTCACTGCAGGTGCAATTCACCTGTACAGCTGAGCCGTTACTGGAACTTGATGGCCTGGAAGAGGCCGTCAAGGATCTGAAGGAAGCCTGGGGAGTTACGTTAACGCACTCCATTCAGCAGGCTTCCAAGGGATAATACCCATGGCCTCCGTCTGACTTCTCAGCGGGGGCTTTTCATTTTCTACAAATACATAATTGCCACCAGGCATAAGTTGTCTCGCTTTGACATTATCCATAAGGGACAGATTAAGGATATCAACCAGCATCTTCTTCAGCTCTGGATCAAATACGGGACACATCAGTTCAATTCTTCGATTCAGGTTACGTGTCATCCAGTCTGCACTGGAGATGAATACATCCGGGTTGCCGCTATTTTCAAAATAAAACAACCGTGAATGCTCCAGAAAACGATCTACAATGCTAATGACCCGAATATTCTCACTTAGCCCCTCTACCCCCGGACGCAGACAACATACACCACGCACAATCAGATCGATCTGCACGCCGGCTTGAGAAGCCTCGTACAATTCATCAATCATTTCCTGATGGGATAAGGAGTTGATCTTGGCAATGATTCTGGAAGGTTTACCTTTCAGCGCATGCTCTGTTTCTCTACGAATCAGTGCAAACAACTCATCCTTCATACCATCCGGAGCTACGCGGAACGCCTGCAATGCCTTCGGGCCGGAGTATCCGGTAATCTCATTGAACAATTCGGATGCATCCTCCCCAATAATCGGATTAGAGGTGAACAGTCCCACGTCCGTATACACTTTGGCTGTGCTCTCATTATAGTTACCGGTTCCTACATGGACATAACGTCTCAGCCCCTGCTGTTCCCTGCGTACGACAAGAATGATTTTGGCATGGGTCTTCAGTCCAACCAGTCCATAAACCACGTGACAACCGGCCTTCTCCAGCTTACGAGCCCAAGCAATGTTGCGCTCTTCATCAAAACGTGCTTTCAGTTCCACCACCACCGTGACCTGCTTACCACTCTCAGCGGCAAGAGCAAGTGCCGGAATAAGGCGTGAATCGCCATTGACCCGATATAAAGTCATCTTGATCGCCAGAACTCTTGGATCTTCCGAAGCCTCCAATATAAAATCAGTGACTGGTTCAAACGATTCGTATGGATGATGCACCAGTACATCGCGTTTGCGCAGCAGCTCAAAATGACTTTCTCTTGGCAGAAACTCAAGTGGGTAGACTGGCTTCACCGGACTGTATTTCAGATGTGAAAAACTTTCCAGACTGTCCACGAATCCAGCCAGAAAACTCAGATCGAGTGGTCCATCAATTTCGTATACCGGGTCCTGAATATCAAATTCATCCTGCAATTCCAATAAGGCATCCGGACGAAAATCCTTGCAGACTTCCAGTCGTACAGGAGCCCCGCGGCGTCTGCGTCGCAATTCTTTTTCAATAGCCTCAAGCAGATCTTCCGCTTCTTCTTCATTAATGAACAGATCCGCATTGCGGGTCACTCGGAATTCCTGTGCAGCAAGCGAGATATATCCACTGAAGAGCGTATGAATATGATGTTTGATAAGATCTTCAATCAGTATGAATGTTTTCTTTTTGCTATTCGCCCGAATGGGAGCCTGAACTACCCGCGGCAGATTGGAAGGTACCTGAACAATAGCCATAAATGGCTCGCCCTCTTGCTCCCCTTCCTTCTGAAGCATCACGGACAGGTAGACAGACTTGTTGTGTACCAGCGGGAACGGACGACTCTGGTCAATCGCCATTGGTGTGAGTACCGGAAAAATAATCTCATGAAAGTATTGGTCCATTGCACGCTGCTGTGTCACATTGAGATCGGTATATTCCTGAATGTTCACGCCTTTTTTGGCGAGTAGACGAATGAGTTCACGATACGTTTTATACTGTTCGGCGACCATGGTCCCGGTTCGTTTGATCAATCTGCGGTACAATCCCGAAGGCGTGTATCCTGTAAAATCTTTTTGCGTGAATCCGGCCTTGATCTTCTCTTTTGTCTCCGCCACCCTTACACTGACGAACTCGTCCAGATTACTAGCGACAATGCCGAGAAATCTCATGCGTTCCAGCAGAGGCGTTGTTGGATCCTGGGCCTCCTGAAGTACGCGCCGATTAAATTCAACCCAACTCAAATCACGATTAACGTAGTTGCCTGTTTTGACGTCTCTATGCATGTATGGCCTCCGAATGTGTTGCATATCTATTCTTGGTTAGAAGTTCTCATATAATTGTACTATTCGTAATCAACATCAAGCGTCAGCGCAGTGTAAACGCTACGTAAAATTTATGTAAATGATACCTCATGGGCGCAACTTTTTCCATCCCTTTACAAAGGTCAATAGACAGAGTAAAGTGAAGTACAGTGTGATTTGGTCCGGTTGCTTGTTCTCATTCCAAATATATTTGATTAAAGGAGTATATAATGAAATCCAACAAACCTAGAACGTTACAAAAAAATATAGAATTTTTCACGGCTGCACTATCCCAATGTATGGTAAGCGCATGGCAGGAAGACCCGGCTGGCGTCTACTGTGAAGTGGGTTGCGGCGTTGTGGAGCGGATCAGTGAAGACAGCGTGCGCATCCGAAACAATGACGGAACAAAGAGTCATTATGCACGAGATATTACGATGTTCCAGACTGAAAAATAATTTTGCATAAATACGTAAAAAAGACTAGCTTTCCGAAACAAGGTGTTGTATACTCTTGCCACAAGGAAAGGAGGTGCGTCAACATTTCTAATGTCATGTTGAACGTGTCCCTTACCCGATCCACTAGCTCAAATTAAAAGAGTCTGGTGGAGGCGCGGGATACGGATCAATGTTTCAAAAAGCGCCACGGGTAGAAAAGCCGTCTTCGGACGGCTTTTTGTTTTCTCTTTTTCTGTAGAGAGGTTGATAAAACACCCAAAATATTGGAAATGGACCCTTTAGTAGAGCAAACCAGGATGGCTATAATTAGGATGCAACTCAACTTAAATCCGAGGAGGCATCTTGTAATGTTCAAAAATGTAAGGGGTTTCAAGACATCCATCATGTTGGCTTTTGTTTTGTTATTCACCTCCATCATGTTGCCCGCAGGTCAGCATGCCAGCGCAGCACCAAGTTTCGCCAAAGGAGCTGACATCAGTTGGGTTCCCGGAATGGAAGCCCAAGGTTACAAATGGAAAGATAAAAACGGGGTACAGCGTGACATCATTGATATTTTGAAAAACGACTATCAAATCAATTCCGTTCGCATTCGGGTCTTTGTTAATCCTTCGAATGATTATGGGAACGGTTACATGAATAAGGATCGTGCGGCTACACTCGCACAACGTGCCAAGAATGCTGGCATGAGTGTAATGCTTACCCTGCACTACAGCGATTCCTGGGCAGACCCTGGTCAGCAAACCAAACCTGCTGCCTGGAAAAACTATACGTTCCAACAGCTCATGGATGCGGTATGGAACCACACTCGTGATGTGATGACGGCGATGCAAAGCAAAGGCGTTACCCCAGACTGGGTACAGATCGGTAATGAAACAAGCAACGGCATGTTATGGGAAGATGGTAAAGCATCCACCAACATGAAAAATTATGCGTGGCTGGTGAATACAGGCCATAACGCAGTGAAATCCCTGAGCAGCGGCACCAAAACCATTGTGCATCTGGCAGGTGGAGATGATAACGCCCTCTATGTATGGAATATTGGTGGTCTGATTAATAACGGAGCTAACTTTGACATGATTGCCATGTCCCTCTATCCTTCAGCTTCCGGCTGGAACACCGCTGTTACAAATACGGTAAACAACGCCAAGGATATGATCAACCGTTATGGTAAAGAGATCATCATCTCCGAAATTGGCATGGACAATAACCAGGCTGCAGCTGGAAAAAGTTTTGTTGCTGCGATGAAAAACCAAATTCGTAATCTGCCAAATGGCAAAGGTAAAGGTGTATTCTACTGGGAGCCTCAGGCTACACCAGGATACAACGGCGGTTACGGCAAAGGCGCATGGCAATCCAATATGATGCCAACGGCTGTCATGGAAGGATTTATTGACTAGGTACGATGGGTAGAAGTGCGGGCTTTGGGGGCAGCGTGGTGGGCGTTCCGGTGGCGGATCGTTCTTATGATCGCTGTTGTATCCTAATTTCTCGAACAACTTTTCATAAGTTGAAATTAGGATACAAAGGCGAACGCTTCGCTTCTTCAGAATCGATTCCGCCCCCTCCACTACGTTGCTGCTCCTTGAGACACTTCTAAAACCGTGTGTAGTCAAATGGATTAGGGTAATGAAGAGCGGAAGGCGCTATTCCTGTGGGATTAGCGCCTTTTGTGTGTTTGCGGGCAGCGTGGTGGGCGTTCCGGGGTCGGATCGTTCTTATGATCGCTGTTATCCCCAGATTTTATGAATTCCCCTGTTAAGGGGAAAATCCGGGGATAGCCTATGCTTCCGATGTAGCTTTCTTGCAGAAAGCTTTCAGGCGAACGCTCCGCTTCTTCAGAATCGATTCCGCCCCCTCCACTATGTTGCTGCTCCTTGAGACACTTCTAAAACCGTGGGTAGTCAAATGGATTAGGGTAATGAAGGGCATAAGGCGCTATTCCTGGTGGGAGTAGCGCCTTTTGTGTGTTTGCGGACAGCGTGGTGGGCGTTCCGGGGTCGGATCGTTCTTATGATCGCTGTTATCCCCAGATTTTATGAATTCCCCTGATAAGGGGAAAATCCGGGGATAGCCTATGCTTCCGATGTAGCTTTCTTGCAGAAAGCTTTCAGGCGAACGCTCCGCTTCTTCAGAATCGATTCCGCCTCTTCCACTACGTTGCTGCTTATGAGGCACTTCTAAAATCGTGTCGCGATCAATCGAGGAGGGGTACACCACTCGGGCTGGAGACTGATGTTCTTTTGGCTTACATATGAATATAATAAGTTTATTGAGATAACACATAGGATCAACTTTTTATAGGAGAGGAGGCATAAGGATGAGTTTTTTAAAAGGGCTAGGTCAGTTAGCTGGGGAAGTTACCGGGAAAGTGTTGGGTGGTAGCGTAAGGGTTGTTGGTGAAATTGCAGGAAGCCCCTTTATCAAAGAAATCGGAAACGGCGTAGAGAAAGCTACGATTAATACAGGCAAAACCGTTGGACAACTGGCTAGTGGCACATATGATCTCGCCAGTGGTGCAATTCGAAAAGATGATACCGCCATAGACGCGGGGCTTGCTGATATTGGAGGTGCTGTAACCAATACTGCAAAAGGTGTAGCGATATCAGCCAAGTATGTATATAACAGCGGTAAAGATGTTGTTGTGGGCATGCAAGAGGAAGATAAGGACAGAGTCAAGCTTGGTGCCAAGAATCTTTTAGCTGCTGCTGCGGTAACAACACTCGCTGTCGGTGTCATTGATGCAGTTGATGGGGCTGAAGGTGTTGATACGTAGGATTTGGTTTAGATCACCAATAACACAACAACTGAAAAAATACAGCTTATTAGGGCAACTAAAATATGGAGACAACTAAATGAGATTTTTTCAAGTAAAATCCGCTGTTTCTTCTGAATAAAATATGAGTAGATGAACACCGTAACCACAACGGGCAGATATAAATGAAGATCCGGACCATCCGTGCTCGGTAATAGTTTATTAATATATCCACCTATCGTCTCGTTGACCATCATGAACCCATATATACTACCGATTATTGCTGAAACTGCAAACTGAAATAGTATCTGAACTACAGCATTCTTTACAAAGAATGGTTCACGTTTGCGGTAACGGTTATTAACCATCATATATCTGTTGCCTCCTCGTTTTTTGGTTACTATTTTTGATTACTACTCCTGTATTTTACCATAATGTTGATCAGCTGCCTTTTTAGTTTTGCTGAGCTATCTTATCTTTTCTTCATAAATGTAAAATGCCCTGTCCACCTCATAGGCGGGCAGGGCATTTTTAACGATTCAAATACCTCTGTTCAGTTTACCTTAGCAAGTCTCGTAGCGCGCATCGATGAAATAGCGTATACGATGAGCGCTGTCCAGATGAGCGCGAAGCCAACGAGCAGAACTGGCGAGACCGTTTCCTTGAACACAAACACACTCAGGATCAGCATGATTGTCGGCCCAATATACTGTACGAAGCCTAGTGTGGACAACGACATTCGAGCAGCCGCCCGTGCAAAGAAGAGCAGCGGCAACGCCGTCACCACACCAGATAGAAGCAGTTCGAAGAACATGGGCGCAGGCAGCGTCCATGCCGTGGCTTTTCCAACGAAAGCCAAGTAGATCCAGTAGCCGAGTGCGACTGGCAGAACTACAGCTGTCTCCGAAAATAACCCCACTGAAGCGTCTTGTTTGATCTTCTTCTTTGCCAGACCGTACAAGCCAAATGACACGGCCAGTGAGATCGCAACCCATGGGAAACGTCCGTAGTCGATGGCAATGATAAGCACCGCGACACCAGCGATGGCAATCGCGAGCCATTGTCCACGGTTTGGCTTTTCATGAAGGAAGACAACCGCCAGCAACACATTCAGTAACGGGTTCAAATAATAGCCCAGACTTGTCTCAACGACATGACCGTTGTTAACCGCCCAGATGAAGATAAGCCAATTAATAGCAATTAGCAGCCCACTCGCGGTAAGGGACAGCAGGGTCGAACGACTGGTCAAAATGCGCTTCATGTCACTCCAACGACGTTGGACGGCAACGAAAATCCCCATAAAGACAAATGACCAGACAACCCGGTGCGATAAAATCTCGCCTGCCGGTACATTTTCAAACAACTTCCAATACAGCGGGAGAACTCCCCACATGATATACGCAATGATCGCGTTGATTAATCCACTATTCATAACTGTATCCCCTCTTATTACTCTAATATCTCAACGGATTATACGCCTCGATCCTCGTTTAAGTAAAGGGGGTAATAGGTCATACAGGAATCCATTCCTAGTTCAAACGACTTTTCTTTGAGCAAAATTCCCCGCTTAGCGCAACCAAATTATGCTTTGCGCTTTTTCTTTCTTACTCTCATAAAAAGGATAAAAATCACCGCAAATACAACTACACCTACGATATACAAATCAATATCTTGCTCAAACATAAACCACATTTTGTGTTCTAAGTTTACTTGTTGTTTTGGTGGAAACCCTTCTCCGAATAGTTCAGTTGCTTGATTAAGATTATTCATTTCGATGGTCAAACTGCACGGACTACTGCTTAATTCGCCATCCACTTCGCTAAAGTATATTAAGTATTGTTGCCTTCCTTAAAATCAAACCCCCAAGTGAAGTTAGTTGCAATAATTAATTGAGAGTCAACTTCAGTATTCCAACTCCTCTCAACTTCCACTAAAATATATCTAATTTTCTCTTTGGTCCCCGTAAATCCCTCTTGCTTCAAGTCGACCTTAACTTGCTTTACTTCACCATAAACAGCTCCATCATATATTTCTAACTGTTCTTGGGGGCTTCCCGATTCAACACATGACAAAGCGTTAACATCTTGTGCATTTGAGATAAAGAACACGCTAGATATAAAAAAAATTAACGTGATTATACGAAGCTTCAGTTTTTCCACCTTCTTCTCATAATGTTAATTGGTACATCTTTATTGACCTGTTTAACAGGAAAAATGTTGCATTTTCCCTGGCCGTTAGGTGAATGAACAAAGAAGCAACCAATCGGACACAATTGTTTGCTCCATTTGTCTTTATTAAGTTATTATTCAAGACTAATCTAGAAGAAATAAAACTAAGATATTTTTCTTACAGCAAACCATAACTCAACAAAATTCAGTCCATCTTTAACTCCAGTAATTTCAAATTCCATTCCGTCGACCTGTTCATATCCTGTAGTAGGAAGCCATTCAGAAAAGAATCGTCTATGTATGGTAGCGTCACATTTGATCCTATTTTGGTTACTTTCACTTTCCTCCAACATGAAACACACCAATTACGGTTTCACCATCCTTGTCATACAGTGGAATATCCCATCCGTCTGGTGATCTGCTGTTCTGTATCGCAATAGCTTCTTCAGGTGTTTTTGGTTGCTCGCCATCCATGTCTTTTTTCAGCAGATATCCTTCTGTACCATCCACACCAGTAGCCAATATTAAATCAGGTTCTGTTTCTGGAGAAGTCGCATATATGTTAGAACCATATGTCTGTCCATTCTTATTTTTCGGATAAAGAGAAGTGATGTGAATTTGATTCAGCGCATTTTTAACGTTTGTATATTGGGACAACCCTGAACCACTCGATTCATTCATCATAAAAACCACAAAGATCAATAGTATAACTCCATTAGAATACATCTTCACAACTGTTCACTCCCTCATACTTTTGAACTAGCAGAAATTCCAATGAAGAGAAGATGGTTTTCATATAATCACATTTCCTTACCATCTTTAGAATAATATAACATAGATTCAAAGGAGTAGTTGGAAGTTGAACTATAATCATCTAATCTGTCTAACGTTATTGCAGATCATCCCTCTTCGATAACATAAAAAAAACGGACACCGATCTGTGGAGATCAGCGTCCGTTTGTATATTACATATTATTATTTGAAAGTGTTACTTCACTTCGCCAACAACGGTAAAGCGCTCGTTTTTGTGTTGTGGATTCTCGATCTCATCAACCAAAGCAATCGCATAGTCTGCATAGCTGATGTAACTGTTACCTTCACTGTTCACGAGAATAACGTCGTTGCCTGCTTGATATTTGCCAGTGCGTACGCCTTCTGGATTAAAGAATCCAGCCGGGCTCAAGAATGTCCATTGAATACCCGAAGATGCTTGCAGATCCAGCAAGTTTTGGCCTTGGTTCGTTGCAGTTGCTTTGTAAGCATCAGGGAATCCTGGGGATTCAAAGACACGCAATGTTTTGGACTCGTCTGTGAACAGGCTTCCTGCTCCACCCACCACGATCAGACGAGTGTTTGGTGTATCCTTCAGGATGTTGATCAACGCTTGTCCTACTTCCACATGCAGGTTTTCTTTACCAGCTGGAGCACCAAATGCATTTACAACCACATCGAATGCTTTAAGATCTTCAGCTGTAAGATCGAATACATCTTTCTCCAGCGTATTCAGGCTTTTATCTTCCAATTTGGATGCATTACGAACGATTGCCGTTACTTTATGACCTCTGTCTGCTGCTTCTTTCAAAATTACACTTCCTGCTTTGCCTGTTGCACCAATGATTGCAATGTTCATCATGATCTCTCCTTTAAATTATCGATATTGTTTATGTTTAAACTTTATATTGTAACTATAGTTGTTACAACTAAGTTTGTCAACCATGCACAATCAGTACACGCAAAAAAGCCCCTGATATCATGCCCGTGCAAAACGGATACAATTCAGAGGCTATCTATTAAAGGGATTGCAAACTGCTTATTTCAAAACAGAATTGGGAAACCGCTGTACAACTCAGTTTCTTAACAATCCTTATCAGGCACACCCGCATCTTCCTTCGTACGGAAAGAAGATCCACAACCACAAGTGGCTACTGCGTTCGGATTATGGATGGTGAACCCACCCGTCATACCAGACTCTTCAAAATCAATTTCAAGTCCATTCAGATATTTCAGGTTTTCCTTCTCGACTACAACCTTCATGTTCTGAATATCCATATACAGGTCCTCATCGGACTCTTTATCGTCAAAGCCCATGGCGTACGAAAATCCGGTGCAACCGCCCGGTGCCACGCCAAGACGCAGGAACATACCAGGTGTCTCTTGCTGTGCAAGCATCTCTTTCAATCTGTCAGCAGCCGTTTCGCTGATGTTAATCATGCCAGGTCACTCTCCTTTTTCATATAAAATCATGTTCAAAAAGGGCGCTTTTCAGTACCAAGAAGATGGGATGAAGATAGAAATGGAGTAGCGGAGCGTAGGCAAAACTACGTGAGCAACTACAATGTTTCCAAAGGAAACACACATCGTAAGCCTCCCGCTTATTTCGGCTGAATCCCATATTCGACGCTAGGCATCCTTCGTAATCAAAAGCGGACTTTTTGAACTACCTTTCATTAACTCTTCTTTAAATTATACTCCACCCCGTCAAGGGTCTCAAGTCATGTTTGCCTCTTTCCGCGTTCCCCCTCTACTCCTTTTTCTTCCCAGTGTATTGAACCCCCGCGATACGAGGTTTATAATGAATAGGTGGTCGCACTGAAATGTCGATATTTTGTCATGACTTATTCAGACGATGGTCATAATTGGAGTTGTAATTTTTTTCACATTTCGAGACTGCAACGCAGTCCCCAATGCATATATGAGTCAACAGACTCCATTTTTTGAAAAAATTTAGCTTTTATATGCAGCACACGCTGCACCGGGTAAATAAGAGTTAGTCCTTATAAGAAGGCGGCAGTTGACCGCATCTTTGCTATGTAGTTCTGTATGCAGATCCTACACACAACTCAAATCCGGTTAAGAACAGGAGGAAACAGTATGTCTACATTGGTAACACCGTTCACAGACAAAAGAATGGCTGAAATCGTTGAGAAAGTGCAGAACGGCGTAAGGCTGAGCGTAGAAGACGGCGTATATCTGTATGAAACAGATGATCTGCTGACTTTGGGCCAGCTGGCCAATGAGGCCAACTTGCGGAAGAATGGCAAGAAAGTTTATTTCATCGAAAACATGAGTCTTTATTTTACAAACGTATGCGAAGCCCGCTGCGCTTTTTGTAATTTCCGTAAAGACCAGGGTGAAGAAGGCTCTTATACATTATCCGGTCAGGAAATGATCGATTATGTGGAACAGCATATTCATCCGGGCGTACGTGAGTTCCATATTGTAGGCGGACATAATAACCATGTTCCTTTTCAATATTATGTCGATTCCCTGCGTGCTTTAAACGAGAAATATCCGGATGTTACACTGAAAGCTTACACAGCAGCCGAGATTGATTTCTTCACCCGGATTAGCGGACTCAGTATCAGAGAAGTTCTGCAAGAGCTGCAAAAAGCAGGTCTGAAAACATTGACTGGTGGCGGCGCTGAGATTCTCTCGGATGAATATCGTAAAAAAATGCGTGTAGACAAAGCCAACGTGGATCGTTATCTTGAGGTGCACCGTACAGCTCATGATCTCGGCATGCGTACCCATACAACGATGCTGTATGGATCGATCGAATCCTATGAGGACCGCGTTAACCACATGGTGCAGATCCGTGAATTGCAAGACGAGACTAACGGATTCATGGTCTTTATCCCACTTTCCATGCAGCCAAAAAGTAAAAACGCGAGTATTATGCGTCGTAACTCGGCTTATGAGGATCTCAAAACAATTGCGATCAGCCGTCTGATGCTGGATAACATCGATCATATCAAAGCATACTTCATTAACATCGGTCCACAGCTAGCTCAAGTCGCTCTTGGATTCGGTGCTTCGGATGCACATGGCACGATCGTTCGCGAACGGATTAGTCATGCGGCAGGTGCACTCACACCTGAAGGCCTTACACGTAAAGAGCTCATATGGCTCATTAAAGGTGCAGGACGTATTCCGGTAGAACGTGATACGTTCTACAATGAAATTCAAGTGTACGAATAGGACATAATTCCATCCACAACTAATATTGCACCAGCACCACTCCAGAACGCAGCTTTCATTATAGGGAGACGTTTGAATTCGAGTGGTGCAAACTGCTGAATAATATCTTCAATTTTCAACGTCTACTTTTTAATTATTCAAATCCTAACAAAAGGAGCAGCTATGTCATTGCATAGCTGCTCCACAGTTTACAGCCCCATTTCAGTGGGACTGATGCAGAAAGGAAGCCGAGTCATGAAAAATTTCGTCATTCTTGGAGGCGGCTATGGCGGCCTCACCATCATCAAGGAACTTCTGGAGGGTAAAATTCCATCCGATACACAAATTATTTTGGTGGACCGCAGCCCCTTTCAGGGATTAAAGACAGAATATTACGCACTCGCAGCAGGAACCGTATCTGATTATGACCTGCGTATCCAATTTCCAGTGAGCGATAAAGTCACTTACCGTTATGGAGAAGTTACTTCGATTGACCTGGAACAGCGTCAGATTGAATTTGAAGGCCAAGACCCGCTCGTGTACGACAAGCTTGTCATTGGACTTGGTTGTACAGACCGTTTCCACAATACACCAGGCGCCGAAGACTACAGCTGTACCATTCAAAGCTTTAGTAAAACACGCGAGACCTACCTGCGTCTTAATGAAGTCAAAGCCTATGGCAATGTGCATATCGTAGGCGGCGGATTAAGTGGTGTCGAGATGGCAGCCGAACTTCGTGAGAGCAGACCCGATCTAAACATCAGCATTCTGGATCGTGGTGAACGTGTATTATCAGCCTTCCCGCAACGTCTGTCCGTGTATGTGCATGAATGGTTTAACGAACATCAGGTAGAGACACGCGGGCATATCGCCATTTCACGTGTTGAACCTAATGCCATTTATAACCGGGATGAACAGATTCTAACGGATGCTGTCGTGTGGACTGCAGGCATTCAGCCCGTAAAAGTGGTACAGGATCTGGACGTGACCAAAGACCCTCAAGGTCGTGTCGTCCTGAATGAATACTACCAAATCCCGGAATATACCGATGTGTATGTCGTTGGTGACTGTGCCAGTGTCCCTTATGCACCTAGCGGTCAAGCTGCGGAAGTACAGGGTGAGCAGATCGCCCATATTCAGCATGCCCTCTGGAAAGGCGAAAAGCCCAATCCACATCCACTAAAGCTTCGTGGCACACTCGGTGCACTCGGCAAGAAGTCTGGGTTTGGGCTGATGGGCAAAACGTCCATGATGGGACGTGTACCTCGTATTTTGAAAAGTGGTGTGCTCTGGATGTCCAAGCGCCATCTCGGTTAGTCGAGATCGAGCTCGTCCCAGACATCGGCTTCGGCAATTTTGGCCAGAATGGCATTATATAGATCTTCCACTTTGTCCGTGATGACAACTTCGCCATTCACCAGTGCAAATGGAGTCATAGAACATTGGCCGCAGTTGGTTAGGCAGCCGTATTCAATCACGTCATAGTCTGGATTTTCTTCCAGTTGATCCATGACTTCATCTGTGCCAAAATGCATATTATTGGCACAAAATTCAATAATCGGTCTCATTTAAGTTCACCTGCTTTGTTTGACCATTTTAATTTGTGGCCATTTGTAATATAATATAGGAAGGAAAGGAGTTGAACAATATGAGCGAAAACGCACAAAGCACCATGTATGATGAGGTATCTGATGTGCTTGATAAACTTCGTCCGTTCCTGCAGCGCGATGGCGGTGACGTGGAACTGGTCGACGTGGAGGACGGCATCATTAAGCTGAAACTGGTCGGTGCCTGCGGCAGTTGCCCAAGCTCCACCATTACCTTAAAAGCCGGGATTGAACGTGCCCTTCTCGAAGAAGTTGAGGGTGTACAAGAAGTCGTACAAGTATTCTAATCAATCCTTCACGAAATAAACCTCAAGAGCCTTTCGCTTCGCATGAAGCGGAGGGCTCTTTTTTTGTGTGCATATGCAGAGAGTCCATTCCATCTGTCCCTTTGACCCGTTTCCACGTACAATCCTTCAATTCACCTTTTAAGTATCCTCGCGCTGTATGGTTGGACGAATCGGATCAAGTCCTCCAGATACATCCATAATGTTACCTGTTATAAAATCGGAATGATCAAGGCACAGATACGTAATCACTCGTGCAATATCTTCACCGCTGCCTGGTCGCCCTCTTGGCGTTTCCTCGTCGGTGATGCCTGCCATTTCATCAATCGTTTTCTCTTTGTTCGCACCACGAATGTCACCTGGACATACCATGTTAACCGTAATTCCATACGGGGCTTCTTCAACCGCGAGTGTCTTTGTAAAAGATACCAGCCCCACCTTGGCAGCCGCATATACGGCGCGATGAGGCCAGGATCTCGCTTCTCCAGCGTGACTGAAGCCAAAATGGATAATGCGTCCCCATTGCTTGCGTCTCATCTCTGGCAATACACGCTGATCCAGCAACATCGGTCCCAACAGATTTCCCTGCACAAGCATCTGGACCTCAGCTTCAGAATAATCCGCAAATAATCGTCGTTCACGGACAAATGGACCCGCATTATTCACCAAAATATCAATGCTGCCCAGGTTGTCTTCCACCTGTTCAACCAATGAAGAGATATCTTCCACCTTGGATATATCAGCCTGGATGGCAATACACCGCACACCCTTGGCTATAATCTGAGCCCTTAAAGCCTCAGCTTCTGTTCTGCTGTGTACATAGTTGAGGGCAATATGACACCCCTGATCTGCCAGACTGAGGGCCGTCATTTTACCAAGACCTTTGGCACTTCCCGTTATGAGGGCAATCTTTCCCTTCACGTTCATCCCCCTCTTCAAAGAGCAGTCACTATCCAGTATAAAAGATTTATCGTCCTCCTACAACTCGCTTATCCACAAGGGATTATCCACCTTTAATTCCAAATATATCTTGATCGAAATCAGACACCTATGGTACTGTCGAGGATATAACCTGAAAGGACCTCTACATGAATATGATGAATAAAAGATGGATATCATTTCTTACACTTTTAGTGTTGAGTTTATTCACAGTCTCTAGTGCCTTACAGGTATCAGCCGCAAGTGAGAATGAGCAAGCACTTGATGAGTACGATTGGATTACTGGACCAGCATCTGTCTCTCTGGACGGTAAGGCCACCCTGGAAGTCCCTGAAAGCCATTCCTATCTGGATAAGGCCAACACTCAACGCTCGATACTTAACAGCGGGGGCAAACCTAACGGGAACGAAATCGGAAGTCTAACCAGTAATAGCGAATTCGGCTCGTGGTATGTTGTGTTTGAATACGTGAAGACGGGTCATATCCATGATGACGATCAAAATCTGAGTGCCGAAGAACTGTTAAGCAGTTATATCCGAGGCACAGAAGAAGATAACAGAGAACTTGATCCTGAATATAGAACGTACATAACGGGGTGGGAAATCGAACCGGCATATGACAGTACCAAACATCAGTTGGTCTACTCCCTCGGTTTCAAGAATGCTGATCAGCAATCCATGGTCAATTACAATGTAAAAATCCTGACACGTGAAGGGTACATCACAGCCATTCTGGTCACAGATACGACCACCTTTCAACAGAGCCGCCAAGCATTCGAGGAAACCGTCCTTAATCAACTTAACATCAATGCAGGATATACCTATGAGGAGTACAATGCTTCGACTGACAAAACATCCACCATAGGGCTCAACAGTCTTCTGATGGGCGGGATCGGGTACACTGCTTCCCAGAAATTCAGTGCTCTTCTTTTGCTTAAAAAAGGATGGGCTTTGATCCTCGTTGTCGTCCTTGGGCTGATCGGTTGGATCAGATACAGAATCAAAAGCTCACACGGAGAAGAAGAAACACTCTCTCCCTCCGAGAGGACGTACCTGCAAGAAGCGGATGAACAGCAATATGCTGATCAGAATGAATTATCTTACTACCGCCAATCTGGACATCCATCTGACGTGGATAAACCGGAAAAACTTTGACCTATGTTGATCCCCGCGTCAGCACAGATTAGGAAACATAAAATAAGCCGTATATCTCTTCTCAAGAGATATACGGCTTATTTCTTTATTTCTTACAAACTTCTCATCATATCATACATATCGTGAATTATTCAGTTGCAGGTTCAACTGCACCTTTATAACGCTCTTTGATGAATGTTTTCACTTCTTCGGAGTGCAAGGCAGCAGCCAGTTTCTGAATGGCATCTGAATCCTTATTGTCCTCACGGGAAACGAGGATGTTTGCGTACGGGTTACCTTGCAGATCTTCGATCAGCAAAGCATCATTTGCCGGATTCAGGTTTGCTTCAAGCGCATAGTTGGCGTTGATGAATACCAGATCTGCTTCATCCAATTGACGAGGCATCATAGCTGCATCCAGCTCGATGATATCCAGGTTCTTCGGATTGGCTGTGATGTCTTGAATCGTAGATGTAATATTTGTGTTGTCTTTCAGCGTAATAATACCTTCCTTCGCGAGCAGCAACAGTGCACGTCCACCATTGGATGGGTCATTCGGAATCGCTACTTTTGCGCCGTCTGCCAATTCATCCAAAGACTTAATCTTCTTGGAGTAGCCGCCAAAAGGTTCAACATGAACAGGTGTTACAGAAAAGAGGTTGAATCCACGTTCTTTATTCTCTGTGTCCAAATAAGGCTGATGCTGGAAAAAGTTTGCATCCAATTTTTTGTCAGCAAGTTGCTGGTTAGGTTGTACATAGTCATTAAACGTAACGACTTGCAAACGAATTCCTTGTGCTTCCAGTTCAGGCTTGATGCTTTCCAGAATCTCTGCGTGTGGTGTAGGTGAAGCTCCGACTTTCAATTCTACTGTACGTGGTGCACCTGCTGAATTGTCTGCACCGCTATCGGCGTCCTTGTTGTTTCCGCAAGCTGCGAGAACCGCAATCAACATAAGACTAAGTAGAGCAAAAGACCATTTTTTCATGTGTAAAACCCCTTCTCTAATCATTTTTTTCATGTGGCATCCGCGTGATTGCATGACCATCATGTTATCTATGTGTTATTTCCTGGTGAAAAATGTAACCAAGCGATCTCCAGCCATCTGGAGAATTTGCACTAGAATAATCATCGACACTACGGATATAATCATGATTTCATTTTGATAACGGAAGTATCCATAGTTAATTGCCAGTGTTCCCAGACCTCCACCACCAACCATGCCAGCCATCGCCGTATAGGAGACAAGCGTAACGATGGTAATCGTTATACCAGCAAGCAGACCAGGCAATGCCTCAGGCAACAACACCCGTCTTACAATCTGTCCGGTTGATGCACCCATCGCCTGCGCCGCCTCAATGACACCCCGATCGACTTCACGCAGCGTGTTCTCAACCAAACGAGCGAAATAAGGAGCTGCTGAAATAACCAAAGGAGGTATTACGCCGAGCACCCCCGTAGCTGTACCGACGAGTATACGAGTAAATGGAATAAGAGCAACAATTAATATGATAAATGGTACCGAGCGCAAAATATTAACAATCAGGGATAGTATAGTGTACACTGTCCGTGACTTAATCGAAGCAGATCGGGCTGTCATAAACAGCAGAACTCCGAGCGGTAAACCAAAGATAACGGTGAACAGGCCTGATACACCCAGAATTTGCAGTGTCTCTATGGAAGCTTTACCAACCTCTTCCCAACGTACGGTTGAAAAATCCATCTAACGAAGCACCTCCACATCGAGTCCCTCTGCGGTTAATTCTGATATCGTCCGATCAATCGCATTTGAATCACCCTCGAACCGAACGGTCAGCTGTCCATAAGGAACCTGTTTGATCGTAGAGATTGTCCCTTGCAGGATAGCAAAATCCACACCTGTCTTACGTACCGTCCTGGACAAAATCGCTTCATACGTTTTGTTACCCAGAAAAGATATCTTCACAAGTTTGGAAGCAGCACCTGCCTGCAATTCAACGCCTGCATTTGCCAGAGCGGTCTCTTCCAGAGCAAGTCCAGCTTCATGGTCACGCATCATGAAGTCCCGCGTAATCGCATGTTGGGGCTTCAGGAACACTTCTGTTACAGGTCCCTGTTCCACAATGCCGCCTTGATGAATGACAGCCACCTTGTCACAGATGTTCTGAATGACATGCATCTCATGTGTAATCAGTACAATCGTAAGGTTGTATTTTTCATTAATGTCGAGCAGTAACTTCAGGATTGAATTTGTCGTCTGCGGATCAAGTGCCGAAGTAGCCTCATCACAGAGAAGTACATTCGGATCACTTGCAAGTGCTCTCGCAATCCCTACACGTTGTTTCTGTCCACCTGATAATTGAGCCGGATATTTGCTGCTATGGTGCTCCAGACCAACCAGTGCGAGCATTTCCTTCACTTTGCGATCAATGGCTTCCTTGGGGGTATTCACAAGCTTTAGTGGAAAAGCTACATTGTCATATACCGTTGCCGAAGATAACAGATTAAAGTGTTGAAAAATCATCCCGATCTTGCGTCTCTGTTGCTGCAATTCGGTTTTGCTCAGTTCAGTCAGGTTGATTCCGTCGACCCATACCTCACCCTCCGTAGGCCGTTCCAGCAAATTAATACAGCGAATCAGAGTGCTTTTACCAGCTCCGGAATGGCCAATCACACCGTAGATTTCACCCTTTTGGATGCTCAAGTTCAGCTCGGATAACGCTGTTGTAGATTTTTTCCCTTTGCCGTACGTTTTCGTTAAACCTTTTAATTCAATCAATCGCACTTGCCCCTTTCCAACCACCTACATGTATCTTTACCCGATCTAAAGGAAAACTCCCCTTAAAGTACAAAAAAAGAGCCCTTTGCAGATACAAAGAGGGCTCTTCACGTGAAAGAATATACCTTCTCATCTGCCAAAATCGTGTCTTGCACCATTTTGTAGGAATTAGCACCTAACATCTATAACGAATGACACATGTATCATGTCGTTACAAATCGGTTGCCGGGCTTCATCGGGCCTGTCCCTCCGCCGCTCTCGATAAGAAATATGTTGTTGTAGGATTTTATAAGTTCATGTAGTTTATGCTTTATAATGTGAACGTAACTTCCGAAATATCAGTTATATCCATGTAACATTCGATTGAAACTCAGTATATTCCAAGTATTCCGATTTGTCAAAGGGAATTATTTCTTTTCCATATTTTGTTGATATAACTATAAGAGGCTGTTAACGTTTCACAGACCATATCGACGCCCTGACGCATTTCCTGCACATGCTGATTCAGATCCTCCAATTTCACTTTACCTTGCATGGTCTGGTGTAACTGCCACAGGTCATCGTGCATTTCTGAGTTCATGTAGTGAATTTCCATATTACGTCGTTTGCGCAGCTTGCTCATCGGCTCACGATAAGAGTCCTTGATCTGTATTAATTGCAACGCAAGATCATGATGTTCCCTCGCATAGTCGAACTGCCTTAACACAGTAAAATAAGAAAAATGCGCTTTGGTATTTGAAGTATTCAACTGGAATATTTCATTTAATACCGTGCCCACTTTATCCAGGATGGCAAAGCAGCGGATAAAGCCATCTTTGTAGAAATACACATACCGTGCATACTCGGCTTTTTCAGTCGGCGTCATATCATCCGTTGAACCTGCAACGACCTTTTTACGAAAATGAGCAGCAGCGAAACTGCTCTGCTCCAGTTCATCCAGTGAGGAGATGAGTCCCTGAGTCCACACATACAGTTTCCGATAGTCATGCGTGGGATCATGGTCCACATGCATTTGTCGTTGAAATAGCTCAAGCGTATGCGCCATTGCGTCCATCGCTGCCTTCAATTTACCCTCGTTTATACGCGGTTTTTCCCCCAACAACGTTCGCAGCATATCTAACCTCCTCTTTTCCAAATCAACAAGAATTCATCACCGTAAACGTAACACAACATCCATTCCGTGTAATTGCTGCTTGCCATAGGTTGCCCTGATCCCCCTGACATCAAACAAAGTCCACCTGTCCAATGATGTACATCACTGGATGGTGGACTTTCATATTTAGCCCAATTACCTTTGAATAAAGAATGGATATATCTCTTAGAACCGATTAACCGGTCGATACAGCTTGTACACCAGGAAACTCATATAGGTTAAAACCCCGAACAATATGGCGATATCCAGCATATGAGCAAGAGCTACGAACATGTATACTTCCGGACGGTTCATTGTCACCATCATGAAAATACCAATGACTACTTGCATCAGAATAAGAACAACGGATACCACACCCAGAGTACGCATTTCCTTGTTGTCCGGATGATTACGGTAAGCGAAGTGACCCAGGATCGCAATAACAATCACTAGCGACGCAGCAGCTGCACGGTGAGCAAAAGCAACCGCTACCCCACCCGAAAGCTCAGGAATAATCTGCCCGTTACAGAGCGGAAATCCGGAACATCCGCCGGCAGAATCCGTGTGACTCACAAATGCACCCGTGTATACCACGAGATATGTGTAAATGGTGGAAAACCAGACCAGATTCCTGAATTTTCTGCTAACCCGAGGGTATTTATTCAGGCGCTCCAATCCGCCATCTTTTGCCTCCTGCCTTATGCCCAGCGCCATCATTAGGGAACTGGCAAAAGCAATCAGTGCAAAACCAAAATGCAGTGCCATAACTGCTGAAGATTGGGAAAAGACAACGGCAAAAGCCCCCATGATTCCCTGTACGATAACAAATACCAAGGTTAAGAAAGAAAACAATTGCAGATCACGGCGTGACTTGCCAAACCGCAGAAAAGCAACAAACGAGGCAATGGACAACAATCCAGCCAGTGCGCTTACAGCGCGATGGGAATATTCAATGAGTGAAGCCACAGTATGTGCGGGAACAAGTTTTCCGTTACATAAAGGCCATTCCGTTCCGCAGCCAAGGCCAGATTCCGTTTTGGTTACGATGCCTCCACCAAAAGTGGCCAGAAACATGACAAGACAGGTTAATACGGTTAACCATTTAAACAAAGTTAAGTGTTTCAATTTTTTCTCACCCGCTGTTGGTTTAAGATGGCGAAGAATATTCTCCGCTTGTTTCGGTACTTTGACACTTATTTCACAACTAAATTCATTATACCGGATAAAATGTTCATTGACGTCGCGCTTTGTGACAAAATGTTAACGTCTGGTGAAATAATGACCCGCAGGTCATTGGGGCTATGTACAGAAACGTTTCTTACACAGAACGTGTCCAACACACAAACGCCATTTCCCTATTTCAAGAGAAATGGCGTTCTTTTAAGTATACCCTTTTAGAACATGAACCTGTCATACTTTTATATAAGCTCAATTAAACATTTACACCATAACGGAGAGGACAGAAATAGCCTGAAGAAGCGAAGTTAAAAGCTTTCTGAAGGAAAGCTGCATCGAAAGCATATGCTTCTTTACCCCCGGATTTCCCCTTTATAAAAGGGATTAAAAAAAATCTGGGGATAACAGCGATCGGAAGGTTATTCTGGCATCGTAGTGTCTGTGTAAATATTCATTCGTTGAACTTATATAACATTATTTATGGATCGTGTTGTACACCTCAACTGCGCGATCCAGGAACTGCTCAATCTCTTCTCTCGACTTGCGCAGCTTGTTCACATACCGTACGAGTTCGCGGCCATCTGTATACGCCACAAAACTCGGAATACCAAGAATATTCTGCTCTTCACTAACCGTTCCAACCTGATCCACGTCAACCTCAATCAAAGTCAGTTCACGTGCATATTTCTCTTCAACCTCAGGCATAAACGGATCGATGTATTTGCAGTCTCCACACCAGTCTGCCTTGAATACGGCAATCGTCAAACGTGGGGATTGGATGGCTACATCAAAAGCCGGTTTGGAAGTAATCTGTTCCATTCGGTTCATCTCCCTTTCTGTACCTTGTCTTACCCTAAGTGAAGCAAATTGGCGAGTGGAAGTCAAATAATCAGCGCATACTTAGAATAAACCACATGGTCTGTGAATTTAAACCCAGAACATCATGAAAGGATGTCACATCATGACTTCCACCAGAACCGATTCTTCCAGCGAACAACATCACGGGTCCCTCATGCAGATGGTCCGTTCCATTCCAGGTGCTGCCCGGGAAATCTGGCGTGGCAAACAGGCTGCATGGCAAGCTTCTGCACAGCTTCGTCACCCTTTGCGTGACATCGAGTGGGATACAGATACGGCAGCTGCCTTACAGTCAGAGGTGGAGCGTTTGTTACCTGCCAGCGGAAAGCCTTTTGCACGCACGGACCAGATTCAAAGCGCACTCGTCTGTGAAGAAGATTGCATCATTCTGGAAGAGATTAAGACACTGACTCAGGAGAATAATCGGAGTAATATCACCCGCACGGCAGCCTACTTGGAATGTTATGAGCAATATCCCGAACTGCATTGGGCACTGCTGGCCCATATGGTCTCTCGCAACGGCGGATATCACATGACAGATCTTCAGAGTGACTTAATGCATAATCTACAAAATCAAAGCGATCGCGAGCATATGTACCGACTGCTGGAGCGGTGCAATGCACTCATTTTCCAGGATGCCTATCCCCAGCTTCTGCTGTATATGAACAGTCGCCGCATCGGACGAAGCTGTTTCCATCTCTTGTCGCACTTTCACGTCTCGGCGTTTATGACGCCGTTTTGGGAACGCTTTTGGCTGGAACGGTGCAGTTCACTGCTTAGTGTGGCATTAATTATTAATGAGCAGAACTATATCGAGAGCCGGGTCGTGCAGCATCCTTATTTTCAAAAAGAAGTCCTCTCCAAACCCGCATTCCATCTGCATAATTTGGCGGGTCTGAATCATATCGTCTTCCCTCTTGGACGGAGAGCAGGACTCGCAGGACGCGTCATTGAACATTTTGGCAAGCTGGATGAGCGAATCATGTTTGGCAAAGGGCTATATGCCCTGTTGTTTGGCGTGGAGCAAGTACACACACAAGTGTTGGAGTTCGCACGTTTGGTTCCCCATCGTGGCTCGCGTGCCGAATATTGGCCTGGTCTGTTTACCAATCGTGAAGACGAGGCGGGTGATCATACATTATACGCTCAGGCGTTACTGGATGAGGAATGGCTTCCAGAAGGGCAACGATTATATAGTCCAGAACTGCTCTCCGTATGGGGGGACACGCCTTATGAACCGATCACCAGACAGGACTGGCTTCAGACTCGGGATTGTCTCGGTTATCTGACGGCACCGCGTCGGCCATGGCTGTTTGAGATGAGTCACGAACACCGGTATGGCATGCTGAAAACAGCACTGGCTCATGATGCCAAAGCCATCACACACTAATGCTAAAAATCATATAGAGCAGACAAAGACGGATGATATGATACCCCGATGTATCGCTAATCCTCGCTTGCTGGGCTAATGTCGAGTTCAGTCGCTCAGCTCGCCTTAGCTAAATCAGGACCACCCGTCCAACGGGTGGTTTGCTCTTGGGGTATAACCCCCTGTTGCCAAACTGCGCCTAAAGACGCTAGCCTGACAGCAGGGCTGTTCAGGCTCAGTGTTGTTTGTCACTTTCACTCACCAGTTAAACTGGTTTTACTTCTTTTTGCTCCGATTACTGCTGAATGGATCTTCGTATTCTTTTACACTCAGCTTATCTAACGCTTGATCATGTGCTTCTTGTTCACGAATATATTTTCTTACCGTTGCTTCATTTAGACCCACTGTACTCACATAGTACCCTTCTGCCCAAAACTTTCGATTGCCGTATTTATACTTGAGCTGGGCATGCTTCTCGAATATCATTAGCGAACTTTTCCCCTTTAGATATCCCATGAACGTTGAGACAGCTATTTTCGGTGGAATCGCTACCAACATATGAACATGATCGGGCATCATATGACCTTCTATAATTTCTACTCCCTTGTACTTACATAGACGTCTAAAAATTTCGATTAAGTCTTTTCTCACTTGATTATAGATTTCTTTCCGTCTATACTTCGGGGTGAATACAATGTGGTATTTGCACATCCACTTTGTGTGAGCTAGGCTATAGCTCTTGTTTGCCATCTAAGACCATTCCTTTCTCTGAGCCTGAACATCTCAATTTTATCGGAATGGTCTTAGTGGTCAAACCCTCGATTCCTCCACCCGCATAGCGGGTGGTTTTTTGTTTCGCACGTTACACGCACTCAACTGGCTAAAGCCATAACAAAAAGCCCTGTCCGCTTAACAGCAGACAGAGCTTGTATCCTATTTTCACAAAATATTAATGCTTGAATGATGCTCCTTGCATTTTTAACCTCTTTGCCCAGCTCCACGTTGAAGACGCATAAGTGGACGAAGAATTTTTTGCAGAATACGGGGGTAACTGCCCAGCTCGTCCTTGCGCAGTACACGCAGCACAACCATGAGAACCAGATACACCACCACAACAAGCACCCCAACCACAAGGCAGGTAAACAAGAAAGATACACGCGCTGGCAGGAAAAGCCCAAAGATCGTATTGCCAATCCAGTTCGTTGCAAATCCTACACCTGCTGCAAGCAAGACCGTAATGATAAACCCTTTCCAACGATCTCCCATAATGGAGAAATCAACGATTTTGCGAAGGACCCGCAGATTCAGGTATGTGATCACCAAGAAGCAGAGAGCTGTTGCAATAATGATGCCGTATATACCGAAGATAGGCGCCAGAATCAAACTTGCGACCAACTTGATCACAACACCTGCTGCCACACTCACCATCGTAATCCGCGGTTTACCTACCCCAAGCAAAATGGAGTTGGTGGTCATCATCGTAATCTGAAAAATGGTACCGAATGTCAACAAAGCAATGATCGGCGTTCCATCCAGATTGGTAAACAGCAATCCGTTGACGGAATACGCTGCCGCACAAAGTGCAATGACAATCGGCATACCTGTCAGAATCGAAATGCGCAACGCAAGTGTAACCTGATTCTTCAGATGGGCTTCATCCTTGCGGGCAAATGCTGCCGAAATGACAGGCACCAACGACTGACTTAAAGCGATAGCCAAAATTGGCGGAATACCTGCAATACTTTGGGCCTTGGCACCGAGAATCGCAAGTACACCTGTCGCCTCTTCAAGCCCGATCTGGCCACTAAGCAGTGGAACCACAAGGGATGAATCGATAAAGTTAATGGCTGGAACCGCAAGTGAAGACAGCACAATTGGAATAGAGAGCTTAAAGATATCACTGTAGATGCCTCGCATCGGCAATTGCTCTGCACGCTCGTAATTCAATTGAGCCGCACGATCGCTACGACGCAGCTTCAAGGTGAAGTACAGCATGACACCGAAAGCACCAACACTTCCTAATACCCCACCAAATGAAGCACCTGCAGCAATCGTTTGATCATCATAATTCCATTGCAGCATGACATAAGCCACGATAATGGCTGTACCTACACGAGCAAACTGTTCCACAATCTGTGAAATACCGCCTGCTGTCATGTTGCCGCGTCCCTGGAAATATCCACGCATCATCGCAATAGCCGGGAAGAGCAGCAAGGCTGGGGCCAAGGCGCGAATGGCGCTAACTGACTCCGGTACTTTGGAGACATAGGTGGCATAATAAGGTGCCGCGAACCACAATAAAGCAGACATAACTACCCCGGCGACAGCTGCAAAGATCAGAGCTGCACGGTAGATCTGTTGAGCTTCACCCGTGCGTCCGAGCGCATAGCGTTCCGATACCATTTTGCTCAGAGTACTCGGTATTCCCGCCGTTGCCACAGTTAACAGCATTAAATATACCGTATTGGAGATCGTAAACGATGCGTTACCGATATCGCCGAGGATATGCTCCAGCGGCACCCGCTGAACCAATCCGAGTACTCTCGCGATCAGCGCAGCGGCCGCCAGAATGAGCGTACCCTTAATGAATGTTTCTTTCTTAGACAAACCAATTCCCCTTCTTTCCTCCACACCGGACATGCATCCCGTTGAAGCTAATCCTGAACGTTTAGGCGAATCTTACCACCCAGATAATAAAGAGAACAATCATGACGATTTGCAAAATAATTTTCATCACAGTGCTCGTAAATAGTCCCACCACGGAACCAAAACCAACTTTCGAAGCTTTGGAAGGTGAAGACCCTCCGATCAGTTCCCCGATAAAAGCACCGATAAATGGTCCCAGCACCAGTCCGAATGCCGGAATGACAAATGGCCCAATGATAACACCAATGGTACTCAGCGTGGTCGATAACTTGGAGCCACCGAACTTCTTCACGCCCCAAGCGCTGACGACATAATCAGCCACGAACAACACGACAACAATCAGAATCTGGATGATCCAGAACCACACGCCGAACGGATCAAAGCTGAAGAACCAGCCGTAGACCAGAAATGCAAAGAAAATCGCTACAGCACCAGGCAGTATGGGATATACCGTTCCAGCCATTCCCACTGCAAACAGCAGTACAATCAAAATCCAGGCAACGGTTGCGAGCAAAGGTTACTCCCCCTTCAAAATATGTTCACGGATCACTTCGACGATGCCGTCTTCATTGTTACTCGCTACGATCAGATCAGCCGCCTCCTTCACCTGCTCTTGCGCATTACCCATAGCCACACCAAGACCCACGGCCTCAATGACAGCGAGATCATTCAGACTGTCTCCAACAGCAACAACTTCGGACATCTCGATGCCCAGCAACTTGCAGACTTCGGCTACACCACTTGCTTTGGATACGCCAGCAGGGTTGATCTCAATATTAACGGGTGAGGAGTTCGTCATTTGCAGACCACCCATTTGCTGCAATTCCATCATGATCTGGTGACGAACTTCATCCACTTCCGTATTGAAGCCGAATTTCAACCATTCCAGACCTTCAATATTGTCCGTCCAGCGATCACGGTTGAACAGCTCTTCCACGGAGTATGCCCAGTACCAACTGTTATATTTCTCACCGATCTCCTGCATCTGGCGAATCAATGCCGGGTCCATCAGATGTCGCATATGCAGATCATGCGGGGCTTTCCAGACCTCACTACCGTTAACGGTAACCATCGGTGTCTCCAGTCCAAGCTGGACCGCATAAGGCATCGCGTGGAATACCGCTCTTCCCGTAGAAAGGCACACATGTACACCCCGACGAATGGCAATCTGTATCCACTTGGCGGTCTCCTGTGTAATTTCATGATTATCGTTAAGCAATGTTCCATCCATATCCAATGCAAGCAATTTGTATTTCAGTTCACTCATACAGTAGTTCCTCCTAGGTTGTCTCTCTCCAAATTGAACTCATGAATATCCATTCAGACATTAAAGCGAGCCCTTTCCGTTCTACAATGGTTCTCCAGTTCAACTTAAAGGTTCTCTTTATCTATTTTAAACATTCTCTCACAACAAGATCGCCCGGCATCTGTAAAAACGGACGCTCCGGACGTCACAGCTAACGACATTTTACCACAGATCATCTGTATGCAACAAAATAACCCGTAATCGGCAGGATGACACTACTTATCATTTTATATTGCATATCTTATATCCGGTTACCCTTGTAAAAGTAATACGACCAGACACGCAAAAAACCGCCTGCGATGCAGACGGCTTCTTATAATTTTGTTTATTCACCTGTTATCTACTTAAACTTCCATTACCTTGCCGCGAATTTGCGACGAGCGTAACGGAATACGATGCCATGTTTCGGTGACAGCAGCAGTGCGAGAACAAACAAAATCCCAGCAACGGCCACCATGCAGCCCGCGATGGAAGCATCCAGAGCGTATGCCATGATGTAACCTCCAACCGAAGATGCTGCCCCGATCAGGACGGCATACAGAATCATTTTGCCCAGACGATCTGTGAGCAGGTAAGCCGTTGCCGCAGGTACAATCAGCATGCCCACCACGAGAATCGAACCAACACTTTCAAATGAAGCTACGGACGTCATCGAGACGAGTCCCATGAGCAGATAGTGGAACAATACCACTGGAATGCCGCAGGCCGCAGCCAACGCCGGATCAAAGGCACATAGCTTGAACTGTTTGTAGAACAGCCCAATGACAACGAGGATGACCAGCAAAGTGATACCCAGCATCCAGACCGCCCTCGGACCGACGTCCGTACCTCCAAGGGTTAGCGTATCCCACTGTACATAAGCGATCTCACCGAACAAGACACAGTCCAGATCCAGATCAATATGCTGGGCGTTCAGACTAATCAGAATGACCCCTACGGCGAAGAGTGCTGTAAACACAATTCCGATCGAGGCATCCGACGAGAGTCCACCCGCCTGCAAACTCTGTATGAAGAACACCGTCAGTAGTCCAAACACCGTTGCGCCGAGCAGCATCCACAATGAATCTCTGGAACCACTCCACAGGAAAGCAATCGCAATACCGGGGAGAACCGCATGGCTGATCGCATCACCGACCAGAGCCATTCGCCGCAGAATCAGAAAACAACCCAGAATGGCGCAGGCAGAAGAAACCAATACGGCCGTTAAGATAATCCAAAACGTTGCCATTACATCTCCCCCCGTTCCTGCTGATTTCGCTGTGTGGCGAGAGTCTGAAGTGTAGCCCGCTCTTCACGCATATACGCCGATTTTGCCTGAATACTGCGCAACCGTCGAGCTAATAATCCACGACGGGGAGCCAGCAAGGCTGACCCGGCAAACAACACCGTAGCCGCAAGAACGGTTACAGGTCCTGTCGGCAGATTAGGTACAAACGTACTGAAGATGGTCCCTGTTGCACCACTCAATGCACCAAATATGCCTGCCAATACCACCATCAGTGCGAGTGAGTCGGTCCAGCAACGTGCCGCTGCTGCTGGAGTTACCAGCAAGGCTGCAACAAGCACCACACCAACGGCCTGAATTCCGGCAACCACCGCGATCACCGTCAAGAGCAGGATGAGCTGCTCCAACATCGCAACTGGCAGACCCATACCACGTGCAAATCCCGGGTCAAAACTCACAAGTTTGAATTCCTTGAACCAGGCAAGACAGGCAATCAGTAATACGAGACATACACCACCCATGACATACACATCCGTCATGACCATGGATGCCGCCTGCCCAAACAAATATTTATCGAGTCCGCTTTGGCTTCCACTCGCCCCATGCTGGATGCGCGTCAGCATCACTACACCAATCCCGAAAAAGACGGTCAGCACAATTCCCATCGCCGCATCCTGCTTGATCCGGGAGTAGCGCGTAATCCAAGAGATTCCGAAGGTAGCGACAATGCCTGCCACCAGAGCACCGAACAGGAATAATCCGACCGACTTCGTTTCCGTCAACATAAATGCAATACAGATCCCAGGCAGAGCAGCATGAGCAAGGGTGTCCCCCATCAGGCTCTGTTTACGAAGAAAGGTGAAGGAGCCAATAATTCCGCTACTGAATCCTAACAACAGACAGCCAAGCAATATCCAACGTGTATTGGGGTCAGATAAGATGGCGATGATCCAGTTCCACATGCACTACACCTGGCCTTTCTCCGTCCGGCTTCCGATCATCGCAATCCGGCCTCCGTACGTCTCTTGCAGTGTATCCGGTACAAATACTTCACTTGTCGGTCCACCTGCCACCAGTCGTCCATTGAGCAGCAGCACATGGTCGAAGTATTCCTCGACTGTCGCCAGATCATGGTGAACAACCAGTACCGTCTTGCCTTGTTTCTTCAACTGTTCCAAAAGCGAAATGATCGCTTTCTCCGTGGTGGCATCGACACCTGCAAATGGCTCATCCATGAAATACAGATCTGCGTCTTGTACGAGTGCCCGCGCCAGAAAGACACGCTGCTGCTGTCCACCGGACAGCTGACTGATCTGGCGGTACATGTAATCACCCATGCCTACTTGCTCCAGGCAGTGTGCCGCCAAGTCCCGCTCCTTTTTCCCCGGACGACGGAACCAGCCCAGATGACCATACCGTCCCATCATCACCACATCAAGCGCATGCGTAGGGAAATCCCAGTCCACCGATTCCCGTTGGGGCACATAACCGATGCGGCGACGTTGTTCCCTGTACGACTGTCCGAAGATCCGAACCTCTCCATGCATCTTCGGTACCAGTCCCAGAACAGCTTTGATCAGGGTGGATTTCCCTGCACCATTTGGTCCGAGAATTCCGATGAGCTGTCCTTCCGGAATATCGAAGGATACGCTGCTAAGCACCGGCTTTTTGTGATACGCAACAGCCAGATCCCTCACACTAAGAGGAGCCGATGTTGGCTGCGTTCCCTGCAAGTGACTGTTGTTCAGATTTGTAGGAGTTTGTTTCGATAAAATTGTATCTTCCATAATCCTGTAACTCCTCTCTTCATGTGATTCATTATTTTAGGGCTTCTACAATCGTCTCAACATTGTGGCGAATCATACCGATATATGTGCCTTCTTCCGTTCCTTCAGCCCCCATGGCATCCGAGAACAGTTCTCCACCAATGTTAACTGTATGCCCTTTTTGAGCTGCTCCGGCAATAATGGCTTCCATCGCTTTTGCAGGCACACTCGATTCAACAAATACTGCTTTGATATGGTTATCTACGAGGTAATCCCGCAGTTCGCTAACATCTTTTGCACCGTATTCGGCTGCTGTACTGATGCCCTGAAGCCCCATCACTTTCATGCCATAAGCCTGACCAAAATATCCAAATGCATCATGCGCCGTAACCAATACCCTGCTTGCTTCCGGAATCTCCAGAATCTTCTCGCGCACCTCGGCATCCAGTGCTTCGAGCTTCGCCAGATACGCCTCTGCCTGAGCTTTGTATTCTTCCGCATGGTCCGGGTCCGCCTCCACGAGCGTATCGCGTACGGCTTCTGCCGCATGCATCCAGTGGCTGACGTTAAACCAGACGTGTGGATCATATTCGGTGCCACCTGTATCTTTGCCTGAATGTAACTCCTCAACTGGAATAGTCTCTGTAACAGCAGTAACCCGTTTACTTGAGGACATTTTCTCCAAAATATCTGTCATTTTGCCTTCGAGATGCAGTCCATTATAGAAAATGACTTTGGCTTGTTCCAGCTTGCGAATATCACCTTGGGATGCCTTGTACAAGTGGGGATCAACTCCCGGGCCCATTAACCCGGTAACATCAACATATGCCCCGCCTACCTCACGTGCTACGTCAGCGATCATTCCCGTTGTAGCGGTTACTTGAAGCTTGCCAGCACTGCTCGTCTCTGCATCACTGGAACATGCCGTAAGTACAACCATCAGAACCAGAGCCGCTAGCGTAATGAACCCCCTCTGAATACTCCTCATTTTCACCATTAACAAATCAACCGTCCCCTTTCCCTCTCCTAAAATACTTGTCTGCATCTAATTTTGTTGTACAAGGTATTAAGTTTTAATCAAGACTAATAATGTTTCCCTTGTGCAAATTTTATCCGAAGCCAAAAAAAAAGGCAAGGGATTATTTCCCCTGCCTGTCCAAATTCATATGTTGTTCACTTCATTAACCTGTCGGAGGTGATGTAAAAGCGCTACATCTGCGGCATTTCTTTTACATTACTCGTTGTCTTTTCCTTCGTCTTTCTTACCTTTTGGCGTTCCATCGAGACCATACACTTCATCGTATGCATCGAAGATTTTCCGTGCAATCGGCGAGGCACTGACTGACCCGAACCCACCTTCCGGTACAACAACAGCGACAGCAAGCTTCGGATTATCTCGAGGTGCAAAGGCAATAAATACACCATTCTCTTTTTTGTTCGGTCCGGTCCCCTGCTCTGATGTTCCTGTTTTCCGAGCATAATCGTAAGGGAAACCGTCAAATGAGCTTACTTTGGTAACCATACCTTTATGAACTTCATTCCAGTGCGCATCGGCAAAATCAACTTCATTAAGCACCTTAGGTTTGATCTCTTTCACCACATTGCCGTCCGCGTCACGGATTTCCTTCACCAGATGTGGTTCCATCCGTTTGCCTTTATTGGCAAGCATGGTGGTATATTGTGCGAGTTGCATCGTGGTGTACTTGGCTTGCTGCCCAAACGAGGCAAATGCCAAACGTGTTAGAGCTGATTCATATTCATCATTATTATATTCCAAAGTACCTAGGTATTCATTGGGTAAATCGATACCCGTAGACACACCCAATCCGAATTCTTTCATGTGTTCGTCCCACACTTTAACACCCTCAATCGAGCCATATTTACTCAGCAAACGTTTACCCACCATATCGATCATAAACGCATTGGACGATTTCTCGATCGCTTTTCTGGCGGTAATGGAACCATTATACGCAGAATGCGAGTTCCTCACTTGTCGTCCGTCTTTCCCCAGAATGGCATATCCCGGATCATGATAGGTCTGTCCTGCTGTAAATAATCCCTCTTTCAATCCAATAAGCACACTTAGCGGTTTGATGACCGATCCAAGAAGAACAACGGATTCCGCCCGTCTAGGCTTGGCATCATTCGGCGGGAACGACTCGGTGGTTCCATTCCGGAACACAAATTTGATTTTGTCATAATCCCAATCGTTCGGATCATAATCCGGCATACTTGCCATAGCGACAACATTTCCCGTATCCACTTCCATGGCTACTGCGTATCCGGTAATTGCCTTGGGAAGTCTGCGCAATTCGTCTGTTATCGCCTCTTGTGCGGCCAACTGAATTTCCTTGTTAATGGTGGAGACCAGACTGTAGCCTTTTTCCGGTGGAGTTTGTTTCATCGTCCCCTCTGGCAAATTACGTGAATTAATATCTATGGATTGGTAACCGCTACGTCCACGGAGCTCTTCCTGATATTGAAATTCCAGACCATCAACTCCAACCTTTTCTTGTTGGGTATAGCGCAGTCCAGGATCACGTTCTGTTGCCTCCGCCTTGCTTATTTCTATATATTTTTTCAAGTTTTCCTGTTGACCTTTGAACTCTCTTGTATATCCAATCACCTGGACGGCAACTCTATCCGAATCATATTTTCGAATGTTTTCTTCCAGTACCATGGCACCTGGATACTCCGCCTTCTTCTCCATAAAATAAGCAATTTCTTTCGTGTTTAGATCCGACTTCACTAGGCGAGGGGTATACCCATGTGCCTTCTGAGATTTGAGATCCAATCGTTTGATGATCTCTTCCGCATCCGGCTGCTCTTTGTCCCCTGGATTAAACTGCTTAAACACAGCCGCCAAATCATGAGCAAGTTCCTCTGCTTCCTGTCTACGTTCATCATTTCGATAATCCTCATACAACAACACATAGAGGGACTGCACAGGTTCCGAGTAAGCAAGCGCAATTTCTCCCGTAGCATCATAGATGGGACCACGAACAGGTGCGAGGGGAATATCCTTGGTATTGCGACTCGTTTCCATATACGTCAGTTCAGGACCCTCCACAAATTGTACAAAGGCCAATCTGAAAATTAGGATACTGAATATGACAAATGCCGCGAAAAAAAACAGATTCAGCCTTGCGGTGGAAGGCTTGTTGACGGGTGTATCTTCCTCAGTCATGGGTTTCTTCCTCAATCGGTTAAACATGTTTTAAGCCTCTCCCGTTCCTCTATAAAAATAAAAATATTTAATCCGTCTTGTGAACGCGTTCAATCCAAAATTTAATCCTTTCTCAACCAAGTCTACCAAAGGTTAGCTGTCAAGTCTTTCAATATTTGGTTACATTTTCGTAAACAGAACCGTTACACTACCCATCTACCGATTACAATGTAAACACTGACATATCAACGTTATCCCGTTTTTCGGATCGCGTTTCCCCTTCCCTTATATAAACGTGGTACATCTCATATGGTTACATATTAATGCAACTAATTAGTTCACTCTTATGATCCATTCTCCACGTAAAACAAAAAAGAGGACCCACGAAGGGTCCCCTCTGTAACCAATGCCTCACATCACTGTGTGCCTGATTCCGAATCTGAATCTTTATTTTTGTCCTTTTTCGGTACACCGTCGAGACCGAATTCCTCGTCATAGGCATCGAAGATCGCACGTGCAACCGGAGCCGCACTGCTCGATCCAAAGCCCCCTTCGGGGATAACCACAGCGACAGCAAGCTTTGGATTATTACGTGGTGCATAGGCGATAAATACACCGTTATCCACCAGTTTACCGCCTACTACCTGTGTCGATGTTCCTGTTTTTCTGGCAAAGTCATAAGGGAATCCGCTAAATGCAGATACCTCGGTTGCCATGCCTCGTTGTACTTCATTCCAGTAGGCATCGTTAAACTCCACCGTGCTGAGTACCTTCGGTTTTACTTTCTCGACCACGTTGCCTTCCGAATCCCGGAATTCTCTAACCAGTTGTGGCTCCATCCGTTTTCCTTTGTTCGCCAGCATTGTCGTGTACTGTGCTAACTGCATGGTTGTGTATTTTCCCTGCTGTCCAAAGGAACCATACACGAGACGAGTCAGCGAGCTTTCCGTGTCGTTCATGTAATCCCGTATGCCCAGAAATTCATTCGGCAGATCAACCCCTGTAGATACCCCAAGGCCGAACTGCTTCATGTATTCATCCCATTTGTCAATTCCGGTCGCACCGTATTTTGAGTACATCTTCTTCCCAATCTCATCAATCATGAATACGTTCGAGGAATGACGAATCGCATCACGAGGATACATTGCACCATACACATGCCCTGATGAGTTCTGCACTCTGCGATTGTCCCCACCAAAGGTCGTTGAACCTCTATCCGAATAAACCGTATTGGTAGTGAAGAAACCTTCTTTCAAACCGATCAAGACACTGAGCGGTTTGATGGTGGAACCGAGTAGCACGATCGATTCAGCTCGCTTTTTAGAGTCATCCGGAGGGAATGAACGAATCGTACCATTTTGATACACATATTTGATATCATCATACTGATCATTGGTGATACTGCCTGTTCTCCAGATGTTGGTATCATAATCTGGCATACTGGCAGCAGATACGATTTTCCCCGTATCCACTTCCATCGCAACCGCAAATCCGGTCTTGGCATTGGGATGCAATCGACCGGAAACCTGATTCCGATGAAGCCAACTCAACTGATCCAGAATGGCCTGTTCTGTTTTCACCTGGACGTTCTTGTTAATGCTGGAAATCAGGTCGTAACCTTTCTGCGGCGGGGTAGAACCTGCTACACCTTCAGGCAAATTACGCAAATCAACATCAACGGATGTATATCCGCTTTTTCCGCGAAGAGCATCTTGATATTGCAGTTCCAGTCCATCAAAGCCTACAAATTCATTTTCCGTATACACCAGGCCCGGGTCCGTTTGCGTTTTATTGGCCTCGTCCACCTCTTTGTATTTGTCCAAGGACTTCGAACTTCTAAACTTCTTCAGATAACCGATTGTCTGAACCGCTACCGTATCCGGATCGTAGAAACGTACACTCTCTTCGACGATCTGAATACCTTTGAACTCGTCCTTATGTTGCAGGAAATAAGCGACTTCTTCCTCGGACAGATCACTCTTGATCAGACGCGGCATAAAACCGTTCGCTTTGCGGGAGTTCAAGTCCATCTCTTCAATAATTTTCTCCACTGTAAGTGACTCTGAATCCTTCAGCTTGTACTGTTCAAATACATCATGCAACCGGGTTGCAATATCCTGTACTTCCCCTATGTTAGGACTCGGTTTCCCATCAACATCCCCATAGTTTTTATAAAGCGTCAGATAGAGAGACTGAATGGGCTTGGAATAAGCCAGCTTCACTTCACCTGTGGAATCATAGATCGTGCCTCGCACAGGAGGAAGTGGTACATCCTTGGTAATGTTACTTGCTTCTTCCTGACTGAGTTCAGGCCCTTCCACAAATTGCAAAAAGGCCAAGCGTACAATAATAACGCTAAAAATAACAAAGGAAGCGAAGAAAAATACGTTCATTCGGTAACTGAAGCGCCGTTTGTCTGTAAGTTCATCCTTCTCATTGGAATGCTTTTTCATCCATCCTACCTCTTTCATGACTTGATGCATACCACTCAAACTGATTCTTCGCGGCATGATAACCTGGCAACGTCGTCATATTCCGGACCCATGTCCGTTGTAATGTTAAGCTGACTGATCCTTTAAATGGGTGTCGGCAAAATTCGGAGGATTAAACCAGTCTCCACTGATCGCCCATGTTGGGTCAAGCGGAACCCAGCTCTCGGAATCACTCAAATACACCTCATTCCACGCATGCGGACCGTACCCTCCCTGGCCGTTATAACCCAGTCCCGTAACAACTTTGACTTCAAGTCCTTGTGAACGGGCCATCACGGCGTAGAGACGGGCATAATCAATACATACGCCTTTGCGTGTATCAAATGTATTCTGTGGATTCTGTTCATGCCATATGCCCTTTTGCTCATAGTCATCCACTTTACCATAGTCATACTGAATACGTGAACCTACCCAGTCGTACAGTGCTCTTGCTTTGGCTTCATCTGTCGATTGGCCTTTGACAATCTCACTCGCGGCTGATTCAATATCCGTCGGAATATTATGGTCGATGACTTCATATTTGCGTTGCAGGATGCCGCCCAGTTCCTTCTGCACAGCCTGCGTAAATACGGGTAGCTTGTCCTTGATGAACGTGCCAGACAACGGTTCGATAACCGATTTGGCCCCTTGCATATAGATCGGAGATGCTTCCACATATCGGCTGAACATGCTCCCAGGGTAAAGACTGACAATCATGAACAAGACCGCAATGACAATCATTCCGCGGACGGAGCCTATGATCGTGCCAATGAATGCACCGGTTAACCGACTGAACATACCTTTAGGCGCACTTTCCTCGGCTGACCCCTGCCTGCTGCTAAAAATAAATGAAGAGAGAAACCCGAGAATCAATCGGATGAGTCCATAGCTTAATACAAATAAAACAGCGAACCGCATCAGCGGAAAATCTGCAATCGCCGTAACCAACGTATAATACATCTGTTCCCACCGGTTCAACTCACGGTTAGGCATGGCTGAAGCATACTCAGACAGCCACTGCTGTACATATGGCGCAAGCCACAACGTTAAACCGATCGACAACAGAATACCAATGACCGCCATAATGCCATCCATCAGGAACCCAAAGAGTCTGCCTGCTGAACGCGAAGCCCCTCTGGACCAACCCTGCAATAATGAAGCAGCCACAATCAGCAGCAGCATAATCGTGATGCCATTCAATTCCTTTAGGCTGTCCAGCCAATTCTGCAGCACGTACCGATTCCCCCTTTACTACGATGCTGGTGCTGTTTTGTTCTCCTGTGCCTGTTCGACAAACGTACGTATCGTTTCATTGTCGAGTTTCCATTCGCCAAGTGAAATTCCGCGGAAAGTAACATCAACTTTATCCGATTGAGTTCTGCCCTTAATCTCCACATTGGGACTTGTGATGGTGAACGCTCCATCCTGTCCTTTGACGTATTTTGCTTTGGAAGCCTCCTTCAGCATCATGCTGGTTGCTTCCTTCTTCAATGTGTCCATCGTGCTGGATTGTACGTCTGTCACTGTCTGTTTGATCTGATCAATGGAGATGCCGCTGTATATCAGTAGAGCCGCAATAATGATGATGGCAATCGCCCATTTCAATACGGTTTTGACCACATTCAGAACAAAGAACAATATGATCAATGCAACCACGATCACCAGCCAGTTCTGCATCACAAACTCTTTGATTACTTCTATGTTCATGACTACACCTTCCGTATTAGAATTCATTCGTAACACTCCCGAATATTATACATGATTTCCGAAGCTGCTGTCAGCTAAGCCCTCTCCCTTAAAAATAAACGGTCTAAGTTCGTCCCGCCGGGCGTACAAGTAGTACCATAAGGTTCTGCCGGGCGAACGGGGAACACGTTCAAGACCTGTAATTGGAACATGCATCGCTTAACAAGGAGGGGCTTATGTGAAAACGGCCATCTGGCTATACCTGTTTTTGTTCCTTGCCGTATTTGATTTGCACGCTCAGTATCCCATTCTGACCCCTTTTGCCATCTCGCTGGGAGCCGCCCCTACTTTCATTGGCTGGATGATGGGCATCTATTCCTTAACACATCTTCCTGGCAATCTGATTGCTGGAACACAAATCGATAAACATGGCAGTCGCCGCTACATTGTATTTAGTCTACTCGGTGCAGGATTCATCCTGCTCCTGCAAGCCTATGTCCAGACACCATGGCAACTGCTGGCGCTGCGTTCCATCAGCGGTTTTGTACTGGCCTTCCTGTCTCCTGCATGTCTCGCCCTGCTTGCACAGTTATCCAGCGATCCGGTGAAACAGGGGAAGTATATGTCGGGTCACGGGGTAGTACATACCCTCGCATCTGTGGTATCGCCAGCAGCCGGTGCGATCATTGTGGGTTCCATGGGATTCTCTGCTACATTCTCAGGATTGGGCTATCTGCTTATTCTCACAGGTGTCATTGCTTTCATGACCATGCCTCGTGGTATCGTCAAACAGCATGAGAAAGTAACGGTACCTGCCAAACTTGACGTTTCACCAGCAGATGCCACAAGTGCATTCCTGCCGGTGTCCTGGCGATACTTTGCCTTGCCTCTGGTGATTGCCTGTGCCCAAGGGATTCTCTTCTTCGAATTACCCCTGCGGGGCGGAGGACAATCGTCCATCATGTCTACCGGACTGCTGTTCTCTATTATAAGTATTGGGGCACTCTTCACACTCAGCATGTTATTTCTCAACCGGTATTCCCCCAAACTGCGTCTGGTTGCGGGTGTGCTGTTGATGTCCTTGTGTTTTTTTGTAATGGCCGCCATTCCGCAAATCCCGTTGTCTACCGTATTATTTGTACTCGGGATGTCCAAAGGCATTATCTTTCCAGCTATGGCTACCCTATTTATCCGTCTGAGCGGAGGAAGCAGATTAGGCCGCATATTCTCGCTGCAATCCATCGCCACTTCCATCGGCTCTTTTATCGGTCCCATCACAGCCGGACAACTTCGTGTCGGGTTATCACCCTATTTCATCGCCTTTGTTTTATTAATGATTGGTATGCTGCTACTTCCATACTATACATCCAGACGCGAAGCTACCCTTTCCGATCCCAAAAGTATATTAAACTAAATTCCGATCAGTCTCTGTCTCTTTACCTTTATAAACAGCAATTAGGCCAGTATTTTCATTAGCTTTGCATCATTCCCCCATTTACAGCTAAACTATATAAAATGGACTGATGTTTTACACGTTGATAAAAGCTAACTGGGAGATCTATCTTTCACAATCACCGAAGGTTTTATCTTATTGAAGAGCATCATTAAGGTTGAACGATGAGCCAAAAGTAGTGAAGGGGACGGAATCGATTCTGAAGAAGCGATAGCGTTCGCCTTTGTCTCCAAATATTAACTTTATAAAAGTAAATCAGAAATATATGGAGACAACAGCGATCGGAAGAACGATCCGTAACCGGAACGGCCACTGCAAGCTATTACTTCCCTAATGATGCACTTATGAAATAAGACCTTAAACTTGATGGTTGTTCTATCCAGTAGCAGTCGTGTAAAGAAAGGAGTCCATTTTATATAATCAGTCGATTTTCGCTGCAACATTTCCCGGGGAATGTCGACATAAGCTCTCGAACAAGAGGTGAATATCATGCCTATTCATGTCATTGTGGAAGGTAAGAATGACCGAAGCAAACTGAAACGTTTGGTTGGACCCGAAATCAACATTCTGTGTACGTTTGGAACACTTAATTCCCTCAAGTTGGAGACCCTGCGCAAGCAAGTCGGTTATGATGAAGTCTTTTTATTTATGGATAATGACAGTTCTGGCAAAAAAATTAGAGGTGTGCTTCGGGATGCTTTCCCGGATGCAGTACAGATGTATACACGACGAGGATATGCGGGGGTGGAAGGAACACCTGATGAGTATATCATTGCCCAGCTGGAGAAGGCCGGGCTAGAGACATACATCCAATACCCTGAACACCCTTCTTTTTAAAAGAAAAATGCCAAAAGGCTGCCTTTCGGTTGATATCCAACCAGAAGGCAGCCTTTACAGTATGATGATCAGATGATTATTCGTTGATCAGATTCCGAATATCCTCGGCAATCACAGCAGGCACAACGGCCTCTGTATTAAATGCGTTATATACCTTGCGCAGCTGGTTATTCTCATCCACCAGCCCGATCATGTTCATATGGGCAAAATCGTCCTTAGTCTCTCCTTCAATCAGAATCTGGAATGAATCCTTGGCAAACTGTTTGGTTTTGTCCATATCCCCTCGCAAGAAGTACCATCCGGAATAATCCGCATGGAAACGGTCCGCAAACGTCTTAATCTTCTCTCTTGTATCGACTTTCGGGTCGAATGAAATAGATACAAATGAGACATCTTTACCAAAGGTGTCGTCCTCTTTCAACAGATCCTGCACCTGAGATAACGTAAAGGTCGTAATCGGGCAGACATCCGGACAACTGGTGAAATAAAAGTAGAACAAACGGACTTTCCCTTGCGTATCCTCCAGTGATACCGTACTGCCATCTACATTTTCCATGGAAAAGGATTGGATCTCACGAATCTCGGGTAATTTTTCCTTACTGGCAAATACGGTGCCCCACATCAGATACACAGCCATAATGAGTGCGAGCCCAAGCAGTATCCATGTCCATTTGTACTTTTTCAGCATCTTCCTCGTCCCTTCTGTAACTTCTCTTATGAATACGCATACATATGTGAACCCAAATCACGTTTGTTTCGCTTCATCCATCTACTGTGACATATGTATTCAAAGAAACCTACTTTTTATGAGATTCTATATTATTGTAACGGTTAAAAGGAACAATGCCCATAAATTATTTTAGCGTTGTATATCATTCGAATAGTATCGTACGTTCTCTTGCGATTTTTCTCACTGTATCCGATATAAAGTTTATCATAGGAACTGCCAAAATAGTTTGACAAACTGCGTACATTTATTGGGTATGTCACAGAAAATTGTCATAACTTTGAAATTAGGGATGTTTTGCATCCTGACAGAAGGATATTATACACTATATATGGGTATCACCTAGATAGAGAAGTAATATGCCTTAGAACGATACACCACACAAAGGAGACGTTTATGGATACCTCTACACATTTTGTCATGGGGATTGGTTTAGCTGGTCTGGCTTATGTCGATCCTGTTGTCGCAGCGAGTCCCATGCTTGCAGCTGCGGTAATGGTTGGCACGATCGCCGGTTCCCAGGCCCCTGACATTGATACTGCGTTACGTCTCAAAAGCAATTCGCTTTACATTCGTAATCATCGGGGCTTGTCACACTCTCTGCCATTTCTCCTGTTATGGGTTTTGCTCATCACCGGCGTCATTGCACTGATATTCCCTGGTGTCCCTATTGGTCACGTTGCCACCTGGACCGCTGTGGCCGTAGGCGTTCACGTATTCACCGATCTGTTCAACACCTATGGAACCCAAGCCGCCCGGCCTTTTACGGAACGCTGGATTGCCTGGAATATCATTCATATTTTTGATCCGTTTCTATTCACTACACATGTCATAGCTATCCTGTTATGGGCCTTTGATCTGATCGCCCCTGCACCACTCTTCGTTACGTTGTATAGTTTGACCGGTTTATATTATATATGGCGAACGATTGCTCGTGCACAAGCAGTCAGAAAAGTTAGACGTCTCGATAACAGCCCAGAGCAGGCAAAATACATCGTCATTCCAACGATATCCTGGAACCGCTGGCATGTGGTTAAACGAGTTGAGGACGGCAGTTATGTGATCGGTAAAATGGATGGTTCTAATCTGGTATGGAGTCTGCACGCCTCGTCTTCTACTCATGCGGCCGTTGCTGCTTCACGCAAATCACCGGAAGTCAGCGCCTTCCTCTATTTCACCTCCTATGCGGTGGCAGAGGTTGAAGAACTGCCTGCCGGTTACAAGGTTCGCTGGGCAGATGTACGTTATCGACACCGGAAACAATATCCATTTGTCGCTGTAATTGTGATGGATCGGAATTTTGAAACGATTGATACGTATGTAGGCTGGTTAAGCGATGAGAAAATGGATAAAAAACTTTTATCTGCACGCCCTTGACGAAGTGAGCATGGCAAGGCACAATCAGACATAGGAACTGATACGCGAGAAAGCCCGGAGCGTTTCCGCTCCGGGCTTTCTGTTTATCCTGTTTTGTTGCTGTTGGTTAAAATAAATTATTTGCCAGACCCAGCCAGAGACTGCTCAGCGATTTGTACCAGACGTTTGGTGATATATCCACCCAAAGATCCTGTTTCACGGGAAGTGTAGTTACCATAGTAACCGTCTTGTGGGATAGTTACACCCAGTTCCTGTGCAGCCTCGATTTTCAATTGTTGCAGTGCTGAATTTGCCTGAGGTACCACCAAGTTGTTAGAACGAGATCCTTGAGCCATATTTATAATCTCCCTTCAATCTGTGTCTGTAATGTAATTGCAAGCTTGCAAGATTATTATGGCTCGTAGGCTACAGGTTATACGGAGTTTTACTAAATTTGTAGATGGAGGTTTTTCCCAATGAGTAAAGGCTTATCCTTATGGTTCGCATTCTCTTCGATTATCTTGTTAACGGTTTCAGCAATTATGATCTCCTACTCCGGTTGGTTTGCTGCACTACTGTTTGTCCTGTCCATTGCCAACATTGGCTGGGGATTTGTGATTCGCGCCAAAAAAGAACGTCAGGAAGTTCGCTCGGCTGCTTCAGAGCCCACTTCTTGAGCAGGTCATTTTGATAGTTCAATAATGAACGCATAAATAAAGAGGAGTCCTTCAATAGGACTCCTCTTTATTCATGTTAACTATTCATTGCATGAAATGAATATCTTTGTTCAGGACTACTGTTTACGTCTCGGAACAAATCCCATGCGTTCTTTCACTGCATCCAACGTTTGAGCAGCAACTTCTTCTGCACGACGGGCTGACGTATCCAGAATATCCGTCAATTCGCCAGACTCACGAATCTCATTATATCGTTGTTGTAGCGGTTCAATCACAGATACAACCACTTCAGCCAGTTCCTTTTTGAACGGACCGTACATCTTGCCTTCATAACGCTCAGCTACTTCCTTAAGCGTCATACCTGCACATTCAGCGTAGATACTCATCAGATTGCTAACTTCCGGTTTGTTAGCCGGATCATATACGACTTCACGTCCCGAATCTGTAGTGGCACGGCTGATTTTTTTGCGAATCACATCCGGCGGATCCAGCAGGGCAATATAGCTACCAGCGTTAGGGTTACTTTTGCTCATTTTCGAAGAGGCATCATCAAGTGACATTACCCGTGCACCTACCTGAGGGATGTACGGATCTGGAATAGTGAAGTACTCCCCATAACGGTGGTTAAAACGTCCTGCCAGATCACGTGTCAGTTCCAGATGCTGCTTCTGATCCTCGCCTACTGGCACAAGGTCAGCATTGTATAACAAAATATCAGCCGCCATTAATGATGGATAAACGAACAGTCCGGCACCAACGGAATCTTTACCAGATGATTTATCCTTAAACTGAGTCATGCGTTCAAGCTCACCCATGGAGGTCAGCGTTGTCATCAACCAGCCCAATTCCGCATGCTGAGGTACATGGGATTGAAGAAATACGTTAGATTTCGACGGATCAATACCTGCTGCAATAAACAGCGCAGCTACCGCTTCCGACTGTTCCCGCAATGCTGCTGGCTCCTGAGCCACAGTGATGGCATGAAGATCAACCACCATGAAATGACATTGATAGTCATGCTGGAGTTTTACAAAATTTTTGATTGCACCAATATAGTTGCCCAATGTGAGCTTACCGCTTGGCTGAATACCTGAAAGTACTGTTTTCATTACACATAACGCCTCCCTGATTGTATATAAAAAAACTCCTGCCATTCTCTGCGAACGCAAAAAAACCCCACATCCGCAAGGGACGTGAGACCGCGGTGCCACCCTTATTCGCTTTTCTTCGATTGCTCCTGACCCTGAATCAAGTCAAGCCGAAGAAATGCCTTCATTGTTCCGTAACGTGGATTATACGGCAGACTCTAGTGGGGCAAGCCCATTTCTGGCTTAACCTGTTCAAACCTACACTCAAGGGTCCATTCGGTAAAGAGCTCACACCGGTTCACATCAACCACCGGCTTTCTGAAGAGGATTCTCTTGGCCTACTTATCCCTGTCATCGATTTCATGTCATTCAATTCTAATAAATGCTTTCAGAGTTCCATCTTAATGCGCACAGGCGCGAATGTCAAAATGAGTTGAACTTTTTTACCCGAGACACTGAAATCTGTTATGATGGAATTGCTTATCCTGATGACTGGTTCACACGAAGCAGCGCAGGAAATAGCTGGCATGTACACAATGACACGCCTGCAGCAGTAGCTTCATCACAACTGCTTGCAGACAGATTTCAAGTGGGAAAAGGAGCATCGATATGAAACAAGTGACCAAAGGCCAATGGAATGGTTACGACACGTATATCCTACATAGCCGTGAATTGGAAATCACCCTGCTGCCGCGTCTTGGGAATAATATTATTTCTATTCGCGATTTAGTGCAGGACAGAGATGTCGTCCGCCGTCCGGATGAAGACGATCTTGCCTTTTATCTGCAGAAGCCGTACCATTTTGGCGTTCCTCTCCTGATTCCACCAGGGCGCATTCATCGAGGACAATTCGAATATGAAGGTGTCGGTTACCAGTTCGATCAGAACACGGCGAATGACAACCATATTCACGGCCTCCATCGTACCCAATCCTGGTGTGTCAGTGACATTGAGGAAGATGAAGACGGCTGTGCAATAACGACCGAATTACTAACCGAAAATGAAGAGCATTGGATGGCTCAATTCCCGATTCCCCTGAAACTTGAGATGACGTTCAGTCTGCAAAACGCTGTATTTAGCCAGCGTCTGCGAGTCACCAATCTGAGCTCAACGCCTGCTCCTTTTGGGATGGGATATCATACATGGTTTTTGTTAGACGGCAAACCTGCCGACTGGACACTGCAATTGCCTGTTTCCGGAATATACGGACAGAATGAAGAACAACTACCGACAGGTGAACTGGAGTCCCTGGGTGAATGGTCTGCTCTGAACGAAGGCATCAATTTGCAGGGACGTAACTGGGATACCCTATTAAAAGCTACCGAAGGTGAACCGGCTACGGCTTACTTACGCAGGCAAGATGGATATACATTGAAATATTCAGCAGATGAAGCATTTTTCAAACATTGGGTTCTCTTTACCAAAGGTGAATCCGATCAGTTCTTGTGCATTGAACCGTACACTTGGCTCCCGGATGCACCTAATTTGGCTTTATCGGATGAACAAACCGGGTTGATTCGCTTGGAACCGGAACAGCCTGTTGAGTTATTCACACGTATTGAGGTTATACCTCCTACAGATTAAGCGAGCTGATCATGCTCTATTTTGCTTTTACGCATATCACCCTATATTTTGATATCCAAATACAACTTGCCGACCCGCATTGGGTCGGCTTTTTTATGTGTCCTGTGCACTGATAGTTATCCATATTTTCCCTTACGCCATATCATGTATATTTCCGTATTCTCTAACCATACTAACATCACCAACCCATAAGGAGGTGACACATATGTACGGAAGTCAAAACCAAGGTAGCGGTAGCCGCTCCAACAACCTGGTCGTTCCCCAAGCAACAGCAGCATTGCAACAATTGAAAATTGAAGCTGCTCAAGAGCTGGGTGTAACTATTCCACAAGATGGTTACTACGGTAACTATACTTCCCGTGAGACAGGTTCTCTGGGTGGATACATCACTAAACGTCTGGTACAAATCGCTGAGCAGCAATTATCGGGTCGTTCGTAAGCTCGTAATTATTGCTTGAGCCTAAGCAGAATCCAAAAGCAAAAGCGGCCTTCTTCGGAAGTGCCGCTTTCTCTTGTTTAACTAATTATGAGGTCGACTCCATATCTGAATCCTTGTATGTATTGGTTCTAGGGTAACGAATCATCAAGCTTGCCATATTGTAATTAGACTCCATCGTTGCATCTACCAAAATCATACCTTGTCTTACTGTGAAGTCGTACGATATTTCGCCATGTGTCCAATTGCGTTTAAATTTCAAAGTCTCCAGTGCCATTGCACGGAAAGAAGTTCTTTGGGTTTCGTTTAGCCCCCCTTCCTCCACATCCATCTGCCCATCTCGTCCAGCTATCGGATTATGTCGAATACCGAATTTCCCAATTACGTTGTTTCGTATTTGCACAAAAACTACCCCTGAATCTAACCCTGATAACTCATTATCAAGTTCTTTGAATACCAGATCCAACTGTCTCGCTAATGAAAGCTCATCAATTTTCATATTAACACTCTCCTTATATGCTTATAGTCCTATACATTAAGGACTTACGACTCATTATATGACATCATATGTGCTCATTCAACAAACAACGTCAAAGTTGGGTATTTCTAACTATTATTTGCACAATTAATTGCCATTCCACTCCCTTAAACTGAGCTTTTTCACTTAATTACGACAAAATCTTCGAGAATCAAAAATGAGGATTCTGTACAAAAAGAGGCTGCAATCCCGTGTCTGTTAACAGGGGATTGCAGCCTCTTTCATATTATCAACCTATTCTATTCAACCTATTTTTCGGTTGCTGTCATCTGCAGAAACTGCTCAATATCGGCAATAACCAAGTCCGCAGCATTTTGCCAGAATTCCGGTTGTGTCAGGTCCGTACCCAGATGTTTCTGAGCAAGTTCTTCGACCGTCATACGCCCTGTATCCCGCAACAAATCATCGTATTTATCTGCAAATGCCGTTCCTTCTTGCTGTGCTCTCGCATAGATTCCCGCACTGAACATATAACCGAACGTGTATGGGAAATTATAGAATGGCACACCAGTCAGATAGAAATGCAGTTTGGATGCCCAGAAATGAGGATGATCTGATGCAAGTACGCCACAGAATGCTTCCTGCTGCGCCTCCACCATTAATCTGGATAATTCATCCGCGTTGACCAGCCCTTTTTTGCGTTGTTCATAGAAGCGATTCTCAAACAGGAACCGGGCATGGATGTTCATAAAGAAAGCCACACTTCGCTGTATCTTGTCTTCCAGCAAAGCCAGCTTCTCTTGCTCATCTGTTGCTGCCTGCACAAGGGCATCTGCTACAATCAGTTCAGCAAACGTGGATGCTGTCTCAGCCACATTCATCGCATAACGTTGATTCAATGCAGGCAACTCTTCCATAATGTGTTGATGATATCCATGACCAAGTTCATGCGCAAGAGTCGACACATTAGATGGTGTCCCGGAGAAGGTCATGAAAATTCGGGTTGCTTTGCTAAGTGGCAAAGACGTACAGAATCCGCCTGGACGCTTGCCAGGACGGTCTTCTGCTTCGATCCAGCGTTTCTCAAAAGCCATCTCTGCAAACGAGGAAAGTTTAGGACTGAACTTGGCAAACTGTTCAACAATATTGATGGCTGCCTCATCGTAAGTGATTTTGCCACTCGATTTACCTACAGGTGCATCTACGTCGCTCCAGCTGAGCTTGTCTACCCCCAGCAGTTCTGCCTTGCGCTCCAGATATTGAACAAGTGCAGGTTTGGCACCATTAATCACATCCCACATCGTATCCAGTGTCTGACGTGACATCCGGTTGATGGCCAGAGGTTCTTTGAGGATATCATTCCAGCCACGTTTCTCATATAACTTCAGACGGAATCCCGCGAGGTGATTCAGCGTGTCAGCACAGAAATCTTCGACATCGGTCCAAGCTTGCTCCCAGTTTGCGAATACCGTCTCGCGTACATTCCGATCACTATCGCTCAGCTTGTTGGCAGCCTGTCCAGCGGAGAGCATCACCGTTTCCCCATCTTGCTCAAATGGAATGTTCACCTTGCTGACAATCGTGTTGTAGAATTTGCCCCAGCCATGGTAACCATCTACACCCAGATCCAGAGCAAGACCTTCCAGTTCAGGCGACAGCTTCTCACGAGCCAGCGTGCGACTCTCGTTCAGTACAAATGCCAGCGGCTGAATATCTTCCCGAGCAATCCAAGCGTCCCACACCGAATCTGATGTCTGACTGAGTGTATTATCGAACTTCGATTTACTGCCGTTCAGCATCGCACCAAGGGAACTGATGGCGCCCTGAAGCTGCGTTGCCTTTTTGTCCTTCTGGTTTTGTGATGAAAGGCAGGATACAAACGCAGAACCTTCCGATACGCGCATATAACAGCTTTGCAGCAGTTCCAAAATGGGATCAAACGCAGCCGTCTCTTCTAATGAAGTCGGTGCAGCTGTTTCGTTCAACAGATGTTGCAGTTTACGTACATCCTCTTCCAGTTCAATCAGATACGCAGTGAATGTCTCGGAGGAAGAACCTCCACTAAAAATGGACTCCAGATCCCATACGGGGTGTAATGGCGTTTTCATTTAATAAGGCACCTCTCTCTATAAATTGGATGGTTAGGATTGAATTAAAAACTGGTTTTATGCGTGCCATATCTCTATACTAGAGAAATACTTATAGCAACCTTCAGGAGGTAAACGTATGAAACCTTTACAAGTATCGGCTGATACAGCCGTCAAATTAGCAGAATCCCTTGGCGTACCTTTGGAGCACCTGATGCACATGCCCCAACATATCCTGATGCAGAAGATTGCGGAACTCGCCAAACAAGAAGCCTCCAAACCTTCCGCATCAGAAGGCGAACAAGAATGATTCCGTTTGAGAACAGCTGGCCTTACGATATTGTGATGGGCGACATCTATGTACAGCAATGTCCCTACTGTCATGCAAGCAACGTGCTGCTCCCCCTCAAACCCAAAGAGCTTGTGCTCATTCGCGAAGGCAAAAAGAAATTACTGGTCTTTCCCTGCTGTAATACAAGCATGACCGTGATCGACAACGACAGTGACTATTTGTTATCCAGCCGTCCTGTCCGTAACTAATGTAAGATCAACCTAGAGGGGGCTGCGCTTCGCAGCCTCTTTGTCTGTTTCCAGCATCTCTTCAGGGAGTTCCAACTTACTTGAAATCATCTGCTCACGCAGCACAGCCCACTGTTCCCTTGAAGCACGAATCATGGCCGCATCTGTGATCCGCTTGTCATGAATGACCTTGCTGAACCATTGCACTGCTTCATTAAACCGTCCTACCCTGCGGTTCAATTCCCCGAGCAAATACAACAGTTTGGCTTCATTGCCACCCGTTCCTTCACGTTCGAACACCTTCACATAGGCTTCAAGGCTAAATTCAAGAAAACGATGTTCCTGTGCATGGTCCTCCATATAACGATACAACCAAGCTATATGATGCAACAGACCAGCGACGACACGATCTTTCTCCTGAATAACCTGTGCGCACAGCAAGGCAAGCTTGTACGTAGCCAGCGCCTGTTCCAGTGTTCGTGCTCCGCTATAATCACGTTTTACCCAGCGATTACCGACCTGTTCCTTAAAAGCCTTGCGCTGAGCATCATTCAAATGCTCCGTTGCGTTCTCCGTCGAGGCAAACCCGCACTGCGGACAGATGCGAACCACATAAAAATCTGGATTCTCCAGCTTGTAGTACGCACAAAAATCCGAATCCGTCCGGTAGGGCCTTTTCAAACTCGGTCTTACCCGTGAGGTTTCATACTCGGTTTCGCAATAATGACAGGTCACCTTCACCTTATATAGCGGCTCTAATTCCAATCTCTTCCATCCCTCTCCCGTACGCTTATAATCATATTCGGAACTACGGTGTATTCACAAAATGATGTGCTGGCCCGGATAAACGCTGCAGGATAAACGAATGCAAGGGCTCCTCCACACCAATCTGTGTTAAGGCTTGATCCATACATGCAAGCCAAGCCTCAGCCCGTTCAACCGTCACTTCAAAATGCATATGACGGGCACGCATCATCGGATGTCCAAATGCCTCGGAAAACAGCCCTGGTCCTCCAAAAAATTGAGACAAAAACATATACTGCTTGTCGATGACCGGCTGAATATCTTCCGGGAAAAGCGGAGCCAGTTGCTCATTCTGCTGAACGATTGGATAGAAAGCCTCGACCAGTGCGCGAACACCTTTCTCACCGCCAAGATTGTCATAAATACTCAAACTGGGATTCATGCGTCTGATTCCCCTTTCTGATGTCGAATTTTGCCATATATTACACGTTCCGTGAACATTGTGAAAACAGTAACAATATCCAGGCTACAAAAGCCTTTATCTCCATTCTATCAAAAAAAACCAAAAAGTCCTATATAACATGAAATCATCAGGACATGTAACCTGCCATCTGTATATAGGACCTTCTTCAAAAAATAACAAAAAAAAGCGCCAACCGCATAGGTTGGCGCACTAGATATTCCATTAATAACTCCGCCAGTCCTCTTCCTCAGAGCGTACCAGCGAGGCACGTATCACATATACAAAAGCACAGACCAGGATTCCGGTGACAAGACTCATGATCATCACTCCATCCGAATTGAATTCCACCTTGGAGACAATTAGGTGACGTTCAGGCGTTTTTCTCATTTTAGCATACATCACTCAAAAACACAGCCACTTTTGCAAGCGCTTTCCACGTATAATTTTGTACTGTTTGTCCACTTTTTTTCATATATTGATGGCAATAGACATCACAGACTTCCGCACACCGACCATTCCAAAAATAAAGGAGAAGAATTCATGGCTGCTTCACAACGATTCACCCATGTCCTGGTCACACTCGCTCTCCTGATCCTTTGTGTGTTAATGGTCTTGTATCCAGCGGAAACCTGGCATGCAGGTGTACGCGGACTGTCCATCTGGTGGGACGTATTGTTTCCCTCCCTTTTTCCTTTTTTGGTGCTGTCCGAGCTGCTGCTCGGCTTTGGCATTGTTCATTTTCTAGGTACCTTGCTGAATCCACTGATGCGTCCATTGTTTCGTGTTCCCGGAAGCGGTGGTTTTGTATTTGCCGTGAGCTGTGCATCCGGTTATCCAACAGGGGCGAAACTGACCGCTCAGTTGTGGGAACAAAAGCTGGTTACCCGGGAAGAAGGAGAACGGCTCGTTGCCTTCACGACATCATCCGATCCGATCTTCATGATTGGAGCGGTATCGGTTGGCTTCTTCCATAATGTCGCCATCGCTCCAGTATTGGTTGCGAGCCATTACGCCGCAGCTTTTCTGGTGGGTATGCTCATGCGTTTTCACGGGGGTACAGCAAAAGGCTCACAGCCAGACATCTCTTCTACATCTCCACCGAGGGAAATACATAGAAACAGACTGGTCCGGGCCATCTATGCAATGCATGAGGCAAGAAAGGCTGACGGACGGGCATTCGGTGAACTGCTGCGCCAGGCAGTCTCCTCATCCCTTCGCCTTATTATTATCGTAGGAGGGCTGGTTGTATTCTTCTCGGTCATGATGGAGTTGCTTGTACAGACCGGTTGGCTTGGTGGATTATACGGGATAACCGAGCAATTGCTTCGACATAGCGGGCTTCCTCCATCCTTATCTCCTAGCTTGGTCGGGGGGTTATTTGAAGTAACGCTGGGGAACAAAGAGGCCGGAAGTGCCGGTGCATCAATCCCTCTCGTCTATAAAGTCGCAGCAGCAGCCTTTGTTCTCTCCTGGGGCGGATTATCCGTCCATGCACAGATTATGAGTATTTTGAGCAACACACCCATGAGATACGGTCCATTTCTATTTGCCAGAGCAATTCATGCGCTAATCGCACCTATGCTGGTTCTGATGTTGTGGACACCCATGATGGGGCGTTCCTCTTCACCCGTTCTCATGGAGCCCGGTTTCATCCCGTCTTTATCTGCGTATACACCGGACTGGGGACTGATTTTCTTATCCGGAATGATTGTTTTTGTATTCCTCATCGTATTGTTGTTATTCCTTGCGATATTAAGTTCCATTCTCAAGCCTAGACGACATGCCAAAAATAAGTGAACGATTCATCTATATTTAACTGAATATGCGCCCAAACGTTGTGTTCTTCCGCGGAATTGATTATCATCGGTAGTATAATGACCACAAAGGAGCTTTCATCTTGAGATACTATGTTCAAGACCGCGGAGACCAGTTATCGATTGATCTCAGTCAGCAGTTTCATGCGCTGGCGAAGGAAGAAGGGTTCAAGCTGGATGCAGAATCGCCGGAGATTGTTATCTCCATCGGGGGCGATGGTACGATGCTACAGGCATTTCACAATTTCATCGACCGCATTCCGGATATTGCTTTTGTTGGGGTTCATACAGGCCATCTCGGCTTTTACGCCGATTGGAAGAAGGAAGAATTACGTGAATTAGTTCGGCTGATGAGTGGTAAAGGAGATCCGGAGCGTCTCAAACCACGCATTGTACAATATCCGCTATTGGAGCTTGAGATTCGCAAAAAGTCGGGGAATTCCTCTTACATCGCCCTTAATGAATTTACGTTAAAAGGTGTGGACGGTACCGTCGTGGCCCAAGTCGATATTAACGATGTGACATTTGAAATGTTCCGTGGCGATGGCATCTGTGTATCCACGCCATCAGGCAGCACGGCATACAACAAGGCCCTTGGTGGTGCCATGGTTCATCCAACCATCGAGGCGATTCAGATTGCGGAGATTGCATCGATTAATAACCGGGTCTATCGGACACTTGGTTCACCGGTTATTTTGCCCAAGCATCATCATTGTGATATTTTCTCCCGCAAGGATCAGCGGTTACTGATGACCATTGATCATGTGAACGTGATGGTGGAGGATCTGATCTCCGTCCGTTGTCAGGTATCCAGTCACAAGGTCAGTTTCGCACGTTTCCGCCCTTATCCATTCTGGAACCGGGTTCGCACGGCATTTCTTGACTAAAATAAACACACCAAAAAAGCGGTCCTTCTCAGGAACCGCTTTTTGCTTTGGCTTGAGGCTGATCCTTGCTCTTCTGAAGCACAAAGTACGCACAGCCAAAATTACAATATTCATTGATATAATCCACCATACTGGCGATCGTGGAATCCTTCGTCGCTTTTGGATGGTTATCACGGTAAAAACCTTTTAACCTCAACTGGCTATAACCCCAGTCCCCGATAATATAATCATAACGCTCCAGCACTTCACTGTAACGATCACGGAAGACCTCTGGATTCCAGCCCTCTTTGTGGTTCTGGACGATTTCATAATTTTTGCCGCCGATCTGTACAATGACCGGTTCTTTAGGCTTTTCCTCAACTGATTCAACAACCGATTCCTGAACCGGCTCCTGGATCTGCTCCTGAAGTTGGTCCTGAATCTGTTCTGTGATTTTTTCTTCTTCCAATCCGGTTTCCTCCATCACGCGTGTGTTGCCGCCTGTTCAGCATGTTTGGTAGCCGATTTCACCTGTTCATGCGCATGGTAGGAGCTGCGAACCATCGGGCCGGACTCGACGTGGCTGAACCCACGTTTCAATCCTTCCTGTTTCAATGCAGCAAACTCCTCTGGCGGATAATACTTCTCAACATACAGATGTTTCTCCGATGGCTGCAAATATTGACCAATCGTCATAATATCACAGTTCACCGCACGAAGATCATCCATTGTTGATAAAATTTCATTATATTCCTCACCTACACCAAGCATAATGCTTGATTTCGTAGGGATGTTAGGTTGCATTTCTTTGGCACGAGCAAGCAATTCCAGTGAACGTTTATATTTCGCCTTGGCACGCACTTTGTCTGACAACCGCTCAACCGTCTCAATATTGTGATTCAGAATGTCCGGTTTGGCATCCATTACAATCTGCAAAGATTCCCGATCGCCCAGAAAGTCTGGAATGAGTACTTCAACGCTGCACAATGGCAACCGCCGCCGTACAGCCTTCACCGTCTCTGCAAAAATCGTAGCTCCCCCGTCTTTCAGATCGTCACGGGCTACACTTGTAATTACGCAGTGTTGCAGATTCATCTGCTCTGCTGCTTCCGCCACACGTTCTGGTTCCTGCAAATCAAGCTCCGTTGGCAAGCCTGTATTCACCGCGCAAAAACGGCATGCCCTTGTGCAAATGTCGCCCAAAATCATAAAAGTGGCCGTTCGATTGGCCCAGCATTCATAAATATTCGGACACCGTGCTTCCTCACATACCGTATGCAGCGTTTTGGAACGCATCATCGTTTTCATTTCCTGATAGTTATCGCCGGTTGTCAATTTGATCCGAATCCAATCCGGCTTCGGTTCTTTAACACGTTTAGCCAATGCATAAACCTTCTTTCTAACTGAAGTTAGGCTGTTGCTCGGAACATATTATACCATGAAAGCGCTGGAAAAACCCCCATTTGTCACATCTTGTGCATTCCTGCCCGATTTGGACAATTTGTAAAATTCGATTCACCCCAAGAGCTTACATGGATAAAATGAGAACTTTTGAAGAACGCTAACCTTTAGCTTGGTTCATCGGGTACCTTGTATCATTCTAATGGAAAGGGGCTGCTTCCCAGTGCAACAACGCTTGACCTTCAGGCACACGTACCGCTTTTGGATCAAAACATTACTTGCAGGTACTCTGCTTCTCCCATTCTTGCCTGTTGAAGTTTACAGTGAACCCGCCCAGGCCGCTCCCAAACCACAGGCTACCGAGTTAAAACCCGCAGAAATTTTCGCTGCACGTCGCCATTTATATGAAACCATCGGTCAGATGACCCAGATTCCCTGGTACAGGCTTGCTGCCATTGATCAGTATGAACGAACGATTACCCGTGCACACCCGAAGGATCGCAAGCATCCGGAGCGGCTTACGGGTATCTTCATGACCCCTCCGGCCTGGAGAGGATGGCTAAATCCCGATGAGACGGATCAACATCCGGAATCCATTCTTTTTTTCAAAGGATATGGACGTGATGGTTCAGGAGACGGTATAGCGGATGCCAACAATGATCAGGATGTGCTGTACAGCATGGCTTCGGTTATTCAAGGTTATGGAAACAAACAAGAGGACTTCAACATTGCCTTGTGGGAATATTATCACAACTCCCGTGCTGTGCAACGGATACAGCAATTCGCGAAGTTATATGAGCATTTTGACAATCTGGATCTATTCGGACATGCCTTTCCGGTCCCGCTCGGAACCAACTACTCCTATCGCAGTACCTGGGGGACGAAACGAAGCTGGGGCGGTTATCGCATTCATGAGGGAACGGATATCTTCGCTCCGCATGGCCTGCCTGTGCGCAGTACCTGTTACGGGGTCGTGGAAATCAAAGGCTGGAACCCGTTTGGCGGCTGGCGCATCGGAATTCGGGATTTGAACAACCATTATCACTATTACGCCCACCTCTCGGGTTTTGACAAGAGCGCACGCATTGGTGAAGTTGTGATCCCCGGTCAGGTTGTGGGTTGGGTTGGCAGTTCGGGTTACGGTAAACCGGGCACGCAGGGCAAATTTCCTCCACATCTGCACTATGGGATCTACCGGGATAGCGGACTGCACGAATGGTCTTTCGATCCTTATCCACTACTGAAACATTGGGAACAGGATGAACGCAAACAAAAGAAAAAGAAAAGCAAGTGAGACGAGGATATGCTCCGTACGTGGAAGCAATTTGCAGTACACCACATGTCTTGACCCAAACCTGTAAATTGGCGGGATTAAGTCGATTCTCTTCGGCTCAGAGTACGATAAGTATTGGAAAAAGGGACCTCTTAGATAGAGGTCCCTTTTTCGCTTTGCTTTAGATATTTGTGTGTATCATGGGTGCGCGTCCTTATTGAGCTGAAATCCCCCATTCACATCAGGCAGATCATCCGGGTCAATTTCAAGTTCATTCCCTTGCAAATGGTCTGACGGCGTCTGTTGCTGGTTCTGGCTAGGGGGATTCGTAGTTACTCCATTACCGCTTGATACCCCCGCATGACCTGATGGCAGCGCAATAGCTGGGGCATTACTACCGTTACTGCCTACCGGCTTGCCCTGATTATCGTAATAATACATTGGCACATCCCCGACAACCAAAAGGTAGGAAATCGGGATTTCCGTATCAACCGTTTCGGGTTCCATATCGAAGGGCACCACGACCGCGACCTCAGCAATGATGTGAATGTACACTTCCACCAAAATCATGTTAATACCCGCATTCTGTTGACGGGTGTTCAGATCCACTTTGACAGCGCCTTGGGGCTCAATACGAACCGGTATACTCGGGCCAAATGAAGCCAACACCGGACTGCCCAGCGCCTGCCCCAGCGGGATTTTTTCTTTTAACATGTGTACATTCTGCAGCGTGGATTGCACAATATTCATCGTACTTGCTGTGATTCGCATATGCTCATTGTAGTTCAGCATGAAACCGGACACTTTCCCTGCGGTATCCGTCTTCCAGTCAATCAGCCCTTCGTTGGTTTTCCCATCTGCAACCTGTGCTGTAATCGCCTTGTTGATCGCCTCAGTTGCAATCTGCTTCACTCTGATCTTGGCCAAATGCATGATCGGGGGCTTCATCTTTTTATCCACATAAGCAAAGCCCTGCATCAAACAAAACGCGGTGAGCAATAAAATGATCAACCACATTTTGCGTTTGCCGCTTGGCGGCTTACGGCGTCTCCGGCTTCGCCATTTTCTTCTCATCATCGAAGTGTCCCTCCCCTGCGGGATGAGCTATAGGCTATATGTTAACCTTATGCACCGTTGTCCCGAAAAAGAAGGACAGTACGTGGACACTGGACAGAAAGTAACAACAACATGAAAGGGACAAGTACTCCTCTTTGGCTAACCTAACCGGAAATCGGAAACTACATAAAATCGAGATAAAAAAGCCTTTCGCCCGCAGATTACTCTGCAAGGCGAAAGGCTTTATGTTCAGACCACCCAGAGACTCAGGCAACGTCTATCCTTTTATTTCGGAACAGATTCCCAATCTTTCAGGAAACGTTCAATGCCACTGTCCGTCAGTGGGTGTTTCCAAAGTGTTGGCAGAAGCGAACCTGGGATGGTGGCAATATGCGCACCGGAAAGGGCTGCATCCTCTACATGTTTGATATTGCGAATGCTTGCTGCGATAATCTCGGAAGGCAGATCATACATGTCCAGAATAAGACGCAGATCACGAATCAATTTCATACCATCCACCGCAATATCGTCCAAGCGACCAACGAATGGACTGATGTAGGTTGCACCGGCTTTCGCCGCCATCAGACCCTGTGCTGCGGAGAAAATCAGCGTGACATTGGTTTTAATCCCTTTTTGCGTCAACTCATGACAAGCGTACAGCCCATCTTCGGTCATCGGCAATTTAATGACTACATTCGGTGCCCATTCTGCAATTTCATAAGCTTCCTTCAACATATCCTCGGCTTTGAGACCGATTACTTCAGCACTGACCGGGCCTTTAACAACGCCACAGATCTCCTGAATGACTTCTTTAAATACGCGACCTTCTTTGGCAATCAAAGACGGGTTAGTCGTGACTCCATCCACCAGACCCAGACGTTCGATCCGTTTGATTTCTTCCACATTCCCTGTATCTAAGAAAAATTTCATGATATGTTACCTCCACTTGATGAATTCGTAAACACGATATAAGTCATTACCCGATTCTCATCATATGTTAACAGTTATATATAAAATTAATTTTTCTCTACAGCGTGACCGCCAAATTCATTACGCAATGCTGCTACCACTTTACCTGTGAATGTATCTGTTTCCAGGGAACGATAACGCATCAGCAAGGACAACGCGATAACCGGAGTAGCGGTTTGAAGGTCAAATGCCGTTTCTACCGTCCAACGTCCTTCGCCAGAAGAGTGCATTACGCCTTTAATTTCATCGAGGTTTGCATCTTTGGAGAAGGCACGTTCTGTCAGTTCCATCAACCAAGAGCGGATAACGGAACCGTTGTTCCATACGCGAGCCACTTGTTCGAAGTCGAAGTCAAATCCACTTTTCTCCAATACGTCAAAACCTTCACCGATGGATGCCATCATACCGTACTCGATACCATTGTGAACCATTTTGAGGAAGTGACCGCTGCCCGCTTTACCTGCATACAGATAGCCGTTCTCAACGGAAGTATCTTTGAATGCCGGTTCAACGATTGCCCAAGCTTCCGGGTCTCCACCGATCATATAACATGCTCCATTACGTGCACCTTCCATACCGCCAGATGTACCTGCATCCATGTAGTGAATGCCTTTAGGTTTCATCTCTTCGTAGCGACGGATGGATTCTTTGTAGTGGGAGTTACCCGCTTCAATAATGATGTCACCTTTGGACAACAATGGGCTAACTTCAGCCAGCACAGCGTCTACCACGTTGTGGGGAACCATGATCCACAATACACGTGGGGATTCGAGCGAAGCCACCATCTCTGCGTATGAAGATACGCCTTCAGCGCCGTATTCTTTCATTTCATTTACTGCTTCAGCGTTCAGGTCAAAAGCAACCACTTCGTGTTTGTGATCAATCAGGTTTCTACCCAGGTTCAATCCCATTTTTCCTAATCCGACAAGTCCAAGTTTCATTTCAAAATCCTCCTGTTATGAACAATGTTTAAATTTCACTTTTGTTGCAGAGCGCCAGACTACATTCCCATTTCGCAGCAACCGTTCCGGTTACGGCTCGTTCTTTCGATCGCTGTTGTATCCAAATTTCTTTTCATCAACCTTTAAATTGATGAAATTTGGATACAAAGGCGAACGCTTTGCTTCTACAGAATCGATTCCGTCCCCTACACTACGTCGCTACTTAGGCAAAAAATTCAGTGCGTCCGCTAATCTATATTCAAAAATTTTCACGGCCTTCCGGCTATCATAACCGGAAGGGCTTATGCAAAATTGGAACGGTATAATTAGTAATGGATACTGTGTTATATCAACAATTTACATCATTTAATCCAAACTCGCTTCCGAGTACAAGCTCTAAGGTAATAAAACATCTCGTTCTATATCCTGTTGACTTGGAAGAAGCATTTGGATTGTGCAAAATGTTCATGGGTGAGCAGAACGGATTGTACTGTTGTTTTTACTATTGTGTTCTCTTATGCTCGCTTTTTCGTTTCACTTACCACCAACGGTAGCCGTCTGCTGCTGTCAGGCGATCTGCTGACTCTGGTCCATGCGAACCTGCGCTGTACGTATCCAGTGGCACACTGCCTGCTTCGAATGCTTCCTGAATCGGTTGCACCCATTGCCATGCCAGCTCCACTTCGTTCCAATGAGCGAAGAAGGTGGAATCTCCACGCATCGCATCAAAGATCAGATTCTCGTAGGCTTCAGGGATGTTACGTTTACCTGAGTTGAAGGTCATATGCATTGGTTCCACTTCACCATGGTTCAATGGATTCTTCGCATTTAATTGAAGGGAAATACTTTCTCCCGGACCAATTTCAATCGTAAGCAGGTTAGGTTCCGTTGTATTCTCGGATTCATGCCCCGTTTTGAGTGGAGACTTGAATTCAACAACGATTCTGGTGGATTTCTCAGCCAGGCGTTTACCTGTACGGATATAAAATGGAACCTCGCTCCAGAACGGATCATCGATCCAAAGTCTTGCAGCAACATAGGTCTCGTTCTGAGATCCGGCAGGGATGCCAGGCTCGTCCAGATATCCAACAACCGAAGAACCTTGCAGCTCACCTGCTGCATATTGTGCACGAACAACTTCAGAAGCGATATTTTCTTTTGTCAACGGACGCAGTGCTTCAGCAATTTTTTGCTTTTTGAATTGAATTTCTTCCGGTGTGCAACGTTTTGGCAAATGCAAACCAATCATCATCAGCAACTGAAGCATATGGTTCTGGAACATGTCACGAAGGGCACCGCTTTGGTCGTAATACGCGGCACGTTCTTCAACACCCACCGTCTCACTTGCCGTGATTTGTACATTGGCAATATAACGGTTAGACCACAACGCCTGAATTACCGGATTTGCATAGGTGAGCGTCTCAATATTTTGAACCATCGGTTTACCGAGGAAATGGTCAATGCGATAGATCTCTTCTTCCGCAAAGGTATTGCTCAGTTTTTCGTTCAGATCACGAGCCGATTGCAGATCGTGTCCGAATGGTTTTTCAATAATCAGTTTCTTCCAGCCTTTGGTGTTACCCAGGCCACTTTCTTGAATGTTTAATGCGATTGGCTCAAAGAATTCCGGTGCCACCGACATGTAGAACATGCGGTTTTCGGGAATGTTAAGCTCTTGTTCACGCTGTTGAACCAACTCCAACAGTTTGGTGTAATCTTCAAGCTTCGTATTATTTAAAGAACAATAACGGAAAGCTCCAATGAAATCACGAACCTGAGATGCTTCTTCTGGCGTCTGACGTGAGAATTCGTGCAGTGACTTTTCAACATTGGCCTGGAAGTCCATATCCGACAATTCACGTCGTCCCAATCCGATAACGGAGAAGGATTTCGGCATTTTCTGATCCATGTACAAGTTATATAATGCAGGGTAAATCTTGCGTTTGGCTAAATCGCCTGTTGCCCCGAACAGGACAAATGTCATTGCATCCATTGGAGTGCCTCCTGTGATCTGTGCAGTATAGTATATGATGTTGCAAAATGTTCAAATCCAAGCATGACAAAAGACGGAATAAGTGGGTGTGTTCCCCGCCTTGCCTCCGTTTATATAACGCGCCTGAATTCAACCATGGAACATTCCTTCTCTCCACAACCTGTTTATAGGTTATAAATTGTAACCATTTGAATTAACGTTACCCATATTACACCTGTCGTCACAATTCGTCAACAATCGTGTCGAACCTGTGAACTCCAGTGTTTATAGGGTTTTTATTTGATGATAACGCTTTATGTGGTAACATTAAGAACAATTGGTATGTGACATTTTACACATATGGCCTGTGGACAAGTAGGTTACAATAAGTATACTAATGATATTACAAGCAATACTAAATCAAAGGAGTACAATCATGAGCGATGATGAGAATGCCAAGCAAATATGCACAAAAGTGGAACAATCTTATCAGATCATTGGCCGAAAATGGGTAGCCCTCATTATCCATGCGTTGATGGAGGAGCCCAAACGCTTCAGTGAGATTCACGCTTATATCCCTGACTTGAGCAAACGTGTGTTAAATGAGCGAATGAAGGAATTGGAGGAAGAAGGACTTGTGGTTCGCCATGTGGTCACGGAACGTCCAGTTCGAACTGAATATATGTTGTCACGAAAAGGCACGGAACTAGGGAGAGCTTTAAGCGCCGTGGAACGTTGGGCTGATAAGTGGCTGTAACATTTTGAGGAATCATTATGATTTGTTTAGCTTGAAGGTAACACGTGCAATCCCGGAGGAGGAGTAACGCATTTAGCAAATGGCTAGTGCAATCCGCATCCGGGATTTATTTACTTCAAACGGTGAATACTAATTGCATATATAGAGACGTAATAACGCTACTTTTTGCAAACCAAATGAATGCTCACTACTCTGGTCAAATTGTTACCCATGTTGTCGTAGGTTCGTCCCCGCAGATTTGCGAAATAACTGGATGAAATACGATCCACTTGAAAATCCTGCACGTCTGCCATTCTTCTCCACCGAAAGTGTTGTTGTCTCAAGGAGCGAGTAGGCATACTGTACATTCAAGCTTTGACGTATTCCGTAATGCTGCTACCTGTCTCTTGATGAAAAATGCGGGAAGCATATGATTTGGACAGATAAACATCTGCCGCCATCTGGTCCAATCTGATCTCATATTTGAAATGTTCTTCAACCCATTGCATCATCTTCTCCAAGTGTTTCAGATGACGTGAATCCGCTAACTGTGAAAGCGTTTCATGTAGGCCCTCTTTCTGTTGATCCGATACACTCAAAAGCTGAAGCAAAAACATTATCAAATCTTCCCATTTTTCTTCAACGCGACTACGAGAATGATTGCATCTCTCATTGATTCAATCCATGACTATGGAGATTATTATCTTGAAGTGATTTTCAGTTAAATGGATGGAAAAATCGAGTGTATTAATTTTTTATGGTGATGTAGGTGTAATCGACATATTACAAAAAAAGATGCCCATTCTCACTAATGTGAGGGGCATCTTTTTCACGTAAAATACTACGAATCCAACTTCCTCCCGAGTGTAATACTCGAATCCTCGAAATTCTCCACCGTCGTTTTCTTTTCATAAAAGTGTACGGCATGTTGCATAATTCCTTCTCTTGTGTAAAACGCGTCTTCCGCCCCAATTGGAAAAACAACCTTTTCTCCCGTGCTTGCCGACTTATAGATACCCACAATCAGTTCAAGCGTATTTCGACCACTTTCTCCATCTACCAGAAGGGGTGATCCTGTCTCAATAGCGTTTAACACATTCTCAACTTGCCCAGCGTGACCGACATGAACAACATCCGGTAATTCGTCAACCAGCTTCTGAATCTGCTTTTCCAGCTCTTGATTGGATTCTGGAAATCCGTTACTCCGTGCTGTAGAAGCAACCACTTTCCAAGGTGCAGATACCCGGGCTTCTTTGCACTGAAAAATTAACTGTTGCTCCTCTCCGTGATGCACGACCGAACTGGTAATCATGCCAAGCGCCCCTTCCTGGAAGCGAAGCATCGCCATGGATACATCCTCGACTTCGGCATTATCATGTGCCGTATTCGCCATCATGGCCTGCAATTCCACTGGAGGTCCCATCATCCAAAGCATGGCATCAATATGATGCACCGCATGATTGAGGGTACAACCTCCGCCTTCTTTTTCCCATGTCCCGCGCCACCACAGATCATAATAATTGTGACCCCGCCACCAGAACGAATCAACCTGCACATGTACGATGGGGCCCATCCGTTTACTGTCCAGCACACCTTTCAGTTTCATCATTGGTGTTGTAAACCGGTTCTGTGCTACTACAGATAGTAACTTGCCACTTTCTTGCGCTGCTCTCAACATCAGATCCGCTTCCTCCAGGGAAGAGGCCATCGGTTTTTCGACCAACACATGCGCACCTGCTTGCATGAAATCACACGCAATTGAAGCATGTGTATACGGCGGCGTACAGACTGATACCAGATCAATGTTTTGGGCAAGTAACTCTGTGTAATCCGTGACAGCTTGTGCACCTTCCAGACCATATTCATTAATTCGCTTCTGTGCTTTTTCCACGTAGATATCGACCACAGCAACAATCTGACATCGCTCAGGGAACGCCAAATATGCTGAGATATGTGCTCCACTAATTGCACCTGCTCCGATAATCGCTACTTTTAACATCGTTGCATACCTCCCTTATTCCCTTCACAATACACAATAATAAAGCGCTTTTATGCGTTCATCTTGTGCTAAAATATAACTATCTTGCGCATGATAAGGGAGGCGATCATGATGTCCATCATCCTGGGAGAACAATTTAAACTGGCCTGTCGTCGTACATCCAACACTACGTTTCGCGAAGTGTTCCATGCTCATTCCCAGATGGAGATAACCTATATCCACGAAGGATATGGGCAGTTGATAACCGAAGGTCAGGTTTTCTCCCTTGAACCCGGTATGCTTATGGTTTTTCGACCTTTCCAATTGCACCACGTCCAGATTCAAGTATCCAGACAGCAGCCTTTCATTCGAAATGTACTCATGGTTGAGCTTGATCTACTGAAGACACATTGGTCGCAATTTAGAGTTACTCACCACTTCATACAGGATCTGCTGGAAGAGCAATCCCCCATTCAGCCCATCCGACTTGCTGCCACTTCTCCACTCGTTCAACGAATGGAACAATATGCAGATACGTATCCAGGTCTTCTTCCCCACCAAGTAGAGGAGGATACACGCCTCTTTGTATTAGATCTGCTCGCACAACTTCGCTATCTGTGGCAAGACGGGCAGCAAAGCCGTTCCCAAGATGTACTTTCGTCCAGTGCAAACGTTCTTCACCCTCATGCCGAAGCCATCATGCAATGGATTGAGCAGCATTACCAAGAGCCTTTTCGTTTGGAGCATATCGCAGATACACTTCATCTATCCCCCTATCATCTATCTCATGTATTCAAAAAAGCGACTGGCACCACAATTGTTGCTTATGCTCAAGCCACCCGCATTCGTCATGCCTGTGTGTTGCTCACCCGTTCCTCGCTCACCGTTCCCGAAATCGGTCACCGTGTTGGTATGACCAGCCCCTCCTACTTTTGCAAAGTATTCCGTACTACCACAGGCTCTACACCGCATCAATATCGGCTGAAGGTGCAGGGGAGGAAGTAACAGTCACAACAACAAGAACGAAGCGAAAAAATTCACTTCTCCGCTTCTTCTCCACTTTCACAGTTCACCCGAATTAACGCAAATTGAGCTCTAACCGTTTCAAATAGGGGATTAGGCGTCTCTCTAGCTGGTTTAAATCATCCTTCTGCTCCGCCGACAAACGTTCCTCATGAATACTTCCATCCTTGTCCATCACCATAACTTTGTATTTCTTCATTTGTTCATAGACAGACTTGAACTCACGATATTGTTCCTTGGTAAATGTCTTCTCTGCCTGTTCCAACTGTTCCGTCCAAAATTGCTCCTCGTCCATCAGTTTTATGGAGGGCCCTACACTCACAGTTTCCAGCTTCTCAAAAAACGGTTCCAGCTCAGCTGCAAGAAGGTTATATCGTTCCTGCTCCACTGTACTCCACTGCTCTGGATGCATATTGCCCTGAGAATCGGCATACTTCACGGCCATTTGCCCTAATTGCTTCAGCAAGTCCATATATTGAACAAATTCTTCTTCGCTGAAATGGGCCTTGGCCGTCTGCAACTTTGCTTCCAACCTCATATAATCCTCAGCTGTTCCCCCCATAGCTGTGATGTTTTCCTGTGAACCATATATTCCGTCTGCGAGATAGGTGTACCCTGCGTATGCTCCGGTGGGAATAATGAGTACAGCAGCCAAGATCCCCGTGACCAGCCATTTTTTTCGATTTTTTCTGATGTGTGAATCACTTTGAATACCATCCATCATTTTATGTTTAATGCTCGCAGGGATGGACCAGTCTTTGGTCTCTTCCTGGTAGGCTGTTCGCAACTGTTCATCGAGTTTCATGCAGATCCTCCACCTTTCCCCGCAACCTTGGATTCATCTTTTCTTTTTGTCTCAACTTCGCCAGCGCCGCATGTATGCGCGATTTTACGGTTCCGAGCGGAATCGCCAATATGCCAGCAATCTCCTCTTGCGTGTATTCATTCAAATAATGAAGTGTAACCACCTGCTGCAGCTTGTAAGGCAAACGGCGGACCTGTTCCAGCAGAGGTCGATTTGCCAGTTTGTTGACCAGATCAGTGGAAAAATCATATTCTATTCCCACGTCAGATTTTTCGATCCGTTTGCCAAACCGAAACTGCATCAATCTTTTGCGTCGATAACTCTGAACCTGTCGCATCGTCACCCCCATCAACCAGGGACGAAAAGCACGCTCCGCATCATATCGCGCCAATGATCGATACGCCTGAATGTAAATCTCCTGTACCACATCCTCCGCGTCAGACTTGTCCTTGATGAGAAATCGCACAGTTTGATATATCCTCGTCACTGTTTTCTCATATAATTCTCCATATGCTTCTTCATGCCCCGCCCGTATTAACGTTACAAGTTCTATGTACTCATCTTGCTCACTCATTATCCATCCCCCTCCTCCTTACACTATATATTGGCATGCCAGCATCATATCGTTCGATTTATTTACTGAATGAGTAGGTATGGCTGAATCTGATACAAAAAGTTTCTCTGGTTTTTATTATGATATAATATACCTTATTTTGATATAATTGGAGGTTTTGTATCTGAGTTATAGAAACACCTTTGGTCTTTTAATATTATCTATTTTGATCATCGGATTTGTAATTGCCAGAAGCAACCTTGAGGCCTACGCCACGGTATACAGACTTATTGGGATCTTGGTTATCTTATCGTCTCTTTTTCTTGCGAAAGCGGATATAAGGGAGTAACTTAGCAGGGGTGGTCACTACTGTATTGAAACTTTTCAGCAAATTGTACTCAGAATATCTCCTGATTCCACGACCTCTACGTTTGTTGTTTCTATGGGGATGGATTGTTTTGTTTTTTGTTGCTGGTACCAAATTTAGATGGTTCTACTTCCTACAATAAACTGATTTCAAAGAAGTCTGATCCCCTGGGACATAAAAAAGAGCTGAGTCGTCATTATGACGTCTCGGCTCTTCTTTTATGCTCATCCTCTTCCTTGCAGATAAAGATATAGATAATCAACTCGAGCTCACTTATAAGTTCATTTCGAGACAAGCTTTATTTGATATTCAGAAATTCATATCACTTAATCACCGCTCTTGAATATGTCCACCTATTCAAGTCTTGCCATTAAGTTGGCAAGGCTTTTTCTCTTGAACGCAGTTGTTTGGCTTTGCTTATGTATTCTTTAGATTTTCTTCAGATTTATGCTCATTAATTCCTTAGTTTTTTTCATTAAGATTGCTATATCAACAAGAGAGGAGGCAAAACAATGATCAGTAATACGATCTTAGAGCTACTTCATCAGTATGGATATCTGATTTTTTATTTTGCCTTCTCATTGGGGCCTTTCGGGATTCCAATTCCAAATGAGATCACGATTATCAGCGGTGCCATTCTGAGCCACACAGGAGTTATCAATTCATGGATCACATACTTCTGTATCTTATCCGGACTATTAACAGCCATTACCTTTGTTTATTTTGCAGGGAAGTTATTTGGCCCCAAGATAAAACACAGATTTCAACATAATAAACACTTCGTTAAGGCTGAACTGATTCTGAATAAGAGTGGCAATTGGGCGATGTGCATCGGTTTGTTCATTCCAATCGTGCGATATGTTCTCCCTTTGGTCATTGGGCTGAGCGGCGTGCAGTATAGAAAATTTGCTCTCATCTCCTATTCCAGTGCTTTGTTATGGACCATAACGTATTTTACAGCGGGAATCTACTTCGGCGGTCCCATTCTTTCTACGCTCCAATTATTACATTTCTAACTGGTTTTGATAACAGACCATCACATATACGGAGGAACCACAAACATGAATTCCAATGAACCCATTTTATTTCTGAAAAGCTTTCTTCAAAGCCCTAAACATGTTGGCAGTATCATCCCCAGTTCCCGGTTTCTCGCCAGCAAAATGGTTAAGCAAGCCTCTTGGCTAGAAGCCAAAGCAGTCGCCGAGCTTGGATCGGGTACAGGTCCTATCACTCGTTATATTCATCAACAAGTACAGGATTCCACCAAAGTCCTATTGTTTGAGATGAACGAAACGATGAGAAATAATCTTCAGACGGCATACCCGGAGTTCTCCTGTTATCCAGACGCCACTCGATTAGTAGAATCCATGAATCAAGAGGGCGTTCAGCAACTGGATTACATTTTTAGCGGATTGCCCTTCTTCAACTTTGAGCCTGAATTAAGAAATACGTTGGTAGACCAGATCTATAAGGCACTCAAACCTGGAGGTTTATTCATCGCCTTTCAATATTCACTTCAAATGAAAAAAACATTATCCGAGCACTTTATCATCGAAAAAATAGAATTAGTGCCTCTGAATATCCCACTTGCGTTCGTTTATGTCTGTCGCAAAAAGGAAACAATTTAAACATCTTAGGCTATCGTTTACACTGATATTATCCTAATTTTTAAGGAGTGTTGAATTGTGAATACCGTTCTCGTGGTTGATGATGAACCCGATATCCGTGATGTCATTCATGTCTATTTACGTAACGAAGGATATCAGGTCATTGAAGCAACCAATGGTGAGGAAGCGCTAAATATTATCAAAACAACATCGGTCCAACTCGTAATACTGGATGTCATGATGCCCATCATGGACGGAATCAAAGCCTGCTTCAAAATAAGAGAAGTATCATCCACTCCGATTATAATGCTATCCGCCAAGGAAGAAGACATTGATAAAATCACTGGCCTGACTACCGGGGCTGATGATTACATGGTCAAACCGTTTAATCCGTTAGAGTTACTGGCTCGCGTTAAAGCTCAGTTACGACGTCAAACACTGATTGGAAAACCAGAATCCAATTCACTTATTTTGATCAAGGACCTTGTCATCGATACAAGTAAACATTCCGTGAAGCTCAAAGAGAATGACATTTCGCTTACACCACTAGAGTTTTCCATTCTGGTGTTGCTTGCCAGCCATCCTGGACAAGTATTTAGCTCGGAGAAGATTTACGAAACCGTATGGAAAGAACCTTACGGGTATTCCGATAATACGGTGATGGTTCATATTCGTAACCTGCGAGAAAAGCTGGAAGTGAATCCACGGGAACCTCAGTATATTAAAACGGTATGGGGAGTGGGTTATAAAATTGATTAAACGATTACCACAGTTTAAAAAAAAGATACAGATTAACATCCTATATCGAATGTTGATCAGTTTATTGATTTCGTTTGTTGGTTCTGTGGGTGTAAATAATATGTTGATCATAGGTGCCGCAAAAATTAGTGAAAAATTTAATTGGCCTTCACTTCTCTACATCTTTCCTTATGTTCTAACACCCATTTTTATCGTAATTTTCACGTTAATTTTTTTGTTTTCCACACGAAAAATTGTGAGAGATCTCATTACTTTGGAGCAAGGACTTCAATTCATCTCAGAAGGCAATCTGGACTATCGGGTACCTGTCAATCGACAAGATGAACTTGGACGCGTCGCTTCCAACATCAATCACATGACTGAACAGTTGCAGCTGCAGATCATCAAAGAACGCGAGCTGGAGAAATCCAAGATGGACTTGATTACGGGGATCTCGCATGACCTGCGCACACCGCTTACCAGCATCATCGGGTATATTGAGCTTCTAAGAACAGAATCATTTCAAGACAAAGCAGAGTATGACCGCTTCATTCAAAACGCCTATAACAAAGCAACGCATCTAAAGAAGCTGCTCGATGATTTATTTGAATACACACGTCTAACCTCAGTAGATACCCAATTGGATTTGAAAAAGGTTGACCTATATCAGCTGTTAGACCAGTTGTTGTTTGAATTTGAACCTTTAGCTCAGGAGAATGGTATTCATATCGAGAAAGAGATCGGTAATGCCCCAATTATGGCCTGCGTGGATAGTGATAAGATTGCTCGTGCTATTGATAATCTTCTCATGAACGCCCTAAAGTATTCCTTTAAACCTGGTGTGATTCACATACGAATGAGTATGCACCATGAGCACATTACCATTCAAGTCGAAAATAAAAGTGCGCCGCTCACAATGGAGCAAAAAGATAAACTGTTTGACCGTTTTTATAAGGTGGATTATTCAAGAAGCAGTGAAGGCATTCAAGCGGGGTCAGGTTTAGGTCTTTCGATAGCCAAAAATATTGCAGAGCTACATCAAGGCACCTTGACGCTTCAACATACGCATAACGTATTCACATTCGAGTTAAACTTGCCTTCCAACATCAAGTGAACCATCAATGAATTCAACCATGGAGGATACCGCGATGAAAACATCCGAACCATTTCTTTTCCTGCAAGGATTTCTGAGGAATCCCAAACGAGTAGGCAGTCTCCTGCCCAGTTCCAAATTTCTAGCCCGTAAAATCGTCCATTCTGTACGATGGGAGGAGGTTAGAACCATGGCTGAGCTGGGGCCAGGAACAGGTGCCGTCACACGTCTTATGAGATCACATTTACCAAAATCCGCAACCGTGTTTTTATTTGAAAGAGACCCCAAAATGAGAAGTAATCTGAAGAAAACATATCCTGAATTCATGTTCCATTCAAATGCCTCCTATCTGTTGAAAAGGATCAATCAAGAACATATCCATCAGTTGGATAGCATCATTTGTGGACTGCCATTTTTTAATTTTTCCAGAGAAATGAGACAAAACATCCTGTCACAGATTCATACAGCGCTCCGACCTGGAGGCACCTTAGTTTTGTACCAGTACACACTTCATATGAAGGAACAATTAGCTGAGTCATTTGAGATAGAGAAAATTCAATTTGTGCCTTTCAGCTTCCCCCCTGTTTTTGTGTATGTTTGTCGTAAAAGAAAAGAATGAAGAACAACGAGAAGCGAGCGAATTGGGCAATATCTGATTTATTCTCTATAAATGTTTAATTTCCTGTCTTGTCCTGTGAGGATCTTATCATGCGAGTCATCATCTTACGCGGCAACAACCGCGGCATAAACGCGATGAATCGGTTTCGAGCACCAGGCATAATTAACGTCTTGCCACGTAAGAAACCTCGATACCCTTCTTCGGCCACCTGTCCGGCTTCCATGATCGGGCCCTGCAACATCTTCGAGACACCCATACCCGAACGATCCACAAACCCGGTGGATGTCAGGCCTGGACACAGTGCCGTTACCGTAACGCCAGTTCCACTTACTTCATTCTCCAAAGCCTCGGTGAATGATAGCACATATGCCTTTGTTGCATAATATACCGACATCATCGGTCCTGGGAAAAAACCTACCAACGAAGCCACATTCATCACACCGCCGTGTCCACGTTGGATCATATCCGGCAAGAATAGCTTTGTCATGATGGTTAAAGCTTTGATATTCACGTCAATCATATTAACTTCTTGCTCCATATCCGTTTCCATAAACGTCCCGAACAGACCGAAACCTGCATTGTTTACAAGATAGTCAACAACAATCCCCTTTTCCTGCAGCTCATTATAAATCTCCTGTGGTACCCCAGGTGCTGCTACATCTTTGGCAATAACCGTCGCCTGAATGCCATACTTATTCTGATACTCCTGAGCTAGATCCTGTATTTTACCCTCACTTCGTGCTACCAGCACAATATGATGTCCACCTTTGGCAAACCGATCCACTAACTCTTTACCAATCCCACCCGATACCCCTGTGATTAGAACTGTCTTTCTCATATCGTTACCTGCCTCTCTTTTCTATAAATATATTTCATCTGGAACACCCATATTAGAACGAACATTCTTTTAATGTGAAAAAATAGACTACCTTCGTATGAGATCCATGGATAGCATCGCTATACGAAGCAGTTTTTCCTTGGTCATCGAGGTCTTGGACATCCCCCTTAACCCAATGCTAACGTTATGCAGATATTCCGCCAATACCTCGGCGTTGTACTCCGTTGTGAATTCACCTTCTTGCTGTCCCCACACAATAATGTCCTTGATTAGTTTCTCCGTATTTGCAAACATCTCCGTCGACCGGTGGTTCATGTCGTCATCGCGTGCCGCCAATTCTACCGTCGAATTGACAATAAAGCAGCCTGATGCTGGAGGTCCCTCTCCATGAATTAAAGAAAGAAATATAAACTGAAGTGCTTCAGTTGCCGTTTTAGAACGTTTTACGCCTGCTGCAAGAGCGGAGCTGATTTTGTGATCATACAGATCTACTGTCTTTAGAAATAAGGTGTGTTTGTCACCAAATGTGTCATACAAACTTTTACGATGAATTCCCATATGATTAACCAGATCCGTCATAGACGTCTTCTCATAGCCTTGTTCCCAAAAAAGTCTCATCGCTTTATCCAGTACAACAGACTCTTCGAACTCTTTGCTTCTCGCCATTGGCTTCCCTCCTGTTCAGAAAACAAACATTGAATAGCATGAGCATCATCTTAACGAGCCTTTAAAAGGTAACAATGACTTTGCCCTGGGAGTGACCCGTGGATACTTTAATCAATGCCTTTTCAATGTCATCAAACGTATACGTAGAATCGATCGAAGGTTTAATGTCTTCTTTTTCTACAAGAGCTGTAATCTCTTGCAATTGAATCCCACTGGAATGCACAAATAAAAAACGATATTCATTTTGATTCTTACGCGCTAAAGAATCCAGGCGTGCACCTACGAGACCAAACAATGCTCTTTTCCACAACGGGAATTGACTGTCCACTGCAAAACGATAATTGGGTCCCGCCTTCAAAGAGACTAATTTCCCCTGTGGTTTCAAAATGCTCAGTTCAGCTTTGATCTCGTCTGCACCCAAGGTATCGATCACATAATCGATATCGGACAGAATGTCAGCATAACGCTCAGTCTTATAATTAATGAATTGATCTGCTCCAATGGATAAACTACGTGCTCTGCCCCTCTCACTGCCACTTGTAATCACCGTTAATCCCATAGACTTGGCAATCGGGATAGCCATCGCACCGAATCCCCCGGTTCCGCCAGGTATAAACAACTTTTTATTCGGTTCAGCTCGGAGTACATCATGCAATGCTTGATACGCGGTCAAGGCAGTAAGGGGTACCGCAGCAGCTTCGATAAAAGACAGATTTTCAGGCATCATGGATAAGGCATCCTCATGTACAGCTGCATATTCAGCAAAAGCACCAATTTTATTCAGTGGCAACCTGGTATAAACCGAATCCCCCACTTTAAAATTCAAAACATCATCACCGACGGCTTCAATGACACCCGATAATTCATTCCCTAAAGTTAGAGGTAACTTATAGTCGGCAATCATCCGAACACTGCCATTCATATTCAAGATATCCAGCGGATTTACACCTGCAGCTTTCACTTTGACAAGGACCTCACGGCTATGAATCTGAGGTATCTCAATATTATTGATTTCCACTTGGATTTTTTTGGAGTATTTCTGTATTTGAGCTGCTCTCATCATTTATCCTCTTCCTTTGCTTGTAGACTATAAAAGTTGAACTCAAGATTATTTACACTGACACTACGATGACAGAACAACCTTCCATTCGCTGTTATCGTGTAAAATGATTAGTTCAACTTATGTTAGGAACATGGCGCGCAGTGTTCAGTTGTACGCCATGTTCCATACTTTGTGCTAGTGTAGCCCCTGTTGTGACTTTAATTCTTCCAACGTAGGATAATCCGTGTAGCCCTTACTTCCCAATCCAAAGAATGTTGTCGGATCTGCTTCATTCAGTGGCGCACTTTGTTGAAGTCGTTCCACCAAATCTGGATTAGCTAAGGACCATACACCTACAGGTACCACATCAGCGAGACCACGATCTAAATCGACACTGAGATCATCCAACGTTCTTCCAGCCCGATTGACCAGCAATGGATTTTGCCAGATCGAACGAATGTCTTGGAGCAGGTTCTCATCTCCAAGATGCATAACATGAAGGTAAGCCAAATCCAATTGAGCTAATTCTTTTACAAGGTAGCGATACAGATCAGGACCTTGTTCGCCATCTTGAATTCCACCCAGCGGTGTCCCTGGTGAGATACGGAAGCCTGTTCGTTCTGCCCCTATTTCCTCCACGATGGCTTTGGTTACTTCAATCGCAAAGCGAGCACGATTTTCAATAGATCCGCCATACTCATCTGTGCGTGTATTCGAATTTTCTCCTAAAAATTGATTGATTAAGTATCCGTTAGCCCCATGAATCTCAACGCCATCCGCCCCTGCTTCAATCGCTGCGGCGGCTGCTTTTCGGAAATCGACAATGGTCGTTTGAATATCCTCCTGACTCAATTCCCGGGGAACGGGGATATCCTGCATCCCTGTAGCCGTAAACATTTCTACACCCGGTGCGATTGCAGATGGAGCAACCGGTTGACGATGATGCGGGGTATTATCTGGATGTGATATGCGACCCGCATGCATTAATTGGATATATACATATCCGCCAGCTTCATGCACCGCATCCGTTACCTTTTTCCATCCTTCAATATGCTTATCGGTGTAGATGCCAGGTGACCACAAGTATCCCTGTCCATCATCAGATGGTTGTGTTCCTTCCGTAATCAGAAGTCCCATCGTTGCACGCTGAGCATAATAAAGTGCCGCCAACTCTCCAGGTGTACCATCTTCTTGTGCTCGACTGCGTGTCATAGGTGCCATCGCTAGTCGATGAGGCAATTCCATGTTGCCAATCTTTGTTTTACTCCATATCTTTTCCAATGGATTGTACTCTCCTCTTCTTATTTGGGATTTTGTAAATGTATCCTCTAGATTCTGCTGTATTAATTCAATTCTGAAATCACTGGGTAGATTGCACCTGTCAGTTGGAACTCATAGTTCTGGTCTACAATTCCTACGACCACTTCATTGTGATCATACAGATCAATCATGAAGCCAGCCATTTCTTTAGCTGTATGGTATTTGGGCATATTCGCTTTGTAATCAAATCCTTCAGCATCTATTGATTTTTGTACAAATTCTGTTTCCGTGATCGCTGGTGCCAGGATCTTCGCTTTTAGTTTTGCACCTTTCAGTTCCAGTTCTTTGGCAAGACCTTCTGTGAAGGCACTAACGTAGTATTTTGATGCAGAATAAGCAACACTGCCTACAGCAATCGCATATCCAAGTGCGGATGAGACGTTAATCAATTGAGTACCTTCGACATTCGCATAATCTCGCACATACAATGTAGAGAGAATGGTCAAAGATTCGATGTTAACACGCAGCATGGTCTCCACTTTATCCAAATTCTGTTCAGCAATGAACGAGCCTTCTCCAAGCCCTGCATTATTGATCCAAGTCTCAATTTCATATTCCTTCAAATCGTTATATAGCGTGTACGCCTCTGCGGTAACAGACAGGTCGCTTGTGTGAACGACAACATTTACTTTAGGGTCGATACCCTGAATAGTCGATTTAAGGTCTTCCAGCTTATCCAATCTTCTAGCTACCAAGATCAAGTTTTTACCCCGTGCTGCAAATGCCAATGCTGTTTCATATCCAATTCCTGAACTTGCTCCTGTAATCACTGTGTATTTCATCATATTCTCTCCCTCATATTCTTTAGATTAGTGTAATTTTAGTTTTGAGAACGATCGTTCTTTATTATGCAAAAAAAAACAGTTAGATCTAACTTGCTGTTAGCATATCATTTCTAGAACGAACAGTAAAGAATTATTTTATATATAAATAATATGCTTGGAACATACTTAAATGAGAATAAAAACACGCTATATAAACCATTTTTATATCATAAATTGAGAATTCCTATATCGTTTCATAAGTTCTTTCATTGAATAATCTAATGTCAGGCCGCTGGCCACAAGTATAACCATCAGGGCAATCAGCATTAGGCAAACACGCCTTACCCCGGCCTCGCTTACGAAAGTGATGACTTCACATATTTTCCTTCCATCACTAAACATCAACCTTTCCTAGCTACACTAATCTGAATTCAACATCATCCATGCCAGAAATTCTCCAAACGAATCGGATACCTTTTCAACTTCTTCAAATTCAGGCTCACATCCACGGACAATAGCTCCACTGTCGGTTGTTAAGTCAATGGCATAGAAGGAATATCCATACTCCACAGACATTACGATCGGCAAGTGATGATCCCACCAGGCCGTTATCTCTGACTCCCAAATAGAATCACCCTCTGCTGCCTCCAAACTAAGCATTTCAAATTCATTCCATTGGAATGCGCTCTCCGTGCTATTGTTGAACTCAGCCTCACAAATAAACCAGGTTTGCTCATCCGGTGCAACGCATTTTTCAACTACATTTAGAAATTCTAAATATTCATCTGGAAGTCCTTTATATCTTGAAGTAATGCCGCTGTTTAAATGTAGCTGCGAACCGGATTTACTCATTATGTCCCAGCCCTTTTCCCCAGCCCAAGTCATAAATTCCCTAAAGAGAGTGTTTCCTTTTCCATTATTCATTTCCAAAATGAACACCTGCCCATCAGCTTAAGAGATAGAAACTATATCACCTATTCGGGATTTGAATGGAAATTCCCTGCTGTGGTGCTTCAAAGAGAAAGACAAAAAGACTGGAAACATGGCCCGAGAAAAGCGGCAACCAGGTTCCAGCCTTTGGTGGTTGGGGGAAAGTTATTATTAGTTAATTAAACATCCGCTGTCTCATCGCCTCAAATAACAGAATCGTTGCCGCCATTGCAGCATTAAGTGACTCTGCCTGCCCCTGCATCGGGATCGTAATCGCATCATCTACCAAACGTGCCGTAGCATCCGAGATGCCTTTGCCTTCGTTACCAATGACAAGCCACACCGACTGCGTAAAATCATAACTATAACATGAATGCTCTGCCTGCAAAGAAGTACTTACCAGCTTCACGCCCGCGGCCTTCGCTTCGGGAAGCAAGGATTCCAACTGGCCCTCCACAATGGGCAGATGAAACAATGACCCCATCGTCGAGCGAATCGTCTTTGGGTTATATACATCAGCACAGCCAGCGCCAAGTACGACCCCAGCTGCTCCAGCTGCGTCAGCACTACGGATGATTGTCCCCACATTACCTGGGTCCTGCACCCCATCCAGCACAACAACAAGCCCACGCGCTCCTGCGATCAGGCTTTCGAGTGGCTCGCTGTCTTTACGCACAATCGCGAACACAGGCTGTGGTGTCATCGTATCCGTACATTTGGCGATAACCGCAGGAGATACACTAACCCACTCTACACGCTGTAGCGGGTTCTCAAGCCCGGCGAGTTCGCTAGGTACGCCTTGCTCTCCATCGTAGACGATGCACTCCAGATCCGCTCCGACCCGCAATGCTTCCTGTACCAGATGAATGCCCTCAATAATATATTTATGTTGACGGGTACGATGCTTTTTCTCCAGCAACTGTGCCCATTCTTTTACACGTGTATTTTGCGGTGATACAATATCCATCTTTCCATCCTTCCCATCTGCATCCATCACTTCGGATACGCAAGCTCCATTTTCGTCAAATGATCCTTGTGACCCACAATGATCAGCACATCTCCAGCTTCGATCCGGTCCTCCGCGTACGGCGAGATGTTCATCGAATTCCCACTGCGAATCGCCATCACGTTACACCCGAAACGTGCCCGGATGTTTAATTCCATCAGGTTCTTACCGATCATTTGCTCGGAAGCTCTCATCTCCAGAATGCTGTAATCCTCAGACAACTCAATATAATCGAGTATATTCGGCGAGGTCAGATGATGGGCTACACGTAGTCCCATATCCCGCTCAGGATAGATCACCTTGTCTGCCCCGATCTTCTGCAGCACCTTACCATGAAGCTCATTTTGAGCTTTTACGATCAGCACTGGTACACCCATATCTTTCAATATCAAGGTTGTCAGAATACTCGCCTGTATATCTTCACCAATTGCCACAACGACAACATCGAAATTCCGTATGCCCAGCGCTCGCAGCGCTTCTTCATCTGTTGAATCTGCCGAAACCGCATGGGTCACCACATTGGACATTTCCTGGGTCCGCTGCTCGTCCGCATCAATTGCCAGCACGTCAAATCCCATACCACTCAGTGCATTGGCAACACTTGATCCGAACCGTCCCATGCCAATTACGGCATACTGTTTCTTGGCCATTAGGGTCTTAACCTCCCGCTGCACTTCAGCATGACGCATCATTACGGATACCCATGCTAACGTAAATAATCCTTCGTAGTATACCACAAAGCCTGATAAACTTGAATGCGCTCGCGCTTCCCAGGGAACAGTATTAGAGCAGCCGAATATACGAGGAGGGAATTGCGATGCCCATTACATTAAGCCTGCGTGAAGCGATTGTTCATAAAGTTCATGACAAGAGTGATGATCAGCTCCGGGAGATGATTGAAGGTTCAGTAGATGGACCGGAAGCTGCATTACCCGGACTTGGCGCCATTTTCGAGATGATCTGGAAGAACACAGAACCTGCCAAGCAGGAAGAACTCATTCAAATCGCGCAGGAGCATCTGCACACCATTCCCGTTCAACCGCTTCGCTAATGGAAGCATTGGAGGGTAAGGTAACCATCAAACCGTTTGTTCTGTCTGCAAAAGAAAGCTTTCCCTTATTCGGCTGGATCATACCCGCCTCCAGGTAAGGTGTATAGCAATAGATCCCTCCGCCAATTGGCGGAGGGATCTTATTTTGTACAAGCTCTATCTCATCACATGAACTTGTCACGTTTAACTAACCTTTTAACAATTCCCACGAAATACTTCCGTCTTCACTTAAGGCGCAGTCTCCAGGAACTTAGCTGTAGGATTTTTATCCATAGCCGTTCTCATCGCGTACTCATTCTCGAAGAGCACGACATAATTGCCTTTTTTATCTTTTACAAGCGCAGAGTTAATCCGGAATTTGCTTGGGTCCAGATTCTCGTCCACGATCCAGCGAGCGAACTGATAAGGCATACGCTGCAATTGCACGTCTACCCCATATTCACCTTTCATCCGGTATTCAAATACCTCAAACTGTAGTTGACCAATTACGCCGAGAATTGTCTCGTCGAAACTTGCCGTCTGGAACACCTGAATGGTTCCTTCCTCCGTCAACTGGTCAATTCCTTTTTGGTACTGTTTATGTTTCAACGCATTTTTAACGGTAACTTTAGCGAAAATCTCTGGCGAGAACGTTGGCAACTCTTCAAAGATAACCTCGCTGCCTTGGCTCAGTGAATCGCCAATCCGGAAGATGCCCGGATCGAACAAACCGATAATATCGCCGGCATACGCCTCTTCCACAATATCCCGATCTTGTGCCAGGAATTGCTGTGGCTGTGACAGCTTGATCTCTTTACCCACACGAGTATGCTTCACACTCATTCCACGTTGGAACTTGCCTGATACAATACGCAGGAACGCAATACGATCCCGGTGTGCCGGGTTCATGTTCGCTTGAATCTTGAATACATAACCGCTGAATTTCTCATTCGTTGGCTGAATCTCTCCTGCCGTACTGCGGCGTGGTTCAGGCTTCGGTGCCAGTTCCAGGAAATTCTCCAAGAAGGTCTGCACGCCGAAATTGTTAATCGCACTACCGAAGAAAATAGGGGTCAATTCGCCGCGTTGAACCTTCTCCATATCAAACTGATCTCCCGCAACGTCCAAAAGCTCCAGATCCTGAATTAACTGATCATGCAGATATTCTCCTGCCATCTCACGGATAATTGGATCTGTATAACCGTTTACTTTCTGAACTTTAATTGTCGAGTGATCGTCCCCTTGGAACAACTCCACCTGATTTTTCATCCGGTCATACACACCGCACAGCTCGCGACCTGTACCAATAGGCCAGTTCATCGGAACTGAACGGATACCCAGTACATTTTCAAGTTCTTCCATCAGATCAAATGGGCTTTTACCCTCACGGTCGAGTTTGTTGATAAACGTAAAGATTGGAATGCCACGCTTCGCACATACCTGGAACAACTTGATCGTTTGTGCCTCGACACCTTTTGCCACGTCAATCAACATCACCGCGCTGTCGGCAGCCGTCAGTGTACGATACGTATCTTCACTGAAATCCTGGTGACCCGGTGTATCCAGAATGTTGACGCGATGGTTCAGGTAATCAAATTGCATTACGGAAGAGGTAACCGAGATCCCCCGTTGTTTCTCAATTTCCATCCAGTCACTGGTTGCGTGTTTGCTGGCTTTCCGAGCTTTTACCGTTCCCGCAAGGCGAATCGCGCCCCCGAACAGCAACAGTTTCTCGGTTAATGTGGTTTTACCCGCATCCGGGTGAGAGATAATGGCAAACGTCCGGCGTTTGTCCACTTCCTGTTGAAGAATATCATTTGCAGCTTTGCTCATAGGTTTAATCCCTTTCGTCCGTTCATTCACGTTAATCCGGCATCGCCGGTCCATCATTCAATCTTTATGCAATCCGGCAAAGCCGGTTGATTGTACACTGGTCATTTTGCATACGAGGTATTCATACACTAGATTAATTTTACACATTTACAATGGAGTTCATCCTCCTCAAATCTGTGCTTTCATCCATACCGTGAACTGCTTCTTAACCCAACTCTCCTATTGTACCATAATCTGTACCGAAAATAACCGATTACTACCGCAGATTCTTCTCTTTCATTTGCAAAAAAAAAAGCACCCTTCAGCCATTTTCATGGCATCCAAGCACTCCTCATTCATTTTTAGTTATCGGTTTTAGAAAATCAATGCATCCAGCGCGTATTGTCCGCCACCTGTCAAGGCCAGCGCTACACCAATCACCAGAATCGCGAGATTATATTCGAATCCGTTCTGTGTGGACCAGTATCCGTTCGCACCATGGACTTTCACAATCGCAATGACCATCGTCAATGCAATCAGAATGCCACCTACCGGTGTGAGCAGACCCAGAGCCAGCAGCAATCCGCCACCAAATTCCGCGAGTCCAGCCAGCAGCGCCACCAATGCACCGGGCTTCATGCCCATCGACTCAAACCAGCCGCCTGTACCCTTGATTCCGTAACCTCCGAACCAACCAAACAGCTTTTGAGCCCCGTGCGCCATGAACGACAATCCAATCACCAAACGAATCAACAACAACCCTACATCCAACATCATTTTCTTTTTCCTCCATTCAATATATACAAAATAGTATTCTTAGATTAAAGATATTATGCATATTTTTTTCATGATTCTCTGTGACGCAAACCCCTTCAACTGGTTTACATTTTATCTCATGAATGATAACTTATCCGAAACGTTTGCCCGGATGAAGTTTGTCATTTGCGTAACTCTTTAACTCATGTGTTGAGTATAAGTTACATACTTACTTTTTGTCAACAACTTAATTTAAATTACTTATTTCCTTATGATGGATACCTCCCTTTTACCCGCTAAAAAGCCTGGGGACACCGCAAAATTGCGAAGTCTCCAGGCTCAGTCATGTTGTTTATGTTGTTAATTCCCTTAACCTAACCGTTCACTTGCCAGATCACGCTGTCCTCGTCCTGACCATTCACCGGCCACCAGTGGAATCCGTCCTGCTCCAGCAGCTTATCTGTCGCTTCTGGTCCCCAAGTTCCAGCAGGGTACGTATGAAGCTCTCCTTGATTCTGCCCCCAGGCTGCTGCGATCCGATCCACAAAGGACCAGGCTGTTGCCACTTCATCCCAACGGGTGAAGTACGTAGAATCACCCTCTGCTGCATCGTGCAGCAGACGTTCATACGCTTCAGGCGAGTTAATTCCAATCATGCAGCTCTGACAGAAATCCATTGCAAGTGGCTGAATTTCGGAATCAGAGCCTGGTTTCTTGGCATTAATTTTGATATATATGCCTTCCATCGGATTCACCCGAATGACCAGCAAGTTCGGTTCGAGCTTATATTTTTTCCCAAGGTACACGTTGTTTGGCATCGACTTGAACTCAACTACGATCTCAGTCGTTTTCACCGGAAGACGCTTGCCTGTCCGAATGTAGAATGGAACACCCGCCCAGCGGAAATTATCCACGAATACACGTGCTGCAAAATAAGTCTCCGTATTCGACTGCGGATCAACCTTGTCTTCCTGGCGATACCCCGGAAGCTGCTTGCCACGGTACTCCCCTTCGGAATACTGTCCCCGCACAACGTTGTTGCTCACTTCCTCATCCGAAGTAAAGGCCCGCAATGAACGCAGTACCTTCACCTTCTCATCCCGAATGTCCTCCGGGAACAGGCGACTCGGTGGTTCCATCGCAATCATCGTCAGCATCTGAAGCATATGGTTTTGCCCCATATCACGCAGTGCGCCAGAGTGATCATAATAACCACCACGTTCTTCCACGCCTACCGTCTCACCCAGCGTAATCTGAACGTTGGCAATATGTTTGTTGTTCCAGAGCGGTTCAAAAAAAGCATTTCCAAATCGAATGACTTCGATATTTTGCACCATTTCCTTGCCCAGATAATGATCAATCCGATAGATTTCCTCTTCACGGAATACCTCGCGAATCTGCTCATTCAGATGTTCAGCGGATTGCAGATCATAACCAAATGGTTTTTCGATCACCAAACGGTTCCACCCCTGACTTTCCAACATACCGCCGTCCCGCAAACTGTACGAGACACTGCCAAACAGCTCAGGTGCCAATGCCAGATAGAACAGCCGATTCCCCGGCGTTTTAAACTTCGATTCCAGATGCTCCGTCTGCGCACGCAGCTCTTTGAATCCTTCCACATTATTGATATCCAGTGCTTTGTATTCAAAATGATCGACAAAAGCGTTCCACTCATCAGGTTCCCCCGCTGGATAACGGCAGAACTCTTTAATGGATTCATAGATGTCTTCCCGGAATTCTTCTGGGGACCTCGGACGACGTGCTACGCCAATAACCGCAAAGTCTTCGGCAAGCTTGCCTTCACGGTAAAGACTGTAGATGGCCGGAAACAGCTTCCGGCGGGCCAAATCACCCGTTGCTCCAAAAATGAAAAATACTGCGCCTGGTGTCTGTACTTCATCTTGCGATTGTTTTTCGACCATGGGCTCCTCTTTCTTCCGGGAAGATAACCTTCATGCTCTCCCCGAGCTATGTAATGGTGTTATATATGCACGACATACAACTGTCAATTACCAGCAAGTTCCTTCTTGGATGTGATGCCATTTTAGCATATCAACGTAATGGATGCACTATTTCAAACTCATTTTTCTGATAAAGATTCTCAATATTGGGTCCTAATTCATGAAAAATTCATCCCTTAATATTCAATCGTAATCACCGGAAACCCCACTGTAATTCGATTGTCGACCTCGTCTCCAACCTGGTGAACTGCGAGTTGCATATTCAACATGTGCGAGCCACTCTTGATCGATAGGGGCAGCTCAGCCGCCTCATAAGAGACACTTGCGCTGGCTACATCCGTATAACGTTCAACGGAGGCGATATCCACATTTTTGGACAGGTCTTTCTCGATGAGTGCTAACTGCTGACTCGCATCACGTTTAATAACATTAGCTGCAGTACCTTGCACAGACATATTCCAGTTTGCCTTCATCCCTGAGTCTACAAGCAGTTGACCGATCTGTTCATGTACTGTCATTAATGCCTTCCGATCCGTGTGTGCATCCCCTGAAAGTTGTACGATGGCGTAGTAACCGTTATCTCCAGTCTCGACGACATTGGCCAACATACCTACGCCACCATTAGCTGTACCTACAACCAGCTCACTACGGTACACATCATGGCCCGTCTGGCGTACCCGTACTGGTTGTTCCAGACCCAAGTGACTGGCCAGTAATGCTGCTTGTGCTTGTGCATCTCCCCGGCCTTCTCCTTGCCATTTAATCACCAGACGATCAACATTATCAATCACGCTGTCAGCTGTATAGATTAGTTGTTCCAGTTGGGCAGCTTTGGATTCGTTCTTCTCTGCATATACCTGTGTCACACCGATAAGAATAATGATTGCTATTGCCAAGATACCTGCTGTCATCCAACGATTTAACATTTGAATCCCCCGCTTCTTTCTTGCATTCTATGAATCTATCAACAGCATGCCCCTTTCCCGCATTAGCTATACTTCTTCTTCACACAACAAAAAAGCCCCACCCGCCACATCCATGGCAGATCGGAGCTTTCTATTCATCCTTTTCTAGATAAATTGAACTAATCAATATTTACACTCGCACTCCGCTGACAGAACAACCTTCCGATCGCTGTTATCCCCAGATTTTTTGATTCCCTTTTTCAAGGTGAAAATTCGGGCATAAAGGCGAAGTGTATGCTTCCGAAGTAGCTTTCTTTCAGAAAGCTTTTAGCTTCGCTTCTTCAGGTTCTTTCTGTCCTCTCCGTTTTGTGTAAATCTTTAATTCAATTTATATAATCATTTCTTATCTATAAATTCCGCACATTAATGCACGGTTCTTTGGCTTGATTATGATATTGCATATGATCCTGCTTACTCTGCAAGTCCGTTTTTATAAGCATAGATCGCGGCCTGTGTACGGTCGTCTACGCCCAATTTTGCCAGTAAGTTGGTAACATGGAATTTGACTGTCTTAATACCAATGATCAGATCATCAGCGATGTCCTGATTCGATTTGCCTTTAGCAAGTAACCGGAGCACATCCATTTCACGGTCCGTCAATTCATCGTGCAAAGGAGCTGCTGCCTGTGGCTGTCGGAATCGATTCATCATTTTCGAAGCGACCTGTGACTCCAGAACGGATTGCCCGCGAGCGGCTGCGCGAATCGCATCTGCCACTTCATTGGCTCTTGATGTTTTCAACAGATAACTGAATGCGCCTGCTTCAATGACAGGATACATTTTTTCATCATCCAGGTAACTGGTCAATACGATGACTTTGCACTCCGGATACATTTTAAGTACCTGACGAGTAGCCTCAATGCCATCCATGCCTTCCATAACCAGGTCCATCAGAACAACATCAGGCTTATACTCCTGTGCAAGCCGAATACCTTCCTCTCCACTACCTGCCTCACCAACAACTTCAATTCCATCTTCGGTATCCAGTACCGCTGCAAGACCAATACGTACCATCTCATGATCATCCACGAGCAATACTTTGATCGACGTTTCCGTCTCCGTTTCGACTTCCGGTTCCATTGACATGTTCTTCCTCGCTTTCATCGTCCATCAAAGGTATCGTAATCTCAATCCGCGTTCCCTTACCAGGCGCTGTTACAAATTGTATGGCCCCGCCAATCTCCGTAACACGTTCACGCATGTTAGCCAGACCGTAGGAAGCTTGTTTATTCTCATCCAGATCGAAGCCTTGCCCATCATCACGAATCAATACCCGGATCGCATCAGTACGGCGCTGGATCCGTATCTCCATTTTTTCCGCTTTTGCATGTCGTAACGTATTGGACATAGCCTCCTGAACAATCCGGAACAGATGATTCTCGATGCCTTTGATCAGATCAATGTCTTCGTCCATTTCGAGCACAATGTCCATGGGTACTTTTGTTTTCAGTTCCATCACCAGATCACGCAGACCTTGTTCGAGATGTTTACCCTCCAGATAGACTGGCCGCAGATGTAACAGTAACGCACGCATCTCGGACTGGGCTACCGAAGCCATCTCCTCAATCAAAGCCACCTGCCGCTGAGCACGTTCAAAATCCTTCTCCATCTTCCGTCCAACGGCTGTTGCTGTCATGGATATCGCGAACAATTGCTGTGATACCGCATCATGCAGTTCCCGTGCCAAACGTTGCCGCTCTTCCACAATAGCCGTAATTCTGGCTTGTTCAGCAAGCTGTGCATTATGAGTAGACAATCGCTGGAGCGAAGATATCTGATCTTCCCACTTTTTGCCGATTCGTCCGAGTTGCTCACTTAAACGGCCCACATCATCATCGCCCAGATCAGGTACAGTGCGTGATAGAGAGCCCTTCTCCCACAGTAGAAGTGTTTCCCGCAGCAGTTCGAGCCGGCGTTTAACCCGGTAACTCTGATAGAACCCAAAGACCGCACCGATTCCAATCAGAAGCAGCAATAAGGCCAGACCCGATTGAATCAGATGACGCCAACCTGTAAACGGAGCAAGATAACCATATGTATACAATACATACAAAATAACAGCGAGCACAATGAAAACCAGGAGGATCCCTTCACCCATACTTCGGGTTACCATGTCGGTATGTCGTTTTGTCTTCATCGGGGTCTCCTCCTTCTCTTCATCTATTTTACTACGGATTACTGATGTTTAGGTCGCCAACAATATAAGAAATGACAAATTTTGCTTTATGTTCACTGGATTCATATCCAGGTGTTCTCCATACTAATTTGTTCATCATGCCGCTATCTTGTTCTCCAAGAAGATTAATCCGGCCGAAAAGAACCGATGCTTCAATCTCCACACCATAATCTTCTGGTAGTGTAAGGCGAACATTACCCATAACTCCTTGCAGCAGCACAATCGTTTGTTTCTCCTCCGGAATCGAAAGAGATAGATCGGCGTTAACCTCACCTATGGCATGCCACAGACTCATACTACGTAACTTCCAGGATGATTGATCCCAGTAGTAACGAGCCATGAAATTCTGTTTCTTCATAACGCCTTCGTCCAGATGAATCTTTTTGTTTTTTGAATAAAAGTAAGCTAAAGACGCAAGTACAATCAAAAATACAATCATTAAATTATCCAGCAATAACAGTGCCGCACCAATGCCAAGATACCGATGACCTTTGCGGGTATCCCCATTGCGGACTTGAATCATTCCAACCGTTAACAGAATCAGTGCGGCAGCGGTCAGGAAGTTGATATTGTCATTCAATAACATCATTGTGCCAATAATCATAATGACAACTGCAAACCATTTACTCTTTTGATTCATCCCCGCCGCACCTCCTCTGTAAGTTAATCTCTCTTTATTCAACGGAAAAGCCATACCAGGCAATGAAGTCCTGTATGGCTTAACTTTTGTTCTACCAACCGTACATTATACACGATTTATAGAATATCATATTGTCCACTAAGCGAACAGTTATTCTTTTGAAGTTCCGTTCGCTTCATTCTTGGAACCATTGCCCATTTTATTTTTGAGGGCTTGTAATTGCTGATCCACTTTGAACTGTTTTTCCACATCTACAGGATTCGTATACGTGGATGATGTGTTGCGATAAGGTGCACGAGCTACGTCAGCTTCAGCTTCCAGCTGCATGATTTTCTCTTCCATGCGGTGGAATCCAAGTGATGCGCCGCCACTTTCGATCGAATGCAAGCTGTTGATGGAAGACATTTGTTTTTTGGCTTTTGCCATTTGGGCACGGGATACGAGTTCATTACGTTTGTTACGCATTTTGTAGAACTCATCTTTCATATCATGCAACTGTTGCAACAGATCTTTAGCTTGTGCTTCGGACTGTGCGTGCAGTTCGCTGTACTCTGTAATTTTTTGATCAAAGTAGATTTTCTCTTCCAACAATTTGCGTGCCACTTCTTCCTGACCGTTAGACAGAGCAGCTTCTGCTTGGGACTCACGTTGTACCGAAGTACGCTCCGCTTCATCCAAACGTTGTTTCATGCGACGCTCATTTGCCATTTGTTTGGCAACAGTTACCTCTGCCTCATGAATCTCAGCCTCCATATCACGCAAGTACTGGTTCAACATTACAATCGGGTCCTCTACTTTATCCAACATATCATTTACCGATGCTTTCGTCATATCCTTAATCCGTTTAAATACTCCCATTTTACTTTTCTCCCTTCTCGTAACGAGATAATTTTTGGCGAAGCTCTTCAACTTCTTTTTTCAGTGCTTTTTTCTCGATATCTTTCATCATGGAATCAAGTTCACTTTCTTGTGGTGCTCCTGCTCCGTAGGCGTTGTTGTCATAAGAACGGGGACCAGATTGAGGTCTGCCGTTGAATCCAGGGCCGGGACCGAAGTTACCAGGACCTTGCTGGTTGTGATTATTTTGAAAAGGACCTCTTGGTGGCTGGTGATCATAGTTGTTGTATCCTCTACCAGGACCAGGGCCTGGGCTCGGACCGTAGCCATATGGATCATAAGGCGGATACGGTTCTTTTGGTACCACCAGTGCTGCAATAAAGTATATTAACAACGACGTGCCGCCAGTTACGAAGATACTGATAACAAAGATGATACGCAGCAGGGTGGAATCCATTCCGATGGTTTCGGAAATTCCGCCGCACAAGCCGGTTAACATCCGGTCACGCGTTGAGCGGTATAATTTGCTCATGTGCTTGCTCCTTTCGTTTACTTGTATCCTCTTACGTTGGAATCATAAGCATATGGATCAACGTGATTGGATTCCTTTGGTACCACTAATGCAGCGATGAAGTAGATCAACAATGATGTACCTCCCGTAGCGAAAATACTGATGAAGAAAATGATACGTAGCAGCGTGGTACTCAATCCTAGATTTTCAGAAATGCCGCCGATCAAACCTGTTAGCATTCGATTACGCGCCGAGCGGTATAATTTACTCATGTGACTACTCCTTTCTGTCATTGTTCAATTTCTGTCTTAAGCGTTCCAGTTCCTTATCCAGCGTAGAGGATGACATGCTGCCAGTCACTCCTGAACCATCTTGATTCATCCGCCGGATATCGCGGAGACTTTGTGCTTCATATTCGAGATCAGAGACTTGATCATCCAGTCGGTTAAACATACGAGGTACATTCTGACCGTTGTGATTGCCTCTCTGGTTCATACGTTGTTGTAACTGAATCGTCTGCATACGAGCGTAGTAATATTGGCGTTTGCTGTATACATTTTGATATTCAACCTTCAGCTGGTCGATCTGTTCATCCAGCTCCTGTAATGCCGCATAACTTTGTGCATACAATTCATTGTACTGTTCCATTTTTTCCTCGTGGAGGATTTTCTCCTGCAAGGCCAGCTTAGCGAGATGTTCTTCCCCTGCTTTCAAAGCCATGGAAGCCTGTTCTTCCCGTTTGTTCACCATACCTGCTGCCTGATCGGCTTGTTGTTTCATTTGTCTGGTATGGCTTGCATATTGATGACGAAGTTTCTCGGCTTCACCGATGTCTTGGCGGGTCGAGACCAGGAACTGATCAATCAGTTTGACTGGATCCTGACTTTGCTCCAAATGTTCGTTCAGATTGGCTACGGTAATATCCCGCATTCGACGAAATACACTCATTATGTTCTGTCCCTCCTTTTCATAATCGTGAAAACTTAGTACCGACCACGACGACTGCGGTTATTGCTTAGCATTGAGATACCAAAGATGATTAACCCGATCGCGATGATCGGTCCGATCAACCATGCCAGTTTACCCATCAGTGAGATGATACCGATGATGAGAACAATCCAGCCAAGCATCACATTCCCTCGTTTAACTCCGTAGTATCCCAGTGCAATCATCAGGACCGGAATCAGATAACCCATTAAGTGTCCAAGAAGTGGAGTTAACTTTCCGAAGAGGAGTAGTGCACCCAGTGCAATCAATACAATCGCCCAGCCATTTCCCTTATTCAATCTCATAATTGTTGTTCACCACCCTTTCCATTCGTTCATTTTAATGTGTTGAGTCATTTGTTCGTTTGTTTCTTGTTTTTGTTTCCGTGTTTCTTGTTTAACCTTATGTCCTTATTCTAGGGGATTCCGCAACTTTTCAAAACAGACCGTGGACGGTTTTTCATCCTAGACTCAGGTCGGGGATCTAGTTGGACCTTTGACTGTCCCTGTATAAGACCAACGTTCCACCTAAGCTGAATAGCACTCCAGATACCTTCCATTACCCGTATTCAGGCTGCCCTTTAGCCGATATCGACCTGTAGAGAGAATGATGTCCATGTCTCTATTTACGTTCACACTGCAATTTCGTTTCTCATGATTCCGTTCAGGATAGTCAGTCCAAGCCGTTTCACTAGCCTTTTCTGCAAGATCATCTGTCAGCAATCCCTTATCTCTGCCCCTATACCCTCTTGTGAAATTACTTTTTTATCCAAATAAACAAATTTTAGATTGTTCTATATGTAAGCGTTTACTAAAATAGAAAGTGTTACTATTTCTAATGTCAGGGGTGGAACTGAAACTGTGCGACCAATCAACTATCTCCATAAAATGATCATCTTCGGAATCCTGTTAAGCACTCTGCCCATTTTGTTAACTGGAATTGCCGCATTTATCTATTCATCAAACCAAACTGAGCTGCATCGTACACAGGCCAACAGACAGTTACTGGAACAAATGCAATCCAACGTAGAGCACAAACTCGCCACAGTCAGTTATATGCTTGATCAGGCCGTTCGCTCTCCAGTAACCCTCCGTTCCCTGTCTGCTTCTTCTTCATTACAAGGGAAAGGACCTTTACTTGCCGAAAAGCTGCAGAGCGAATTTCAGAATATGAGGTCATGGGAACCTTTGTTAGATATTACCCTGGTGAATCAATCTCAGAATTGGCTTATTGATCATGCCGGATTATATCGTAATACGGATTTTCCACTGGCTCTTCCCATGAAGGAATTGATATCGGATACGCTAACCTCTGGATGGCAGCTCTCCCCTTCATCGGTGTTCAGTAATGATGAGCGGTCACCCGGTACAGGCTGTATCTATCATATTGCCCTTGCGAGGTCTATTCCGAATCTGAATACGTCATCCGATGCTGCCCTGATTGCGGGAATCCCTGCATGCTCTTTGCAAAATACACTAGGAGAAGCCTCCTTAGGCAATGCTGCCTCAGGACTGATCATTTTGAATCGGGAACAACGTATCTTGGTGCATCCCGATCCCGTATACATTGGACAACCGTTCTCTGCCATTGGATTACAGGATCGGGATACGGAAGCCAACATAACCAAACTATCACCCATCACATTTTCAACAGGCTTTGAAAAACGGGAAGTTAAGATCGCCGATACACATTATACTCTGACGTATAGCCCTTCTACCTTAAAAGGATGGACTTATGTTCTAATCTCACCTACCAATATTCTGACACAAGAATATATCGATATCGGATTACACACCTTGTATATCAGTATCTTCTTACTTTTACTTTCATTATTATTCGCCTGGCTCGGCTCCAAGCGAATGCATGTCCCGATTCGTAAACTTTTAACCCAACTTGGTGACAACCACCTGTCCAAAGAAGGAAACACATTAGCTCAGCAATCACCACCATTTTCTGATGAGTTCGAACAGATTAGAGCAGGAGTCTCACAATTATCTGCCTCTCGCTCCCAATTAGAGAACACACTTAATATGCATCTGTTGCAGATTCGCACTCATTTTATGATCAATCTATTCCAGGGTAAGATCCCTGTTCATACTCTTCATGACACCTTGAATGAATATGGCTACACGCATCAGGTTCGGGAATGGCAACAAATTGCTGTTATTACATTACAGGCCGATCTCGTTAATCATACAAAATATAGAGCTAGTGATCGTGACCTCTTATTATTCGCTATTCAAAATATATTGGCGGAAACGGTTGTGCATAACCAACAATTGCTTCCCATTGTGCTGGAACATACGGTAGTCACGGTGATTGGCACCGTTGAACAGGATCAGTTTATTTTTTCACAGCAACTATATGTATTAACAGACCAGTTACAACAACAGATGGATAAGATTCTAACTCTTCAAGTCAGTATAGGATTCAGCCAGCCGCACAGCTCTATATATCACATCCCTCAAGCTTACACAGAAGCCATGGAAGCATTGAGGCATCGGATGAAGCTGGGAACAGGCATTATTTTTCAATATGAGAACATAGATCATTACGCTCCCACTTGGCCCATGACCTACCCGGAATCATTGGAATATTCATTGATCCAAGCTATTCAAAGTGCGGACGAAGTCCAGGCCTCTGCTCTTCTGCAACAACTGCTTGAAGTGATCTTTGGTATGGAGGTTACACCCGAGGAGTATGAGGTGGCTCTTACGAGGCTACTCACGCATATTTTGCAAATGACTCAGGAATCCGGCATACGACTCGGACAGATCTCCCAAGGTCGGGGCTCGATGTTTCATGAACTTCATGGTTTGCAGTACGCTGCTGAAGTTGAAGATTGGTTTAACCATCAAGTCATCTTGCCCGTCATCCAGGTTTTTAAAGCAAGACAGTATGCCCAGTATCAGCATATATCTGAGAAAATGATTGCCATGATTCATCAAGATTATGATAAGGATCTGACGCTTGAGGAATGTGCTGTTAAGCTTCACTACAATGCAAACTACTTAAGTAGTGTTTTCCGCAAAGAGACAGGCTGTGCATTTAGTGAATATCTGACCAAGTACCGATTTAATATCGCTAAAAAATGGCTGGACGAAAGTGATCTAACCGTTAAAGATATCGCAGCACGACTTCGGTACAATAATCCGCAAAACTTTATCCGATCATTTCGTAAGTGGGAAGGAATCACACCCGGCCAGTACCGGGAGCGTAAGCAGAAAGTAGAAGTGTCGAACAGAAATTAGAAAAGGAGCACGATTGTAAGTCGTACTCCTTCGGCCAGCTTGGATACCTCTCCATATGGCTCCCCTAACAGGGCTCGGACCTGTGACAACTCGATTAACCGTCGAGTGCTCTACCAACTGAAATAACAGGGAATATGCTTAAGAGATCACTCTCTGAAAACGAGGTATGTGTTTTGTTTTTCGTTGTCTCGAACATCTCTAAATAAACGAGGGTCTGGTTCAAAGCGGTCGATATAAGTGCTTCAAAAAAGAGGGAGCACATAACCTGCTCCCTTCACTTACAACTTCACTTCTGCAATCTTAACCTCATATGTTTCAACCGTTCATCTTTTGGCACAGCATTGTGATGCTTGCTAGCGTCATCTTAGACGTTAGACTACATTGTCCGCCTCAATTCCCGTTTATTAGTACACGTGCCGAGCTTATCCGATTTATCGCTTATCCTTAGTACGAACTGTTTTCATATTGGGCTGTTCCAGTTGGATTAGAATTTTACCAAACCTTGCTCCGCGTGAGAAGGTCACCGTACTATCCTTGTACGTATCCCGAATATACTTCTCAGCCAGTCTGAGAGAATCTTCATCCGATGGTAACTCATACGTATTAAGCCATTCTGGCAGCTTCTCTACAACCTCTTCCACCGGTATTTCAAATGAGTTAACTTCTTTCGTAATGATCATGGTGTATGAATACCCCTTCAGATACAACAATTGTTGGATATACCCCATATCGCCGACCTTGTGTGAAGAAGTTACACCCAGTACATCCTTAAGTTCATCCATTAGTGTGTGTTCCTTCTGTCCCGCCATAGTACTTATATACACATACTTCCGGGCGCAATTAATCGCCTGCTCAATCGTTTCCCAATCCGACATTGCTGGACACATGGATGCAAATGCAAAGTCATATTTTTTCTCCCAACCCTTATCCTTAATGGAGATTTCCTCATATCGTTCGTTTACGATTTCGATATTGGATTCCAAAGATGAAGGTATCGTCTCTTTCATGAGTGAAACAAGTAACTCAGAAGGCTCAACTGCGGTCACACTTGCCCCCTTTTCCGCAAAAGGAATGGTAAATATGCCTGAGGCTGCTCCAATGTCCAAAATGGATAACCCTGCAAATTCTACACCCTGATTCTCAATCCAGCCCATAATGCGCTCAGAACGCTGCTTTCCTTCTTCAGTGAACGACTGTGCATGATAATCCCTGGCCCACCGCCCAAATGCTTCTTCTGTATTAGAGGGGACGCTTTTCTTCTTATAATTTGAACTTCTCGGACGATTCTTCCATGCCTCTTCCCATACAGAAAGATCAAATAACAGATCGGTATCCGATACATTTTTTCCATCAGTCACTCTACTTCACTCCTCTACATTAAAGACTTTACTTATCTACAATATACTTTATATAATCATACGTCAATCTTTAACTCTAGATTTTCTTACTGCACATAAATCGTTTCATATAAAATAAAAATAGCCCTACACATTGCATTAGCAACATGTAGGGCTATTCAATATACCGGCGAGAGGACTCGAACCTCCACGGTTTCCCACTCGATTTTGAGTCGAGCGCGTCTGCCATTCCGCCACGCCGGCATATGCTGGAGGCGCCACCCAGATTCGAACTGGGGATAAAGCTTTTGCAGAGCTGTGCCTTACCACTTGGCTATGGCGCCATATTTTGGAGCGGACGACGGGAATCGAACCCGCGACCCTCGCCTTGGCAAGGCGATGCTCTACCGCTGAGCCACGTCCGCATAATGGCTGGGGATATAGGATTTGAACCTATGCATGACGGAGTCAAAGTCCGTTGCCTTACCGCTTGGCTAATCCCCAATAAAAAATGAAAAAACAAAGGGGCGATCGAGGGGAATTGAACCCCCGAATGCCGGATCCACAAACCGGTGCGTTAACCACTTCGCCACGATCGCCACAAAAGGTTATTTTCTAAAAGTTAATTGGCAGGGGCAGCAGGAATTGAACCCACACCAACGGTTTTGGAGACCGTTGTTCTACCTTTAAACTATGCCCCTAAAAACTGGTGGAGGATGATGGATTCGAACCACCGAACCCGTACGGGAGCAGATTTACAGTCTGATGCGTTTGGCCACTTCGCTAATCCTCCAGGATTACATGGTGCCGGCGAGAGGACTTGAACCCCCAACCTACTGATTACAAGTCAGTTGCTCTACCAGTTGAGCTACACCGGCGTATTAAATTGTTTTAAAATGGTGGCTCGGGACGGAATCGAACCGCCGACACGAGGATTTTCAGTCCTCTGCTCTACCGACTGAGCTACCGAGCCATAATAAAGTCTAATCTTAATTCCTTACACTTTATATAGGGCATCAGTGCCATACAGCAGATGTAGTGAACAGTTTGCCTCATGTAAAGATTAAATGGCGGAACCGACGGGATTCGAACCCGCGATCTCCTGCGTGACAGGCAGGCATGTTAGGCCAACTACACCACGGTTCCAGATCACTTTCTCAAGGAAAGTATAATTGCGGGGGCAGGATTTGAACCTGCGGCCTTCGGGTTATGAGCCCGACGAGCTACCGGGCTGCTCCACCCCGCGTCGTTATAAAGTTTATATGGTGGAGGCTGAGGGGATCGAACCCCCGACCCTCTGCTTGTAAGGCAGATGCTCTCCCAGCTGAGCTAAGCCTCCGAACAACACATTTATGATCATACCATAATCTTGTTGTAAAAATCAACTTCTTTTTTTGAAGTTATTATGACCCGTAGGGGATTCGAACCCCTGTTACCTCCGTGAAAGGGAGGTGTCTTAACCCCTTGACCAACGGGCCTTAATATTATGGCGGAGAGAGAGGGATTCGAACCCTCGAGACGCTTGTGACGCCTACACGATTTCCAATCGTGCTCCTTCGGCCAGCTCGGACACCTCTCCATATGGCTCCCCGAACAGGGCTCGAACCTGTGACAACTCGATTAACAGTCGAGTGCTCTACCAACTGAGCTATCAGGGAATATGCTTCAGAGATCGTTCTCTGAAAACTAGATTCGAAACGAAACACGCGATTTACAACTTGCATATTTGGATAAGCCCTCGACCGATTAGTACTGGTCAGCTCCATGCATTGCTGCACTTCCACCCCCAGCCTATCTACCTCGTCGTCTTCAAGGGGTCTTACATACTGGGAAATCTCATCTTGAGGGGGGCTTCACGCTTAGATGCTTTCAGCGTTTATCCCGTCCGTACATAGCTACCCAGCGGTGCTCCTGGCGGAACAACTGGTACACCAGCGGTACGTCCATCCCGGTCCTCTCGTACTAAGGACAGCTCCTCTCAAATTTCCTACGCCCACGACAGATAGGGACCGAACTGTCTCACGACGTTCTGAACCCAGCTCGCGTACCGCTTTAATGGGCGAACAGCCCAACCCTTGGGACCTACTTCAGCCCCAGGATGCGATGAGCCGACATCGAGGTGCCAAACCTCCCCGTCGATGTGGACTCTTGGGGGAGATAAGCCTGTTATCCCCAGGGTAGCTTTTATCCGTTGAGCGATGGCCCTTCCATGCGGTACCACCGGATCACTAAGCCCGACTTTCGTCCCTGCTCGACTTGTAGGTCTCGCAGTCAAGCTCCCTTATGCCTTTGCACTCTTCGAATGATTTCCAACCATTCTGAGGGAACCTTTGGGCGCCTCCGTTACTCTTTAGGAGGCGACCGCCCCAGTCAAACTGCCCACCTGACACTGTCCCCGCACCGGATTACGGTACCAGGTTAGAACCTAGATACGATCAGGGTGGTATCCCAACGTTGCCTCCATGGAAGCTGGCGCTCCCACTTCAAAGGCTCCCACCTATCCTGTACAGATCGTACCCAAATTCAATATCAAGCTGCAGTAAAGCTCCATGGGGTCTTTCCGTCTTGTCGCGGGTAACCTGCATCTTCACAGGTATTAAAATTTCACCGGATCTCTCGTTGAGACAGCGCCCAAGTCGTTACGCCATTCGTGCGGGTCAGAATTTACCTGACAAGGAATTTCGCTACCTTAGGACCGTTATAGTTACGGCCGCCGTTTACTGGGGCTTCGGTTCACAGCTTCGGATTGCTCCTAACCACTCCCCTTAACCTTCCAGCACCGGGCAGGCGTCAGCCCGTATACTTCGCCTTACGGCTTCGCACAGACCTGTGTTTTTGCTAAACAGTCGCTTGGGCCTTTTCACTGCGGCCCCCTCGTGCTATTCACACTACCGGGGCACCCCTTCTCCCGAAGTTACGGGGTCATTTTGCCGAGTTCCTTAACGAGAGTTCTTCCGCGCGCCTTAGAATACTCTTCTCGCCTACCTGTGTCGGTTTGCGGTACGGGCACCTTCACCTGGCTAGAGGCTTTTCTTGGCAGTGTGAGATCATGACCTTCGCTACTATAATTTTCGCTCCCCATCACAGCTCAGCCTTACAATGTGCGGATTTGCCTACACATCAGCCTTACTGCTTAGACGGACATCCATCAGTCCGCGTCACTACCCTACTGCGTCCCCCCATTGCTCATAACGGCTTACGGTGGTACAGGAATTTCGACCTGTTGTCCTTCGACTACGCCTTTCGGCCTCGCCTTAGGTCCCGACTTACCCTGAGCGGACGAGCCTTCCTCAGGAACCCTTAGGCTTTCGGCGGATCAGATTCTCACTGATCTTTTCGTTACTCATACCGGCATTCTCACTTGTATAATGTCCAGCGCTCCTTACGGTACACCTTCAACCCTTATACAACGCTCCCCTACCCCTGATGCATAGCATCAAGCCATAGCTTCGGTGGTGTGTTTAGCCCCGTTACATTTTCGGCGCAGAGTCACTCGACCAGTGAGCTATTACGCACTCTTTCAATGGTGGCTGCTTCTAAGCCAACATCCTGGTTGTCTGTGCAACTCCACATCCTTTCCCACTTAACACACACTTGGGGACCTTAGCTGATGGTCTGGGCTGTTTCCCTTTTGACAATGGATCTTAGCACTCACTGTCTGACTCCCGGAAGTAAGTCTATGGCATTCGGAGTTTGACTGAGCTTGGTAACCCTTGCGGGCCCCGCACCCAATCAGTGCTCTACCTCCACGACTCTGTTTTCCGAGGCTAGCCCTAAAGCTATTTCGGGGAGAACCAGCTATCTCCGAGTTCGATTGGAATTTCTCCGCTACCCCCACCTCATCCCCGCATTTTTCAACATGCGTGGGTTCGGGCCTCCAGTGCGTGTTACCGCACCTTCACCCTGGACAGGGGTAGATCACCCGGTTTCGGGTCTACGTCCACGTACTACATCGCCCTATTCAGACTCGCTTTCGCTGCGGCTCCGGCTCTTCACCTTAACCTTGCACGGGAACGTAACTCGCCGGTTCATTCTACAAAAGGCACGCCATCACCCCTAAAACGGGCTCTGACTTTTTGTAAGCACACGGTTTCAGGTTCTATTTCACTCCCCTTCCGGGGTGCTTTTCACCTTTCCCTCACGGTACTGCTTCACTATCGGTCGCTAGGAAGTATTTAGCCTTGGCAGATGGTCCTGCCGGATTCATACGGGGTTTCACGTGCCCCGCACTACTCGGGATCCGTCTCGGAGGGAACAGACTTTCAACTACAGGGCTTTTACCTTCTTTGGCGGGCCTTTCCAGACCTCTTCGCTTAACCGGTTCCTTTGTAACTCCATGTGAGACGTCCCACAACCCCAAAGAGCAAGCTCTCTGGTTTGGGCTTCTCCGCGTTCGCTCGCCGCTACTGACGGAATCACTATTGTTTTCTCTTCCTCAGGGTACTTAGATGTTTCAGTTCCCCTGGTATGCCTCACACTAACCTATGTATTCAGTTAGGTGTAACTGGAAATTACCCCAGCTGGGTTTCCCCATTCGGACACCCCCGGATCAAAGCTTGCTTACAGCTCCCCGAGGCAGTTTCGTTGTTCGCCACGTCCTTCATCGGCTCCTAGCGCCTAGGCATCCTCCGTGTGCTCTTAGTAGCTTAACCATTTTGTTCCGGTTTCGGTCGCTCGCTTCCCTTGGTTTGCTTGCGCAAAGCCAAAAGTCGCTCCCATCCAATACCATCACAAAAGCAATTTAACTACCTTTATAACACTTCACTTGTTTACACAAGATCAGCTTAAAGGAATGTTCTAATTCGCGTTTGTTTCGTTTCGATATCTAGTTTTCAAAGAACAAGCTCCATGCAAAAGCAAGCTGTTTGAGAGTTTGAGCTCTCAAAACTGAGCAACGAGTGAGTGTTTTGTAGCTTAGCTACATATTTGAATGTTTCCGTTGCAGGAAACGATTCTCCATAGAAAGGAGGTGATCCAGCCGCACCTTCCGATACGGCTACCTTGTTACGACTTCACCCCAATCATCTATCCCACCTTCGGCGGCTGGCTCCTTGCGGTTACCCCACCGACTTCGGGTGTTATAAACTCTCGTGGTGTGACGGGCGGTGTGTACAAGACCCGGGAACGTATTCACCGCGGCATGCTGATCCGCGATTACTAGCAATTCCGACTTCATGCAGGCGAGTTGCAGCCTGCAATCCGAACTGAGACCGGCTTTGTTGGGATTGGCTCCATCTCGCGATTTCGCAGCCCGTTGTACCGGCCATTGTAGTACGTGTGTAGCCCAGGTCATAAGGGGCATGATGATTTGACGTCATCCCCACCTTCCTCCGGTTTGTCACCGGCAGTCTATCTAGAGTGCCCACCCGAAGTGCTGGCAACTAAATATAAGGGTTGCGCTCGTTGCGGGACTTAACCCAACATCTCACGACACGAGCTGACGACAACCATGCACCACCTGTCTTGAATGTTCCGAAGAAAAGGTACATCTCTGCACCGGTCATTCAGATGTCAAGACCTGGTAAGGTTCTTCGCGTTGCTTCGAATTAAACCACATACTCCACTGCTTGTGCGGGTCCCCGTCAATTCCTTTGAGTTTCAGTCTTGCGACCGTACTCCCCAGGCGGAGTGCTTAATGTGTTAACTTCGGCACCAAGGGTATCGAAACCCCTAACACCTAGCACTCATCGTTTACGGCGTGGACTACCAGGGTATCTAATCCTGTTTGCTCCCCACGCTTTCGCGCCTCAGCGTCAGTTACAGCCCAGAGAGTCGCCTTCGCCACTGGTGTTCCTCCACATATCTACGCATTTCACCGCTACACGTGGAATTCCACTCTCCTCTTCTGCACTCAAGTCACCCAGTTTCCAGTGCGATCCGGGGTTGAGCCCCGGGATTAAACACCAGACTTAAATGACCGCCTGCGCGCGCTTTACGCCCAATAATTCCGGACAACGCTTGCCCCCTACGTATTACCGCGGCTGCTGGCACGTAGTTAGCCGGGGCTTTCTTCTCAGGTACCGTCACCTTGAGAGCAGTTACTCTCCCAAGCGTTCTTCCCTGGCAACAGAGCTTTACGATCCGAAAACCTTCATCACTCACGCGGCATTGCTCCGTCAGGCTTTCGCCCATTGCGGAAGATTCCCTACTGCTGCCTCCCGTAGGAGTCTGGGCCGTGTCTCAGTCCCAGTGTGGCCGATCACCCTCTCAGGTCGGCTACGCATCGTCGCCTTGGTGAGCCGTTACCCCACCAACTAGCTAATGCGCCGCAGGCCCATCCCCAAGTGACAGATTGCTCCGTCTTTCCAGTTTCCTTCAGGCGAAGAAAACAACTATTCGGTATTAGCTACCGTTTCCGGTAGTTGTCCCAAACTTGAGGGCAGGTTACCTACGTGTTACTCACCCGTCCGCCGCTAAGTATCAAGGAAGCAAGCTTCCTATCAACTCCGCTCGACTTGCATGTATTAGGCATGCCGCCAGCGTTCGTCCTGAGCCAGGATCAAACTCTCCAATAAAGTATTGAAAAGAGCGATAAGCTCATTTTGAATCTGACGAGATTAAAAATCTCAATTGTGCTCCAGTCGATTCAAGCCAAGGCTTGTTTCAAACTTTCGCGTTCATTCTGCAAGCAGAATGTTTACTCACTCGTTGTTCAGTTTTCAAAGATCAAACACGATTTGTTTCACTTCTTTTTCGTCTCAACCAAGTTTCGGCGGCGACTTAAATAATGTAACACATTTCGTTTGTTTTCGTCAAGAACTTTTTTGATTTCTTTTTTTGAAGCTTTAGTTCTTCACTTTTCCTCTGAAGAATTTATCGTTTGTTGGCGATAATCTCGTTTGAGGAACGAAATATAATGTATCATATATCGTGAATGAGAGTCAACCTCTTTTTATAAATTATTAAACAAACAAAAAAGGAAGGTTTCCCCTCCCTTATGTGATCAATATAGCGTCAGGCTTCGGGAGGAGGTTATGCCTCAATCCAATACCGAATTTCCCTACCTTCTCCTTCGATCGATGGCCATCCTGCCGATTCTTTTACAATAGAACGAAAGACCAGCTTACGTATAACCAAAGGCAGATCTTCTCGAACAAATCTTAACTGCGGATGATGAACAAGTTCATTCATGCTCCACGGCTCCTTGCGACTTCTTAACACACGCAGCAGCAGTTCTGAGCATTCACTCATTTTGGACATTACGGAAAACTCACAGGCAAGCAGGACAAGCTCTACTCGCTGCTCCAGCGTTTCCGAGCTTACGGTAAGCTCTTGATATAGTTTCCATAAAGCGCGATCCAGATTCTGCACATGTGTCCAGACGGCATGATCCGGGTATATCCCCTGTTCAATCAATACAATTCTTGCCCAGTTCCCCAGAGCCTCTAATACATTGTAGTAGGCGTCTACAACATGACCTTCCTGAATATGACGTTTGGCCTCCACATACATTCTCAAGAAACTGGTGAATTCATGTAGCAGCTTCTGCTCACGCAATTCTGCCCCAAAGGTAGACAGTTCTTCTCGCAAATCACTTAGGGCGCTGTCCGCTTCCCAGATAATCTCACCTTCAATTAGACACTGGGTGAGATTATTATGATTCCCGGTAACTACACTACTCTTTAATTCATGACGGCTTGCATAGATCATCTGATAACGAAGATCACCATATCTGTAATGTCCCACCGCCGACTTCAATTGATCATCATTATGAACAACAAGTACTAATAATTCGAAATCTTGAATTAGGGAGCCGTGGAATCGCTCTCCCGGGTGGGAATAAGCGATAGCCCCAACTGCCCCTGTCTCTTCCGACTGTTCGGACAAAAAAGCAAGGTTCTTTAATTCCACGATTCCCTCCATACATTTCATGGCAGATAAGCGCCAAGTCAGTTATAATGTAATTCTACATCCAGACTGAAGTTTCCTTCTTTTCCAGGTCCAATACTACTCATACGATAGGAGCATTTTTCATGATTTTTAAATCAGCAAAAATTAATGCTTTTCGCACTTGGGGATTACTACTGACCATGCTAGGTATGGGCCTAATGATACTGGGAACAGCCGGGATAGTTTTCTGGGGACATGCAGGCAAGGTATTCGCAGCTGTAGGACTCGTCATCGGACTGATTGCCATGATGGCCAGTTTAGCCATTTATTTCTGGGCGGGTATGCTCTCCACCAGTGCAGTACAAGTCGACTGTCCGGAATGCGGGAAGTTAACCAAAATGCTTGGCAAAACAGATCGTTGTATGTTCTGTCATACCATCCTCACCCTAGACCCTAATAAGGCCAATATGACCAGTCAACAACTGAAAGCGCCTTCTACACAAGCTCCCCCCACCGATGGTTAGCACAAAATGATCTCCAACGTTAAATGTTTTACCTTAATTTCATTGAAGAACAAAAAAAGGCCCGGTATGTTTACCGGACCTTTTTGGACTTGGCTTATAAGTAAGCCCTTGTTGCTGTTATCAATAGCTAAAATATGAAGTTAAGTTATAAGTTCTACGACCAATAAAACGGTAGACTGTACGTATGATGGTATCCTAGGAGAAACTTTGAGCTTAGCGAAAACAAATTGAACCAAGCAGACACTCTGAGTTCGAGTAAATTATTTCTGGTAACCGGCCTGCTTCAATACCTCCCATGCAGAAGCATTAGCAAAACTCCGATTCCATGCTGCTACTCCGCCCAGTTTCAACGAAGCAATCAAATCCACCCGCGCCTGAAGGGACACGGCATCTTCGATCCATATTTTCTTGGTAGCTCCGTCTTCCTTATATTCCACATAGTTCTGTCCACTTGCCTGATCCAGTTCAGGTTTGAGTTTCTTCTCTTTGATCAGCTCCACGATGGTATTCATGCCCACCGCTTTGGAAGACACTTTAACCTCACCCTGATCATTCGTCTCTTCCGTCCATATCCGTGTATAGAGCGGAACCGCCATGATCAACTTGTTAGAAGGGACTTCATCCTCCTCAAGTATACGTCTCATGGAAGCCTCGGTCCAAGGCAGAGATGCAACCGAACCTGCCTTAGGACTGGCCGCCCAATGTTCATCATAAGCCATCACAATAACATAGTCTGCAAAAGAACCTAATGCACGGCGATCCAGAAAGGCAGACCACATCTCACTGTTCGATTTTGGTGTTACATCGATTGATAACATCAACCCATGTATACGAGCCATCGCCTTGATCTCGCGCACAAACTGCGTAATATTCGGCCCGTCATCGGTATACACGTTCTCAAAGTCGATGTTGATACCATCCAGTTGATACGTCTGTGCATACTCTAACATCTGCTCAATAATATGCGTGCGTGTCTCGTAAGAAGCTACAGCTTCTTTGGTAACGTCCGGATCAAAGCTGTTATCCATGAGTCCCCATACTTCCATACCCGAACGGTGAGCCCAGTTCACATAAGCTTGGTTTCCCTTGCTTTTCACAGTGCCCTGTCCATCCGTAATATGAAACCATGTGGGGCTGACCACATTCACACCGGGCATTTTACCGATAGAGCCCACATCAGGCTGACGATTGTACACAGCTTCCCAAACCAGATTTACCGGTTTATTCTGCCACTTCTTCTCTGCTGCAGTCAGCGTATACTTGGGCAAGTCCACCTTCTTTTTCTCGGTGAGGACAATATAATCATTATCTACATATCCGGCATATCCATTATCGAGTTGAACAAAACTCTGTTTATCACCCGTCTGCCATACACGTACCCTTGCATCCTTTTCCATATCGGCAATGATTGGTGAGGATTCTCCCCCACGTTTATATAACGGTACCGTCTTGTCCGCTTTGGATGATAATGTATCAATCTCTGCATACTGAATCATGTCTCCTCCACGCATCAGCAGCACGGCACCTGTTACTGAATCTTCCTGTACGGTTATGCCATATACTTCTTTCAAAGGTTTGAGCGGAATATAGGCTTCTCCGTCCTTAACCTCAGGCTTAACTGTCATAGGATAATCTTTGTGGTTAAGTTCTGCTTGTGTGCTTCCATCTTTCATATGAAGGACTCGCTGAGGAGAGGCAATGATGATATCTCCCGATTCTGATTCATAACGTATGCCTGCATCAATCGCTTCTTGCAGCACATCTACAGGCAACTTGAGTTGATCTCCTGTACCCAGAGCGTCTCCATCCATCAGTTGCCCGTCTACAAAAATAGGCTGGCTTCTTCCTACCCAGTCGGGGTCTTCATGGGTCTGGTTCAACCATACATTTGTTATAAGCCAGTAAGCCCCCCCGGCGATCAGACAAGCCCCCAGAAAACCGGGCCAAAATGAACGTCGCTTCTGACGTGTATATCTGCTTTTTCTACCCAAACGTCTACCTCCGTTAATTATGCTGATCATAAGGATGTGCGCATAAGTTGTTATAAAGATGAGCCTTTTGCATAAATGCTAAAAAAAAAAAACGTGAAGAATCCATACTGAATTCTGCACGTTAATATTGTAATTCAACTCTCTTAATCCCTGCAACTTTTGCAAACGCCGTATACTTCCAATCGGTGACCGTGTACTTCGAATCCTGTACTAGACTCCGCTTGAAGCTCTACACTTTTGAGTGAAGGATAGCTGAAGTCTTCAATCTTGCCGCATTGATCACAGATAACATGATAATGATCCGTCACATTGGCATCGAAGCGACTTGAATTATCTCCGTATGTCAATTCCCGGACCATGCCAGCTTCCAGAAACATCTTCAAATTATTATATACCGTTGCCACGCTCATACTGGGAAATTGGGGTTCAAGGGCTCGGTAAATTTCATCGGCTGTCGGATGCCCCATGGATTCCATCAGATAGTTCAATATGGCATGACGCTGGGGTGTAATACGGACACCGGTCGTTTTCAGATGCTCCAACGCATGTTGGACACGTGTTGCCATAAAACCCACCGCCTTACCTTTCATTCTCTGGTGAAGAGTAAGTTACTGTCTCCTCGCTCAGAGTTGATTCCCGGCCATTAAGAACGACAATCCATCTTTCATGCCGTGTAATCTTGCCAGTGTACATTTATTGTACGGCGATTACAAGTTTATTGTCAACGCGGCAGTCAAGGAACCTCTGTAGAATCCTCCTGGGAATTTGGTCCGTCCTCGGTAGTCTGTTCCAGATTCTCAGCCGTATCTTCAGAATCAGGTGTAACTGTTTCAGGCGTAGATACAGCCGGGTTGCTCTGAATGGTGAGATCACTGTTGCCTTCAATTTTCACCCTGTACTCGCCCTCACCGAGCTGGCCTTCTATGGTTTTATTCTGTACTTTGAACGGCAAATCCGTACTTAAATCTCCATAACTGCTGGAACCCGCAAGACTGTAGTCTCCACGATCAGGAAGTAATACGTTAATGGCTCCCACCGCACTGTACACATCCCAGTCCCCTCCGACTTTGGTAGATATGATGTTAATACTGCCATTAAGCGATTGGGCTTTGATTCCCAGATTGGCTCCATCCAGCGTAATATTGCCGTTGCGTGTCTCTGCGGTGAATTCACCAACGGAGTCCGCAATACTGATACTTCCCACTTGTGTAGTAAGATCTACATCGCCGGAAATACCGCGAGCCTTCATGTCGCCACGGTTACTGTCCAGATCCACATTACCGATGGCGTTGGCTACAATGACATCTCCGTTCAACGTTTTCCCTGAGATATCTCCAACAGCATTGGTAATCCGGATACGTCCGTTACCCGTTTCGGCCAGTATGGTACTAATGGCTTCCGGACGGTTTAATAATATGGCTCCATTGGAAGTTCGAATATCCAGATTAAAACGACGATCATCCGGGATCGTAATGGTAAGATTCATACGTGGCTGCGTTTTTTCATTGTCTCCATACGTCTTGCCTGTAGCCTTGATATAAATTACTTTTGTACCATCGGTCTCTACAAAAGAGGCTGCTGCAACGGCCTTTGCCTGTACTTCCGTCGTCTGATCTACCCAGATCACCGTCCGTACTTCAATCTCATCCGTATCTCCGCGTTGTACCGAGATATCTCCGTTGACACCTTCGACCACAAGATCCGACGTATCCATGCGAACAGGTACACGAATCGTGCCCTTATCCTCCATATATCCTGCCGCTTGACTGTAGTCCATGGATGCCGCTCCGAGATTTAGACTCACTCTATTCCATAAGTGCATGTAGTGATCCTGCTCGGTGACGATAAATACGGAAGCTGCCAAAATCAGTGAGGTTAGAATGCCTTTGGCATCGGGTCTGAAGCGTACTTTGATTTGCTCATCAGGATTGCTCGGGTTATCCGATTGCACCTTGTTTCTTCTGCGTGTCCACAGGAACAGCACAATATATTCAACACCTAAAACAACGAGCAAAAATGGCCACCAGTCCACCATCTCATATACATAGTCAGTTCCCCACCGTTTATCCAAAATCAACAGCACACCGACCGCTATGATTAAGGCGGCAGCCGTATAGCGGCCAACCCGGACTTTACGGTTCATCACGTTCCCTCCTTGTGTCGTTTCCACTACATTTTTTTCTTGTTCAACATAACCCAGAATTCACGACCAAACAGAAGCAAACCGCCTACGATCATGAGAACCGCAAATGAATATCCGCCGTACATGGCGAGAATCTCTTGAAACCAACGTGGTTTGCGGAAAAACAGAACCATCAAAGATCCTCCCACAATCAGAAGTAATCCAAACGATATGCCTCTCTCCCAGACCATCATTGCATCTCGTGTAGAACGTTCATTGGTTATCGGCTTGTCCGAAGTTGCCTGAGTTACTGCTCTACGTCTGCGCATCATGACCCAATCTGCAGATTGCAACACATCATATACATTGTAAAAGTAAATAACCGGAATACACAAAGCCAGCAAGATGAGCAATGGCACATTGATCTGTATTCCAATGGATGAGAAGTACAATACTGCTGACAGATCAAGCAAAACAAGCAGCATAAAGGTCAAACCTCTCATGTACAATCTCAGATAAATATGACCCAGGCCAGGAATAATGGCACTCAGTAATCCTGCAATAAACTTGTGAGTCCGATTTCTGACCGGTTTGGTCTGAACTGTACGGGTCTTTTGGTTCAATTGACGTCTCCGTTTCATAACATACTCCTCTCTTCTGATCTGACCTTCCGCTCTTCATGCATTTGGTTAGATAGTACCCTAAAGAGCAAGGAGAGTAACTGGAAGAAATATGGATATGACCAAAAACCCTCCGGCACTACTGGCCTCGGGAGGGTTGTAATTCATTTATTCGATCGACACCTTGGTAACGTGTTCCCATTGTCTTAACTTGGATACCAAGCCAACCGTTTGGAAATCATGCGGTACCTGAACATGTAACACAATCTCAATTTTACGTTCAACCGACACCATCTCTGCATAAGCCAGGTCTTGTTCATTCACGGTAATTTTACGAATTTTGATCTTCTCCTGCTCCATACATGAAGACAGCTGTTCCAGGAAACCAGGTTCTGACAAGGTATGAAGTGTAACAACATGCAGTTTGTTCCCTCGTAAATACCTTAGCTCTAATTTGTTAAATACCCAGAGATTAAGCAATACCAGAACGGTTGAAACGATAGAGGCAAAAAAGAATCCCGCACCTGCTGCGAGCCCAATGGCTGCAACAACCCAGATTGAAGCAGCTGTAGTCAGTCCGGTAATGGATTTTCCCGTGAAGAGAATTGTCCCTGCTCCCAGGAATCCGACACCAGTAATTACAGCAGTAGCCAGACGTGCTGGATCGATCCTTACATTTAATTCATTAGCAAAATCTTTAAAGCCATAAACAGACAACATCATAATCAGTGCAGAGCCAAGACATACCAGGATATGGGTACGCAAACCGGCAGCATGATTGGACCGTTCCCGCTCCAGGCCTACGAGCCCTCCAAGCAGCATAGCCAGCAATAATCGTAATAAAATGTGCCACTCATCAATGAACCAGGGATCGCCCAAAGTCGGTATTCCTCCTCAAGTTGTTAATATTATTAAAGTTTATTCTTGTGAAAAGTCGTTAATTCCACTCCAGGTGCAATCTGTGTGACCTCCACGGGATTAAAACCAAATTTGGTGTACAGATTCACTGCAGGTTGATTCAGCGTTCCTGTGGAGACGATATAACGTGGAAGATCCGCATGCTGTTCCAACACATACGTCATCAAAGATGCCGCAATTCCCTTGCGAAAGTGATCCGGGTGCACCATCATTCGTGTAATGGTCAGTGTATTCTCCTCTTCCTCTGCTACAGCAACAGCCCCGATAAGCTCTCCGTCATCATGGATACAACCATAAAAGCTCTCTCCACAATCCCGCAGTGTCTCCATCGTATCCATCAAAGGAGGAATCTCCTGAAATCCGATGATTTCGGCTTCCAATCGATAAGCTACATGTTGTAGTCTCCATAACTGTCCCAACATCTCCAGATCACTCAGTGACAATGGTTGAATGTTCATATCCGTTCCCCCGTCCGAAATACATTTGTATCTTTCAATACCAAAAAGAGGCTGTCACAGGGACGAGCCTCTTTCTGTCCGGCCTCACCGGAAGGATTAGCGGTTCAGTACATCTGCAAGCAGTTGGTTGGCTAGAGCAGGATTTGCCTTGCCTTTACTTTCTTTCATAACCTGACCCACAAGGAAGCCAATGGCTTTTTGTTTACCAGCCTTATAGTCTTCCACGGATTGAGGATTATTCGCTACAACCTGCTCAACGATGACAAGAATGGCGCCTTCATCACTAATCTGCACAAGACCCTTCTCTTCAACGATCTGCTGTGGGAGCTTGCCGCTCTCCAGCATTTCCTTGAATACTGTTTTGGCGATTTTGCTGTTAATGGTGCCCTTCTCCAGCAGTCCGATCATCTCACCCAAACCCTGACCTGTCAGTGGGACCTGAGTCACCTCAAGATTGCTCGTATTCAGGTAACCCAGCAAGTCGCCCATGATCCAATTGGATACGGACTTCGCATCCTGAGTGTATTTCAGACTATCTTCAAAAAGATCAGCTATAGCCTTGGATGAAGTAATAACCTCTGCATCATAACTAGGTAATCCGTAATCAGCCGTGTAACGAGCTTTACGTTCGTCTGGGAGCTCAGGTATGGTAGCTTTGATACGCTCTTTCCAAGCTGCATCAATATGCAGCTTCACGAGATCCGGGTCCGGGAAATAACGGTAGTCATGCGCCTGTTCCTTACCACGCATCGACAGTGTTTTTCCTTGAGCTTCGTCCCAGCGACGTGTCTCCTGAACCACTTCACCGCCATCATCCAGAATTTCAGCCTGACGATATTGTTCATATTCGAGACCACGCTGAACACCACGGAAGGAGTTCATGTTTTTCAGTTCGGCTCTTGTTCCCAGCTTCTCCTGTCCATGTGGACGCAAACTGATGTTGGCGTCACAACGCAGTGAACCTTCTTCCATCTTCACGTCCGATACATCACAGTACTGCATGATCGCGCGCAATTTTTCAAGATACGCACGTGCCTCTTCCGGAGAAGAAATCTCAGGTTCGGATACAATCTCCACGAGTGGAGTACCAACACGGTTAAAGTCCACCAAAGAAGCGTATCCGCCATCGATATGTGTAAGCTTACCTGCATCTTCCTCCAAGTGAAGACGTGTGATACCGATTCGTTTCGTTTCACCATTCACTTCGATATCAATCCAGCCGTTCTCACCGATTGGTTGATCAAACTGCGAGATCTGATAAGCTTTTGGTGAATCGGGGTAAAAGTAGTTTTTACGGTCAAACTTGCTGACATCAGCAATCGTACAATTCAGGGCCATCGCTGCCTTCATCGCGTAGTCTACCGCCTGACGATTCAGTACTGGCAGTACGCCCGGATGTCCGAGACAGACCGGGCAGGTATGCGTGTTCGGCGGAGCTCCAAAAGCTGTGGAGCAGCCACAGAAAATTTTGGAGTTGGTATGCAACTCCACGTGGACTTCAAGTCCAACGACCGTTTCATATTTAGATGCGGACATTTCTATATTCCTCCGTTCCGGGCAGTCTACAGCTGCGGACGCTGCTTGTGGAATTCTGTATTTTGTTCAAACGCATGCGCTACACGCAATACGGTTGTTTCATCAAAGGCTTTACCGATAATCTGCAGGCCAACAGGCAATCCATCCGAGAATCCACATGGAATACTAACGGCAGGTACACCAGCCAGATTGACTGGAATCGTTAGAATATCGTTCAAGTACATTGTAAGTGGATCATCCACCTGTGAACCCAGTTTGAACGCCGTAGTTGGCGCCGTTGGTCCAATAATCACATCATATTTGGCAAATACATTGTCGAAATCTTGTTTGATCAATGTACGTACTTTCTGTGCTTTCAGATAGTAGGCATCATAGTAACCCGAACTGAGTGCATACGTTCCAAGCATGATACGTCGTTTCACTTCGGGACCAAAGCCTTGGCTCCGAGACTGATGATACAGATCGAGCAAGTTGTCCGGGTTGTCTGCACGCACGCCATAACGTACGCCATCAAATCGAGCCAGGTTTGATGAAGCCTCTGAAGATGCCAGCAGGTAATACGTAGCCACCGCATATTCGGTATGCGGAAGGGATACTTCTTCCCATGTTGTCCCGAGTCCTTCAAGAACTTTCAATGCAGCCAGAACCGTTTCTTTCACTTGTGGATCGACGCCTTCACCGATGTATTCCTTCGGAACAGCAATACGAAGTCCTTTGACATCACCTGTCAGTCCGCTCAAATAATCCGGAATTTCTACTTTTGCAGATGTCGAATCTTTGGCGTCATAACCAGCAATAGCTTGCAATACATAAGCAGAATCTTCAACATTTTTCGTCAAAGGTCCAATCTGATCCAAGGATGATGCAAATGCAACCAATCCAAAGCGGGAAACAAGTCCGTACGTCGGCTTTAATCCAACAACACCGCAATATGAAGCAGGCTGTCTGATAGAACCACCTGTATCTGATCCAAGCGTGAAGTATGCTTCTCCCGCAGCCACAGCTGCTGCAGAACCACCACTGGAGCCTCCTGGAACACGATCAAGTGCCCATGGATTACGTACAGGGGAGAAACTTGAATTCTCATTGGAGCCGCCCATGGCAAATTCGTCCATGTTGAGTTTACCAATAGTTACGGTGTCCGCAGCTTTCAATTTCTCGACAACTGTCGCGTCATACACCGGGTCGAAATTACGAAGGAATTGGCTACCGCACGTCGTGCGCAGTCCATTCGTAACGATGTTATCCTTAATACCTACAGGCAGACCAAAGAGCAAACCTTTCTCCTCGCCGCTAACCAGACGATCATCCAGTTGACGTGCACGAGCGCGTGCTTGTTCTTCATCCAGTGCCAAATATGCCTTAACTTTATCATCATGCGCGCCAATGTTCTGATACGCCTGATCCACCAGATCGCTGACCGACAGCTCTTTGGCATGCAGCTTGTTATGTAACTCAGGCAACGATTGTTCAAATAAACTCACAGTTTTTGTCCTCCTTCCGGTTATCCGTTATTCCATTACAGCAGGCACTTTAAACTGCCCGTCTTCTTCTTCCGGTGCATTGCGCATCACCTGTTCAATCGACAGGCTTTCTTTGGTCTCATCTTCACGCATAACATTGCTTACGTGCAGAACGTGAGTGGTGGGTTCGATGTCTTCCGTATCCAGCTCATTCAGCTTTTCTGCATATTTTAAAATCGCGTTCAGCTGACCTGTCAGGGTCTGTTCTTCTTCAGCAGTCAAGTTGAGCCGGGCCAGCTTGGCCACATGCTGAACGTCATTATTCGAAATACTCATTAGCGGATGCCTCCTTCATTCGTTCTGATTCCCCAAACGACCTGAAACGAATCGCTCGTTTAACGGGCTAAAGTCTCAAGATAACTTTTTTCATTATAGGTGAGATAGTTCGACAATTCAATGCAAATGACCCGACTAGCTTCTGGGAAGCTAAAAACGAACTTATAAAATAAAAAAGAGCCGGCATCAGCCGACTCTTAAAATTCTAAATCCATGCACGCAGATTAACCTGCTTTATAAAATCCGCCTGTGACATAACATCGTTCGCGGTTTCCTCTTCCTCTTCCACAGCTTGAAAATCTCCGTTCATCAGATGATGAAACAGCTTCTCATTGTGTGTCGCAAGGGCGTAATCTATCAACGCTTCTCGCTCGACCCGCTCAGCTTCCTGCTTCAGCAGAACCTCTTCCAGATCGACGTCGCCGGATGGAACAAAAAAGTTCCGGTTTACCTGCGGCACTCGAAGCACGTAATCGAACGCATTGTCCGGATTCCGGTCATAAGCGATGATGAAACCATATTCCCCCACAGGAAGATTCTGCTCAAACGCATCCGCGACGATGACAACCTTCTCTCCTAATCGCAGCATCGTCTAACCTCCTGGTAGTCTATCATTAATATTTATTTGTATAGTCTACTAGAAAAGAATAACGATGTCTAGGAATACTAGAATTAAACAACATATTTGTGCAAAATCTTTTTTTCCATTTTTAAAATGATGTTATTTCAGATTACGTGCACCTGGCTTGTGCTGTGATCGAATCACGACAAACCAGTAAATAATGAGCGGCGTGGGAAATCCGGTGATTCCCCATAATCCCCATAACCAAGGGAAACGTCCACGTCTGCGTGCGTCCTGAAAAATCCATGTGCCCTGAACCAGAAGAAAAATGCCAAGCAATGTAAGCCACAGTGGAGAAATTTCATCCAATGAATAATGCATTTTATTCATGACGAACCTCCTTACGGCGCCGTCCGGCCCAAATCACAGCCAAAATCACCGCGACAGCTGTACCAAGCGCCTGGATTCCCAGATATAGAGCTGGAGCAGATACAAAAAATAATGCCCCGAAGGTAATGGCAAACAATCCAACCAACCAAAAACATATCATCTCGATCATATTGGCTCGCCGTCTAATCTGTCTCCGTTCCCTGACTTGGGCTTCAAGTGCACCCAAAGAAGGAATACTTGTCGGCTCAAATGCATCATCCAGCACTTTCATGTGTTGCTGTAATCGTTCTACAACTTCTTGTTCTTGTGCATCATCTGATCTGCTCATCCTTATTCCAGCTCCTTTCTTAACTGACGGAGACCATAAGCTGTGCGTGACTTCGCCGTTCCCGCAGGAATACCCAGCATTTCCCCGATCTCGTCATACCCGTATCCATAATAATGCTTCAGTAACACTGCAACACGATGTTCGGGTGTCAGTCTTGTCATCGCATCCATGACATCTGTCCATTCTTCATTCCGAGTCTCAAGCTGCCAGCGGAATCGACGTACGGCCTGATCCCGGATGAGATCAAGCCAGTTCTGTTCTCTCTTCTTACGTCTTGTCTTATCGATATAGATGCGGGTCGCAATGGTGATCATCCATGATGAAAAGGCAGACGTGCCGTCATATCGATGGATATTTTCCATACAACGAATCATCGTATCCTGCACCGTCTCTTCTGCGAGGTTAGCATCCATCGTAACTTTGACAAGATACTTATATACAAACGTGTAGTGACGTTGCAACAACGCTGCGAGCGCGCTATCGTCTCCCGATACTGCTCTCCGTACTTCTTCGAGTTCAGCTGCCTTTATCATGAAATCACCTGCTTCCCGTTCAATCTGGAGTTAATACGACAGGCTCTGCAGAAACGTTCAATGGGATCAAAAAAAATTAAAACCCGACAATTTCCCGGGCAATCAGACTTGATTCCGGTAATCTTGCAGCTTGTCGAACCACGGTTGGTTACGGGCCCCGTTTCTTAAAACACGGCTTGTCCATATATTCTGCTGAGACTTCACCACTTCATTGGTCACGCTAGGGTTATGTATTAAAGCTTGCTCAGTACCTGTTTCTCTTTTCCCACTTTCCAATATACGACGGTTTTCTTCAATGATCGGATACTCGACACGCTGTCCCAACGGAATAACTCTTGGTTTCTCCACTTTGATATTCCCCACTCTCATGATCTATATAAGTTGAACTAAAGATTATTTACACTGACACTACGATGACAGAATAACCTTCCAATCGCTGTTATCCCCAGATTTTTTGATTCCCTTTTCCGAAGGGGAAAATCCGGGGATAGCTTATGCTTCCGATGCAGCTTTCTTGCAGAAAGCTTTTAGCTTCGCTTTTTCAGGTTCTTTCTGTCCTCTCCGTTATCGTGTAAATGATTAGTTCAACTTATATACTATTTTCTTAATCTCATCATTTCTAAACAATCTGTTCTTGTTGCTAACTTATTATTGGTCCCAAGCTGTCTTCTGATGAAGCGCATCTTACATCTCTATGTAGCGTAAAAAAGGCTAATTCTACGATAAAAAGGGGCTGAAAACAAAAAAAGAACGCAAACCGGGTATAGACCACAGTCTGCGTGCTTCGCGAGGTTGGGTGTTTCTTGGTAATGCTTCAGTTAGATGATGCCTTAACGCTTGTAACAACTAATTGCTATTCTAATGAAAAAGTTGTCACTTGTCCAGACTTTCTTCACATATCATGTCGGATTATCTTGCGGACACGTAAGGATTGTTCTGTTTCTCATAACCAATGGTCGTTTTGGGACCATGACCTGGATATACTTTAACCTCATCAGCAAAGGTGTAAAGCTTGTTCTGGATTGAATCAATCAGATCCCGTTCACGCCCTCCTGTCAGGTCCGTTCTGCCCACACCCATGCGGAACAGCACATCACCGGCAAACAGGTCATTATCACAAAGCAAACTTACACTGCCTGGGGAATGTCCAGGTGTATGGAACACTTTAAACGTATGACCAATCAGATTCAACTTCTGCCCTTCGTCCATGGCATATTCAGCAGGATCTGTCGAAAGCGGTGGTGTCGCCTGCGGCCAATTCAAAGATCCATTTAATTTCGGGGTGGTAAGCCAGTCACTCTCCAAATCATGAAGATAAACGGGACATCCCTTCAATTTACGGATCTCATCTACCCCGCCCATATGATCAAAGTGAGCATGAGTCAGGAGTATGGCTTCGATCTCCAAGTCTTGGATCGCCTTAAGCAGCGGCCCTGGATTCATGCCCGGATCAATAATGACGGCTTTACCTGGATCATCTCCTTGTAAGAGATACGCATTGGTTTGAAGCGGGCCTAGTGTAAACGTACGAATGTTAAGCATATCGGCTTAGTAACCCGAAATCAGTTCACGCAGCTCACGGATAATGGCCGCATGTGACTCCGTTCCTTCCCCATAACGTTTACCAATCTCTTGACGCGCTACAGCCAAATTTTCTTGATAATCTGCTGCTTCACGATCCGGGTTAAGGCGTTTGAATTCAATCATAACTTCCTGTACATGCTGCGGACGAGGTCCCCACTGACCTAACACATGACCACCTGTATCTGCAAAAATAACGACTGGCACGGAACGGCCACCCATCGTCAGGAACTCATCCATCACTTCCGGATGGTTCTCCATGATCAGAACTTCAGTTGGAATTCCTGAGATTTCAAGCGCCTGGAACACAACCGGAATATTACGGACAACATCCCCGCACCAGTCAGCAGCCAGAATTAACACACGCAGATCATCGCGATGGTTCAGACTCTCAAAGAACTCACGATCCTCTTCGTTCGACCAAGTAAAGCTATCATAATTGGCCTGGAATTCACTTTGGTTCTTGGTCATACTCTCGATAAAATCTTTCGGTGGCAGACCTTTACCGAATTTGTGAGACAAGTTGGGTTTACCCATGACTAGACACTTCCTTTCTTTTTACGAACATTCATCCATTTAATAAGTACATAAACGATCATAAGGGCGAGAGCGACAAGCAAAATAGGCATTACATATGGCGCCGCTTTCTCATCAATATGCTTCCATTGATCTCCAAGAATCATCCCTAAATATATAAACAATGCAGTCCAAGGTATAACAGCGAGTGTAGTAAGCAAGATGAATTTGCCTGTGTGCATTTTCGTGATGCCAGCCGGGATGGAGATTGCATGTCTTACTACCGGAACAAAACGCGCCGTGAAAATGACACCTGTACCATACTTGCGGAACCACTCCTCGGAATGGTCGATGTGTTTTTTCTGGATGAGTATGTATTTACCGTAGCGTTCAAGTACAGGTCTGCCGCCATAACGGCCAATCCAGTAAATAAATAACTGGGCAATCACACCGCCCACCGTACCAAAAATCATAGCACCGAAGAAGTTGATATTACCTTGTGAAACGAGAAAACCTCCATACGCCAGCACAATTTCGCTTGGGATAACTTCCACCATTAATCCAAGCATGATTCCAAAGTACCCAAGACTTTGAATCCAATCGAACAATTGGCCAACAAGGTTATGAATAAAGTCCATCTCAACCCTCTTTCTCCATCCTGATTGGCGGTGCCCCTCCGCACCATGGATGTTCGTCCCTATTTTATCACAGGGCTGTGGACGTTGCTACTTCACGAGGTTGGGATAGTGTCCCGTTCGCAGCAGTCCGCATATGGTATGGGGAGAGGAGCGTGAGAAGATGTCACACAAGTCAATACCCGGTTCTCCGCCGGTCAAACATACGCAATCTGGTCAAAACCTTCCTTCTGCTAGAGGAATTCGCCGGGCATGCAGCAAGGAATTGTACCGGACAGCCAAAAGGCTAAAAGTATATGTCTCTCCCGAACGGATGAAGCAGGCAGAAGAATATTATTACGGTAAGGTGATTGCTAATCTGCTCTGGATTGGGGAGAATCGCGACAACCGTAAAAAATTATGTGAGTGGTGGAACACGGATGTCAGTGCAGAGATCGCGGCGATGTGGGAAGTAGATGTTGAACCATTAAAAGATGCGTTTCAGCACGCATTTGGCGGTTATCGTCTGTAGATATGGAGGAATGAGGCAGGTAGCTGTGTTTTCAAACCTACTGAAAGAGGCAGCAAAGCTGAAGCGAATCTGAACATGTTAGGAACAGGCGCGGGCACTTTGTCCTTAACGTGTGATGTTAATGCCACCTTCACGTACGAGTAAGCGTTAGAGACAACATAAATGCGAATTTCTCTTTCCGATGTATAGCTTCGCTCCAGGTGAAATTCGGGGGCGACCTCTGGCTTGCGGTTGGAGCAGAGCATGGAGCCGACCTCCAGGTGGAGCATGAATATAAACTGTGAGTATGAACATAAGCTGGAATTATATTTTCATGCTCATGCTCATACTCATACTCAAGGCCACGAGCGCTAACGAATCTGAGGCGTCTTATTCAAGGGTTTGAAGCACTCTTAGAAATCTAAGGAATCTGAGACACGTTATATCGGAATTTTTGGCTTTTTATAGAGTTTTTGTTAGGGGATTTCGGAAAATAACGTGTCTGATGTTCCTTACAATTTACAAAGAGAAGCTAGAGGCGATATAAGACGTCCTGTGTTCCTTAGAAAATCGCATACCCCCCCGCAAAGAGCAGCCAGCTTGGACTCCCAGAATTTTGAGACGCTGACATCCATCATCATATAGCTTGGGTAAACGACAAGATCCAGTAGTGATTCAAGGGCTCCGCTTGGTCAACTCTGGAGTAAACGGAGGGTAAAAAGCCGAGGCAAGCCTGCGCAGGTTCTCTCCATAGCCTGGAGCATGTTCCTCCAATACAAAACGGCGATCATTGCGAACGTTTCCTGCTTCCACTTCCTCAGCCAACAGTTGATACCGTTCATACATCTGGACACCAGCGGCAGCAGTCTGTCGGGCTCGCTCTCTATATCCTGCCTCCCATTCCCGCCGCGCTGCCTGCTCCATCCAATACAAAGCCGCGGATTGGCTAATGCTATCATACCGATTCAATGCAATCGCTTGTTTAAAATATACTCCAGCCTGCTGTCCTTCGCCGAATTGTGCTGCCAATCGTCCCAGTTCGATGTAAATCTGAGGGTGCATCGGGGAATGGGACAGGTTGTTTAAAAGGAGTGATTCTGCTTCTCGTCCTGGGAGCGTTCGCGCAAGAGATATCACGATATCCGATCGATTCGGGTTAGACCGAAGGGCAGCCATAAGATGCACCTTCTGTGCTGGAGTGCCATAAGGTTCAGACATCGCCTGACGGTACTGCACTTCTGCTACGGCATATCGGGAGGTCAGCCAGACTGTTCCACCAAGCCAGAAAAAGATGATCATCACTGTGGATACCCTTATTAGCCGAGCAGTTACTCGCTGAAGAAGATGACAGAAGGTACGCATCGGGATAGTTGATCGGCGGAATTGAGTTGATAAAGATCGGAAGAAACGAGTTCTGGCTCTGAATGTGGATGTGGATGTGGATCTGGATGTGGACCTGAATGTAAATTTGGACCTGGAGGTTGTGTATTTCGCAGTTACACCCAGTTGCTTGCCTTCCAAAGCTTCCGTCTTCAATGCTGATGCCCAAGCACCGAGCCAGATGAAGAACATCCAGAATAAGGTGAAGCTCCAGTCAAAGTCCATCGCCCCATGCAGACCAAAAACAAGCACGGATGGCATGAGCTGCGGTGCAAAACGAAAGATGCTCCGCAGGGTGAGGAGAAACCACCCTGCGACAAGCACGATGCCGATCAAGCCCGTGTCCAGGGCAAGATCGAGCAAGCCGTTGTGGACCTCGCCTCCAACATAAGGCGAGGATTGAATGGCGCGAAACATGTTGCGCCATGTGTCTCCCCCGTGGCCGAGCCATGCGGCCTCGGTCCACAGCTGGAGGGCGTCCCGCCACATCTGTAGGCGGGACACCCCAGTGCCGACACCCGCCGCGAGGCGATCGGCGGTGGAGGCCACGGCCATGAGTGCGGCGGCGGCTCCCGCCAGCACGATGGCCGTCAGGGCAGCGGCGCGCGGAGCCTTGGCGGCGCCGCTGTGCCATAGGCGGCACAGCAGCAGCGTGCCGAGCAGCGCAGCTGCCCATGCCCCGGCCAGTGCCAGCAGGCCTGGCACGGGTGCAGGCGCCAGCTGGGCAGTAGCCAGCTGGCGGTACAGCCAGGCCGCGCACGCCAGTGGCGCGGCCATGGCCAGCAGCAGCGGCAGGCGGGCACCGCGCCGCTGCAAAACAAAGGCGGCGACCGCGGCGCAGCCGGTCGCCAGCCAAGCGCCGCGCGACTCGCTCAGCAGGAGCGCGGCTTGCGCGGGCATGAGCGGCAGCACTGCCGCGATGAGTCGCCCGGCCGGCACAGGCCGGGCTATGACTCGCGCGGCGGCTGTTAGCCGCTCCAATGCGTACATGCCAGCAATGGCACCGTACGCATTAGGGTACTGCAATAATCCGCCGAGCCTTGCTCCGGCGGAGCTGATCTCGGGGTCAGCAGTCCGCATCACCCCGAAGGGCAGCGGCAATATCCCGCACACGGCAAGGATGCCGCTTAGCACAAGCAAGCCGCCTGCCATCTGCCAACCGCAGGCTAACCAACGCGCACCATCCGTGCGCGCAGCCAGTATTGCAGTGAGCAGAGTAAACATCGCAAGCAGGCTCCATCGCAGCATCTCATCCATGCTGCCCTGTTTACTCACCGAGCCTGCCAACGCATGTACCCCAAAACATGTCATCATCCCCAGCGGCCACAATACCCGCCACATTCCCGGAAATCGAAATATGTTCTCAACGATTCGTTCGATGTTCCCCTGATCCTGTACCAATGACATGGGTATTCGTTCACTCGCCTTCTGTGGACGAGTACCTACAAGGAAAAGAAATAATAGGATCAATATGCTTCCTGCTGCGATCAGAATGACAGGATACAGATCCGCCGAATAATATAGTCCCCGACTCAGACACCCTGCAAGTAGCAAGATAATTGAGAGTATGCCCAGCCCAACAGTCCCTCCCGACCCTGAATAATGTTCACTTCTCAAGATCCAAGGAAAACGACCTGACCCATCAATTTGGATAACTCCATTTGATTGATATGTATCATCTTTTTCATACATATCATCTTTGTTGTATGTATTTTCCCTATGATATGCACTGTCTCTACTGCCCTTACTGTCTCTACCGTCCCTCTTGCCCCCATTACATAAGTCCCTGTTATCTATATATTCTGTACCATTTGCATGGTGAGACCCTTCAAACACCTGTTCCAACATTTCCTCATTCGCCGCATACGCTCGTCTATACCTTACAACTCCCTTATGCATTGTCCTATTCTTCATCCTTATACCCCCTCCTTCCTTCCACCGCTCCATATGCATAACAAAAAGACAGAAGATCCCGATAACGGGTCCTTCTGCCTGATATACATCTGACAGTTATGATGTTGATTGCTACGAAGTATGTGCATTGAATATCATTTTACATTCAGAGACCCTAATTGCAGTATGTCCCTGTATTGTCATTGGCACACTCAGCAAAGGTCGCAATTTGCGGAATCTTGAACGATTTCTTTGCTCGAATTTGATTTCCCGTTGGCCTGCTTGCCATTGCCAGGAAGCAAATCGGCACAAGCCCGCTCTAAATATGGATCGGCATGAATGAAATCACGGAAAGCCGTATATTCATTCCACATTTCTGTCACTTCGCCCGCCTGACCGCGAACAGCACGAATCAATATGTTTTTAGGCGTATTCTCCATATCGATGAATTCAAGCAATTGTGTCTTGTATCCCATCAGATCAAGCAACTTCGCACGAATCCCATCCGTAGCCAGTGCGGAAAAACGTTCCTTGAGGATGCCATGGGACAACAACGGATTCATCACGGAAGCCTCTACTTGATCAAACAGTTCATGCTGACAGCAAGGAACAGACAGAATAACAGAAGCCCCCCAACGAACTGCCTTCTCCAAAGCAGCATCGGTAGCTGTGTCACAGGCATGAAGCGTGACAACCATATCCACTTCATTCAATTCATCGTAGTCCGCGATGTCTCCAACCAGAAACTTCAGATCGCCATAATGCAATCGATTAGCCAGATCATTACAGTGTTCAATTACATCTGCCTTCAAGTCCAACCCAATAATTTTGAGTGAACGCCGTTGTTGTACAGACAGATAATGATATAACGCAAATGTCAGATAAGACTTCCCGCAACCAAAATCAACGATGGTAAGTGGACGTCCCTCTGGCAGATGCGGAATGACATCCTGCACCATTTCGAGGAAACGGTTGATCTGTCTGAACTTGTCATACTTGCGGGCCAGCACACGACCTTCTTCGTTCATAATACCAAGTTCAACGAGGAACGAGACGGGTACTCCCTCCTCCAATACATATTGCTTCTTGCGATTATGCGACAGATCCACTGCAGTTTTGGAAGCAGATTTGGTCAGAATGGATACTTTATATTTTTTGCTGATCAAAATTTGATAGTCTGCCTCGGTCGTACAGAGCAGCCCTTGACGAAACGTCTCTTCACATAACAAAGTCATGCGCTCAGCCGCTTCAGCCGGAGTCAAATTCTCATGCAGCACTTTGTTGTTATAATGGAATGCAAATTGATAATGCAGCTGATTCTTCAGTGTCACCGGCTTGACTTGCACTTTGGTATACGAGACATTGTCCCGTCTGCGCAGCTGGCTCCAGGTCGCTGTAATCAGCGAATTCTGTTCAAAGATGTCTTGTATAAGCTTTCGCAATGAATCCACGGGGTACATCTCACTTTCGGTTTGGTTTGGTCAACCGTTACCATACCACAATTACGTTCCCTCTCCAAGTAAGGGCATGTAACAGGACTTAATCCTATCCATATTTAGGAGCTCATCTCTTGACGACTTAGTTCGGCTAACCCCTCTTCAATTTCGTTCCGTGGCAGACCGCCCTGCTCCAGCTGTTCATCCGTGAGTTGGCTCAATCTTTCGTAGAACGCCTGTACATCATCTCGGTAGCTCACCGGGAACTCATCACCAAGCTGGAGCAGTCTGTACCAACTGTTCTCTGCCTGGTCGTAACGTCCTTGTTGTTCACGATAGAGGGCAAGCTGTCTTTCAGTTCGAGCAGGAAGTTCATATACTTTGGTAAGCCCCAATACACCCTCCACCCGTTCCGGTGCATTCAATAACTGGGGATTAGCACCATGATTCAATGCATATAGGTAAAAATGAAGTGATCTCATCAATCGAATGACAGCCTCATCCTCTGCGTCCATTCTCTCCTGATCATCGATGCCTTCCACTTTGGCCTTCTCTTGATAAATATAAGCCTCTTCTTCAATCAGCCTCGCGGCTTGCTGCAGATTGTCTACCTCAATCATTCCGCGAAAACGGAACATTTCAATAACATCCTCTGCAGGCAACGAGTTCAGTAGCGATAAGTTCATCCCAAACTGCCTGCGCATCAACTCATCCAGTTCAGACAATGCCTCGGTGTGCTTACGTTGTTGTTTGAGCGTGAACACTTTGCCAATTGCCTCTGTCATTTCCTCCATCATGCGGAGCAGATAATCTTTTCTGAACATGCTGTATGCCCCCTCATCATTCGACCCTATATATCCCAATCGCCCTAATATCGTTCCTTTATATTTATTTTAATTCATGCCATGACAAAAAGCCAAAAACAAGACGCACAAGTCTTTGCTCTGGCCATGAACACACCGAGCCCCCGCCTATCCCAAAAGGACATGGCAGGGGCTCGGTTGAAATGGAACTGGTTACTCCTCCTCCACAAGAGGTTGAATCATCCAGAAACCAAACTATATTCTAATATCTAATGAAATCAACATAAATTACTTCATCAATTACTTCGATAATCCAGCCATAAATTGTTTAATGACCTGAATTAACTCTTCAGGAGCTTCATACATGCTCATATGACCCGCACCCGCAATCACGGCCTGCACGATATGTGGCTTGTCACTTGTAAATGTACGTTCTGGCGGGATAATAGCATCCTTCTCTCCCGCAACCAGCAATACAGGTAAAGGTGTAGCCGATAACACATCGCGGCGATCCGGGCGTTCTCGCATAGCAAGTGCAGCACCAACCGCACCTTGAGGAGCAGTCTGGTAACCAATTTCCTTCACACGTGTGACATGCTTAGATAGCGATTCCACATGTTCCGGTGCAAACAGTCCGGGAACCAGTCCATCTACAAAATTTACGATACCTTCAGTTTGAATGGTGGATACAGCGCGAAGGCGTTTCTCCTTGGCTTCTTCACTGTCCGGATAGGCTGTCGAATGAATCAGACCAAATGCATTCAATCGTTCCGGGTGACGTTGTGCAATTGAGAGCGCAATATATCCCCCCATCGAGTGTCCCAGAAGGACAGCCTTTTCCACATTTAACTCATCCATCAACTGTAATACATCGTTGCCCATCTGTTCGATGGTATAACTTCCTACAGGTGCATCTGTTTTTCCGTGTCCACGCAGATCAGGTACGATACAGCGATAGCTGCGTGCCAGTTCAGGTACGACCTCATCCCAATACGATGAACTGCCACAGTATCCGTGGAGCAAAATGAGTGCTTCTCCCTTACCTTGTTCGGCATAACAAATCGTCGTTCCATCACACATCACTTTTTCCATATGAATCCCTCTCTCTGCGCGAATTAAATAATTCAGGTTGTATATTATTAAGCCTACATATCATGAATGAAACGTTTGTCTCCATTTCCATGCTTCAATTGCGGCGTCTGCAATCGTCCGGGACATCCCCATGACCAAGTGGAGCGAGGTCATCTGCAAAATGGAATAGGGCCTTGGTCCATTCGCATTAACCACAGCTGCTACACTGTATTGTCCAACAGGGGGTAGCTTGCCTCCGACCGATTGGGCCGGAATGAGTGGGTTATTCGAGAGATAGTATGTACCTACCGCATTTTTTGGACCCAGACATGCATCAATCGCTATGATGGCATGGTGTGCAGGAATAAGTGTCAATTTCTTTTCCAGCGTATCTGCATCACAAGGGGAAGACAGCGTGCCAATCACGTTCTCCATTCCACTCTCTTGCAGTAAACTTCCTGTCAGTGGACCCAGAGCATCCCCGGTGGAACGATCAGTACCGATGCAGACAAACGTGATTTCAGCTGGAGAATGAAGTTGAACGATGTTTTTGAAAAATAAGACCAGATTCTCTGCAGGCACACCTTTGCGGACTTCCCTTCCTTGATGGCGAACCATTTCTCGCTTATACGCTGCCAAGCTGTATTCCCTCCAGTACACTCAGGTTCCCGTTAAATCCTGTTGTTGTATCCATCATTGTAACCGATGCTTGGTTTCCCCGCAAAAGCATTAGCCTGAGCGCTTCCAATCATGATACAATAACAAGAGTTTCCGATACGGAAGGGATGAACTTAACGATGGATTTAACACAAGCAACAGCAGCCAATATGGAATATATGATTGAAGCGATCAAAACCAAACTTCGTATGGCAAGCGGTGCCGCCATGCAAGCTTCTTCATTCCCACTTGAGAAATATGAAGATCTGTTTGACCTGTATGAAATGATTTTGAGCAAGGAACATCTCAGTATCTCTGAAGTGGAAGCTGTCGCTTCGGAACTGGGTAATCTTCGTAAATCTTAAGCCAAAAAAGGACCTGTTTCCACATCACCGTGGGAACAGGTCCTTTTTCACATGTTTATATTTCCAGACTATCTTTTAAGGAATACATCCCATCCTTAAGGCAGGTCAACCAAAACAAATTCGGCAGGTTCACTGGCTGTGCTCGTGATTTGCAGATCACAACTTTTGCGAATTCGTGCAGCATCTCCCGGCTTCAGGTTGAAGTTACCATCCGAACAATGAATCTCCACATGCCCACTGATCAGGAAAAGATGTGTCCGTCGATCTTCGTGTTGTGGGTACATCAACTTCTTCCCGGACTCCAAATGGGACAGGTAACAGGTTACATCCTGGGAAATAGGCAATGCGCCTTCGGTTCCCTCTCCCCCTTGCCCGGATACAATCGGACATAGACGATTTAAATGCTCCTGCGGCTCTATTCTCCGATTCGTATAGGATGGTTTCAGCATACGCTCCGATGGCAAAAACCACATCTGGAGGAAACGTACCTGTTCATCCGCTGACGGATTGGTCTCAGAATGTTCCACTCCCGTACCCGCACTCATCACCTGGACCGTACCCGGTTCAAGCAATTGCTCTGTTCCCATACTATCCGTATGTTTGAGTGTACCTGATATGACATAACTGACAAGTTCAAGATCATGATGTGGATGTTTCTTAAAGCCTTCTTGCGGCATCAGCGTGTTTTCATTATGAGCCAACAGACAGCCAAAATGGGCATTGCTTGGATCATCATAATCCGCAAAGGAAAAGCTGAATTCACTGTGTATCCAACCTCGATCCGACGTGTGCCTTTCTTCCGATGTCACCACTTTAATCATGTTCATCCACCTCCAAGGGTTTAGAGCTGCCACATTACCGCGGCAGTCCGTGCGTGTATATGAATTGTATAGATGAATACCAGTTGGTATGTCATCTTTACCCGGGGTCCGGCAACTCTAATCACGCCCCTTCTTAAGGTTATACGCTATCTTCAAGTGAGTGGAGAATGAACTCACTATCTGCATGACCTACAAGGGTACCCGCATCATTTCGGATGTCCGAAGGGAATACTTCAGCCAATCGCGCAATGGTTCTCTCATTGGAGTAACCAATCTGTTTCAGGATGGATTGGGTAATAAAGGCCCACTCTTCCTCAGAACCATCAAGGACCTTGAAGGTGATTCCCAATCGTTCTTTTTTCAGACCAAAACCGAATACCCCTTTGAATCCACCTTTCGCTACAATGTTATCATCTTCCAGCAGCACTGAATCTACACGCTCCGTGCCACCTACCATCAACGGATGTTCATTCATAGCTGATGTTATGGTCTCTACAGCTGTTCTTGTGGAAGGATCAGCGATAAGATCCGGACAGGCGAGCTTCAGATAAGCGTTCGACAATGCCGACAACGGCAAAGAAAATACCGGAAAGCCGCAGCCATCCGTCCCAAGCTCAATCTCTTTTTCCTCAATACCTGCCAGGTCGGCAAAGGTTTCAAGAATTTCACGTTGTACCGGATGATCCGGTTCAGCGTAACTGCCCAGATCCACCTGCTTCATCTGACTGTACCCCAGAATTCCCAGATGTTTTCCGGAGCAATTGTGCAAGATGCGCCGTTTCTCCCCTTGACCACGTAACCATTGATTACGGCTTTCTTCATTAAGCGGATAGCTTGGTGCACAGATCAGGCATTCTTCTCCCAATCCGATCTTACCGGATAACTGCTCCAGCACCCGAATGTGTTCCGGTTCCGAACGATGCGAAGAGGACATAATGGCGATCTCCTGTGATGATAGGCCATAGTGACTGGCAATTCCTGCCCGAATACCTGGAATGGCTTGAAAAGGTTTGGCAGATGAACGAGTGAACGCTCTAAAATGAGGGTCACCAGCCGAGTATACGATTCGGCCATACTCATCCGTAATACTTATGTGTCCGTAATGGGCGCATTCCATGACGCCTGCACGGTATTCTTTAATTAACAAGGCACTCTCCATGCGAGTTCTCTCCTTTGTGCTCCCGATTTCATCTCTGCTTTGCGTCACGACGCCGCATGGGATATCTTAAATAGTATAGTATAAAAGCGACGTTTTTACAGTTTTTTCGACAGGCATTTCGGGTATAGCTTTATCATCTATGTTCATCTACTACAATAACTGAAGGAGAAACTCATTATGCAGCGCAAAACGTATTCATCAGCCTCATTCAGTTCAACTCCCGGCACGTTGTTACGTCCACTCCTCAACTGGGGTTTGGCTGGTCTGGCCCTCAGCGCATCGGTTGTATTCATCCTGGCAGGTCTGGGTGCCTGGTTGGGGGCTGATGTTATTATTCGTCTGGATGATCAAATTCAGCAATTATTTTATCTGAATTCAGATTCACGTCTTCATCTATTCCCTTACACTGCATTCATAACCGCACTGGGCTCATTCAAAATCTCTGCTGTGGCTGTAGGAGGTTTTGCTCTTCTTTTCTTCATACAACGTAGTCCAAGGTTTGTTATATATGGATATGCGCTCACGGGAAGTTTTGCCATGATCTGGATTCTGAACACGTTATTGAAGGAATTTTTCAGACGAAGCAGACCTGAACTGGATCATCTGTTGGTCGTTCACGGGTACAGCTTTCCCAGCGGACATGCCATGATCTCCATGGGCTTCTACGGCATGCTCTTTGTAATCTGGGCCATTGAACGACAGCGACATAACTCTTTCGGTGTGTGGCTTCCTGTTCTATGTGGTATCAGTTTTATTTTCTTGATTGGCCTCAGCCGAATCATGTTGGGCGTTCATTATCCTACGGATGTATTTACTGGATTTACTGCTGGATTGGCATGGATCTTCTGTATGGTTAAGGGGATTAAACAAAGCCGCTAAAAAATAAATTCCTCTGATTTCCAGTTCATTCTTCCTCATCTTTATTGTTTCATAGGGTTGCACGGGGTTTATATACGAAGTAAGCAAACGCGAACAGACAACATCCTACATCAAGTTTAAAGGAGGCGGTTGTTATGTGGGGCATCATTATCAGCATTGTGATGGCTGTCATCATCGGTTTGATCGGAGATGCACTTGCCGGTCACAACATGCCTGGAGGCATAATCGGTGCAATGATTGCCGGATTTGCCGGAGCTTGGCTAGGAGCACTTTTGCTTGGTAACTGGGGACCAGTTATCGGTAACTTTGCCATCATCCCTGCCATCATTGGTACAGCGCTCTTTGTTTTCTTGCTGGGGCTTGTGTCCAGACTGCTAAGACAGGCTGCCTGATTCGGGCAACAAGGTGTTCGTTGTTTCGTATTTGTTTCTTAATTTGAAGAAGGAGTGATTAGACATGAATAAAGCAGAAGAGCAATATCCTGTACAGACGGGTTCGACTTTCGCAAAAGGTATTTTCATCGGGGGTTTACTTGGAGCTGCAGCAGCACTACTCTTTGCGCCTAAACCGGGACGTGAATTGCGTGGTGACCTTTCCGAGAAAGTGGGCATCGTTACTGACCGCACCAAAGAAGTGGCAACTGTTGTAGGTGACAAAGCCTCTGAACTGGCTAAAACGGTCTCTTCCAAAACTTCCGACATTGCAAAAACGGTAAATCAAGGCCGCAATGATGTAATGGACTCTGTGAGAAAAGCGTCCGCTGATGTGGCTAACGAAGCATCCCGTGCATCTGATGAAGTGGCTGCCGCTTCCATTGAAGCGAAGGAAGATGCACGCAAAGAACTTAACTCGACTAGCCTGTAAGGCGATACAGATCGAGTGACCAATAGCCAGCTGCACTCCAGCTGGCTATTTTTTATCCAATGCGAGTTGAGGAGGACGAATAACATGAGTAAAGTTACAATTAACGGTAATACTCCAATTACGGGAGGAACACCGGCACAGCAGTATGATACAAGCGAGCATCCGTTTGAATTGCGTCATGAGGTAAAGCGATTGAACACCCGTCTGGACCAGATTGCAGACAGTCTGGAGAGAGCACAGATTAAGGATATTATTGAGAATTACAGCAGTCCTAAAAAGCGGATTATTACCAACTTTACAGCAGGCATGGCACGAGGTCTCGGTCTGACTGTGGGTACCTTTGTTGTTCTCGGTTTGCTGGCATTCATTCTCAGCCAATTCGTGAATATGCCGATTGTGGGCCAATATATCGCTGACTTGCTTGGTTATATTGAAGATTACAAAAACTAAGAAACAAAGAAACTAAGAGGACTAACCAACAGTAGGCTTACCCTTACGTTTTTCCGCTGCTCCTTTTTTCTCTGTCTCTTCAGCTGAAGGCTGTGAGGATTTCACTTTGAGCAGATCTCCTGTCCAGCCTTTCATCATCAGCCATACATACATGCTGATCATGCTTAAGATAATAACAACAAGGACCAGTACAACTCCCCATGATTTATCAATAAAGGGCAGGTTCTCAAAGTTCATCCCCCATATCGCGCCAGCTGCTGTAGCGGGTATGAACACAGCGGTAACAATGGTCAGTGTTTTCATGATCTCATTGCCACGTACACCGGAGATTGCATTATCAATGGAGATTAATGTATCGATCTCTTTCTCGTAATGACTAAACAATCGTTCCATTCGCTCTACTCGATGTTGGAGCTGTTGGAAGTATCGATTCTCATTTATTTCATCAAGGTAAGCCTCATGTGAAGCGGCCATCAGTTCCGAATAAGGGATGAACAGATTACTCCAATACAATAATTCAAATCGAGCAGCGAGAATCTGGTCCATCAAGGTGCGAGCATTGCGGGATTCCATCTTCCGTTCCAGATCACGCAGGTTCATCTCAAAATGATCCATTCCCACGTGGTAGTAATGCAGTATAGCTCGAAAAAGTACAAACATCCCGTCCCTGGCCTCACTACATTGCTGTAACATATACGCGCGTTCATCCGTCTTCATAATCCCTCGGGTATTGTCATCCATATTCAAGGTAACCAGGTTATTGCGATCGACATAAAAAAACATCTGATTATCTTGGCGTTGGTCATCTCTCTCATTCTTGATCGCATACAACAATGAACCAAATATAACTGGTTCTGTACCATTCACAAAACGCACGGACAGATAATTCGATTCAACTTCCGGAATTTTATGAAGCCAATACTGCATATCCGGAAATGCCTCTGTCAGCTCCTTCACAGCATCCTTCATGCTATCGGTGTCAGGTGCAACCCAATCCCACCATTGCCAATGGTCCGAGCAATTTAACTTGTCACGGCGGGCTTCCAACTTGATTTGGTTCACAATCACTTTATCCACTCCTGCACTTATGTTCGTTCATTGCATACCCATCTTTTTTTGATCCCAAAAAGGACACGTATGCATTTCAGTGCAATGACGTGTCCTTCTTTATGCCGTACTCAACAACATTAGGGTTCCATTTTTCATAACATTGAAGCATTCGACATGATCTGTTTCAATTTCTCTGTAGCACGTTTCTGAATCCGAGATACACTCATCTGTGAAACACCAAGCTTCTGGGCAATTGCCCGCTGAGATTGGCCATCCTGGAATGCTAGAATAAGTACCTGTTGTTCTTGTTCCTTCAATTGTCCCAATGCCTGTTGCAAGTCCATCCGTTTTTCGACCGAATCATAGTCGTTAACATCTGCACTGATCAGTTCACCCAATGTAGCTGCACTGTCATCCTGAGATAAAGGAGAATCCAGTGATACATAGTGATAACATTCCCGACCAGCCAGAACTTCAATCGTTTCTTCTGCAGTCAAATCAAGGTATTCAGCGATTTCATTCACACCGGGTGAGCGCTCCAATTTCACGGTTAACTCATCAATGGCATGTTGCACAAGTGCTCCCTTTTCCTTAATCCTCCGGGGCACCTGAATATACCAGGATTTGTCTCGCAAGTAGTTCTTCATATGACCAATCATGCTCTTCATGGCATAAGGTTCAAACGGAATACCCAGGTTGATATCGTATTGCTTAAGCAAACGAATCAAGGCCATCTGCCCGGTCTGATACAAATCTTCGTATAGATCGGGGCGATTCCGAGCGATTTTACCTGCTGCCATCTTGACCATCGGTTCATATTTACGGATGAGAACTGTTGCAATTTCATTATCTTGGGTCTGCTGGTATTCCCAGATCAAACCTATAGCTTCAGACATGGACTCTGGGGGAGTCACTTTTTCATTCATACTTTCTCCTCACTTCTTGCAAGACGTTTTACGAGTACTACTTTCGTACCTTTGCCCGTCTCACTTTCCACACTGACATCGTCCATCAAGGCTTGCATCAGGTAGAACCCAAGTCCGCCAATCTGTGCTTCTGTCAGTTCTTTGTCGTGAAGACCAGCGCGTGACACAGCAGGGTTCATGTTCTCGAAGCTGGCACCTTCGTCCTTGACAGTAATGGACAATGTTTCGCCATCCACTTCGAATACAACTTCAACCATGCCGCCTTCGTGTGAGTAGGCATACAGTACAGAGTTGTTACAGGCCTCGGATACAGCAACTTTCATATCCTCAATGTCTTCATAAGAAAATCCCATTTTGGATGCAACTCCATAGAGATTAAGTCTTACAATATCAACGTAATCAGCTGTCGCCGGTAAATTAAGGGTGACTCTTTGAACTTCTGCATTCATTACTTTTTCGATCCTTTCCTATTGGGAATTCTTCTGTGTGACAAAGAATTTGGCGATGCCCGTCATGTCAAAAAGTTTCTGGATTTGCGCAGGAACTTCCTGTACTTCAAAGCGAGCTTCCATTCCATGTCTTGCCTTCAGAACAGATAACAGGATACCAATCCCTGTACTATCGATGTACTTCAATTCTTTCATGTTGATTACAAGATCCTGTTCCTTGTTATCCACGAGCGGCTCCATCACCAAGCGGAAGTCAGGAGCAACCGACAAATCCAGTTCGCCAGTCAGATACACCGTGCATACGCCGTCCTGAGTTTCAGTTCTTGCATTGAATTTTTCATTTTTATTTGTATTCATTAGACATCTCTCTCCTGATCAATGGTTTCCTTACCTAATAACCCAACTTCAGCACGAGTGAAACAAAAAGAAGTTTGGCAAATGTTTCAATTGGCCTGATTCATGGCTGAAGGGCCTGGGTCTAGCATTTGTCGTTGTTTCTGAAACTGGGCTATTTTCTGTTTTACATTGCCCATTTTCACCGGTTTACTAATATAATCATCCATACCGGCAGCAATACAGCGCTGCTGAATACCTTCCATCACGTTAGCAGTCATGGCTATAATGATTGGCTGATCAGACTGGGACAGACTCTCTCGAATCCGCCGTGTACATTCCAAACCGTCCATAACAGGCATCTGCAGATCCATAAACACATAGTCATAGGGATAACGGCTGCCGTTTACCATATCGAGTGCGCTCTGCCCATCTTCAGCAATGTCAGAGAGCAACCCAAGCTTACCGAGCATAATCGCCATCAACTTTTGGTTAATAGGATGATCATCCACTATTAATACCGTAGGATATTTATTCTCATTTTTCACATCCGTTGGCTTCTCTTCCCCGTTCCTCTGGACCAGTTCAGTTTCTACATAACGTTTCGCCTGAATTGTAAATACAAACGTCGCTCCCCGTTGCTCTGTTGTATCCAGATAGATCTGTCCACCCATCATTTCAACCAGAGTCTTGCATATTGCCAGTCCTAAGCCAGTTCCACCGTATTTACGTGTCATGGATGTATCCAGCTGGGAAAACGGCTGGAACAGGCGATCAACTTTGTCTGAAGCGATACCTATCCCGGTATCTTTAACAGCAAACTCCAATGCTATTTGTCCGTCTTTTTCTTCATTCACTGACACGATCAGATATACTCCACCCTGGTCAGTAAATTTGATTGCATTGGCAATAAGATTCAAGAGAACCTGACGTAGCCTTGCCATATCTCCATAGATTAATTCAGGGACAGAATCTTCCAGAAAATAATCCAGTTCCAGATTCTTTTTGCCTGCTTCTGCAGCAAACAATCCCAACACTTCCCGAATACAGGAGACAAGTTCAAAAGGATGCTCTTCAAGTTCCATTTTGCCGGATTCCATCTTGGTAAAATCAAGAATGTCGTTGATAACCGTAACGAGTGCATCTGCACTGCGACGAACAATGTCTGCATATTCCTTCTGATCTTCCCTCAGTTCCGTCTCCATCAGCAGATCAACCATGCCGATAACTCCGTTCATCGGTGTACGAATCTCATGGCTCATCATTGCCAGGAACTCGGTCTTTGCATTGGCTGCAATTTCTGCTTCTTCTTTAGCCTGAATGAGTTGTTGGTTCATCTTCTCCAGTTCCTGTGTCTTCTGGTGAAGAAGCATGGTCTGTGTCTTCAAACGTTTATTGGTGATAAACATCTCCACAAAGCCCTCGATTTTGGATTTCAAAATCTGAGGAATAAATGGCTTAACCATGTAATCAATGGCCCCGGCTGAATATCCGGCAAACAAGTGCTCCGCTTCTCTGCTGTTCGCAGAGATGAATATAATCGGCACATCCTTGGACTTGTCCCGTGCCTTAATTAACTTTGCTGTCTCAATTCCGTCCATTCCAGGCATCTGCACATCGAGAACGATAACCGCAAATTCGTCTTTTAGCAGACAGCGGAGTGCCTCTTCTCCGGAAGTTGCCTTAACGAGTTTATATTGTTCCGATTCCAGAACTGCTTCAAGAGCAAGCAAGTTCTCAGGGCGGTCATCTACCAATAATATGTGGATTGGTTCATTGAGCCCCATGGCTAACCCTAACCCCCTATTTGATCTTCCGGTATATTTTTTCGGTCCGGTCTAACGGCTCATAGGTATCACTGAACTCTGTAAAATGTATCGATTCTTTCGACCCCAGAACCAGAATACCAAAGTGGCTCAAGCTCTCATGAAACAGCCCATGCACATGATTCCGCAGTTCATCATTAAAATAAATCATAACATTACGGCAAAAGATAACATTAAACTCGTTAAATGACCGGTCTGTTGCCAGGTTGTGCTCGGCGAAAATGATGTTCTTCCTTAGGAAAGGATGAAATATCACCGAATTGTATTTCGCTGTATAGTACTCGGAGAAGGCTCTGGTACCCCCTGCCTCCAAATAATTTGTAGTAAATAGTTTCATTTTCTCAATACCGTATACGCCTTCTTTGGCCTGTTGCAAAGAACGATCATTCATATCCGTTGCGTAGATTCTTGCCTTGTCATACAGTCCTTCCTCATGCAACATGATTGCCATGGAATAAACTTCCTCTCCCGTAGAGCATCCCGCATGCCATATTCGGATATACGGGTAGGTTCTCAGGATAGGAATAATCTGTTCCCGAAACATTCGGAAAAGCGAAGGATCTCGAAACATTTCCGTTACAGGGATGGATAAGTTCTGTACAAAACGGTCAAACGCGGAACGGTCATGAAGAACACGTTCCTGCAAGCCGGATATGCTTTTAACACCTTCAGCATGTGCATGATGCCAGATTCTTCGTTTCAGGGATGGCAGTGCATAGTTTCTAAAATCATATCCATATAAACGGTGCATGCCTTCCAACAGCAACTCAATCTCGATCAGCTCGCGTTCTTCATCTTGCGGCATACGGACCAAATCTGCCCCCGTCTCGGTAGGTTCCCACGGTGTCATAAGTTCTCTCCACTTCTTCATTTGTTACTTGCGTATTCGTCGTATTGTCTTTCATTACCCAAACAATGACCATACGAATAATGAACTTACGAATACAGCCATACGCGCATTAAGGATAACAATTGATCGGTCTGGATCGGTTTTTTCACATAATCAGATGCTCCGGCCTCAATACATTTACCGCGATCCTCTTTCATCGCTTTGGCCGTGAGCGCAATAATCGGCAACTTTTCAAACTGCGGGATCTGTCTGATTCGTGTCATTGCTTCATAACCGTCCATTTCTGGCATCATCATATCCATCAGTACCAGATCAAATTCAGGATTTTTGTCCAAAATTTCCAAAGCCTCTCGGCCGTTCTCCGCAAACGTCACATCCATCCGATAGCCTTCAAGGACACTTGAAAGGGCAAATACGTTACGAATATCGTCATCTACAAGCAATATTTTCTTGCCTTCAAACAACGTTTCTTTGTTGTGTAGTTTCTGTAAGATTCGACGCTTGTCTTCCGGCAAATTGGCTTCTACCCGATGCAGGAACAAAGTGGTCTCATCCAGCAGACGTTCCGGTGACTTCACATCCTTGATAATGATGGATTCCGCATATTTGCGCAGCTTCATTTCTTCTTTGGAATCCAGTTCTTTGCCTGTATAAATTATAATCGGCAGATCGTTCAGATATTCATCATCGCGAATCTGGTCGAGCAACTCAAACCCGGTCATATCCGTTAACATCAGATCCAGTACCATACAGTCATAACGCTGGCTGTGTAATTCATTCAAAGCCTCACTACCTGTCGATACAGCGGTGATTGCAACATCATCATGACCAATCAATTCAATAATGGCTTTACGCTGAATCTCATCATCTTCGACGATCAACAGTCGTTTCAATTGATTCTCGGTATATGATTTGATATGCGAGAATGCTTTATCCAGCGAATCCTTGCTCGAAGGTTTTTTCAGATATGCAATGGCACCCATCATCAGCCCTTGCTTCATATCATCAATGACTGAAATCACATGTACCGGAATGTGACGTGTTGCCGAACTGCTCTTCAGCTCGCCCAGAATGGTCCAACCATCCATCACCGGCAGTTGAATATCCAGGATAACGGCATCCGGCAGATATTGACGTGCCATTTCAAGTCCTTTATCACCTTGAAGAGCAACAAGTGCTTTGAATCCTCTTCCCCTCGCCATATCCATCAAAATATGTGCAAAGTTCACATCATCCTCAATGATGAGGAGAATTTTGTCGCCTTCCATGATATTCTCCCGATCATCTTCGATCTGCGTGACATCTGGAGTATGGGAAGGAGACAGATCTTTACCCACGGTACGCTCCGGATCAGGAGAGAGAATGGACTGATGACTTGAAAGCATGGTCCGTGTTTCGATGGACTGTTCATAAAGATCCTCTGAGGATACAGCCGCTTCTCTTGAAGCACCTTCCTCCGCCAGCGCTTCCTCTTCATGATTATCCGGCAGGTACAAGGTAAAGCAGCTACCTTCCCCTTCGGATGATTCCACCTGTATTGCGCCACCAAGCAAACGTGCCAGCTCCCTGCTAATGGACAATCCCAGGCCAGTTCCACCGTATTTCCGGCTTGTAGTCCCGTCTACTTGCTGGAACGCTTCAAAGATCAGATCCGTCTTATCCGATGGAATACCAATGCCGGTGTCTTTTACACTAAACCCGAGATATTCCTGATTGGTGTTCATATAACCCGGCAGTTCTTCCGGGCTCATCCGTCGTCCAATCAGACTAACCGAACCCCGATTGGTAAACTTAAAGGCGTTCGACAACAAATTCCGTAAAATCTGTTTGACGCGATGACTGTCGGTGTATACCCATTCCGGCAGATTGCTGTCGAAATCGATATTCAAGCTAAGTTCCTTTTTATTCGCCATCGGTCCAAAGTTCTGCTGAACAAAGCTGGTCAGCTCTTCCATTCGAACTGTCTCATAATTGATATCCATCTTACCTGCGTCCACCTTGGACAGATCCAGAATCTCATCAATCATCTTCAGCAGATCCGCGCCCGACATGTAGATGGTTTGCGCATATTCCTGCTGTTTGTCAGTCAGATTTCCACCTTTGTTCTCCGACAATAACTGGGACAAAATGAGCAGACTGTTCAATGGTGTACGGAGTTCATGTGACATATTCGCTAAAAATTCGGACTTGTACTTGCTTGTCATCGACAGCTGTGTAGCTTGCTGTTCCAACTGTGTCTTTGTTTTCTCAATCTCGTCATTCTTCTCTTCGACTTCACGCACTTGCTCTTCAAGCGCACGCGTCTTGGCAATGAGCTCCGTATTGAAATGCTCCAGTTCTTCCTGCTGACGCTGCAGCAATTCCTCGGAACGTTTAAGCGCCTCTGTCTGCTCCTCCAGATTCTCATTGGAACGACGGAGTTCTTCTTGCTGTGTCTGCAATTCTTCTGATTGAACCTGCAGTTCCTCAGTTAATGCCTGGGATTCACGCAGCAGCTCCTCCACACGCAGACGACGTCGAACGTTGTTCAAAATTACGCCCAGGTTCATAATCAGTTGTGTGAACAACTGCTTGTGAAGTTCGTTGAACCCTTCAAAGGAAGCCACTTCAACTACACCAATCAGTTCATCTTCAAACACGACAGGATAGATCATGATACCTGCAGCACGTGTTGAGCCTGAAGCTGAACCAATATGCACGTAATCTTCAGGCGTATTTTCCAGAATAATCGGTGTCATATCCAGCGCGGCTTGACCAATCAGGCCTTCACCGATGCGATACATTTCTTTACCAACATCTTCGTTCTCTTCAAATGCGTATGCACCGTAGCGTCTCAGTTCGTCGGGATGTTTCTCCTCATCGATCAGATAGACGACACCCAACTGAGCGCCAAGCACAGGTGTGAATTCACTGATAAACATCTGTGATATTTGGCGAATGGAGCCAATCCCCCGAAGCAGCTCCGGGACTCTTGCAATATTCGAACTCATCCAGTTTTGATCCTGCTGAGCCTGTACATAAGCCCTCTCGATCTCCAGTTTTTCTTCCAGATCACTGGATACATCTTGGAACACACTGGCAATCTGACCAATCTCATCCGTTGATTTGACCTGTATGCGCCGAATGGTTCGGTAACGCCCTTTACCAAAGCTGGTAATCATCATAGATACAGTGTTCAGACCCCGTGTAATACTCGGCAGCACCCACATAATGACACCCAATGCAAGCAACAACCCCGCAATCATGATACTTATCGTGATCTGTACAGCTCTCGTATACGCTGCGTTAGCGTTCTTGATCTCAGCATCAATCTCTTGGTCCTGATAACGGGAGAGAGCATTCAAACTATCCACAGCTTCTTTTTGCACCGCGAGTCCTGTTGAATTGCGGTAGTTATTCGCATCTTCTACCCTGCTTTGGGACATCAGGTTGATCTGTCTCGTTGCATAAGAAGTATAAGCGGTCCACGCCGTATTCACACGATCCACCAGTTGATGTTCAGGTGCACTGTCTGCTCGGTTTCTTACTTCTGCGAGGTAACCGTCCCCCCGATCCTTCATCTCCTTCAAGTCACCTTCAGCAGCACTGATCGAATTATTCGGATTTAATAACAAGTTAGCCAGCACTTTGGCAATATCGTTAACTTCTCCGCGCGCAGCAGAAGTGAACCTTACTTTGAGATAACGTTCCTGATACATCTGATCAATCTGTTGATTACTGCTGTTTAGCCGTTCATAACTCACAAATGTGAGCACGATCAGAATAGCCATCAGAGCGGTAAAACCAATCAGCAATTTATTCCTGATCTTCATTCATCCCCCGCCCCTTTATCCAGAGTAATCCAGACCAGACATTTATCATCATCCCGCTCCTGAGGAATTTCGTCGTCAAAAAACATGGCCTGCATGGCAGCTTCATTCCACTGATGTGAGCCGGTCAGTTTTTCAATCAGGAATTCATGTTGTTCCTCCTGCCCGCCCTGAACAGCTTCCAATAATCCATCCGTATAGAGTGCAATATGCCCGTCACCCTCATAATGGATCGTTTGTGGTTCAATATCCATCTTGTCAAATAAACCGACAGGACAGCAGACGCTGTCAAATGTGGTCACACTGCCGTCGTTTCGGAAAAATAAAGCAGGTGGATGCCCTGCGTTAACATAATCAATGCGCTTCATCCGTGTATCAACGACCAGATAAATTGCCGTGAAATAATACTGCACCAATTGTTTCTCCAGATGGAGCTGGTTAAAACGACGGTTCAACTCCTGAATGACCTTCTCTGGATCCACATAAGTGGTCACCGTATCTTTCAACACGGAAGCGATAAACATCGTAAACAGGGATGAAGATATCCCATGTCCCATCATGTCGAGCAGCAGTACTCCGTAACGGCCTTCCCCAAGGGGGTACCAAGAATACAGATCACCCGCAAGCTCAAAGGATGGTTTATAGATGGCATGCACTTGGAACAATGGGTCCCTAATTGCCGGACTTAAAACAGCATTTTGGACCATTGCTGCCAACTTGAGCTCATCCTGAATACGTTGATCACGCTCTTTATGCCAATCCTTCTCCTGTTTCAAACGAAGTGCGAGTCGAATTCTGGCCATCAGTTCGACTTTATTAATCGGTTTGGTCACATAGTCAGATGCACCAGCATCCAATGCTTCGGCAAGTTTCTTGGAATCTCCGATGGCAGTCACCATAATAATCGGTATATCCTTCAGGTTCTCAAATTTCTGCACAATACTGCAGGCTTCGATACCGTCCATCTCGGGCATCATCATATCTAGCAAAATCAGGTCAATATCCGACGGTTTTGGACGAAGTTCGTTGCTTTCCTCCCCAATTCCCAACACTTCAAACATTTCCATGGCGGAACTCGCCGTTACAATGTCACGATAGTTCTCTTTTTTCAGAATTTCTCGAATGATAATGACATTCGTCGGATTGTCGTCAACAATAAGTATTCTCATTGATATCTCCTTATCTGTGGCGTCCGGGTTTGTCGATTCTTATTAAGGTAAAACGAACGTTGATTATACAAATTTTGCATACAAAACGGCAGTAGACATAATAATTCCTAGTATAACTATAATCGTAAAAACAAAAAAACTCTATCAGTAAATGGCACCATCGCAGGGGAAATAGCCCGCTTGTTACCCTGTTTTTGCAGCGTTCTGATCCCGCTTCCAAACTTGCAAAAACATAGATAAGGAATGGGGAAAGCCCCATTCCTTATCTATGTTTTTGATTAAGCATTTTACTTAAGTGATACAGAAGCTTGTCTTGTTCAGCAAACTTCCATTTGCACTGTTATATGGATCAATCTTTCTTTTTGGCAATTACGAGTACTTTACCTTTGTCTAACTCACTCTCGTAGAAGTCAGCTTCGGCTTCGGTAAAGCCCATCGAAACAATTTTGGCCCGGAGCTCATCACCACGTGAGCGGAACAAATTCGCCAAGGAATCAAATACGCCTTCTTCCTTTATGCCAATTTCTTTGGCATCTGCTGTATCAGCAATGCGATCTGTACGATCCTTCTCATGGGCGAGAACAAAGATTTGATCAGCAAGGTATCCGGTAATCTGCAATTCTTTCACCGCTTCTACCGCCTGGACTCCGTTTTCTACCACTTTTGCATAAGCTTGCTCATTGGTTGAATTCATCGTTTCCACTCTCCTCTGATTTAATCTTCTGTATCGAGCTACTTAATATATAACCATACTATATGGGGTTGAAACGATTCGGTAATAACCAATCCTAGGAAACTGTGTCATCAAAAAGATCAATACCTTCAATCTGATGAGAACCTGACTTCATATATACCTTTAGAGCCTGGTCTCCACGGAGAAACACTTCTCCGTCCTCTGCCACATAATACGGTTTCCCTAGAGCATGATGGATCGCTTCAATATTCATCTCAATCTTCTTTCCGTTTAACATGATGTGATTCTCAGATGCATCGATATGCACATATTGAATGACATCCGTATCTTCACACAATCCAACCTTCACATCATGAAAGTGATATTCAGGACACCCCAGATAAGGATCTTCCTGTTTATGCCCCGGCTGGCCCTTCTTGGCCAACATATTATCCATGGTGTCATCCAGAGAAATGCCATTCAGAGTCCGAAAATGCTGGAAAGTCTCGGATCGATCAACAGCCAGAGTTACCTCTGACGCCTTCTCTTCCATTGCCGTCCATTGCATATCGTGAGCAGCGGGTACCGCTGCCGGTTGAACGGAAAAGGGAGAAATTACGCTAAACATCACAAGCAGTAGTTTCATCATGATTCTCACCCTTTCATCAGGTTCATCACCGCTCTGAAGGCTTCTTCATGGGTTACAAAGCGGTCATGTTACTTGCGCATCCGTTGCCATACATTCGCTGCAACATCAACATACTTCATCCAGTTTTTCCCGCCCTTAGCTTCACCATTATATGTAGCTTCATAGGATTGTAGGGTACGATCCGTTGATGTAGCAGGCGGTGCAGTTACATGAACCGCTTCAGCATGCTTCGTCTGTTCAGCGTTGTTACGTTTGGTCTGAAATTTCGCCATCAGCGTTGTGGAGACTTGTTTGGCTGCTGCCGTCACTTCATTCAACACTTCTCCCAGATTCTCAACAGATTCCATAACAGGATCAATTTTTTTCATTTTGTGCTGTACATCCACCGTAATATCATTGGCATGCCTTACCGTCTGCTTCACTTCATAACTAAGTTCATCAATGGTTTTCTGTACCTCCTGCAATGTCTGTGAGACATTGTCCAAAGAACCCTGAGCGGATTTCAAGGTACGAATTAAAAAGAAAACCAGTACTGCAAATGCCACTGCAATCAGGGCCACGCTAATTTGATAGATCATAGAAGAACCTCACTTTCCATATGTGCATCAGTTTGTTATTGCTATAGTTACCCGGCGATTTCCCGGACGAAACAAAATTATATATCCCTTCATATATGCCTTCGCTTGGAAAAAAAACCAATGTTTCAACAGGATAGCCCCCGGTTAAAGTTAGACTACACAAGGCGGTGAGGTGAACACAACTCACTCCACATTAAGAAAACGAAAGGATGAATACTTATGTTGAAATGGTCTGTATTATTTCTAATTATTGCACTGGTAGCAGGTATTTTTGGATTCTTCGGTATTGTTGAAGCAGCTGCTTCAATCGCGAAAGTACTCTTCTTCATCTTTGTTGTACTGTTCGTAATCTCCCTGATTACGGGACGCAGCCGAATGCGATAACCTCAGCTCTGATATGACAGAGCAATATTAACGAATACATACAAAAGCCGATCGTGCTACCCAGCCGATTGGCTTTTGTGTGTTTAGGCATAGGTCAACTTTTCTATATTATGTATTGCACTCCTTCCTGCTTTATTCCAAGCTGCTCTCCCATGAATTTCAAAAAACAGGACCTTTTTGAGATAGCCAACCCGGTTTTATCCCACCGAAGTATGATATTTACAGGCTTGCTATATACCCACATATGATCCAGTTGACACTGGAGAATGCAAGAAAATATTGTTATAATTTGTGATTCATAAGGTAGCTTGCTTGGTTACTTTTAACACAGGACAACAAATTACATAACAAACCGAGGAGGAAAAAAAATGAAAAAAATCGTAAGTTTCGCCGCTGCTTTAACGTTGATGGGTTCGATGGCTGCTGCTGCAGGTGCTGAGGAAGCGGTTACCGGAACGGTGACTCCGGAAAAAGGAACAGAAGCTACGACGACAACGACAACAACAACTCCGGCTGTTGAAGTGAACAAACCTGCTGTAGACACAGTAGAAGGTACTGCTGAGACAGTAACCGGTACAACAACAGACACTACAGGCACAGAAGGTACTTCAACAACAACTGAAACGCCAGCTACGACTACAGATGACAAAATGTTTGAAGAACCCCTTGTAAAACCAGGTGATGAAGTACTGGCACCTACAATGTTGCTGAACCTTCTGGAGCGCACTTGGTTCTATGATGCACCTAACGGTAAACCAATCGGTGCACTAGGCTCCCAAGTCATCGATACAACAGGTGAAGTGGTTGACGGATTCGACGGTGGCGAGTGGGTGCAAGTGTACACTTGGAAAGGCAAAGCGTGGATCCACGTTGCCATTCAGTAACATCGTATAATCGTTCTAACGATAAGTAAAGAGGACAGCACGCACAATCGCGGCTGTCCTCTTTTGATTTTCCAAGATGTTCACGCCCTGTTCAAGTGTTCCCTATGACTTCTTCTGTCTTCGGTTCCACATGTACATGTACATGCATGATATTATGCGATCGCTTCAAACGCTCTTCCACTCGGTCACAGATCTGATGGCCTTCAATCAAGCTTAAACTTCCATCCACTTCAATGACCACATCCACAAGTACATGACTGCCATGCACACGTGCCTTCACATCCTTGATCATCTCGACACCGGGAACACGTGCTACTGAGGATCTGAGATCCGTCAGTTCCTTCTGGTCAAATCCATCGGTAAGACGATGTGTAGAATCCCGAAAAATCTCCCAAGCCGTCTTGCAGATCAACAGACCTACAGCAATGGCAGCTACTTTATCCAACCATGGAAGTCCAAACTGCGCACCTATAATTCCAACTGCAGCGCCTATGCTGACCCAGGCATCCGAACGGTTATCTTTCGCCGCTGCCATCAGAGCCTGACTATTAATTTGTTTAGCCAGACGGTGATTGTAACGATATACGCCTAACATCACCACAGCACAGACTACAGCCACCGCTGCCGCCCACAGGTTGGGAGCCACAAAGGCTCCTTCATACCAGGAGCGAACGGCTTCAACCAATACTTGCAGCCCAACCATAGCCATAATAAATGAAGCCACTAAGGCAGCAACCGTCTCCGCTCTAAAATGACCATAGGCATGATCCGAATCAGGTGGTTTCTGGGAGATTCGAAGCCCAATCAATACAGCAACGGATGCCACAATATCCGTAAGGTTATTGAAACCATCAGCCAGCAAGGCGCTGGAAGCAAATAAATATCCACAGATCAGCTTAAAGGCGGATAAGACGAGATAAGCTACGATACTAACCCAAGCCCCTCGCTCCCCTTTTCGAATTTCTTCATAAGCGTTCAAACCGGGCGACACCCCTTTAACGTTTCGTATTACGGTTTTTCCATGTTACCAAATGCGGAGCGTGTGGGTCTACAGAAACAGTGTTGCCAGGCTGCATTGCTGTAGGCAAGCCGAAACAAAGTTGCCAGACGGCAGGGCTGTAGTTAATGAGAAAAAATGTTGGCCTGGGTAAAACCAAAGGTTTTGAGCATTTTATCAGGTTGCCCTTGTGGGGCTTTTATAAAACGTATAAAATAGGTACATCCCGTCCAATCTGGACGGCTCACTGTAAGACCGGGAGGGAAATAACGATGAGCGAAAATAACGAACCGAAAAAGGTCAGTTTGCAGGATGCTATACGCCAAAAGCTGGCGCAAAAGAAAGAACAAGCAAATTCCGGTAACCAATCCAGCGCCTACTTTGAAGGCGGACCTAAAGCGATGAAGAGTCAAAACAACAAGAAGCCTAACAACCAACGTCGCCGTACTGGTGGATCTTAGGTCTTAAAGCCGCAGAGAAACCAATTGAATTACAAAAAGAACCGCAAGCCCTCTTCACAGAGGCTTGCGGTTCTTTGGTGTTCCTATAATAATGTGCAGTAGATGATGCTTGGTTTAAGCTTCTACCGGATACATTTTATTGCGCAGTTCTTTGATTTCATCACTTTCCAGATATTCGTCATAGCTCATTTGGCGATCAATGATGCCATTCGGCGTAATTTCGATAATCCGGTTAGCAATGGTTTGAATGAACTGATGGTCATGGGATGTGAACAGCATGGTGCCGTCAAAATCAATCATACCATTGTTCAGCGCTGTAATGGATTCGAGATCCAAGTGGTTCGTAGGCTCATCCAGAATCAATGCGTTAGCACCAGTCTGCATCATTTTCGCCAGCATACAGCGAACTTTTTCGCCCCCGGAGAGTACACTTGCCTTTTTCAAGGATTCCTCGCCTGAGAACAACATACGTCCCAAGAATCCACGCAGATACGTTTCATCCTGATCTTTGGAATATTGACGGAGCCAATCCACAAGAGTCATGTCTACACCGTCAAAATATTTGGAGTTGTCTTTCGGGAAATAAGCTTGAGTTGTAGTTACACCCCAAGTGTATTCGCCGCTATCCAATTCCGTTTCACCCATAAGAATATCAAACAACAGTGACTTGGCATTCCCGTTCGGGCCAACAAATGCAATTTTATCCCCTTTGTTCACGACAAAGCTGATATCATTCAGCATTTTCACACCATCAATGGATTTGCTGATGCGATCTACGGTCAACAATTGTTTACCGGCTTCACGCTCAGGTTTGAAGTTGATAAACGGATATTTACGGTTCGATGGACGAAGGTCATCCAGCGTGATTTTGTCGAGTTGTTTCTTCCGGGAAGTCGCCTGTTTCGATTTCGAGGCATTCGCCGAGAAACGTTGAATAAAGGCTTGAAGCTCTTTAATCTTCTCTTCTTTTTTCTTGTTGGCATCACGTTGTAACGCAAGTGCCAATTGGCTGGACTCGTACCAGAAGTCATAGTTACCTACGTACAACTGGATTTTACCAAAGTCGATATCCGCAATGTGCGTACATACTTTGTTCAGGAAGTGACGGTCATGGGATACCACAATAACAGTACCTTCATAGTCCATCAAGAAGTTCTCAAGCCATTGAATGGATTCGAGATCCAAGTGGTTGGTAGGCTCATCGAGCAACAGGTTGTTTGGACGACCAAACAATGCTTGTGCAAGCAGGACACGAACTTTTTCGTTACCACTTAGTTCATTCATTTTCTTATCGTGCATGTCACGGTCGATACCCAGACCGATCAGGAGTGCCGCTGCATCCGGCTCAGCATCCCAGCCATTCAACTCGGCAAATTCACCTTCAAGCTCACCTGCACGCAGGCCGTCTTCTTCAGTGAAGTCCGCTTTGGCATACAGCGTATCTTTTTCTTTCATAATGGCATAGAGACGACTATGACCCATAATTACCGTTTCGAGAACCGGATACTCATCATATTCAAAGTGGTTTTGCTTCAAAACGGCCATACGTTCGCCCGGGGTGATGTGCACCTCTCCCGAGTTTGATTCAATTTCACCGGACAAAATTTTCAAGAATGTTGATTTACCGGCTCCATTGGCGCCGATGAGGCCGTAACAGTTTCCTGGTGTGAATTTGATATTTACATCTTCAAAAAGTGCACGTTTTCCGTAGCGGAGCGTGATGCCGCTTGTACTGATCATTAAGCATACCATCCTTTATTGGTTAATCTGCATACTGCATGAATAGCAAGTTGCGTAAATCATGGATTCAATATCCCGATGCCTATTCTGGCACCATATTATAACACAAAAAAGCGGCAAATTCGAAAATTGGCCGCTTTTTACTTATTAAAGATTTGGTAAATGTACTGTTCATGCAGGCATATCCCTACATTAACATATTTGGCTCGCTTTTGTTAGTCCTGTTTGCTTTTCTCGTGGTGAATGCGGAGCGTCTCGCCATGACCAAGCACCCTAATCCGCTCTTTACCAATGCCTAGTCGTTCACGTTCAACTTCCAGCCGATCCAGTGCTTCCTTGGGCGTATCATCCGCCAGCTTGAATGTGCCGTAATGCATTGGCACCATGAGCTGTGAACCAGATTCAACGAACCCCTGCAGCGCTTCTTCAGGTGTCACATGCTGAGAAGTCATGAACCACTCCGGATCGTAGGCACCGATAGGCATCAGGGTAACACCAATGTCAAAGCGTTCTCCAATCGTTTTGAATCCCTGGAAGTAACCTGTATCACCCACAAAATACAACACAGGCGGACCGCCTGATGTTTTGGATGTTTCGTTCTTCCCTGATTCCGTGGATGACTCATCCTGATTGCTCGTTGTTGCAGCACTCTCCGCTGCTGAAGTCGTTGCAGGATGGATTGATTCCAATACATAACCGCCCCAATGGGACGTGTTGGTATCAAACAACGTTCGGCGCGTCCAGTGCTGTGCAGGGACAAAAGTTATTTTGACTCCGCCAAGTGTCATATGATCCCACCATTTCATCTCCTGGCATCGATGGAACCCTTTGCGAATCATCTTGCGCTTCAGACCATCGGGTACGATCAGCAACGTCTTGGCTGTAATCAGCTTGCGCAAGGAAGCCAGATGCAGATGATCATAGTGGGAATGGGATATCAGAATGACATCCAACGGTGGAATGTCCTGAATCGGAATGCCGGGGGCACCGAGCCTTCGTTGAAATCCCATTTTTTCGGCCCACACCGGGTCAGTCACGATGTTCAATCCATAATATTGAATGAAAAACGTGGAGTGACCAATCCAGGTAATACTTGTGTCATCCCGGTTGGCATGCAGATAATCCAGTTCAGGCGGGTGTTTGGGCACGGTGTAGGAGTAGTCCTTCACTTTATTGCGCCGCTGCTCCCTCCATTGCTTGAATTCCTTCAGCGTTTTGTCCGTACTTACATTATCGATATTGTTATAACGGATTTTCGGCATGAAAGGGCCCTCCTCCCTTCCTCATTTCTTAACAACAGATTACCCCAAATGGGAATGGACGTACCAACCAATCAATCCTTTGGGTTCTTACATACCGCCAGATATACAAACAGAAAGACAATAGCAACCGCAATGATCAGTGGAGGGGCGTACATAATGGTGAATGTCTCAAAAAAGCTCAATCCGGTTATACCGGGTATCCCCGTGACTCCCTCAGTAGATAGTGGATCCAGCAAGGGAGTCATGAGTAAGGACATGTTTGGGTGCATGAACAGACTCATCCTTTCTTTTTACCAGAATTACCGCGCACATAATTGGCATCAAACAGGAACAGCTTCATAATCAGCACAAGCGAAGGAATGAGCACAAGTAGCCCCAGACTAAACGCTGTAATGAGCGCAATCCCCATCGTCCGATTCGTAAAGCTGTCGTAAATATTAATGTAAGGATACAGAATGTACGGAAGGTGGGATCGCCCGTAACCATACCAGGCAAAGGCAAACTGAAGCATGACAGCGACAAAACACCAACCTAGATATTTACTTTTCCACACCAGCGACACGGCAATGACAAAACAAATAAACGAAGCGATGAACATCCACGAAATATTCACCATCTGCTCAAAGTGTTCGGGATTCTGTTTGTTAATCTGCAGAAAAGCCAGAAAGCTCGCAAAAATGGTAGGTAAACTCCAGAGCAGCGCGTACTCTCGAAGCACCTCATATGCCGGCTCATCCCCTGCCCGTTTTGCATAATAGGATAGAAACATCGCCGAGATGTAGAGCACACTAACCAGTGCAAGCAAAACAACCGACCAGGTATAGGGATTCGTCAAAAATTCACGCCAGCGAAAAAATACCTGATCGCCCACCTGCTCAATAATCCCACCTTCGGATATCGCCAAAATGGTTGAAAATACGGCCGGAATCAGCAACCCCGTCGCTCCGTACAATGCCATGTAGATCCGGCTGTTCTGCCCATGGTTGCCATAGGTATTGTAGGCGTAATATACGCCCCGGATCGCAAGCAGTACAATGGCCAGGGAACCCGGTACCAGCAAGGCTGTCCCGTAATAAAAGGCGCTGTCCGGATAAAATCCGACCAGTCCAACCACAAAAAAGATCAAAAACACATTCGTCACTTCCCACACGGGAGACAGGTAGCGCTGAATGATGTTATGAATTTTGTTCTCGTGCCCGGTCAAGATGCTGTAAAAGCTGAAGAACCCGGCGCCAAAATCAATCGAAGCAACGATCAGGTAACCGAACAAAAACGTCCACAATATTGCGATGCCTGCAATTTCGAAACTCAATGCACGATCCCTCCTTCAAGCCCCAGCGTTTCCAGTTCCTTCTCTGCTTCCTTGTTACGGAACAGCTTGCTGAGTACCCGAATGCACGAGAAACACAGGATCAGATACAGCAAGATGAACAACACTAACATCCATCCTACCGAAGTTGACGTCGTGGCTGCTTCCGCCACCTTCATATATCCGCGTAAGATCCAAGGCTGCCTGCCAACTTCAGCGAACATCCACCCCAGCTCGATCGCAATCATGGCCAGAGGCCCCAGCAAAACAATGCCGAGCAACAGCCATTTGGGATATGGTTTGCGCCCGGGCAACCAGCGCCGCAGAACATATAACACAGGAATCATCAGGATGATTACTCCCGTTGTGACCTTCAGGTCGAACATATAATGAATGGACAGCGGTGGTCTTAAATCCGCCGGAAATTCTTCGAGACCTTTCACTTCGGTATCGGGACGATTCCCCGCCAGAATGCTAAGTGCATAAGGAATCTCAATCGCATATTTCACTTCATTGTTCTCATCCAGAATGCCGCCATAAACAAGCGGTGCCTCTTTCATCGTCTTGAAATGCCATTCTGCGGCAGCCAGCTTCTCTGGCTGATATTTCGCCAGGAATTTACCAGAGGAATCGCCGATCATGACGGTACTGATGGCAAATACAAGCGCAGATACCGTCGTGAGTTTCAGTGCTTTTTTGTAATACACATGATCCCGTCCCCGAAGCAAACTGAATGCTGCAATCCCTGCCAGAATACCTGCACTCAAGGTGTAGGATGAGGCGAGTACATGGGACACTTTGGTTGGCGTTGCCGGATTCAACATGGCAGCAATCGGATGAATGTCCTTCATGATGCCATTAATCAGGGTGAATCCCTGAGGCTGGTTCATGAAGGAGTTGACCGTCGTAATGAAAATCGCAGATGCAGATGAGCCGAGAGCTACCGGAATCAACAGCAGCATATGCGTATATTTCTTTTTGAAACGATCCCACGTATAGAGGTAAATCCCAAGAAAGATCGCCTCTATAAAAAAGGCAAACGTCTCCATGAACAGCGGCAGGGCGATTGCCTGGCCCGCTACCCGCATAAACATCGGCCACAGCAGACTGAGCTGTAATCCGATCGAGGTGCCTGTAACGACGCCAACCGCAACGGTGATGACAAAACCTCGCGCCCACCGGCGTGCCAGCAAGGTGTAATGCATATCATTGGTTCGGAGTCCTCGCCACTCGGCCAAGGCAATCATAAGTGGAACACCTACACCAATAGAGGCAAAAATAATGTGCACAAACAAGGTAAGGCCGGTTAGTATCCGGCTGAGCAAAACAGGGTCCAGGGATGACATGGTTACACTCCTCTTTCACATAATCGTTATGTACCACAGCAGTTACTCTGCTTGAACGTGTATCTCAATAACTCATGATTCGGATGATGCTCTTCACAACGGCATACAGCACAACCACAGCTGCAACCAGACAGACGATGATGAGTGTTTTCTCTTGTTTACGGAACATATACCTGCCGTCCTCCTTTTGCATGGGATGCAAATTATGGCTCTATAGACAGTTTGCAAAAGAAGTTGTTTTTTTATCCGGGGAAATTGAAAAACAAAAAAAGCCTTTCCCCTTATCACGCTCACACGCTGAAGGGCAAAGGCTCTATCCGTAGGTCTCATACATAATTATTATTCATAAAAAAGTGAAACACATTTCTTCATCCATCCTTAAATCTACACCAATACGTCCTGCTTGGGCAGTCGAACCTTGAACGTACTTCCTTTGCCCGGTGCAGATATAAAGGTCAACGTACCCTTGTGATCCTCTACAATTTTACGGGAAATGTACAACCCGATTCCTGTTCCACCAATCTGCCGATGATCCGAATTATCGACTCGATAGAATTTGTTGAACAGCATGTCCTTCTCTTGCTCCGCAATACCTATTCCGTAGTCACGCACATCAAGACATAACCATTCCTCTTCTTCCCATAACGTAACATCGATACGATCGGCTCCCGGCGAATACTTGACTGCATTGCCCACCAGATTATGCAGAACCTGAACCATCCTGTTCTGGTCAGCATAAGCAAAAAAGTCTCCATTAAACGTATGCACGTAGATACGTTGGGCAGACTTCATATTCCACTGTTCCGCAACCCCTTCTACCAACTCAATCAGCGGCACATACGTCATGTGGTAAGTCATACCTTCGTTGTCGAGGCGCTGAATATCGAGTACATCATCGAGCAAACTGCTCAGCCGCTTGCCCTCCGAAGAGATGGTCTGCATGAATTCCCGCTGCTGAGCTGCTGGAAGATCATACATCATCATTAATTCCACATATCCCATAATGGTGGCTACAGGCGTTCGAAGCTCATGAGATACCACACTGATCAGCTCATTTTTCATCCGATCCAGCCGTTCTTCTCCTGTCCGGTCACGGAACACCAGCAGAAACCCATGGTTTTTACCCGGGACATCCATCTGCTTCATGTATAAGGAAAACACACTTTTATCCACATTATTAAATATAAATTCGGTCTCGATAAACGCCGTTTCTCCATTCAGGAATGCTCTAGTCTGTTCCATCAGATTGAAGTTGTCCGTTAATACCATCGTATCAATCGCCTGCGCCAAATCTTCAATGGATCTGCCCATAAAATCACCCAAACCAAACATCTCTTCTATCCTTCGGTTGACGATGGTTATGGTCCCTGATCGATCAGACATCACGAGCCCTTCTCTTACGGATTCAATAAATTGCTCACTGATATCTCGCTGTTCCTGAATGGCAATCTTCTCATTGAACAACTCCGAGTTCAGCTTCTCCAGCGCAAGAGCATGACGTACACGATCTTCTTCTGCTCTGGTCCGCTCCGTAATATCCTTAATAAACAGGTTATATAATGTCTCATTTTTGCCCAACTGGATCTCAACAATTTTGTACTCAATCGGAAATACGGAACCATCCCGTCGGATACCTGAAATTTCTTCAACGATGGTGTATCTTTTACCTTCAACATATTCAAATCGCTCCAGCAAATTTTTGATCTCCTTGCAGCTGGCCCCTTGAAAAAGAGTCGGCGCTTCCTTGTGCAGAATCACTTCTTCCCGACGCAATCCAAACATTCTTTCAGCCTCCGGATTAAACTCAACGATCAGCCCACTGGAGTCCACAGCGATAATCGCATCAATAGAGGATTCAATAATGGCACGTTTGACCTCTTCACTGTTCTTGAGTTCCTTGGTACGCTCAATTACCCTGTCCTCCAGCGTTAACTTGTCGTGACGAATCTGTTCAAATTGTTCCAGCAGCACATCGGCCATTTTGCGCAAATTACCAATCAGAATCTGTACTTCGGTTACATGGCTAGTTGGCCACTCCATCTTCCCATTTCGAAACAGCAGTCTCGGAAGAGAGCCTGTCATCCTGGTCAGTCTTAACAATGGGCTAACAACTTTACTGCTGAGGGGAGCCGCTACGATCATGGAAGCCACGATGATGATGAACAGGGATTGCAGCGTGGTCAGATAAATGGATTCGATTCGGGGGTAATAATTGGACGAGTCGGTCACAATGAATACCCGATAAGGTGTTATATTTGTCATTTCTGCTTCATAGATAAAAGAGGCTTGTTTCCAGTGATTCAATACATCGCTGTAATGGATATTTGCGGAACTTAACAGAAAAAGGTTATCCCTTGATTTCAGAAGACGGAATCTGTCCATGTCCAGGTAATCGCCGGCCTGAAGTGTGTTCAATCCAGAAGCAACGACTGTATCATCCCGATTCAGCAGAATCACATTCACACCCAGTAGATGATGATAACGCGCCATATTCTGATCCATGTTCTCGGAGGTAACATACTCTTCATCAATATCCTGAACAACCGCAGTCGCTGCATATTTCATATCACGTAATATGGCATCATTCATTTGACCCAATTGTCTACGGCTATCTGCGGATAACAGTACGAGAGAAACAAATACCACAAAGGCGACTACGTATTTAAACGCAATTCTTGTGAGTGGGATGGTTCCCGTCCGCTTTGATTTGTGTTCACCCGTGGTGATCCAGAAATCGACTACAATTCCCGCGATCAGCGCATTCACCATACCAATGACAGCAATATACATATACTCATACTTCAAATCGTCTATATTTAAACCCAACATAAAATGCCCGGCATAGATAACTGGAAGTAACATGACTACCCAAAAGACTGCATTAGCCTTGATTAGGCTGCCATTCTTCCAACGGATCTGCCAAACGAGCATCCAGATTAATTCCAAGAAGTGGGCAAGCATGACAGTTAAATTGTGCGGCACAAAGCCGACAAAGACGGTATTTAGCAGATGGATGACTGTAAGGGTGACAAATCCATAGATGGCCCCATGCAAACGAAGAGCAACGAGTGCTGCCGCGCTACCAATCATAAACTGTACACCATAGAATAAAGTAAACGGAAAAATAGTACTTAGTGAGCCCAGAATGATTAGAAGACTGGTCCCAATCCAGGGTATTCTCAGCTTCAACACGACCCAATCCAGCATTTGTCTTGCCTTTATACGATCCATAAGCAATTGCCCTCATGGATCATTGTTTCTTCTGTTTTCAACAACAACGTTGGTTCCCCCTATAAACTTAAGCGGATACAATCTTACTTTTTTCCCCTTAACTCGTTCTGATCCATTATACTGTAATTAGTACTTGGTGTAGCTTTGGGAAATTCTGATTGATCGGCAACCAAACTACATTCATGCTAGAATATTGAAGTTCATCAAAAAAGCTTATTCTTTCTCTACATATACATCCTATATTTTGGGATAGAAACATTAAAAATTTTGCAGCATTTATTCGCAATTCACCTTGTTTTTTTAGCATTTTCTTAACATATTATTTTCACCAGGAGTGTGACCCTATGACTATCAAAGTACTTCTTATAGAAGATGAGAAAAATCTGGCCGACATGATTGCTTTCTTTCTTGAGGAGGAAGGATATATCACTGAACGGGTTCATCATGCCCGCGAGGCACTTCAACTGTTTCCACAATTCCAGCCGGATATTGTTGTAACGGATCTCATGCTTCCTGAAATGGATGGAAATGATCTCGTAGAAGCCTTTCGCCAGCACTCCACTGTGCCCATTCTGATGATCTCGGCAAGTACCATGCTGAACGATCGACTTCGCGCATTGCATAATGGTGCGGATGACTTTCTGTGCAAACCGTTTAGTTTGAAAGAGTTGGATGCCCGGATTAAAGCACTGCTGCGAAGATCCATCATTTCCTATAAGGATAAACCGGTAAAAGAAGACAAGCAGGCAGAGGTTACGGGACATGTGAATGTGAATGAATACAGAAGAACTCTGTTTGTGGATGGCGTTGAAATCGAGGTCACTCATATTGAGTTTGAGATTATGAAGGAATTGTACCGAAATCCGGGTAAAGTGTTCACCCGCAATGAACTGATGGATCGGATCAAAGGCTCCGAACGCGCCTATCTGGATCGTACCATTGATGTTCATATCTCAAGTCTGCGAAAAAAAATTGAGCCTGACCCCAAAAACCCACGTTATATTAAGACGGTTTGGGGAACAGGCTATAAATATGTGATCTAATACGATCGTAACGATTGAAGTTAAACACTTTTGGCCATATCTCTCTTTTATCTCATGGATAAGATGGGCGGTATGGCTATTTCTGATTTATGGATAGACGACGAATGCAACCAGCTTTCCATATCCTTGATGAGTTGATCAGGGTCATGCTCGTTCCAGAGAATCATCTTCATCTCACCTGTACCTGTAATCTGTTGCAGGTGACGCTTCCGAATAAGGGATTTGAAATCCGTAATGACCAGTAACGGAAGTTGTGGCATAAAAGCCCGAATGGCATTTGCTGCTGACACCGCTTCTTCGGCAACCTGATAATCAACAATACAATAACGGGCATTTTCCCAACTTCCCCGATGTGTTTCTATGGCAGAACCAGATGTTGAGTCCTCAATCCAGTTCCTGAACAATTGAATAATAATCTCATATGCAATACGACGTTTTCCATCCGAGAGCACGGTAATGGGTTCCATAGGTATAACCTCCAGTTGATTCTTATCTTTATTGTGCCAATTTTCGTTTAAAAATGTTTGTGCGTGAACATGAAAGAAGTGTTAACAAATTTCGTACTTCTTCACATTAAGTGTTAGACACGTCCACTTCGCTTCTGGATGATTTCGCAGATTCCACACATTGATGTAAAATAGAGAAATACCCGTGTGATTTAATTTACGGGAAGTGAAAGATGAATCTGGTACTATAGGAGGTTACATTGATGAATATTGTTTCCATTGAACCAACACCGAGCCCAAATACGATGATGTTACATCTCGATGAACGTCTGGAGGACGGAATTCGCAAAACATATACACTGGACAACGAACGATCTGCTCCGGCGTTCATTCGCCAGATGCTTCATATTCCCGGTGTAAAGAGTGTGTTCCACACAACAGACTTTGTCGCACTTGATCGAAAAGGGAATGCCGACTGGTCCGTTATCTTGGGCGAAGTCCAAAATCGCCTTGGACAGCAAGGCATTGATCTGGACTGGATTGAATCCGAAGATGGTTCAGGCGAGCACTTCGGAGAAGCACAGGTATTTGTACAATTCTTCCGTGGCGTACCGATGCAGATTAGGGTCAAAGCCGGGGTCAAGGAAGAACGAATCTCGTTGTCAGATCGTTTTGTCAAAGCCGTGACAGAAGTCGCCAGTGCAACGATGATCAAAGAACGAAAATTGAGTGATTACGGTGTTCGATATGGTGAATTGCCTGATATTGCACGTGAAGTCGAGCAGGAATTGGAAGCCGCTTACCCCCCGGAACGGCTGGAGCAAGTCATCAAACAGGCCATTGAACATGGCACCAAATCCGAAGAGTTCGTCGAGCGCCGCCGTGAACTGGATGGAGCCGAACTGGAAGAGGCTCTGCGAAACGAGGACTGGAATGTTCGCTATGCGGCATTTGACGGCATGGAGCCTACGGCAGAAAGACTGCCTCTCGTAGCCCATGCCTTGCATGACAACAAAATGCAGATTCGCCGCTTAGCCGTGGTATACCTGGGTGACATTCGTACACCGGAAGCGATGGAATTGCTGTATGAAGCCCTTCAGGACAGTTCTCCTGCGGTACGACGGACTGCCGGGGATACCTTGTCGGATATCGGTGACCCTGCCGGAACCCCAGCTATGACAGCCACGTTATCCGATAAAAGTAAACTTGTACGCTGGCGTGCAGCACGTTTTCTCTATGAGGTCGGAACTGAAGAAGCAGAGCAAGCCTTGCGAGTTGCAGCCGATGATCCTGAATTTGAAGTCAGCCTACAGGCCAAGATGGCTCTGGAGCGAATCGAATCCGGCGAACAAGCTGCTGGAACGGTATGGCAGCAGATGGCTGGGCGTAACAAAAAGGAATAGTCATCTCTCAGACCTCACATCCAACAATTGTTATTGCACTGGAAAACCATGCGCGTTATACTGATTGTCTGTTTACTAAACAGGACACACGGTGTTAAGTTGTGTTGTTCATAATTTCATAGACAATAGATACACCTCATCCATTGATGGTGAGGTAGAGGTCGCGGGTGCGATCAGTACGCTGATGGAGGCGCTAAGGAGCCGCTTATGAGATCAGCCGAAAGGTGTACCCGCCGAAGCTCGTTGGACGTTCCTTATACGGTCCGGTGAGCTGGGGCTGCTGTCGAAAGGCGCAGAACTGTCACGGAAGTACATTTCCTTTATATAAAGGTATGAATTCTTCTGTGTTGAGCTATCTTAATCATCTGGGACATGGTGCGGACATTGAAATATTAAAGACCGCAGGCTGATGCCTGTGGTCTTTTTGTTTATGAATTCAAGTATCGCAAACATCAGTATATCGAATGAAGGAGTGTTTCCATGCAAGACCGCAGTAACCCAACAACAACTGGACCTTCCCTGAAAAAAGGATTACGCGCACGCCATATGACGATGATCGCCCTCGGTGGCTCGATTGGTACCGGGCTGTTTCTCGCAAGTGGTACCGCCATCTCAACCGCAGGCCCTGGTGGAGCATTAATTGCCTATGCGGCCGTTGGCATCATGGTTTATTTCCTAATGACCAGCCTTGGAGAGCTTGCGACCTTTATGCCGGACTCCGGTTCATTTAATACGTATGCCGCACGTTTTGTCGATCCTGCTCTCGGATTCGCCATGGGCTGGAACTTCTGGTACAACTGGGCGGTAACCATTGCAGCAGAGCTTGCTGCCGCTACAGTACTCATTAAATACTGGTTCCCCGACAGTTCGTCCATGTTATGGAGCTTATTGTTCCTCGTGCTGATCTTTGCCTTGAACGTGTTGTCCGTTAAAGGTTATGGAGAGTCCGAGTACTGGTTCGCTATTATTAAAGTCGCTACCGTTATCATCTTCCTGGCCGTTGGTGTGCTCATGATCTTTGGTATTATGGGCGGAGAAGCGGTTGGTTTCAGCAACTTCACCATCGGTGATGCGCCCATCCATGGCGGATTCTTCGCTGTGCTTGGTGTGTTCATGGCTGCGGGATTCTCATTCCAAGGTACCGAGCTTATCGGGGTAGCCGCTGGTGAAAGTGAAAACCCGCGCGAAAATGTACCTCGTGCAATTCGTCAGGTATTTTGGCGCATTCTGATTTTTTACATTTTGGCGATTACCGTGATCAGTCTGATCATCCCGTATACGCATCCGAACCTGCTCAAAGGTGACCTGGAGAATATCGGTGTCAGCCCGTTCACACTGGTGTTTGAGAAAGCAGGACTTGCTATTGCGGCATCCGTCATGAATGCCGTTATTCTGACTTCTGTACTCTCTGCCGGTAACTCAGGCATGTATGCTTCAAGTCGGGTTCTCTATGCCCTTGCCCGTGACGGTAAAGCCCCTCGTTTCCTCGGTAAGTTGAACAAAAAAGGTATTCCAATGAATGCCCTGTTGCTCACGACAGCGGTTGGTATGTTGGCATTCCTTGCCTCCCTGTTCGGCGATGGCATTGTGTACACCTGGTTACTGAATGCATCCGGTATGTGCGGATTTATCACTTGGCTGGGTATCGCTATCAGTCATTATCGCTTCCGCCGTGCATACGTTGCACAAGGCAGGGACCTAAGCGATCTGCCTTACCGTGCACGTTGGTTCCCGTTTGGGCCGATCTTTGCGTTTGTCCTGTGTATCATCGTAATCATCGGACAGAACTACCAGGCATTCACGGGTGATCAGATCGACTGGAGTGGAGCCATCGTTGCCTACTTGAGCGTACCCCTGTTCCTGGTGTTGTGGCTCGGTTACAAATGGATCAAAAAGACCAAAGTGGTGCCGCTGCAGGAATGTGATTTCACACCTACCGATTCACCAAGTGACAAGCACTAACGAAGCAATATTTACACTCGCCACTTCGATGACAGAATAACCTTCCGATCGCTGTTATCAACTTATACAGCTGATACGATTTAACTTCATATTTAAAAAACCTCCCCGTGGCGTTGCAGTTTTCCTACTGTGGCGAAACGGGGAGGTTTTGTTTTATGTCGGCTTCCCCCTTCGAACATTTCTGTACGTCCTTTTGTCCCTGTCCATATTTTGTATAGGTCGGTAAGTAAAATAGAGAAAGGTATACTATTTTTCTTGGACAACGGGAGTTGATGCATAATGAAAAAATTCTCTATTCTGCTCGTTCTATTGGGCATCCTGATCATCAGCTTTCCTTTCCTGCGGGAAACGTATTATGACTGGAAGCAAACCCGTGTCATGGACGATCTGGAGCAATTGCAAAACGGCTTGTCTAAGCTTAATCACTCCTTCGAACAGGGCATACAAGATGCAGCTTCTGCCGAGCCGACTACGGATAGTACAGATACAGTGCAAGACGCCTCTTCGGATACGTTGGGGATACTATCGATTGACAAGATTGATGTCCGCTTACCGATTCTGGAGGGTTCAACGGAAGCTAACATGAAGGTAGCTGCAACCCATCTTGTCGAAACCACTAGGATCGGTAACAAGGGTAATGCCGCCATAGCCGCTCATCGCGCCCACAAAAAAGGACGGCTGTTCAATCGTCTGGGAGAACTCCAGATTGGTGATTCGATGCAAGTCACCTTGGCAGATCGAACGATTATCCAGTACAAGGTAGATCAGATATCCGTTGTGGAGCCAAATGACTTGTCTGTGCTGGAAGACCCCGGACTTGGCCAGGTCCTTACCTTAATTACCTGTGATCCACTCGTCAATCCAACACATCGCCTAATTGTAAGAGCTATTGAAGTGAATCCGGAGGTTGCCGGATATTGATCTTCCCTAAGGTGCAGCTGAAATAAAATAAAACACCCTCTAGTAATTCACATGATGACGCTGAGTCACTTGTGAAAGTTAGAGGGTGTTTTTTTATCCAAATATGATCTGTTCCTGCATTACGTGCTGCGATCTAGCGCTGAAGCAATTGTCTGCGGCGGAAGTACATGAATCCCGCGCTACCTAGCGCCATCAGCATCATGCCCACAGCAGTGTAAGCCATTGTGCTCTCTTCACCTGTTTGTGGCAGCATTCCCTGAGATCCAGGACTTCCGTTTGGCTGTGATGCAGAATTTCCATTGCCCTGTGATCCATCTGTATCCGTTCCAGCAGGAGGTGCCAGTGCACCATCCCCATCCGGTGCATCTGTATCCCCAACAGGAGGTGCAGTGTCTTCACCGTTGGATACGCCTGGTGTCGGTGGCGCTACCCCGCCATCTTCATCTGTCGGGCTTTCGGTTCCTCCCCCAGACTCTGTAGGTTCAGTAACAACCGTGCCTGGAACCGACGGATTTGATGTTCCTGGTTCCGGATTTACTGGTTTCTCCGGATCTGGTGTTCCCCCCGTAGTAGGGGTTCCCGGATTATAAGGTCCACTCGATCCACCACCCGATACCGGGATAGCCTGATTCGTTTTTTCCACAACTACAGCTTCCGTTTGTATGTTCGTAATTTCAAATGGTACTGGTGTTGTGTCCAAGATATATCCGTTAGGCGCTTTTATTTCAACCAACTGATATTTATTGATATCCAGGTCTTTAAGTACAATTTCACCTTGTTGATTGGTTGTCAATGTAGCTTCATCCAGACCTGTTACCTTGTGGAACTCCCAATTCCCATTGGCATCCATCAATGCAGTTTGAGCCCGTAATTCAAATACTGCTCCCTGAAGGTGCTGAGTTCGACCCGCATTGGTTTTAATCAATTTCACGGAACGATCATTTTCTTTATTTTCAATCGTCAATTGAGTTTCCGGCTTGATAATAGATACAAGCGTCTCTGGCTGTTCAATAACATAGCCTTCTGCCTTGGTCTCTACCAATGTATATGGACCATACGGCAAGTTATCAAATTCAATGACCCCATTGATATTCGTAACCTGTGTGTCAACCACCGCATTTGTACCATTACGCAGTTCGAATTCAATTCCAGCTAACACGGATTGATCCTTGGCGTTCACTTTGGTCACCACCAGCTTGGCATTTGTGCCCTGCGTATTGGTATGTGTGAGCGTAACAATCTGAGTTTGATTGGTTACAATGGTAAGAGGTATGGGTGTTGAATCCAATTGATAGAATTCAGGTGCCTCGACCTCAATCAACTCATAATCCCCTGGCTCCAGATCTGTTGCTCCGATCTTTCCATCCTCACCCGAAGTTATCGTATCGATCAACTGGCTGGTTTGACCATTTTTCAGGTACAGTTCGAATGTTGCACCTTTTAGCGTTTTCGTGCTGTCAGCAGCATCTACCTTGGTTAATTCGAAGCCTTGACGAATCTTTTTATTTTCAATTTCAAAAGCGATATCCGCATCTTTGAATTCAATCGTTTTACCTGAGGCAGAGCCATATTCAGGATCAACCAAGTATCCTGCAGGTGCAGATAATTCTTTTAACTTATAAGGTACACCATTGGTCAGATTGTTTAATCGATAGTTTCTGGAGCTTTCAACTACTCCATTCTCGTCCGTTGGTTTCAATGTTTCCAGAAGCGTAGTTCCAGACGCATTATAGATTGCGAAGATCGCTCCTTCCAGCGGAACTCCGGTATCACTGACTTTGTGAATTCTGATTTTGCCTAAACCAGTGGAGGCTCCTCCACCTGCTCCAGCTAATGAAACTTTAATCCCCGCCTGATTGCCTTCCCCTACCACCGAAGAAGATTGGCCTGCAAATTCAACCTTATTCTCAATTCGGGCGCCATGATCGGCATTAATATAGGACTGATACTCCAAAATGAATGCAGTATGGATATCTTTCTTGAAGGTGAAGGTAAATGTATTGCCCTCCACAATCAATTCATAATCAGCCGGATCAACCAGTCCAGCTTTGTTGGATACATTGCCTGAATTGTTGGCAGGCAGGTTCGTTGCATATAATTTCAATGAATCAGCCAATAAAATTTGGTTCTCCGACAAGGTATCTGTTAATTGAGAACCCGCTGGAATATAAGATTGACTTGGATTGATATTTAACGTCCATGATGCTTTATCCGTTGTACCGATCTGTTGACCTGTTTTTTGTACATACACACCACCGTGAACTGGCGTGACGCTCGCTGATCGATTAAAGCGTACCTCACCATCCTCACCGTCGGTTAGAACAGCCTGGTTAGCATACGTGCCTTCGACGGAATAAGGTCCATCCAGGCTCGTTTGATACTGAATGCGATAAGCTGTTTTGCCGATGTTACCCAGATCCAATGTAAAACCTTTACCGTCCGGGTTCAGCTGGAATTGACCAGGTATGAGCGGAACCTCGCTACCTACAGCAGTAACGTTATTGGCTCCCTGTAACTCTAACTCATGAACTTTTAATGAACCGTCTACAAAAGATTGGTTACCCGTGTAGGCATCCTTGAGGATGGCTTCGTGAATATCAAACAAGTTGTAGTTTACATCAATTGTCCATGTGATCTTTTTGTCTTTGGCGCTGTATTCGCCCTTTTTGTTACCATTTTGAATGGTGTACTCTTGAGGTTTCACAACAGCAGATTTGGTAATCGCAGTCTGTGCTACATTGGATTCTTCCCAATCGATCTTGGCAGAGTTGCGATATTCATTATCCGTTGGCATACCTGCCGTCGGGTCAAAGCTTGTTGTATAGGTAATGACATGTTCCGTGTTAATTGTAACGCCGTCCTTCAGGCGAACGGAGAATCCTTTTTCATAGGTTGGATCAGCCGGGTCTGGAGTCAGTTCGAAGTCTTCTTTGTTAACCCCACTCACTTGAAGACTACCCGGAATCAGCTTCATGTGCCTGCCTTCGTAATTATCCGTGATGATGATATCCGTCATGTCCTGCAAATCACGGTTCAAAACAATCTGCCATTCGATTTCTTTTGTGTTGAAGTTTTCACTTTTCACGCTTTTTGCAAAAATGACTTCCTGAATGTCTCTCCGGCCTGTTTTTGCAGTACCATCATACATGTTCACTGTGTTTGTAATGGTGTCGTTTGTATAAACACGATGAATGGATTGTGTATCATATTCGATCTCATAGGCCTTGGTAATATCGTTCTTAAAATGTAATCTGAAGCCATCATCGAACCCTGTACCCATCGCTTCGAGTGTGTATTCATTCGGATTGATCAGTATTCTGTTCGAAGCCGCTCCGCTTGCATTAATGTCCACTTGATACACTTTGACGGAATTGTTGATCAGTTGCTGTTTTGCCGTATCAAAGCGGTCTTCAATCCATGCATTCGTTTGCATGATTTCTTGCTGATTGTAGTTATATTGCACTTTCCATGTGATCGTCTGTGTCACCGGATCATACGCACTATCTTGCCCTGACTTGTTCAAAGGCTCATTAAAACTCACACGAACTCGGCCAATATCTGTTTCGTTGTGCTCACTCTGATCCGTTGTAAGCGCAACCTGGTTTTGATACTCCACGTTGGTGAACGGAGCAGTGGTTGGTGCTTTAACACTTGTCGTGTAGGTCACACGATAGGCCTTATCTGTATCCCCCAATTGGATTGGAAACTGTGGTTCCGTTTGAACTACTGGACCTGCTTTTACAGATCCATTCAATTGCACTTCCAATTCGCGAATTTCGATATTGCCCTTGAGTTCAAGGTTTGTTGGCAACGTATCTGTAAGAACCGCATTTTTCATCGCCTTTTCGCCTTGGTTAAAATCTACGGTCCATTCAATTTCGTCGGAGTTGAAGTTGTTTTTGTTTGCGCTTCCCGATTTCTTCAACTTATCTACGGCTGTGTTGGCAAAATGTACATCAATGATGCCCTGCCCTACGGAACTAAAGTCTATCTGTTGTTTCAAGCCATCTTCCATCTTGCTCTCATCAAACTTAATCCACACGTAGAAGTTACCTTCCAGCTGCGCATGCTCGATCAGTTCATTAAAGGTAAAGATGATTGTGCCATCTGGATTCACCACATACTCCCCAACACCGCCATCCAGATTACCCTTAAGCTGCGATCCGATGATGAATTTATCGGGCAAGTTAAAGGTGAACGTAGAGCCATCGCTGTAGTTGTGGTTGTCATCTGCAAGTCCCCATGTAAAGACTACAGCCACCTCATCCTGAATGCGTGGTCGAATATCTTTGATCATATCTCCTTTGACTTCAATCGTGCCATTCCCGTTGTCTTCTGGTACCTGATTGTACATCTGCACACTGGTAATCAATTGATCTGTAATTACCGGACCTGCAGCTGCCATTGCTAAACTGCCCTGGTTGAGGTTTCCCTCCCCCTCTTCTTCCGGACTGGCTGCAACGTCAACGTTGTTCACCTCTTCCGAAACTGCCAAACCTTCTTCTGACGCTGTATCGCTGATTGCACTGGCTGGCAAATTAGTTAATTCATCCTGAGCGTGCATGGTTGGTGTAAATATCCAACCCTGCATCATTTGCGTGACCAGTAACAGAGCAATGATCACTATGCTCACTTTTTTCCTCATTTTTTGCATATCCTCCTCGTACGTAGTGTTGGCATACGCCGAAGATTAGAATAGCAAAGCGACATATACAAAAAATAGACAACACTAAAATCCTCGTTTTTGAACACAAAATTAAACGCAAAAAAGGATACCCCTCAAGCGGAGCATCCTGTTCAAACGATTGTTATAGTGTCCAGTTAATTTTGACGCGCAGATCCGTAGTACCTTCCATTTTGGATACATAATAAGATATCGATTTCATGCCAAGCTGGTACAAATCTTGCAAATCTTCAATCAGTCCAGCCTCCGTACCCTTGTACCTGAACGTGAGCGAAGTTCCGCCTTCCTTCAGTGTACTTTGAACCTTGGTCTTCAGCGCAGCATGGCCTTTGACGGCATCCTGTTCATCATACAGGGAATAGTCCAGAGCATGGTACAGCTTCTGATAAGCAGCTTTTTTGCTATCTCCGGCCTTCACCAGCTTTAATAAAGCTTCTCGATATGGGGCTGGCGCAGCGGGGTACTTGCTTTTGCCTGTCCAGATATGGTCACGTGCCATCTCATCATCACTCAGCAAATAATAGCTGTGGCTCACCTTACCTTTGCGGTCAGGGGTAGGATCATCCCAGGTGGTGTCCATGTGGTACCACTTGCCGTCCAGGTTCACGATATTCCAGGCATGAAGCTGCCCGCCTGCTGTACCTTCCACAATCCGGTTATCGATACCTACTCGCTCCAGCATCCGATACGCCAACAGTGAATATCCCTGACAGACCGTACTGCCTGTTACAAGCCCGTCGTAGGCCGTATATTTCTTCAACGAAGTATCGTAGGAAAGGTTAAGCACAATCCAATCATGGATGACCTTGACCTTCTCATGATCCGTCATGCCTGGTTTGATGATTTCTTTCAACACGTTTGTCACTTTACGATTCACATAATCGGTCTGTTCCTTGGTCTCCCGGTAGGAGAGAGTCACATGTACTTCGGCCGATACATTGGAGCCTTTATAATTAAATGCATAACTTTTAACGGTATATTGGATATAGGGGTCACTCTTCATTGCCTCATCGATGGAGGTTTGTAATTGTTTTTTGAGGCCTTTCACATTGCCTTTGTATGTAAAAACAAGTTCCTCCGTTCGCTGTGACATTGCGGTAAGCAAGGTCTGGCGCAAATCTGTTGCCGTGGATATATCTGATGTCCCTGATGCAGCATACAGCTGATCCAGATCAACCGTACGTGGTAATGCTACAGCAATCAGACAGCCTGCCAGCAGTATGGTGATAATTCGTTTCCCGTTCTTACCCATGAAAGGAACCCACCCTTCTTTGCAAAGTTCTCACGCCCTATTGTATCACAAAAGGCTCTGTCGTCATTCTTCTATATCATTTCAACTAAAGAATATTTACAAGAACACTCCGATGTCAGAACAACTTTCCGATCGCTGTTATCCCCAGATTTTTTTGATCCTTTATTCAAAAGGAAAAATCCGGTGATAGCGTATGCTTCCGACGTAGCTTTCTTTCAGAAAGCTTTTAGGCGCACGCTTCACTTCCTCAAGTTATTTCTGACCTCTCCGTTATCGTGTAAATGTTAGTTGAAATGATTTAATTTTTGTAAAAATTAAATCAAAAGAGACCTTCTATGGAAGGTCCCTTTGATCTTCAGTTCAATGAATCACGATTACCCGTTATCTTCATCCTATGATTCGTTTGGTCACGATATGATTGATTCCTCGTCTAATAAAGGCGATTACCACTCATAAACGTATCTGTCTTACCTTGAAGCTTCGCCAGCCGTTCCAATACTTGTGAAGCTTCAGCTACTGTCACTTTGCGTGCAGGCATGAATCGTCCTTCAATCGAAGGAAGTAATCCCAGCTTCAAACTCAGGGAAACAGCCCCTTTACTTGAAATGGCACTGGCATCCGCGATGTTCGGAAGATCCGATGGCAACGTGTAGAATCCGGCCAGCTTCTCATAGCGCAGTATACGTACAAGCAACACTGCCAATTCTTCACGTGTCATCTCTTCCTGCGGATTCAAATTCTGTTCAGGGTCCGATCCGGCAAGCCAGCGTTGATCGATTAATGCCCGAACTGCCTTATAATACGGGCTATCAGGCGTCACATCAGCGTATAACTTGTCTTCTCCGTCCCCACTGTAGTACAGATCCATATTTGGATTAATCGCTCTTGCCAGATAGTTAAACCAATCTCCTCGGGTGATCACACGATCCGGGAATACACGTCCCTGCTCATCAGCAAGCAATACGCCATGCTGTGTCATATTGCGAAGAGCTGCTTCGGCCACATGCCCCAAGATATCCGTAGGTTCAGCCTTGGTTGCAGAGCTTGTGTCCCCGTATAAAAGCTTCCACTCTCCTGTGTTCGCATCCAGCACTTCATAATTGCCGTAGATTGAATGATCATCTCGTGTAGGCATATAAGCTAGGTTAACTCCCACCGGAATGACTTCACCGCTGTTCGTACCCCATCCACCGTAACGAGAATACGCCAGAACCAACTTGAACTCCTTCAGATAGATTGCCTTGGCCTCTTCGTAACTGATGGCTGGCTTAAGATCTGCCGGCAGTTGTTCAGACGTAGCCGCAATACGCGTATAGAACTCGTTAATCGTACCGTTGTTCAACACCTGTACTTGTGCCGTATCATCCTTAACCGGAATTCCGTTCAGATAACGCTGGAACAAAAATGTGCGAGCATCGTCCACCTCAATCACGTTAGCCAGCCGGAATTGCTCCGTTGCATCTGGAACTAGCGCAATGACCGTGTTCATCGCCAGTTTCTCAGCCTGCTTCCGCGTTACCAATTGGCCTGCCTTCTCTTCAGCAGGCTTCTCCTGTTCCATCTCCGGTCCCATTCGTTGCATCATCGTATAGCTGTAGATCTGCCCGGTTACTGCATCTACCTGTGCTGAGATATCCCGCATGAACATATAGGACATATTGGCACTTCGATCGCTCCAGCTCAGACTCCATACCTGATTGTTCGGACTTGAGTAATGTCCCTTGCTCAACTGGCTATGTTCCAGCTTATAACCCTTGGGAATATCAAAGTTCGTTGCGACACGATTGGCGGCCTGCTGAACATTTAATCTCGTTCCATTGGCCGGGACAAAAGGAGTCACATCACCTTTTAACTTCGTATCCTGCTGTAAAGAGTTCTCATCTACAGCTTTACCTGTTAATGTATTAATCCGTTCCAACGTATTGGCTTCGATCGGAACGATACTGATATTTTTCGGTGTATATGCGAGGTAATACTGCTGACCCTGCTTGGAAGACAGACGATCTTTGGCTATATAAGCCAGTTCCACATCGAACTGTTCTTCAAACTGCTGTCTGGCCTTCTCTTCTGAAGCTGCCGGTTTTGATGAGGGATACTTGGCTTCGGTCGTACCTCGTGAGTAACCTGTCACCAAACCACTTTCGTCCACATTGATGTAGACTGTCTCTGCGTCAGATAACAATCCGTCATGTTTTAACTGGTAAGCATATCGATACTCTGTTCTGCCAAACAATGACTGTTGTTCAATCGAAGAATACATATCTCCAAACGGAGCATACTCATTGTCCTTAAGACCTGGAATCGCTTGGTACAATAACGCCACGGCCTTTTCTTCAGCTTCAGCTTTGGTTAGTTTCACATCCGATTCCGAGACATGTTTATCCAGGATATCCGACGGCAAATGTACACTTAACACTTCCCCTGTGCCTGCATGTACAGTTCCACTGAATCCCGACGTATGATTGCCTTGTGTAATCTGGAACCCGATCTCCCACGCCTTGTAGTCTGGCGGTGGATAGGAATTAGGTGAATCGAATCGTGCAGATGAGATTGTTGCTTTTTTTAACAATGGAAATAATTTCAGTATATTTTCACTGGCTTGCCTGGATGAGATTTTTGCTCCCTCAGGCACGTCATTGCTCGTTGCGTCTAGTTGTTCATTTTCCCCCGTTGTCGCTTCGGTCAACTGCTCTGCTTGCGCGGCTGATGCACTGCCTGCAAAACCTGGTGTTTGCGAAGCAAGCAGCAGTGTTGCCATCGCTGCGGTTGTTGCTTTGGTTGCGAACATTTTCAAACGTAGATTAAACTTCCAATTCAAACTCAAATCTGGACCTCTCCCTTCAATTTCATACAAAGAAGCATAACAAATAACCTCGCATGAATATTGCCAGTCTATTCTATGATACCATAAGCTTCCTTTTTAATCGTCGTTTTCGGGGCAATTTTACAAATGTGAATTTCTGCATATTGCTAGTAACAGCAAAAAAAACGCCAACCACGTTGGCGTTTTCTCTGTTAGCCTGCACTCTTATGTAGGCTGAATCTACCTTGTCAACTACTCGCTATAGACGAATCGTTCGACTTCTCCTGACCTTGGACATGGGTTTTCAAAAAGGGAATAACGGTATCCCAGAAGGCGGGATCTTCCTCGGAACAACTGTGTCCTCCGCTGTTGACCCATAAATGTTCAACAGGCGGATCGGCTTTGGACATAAAATATTCAAGCTCACTCGGGGGAATGAAATTATCTCCCTTGGAGTGCACCATAAGCATCGGCAGTTGCATCCCCCTGCGCCGTTCATTCAGCATCATCACCGGATCACGCTGACGATAGGATTTCAGAGATTCACCCAGTCGCCAGAACCAGATTCTTGGAATTAACTGGGCCAGTGGAAACAAGGGCAGACGCCGGCGTCTCAGCTCTGAACTGACGATCACCTCAAATTGCGAAGGCATCGAGTCCGTAATCACTGCTGATACAGGAATTCCCTCCGTCACTGCAAGAATCGTACCCAGTCCACCCAAAGAATGTCCAAGCACTCCGATGGCATCGGCATCAATCTCTGGTCGTGCAGTCGTATACTGCAATGCCGCGAGCAGATCATCCCGGAACAGGTAGGCAGATGCAGCACGAACCGGATCACTGGCCCCATGACTACGCACATCATACATAAATAAGGCATATCCTGCTTCCCAGATCGGACGTGCGTAACGAAGAACACGGGAGCGATTGGAGCCCCAGCCATGTGCAATAATAACGAGCGGCCATGGTTTTGGAATGTCGGCTCTGGCCGGGATGAACCAGCCATGCACCCGACCTCCCCCACTGTCAAAGGTCACATCCTCAAATGGCATTGGGGGTGTCAGTGTGATTGGAATCTTCTTGGGTGTCTGGCTCTTTACCGCTGCCTTCCATAATCCACCTGCCGTTACTGCGGCCACGGCGAGCATGCCGCCTATCATTGTTTTAGCTTTCACAGGGCATCTCTCCTCTCCGAATTCTGGCATACATCCATCATAAAACAATAGAATGAACGGTACGTTAAAGGACATCGGTTTTTATGATAAAGATTGATCCAACAATTAATTTAAAGGTGCCTTCATATATATACCCAAATATACATATCCCTCATATGACACTGGAGCCTAGGCTTCGGCTGCTTCCACAAATCTCCGTGCACAAGCTGCAATCTGCTCATGATCTCCTGCTACAAGAGCTTCTCGTGGTAAAAGTGCACTTCCCAGACCCACTGCAGCAGCGCCTGCTGCGTAATAATCGGCAATATTCTCCAGTGTGGCACCACCTGTTGCCAGCAGTGGAATATGATTCAGCGGAGCTTTGATCTCCCGCAGATACGGTATGCCCAGACTCGCCATCGGAAACAGCTTCACAACTCGTGCTCCCGCTTCATGGGCAGCGACAATCTCCGTAGGTGTCATGGCTCCAGGCCAGATCTCGACACCATGTTCTACAGCATATTCAATGACAGACAGATCGACATTGGGAGACACCAGAAATTGTGCTCCTGCTGCGACCGCTTCCTTCGCCATCTGCACATTCAGTACCGTACCCGCTCCAACATAAGCCTTTCCTTCATGCCGCTCACGCCAGTCTGCAATAATATCATGTGCTCCAGGTGTGTTCAGTGTGACTTCCATCAGTCGGATTCCACCACCTGTCATACCTTGTCCAGCTGTTACTGCCGCTTCGCGGCTTATACCGCGCACAATCGCTACCAGCCTTGACTCCAATAGTACTTCCGTCAGATTCATATCCAGTTCCCCTTGCTTCATCAATTCGGCAGCCGAAGACAGGCAATCATGGTCACCGCTTTTCCGTTATTCATTATTGTAAAGCATATCCTCCCCTGGATGAAATACATTAATCCATTTTGAAGTGAATGAGTGTTCCACGGACACTATGAAGTATTTTTATCATAACGCAAAAAAACCTCTTCATGGAAAACGGGATTAATTCACCCATTAAACTCCACAAAAGAGGCAGCATTTCAACCGAAAATACTAAGCGTTTTCCAACACGTTATCCTTCTCCAAATCTTTAAAGTATCGATCGTTATATAACATGCTTGGATGTGTTGGATGATAGGCGAGTGCGATATCATTATGTTCTCGGGCCTTGGCACGGTTACCCATCCGGTCATAACACACACATAGTTGCAGATGCGGCATCCAGGTCCAGGCTGCTTCATTCAGCACCACCATAGGATCGTCAGGACGTACAGCACGAGTCGCCTGTTCGTACCAGAACAGCGCCTTGCGATAATCTTCACGGTCGGCAAAATAACCACCCAATCGACAGCAAATCTCGGCTCTTGGCAAATCATAGGCAAATGATCGGAACAACGCGGTGACTTCCTGTTCCGGATGTTCAAGTGCAGCTTCACAATCCGCAATTTTCTGGCAAGCAGCGATCTGATCTTCCACCCAGCCGAGCCCGGTATCCAGAAACTTTTCATAGTACTTCACCGCATCCTCATGCTGTCCATGGTCCTTCAGTTCATTACCGAAATAGTACAAGTCACGCGGCCCGAATTCTTCTCCGGCCTGTTCCCTTTTGCGATAGATCCGCAGATTCCGATCCGTATACTCCTTATCTTTCTTGTGGGTAACCGCTATATCACTATGCAGCAGATTACCCGCTACAGCCAGATATTCATGCACCGCGCCAATCCAGCGAAATTGCCGATCACGACGTACCAGGCGATTCCGGCGCAGACTATAGGATACTTTGCCATCTGCCGTGAATGACAGATTGTAATCCATCGTGACACTATCCACATCCGGGTCCAGCGAACGTTTCAAGGCGATCAGTTTCGCACGATCTTCCGGTTCGAACACATCGTCAGCATCAAGCCACAGAATATATTCACTCTTCGCCTGATCGAAAGCATAGTTGCGTGCTGCTGCAAAGTCATCCACCCATTCAAAATCAACGATACGATCCGTATATCTGGAAGCAATCTGACGGGTACGATCCGTTGATCCGGTATCCACGATTACAATCTCATCGGCAATACCGTTGACCGAGTCCAGACATCTGGCGAGGGAAGCTTCTTCATTTTTCACAATCATACACAGGGTAATACTGATCGTCTCCTCACCTCGTCTCGCCCTACGATTAAAGGCAGATACCCCCGGCAGTTCGGACAATCGATAGATGTGGTACGCAGGGAAATGAGTATCGACGAACAAACGAAAACCCAGTGCCTGAGCACGGATGCAGAAATGACGATCTTCGCCCCAGAAGGATACATTGGGAATCTGATCATACGAAACTCCTGCTGCCAGAACATTTTTGCGAATAAGGGTACATGCCCCTAGCCCTCCAACTTCATAACAACCCGGGATCCGCAGCTGATTTAGAAAAGCAGTCGTTTGCGTGCCTTCGTCTTCCGCCTCGGTTCCGTCTACTGTTTTGCCACCGCGGCGATACAGAGCATACTCATCCTGCAGCCATACCTGCGGCATTTCCCTGGCATCCGGCTGCCAGCGGGTCCAAAAGATATTGGATACAATGTCTTTGCCACTCGATACAAGTTGCTCCAGCGTCCGCGGATGCAGCACCAAGTCAGAATCAATCAGGAAAACCGCATCGTAGTGATTGTCGCGTGCATATTCCAATATGCGATTTTTCAAACCGGCTACACGCCAAATCTGCTCATCCTGCCAATAGTGTCCTCCCTCATCCTTGGTGTACACCCCTTTGTTGTCAGAACTACCGCTGCCATGTTCATCTGCTTGAATAACCGTCCCTTCATGCTGAAGCACAAATTCATGCAATATATTCGATGCGGCTTCTTCCACGTTATCGTCAACAAACAGATAATCCGTCTTCACTGTTGTTCGTTCCAGTGCATGCAGAGAATCCAGAAATTCACGGAGCACCGGAGTTGTCTGGCGAACCGGGCTGGCGATCAGTATTCTTTCCTGGCAAAGTTCTTCAAGCTTTTCCGATTGGCGGGTTTCCAGCGATTTATCAGAACGACTGGACGGTCGATGATTAATCTGGCTCTCTTTCTGATTCTCATTTGCGCTCTCATGTTGCTTCTCATTCTGATTCTCTTTCTCTTGGGAATTCGGCTCTGCTTGAGGTTTGAATTCTTCTTGCGATTTACGTAACGGGTCTTTCTTCAACGTGCTCACTCCCCCTCTCCTTATTCGAACCATGCCAACAGTCGTGGCTCTTGATCCAATATCGATTCATACTGTTCCTTCCAACCGTATCTTGCTTCAGGGTCCAGTGCTTGATAGCGTTCATATTTGCGGATGCGATCTTCTTCCCGCGCCCAACCATAGTGCTTCACCCGGGGAGCATGACATCCATAGGACCAATGCTGGATCGTTAACGGAAAACGACCACAATGCTGGGGTGTCTCCTTCCATTCATAGTTCATCCCCGGGTGATAACGAATCAGAAATGGCCGATAATAGGCATGTGCCTGCCAGAACTCATCTTCCCGGTAATGCGTTTCACTCCACATATCAAACAATCTGAAATAGATCGCATCTTCATTGCCACTGAGCAGCAGATCCCGTACCACCCCAAAGTCACTGGTTAGAATCTCATCCGCATCCAGATTCAAAATCCACTCCGGATTGGTCGCCACCGTCTCTTCCCATTGTTGTTTTCTCAGGCTTACCTCGTCTGCAAAACGTGAAGCAGCGTTCTCCACTAATACGAGTGGAATACCGTCCAGAAGTTCCCTGCACAGCGCGACCGTTCCATCCGTGCTTCCGTCATCAATGATTACCGCCCGATCAATCCAGGAACGATGTCTCTCCAGTGCCTGCCTGAGATAACGATTCTCTTCATTACGAACGATCATCGACAAGGTAATATGTGGTCTTCCATGTTCCTCATGTCCATCCAAAGCTTCACCCCCATGCTCAAGCTTCTACCTATTAAAATGTCCGACACACGATGCCTGGACGGATCACAATCCTCTATTCTCAATCTATGCAGAGCCGGAATGCAGATATGCAGGACAAGGAAACCTTTCATGGGGTTAATCTTGATGAACGACAAAAAAAGCACCCGCCTTCGCGGATGCTTTTAAATGTAATCATAAGATTAATGTAGTGAAATAAATGAATTAACGGTATTCAGCCAAACGATCATTGAGACTACGTGTCTGTCCATAAACTTCCTGATACAGTGCGAACAGTCCATCATAGACGGCAACCGTTTCCGGGTTTGGCTCATAGGACTTCGCTGGGCGAATAAACGCTGTTGCGCATTCCTGCAAGGACGAGAACCAGCCACAGCCATAGGCAGCCAGCATGGCTGCACCCATCGCAGGACCCTGTTCGCTCTCCAGCTTCACAATCGTAGCGTTAAAGACATCCGCCTGCATTTGCAACCAGGCTTCGTTCTTGGCACCGCCACCAATGGAGATGACTTCATTGACGGTTTTGCCTGCACCACGCAGAATATCAATGGACTCGCGCAGCGAGAAGGTAATGCCCTCCATCACCGCACGTCCAAAGTGCTCCAGCTTGTGTCCTGCATCCATACCGATGAAGCTGCCACGGATATTCGCATCCGGATGAGGTGTACGCTCCCCAACGATATATGGTGTGAACAACAATCCGTTGCTGCCCGCCGGAACCTGATCGATGCCCTGCAAGAGCACATCAAACGATTTGTCCGCTGCAAACGTATCCTTAAACCAGGACAGGCTGTATCCTGCGGCAAGCGTTACACCCATAATATAGAAGGCATCTTTCTCTCCATGGTTAAAAAAGTGTACTTTGCCTTCGAAGTCGAGATCCTTACGCTCTTCGTAGGAAAGCACAACCCCGGATGTTCCGATGCTGCACATCGTCTGTCCTTCACTCAGAATGCCTGCGCCAATGGCACCACACGCATTATCCGCACCACCTGCATATACTTTCGTCGCAGCCGCCAGACCCGTTTGATCCGCAATCTCAGGCAGCAACGTGCCCACTTCCTCAAACGATTCCACAAGACGTGGACAAAGGGAGATTGGCAGCTCGAATGCTTCTGCAATCTCTTTACTCCACTGTTTGCCTGCAACGTCCAGCAGCAAGGTACCCGCTGCATCCGAATAATCCATAGCGTAATCCCCGGTCAGGCGATAACGCACATAGTCTTTTGGCAACAAGAACAAAGATGCTTGCTGTAACAATTCAGGCTCGTTCTCCTGAACCCACAGAATTTTCGGCAAGGTGAATCCTTCCAGTGCACGGTTCCGGGCAATACTTAACAGCTTGCCATCCAGTACTTTTTCGATACGGCGGCACTGAGCCGTTGTGCGTGTATCGTTCCACAGGATTGCGTTACGCAGCGGTTTACCTTCAGCATCCACCAAAACCAGTCCATGCATTTGACCGGAGAAGCTCAATCCCTCGATTTCCGAAGGCTGCACGCCAGACACTTCGAGCAATTTACGCAAGGAAACAATGGTTTGCTCTACCCAATCTTCGGGATTTTGTTCACTGTATCCAGCCTTGGGCTGGTACAACGGGTATGCCTCGGATGCTTCAAATGCCACTTTCCCTTCACGATTGACCAACACGGTTTTAACCGCGCTGGTTCCCAGATCGACACCAATTACGTAACTCATAGGTTAACTCCTCTCGTTTGTAACAGGATTGTATCCACGAAAGATCCAAGTACGCATGAAAGTCACTCCGTGATCAGAAAACCCTCGGATCGCCGTTACCCCCGGATTTCCTTTATACCCTTTAGCAAGGGTGAAATCCGGGGATAAATGCGCACGCTCCGCTTCCTCGGGTCCTTTCTGCTCACTCCGTTTTGCATGCATGATCCTGGACACACATGGATATGAAACGAGTAAAACGTACTCGTTCTTATAACAGAAAGATTGATCCAATGACCTTGATTCGTCATTGATTATAAATGAAACCTTGATGCTCATGTGGTCACTCCGTGATCAGAAAACCCTTGGATCGCCGTTACCCCCAGATTGCCTTTATACCCTTTGCAAGGGTGAAATCCGGGGATAAATGCGCACGCTCCGCTTCCTCGGGGCCTTTCTGCTCACTCCGTTTTGCATGCATGATCCTGGACACACATGGATATGAAACGAGTAAAACGTACTCGTTCTTATAACAGAAAGATTGATCCAATGACCTTGATTCGTCATTGGTTATAAATGAAACCTTGATGCTCATGTGGTCACTCCGTGATCAGAAAACCCTCAGATCGCCGTTACCCCCGGATTTCCTTTATACCCTTTAGCAAGGGTGAAATCCGGGGATAAGCCTATGCTTCCGAAGCCAGCTTTCTTTCAGAAAGCTCTTAGCGAACGCTTTGCTTCCTCGGGTCCTTTCTGCTCACTTCGTTCTGCATGTACCATCTTAGACAAACATTTATATCAAAAATTTAAAAAACGCGTTATTTGTTTAATCAAAAAACCGCCCCCGTCTTCCCAAGGGAAAGTCGGGGACGGTCCGAATGTCATGCTTGTTCAGGCGTTCCATGGTACAAGCTAATCTTGTGCATAGGCTAGTTTCGACACTAATGTCCAACAAATATGAGTTGAGTAACCATCGGTGGTCGACGTACACGAACCCTGCCTAATCCGCTATGCTATTAGTCAGCCAGGATGTACTGGTTGAGTTGTGCTCTCAGCAATTCCTGACGTCCGGATTGGTTCTTGCGTGGGCTTTCGTTGTTGAGTGCATACTCAGCAAGGGAAGCCAGTGTTGCTTTACCTGCAACCACATCTGCACCAATACCTTCGCTGAAGCTGCTGTAACGTTTTTCGATGAAGTCATCGAATACGCGATCTTCGATCAATTTTGCTGCTACTTTCAGACCTTTTGCATACGTGTCCATACCTGCGATGTGTGCCAAGAACAGATCGTCAGCTTCGAAGGAACCACGACGTACTTTCGCGTCAAAGTTCACACCGCCACGGCCGATACCGCCGTTTTTCAATACTTCATACATCGTCAATGTAGCATCGTACATATCAACCGGGAACTCATCTGTATCCCAACCGATCAACATATCGCCTTGGTTCGCATCGAGGGAACCGAGCATGCCGTTTGTACGAGCAACACGGATTTCGTGATCAAATGTGTGACCAGCCAGTGTAGCATGGTTTGCTTCCAGGTTGAGTTTGAAGTGTTTGTCCAGACCGTATTTTTGCAAGAAAGCAATGGAAGTTGCTGCATCATAATCATATTGATGTTTCGTTGGCTCTTTTGGTTTAGGCTCGATCAGGAATTGTGCGTCAAAACCAATTTCCTTCGCGTAGTCTACAGCCATGTGGAACATGCGAGCAATGTTGTCTTGCTCCAGTTGCATGTCTGTGTTCAGCAATGTGTCGTAACCTTCACGACCGCCCCAGAATACATAGTTTTCAGCGCCCAGGCGTTTACCCACTTCCAGACCTTTCTTGATCTGTGCTGCAGCGTGAGCATACACGTCTGCGTTGCAAGTGGAAGCTGCACCAAACATGAAGCGTGGGTTCGAGAACATGTTCGCCGTGTTCCAGAGCAGTTTTTTGCCGCTGGATTTCATATGATCTTCAATCAGATCAACGATTGTATCAATGTTGCTGTAGAACTCGCGCAGGTTGTTGCCTTCTGGTGCAATGTCCACATCGTGGAAACAGAAGAACGGCAGATTCATTTTTTCCAAAAATTCAAATGCCGCTTCCACGCGTACTTTCGCGAGGTCCAGACCTGAGTATTTATCCCACGAACGAACAGCTGTCTCCGCACCAAACGGGTCACTGCCGCCTGCAGTTAATGTATGCCAGTAAGCCATGCCGAAACGGAAATGTTCTTCCATCGATTTGCCGGCTACCACTTCTTCCGGATTATAATGTTTAAAAGCAAAAGGATTCTTGGAATCTTTACCTTCAAATGCAATTTTATTAACGGATTCAAAATAGGCCATGTGTAAAATGCCTCCTCAATAGTTTTAAGAAATCGTTTACACCGTTATCCTATCACATCGAATTTACTTTGTCTATTGGTTAAACAAAGTAAAATAAAATTGTTTTTTACATGTTTGTTTACGCTATAATAGTCGAATAACTTGTTTCGGATGTGGGTCAGAACCCTTTTATCAGAAGAATAGGAGTGCCTTAACCATATGAAAATTACCGGAGACCAGATGCTGGTCAAAAAAATAAACAAGTCGATCGTTCTGGATACGATTCGGCGCCATGCCCCTCTTTCTCGCGCACGAGTGTCCGAGGTTACGGGGCTGAACAAAGCAACGGTATCCAACCTGGTTGCTGATCTGATCAGTGATGACCTGGTGCAGGAGATTGGCCCTGGAGAATCCAGCGGCGGACGTAAACCACTCATGCTGCTGTTTCGAGGGACATCCGGCTATGCTGTCGGGCTGGAACTCAGTGTGACCCATTTGAAAGGCGTGCTTACTGATCTGGAAGGACACATCATTACAGAGTACGCAGTGGCCTTGGAACATCATGACGTGTCCTCTGTACTGGAGCAATTGAAATTGGCAGCCAAACAGCTCATTGAAGCAGCGCCTGCTTCCCCACATGGTGTCATTGGCATCGGTATCGGAGTGCCCGGCATGGTGGATGAGGCAGGAACGGTCCTGTTTGCACCCAACCTGGGGTGGGAGAAGGTAGCTCTGCGCTCCATGCTTGAAGAAGAATTTGAACTGCCTGTCACCATCGATAATGAAGCCAATGCTGGCGCTCATGGAGAGTTAAATTTTGGGGCAGGTATCGGTGTCCGTCACATGATCTATATCAGTGCAGGCATGGGGATTGGTTCAGGCATCATGGTGGATGGTGAATTATACAAAGGGGCATGGGGCTATGCTGGAGAAACAGGTCACATGTCCATTGAAGCGGAAGGACTGCCCTGCTCCTGCGGAAATCGTGGTTGTTGGGAGTTATACGCATCGGAGAAAGCCTACGAGCACCCGGAGCATCAGCTGAAATTACCTGCTCATACCACACGAGAGCTTATTCATCATGCGGAGCAAGGCCACGATGCTGTTCAAGAATTATACAACACGATTGGACGCAAATTGGGGATTGGCATAACCAATATCGTTAACAGTTTCAACCCGGAACGTATTATCATTGGTGGCCCTCTTTCTGAAGCAGGTCCTTGGATTGAAACGGCGTTAAAACAGGTTGTCGAGGAACGTACGTTACCTTATCACCGCCGCAGTTTGCAGATTGAGTGGGCAGCTCTGGGCAGCCGTTCCACCCGTGTTGGTGCCGCTTACTCTGCAATTTCCCAGTTTCTAGGAAAAATAAGGGTATCTGTCTAATAACAGACGAAAATTGACATCATTTTGCCCCATTTCCTCCCTTTTTGTTAAAGAAATCCAGATGTATAATGGGGTTATGTGATTTTTGTCATGGCTGTGTGAATACAGCTGTGTTAATTCCGATAATGAAACGGAGTGAAAAAAAGCGTGACCTACGTGGATACTTCAGATATCTCGGCGCAAATGTTTGTCACCGTCCTCCTGTTCCTGATTGTGCTTGCGCCCCTGTTCAGCCTTGGCATACTCCGATTGTTTCAGAGCAAAAAGAAGGCTGGTTTCATGTACATGCTGTCAGGATTGCTGGTGTATGTTGTATTTCAGACTTTCATGAGTATTTTTTTCTAGATCATATTCTGTGTTTGCACAAAAAACCGTACCCTTCCGGGTACGGTTCTTTCTATATCCTAACGGCTCGCGAAAACCGGAATTGCATATGAATCGAAAATTTCTTTCAACACATGATAATTCAGATAATAAGCCTGATTTAAGCGTCCAATGCTTTGGCAAATTGAGTTTTGTTCATACCCAGAATGCGGTGTTCACCAATGACAGTCAATGGCACGGCACGTACACCCATGTCCCATACTTGTTGTGCATACTCATCGCTAGTTTCGATGTTGCGCTCTTCATAAGAGATACCTTTGTCAGCCAGGAACGTTTTTACGGATTTGCAGTTCGGGCAGTTCGTTGATGTATATACAATTACGTTTTCCATGTTTAATTCACCTCATATGGTTTTATATTAATCTATAGTTTGGTTGAAATCAGCTCATTCTATTACAGAACAACTGCGCTGTGCTCCAAGCTCTCAATGTATTTCTCTGTGTCCATGGCAGCCATACATCCGCTACCTGCAGCTGTAATCGCTTGTTTGTAACGTGTATCCTGTACGTCACCACATGCAAATACGCCTGGGATGTTTGTCTCGGATGTACCTGGTGTAGTCAGGATATAACCGTGTTCGTCCGTAGTGATCTGTCCGCCAAGGAAACCAGTGTTTGGTGTGTGACCGATCGCTACGAATACGCCGCTTGCCGGAATCACTTCTTCTTCACCTGTTTCGTTGTTCAACACTTTCAAACCGGTTACGCCGTTGTCGCCAGCAAGTACTTCGAGTGGTGTACGGTTCAAAGCCATTTCTACTTTTTCGTTGCTACGTGCACGATCCTGCATGATTTTGGAGCCACGCAGTTCTTCACGACGGTGTACCAGTGTTACTTTGGAACCAAAACGGGACAGGAAGCTTGCTTCCTCAAGAGCAGAGTCACCACCGCCGATGACGATGATTTCTTTGTTACGGAAGAAGAATCCATCACATGTTGCACATGTGCTGACACCACGGCCCACATTCGTTTCTTCTCCAGGAATACCGAGGTATTTAGCAGATGCACCTGTAGACAGGATCAATGTTTCAGATACGAGTTCACCCATACCTTCAACTTGAATCTTGAATGGACGCTCGCTCATATCGATGTTGTTCACCCAGCCTGTGCGGAATTCAGCACCGAAGCGCTCAGCTTGTTTACGCATGTTATCCATTAGTTCAGGACCCATAATACCATCAGGGAAACCTGGGAAGTTCTCCACTTCAGTCGTTGTTGTCAGTTGGCCACCAGGTTGTGGTCCTTCAATAACGAGTGGGTTCAAGTTGGCACGTGCCAGATAGATTGCTGCTGTCAGCCCTGCAGGGCCTGTTCCAATAATAATTGATTTATACATGTATAGTTCCTCCCCCGGGTTCTGCAAAAAGGTTAGACCCTCCGGCATCAAAAGCTTAGGCTTTTGCATACACTAGAACGAAAAGCCCACATCATGTCCACAAGACCTGCCTGTGATATGACAATGGCCCTATGCAGAAACGGAATTCTAATTTATAATCATTCTAATCTGTTGTTCATTATGATCTCTTTTATGTACGGTGTCAATGCTCGGCAGCGATTATGAAGAAGTCTTCATCAGGAGGGAAAATGGAAGCATGAACGATGCACTCATTGGCAGTTTTATATCAGCCATGTCTACCGGCCTAGGGGCCGTACCGATTCTATTTATGCGCAAAATATCGCACCGTCTGCGTGATATCTTGCTGGCATACGCCGCTGGTATTATGACCTCGGCCTCGGTGTATAATCTCATTCCGGAAGCGCTTGGCCAATCAAATCTCTTTGTACTTGCATTTGGTATTATGCTTGGTAGCCTGGTTCTACTGGTGCTGGAGATGAAGATTCCACACGTCGATCTGGAGAATCCCGAGAAAATGCCTTTTAAAATTGAAACCAAAGCCTTCATGATTATTGCAGCCATCACCATGCACAACCTGCCGGAAGGGTTATCCGTTGGCGTCAGCTATGCAAGCTCGGATGAGAACCTGGGCAATCTCATTGCCTTTTCCATCGGATTGCAGAATGCGCCGGAAGGATTCCTGGTAGCCCTCTTTCTTGTGAACCAGAACATTGGCCGCTTCAAAGCACTGGGTATTGCCACCCTGACCGGAGCGGTAGAGATTATTACAGCTATGATTGGTTACACCTTGAGCAGTCTCGTAGCTGGTCTTGTGCCTTATGGTCTGGCCTTTGCAGCCGGTGCGATGATGTTCATTGTTTACAAGGAACTTATTCCCGAGAGTCACGGCGATGGCAATGCACGTGTGGCGACGATGTCCTTTTTGCTCGGACTCATCACGATGATTGGTCTGACTGAATTGTTTTAATTGAAGACTAAAGAACCCGGCGATCAGTCCAAGACTGTCGACCGGGTTCTTTGTTTAGCCACAAATGAAGATTCCATGAAATTACTGGGATCGCCTGTCAGAGGCATTATGCCCTCTCCTGATCAGGATTGGATGAAACGAATCAGTTCCGAATTGAATTTCTCCAATTCATCATAAAATGCACCATGACCGCTCTCTTCAAAAGCAATCAGTTGAGACGAAGCGATGCCTTGGTGCATCTGCTCGGCGAATTCAAACGGACAGATCTCATCTTTTTTCCCGTGCAAAATGGCTGTTGGCACCTGAATGGAACTCAGTTCACCTCGTAAGTCCTCATCCCGCAACGCAATTGCACTGCGAATGGTACCATAAGATGAAGCTTCAATGCCGAGGGCGTGGAACCAATCCATGAAGGGCTGGCTGTGTTTCTTCGCAAAGAACATGCCGCCAAACGTCTCCAGTAACTTCGGACGATCTGCAAAGATCGGCTCAATAATCTGCTCGTTCAGCTGCTCAGGAGTCAATCCATACGGATATCCTTCACGCTGAGTGAACACAGGTGCTGCCGCAGATAACAAGGCCAGCTTGGAGACACCATGTCCCTTATGGCGAGCCATGTAATGTACTGCGATCGCTCCACCCATGGAGAACCCTGCAAGTACCGCGTCTTTCAGCTCCAGATCATCGATAACAGCACGAACATCGTCTGCCATGCGATCATAATCATACCCTGTGGATGGCTTATCCGATAAGCCATATCCTCTAAAATCTATCGCAATGGCACGAATGCCATGGTTCGGCAGTACGTTCAACTGGTATTCAAACATTTTATAATTAACAGGCCAGCCGTGCAAAAAGACAACCGGGGTGCCTTCGCCAATATCTTCAACATATACTTTTACATTTGGTTCCACTTGTACATAACGTCCCATATTTCACAGCTCCCTTATTATCGAATCGTCTCTTCGAATCATTACCCGCTGACCCAAGGTTCAAACGTAAGCTGTTCAACCAGCCGCATGCTACCAGTGATACCAATTAACCATTTTCCTCTCCAAATCTGATTACCGTAGCAATCTAAGTCCATTCAGAATAACCAGAATTGTACTTCCTTCATGTCCTACCACACCTAGAGGCAGTGCGACATCCTGGAGGAAGTTACCAGCAATTAAGGCCAGAATAACGGTGATGGCAAAAAACATATTCTGTTTCACCGTACGCTGTGCTCGACGAGCCTGCCCAATCACCCAAGCGATCTCTTCAATGTTATCGTTCATCAGTACCGCATCCGCGACCTCCAATGCAGTCCCGCTACCCGACAATCCCATCCCCATACCCACAGTAGCTGCTGCAAGTGCTGGTGCATCATTGACACCATCCCCTACCATTAACACAGGACCATACTTTTTGCGGAGCGCTTGGACCTGCTTCACTTTATCTTCAGGCAGCAAATCTGCATAGACCATACTTACTCCTGTTTCACGGGCAATTACAGAAGCTGATCTGGCTCGGTCTCCTGTTAACATGACAACTTTTACACCCATCACTTCAAGCTTTTTCACTGCAGCTGCTGCCTGTGGCCGTACCGTGTCCCGCATCGCGATCAGCCCGACTAATTCACCATCAGCCATAACAACGGATACGGTTTTTCCCTCCCCCTCAAGACGAGAGCGTACATCGTCCCACTCAGAAGACACCTTCACAGGGGTAACACCCTGTTTATCTGGATCATCAACGTTGCTGTCTTTCATCTCCTCTGACTGCATCGATTCCATTACATTTGTTTTGCCAATGCTCCAGACCACATCGTTCACCGTTCCTTCGATGCCCCAGCCCGTTAGAGCCTGTACGTGCTCCGCTTCCTGAAGTGTGATATTCTCCTTATTCGCCTGATCTACGATGGCACGAGCCAAAGGATGCATGGAGATGTTCTCAATCGCTGCCACCGCAGCTAACAGCTGGGTACGATCTACATGTTCAGCCGTAATAATATCGGTGACTTGAGGGGTGCCCATGGTCAATGTACCTGTTTTGTCAAAAGCCACGACCCGCGTGCGAGCCATATTCTCCATATGGGCACCTGCCTTGAAAAGAATGCCCCGGCGGGCGCTGCTGGACATCGCGGACAGCATAACAGGCATGATGGAAGACACCAATGCACAAGGAGAAGCAACCACTAGAAATACCATCGCTTTGTAAAATGCCTCATTCCATGTCCAGCCAAGCAGCAGCGGAGTTCCTGCAATGACAAGTAAGGTCACCCCCACAACAATACGTGCGTAAATCCCTTCGAACCGCTCCATGAAACGCTGAGAATCCGGTACTTCCGCCTGCGCTTCTTCCACCATTTTAATGATTTTGCCGAACAGTGACCCTTCCGCCGATTTTGTGACCTCTACGTATAAGGCGCCCTCCCCGTTTACCGTACCTGCATAGACTTCATCCCCCGCAACTTTGTCCACAGGCAGGGATTCTCCGGTAATTGACGACTGATTGATAAAAGAACTCCCCCGGTACACCACGCCATCCGCAGGAATCAGTTCTCCCGGTTTGACCAACAGCAGATCACCCAGCTGCAGATCATCAATAGTCACGAGGTTCATCTGTCCATCTTCAATACGCAGTGCAGTCTCCGGCTTAAGTGCGAGCAACGATGAGATATCCTTATGACTGCGCTCTGTCGCATAACTTTCCAACGCACCACTGAGTGCAAAAATAAAGATAAGCATCGCGCCTTCATTCCAGTAACCGATGGCTGCTGCCCCAAGGGATGCGGCAATCATCAGCAGATTTACATCCAGATCACGGTCCTTAACCAATGTCTCGATACCTACCTTCGCTTTGGTCCAACCGCCCACAGCATACGCCACAATGTAGAGCATGATGGATAAGGTACCAAAATACGGTGCAGTTCCCCAGGCAATCAGCATCAACAGCCCGCTGCCCAATGCAGATTGCATCTCTTTATTCTGCATCATGGCTCGAAAATCAGGCTTCTTGCCCCGATTGGGGCCGGGTGTTTGAGATGAGCGTTGTTCTGCTTGTTGCTGTCTGTGTAGAGGTTGATGTATCGCTTGCATATAAATCACGTTCCTTTCAAATGGTAGGTTTGCGGATAGTGAATGTGCTCAAGTTCCGCTTCCAGAAATGAAGTTGTATTGAGAATGAGAGCCATTGTTAATGCCCTAAAAATGACACATGCTGCTGCGGGAATCCCGCAGCAGCATGGTTTTGTGAATGATTTTACAATAATCTCGAATGAGAATGATAATCATTTTTGTACTTATGCAATTATTTTTACTCAATACAACTTTTAATCAGTATATGCCTGTGATCCACATTTGTAAATGGGCTTTTTTCGATGGATACTCATATATGCGTGTTAAAAAAAGACAAAAAGCCGCTGTCCCAGAGGACAACGGCTTTAACCATGTATTGATATTCAATATGACCTGTTTATGGCATATCGCTTAAGTGATTGTTTACACATCCACCCAATGCCATTTACGCGCCTACACTTGCTCCCTGACTTGCTTTGATGGCTTGCTCCAGATCATAGATAATGTCTTGAATGTTCTCCGTACCCACAGACAGACGAATCAACTCCGGATTAACCCCTGCTGCGGTCTGTTCATCTTCAGTCAACTGTGCGTGAGTTGTACTTGCCGGGTGAATAATCAGTGACTTGGAATCGCCAACGTTCGCAAGGTGAGAGAACAGTTTGACACTTTCAATCAATTTGCGACCTGCGTCCGCACCACCTTTGATTCCAAAGGTCAGAATGGCACCCTGCCCTCTTGGCAGATATTTCTGTGCAAGCTCGTAAGAACCGTGGCTCGGCAGACCTGCATAACTAACCCAAGACACGTCCTCATGTTTCTCAAGGAATTCCGCAACCGCAAGGGCATTGCTACTATGACGCTCTACGCGCAGATGTAATGTCTCCAGTCCTTGCAGCAGCAACCAGGAGTTGAATGGAGAGATTGTTGCACCCAGGTCACGCAATAGCTGTACACGAGCTTTGATAATATAAGCAATCGGTCCAACCGCTTCCGTATATACAACACCGTTATAACTGGAGTCCGGCTCCGTCAATCCAGGGAACTTGCCACTTGCTTTCCAGTCAAATTTTCCGCTATCCACGATAACGCCACCAATGGATGTACCATGACCCCCAATAAATTTCGTTGCAGAGTGAACGACAATATCTGCTCCATGTTCGATTGGACGAAGCAGGTACGGACTTGGGAACGTATTATCCACGATCAAAGGAATTCCATGTTCATGAGCAATCGCTGCCACCGCTTCAATATCCAGAACATTCCCCTTTGGATTACCGATCGTTTCGGCATACAGTGCTTTCGTTTTCTCCGTAATCGCTGCCCGGAAATTCTCAGGATCACTGGAATCCACAAATTTCACGTCTATACCCAATTTCGGCAAAGTCGTCGAGAACAGATTGTATGTACCTCCATACAAACTCGCCGAAGACACGATCTCATCACCTGCACCAGCAATATTCAGAAGTGAAAACGTAATGGCTGCTTGACCAGAAGCTGTAGCCAGCGCGCCAGCTCCGCCTTCCAACGCTGCAATCCGTTGCTCAAACACGTCGGTTGTTGGATTCATCAGACGGGTATAGATGTTGCCAAACTCTTTCAAACCAAACAGGTTAGCTGCATGCTCGGTGTCCTTGAATCCATAGGATGTTGTCTGATACAAGGGTACAGCTCGTGCGTTGGTGGTTGGATCAATCTCCTGGCCTGCATGAATTGCCAATGTTTCAAATGAAAGCTCACGTTCGTTTGACATAAATCTGAATCCTCCCTCGATATATACGTTCTTTACGTTCCTGATGTCTTCACATGGTGGCGTATGTTTTCCATATTCTCTCACAAGATGTCGCATTTGAAAAGACTTATTTCCGATTGTTCCGATAAGAAATATTAAATATGTACATTATCGATTTCTGTACCAAAAAAACCTTTGCCCTCGCAAAGGTTTTTCAACTACTTTGGCTTCGGTATGCAATACCTCATCCAGGGTTTTATTAGACCCGAACTGCACTCCATACTTCACGCAAATGTTTGGCCGCAGGTACAGCTTCCTCTGCAGTTACGCCTTCAAGTGAAATATCGATATGTGGCTTATACGTTTTTAGCAATTCAAAAAATAACGGGTAATCCAGTATGCCTGCCCCAGGTATTGGGTTGAACTTCTCTCCCTGTGCATCAAAGGCTACATCTTTGGCATGGATTACAATCATGCGCTGATACAGCGATTCCATCACCTCGCGCAAGAAAGCCCCTTGATCTGCAGCATGTGGTTGCTTGATCAGATTACACGGGTCGAACAGCATCCCCAGATTAGATGAAGGAATCTCTTCAAACAAACGTGTCATATGTTCATGGGTATGAAGGGTATGTGTGGACACAGGCTCAATCGCCGCATGCACGCCCCATTTCTCCGCTTCCTCAGCCAACTCCTCAACCGTTTCTTTCAGCATACTCCACGCCTTCTCTTCATATCCATCCAGATGTGTATCCTGATAGGTGTCCAAGCCCCCGGTCTCCGTTGCTACCATGCTGCAACCAAAATCCCGGGCATAACGCAGATGCTCCTTGAATCGATCAATATCCGCACGTCGTCTTATCGGATCAGGGTCTATCGGATTAATATAACAGCCCAGTACTGCAATCTTCACCCCGCGCTGAGCAAATTGATCTCCGATCTCATTCGCTAGCCCTGGGCTCAGCTTGCCATTCGATGAGTCCACATCTGATAATGCTTTGGCAAGCGCCAGCTGTACGGAATTAAATCCGTTATCCGCAATCGTCTGCGCAAGCTGTGCTGTAGGCTGTTTGCCAAATGTATGCGCCAGAATACCAAGTTTCATCTCACTGCCTCCTTATGCTAATCCGATTATCAAACGATTAACGTGCCATCCAGCCGCCATCGACATTCAGCACATGACCATTCAGATAATCCGAAGCGGCAGATGCCAGGAAAACAACCGGGCCTTTCAGATCTTCAGGTGTTCCCCAACGCCCCGCAGGAATACGGGCTGTAATATCCCGGTAACGATTCTCGTCCGCACGGATCTGAGTAGTATTATCGGTTTCCATATAACCAGGTGCGATACCGTTAATCTGAATTCCTTTACCTGCCCATTCATTGGCGAGTGCTTTGGTTAAACCGGCAACGCCATGTTTACTGGCTGTATATCCTGGCACGTTGATCCCACCTTGATAGGACAACATGGAAGCAATATTAATGATTTTGCCGCTTCCGCGTTCAATCATATGTCTGCCAGCCAATTGGCTCAGGAAAAATACAGTGTTCAGGTTCAGACCAATTACATCGTGCCAGTCCTGCCCTGCATGATCAGCCGCAGGTGTGCGACGAATGATTCCGGCATTGTTGACGAGAATGTCAATTCTGCCCTGGAACGCAAGCGCCTTTTCGAACACAGCTGACAACTCATCTTCACGACTTAAATCTGCTTCAATCACATAAGCTTTGCGCCCAAGGGCTTCAATGGCACTTGCCGTTTCTGCAGGTTTGGAATAAGAGACCAGCACCACATCAGCACCTGCTTCTGCCAAACCAATGGCCATCCCTTGTCCAAGTCCTCCCGAGGTACCTGTCACCAGTGCAACTTGTCCGCTTAAATCAAATGGGTTCATGAATGATTCCTCCGCATGGTTTTGATATGCAATCCTTAGAGCCGTCCGTTCTTTAATCCCATGAATAATGAATGAGGTTAACTTTGATAATCCACTGTGACACCACTCTGCTCGTATAAGGAAGCCGTCTCTTCATCCAAACGACTATCGCTGATAATGTAGTCCAGTTCCGAACACTGGGCGAAAGTTCGCAGTGCAAATTGTCCGAATTTATAATGATCCACAACGCCGTATACTTGCTGCGAGGCAGATATCATTGCTTTTTTCAAAGGAACCAGATCTCCCGTGTATATGGATAATCCAAATTCCGGATGAAGGGCTGTCGTGGATATAAAGGCTTTGTGAATGTTAAGACTGGATATAAATGCAGCCGTATCATCCCCAACCAACATATTCCGTACACGCGCCCCGCCAGGCACAACCAGTCGCACTTGCTCCTTTTTGGTCAACTCCGCAATAATGAACAGGTCATTGGTCACCACCGTCAGCGGTTGATTATCGAGACGTTTGGCCATCTCCAGCGTGGTGCTGCCACCATCGAGAGCAACGATATCTCCTGGTCGGATGTAAGCAAGGGCACGTTCAGCAATCTCCGTTTTCTCCGGATGATGTTTCTCGGTAACTCCACGGCTATTCAAGATGCCATACTGGTCATTCTGAGCCAGCATAGCACCACCATGGACACGTACGAGCAACCCCATACTCTCCAACTTGTCGAGATCCTCTCGCACAGTCTTCCCAGTCACCTGCAGCAACTCACTCAGATCACTGACGGTTACTTCCTGGCGCTCCAGCAGAGCCTCCATAATTTTTTCATGTCTTTTCAATGGATTCATCATAATCAACTTCCTATACTACCTGAGTCAAATGAATGAGTTATAGTTTCTACCCTGTCCATTTAACTCAGACATCTGTAATTTATTATTTCAGGTCTTTCATGGCTACGCCGTCCATATCTTCGAACGTCTGGTTCTCACCAGCCATTGCCCAACAGAAGGTGTAATTGCTTGTACCCACACCACTGTGAATGGACCAGCTTGGGGAAATGATCGCCTGGCGATCACGTACAACCAGATGGCGTGTTTCGTTTGGCTCACCCATCATATGAAATACAACACCGTCTTCAGGCAAGTTCCAGTACAAGTATACTTCGGAACGGCGGTTATGGGTATGTGCAGGCATCGTGTTCCACATGTTACCCTTGTCGAGTTCGGTAATGCCCATCACCAACTGACAACTCTGAATTCCACCTTCTCCTTGGTGAATGTAACGATAGATCGTACGCTCATTGGACGTTTCAATGCTGCCCAGATGATTTGGCTGAGCTTGTTCTTGTGTTGCTTTTACTGTTGGATAGGTGTGATGAGCCGGTGTGGATACAAAATAGAATTGGGCAGGTTGAGCCTTGTCACTGCTCGTGAACACAACTTCCTTCACACCTCTACCGATGTAGAGACATTCCTTCGCTCCAATCTCATAACCTTGTCCGTCCGCTGTCACTGTTCCGTGACCACCGACGTTAATGATACCGATTTCACGACGCTCCAGGAAAAAGTTCGTTCCGATATCTTTCAGGTTCACTTCAAGGGTAATGTCCTTGCTCTCAGGTACAGCCGTTCCCACAATATAACGATCCACATGAGAATAAACCGTAACCAATTCATCGGTTGCAAACAGTTGCTCCATCAAAAATTCCTCACGCAGGCGAGATGTATCATACGTTTTTACTTCATTGGGATGTGCAGCATAACGATTTTCCATTATTAATCCATTCCTTTCGTCATTTGAATTAGTTGGGATTGAGTTTGATAATGTTCATATAAGTTCATTTTAGTTCATTATGTATCTTTTGTGTACCTTTATTTTTAAAATAATTCATATCATTAATCACTAACGATGTTTATTTCTTAAATAAAAGCAAAAAAAGATCTCCGCAGTCTGTAAAACAGACCGGGAGATCTTCTTTGCTTCACATATTAATGTGCAACAGCATTGTTAAGCATGATCCAGATCGAACCAATTACGATGGTCATCATAATCAGTAATCCGAAAATAAGGGCCATGACATTCCAGCGTGGTTTCTCTGTTTCACGGATATGCATGAAGAAGAAGAGTTGAACCACAAACTGAAGTGCTGCTGTACCAAGAATCACAATGAGTGTACCTGTTTTGCCCATCATGTCGTTCAAAACCACCACAAGTGGAATGATTGTCAGTACGACGGACAGAATGAAGCCGATGACATAAGACTTCAGTGAGCCATGTTGTTCATGGCCGTGGGAATCATGTGAGTTGTGCTCTGCCATCTACATCACCCCCATGAGATAGACGATCGACAGGAGGAAGATCCATACGACGTCCAAGAAGTGCCAGTACAAGCTGATGACGTTGATCTTACCGCGAGTAACGTCGGTAATCCCACGTTTTTTCAGTTGGAACATGAGTCCGATCATCCAGATCAGACCGAGCGATACGTGAAGTCCGTGAGTACCCACGAGGGTGAAGAATGCACCAGAAGCTGCACTCGTTGTGTAACTAAAACCTTCGTGAACCATCTCAACAAACTCGTAAACCTCCAGGGCGATAAAGCTTGCACCCAGAACAGCTGTAACAATCAGCCAGTTAATCAATTGTTTCACTTTACCCTGGTTCATTGCCAGAACGGCAAGTCCGCTTGTAAATGAACTCGTGAGCAAGATAAATGTCTCGGCGATAACGCCAGGCATTTTGATCAGTTCGGACAAAATCGGTCCGCCCGCCGAATTGTCACGCAACACAATGAAGGTTGCGAACAATACGGAGAACAAGATAACGTCGGAAATCAGGAAGAACCAGAATCCGAGAATTTTCATTTCCTGTGGATCATGGTGGCCATGGTCATGACCATGCGCATGATTCTCACCGTGCTTAGCGGCTGCTTGAGCCATCTATACCGACCCCCTTAACGACGCTTCGGTACGCTTAATTTCGTCGACCGGAATGTAATAATCCGTATCGTAAGAGAATGAACGGGCGATCATACAGATGCCTACGCCAGCAAGTCCGAGAATCGCCATCCACAGCCAACCGAATACGAAGCCGAAACCAGCAACGAACCAGAAGACAGACATGATGAACGGAATCGAGGAATTCTTCGGCATGTGAATCGGCTCAAGCGGTTGCTCAGGCGGATAGATGCCTTTGGCACGACGTTCTTTCTCTTCCCACCACTCATCGATATCATCTCCGCGCGGTGTAACAGCGAAGTTATATTCAGGAGCTGGTGAAGGAATCGACCACTCGAGCGTACGACCATCCCATGGATCGCCGGAAGCTTTAAGTGTTTTGTATTTGCGAATACCGTCTGCAATTTGTGCAACTTGGAACAAGAATCCGACACCCATCAGGAATGCCCCGATTGTGGATACGAAGTTCAGTTCCCACCAGCCAGTATCCCAGCCGTATGTGCTCAGACGACGTGTCATACCCATCAGACCGACAGCGTACTGCGGCATGAAGCAGACATAGAAACCAATATTCCAAGTCCAGAATGCCCATTTGCCCAGTTTCTCTTCGAGTTGGAAACCGAACATTTTAGGCCACCAGTAATACAGACCAGCGAAGTATCCGAAGACAACGCCACCGATCAATACTTGGTGGAAGTGGGCAATCAGGAAGTAACTGTTGTGGAACTGGAAGTCAGCAGGAGCAACGGATAACAGAACGCCTGTCATACCCCCGACAATAAAGCACGGGATAAAGGCAAGTGTCCACATCATCGGAGTCGCCATGCGAATCCTTCCTCGATACATGGTAAACAACCAGTTAAATATTTTAACCCCTGTTGGAATAGCAATCAACATCGTAGTTACGGCGAAGAAGGCATTCACGTCCGCTCCTGAACCCATCGTGAAGAAGTGATGCGCCCATGTGAAGAAGGACAGGAAGCTGATAATTAACATTGCAAATACCATTGACTTGTAACCAAACAGTTTTTTCCGAGAGAAGGTACTTACAATCTCGGAGAACACACCGAATGCCGGCAAGACGACAATGTATACCTCAGGGTGACCCCACATCCAGATCAAGTTGATATACATCATTGGGTTACCGCCCAGATCAAGTGTGAAGAAATGCGCCCCGGCAAACCTGTCGAGGAATAACAATGCAAGTGTCACGGTCAAGATCGGGAAAGCAAACAAGATAATGATACAAGTGGAGAATACCGACCATGTGAACATCGGCATTTTCATCCATCTCATGCCTGGCGCACGCATTTTAATGATGGTAACCAGGAAGTTGATACCGGTAGCCAGGGAACCGATACCCGATATCTGTATACCCCATATATAGAAGTTCTGTCCGACCCCCGGACTGTGTGACAGCTCCGATAGAGGTGGATAACTCAGCCATCCCGCATCCGGTGAACCACCGATAACGAAGGACAGGTTAAACAACATTGCTCCCAGGAAGAATAACCAGAAGCTCAATGCATTCAGAAACGGGAAGGCAACGTCCCTTGCTCCGATCTGTAATGGCACGATAACGTTAAATAAACCAAACATAAATGGCATCGCCATGAACAAGATCATGATCGTGCCGTGAGTTGTAAAGACCTGATTATAATGTTCAGGATGTAAGAAATCCATGTTAGGCATAGCCAGCTGCAGACGCATCATCAATGCATCCACACCACCACGGAACAACATGATAATGGAAGCAATGATATACATAATACCGATCTTTTTATGATCGACGGTAGTTAACCAGTTACGCCAGAGCCAGCCCCATTTTTTGAAATAAGTCAGCACCGTTACGATAGTAATCATCGTAATACCGATGGCCACGTCTGCTCCATAGATCAGCGGGTCGCCAGTTACGAAAAACTCCGATGCAAACTCTTTAAGTCTCTCTAACATTGGGGGCCTCCTTTCGAATCTTTAGTTAGCACTCTTGTCCTCGTCTTGATTGGACTTGTCAGTTGCACTTTGAATGGCTCCAGAAGCTTCACTTGAACTTCCATGCTTACTGTGAGCACTTTGACCATCTACAACATACTTGGTCACAATATTTTGGAACAATCCTTCTGGGAAGGCAGAATAATAAGCAACATTGCTTGTTCCTGGTTCAGCCAGTGCTTTGTAACCTTCTGTAGTCAACGCCTGAGAACTCTGTTTCACTTCAGCTACCCAATTGTCGAAATCTTCGTCTGATGTAGCATTCACATCAAAACGCATTTCTCCAAAATGCTCACCTGTGAAGTTAGCGCCTGAACCCCAGTACTTGCCTTCATGATCTGCCTGCAGATACAAGGTCATCGCCATACCCGACATCGTATAAATCTGTCCTCCAAGTTGCGGAATCCAGAATGAGTTCATCGGTGAATCCGCAGTGAGTTCAAATTTCACGGGCCGGTCTGCCGGAATATTCAGCGTGTTGACCGTTGCAATCCCTTGCTCAGGATACATAAACAGCCATTTCCAGTCCAGTGAAGACACTTGGATGGTAATTGGTTCTTTCTCATGAGCCAACGGCTTCGAAGGCTCCAGATCATACGTGTAACGAATCGTTACAATTGCAAGTATTCCAATAATAATAATTGGAACCGTCCACCAGATTGCCTCCGCCTTCGTACTATGAGACCAGTTAGGCTCATAAGCAGCTTTGTTATCCGGCTTGTCGCGGTAACGCCATACGATTACGGCAGACAAAATGAGTACTGGCACAATGATGACAGCACACAAAATTGTCGAGATGACAATCAAATCTCTCTGCGAAGCGCCAATTGGCCCCTTCGGATCCAGAACAACGTACTGCCCGCCTGCCAGCATTGGCCAGACAATCAATGCAATTGTAACCAACGTCAGGACAACCGGAATGATAATCCGGATTAGCGACCTAGGTTTCTTGTTCATTTTGATCCCCTCTCCTTAAATTCGCTCATACTGAAAAATCAGTATACTACTCTCTTCCTACTAAAGATATCAGAAATGAACAACTTTTTTGTTCTTGTTAACAAATTTGTCGATTTTACACCTTAAATGTGTGAATTTTTTCTCACAAATCGCTTGCATGCTTGATATTTGTACTTCGTAATCTTTACACTTCAAGTCACAAAATAAAACCCTTTGCAGTCCCGTTGAACAGTGTCAACGAATCCGCAAAGGGCTTTATTGACTGGATTCCGGGAACTTATCCAGTCTTATTATGAACGAATTAACGCAGGATTATAATCAATCGGCGCCTTCGTCTTCCCGGCGTGTATGAACAAGGCCAATCGCTTTGGCAATAACGTAAATAAACACACTACCTACAAGGAATCCAATACCAACCATCAAGCCAAGATTACGATCATTAAAGTCGTTCAGATTGATCAGACACATGATCACTCCCGTAATGAGTGCGACCCATGCCAGAACTGTCATCGTCAAGACGGCGCGCCGCATATTTTTGTCTTTGCGCTCCAATTGGCTAACCATTGCTGTCTTCGATGCCATAGTAAACACTTCCTTTTCCCTTTTTGTAAGTGCTTTCCTTATACCAATATACCACATCAGTATGATTTTTAGTCAACAAATGTTCAAATTTTATTCGCAATTTGGACACTTTATTTTGATTTCGACCGTTGACAAAACATTTTTAAATTCATTCATACTTCTTATAACCCAAAAAACGTCTCTTCATAACAGGAACTGCACTTGACCTTATGAAACCTTTATGAACTACTCATTTCCAACGGTAAAAATACAAAAAAGACGGCATATTGGAATACTCCAATGTTACCGTCTTTTTCAACTTCAATAAGGGAACCATATATAATGAGGACCTGCTTTTCCCTTAAACCTGCCACCTAAACTATTGGGGATTATGTTCGTTCCGTGTCTCCAACCAATTATTCTTGATGACGTTCTGATACCAGTAATAACTCTCCTTCGGCGTTCTCACGAGTGAACGATAGTCCACATGAACAAGACCAAAACGCATGCGGTAGCCTTCTGCCCACTCGAAATTATCCATCAGTGACCACGCCATGTACCCTTTCAGGTTAATACCGTCGTTAATGATGCGGTGAATCTGAGCCAAGTGCTGTTCATAATATGCAATTCGGCGATCATCATTAATTTTGCCATTCTCCAGATCATCATTGATGCAGGCACCGTTCTCCGTGATATACACATCCACATTGCCGTACTTTTGCAAGTAATGCATAAATTCATACAAACCACGTGATTCCACGGGCCAGCCAATATCGGTTTTGGTGAGGCCCATATCAACTTCTTCTGATTGTAGAGCACCTGCCTCCGGATTGAAGCGATTGATCCCCATCGTGTAATAGTTAATACCTAGTAGGTCGATCGGTTGCGAGATGATCTCCATATCGCCTTCTTGGATTGGCACCGTAGCTCCCGCTTCTGCGAACCAGTCCACCATAAATTGCGGGTACGAGCCTTTGTAGATCGGGTCAAGGAACCAGTCCGTATTGAGCGCGATTGATCTATCACACGCAGCTTGGTCCTCAGGAGATTTGCTGTACGGCTCAGCCCAGCATACGTTCGGAGCAATACCGATCTGTCCGGTTGTACCCAAACGACGGAAGGATTGAACGGCTTTGCCGTGAGCGACCAGCAATCCATGAGCAACATTAATTGACGTCTGCAGGTCTTTGTTTCCTGGCGCATGAATCCCGAGAAGGTTCGACAGGAACGCGATGCACCATGGTTCGTTGAATGTCAGCCAGAAGTTGATTTTGCCAGAGAATTCTTTGAAAATCACTTCGGCATATTTCACAAAAGCATCCACAGTTCTGCGGTTGCCCCAGCCTCCGTCATCCTCCAGCGTTTGCGGAAGATCCCAGTGATACAGGGTGAGGAACGGTTCAATTCCAGCCTCGATCAATGCATCCACGAAGCGGTGGTAGAAGTCCAGACCTTCCCGATTGATCTCACCATCTCCGTCAGGAATAATACGCGGCCACGCAATGGAGAACCGGTACGTATTAATCCCAAGTTTCTTCATCAATTCAATATCTTCCTCATACCGGTGGTAACTGTCACACGCGACATCACCATTGTCTCCGTTATATACTTTGCCAGGCGTGCGCGCAAACGTATCCCAGATGGATACCCCGCGTCCACCTTCCTGTGCCGCTCCTTCTATCTGATAGGAAGCTGTTGCTGTACCCCAGCGAAAATCTTGCGGAAATTTGAAAATGGTCATGGTTGGCTCCTCCGTCTCATGATGACACGCGGATCGTCTGTCCTGCGGTCATGGTTAAAATAATTACATAATCGCCCTGAGGCGTAAGCTCCGCCTTGGCTTGTTCGTTTCCTTCCACACGCAGTGGATGAACACTGCGAAGGGTCAGCGACTCATTTCGATCTGCCTTAATAACCGCTGACGCAAGCTTGTTGTCCGTCCACGTTATCGCTACCGTATAACCACCTCTTGCACGAAGGCCTTCAACACGACCTTGAGTCCAGAGTTCAGGCAGTGCAGGCAATAAATGTAACTCGTTCAAGTGGCTCTGCAATAACATCTCCGCGATTCCAGCCGTGCCTCCAAAATTACCATCGATCTGGAATGGTGGATGGTCATCAAACAGATTCGGATGTGTGGATCGGGCCAGCAACGTGCGCACAAACTGATGTGCCTGGCTGCTATCCAACAGTCGTGCATACAGATTGATCAACCATGCACAGCTCCATCCTGTATGCCCGCCACCTTGTGAGATACGACGTTCAAGCGATACCCGTGCTGCTTCTACCAATTCCGGTGTGTGCACTCGATTGATCTGCTCCCCCGGATACAACCCATATAGATGGGAAACGTGACGATGCCCTGGTTCAGATTCGGCAAAATCTTTAAACCACTCCAGCAATTGTCCTTCGCTTCCAATTCGGAATGGATAGAGTTTCTCCAGAGCCTCACCCCACTCGCTCACCAATGACTCATCTAGATTCAATTGCTTCGCGGCTTCAATACAGCGGCTGAACAGTTCACGAATTAACGTCATATCCATCGTTGAAGCCATGGATATACTGCGTGCCTCCCCAGCATCTGTGAGAAACTTGTTCTCTGGTGAAGTGGATGGAATCGTAACCAGATAACCATCAGGCCCTTCCACCAGCCAGTCGAGACAGAATAGCCCCGCCTCTTTCATGATGGGATACGCACGTTCCTCAAGAAAACGCTGATCCCCGGTAAATTGATAATGCTCCCATAGATGCGAGGTCAACCATACGCCGCCCATCGGCCAGAAAGCCCAGCTGGCATCTCCACCTGTCGGTGTAGAGGTTCTCCAGATGTCCACGTTATGATGAGCAGTCCATCCACGGGCTCCATACAGAATCCGCGCCGTTCTACGTCCCGTATCACTGAGATCGGTCAGCATATCAAACAGCGGCTCATGACATTCACTGAGATTGCAGACTTCAGCCGGCCAATAATTCATCTCCGTGTTGATGTTGATGGTGTAGTCACTATGCCATGGCGGTTCTACCTGATGGTTCCAGATTCCCTGCAGATTGGCAGGCTGGCTGCCCGGACGCGAACTAGCCATTAACAGATATCTTCCATATTGAAAATAAAGTGCCTCCAGTCCAGGGTCTTGTTGCCCTGCCTGATAAGCCTGCAGCCGCTCATCTGTAGGTAATTCGGCGTTAGCCGACACCCCCAGATTAATAGAGACTCTGTTAAACAACGCGCTATGATCCTGAATATGTCGGTCACGAAGGACTTCCACGCCATGTGTGGTCGCTTTGGAGATCATCTCCTTGCATTCCTCTTCCAATACAAGATGATCCTTCACAGGCAAAACATCATAACTTTCAAAGGACGTAGCTGCTGCCAGATAGAAAACAACCTGATCAGCCCCCTGAATATGTAACCTGCCTTCCAGATTGGAGACCTTCACCTGATCGCCAGATGCCGTAAACGCTACACGGACAGCATAAGCCGTCCCCCGATCCTCTTCATAGAGGACGGATTCCGGGTGATCCCTGAAGTAATTGGACTCCACATGACTTGGGCACCGACTGAACATGGTTAGAGCATCTCCCGAAGTCTCAACGCGATAAGGATGGGGACTGTCTAGCGTAACACTTACACTCACAGCGCCCTTCTGATCAGCAGTCAATGTGCAGACCATTAGATCATCCGAAGCGCTGGAAAACACTTCACGTACGTATTGAGTTCCTTCCAATGAGTAGGTTGTGGTTGCAATACCCGATTCCAGATCAAGCTCCCGTTCAAATGCATCATATGAAAGATCATCCAGACCCTCATGGTGCAATAGAAAATGACCCATCGGCTGGTAGGCCTCTACATCACGACCAAGCATTTCACGGTTCAACAAATCCTCAGCTTCACCATACTGCCCAGACATGATCAACTCTCGCGTCTGTTTCAAATACCGCTGACTGCTGTATTGAATCGTATCCCGTGGAAACCCTGACCATAATGTATCTTCATTGAGCTGAATTCGTTCATCTGCTGCTCCACCGTACACCATGCCTCCAAGACGGCCGTTTCCGATGGGCAATGCTTCTTCCCAGCGCTTTGCCGGGTTTCGATACCATAGACGATTGATTTTAATTTGTTTATTGTGTTGGGACATGATTAGCTCCTGTTCCTAAATCAACTGTATATTTCTTTATGATATAAAACGTTTTCGGTAAGTGCTTACAATAATAAAATTATATGTGATTTCAAAATTTGCGTCAATGCAAATCATCACATCATTCCACAAAAAAAAGGGCCCTATATAGGGCCCTTTCCTTGCGTAACCATGGATCACAGACAATCCATATTATTTTACGTCTTTTCCTGTCCAAAGAGAGACACGTTCTTTAACCCAAACCGTAAATTGTTTCTCCATTTCAACTGCACCCGCTTTGTCCAAATCAGCCAATAAAGCATCATAGGTTGCATCAAAGTTGGCTGGTGTAGTCAGAACAGCTTCCGGAATCCGTTTACGAATGATATCCTGCGTTTTCTGGAACGTTACCTCATAGTCTGTACCGGAAGGTACGGACATGTTATACGCTGCGCCCCAATCCTTAACTGGCAGATCTTCTTCAGCCGGATAGAACTCTTTCCAAGTCGTGATACCGTATGCTTTCAGCGTTTCTTTCTCTGCAGCTGTGTAACCAGCTACAATCTGCTCAGGGAAGTTTGTTGTGTAGTAGTTATCCGTAGAATCTTTTACACCATCACCGTATCTTGCACTAAATACGTTATACATCCCAATTCCTGTTTCCTTACTGAAATTGGAGTTGTCATTCGTTTTGCGGTCCTGAACGTCATCTGGAATCACGCGTTTACCATCTTCTACGTTGTAATGTTCACCTTCGATACCCCAGTTTCTCAGAACTTGTCCTTCATCGGAAGCAAGCCAATCCATGAATTTGATGATACGCACTGGATCTTTGGCCGAAGTTGTAATCCCAATGCCATAACCGTCAAAGCCGGCTGGTTGGAACGTGTGATCCACAATTTCATCGTTAAGTGACACAGAGAAGTGAGCGTATGTGGCATCATCCTTACCCGATGATTTGAGCGCGTTCTCCGCTTCTTGATAGTTCCACTCTTGGTCAATCAGACCGAGGACACGGCCACTCGCAATTTTGGACTTGTATTGATCATCCTTTTGAACAAAGGCATCTTTGTCCAGTAGGCCTTCATTGTACATTTTATTCAACCAGCGGAAATATTCTCTTTCCTCTGGACGTTTGTAGTGCAATGTTGCTTCATACGTTTCAGGATCAATGTAATATTCACCATCATCCGGTGCGCCTGTTGCCTGGAAGGCCGGGTTCGTTACCGTGATCATGATCTTCCAGTCATCTGCATTCAATGTTAATGGAATGGTTGGCTGACCATCAATGGTTGGATGTTTTTCATAATAGGCTCTGAGTACATTCTCGTAATCCTCAAGTGTCTTCACTTCAGGATATCCGAGCTCTTTCAATACTCTTTGCTGAATTTCAAATCCACCTGTAGCGTCAAACGTAACATTATCAACACCCATATTGGTTGGAATAGTATATATCGCTTGATCTTCCAAACTGTATTTCAAACGGTTCATCTGTTCTCCATAGATTTTTTTCAGATTGGGAGCATGCTCCTCAATCAGATCCGTGAGATCCAGCATCGCGCCTGCATCCACAAGCTTAGATAAGTTACCTTTAGGGTAGATCATATCAGGAAAGTCACCACTGGCAGCCATAAGGGCAATCTTCTGGTTACCACCATCGTTTACATCATATTCAGCTTCAATTGTAACACCTGTTTGCTCCGTAATCTTTTTACCAACAGCATCTTGCATCTTGTTCCAGGTTGGACTAGCATCCGCCCCGAAGAATGTAACTGTGATCGGTTCGGTTCCGCTGGACTCCGAAGTCTCCTTCGTTCCCGAATTCCCGCAGCCAGCTGTGACCAACATTGCACTTGCGAGCATCAACATTGCAAACGTCTTGGGTGTATTGCCTTTCATTTTGCCTCTCATTGTCTAGTTCCCCCTATTATTTATGAAGGTTTTATCTGTATAACAGGCTTTATGCCTGAGGATACCACTTTTTTTGAATGCGCTTTCGGTATCGTTCATTCTAACGTGTTTACTAAAGCTGATGTTTCGATTCTGCAAAAAGAAAGATTCTTCTTCTAACATACGTAAAACGTTTTCGTAAATGGAATAAACCGCTTACTGAAAGTGCTTACATGATAGATTATAGGCTATCCATCACCTCACGTCAACAATAAAAAAAGCCCTTTCTCAAGGGCTTTTTTCGCTATGAAAATCCTTAACTTTAATGCTTGGTTTTCAAGCTTATTTCACATCTTTTCCAGTCCAGAGAGCTACACGTTCCTTGATCCAAACCGTGTATTGTTTCTCCATCTCCACTGCACCCGCTTTATCAAGTTCAGCCAGAAGACCATCGTATACGCTGTCGAAGTTCTCAGGTTTGGCAAGGATCGCCTCTGGAATACGTTTACGTACGATATCCTGTGTTTTCTGGAACGTTACGTTGTAATCCGTGTCAGATGGTACAGGCATGTTGTATGCTGCGCCCCAATCTTTCAGCTTCAGATCATCTTCGGAAGGATAGAAATCTTTCCATGTTGTAATACCATAGGCTTTCAACGTTTCCTTCTCAGCTGCAGTGTAACCTGCTTGAATCTGTTCAGGGAAATTCGTTGTGTAATAGTTATCTGTGGCATCTTTCACACCATCACCGTATCTGGCGCTAAATACGTTATACATGCCTACGCCTGATTCTTTGGTAAAAGCGGAGTTATCATTGGTTTTGCGATCTTGTACGTCAGCCGGAATGATGCGTTTCCCATTCTCGACTTGGTAATGTTGGCCTTCAACGCCCCAGTTTCTCAGGACCTGACCTTCATCGGAAGCAAGCCAATCCATGAATTTGATAATACGTACCGGATCTTTGGCCGAAGTTGTGATTCCGATACCATAACCGTCAAATCCTGTCGGTTGGAACGTATGATCCACAATATCCTTGTTCAGGGATACGGAGAAGTGGGCATATGTTTTGTCGCCACCGTTAGATGATTTCAAAGCATTCTCCGCCTCACCATAGTTCCACTCCTGGTCAATTAGACCAAGTACACGGCCACTGGCAATTTTGGATTTGTATTGGTCATCCTTTTGAACAAATGTATCTTTATCAAGCAGACCCTCATTGTACATTTTGTTCAACCAACGGAAATATTCTTTTTCTTCAGGACGTTTGTAGTGTAGAACGGCTTCATACGTCTCAGGGTTGATATAATACTCACCGTCATCCGGTCCACCCGTAGCTTGGAATGCAGGGTTCGTTACCGTAATCATAATTTTCCAGTCATCTGCATTCAATGTTAACGGAATAGTCGGTTGACCATCAATCGTTGGATGTTTTTCATAATACGTTCTCAGTACGTTCTCGTAGTCCTCAAGCGTTTTTACTTCAGGGTAGCCAAGCTCTTTCAATACTCTTTGTTGAATTTCGAATCCGCCCGTAGCATCAAACGCAACGTTATCTACACCCATATTAGTCGGGATCGTGTAAATGGCTTGATCTTCAAGACTGTATTTTAGACGGTTCATCTGATCACCATAGATTTTTTTCAAATTGGGAGCATGCTCCTCAATCAGATCGGTCAGGTCCAGCATCGCGCCTGCATCCACAAGCTTAGACAAGTTGCCTTTAGGATAGATAATATCAGGGTAATCACCACTGGCAGCCATCAAAGGAATCTTTTGGTCACCACCATTATTCACATCATACTCAGCTTCAATTGTAACTCCCGTTGCCTTCGTAATCTCTTGACCGACAGCATCCTTCATGTTATTCCAGTTCGGACTCGCGTCTGCACCAAAGAATGTAAAGGTCACTGGACTGGTTGTATCTCCGGAATCAACCGGTTTCTCTGAAGCGTTAGTTCCTCCTCCACTGCCGCTGCATCCTGCTGTAATTGCAAGTGCACTGGCTAAAAGAAGCATTGCGAATGTTTTTGGTGTTTTGCCCTTCATGTGTAATCCCCCTTATGGATATTAATGAAGCTGTATATTTGTATAACAGGCTGACCTGCACATACCATGACCAGATGAAACGAATGTAATTTTCTTGTTTTTATAACATTAGAAGCGTTTTCTTAAAAATAAAAAAATGTTCTTTTCTTACCCTTTTCCTCTTCATTCCTGTAAGTGTTAACTTTGAGATTCAGGTATATTCCACGTGGTGTACAAGCGAATGTAAGTGCTTTCATACTTGAATAATAATCGCTCCTATATCCCTTGTCAATAGTGAATTTGTAAAATTGAAAACGTTTTTTAGAAAACGTTTTAGATAAAAAAAGAACCCAGATATTCTGGGTTCTTTTTCGTTTTAGATTTGAATTGCTAAACGTTTATTTAGCCTCTTCACCGCTCCACAATTGAACACGGTTTTGAACGAGTTCTGTATATTGTTTCTCCATATCCTCTGCTCCTGCTTGGTTCACTTCTGCAATCATGCCATCATAGATTGCATCAAACTGTTCAGGAGTACTCAGAATGGCTTCCGGGATACGTTTCCGTATGATATCCTGTGTTTTCTTGAAGATGACGTTGTAGTTGGAGTCACCTGGTGTTGGCAGATTGTATGCTGCTCCCCATGGTTTGATTGGGAACTCGTCTTCACTCGGGAACAGATCTTTCCACGTCGTAGCACCGTAAGCTTTGAGTGTTTCTTTCTCTGCATCGGAATATGCTGCCACGATCTGTTCAGGGAAATTCGTAGTGTAGTAGTTATCCGTTGAATCCTTCACACCGTCTCCATAGTGACCGGACATATTGGTGTACAGTCCAATACCCGTTTCTTTCTGGAATACGGCTGCATTATTGGTTTTCTGATCCAGAATGTCGGCAGGAATGACACGTTTGCCATCCTTCACTTCGTACTGTTTGCCCTCAATTCCCCAGTTCATCAGCACTTGCCCTTCTTCAGAAGCCAGGTAATCGAAGAATTTGATCGTACGAACCGGGTCGGGATTCGATGTTGTAATCCCTACACCCCAACCGGATACAAAACCAGGGTCTTGGTAGGCATGATCCTTGATATCTTCGGACAGGGTTACCGGGAAGTGTGAATACGTTGCTTCATCCTTGCCCGCAGATTTCAGTGCATTTTCTGCATCGGAATAACCCCAATCCTGGTCAATGACACCCAGAACACGTCCACTTGCAATTTTGGATTTGTATTGGTCTGTTTTCTGGATGAAGCTGTCCTGATCAAGCAGTCCCTCATTGTACATATGGTTCAACCAGCGGAAGTACTCTTTTTCCTCTGGACGTTTGTAATGCAGACTTGCTTCATACGTCTCTGGATCGATGTAGTATTCACCATCATCCGGAGCTCCTGTTGCCTGGAAGGCAGGGTTCGTTACGGTAATCATGATTCTCCAATCATCCGCGTCCAGTGTTAACGGGATCGTTGGCTGACCATCAATTGTTGGGTGTTTCTCTTTGTACGCCTTCAGTACATTCTCGTAATCCTCAAGTGTACGCACTTCCGGGTATCCGAGTTCTTTCAGTACACGATGCTGAATCCCAAATCCACCACCTGCATCAAAGTACTTCTGGTCTACCGCATAATACGTCGGCAGCACATAAATAGCCTGATCCTCATTACTGTATTTCAACCGGTCCATGTAATTACCATACAGCTTCTTCAGATTGGGAGCATATTGGTCGATCAGATCTGTCAGATCGAGCATTGCTCCGGCATCCACCAGTTTGCTGAGTTCTCCTTTGGGGGAGACGATATCCGGATAGTCTCCGCTCGCCGCCATTAAGGATATCTTATCTTGACCACCACTAACGGCAAACTCACCGTTAAGGGTTATCCCTGTTTTTTCCGTAAGGACTTTACCTACTTCATCCTTCATGCCATTCCAGTTCGGACTGGGGTCAACGCTAAAGAAGTCAAAAGTAAGTGGAGTTGTCTCTGCGCTTGTATCCTTGAACGACGTATCACCGCCGCTTCCTCCACCGCAACCTGCGAGTAAAGACATTGCAAGCACTGGTGCCAGTGCAATCTTCATTTTGGAACTTGCCATAATGGTAATCCTCCCTGTTTCATATGTCTGTCTTATCCGGGACTTTTTTGTCCCTGTCTATAGCTTCATGAATACCACACCGCAGCCCTATACGGTGAAGCGCAGACCAAATGGCTGCGCTTCGGGTATCCTGATGCTTCATTTGTAGATGTACGGCCGCTCTATGTGGCAGCCTGTACCCACTTGTTTAACCTTTTACTGCGCCCAGTGTCATACCGCCAACAAAGTACTTCTGAAGGAACGGATATACAATGAGGATTGGAACCGTTACAACGATCGTAATCGCCATTTTGATCGATTCCGGTGAAATCTGTGTCATTTGCTGCGCCATATCATTGGCATTTCGTCCAGCACCTGAGCCTTGCTGTGTACTTTGCAATACTTTCATCAGCTCATATTGGAGCGTGGTCAAATGTGCCTTTGAACCATTATACAGGTACGTATCAAACCACGCATTCCATTGACCTACAGCCAGGAACAATGCGATGGTAGCAAGCACTGGTTTACACAGTGGCAAGATGATTCTGTAATAGATCGTAAAGTCATTCGCTCCGTCCAGCTTCGCGGATTCCTGCAATGAGTACGGCAGGCCATCAATGAATGAACGGATGATGAACACGTTAAATGCACTGATCATGCCAGGCAATACATATACCCAGAATGTACCGATCAGGTTCAAGTCACGCATCAGAATGTACACCGGAATCAGACCACCGGAGAAATACATCGTGAGCGCGAGTGTTGTGGAAACAAATTTTCTAAGTCCAAAATCAGGTCTGCTCAGTGTAAAGGCAATCATGGATGAACTGATCAATCCGAGCACGGTACCCACAAGTGTACGCAAAATGGAGATCTGCAAACCTTGTAACAATCCATCATATTGGAAAATCGTTTTGTAGTTCTGTAATGTGAATTCGCGAGGCCACAAGTAAATTCCGCCACGTACTGTATCTGTCGAGTTATTGAGTGAGATAGCTAGTACGTTAAGGAATGGATAAAGTGTTACAACCAGCACCATGGTCATCGCGAGGATGTTGAATATATCGAACAGTTTATCGCCCCGAGTAGCATTGAATGCTTTGTTCGCCATAATGTCGTCCCCTCCCTACATGATGCTTTCTTTAGTGAATTTTTTGAACAAGCCGTTCGCAGTAAACAGAAGGATGATACTGACAACGGAGTTGAATATACCTATGGCTGTACCATATGAGAATCGTCCCATATTCAAACCATAATTGAGCGCATATAGATCAAGTACTTCCGAGTAGTCTGTGACCAGACTGTTGCCAAGCAAGAACTGCTTCTCGAAACCGATACTGATCAGATGCCCAATTGACATGATGAAAAGTACAGAAATTGTGGTCCGTATGCCAGGCAGCGTAATATGCCACATCTGTCTCCAGCGGTTGGCACCATCTACACGGGAAGCTTCATACAACTCATTGTCGATACCTGTAATCGCCGCCAGATAGATGATGGCATTCCAACCGGTTTCCTTCCACATATCTGAAGCGGTTACAATGTACCAGAACAAGTTCCCCTTGGCCATGAATTGGATCGGCTGATCAATAATGTTCAGGCCTACCAAAAGATCATTGATAATCCCTCCATCGGTGGAGAGCATCTTCGTAATGATCCCGGCTACAACAACCCAGGATACAAAGTGAGGCAGATATGATACCGTTTGCACGGCACGCTTGAAGAACATGCCTCTCATTTCATTCAGGAGAATAGCGAAGAATATCGGCACGATAAAACCAACAACCAGTCCCATCAAGCTCATTGCAAGTGTATTTCGAAGTACCAGATAGAAACGATCATCACTGAACAGTTCTACAAAGTGTTTAAAGCCAACCCACTCTTGATCACCAAACGATCTGGCAGGTTTATAATTTTGGAAAGCCATCGTCCATCCCCATAGTGGCAGATAGTTAAATACGAAAACCCAAGCTACGAATGGCAATGACATGAGATAGAGATATTTCTGCTGTTTCATTCTGTCCCAAATTCCGTTCCGCCGATTCTTTAAAGGCGGTTTGGGGTCACTGCTTCTGTTCGCGGAAGCGGATTTTTTTGTTAGCGTTTCCATCTCCGTTCCCCCTCCTCTGTTTTATAAAATAATCATACTCGATAGAGCGTTTTCAAAATACCATCTGGATTTTAGAGAAAATCATATAAAAATTAGATATAGACATATATAATCAGACATTAATTAGTTAAAATCAGTGATAAATTCTACTTTTAAATGATATAAAAGTAATTATAAGGAAAAACACTATTCAAAGTGGTAAATATCGAAAACGTTTTATAGTAATCGTTTACTTCAATTACATGGCATACAAAAAGGACCCTTTCGGGTCCCTCTGATTACAATGTAAATTGAATGGTTTGCAGTTTAACGATGCCGAGTAATTGCGCTACGGATATGGAGGTTGCTGGACGGAATTGATCTCCATTCAGATACGCAAGCATCTCCTGAAATAAGTAGGCGGCTTCCGGACGCTTCATTACAGCCAGATTGGCAAACGGAAGTGAGGATATCAATATCTTGCCCTTCCCTACTTTTGCCTCAAAGGCATAAGCGAGTCGTTTGGCCCGATGGAAATGGTCCACCACTTCGATCAGCGGCTCAACCCCGGGCAACGTATCCAAACATATCGCTGGTGTACCGTTCACCAAGTGATACCAATGCCAGTCCGAAGCCCCATCATGCGGGAAGGAGCCTAGTAGTGCTGGCCGATCTCTCAGATACATGCCCATCGTTGCACCAGGCTGTGTAGCAAACATCAGGTAATTCCAGAATACAGGCAGATACTTGGTCTCCACTGAATCATACAACCCTTCTGCGGTTGACTGTAGCCAAACACTTCCCCCGTTGACCACATAATCAACGACATTGGGTGTTAACGACTGAACGATAACCAAGTCAATCTCCCGATTTTTCAACAACTGAAATCCATCGATACGATCTACGCAATCATCATGCGCTTCACCTAGGAATGGCTTCAACTCTGCCACGGTATTCCAGAACCGATTCGAACCCGGATGAGACTGATAAAAAGGAAACGACCAGCCCTGCCATACATTCGCTACAACTCTTTCCAAATCGCCTGATATCAGCTCCGCTTCGATCCGAAAAGCTGCTGCCCCTTCATGAGGAGCGGTAGCGACGATGCTTCCCAGTGACATGACAGACCCACATTGGATATCTCCGGTCTTCCATTCCCCTTCAGTAAGTATCACATCATCGCTTATTAACCTCCAATGAATAGTTGCGTCCTCAAGCGGATCTTTACCATAGTGAGAGATGCGCACATCGACATGAATAGGTTCTCCGGCGTAAAATGTACGCTCTTTACAACTTAACAACAGTACCATATCCGCATTGAACCGCATGAATTCTTCAGGTGTTGTAATGCCTTTGTCGTCCCAAAATACATCCAGAATGCCCGTCGTAGCATGTCCCTGCCCTGGAAAATCGCGAATGTCCAGAAGCTGTAAACCCGCAGCGTCCGGTGTTCGCCGAATTCGCTCCATCGCTTCTTTTAAGGAACGTACCAGATGGGTACCACTGACCTGTTGAAAATGCTCCAGGTCCTCGATCATGCCTTTGTTTGTTAACGATTCTTCAATCGGCCCTAACCAGCTAGGACGCAATACGCCAGTATACTTGGCTCGCTCTTGGGGCCGCACATACATGGTGTACTGTGCATGTTCGTGCCCAATGATGGGATGCTCCGCAAGCCGGGTGACTGCATGATAGTCCAGCGTGGTATCCGGCACAGCAGAATATGCGGATTCCAACGGGGGATGCCAGTTCAACGACTGAATATAATAATCACCTTCCCGCCCTTGCGCTGGAAGCTGTCCAAAACCTGTATTGTCCGTATATAAGCGAGTCGGGTCTGATTCCCTTGCCCTCGATACCCATGCATTGAGTTCAGGATGGCCATTCGGACCAATAAGCTCATTCCCCATGGAGAACATGACGAATGAAGGATGTCTATGCAGCGACTGAAGCAACCCGTCCAGTTCTTGTGTCAGATAGGACAATACTTCAGCTGGCGCAGACTGATCCGATTGCTCAAAGAAACGAGACCAATGGGGAAGTTCTGCCTGTACCAGCATGCCCGCTTCATCAGCCGCCTCCCAGAAAGGCTCCGGCGCGCTCCACCCATGCAGTCGGACATGATTGAAGCCATACGATCTGGCGACCCTAAATTGCTGAAGATAATGCTCCTTGTCCCAGACGGGATAACCTGTCAGTGGAAAGATACAGCAATCGACGTACCCACGCAGATATACTGGTGTCCCATTCAATTCAAGCTGCTTCCCATTTGTTGCAAAGGATCGTACACCAAATGATTGCTCCAGCCGATCCAGTTCCTGTTCACCGTCATGCAGACGGATCACTGCCTTGTATAATTCAGGGGATTCGTCCGACCATCTTGCGATAGACTTCTCTGTTCCAAGTTCCAATCGCCACTGTTCTATTAAAGCGTTACTTTCAATTAACTCTGCTGAGCTTATATCCACATGTGATGGATCACTCAGATTCACATTACAACTATATCGATCAAGCCATGTGCCGTCCGGATGCTGAATATCCACATGTAATTGCATCGATCTAGCGGAATCATTTGCGGGAGCGCTTACAGTACAATCAACCAGAATGGTTCCGTTCTCAGCATCTGGTTGAATACGTAACGTCTGTAATCGGCATGGGGGCAGACTGTCCAGATAAACACCACCCGTGATTCCACCCCAGGCTGTGGCCGTATGCGATGAATGAATATGGCTACCCGCCAGCGGAAGTTTCATCGTATTATCCACGCGGATCTCCACACGATTCAATTCTCCCTGCTTCACCAGAGAGGTAACATCCCACTTCTGTTGATTCACCAGACTATCCTGCTGCCCGGCATACTGTCCATTGATCCAGAGATTTGTTGTCCATCGGACACCTTCCAATCTGAATACATATTGACATCCAGGATCGTCTGATGGAACATGCACATCCTGAGCATACCAGGCTGAGCCTTCATACTCGCGAACCTTGGTCCAAGTATCGAGCCTTTCATATTCAGGCTCATCTCCGTATCCTTGCTCTTCCCATGAACCGGGAATCTGAATGGTCTCCCATGATGTATTTTCACACTGTGATGGCGGTAATATCTCTTGTTCAACGAGTTCATCGGACTCCCGATTCAAACGAAACTGCCATGTTCCATTTAAGTTCAATGTATGACGTACAGCACTTGTATCAGACAAATTCATATCGTACAACCATCCCTTCATCTGGATTCTTGTAAATCCAGTCTAAGATGTGAAGCATCCCGTGACCATTGCTTATCATGGGAAGTGCATGGACAATATGATGAATCTGGAAATTTCTCAGAAATACCGAAAACGTTTTACACAATAGGCAAGGACAATGCCCAGCGCTCCGTACTTATTCCTCGTTTGTATCCGTAGCCGTTCCTTTCAACGATGATTGGGTTCTGGCCTGTTTGTAAGCGGAAGGGGATTCCCCTACATATTTCTTGAACTTACCGTGGAAGTAGTCCACATTTGCATACCCCACTCTAGCCGCGACCTGATGGACCTTCAGTCCTTCATCCAGCAATTCCTTGGCTTTTTCCATACGAACCTTGTCCAGAAATGCATTGAAATACTCTCCAGTATGATTCTTGAACAACTTGCCCAAGTAACTGCTGTTATAGTTAAACACTTCAGCAAGTACTTCGAGCTTGAGATTTTCGCCAGGGTTACGCTGGATAAATTCAATCATCTGTTTCAATACAGTATCCTTGCTTCCCCCACCCATACGTTGAATAAGTCGATTCAAATGTTCCGATGCCATGACTTTGAGATCAGACATCGTAAATTGATGATAGACTTCATTAATCAGAACCGAATGTTCCTGCATAATGGAGTGCATCTGTTGATTCGTCGCTGCAAGCTTGTTGAACGCCAGGGAAAATACCTGTGAGAACGCCGTCTTGATCGCTTGCTCTGTTCGGTGATATGGAACGAGGCGCTCTTCCATCTCACCCAGTACCCGCATAACGGACTCACTACTGCGGATGTCTAACGCATAATACAGCTTGTCCGCGAGTTCGTCCTCAACTGGCTCATGTGCTCCGTCCACAGCTTGAACTTCTGGCTTAACAACGCTTTCGCCTTCGCTGCCTTCAGTCCACAGCATGATACGTTTCTCCGTGAACAAAAAGCGTTCACCGAGTATACGATTCGCCTGCGTGTATGACCGCACAATTTCAGAAGTGGAATGTACGGGTTCTCCTGCAGCACCATACATGTGAACCTCCCATTCTCCCAGCAGTCCTTCCAGCTCATCATACAGATTTCTTGCAGATGACTCGGATGTGATTGTTTCCTTGCTTAACAAGCCCAGACCGGAATGGAACGAAAATACAATGCCTCGGTCTTTCTGGTCAAATGCTTCAATCAGTTTGCGTTTCATTACACTTCCCCGCTGCAGGTCGGGGGCTACATGCATCTCAAGCAGCACAATTTGATAGTGAGGCCAGTGAAGCCCCAGGCTATCTTCTTCCATGCTACCCGCACCCTCCAGACTGTCAAAGAGCAAAGCCTCGATCTGATGCTCCCGATAGACGGTATCTTCACCAGCATGACGTGCCATTGTCTCCCGTTCACGGGTCAGGATTGTAGCAATACGCTCCAGTTCACCAATAATCTCTTCTTCATCAACCGGTTTGAGCAGATAACCATCCACACCAAAACTGATGGCTTTCTTGGCATAGTCAAAATCCGCGTAACCACTTAATATCAAAAAGTGCGAATCCGGATGATTCCGGCGCACTTCTTCAATCACATCCAGCCCGGTCATACCGGGCATGCGAATATCAATAATCGTCAGATCAGGCTCCAATTCCTCAAACCGGGAGATGGCCTCACGCCCGCTGGCAGCTGTAGCAATGACCTGGAATCCGTATTTTTCCCACTCGATAATGGTTGTCAGTCCCTCACGTATGCTCGGTTCGTCATCCACCAAAAACACTTTATACATGTTGGTCCCCTCCTGCTGGCAAAGTGAAAGAAACCTCTGTTCCTTCCCCATATACACTCTTAATCTGCAATCCATATGGCTCCCCGTACGTCAAGGTTAAGCGTTGATGTACATTACGCATGCCGATCCGGCTCTTCTCCTGTTCCTCTGGTCCACAGATGAACTGCATTACCTCAGCCAGTCGTTCTGGCGTTATGCCTGCACCATTGTCATCCACACGGATCTGCACAATGTTCTCTACTAAACGAATACTTATATGAACATGGACTGTACCCTCTTTGTTCTCCAGACCATGGACAATCGCATTCTCAACCAAAGGTTGAATAATCAAAGGCGGAATGTACATCTTCTCCACCTCGGGATCGATATGGATCTGGAATGCAAGGCGGTCGCCGTAACGAAATTTCTGAATTTCCAAATAGGAACGTACCATTTCAAGTTCAGCCCGGAAGGTTGTTTTTCCACTGCCAATCTCCAGACTCTTGCGCATCAGCTTGCCCAACAGCCGAACGATGTTAGCAATCTCTGCTTCTCCCTTAATATGCGCTTTCATCCGAATGGACTCCAGTGCATTAAACAAGAAATGTGGATTGATCTGGCTCGCCATCATTTTCAGTTTAATCTCTTTTTGGGCGATTTCCAATTGATTGTTCTGTTCGGTCGCTTCTACCACCTGCGTCATGAGTTCATTGATACTTTTCACCATATAGTTGAACTGTCGTGACAGTTGCCCAATCTCATCGTTTCCATCAATCCGCGAAGTCACGTTCAGGTCTCCTAATGCCAGCTTGTTGAGGTGTTTACTCAGCCGGAGCAATCGGTTCGAAGTGAGGAACGAGATGATATATACGAATAATAGGGCGATAACCAGCACAAGGATAATGAAAATCATGCCAATCATGCTGACAGTGTTGGCGTCTTTGACGATATTTTTGGTGGCAAAAACCGAAATCACCTTCAGGCTGTTCATACTCGATCCAGGGCCCAGCTCATCAATAACAATATTAGATGGTTCGCCCCGGAAATCACCCTCTATGGTGCCTTTCGCCTGATTCTGCAGATCAACGCCAAAATCAAGCTCATCCAGCGTTTTACCCACCAGCTCGGTATTCTTGGCTGCAACCACATAACCCTGCTCGTCCGTAATCATCGTCTCGAACTGTTCCTGACGCAACAATCCATTCAGCTCATCCTGATTGATCACAATCATCAACACGCCCTCTGTCCGATACTCGGCAAAAGGTACTTTGCGCACCAGGCTGAGCTTGTGTACAGGATTATCTTCCTTGTCCGGAATGTAGAACCAACCGATGCTGGTTGTTTTCAGTGCCTGTTGGTACCAGTAACTCTCTTCCGTCTGCTTGTCTACCGGGATGAATTCGAGGTTGTTGATCAATGTTGGGTTGGTTGAGTAAAAACGAATGCCCGCTATCTCACGATACAAACGCCTGTACTCCTGAAAGTCTTTGTATGCAAGATACGCTGAGGTAAGCTCCACAACGCTCTTGTACCGCTTATTCACGATCTCCTTGAGATCCGCATTAAACATTAATAGATTGGATATATCGGTTGGTACACGCAGCATGGTTGCCGTCTGGCTCTTGATTTTGTCCACATTGATGATCGTCTGTCCTATCGCATTGTCTAGGGCTTGCTGGCGAAAATAACTGGTCACAGCAAGACCAACAATCAGGACCGGAATCATGACAACCAGTACATAGGAAATGAGCAATTTATGCTTTAATTTGAGATTATTAGTGGTTCGTATCAGCCTTTTAAACATGTCTGCACCTTCCGTCATCTGTATAAGCGCTTACATATAAACAGCAGGATCAGGATGTTCTGTCCTCAGAATTAATCATACCACATAACCGTCAGAATTCGGATTGTCATTGCAATGGGTAATATATTGCCGGGCAACAAGCCAGCCTACCTCTAGTAGAAGAGGTCGCCATTAACATGGCGACCGGGCTTACCGAATTATTTTCTACTGACAGAAGTTTAGTGACTCCTAGATGGGCGAATCCCTGTTGAAGTGTTGGAAAAGCCAAAAAAGGCACTCCCACGATTGGAAGTGCCTTCTCAGTATAGAATCTGTTCGTGTGTTATTAAGGACGAGGTGTACTTACCCCATTGAGGATCAGTTTAGGATGAATATCGGCGTTCAGCGAAGCGGAAACTGCACAATATTTTTCCTCAGCCATCTGGATGGCTTTCCAAATGCGATAATCCGGGATATCCCCATCGACTTTGAAGATCAGATCAATGGATGTGAACCCTTTAGGCATCTCTTCACTGCGTGTGCCTTGTGCTTCAATCTCAATCGACTCAATTTTGTCCAGGAAAGCATCCAGAATCATCGTAATATCGATTCCCATACAGCCGCCGAGACCAGCTAGTAACAATTCCATCGGGGTCGCACCCTTGCTGTCGCCACCATAAGCAGCAGTGGCATCCATGCCAACCGCGTAGCCAGAGGGTCCTTCGGAAGTAAACGCACGTTTGCCTTTCCATACGGTTGTTACATTCATGATGTTATCCTTCTTTCTTACAATAGTTTAAGTTCAAGCGAAAAAGATTTGCACTTGCCACTCCGATGACAGAATAACCTTCCGATCGCTGTTATCCCCAGATTTTTTTGATTCCCTTCTTCAAGGGGAAAATCAGGGGATAAAGGCGCACGCTCCGCTTCTTCAGGTTTCTTCTGTCCTCTCCGTTCTTGTGTAAAAAGTTTAGTTGAACTGATATCGTCACGACCTTAAATACCCGCTCCGGGTACGTTCGTTCTTCCGAACGCTGTTATCTTTATCAAAATTCAGTAATCTGTTGCAAGAAACGACGCGTGCGCTCTTGCTTTGGATGTTCAAAGAAGGCCTGTGGGCTCGCTTCTTCCACAATCGACCCATCTGCCATAAAGACAATTTTGTTCGCCACATTACGGGCAAACTTCAATTCATGCGTCACGACCAGCATGGTCATGCCTTCCTCTGCCAGCTCCTTCATGACGGAAAGCACCTCTCCGACCAATTCAGGATCAAGAGCAGAAGTCGGCTCATCAAACAGCATCACTTCCGGCTCCATTGCAAGTGCACGTGCAATGGCGACCCGCTGCTGTTGTCCACCGGATAATCGGGATGGATACGCATCCTGCTTGTCCGACAAGCCGACCCGATCCAGAAGAATCAGGCCGCGTTCAGCCGCTTCGTCACGCTTGATTTTTTTCACCGTCACGAGACCTTCCATCACATTGCCCAGCACTGTCTTGTGCGGATACAGATTAAACTGCTGGAATACCATGCCGGTCTGGCGACGAATCTCCAGTACCCGGGCACGCTGGACTCGCAACGGATCTGCGCTGTTAACCACAACACCGTTCACTTCAATCTGTCCTCCAGACAACTCTTCCAGTCCATTCAGGCAGCGTAGCAAGGTACTCTTGCCGGAACCACTTGGGCCAAGCAAAACAACAATATCTTTGGCATCGACATGCAGATCGATGTTCGTAAGTACTTCATTTTTCTGAAAACGTTTGGTAAGTCCAGTTGTGGTAATCATCGGTTCTCTCCTCCCATCAGTAAGCCCGGGCCAACCGGCGCTCCACTTGTTCCAGAATGGCCGAGAAGCCGATACTCATAATCCAGTAGATCACACCGATGGCCAGATAAAACGGCATATTCAATGCATATTGTGATACCAGCAGTTGCGCTGACCGTAATAACTCGGTAACACCGATCGCCGCCACAAGTGATGTTTCCTTCAACATGCCAATAAAGGTGTTCCCCATCGGCGGGATGGCAATCCGCACAGCCTGCGGGAAGATAATGCGTCTCATCGCCTGAGCCGGGGTCATTCCCGTTGCATATGCAGCTTCTGTCTGCCCTTTTGGTACAGCCTGAATGGCTCCACGGAACGTCTCCGACAGAAATGCACCTGCATTCAGACTCAGTCCCAGACATGCAGCCGTGAGTGATCCCAAGGTCACTCCATAATCGACCAATCCGTAATAAATAACGAATAATTGCACCAGCAGCGGGGTTCCCCGCATGATGGATACATAAAACCTTGCGATCAACCTAAGCCACATCGGTCCCTTTAGACGAGCAATCGCAACAAGCACCCCGATGATGAATGCAAAAAACATGGAGATCACAGTTACATACAGCGTATAGTAAGCCCCCTTCAGAAAGAAGGGGATATTCTCAAATACCAGTTCCATGGGTCAAATCTTCCCTTCGCCTTGCAGGTTCATTATTGCGCAGGCTCTTCACCAAACCATTTTTTGAAAATGGTATTGTACGTGCCATCATCTTTCATGCCTTTGAGCGCTTCATTCAGTGCTGCTACGAGCTCCGGATTATCTTTGCGAACAGCAATACCTGCCTGGTCACTCTTAATTGCTTCGCCTACAGCTTTGATCTTTAATCCATTGGCATCAACAATCGGTTTCAATGCGTACATGTTGTTGATTGTGGCGTCAATCCGTCCAGCATTCAGGTCTTTCAGTGAAGAGATGACATCGTCATAAGTTTTGATCGTGAAGTCTCCCACTTTTGGCAACACTTCATTACGCAGATATGATTCATCATTTGTACCCAGACCTACGCCAATCGTTTTACCTTTGAAATCTTCCAGCTTGGTAATATCGTTATTGTCTTCTTTTACAATGATTTTAACTTGGTTCGTAATATACGGATCACTGAAATCGAGTACTTTCTTACGATCATCGGTGATCGTCATCTGGCTGATGATTGCGTCCAGCTTTTTGGCTTGCAGACTCGGTGTCAGACCGGAGAACTCCTGGGATACAAATTCAACTTCAACCCCAAGACGCTTCGCAACTTCACGTGCGATATCAGCATCATAGCCGTCCATTTCTTTCTTATCGTTCAGGAAGTTGTATGGTGCGTATGTGCCCATCATGCCTACTTTGATCACGCCAGCAGACTTGATCTGCTCCAGTTCATTACTCGCCTGTGCACCATTCGTGCTTCCATTGTCTGTTGCTTTACTTCCACAAGCACTAAGTACCAGCACGGTCATCAGCAGAATCGCTGTCAGAGACCAGCCTTTACGAGTTTTCGATCCATATGTTTTGTTCATTACGTTAACTTCCTCTCATTCGTGTATTAATCTGGATGTACATTTGGTTACTTTATTGAGACTAAACCGCAGTTGTACCCATTATTCCCTGCTACTTGTTTAATCATGTGAATCTTATGTGCCTAGCAGTCCGTAAAACTCAAAGCTTGCTGCCTCAGCAGCCAGCGAAGAAGCTGTCATGGCTGAGAACTTGCTGTGCAACTCATCGGAGCCGAACAACCAGCGCGATATCATGCCTTCAATCATGCTTACCAACAGCGCTGCTCGAAGCGGTACATCCATGCCCTTAGGCAACATGCCGAGTTCGATGGCACGTTCCATATTGTGACGGAACGCTGTCTCGACAGCATTACGTGTCTCCTCAACCAGGCGTTGTACGGATTCTTCCGTCACGATACCTTTTAGCAACAGCTCCATAAAATAACGATTCTGCGCAGCAAATGAGAACAAGTCAGTGAACAGCCTTTCCGATGCTTTCACCATATCTTCTATCGATCCGGCATCCTTGCGGTACCCTTGTCCGATCGACTCAAGCAACTTCTCCTTGCCCGTTAAGACTATCTCTGAAGCAATAGCTTCTTTACTCTTGAAGTGCCAGTAGAATGTCCCTTGCGCCACACCAGCCTCGCGGACGATATCGGAAATTTTCGTCTGATGGTAACCCTGGGTTGCAAAACGCTCCATCGCTATGCGTATTATTTGGTCCCGGCGTTCCTCACCGGGTTCCAAACCGTTAATTTTGGTCATTCATATAACCCTCCCGATTGATCAGTCAGTCAGTTAAGTTATATCCTATGGGATAACTAGGTTTTTGTCAATATAGTTTTAAACAAATGATTACGAGCATAAGTTGAAGTTGAGTGCATTTGTGATCATAATAGGTGATAGCCTTGTTCAAATGAACAGGCATGGTCAAGCAGGACAGCCTGTGCTGTCACCTGCATTTCAAGGAGGAAGAGAATTGGACATTATATCATCCATTATTATGGGCATCATCGAAGGTTTGACTGAGTTTTTGCCCGTGTCCTCTACTGGACACATGATTCTGACTGCCCACTTGCTGGGTTTATCGGAGGACAACGAGTCAGTCAAAACGTTTGAGGTGGTTGTTCAACTCGGAGCTGTACTTGCTGTTGTTGTACTGTACTGGAACAAATTCATCGATATGTTCCGCTTCACCGGAGGCAGCAGACCGTACTCCCGCCGCCTCAATCTGGGACATATCTTCCTGGCGATGGTTCCTGCCGTAGTCATCGGACTTGTGTTCCGCGACTGGATCAAAGCACATTTGTTTGGTCCGGAAACAGTGCTGTACAGCCTCGTTATAGGTGGTATATTGATGATCGTGGCCGAACGCTGGAGCCGTAAGAGTGACCGAATTACTACCCATGATGTCGATGACATTACCTACAAACAGGCACTCGCGGTAGGTCTATTTCAGATCTTGGCATTATGGCCAGGCTTCTCTCGTTCCGGGTCAACGATCTCAGGCGGTCTCTTTGCAGGGGTAAGCCGTGTAGCCGCTGCCGAGTTCACATTCCTCGTGTCTGTGCCGATTATGATTGGTGCTACGGGATATGACCTGTACAAAAGTATCGATCACCTGAACGGCAGTGATTTTCCAATCTTCGCGATTGGATTCATCGCTGCGTTCATCGTCGCCATGCTTGCGATCAAGACGTTCCTGTCCATTTTGAAAAAATTGAGCCTGACCGTCTTCGCTGTGTATCGCTTCGTCTTGGCAGCCGTGTTCTTTATTATCTTGATGATGTAATCATTACAATTCAAGTAATTAGACAGGCAAAATCAATGGCGGCCTCACGTTCCCTTGGGAAGTGAGGCCGCCATATTTTATATTTTTTGCTATACTTCCGTTACTTCATGATTCTGTTGGTTTATGATTCTTTTTCTGCTCCAGAGACAGGAAAATCCGTAATTAGAAGAAGTCTGATTCTTCATTACTTCCTTCTTTAGTGGGTTGGATCATTGGTGATGCCGACTAGGTTTACTATGTATCATGGACAACCATATTCATGTTCACTTCTAGAAAGCGGTCTGGCTTATTACCACTCTTTCACTTGAATACTCCGGTGTTTCTTACGATATTTTAATCTCTCACGCAGATTATATCTATTCTCCTTTTGTTCCTGCAGCAATTGCTTCACCCCGATCATCAACAATCGGTATCTTCGGTCATCATTGTGACTTAATTGGTGCATTTCTTCAAAAATTTCATTCTTCATACGGATCTTGTTCACTCCAAATATTCAGTTTGTTCTCACAGTATACATGGGAGCACTGAACAAATTCTAAACAAGCGTTGTTTCTCAACTTCAGTTATTCGAATGCATATATGAATGCACATCATGCGTGATGGAATGAAGCAGAAAAACCCCTTCCTGTCGCAAGACAAGAAGAGGCCTCCTTAGCTAAGTTAATTAAGCAAACTGCTGAGCCTTCGTACGCTTAAACTTTGGATTCAAGCGTCTCCAGGTACTCGGAGATTTGAGCAGGTGTTTTAGCCCATTTGCTATGCAGATGTGCGATTTTCTTGCCGTTCTGGAACACGAGCAGGCTTGGAATGCCGCGTACTCCATTCTCTTCGGCAAACGGCTGGAACTTTTCTGCATCCAGGGCATAGAAGGTTTTGTCCGTATGTTGGTCGATAACATCCCCGATAAAACGATCCAGGTTTTTGCAATCCGGACACCAGGTTGTATCAAATTTAATGACGGTAAAACCATCAGAGTTGATTGTATCCAAATATTGCTGTTCACTTTGAATTCTTTCCATATGTCTTCTCTCCCTTATATGTTCCTTTTTTGGCTGATCTTCATTGTACCTTGTATAGTTACAATTGAAAATAGGCTTAATGGAGTTAACGATGCTGCTTGTACAGATTAGCGGGACTGAGTTCTCGTATTTCCTGAATTTCAGCAGCGGTGAGTACAGGCGAATTCGAAGCTGCAATATTGTGCAGCAACTGTTCTCTTGAACTGGCACCAGGGACAACAGCTGCTACGGCAGGATGGGATAACGCGTAGCGAATAGCCGTCTGAGCCATACTGCGTTGGTCTGTAACAAGACGACTTAGCCCTTGCCGGATGGTATATAGTTGCTCTGGCGTGTAGTCCAGATAACCTTTGTCTGCCTTGGCAGATCCGGAATCGGCAAGCACACCGCTAGCTACGGGCCCACGGGCAATTACGCTGATCCCCTTTTGTTCCAATAAAGGTAGCACCTCTTCTTCCGCTCTGCGGTCAGCAATGCTGTACTGGTTCATCACACTGACGATGGATGCCCTCTTTACATACTCACGAATCACATTGGGGCGAATGGAGGAAATACCGTAATATCGGATAAGTCCTTCCTTCTTCAATTCCTCAAACGCTTCGATCGTCTCTTCGATGGGGTCGTCCAAGGTCCCGCCATGCAGCTGATACAGATCGATGTAATCGGTCTGCAACCGCTTCAGACTTTCATGTACAGCCTGCTTAATGTAGGCTTTGGACGGGTCCCAAGACCAGCCCTCCTTGCCTGCAATACGACGATTACCTACTTTGGTCGCCACAACGACTTGGTCACGACGTCCCTTAATAGCTTGTCCTACTATCTCTTCATTACGCCCTTCGTCATACAGATCGGCTGTATCCAGCAGATTGACGCCATGTTCCAGAGCCTCATGAATCAGGCCTATAGCTGGCTCCATTTCAGTTCCAAGTGACATACATCCCAGCCCAATCTCAGACACCATCAGTTCGGATGTACCCAGACGATTTTTCTTCATATGTGCATCTCCCTCCATACGTTCTGCAAGTATCCATTGTATCATTCTTGCTGGCAAAAATCGCATTACACACAAAAGCAAGGGATTGCTTTCGATTTTCGATTGCACAAAAAAACCTGGAACGACTTCATCTCCAGGTTTCTCATAATCATCATTTAATTCAATCGTTAGGTGAACTATCGCAATCTATTTCACTTCCACGCGTGGTCTGGTTTTGCTTGTTCCATTGGACGAACTGGAGCTTTTCATCATACCCGAGACAGTGCTAAACAGCTTATCTCTTGCTTGTTTGTTCCTCATCAGATAAGTCACACCTGCGCCGATAGCCGTCATGAGTATTCCTCTTCTTTTAGACATGTGCTTCTCCTCCTTCAGGATAAATGTACATCGTGTCTTGTTTGACAATTACCCTGTGAGAGCAAAACGAAACGAAGTACAGGCTTGATCGCAGAAAAAAAGATGACCTCCGAATTCAATTCAGCGGTCATCTTTCAATCGTCCTGTTGAAACATCAACCGAACGAGATAAATCATACAAGCTTTCGTACAATCAAGACAAACGTCCATGTCCAATTAATCAGATGGCGTTGCCACATGGGTCATTTCTTCATGTTTGTAGGTCGAACCATCCGCGGTCAGATAAAAGTGTCCGATGGGATGCAGATCTTCATCCAATTCGTAGACAAGCGGAATACCTGTCGGGATATTAAGTGCCATCACGTCTGCTTCGGACAATTGGTCCAGATGCATGACGAGTGAACGGAGCGTGTTCCCATGCGCAGAGATCAGCACTCTTTTGCCAGCCGACACCATCGGTTTAATCTCCGCATTCCAGTACTCCAGTACACGCTTCGAGGTATCCATCAGGTTCTCCGTAAAAGGGATGGTACATCCGAGCCGCTTGTACTTGTCCAGATCCTGCACATATCGGTCATCGGTTTGGTCCAGTGCCGGGGGAGATACGTTCACGGATCGTCTCCATTCCTTTACTTGGTCTTCCCCATACTTCAGAGCAGTCTGCTGTTTGTTCAGTCCTTGCAGCGCACCATAATGACGTTCATTCAGCTTCCAGGTCTTCGTAATGGGAATCCACATGAGGTCCATTTCATCCAGCGCAATATCGAGTGTTCGGATAGAACGTTTCAGCACGGACGCATAGGCGTAATCAAAATCAAATCCCTGTTCCTTCATGATCTTCCCTGCTTTACGAGCTTCTGCATATCCATCCGTCGTCAGATCCACATCTGTCCATCCGGTAAAACGGTTCTCTACATTCCACATACTCTGTCCATGGCGAATCAAAACAACTCTGTACATAAACGCGAACCCTCCTTCCATGGAAACATTACCCGCAACTCAAACTAATTAGCACAGTGAAACGTTCATAACATTAATAATATGGTGCCATCATGAGATATACTACAACACCTGTAGAGCTGACATATAACCAGATTGGCATAGTCCAACGAGCAATTTTGCGGTGTTTCTTCAATTGATTCGTCCAACCCCATACAAGTGTGAACAATGCCAATGGAACAATCAGAGCTGCCAGTATACTATGGGTAATCAGAATGAAGAAATAGATCGAACGAATGATGCCCTCGCCGCCGTATTTGGACGTCTCTGGTGAGAGGTAATGAAACGTCAGATAAGTCACGAGGAATAACAGTGTCGTTGAGAATGCAGCAAGAATAAATCGTTTGTGCAGCTTCACATTCCGCTTGATAATCGCAATAAGCGCTGCGAGCAGGAAGATGAAGGTAAAGCTGTTAAACACGGCATTAAACCGCGGCAACACCGTAATATCAAAGGTTACATCACCTTTGTAACCAATCGACGGTGCGAAGAACAATAATAAAATAATGACATTAGCGAGAATGGAAATCGTGATAATGATGCCTGCGAAATTTTTATTACTCGTCGGGGATGGAATGTTCGGTTCCCCTTTGTTATTTTTGCCCAATGCAAAATCCTCCTCATATCCTAACTTCTATGTTCTATATCATTATATCTCGGCAATTCCGGGCTGTTAAGTGACAACACTCTGAACAAAAACCGCTGCACTCCCCTATAAAATGCCCCTTTACGGCCATTTTCAATCAAATCCAAACCGGCTCCCATTTACCCGAGTCCATATTTGTGGTATAATTAATGCAATTAATCACATACGCGTTGAAAACTGGAGGAGCCTGTCACCAAGGGCCCCTCTTTGTCTTTTTCAGGCACAGAACGGCACTTTCCTAATGCCTTTCTGTGCCTTTTTGTCTTTTTGAAGCTGAGAATGGATAGCCCTTGGGCTGGTTAACCTATAGACGCTACTACTGGAGGGGAGCACACCTATGGAATTTATTTTGGTTCTTGCACTTATTTTAATCTTTACCAAACTTGCTGGTGATCTATCCGTAAGATTGGGTCAACCATCGGTTCTGGGGAAACTGATTGTGGGTGTCATCCTCGGGCCTGCAATTCTTGGTTGGGTTCAGCAAAGTGATTTCGTTCATTATATGGCCGAGATCGGAGTACTACTGTTAATGTTCATTGCCGGACTGGAAACCGATCTGGAGCAGTTGAAGAAAAACTGGAAAGCGGCCTTTGCCGTAGCGGTCGGCGGTATCATATTACCCTTCATTGGAGGTTATGGTTCTGCCATTGCTTTCGGTATGTCGACAACGCATGCTCTGTTCTTTGGACTTTTATTCTGTGCCACTTCCGTCAGTATTTCGGTTCAGACACTGAAAGATATGGATCAACTCAGCTCTCGTGAGGGTACAACAATCCTTGGCGCAGCTGTTGTCGATGATGTCCTGGTCGTTGTCATTCTTGCCGTTATGATGAGCTTGCTGGGTACAGGTGGAGGAGACACTTCAATTTCTCTTCTGATTGGCAAGAAGCTGTTATTCTTTGTTATCATTATCGCTGCCAGCTGGTTCCTTGTTCCACGCATCATGAAGTGGATGGCACCACTGAAGGTAACGGAGACCGTTATTACTGCGGGACTGATTATTTGTTTTGGATTTTCCTACTTTGCAGAGTGGATGGGAGTTGCTGGAATCATTGGAGCATTTGCCGCTGGTATCGCCATCTCTCAGACCAACTTCAAACATGAAGTCGAAACCAAACTGGAACCGATCGCCTACGGAATTTTTGTACCAGTGTTCTTTGTAAGTATTGGCTTAAATGTCACCTTTGATGGTGTGGGTTCACAAATTTGGTTTATTGTTGTTATCAGTCTTATCGCCATTGTTACCAAACTTCTTGGCGGCGGAGCCGGTGCACGTCTTACCGGATTTGATCGTATATCGTCTCTTGCCATTGGCTCAGGAATGATTTCAAGAGGTGAGGTTGCACTCATTATCGCTTCAACTGGACTCGCCTCTGGATTACTTGATCCGGAATACTTTACAAGCGTCGTGATCATGGTCATTGTGACTACACTGGTCACTCCACCACTCCTCAAAATCACCTTTGCACGTAAAAAAGGGGAAAAGCGAGTCGAACGAGGAATTGAAGAATCTCATTTAAGTGGGTAAGGTCAGTTGTGAAGTAAACGCCGCTTTGATCCATTTTTACCTTCAACGCGAAGGTTGGAATGGTCGGAGCGGCTTTTTGTATTTTATAAAGTAATCCTCATTCGTTACTCATTTGATTTCGCTATATAGAAAAACAAAAAAAGACCACCTTACACTCAAGAGGTCTTCCATCCTTGCCTGTTGTTACAAAAGGCTGTCCCATTTTAAGTTAACACGCCAACATAAAAACCAATCGAGATAAAGACAACACACCAGACGAATGCACCAATGCCCGACACAACTACGTACCTGCCAATTGCCATCTTGCTAATCCCGGAGAAACAACACATCAGATGACGAATGCCTGGAATGAAGTAACCCAGGATGATGGACCAATACCCATATTTGAGGAACCACGACTCCACCCTGCTGAATCGTTTGGCATTAACGCCGACCCACTTGCCGTATTTTTCAACCAGCGGCCTGCCCGCTTTTTTGCCAATCATGTAGCTAAGCAGCCCTCCGGTAAATGCGCCACCGAAACTGACGGCGATGGATACGGAGTAATTCAATACCGAGATGGAGGCGAGATAACCGACAAAAGTCATCATCACCTCATCCGGAATCGGCATGCCAATAACGCCAAGAGCCAGTAGTCCGTATATTGCGAAATAACCATATTGACCAATAAATTCTTTTGCAAATTCCATACTGACTCGCTCCTTATTTCGGTTCCACAATATCCTTCTCATGTGAGGCTAACACTTGTTTTAGAGACGGGAATCGGATTTGGCTCACCATGAGACCGGATAATACAATAATGACAAGATAGGCTACACCATGTGTGAAATAAGGACTCCAGAGTGCGAAAAAGGACATCAGACCTCCGGCAAATGTAATCGGCATCCCGACAAAACCACTGCTTGCTGTCTTCTGACAGTTATAACGGGCCAGACGCAAAGCCCCGCAAATCGGAAACAATGCAGTCAGTGCCATCCCCAGCACACTCACTTCAATCATGGAATTCAGGTACAGAATCAGCACGGGCGCTGTTCCGAATGAAACTACATCCGCAAGCGAGTCCAAGGACTTGCCGAATTCACCCTCACAATGCAATTTACGAGCCGCATACCCGTCAAACAGATCAAAGAACATCGCTACCCATATCATCATCACAGCCAGGGCAAATTCACCATGAATAGCCATAATGATTGCCAGTATGCCTGAACTCAGATTCCCCAAGGTTAAAATCGATGGTAAAGACTTCATAATATTTGACTCCCTTTCGTACTAGGCTTTAGGAAAAATAATATAAAAACGGACTCCATCCGGTGTATTCTCCACTCCATAACTGCACCCATGCAGATCAAGAATCTGCTTCGCAATGGCCAGACCAAGCCCGGTCCCCCCCATTTTACGATTACGTGAGCGCTCTACCCGATAGAACCTCTCCCATATATACTGCCGCTCAGCTTCAGCAATGTGCTCACCCTTGTTTTCAATGGAAATATGGACAAAACCTTCACGCCTGCTAATCTCAATAGTTATATCGGTATGTGGTATCGCATGACGTATAGCATTCATCATGATATTGAAAATAACTTGCTCCAGCTTGCTTCGGTCACCCTCAACCGTCTGTTCTGTTGTGGATACAAGCACTACATCCAATCCTTTGTCCTTCAGTTGCGGACCCAGACGGCCAGCGATATCTTCAATCATGTCAGCCAGTGCAACAGCATCCGTATTCAATTGAACCGCTGAGGATTCCAGTCGCACCAGATCCAGCATCTCTTCAACCATCGTTTCCATTTTGATCGTCTCATCGGCAATGATCTCAATGTAACGCTCCCGTTTGCTCTCACTGACGCCATCCTTCAGCCCTTCAGAATATCCCTTAATAATGCTGATTGGAGTCTTAAGTTCATGTGATGCATCGGCAAAAAACTTGCGCTGTCGCTGTTCAATCTCCTGCTTCATTTCCATATCTGTACGCATCTGCGTGTTGGCCTGCCTCAGCTCTTCCAGTGTCTGACCCAAGGTTCCCGATAAGGCATTAAGGCTGTTAGACAGACTGCCGATCTCATCATTACGCCGGATGGGTGATTTCACCGTGAAATCCAGCGTAGACATTTTCTTGGCGACATGGTTCAAGGCCAAGAGCGGCTTCGTTACAATTCGGGACAGGAGTAACGCCAGCAACAGAATCAATATAAATGCCCCTATGCCGAAATACGCATAGAACAAACGTGTTGCCTCATTCGCTTCCCTCATCTCCTGTAGAGAGGTGAGCGAGAAAATCAGTTGCTGCTCGGGTCCGGAACGATGCACTGGAGCAATGGTGATGACATTGCGAACACCGCTCCAGCTATCCATCCATTCTTCATTAAGCATTTTGCCATTCGCCAAGGCCAGTTGGTCTTCGGTGGACAACGGGAACCGACTATCCAGGGCTTGCACCAGCAGTCCCTGCCTCTGACTCCACGTTGCCAGATTGGGAAGAACGACCTCGGTCAATACGCCTGACCATTCCTTTACCGGTTCAATTGATTCCTGAAAGCTTTCTGTTCCCCATGCGGCAGAAGTGGCATCTTGGATTTTGAATGGATAGACCATGGATTCGCTGGCCGGACCTTTCACCGTCAGTTCTTGCCCATATTTCAGATGGGATGTAATCCAGCCAGCATTCTCACTATTGATAAACAAGGACAAGGACACTTTCACGTGACTTCCATCCTCTTGAAGCAACGTAATGTGGAACGGGTCATTAACCAGTCTTCCTTTATTCGTCAGAATGACCAGATGTGACTGATTCTGACGCATGAATTTCCCGGTCTCCTTGGCTAGCTGTAAATCACTCCAATGTCCATTGGAATATTGCTGTTCGAACTTGGACAGCTTTTTCTTCATACTGCTAACCTTTTGATGCTGATAGAAGTCGGGGAACCAGACCAACTGGGCAAAAACCGTCGTCCCATATAGAAGTACCAGACATCCTGCCATAACCAGAAAAAGCTTCATCGTTACGCCATTTCTTCTCATGCTTCTGCCTCGAAACGGTATCCAGTGCCAATCACCGTCCGGATACACTTGGCTTCATCACCCAGTTTGCTGCGCAACTTCTTGATGTGGGTATCCACAACACGTGAGTCCCCTTCAAAATCAAATCCCCAGATCCGATTCAAAATGGCATCCCGGGACAACACAATGCCTGCATTACGTACCAAATAAAGCAACAGATCATATTCCTTTGGTGCAAGTTCCACTTCAATTCCGTCCTTCTCCAGACGTCTGGCCCATGGATCAAGGGTTACCTGTCCGAAGCGAATCACACCCTGCTCTCGTCCAAATGCACCTTCAACACGCTTCATTAATGTCTCTGCACGTGCAACCAGCACACGTGGACTAAACGGCTTGGTAACGTAATCGTCTACGCCCAGCTGAAATCCATGAATTTTATCGTCATCCTCGGACCGTGCAGTCAGCATGATAATAGGTACGGTGGATTGGGATCGAATATGCCCACATAACGTCCATCCATCCATTTCAGGCATCAAAACATCCAGAATAACCAAATCCACCTCATGCAGAGCCAACAGTTCCAGTGCCTGTACTCCATGTTCTGCTTCTATGACGTTCCATTGTTCTTTTATGAAATAATCGGCCACAATCTCACGAATGCGGCTTTCATCTTCCACCAGAAGCACTGTTCTGATCATGGCCGACTCTCCTTTTAGATTTCTGATGATAACATACCTATTCCATGTGTCGTTCATGTGTCCACACATGTTTTGGAATGCTCCCATGATATATACGATTAATATAAGCCAAAAGTTACTAATTTTTATAAAAATTCGCATAAAAAAGAAGCCGTCAACGAGCAAGCTCCAGCTCATTGACAGCTACTTGAATGAAATCGAAGTGTGTTATCCAGAATTGATGCGCTACTGCGCGCTCCCTGGCAACACTTTAACGTTGTTGCTCCAGACGGTGTGCCACATGCAGTGTAGGGCCAACAAAACGGTTTAGCGGGAATCCGCCGGCAATCGCTTTGGTCACGAAGGCTTTACCTTCACGAACAGCCTCTTTCACTGAAAGACCACGAGCCAATCCTGCGGTAATCGCCGCAGACGTTGTGCAGCCCGCACCATGAGTATATCCGGAGCCGACAACATCGGCTTCAAACCATTCGTAGTTGGTTCCATCATAGAGTAGATCCATTGCTTTACCCGGGCTAATGACACCTCTGTCCTTGATCAGAACATGTTTCGAGCCATGGGCATGAATTGCTGCTGCCGCTGCTTCCATTTGTTCCTTGGAGCGAATAGGTCCGCTCTTCGCCAGTTGGGATGCTTCGAACAGATTAGGTGTAACCAGATCAGCACCTGGCAACAGGAATTCGATCATCGCTTCCGTATTTTCCGGTTGCAGTACTTCGTCTGTACCTTTGCAGACCATTACCGGATCGATAACGATCTGTGGCAGACCGCTGCGGCGAATATGTTTTGCTACCAGTTCAATAATATCTACAGAACCGAGCATACCTGTCTTCATTGCATCAAAACCGATGCCGTCCAGAACAGTGCGAAGCTGCGCTTCAACTACATTTAATTCAACAGGAAAGACCTGGTGATCCCATGTTTCGGGCTCCATTGCCACAACCGTAGTCAGTACGGTCATGCCATACACACCCAGCTCCTGAAAAGTTTTCAAATCAGCTTGAATACCTGCACCGCCGCTCGTGTCCGAACCAGCTATTGTTAATGTTTTTGGAATCGTCATGGTAGTTGCATTCTCCTTCGTGTCTCAGTTGACATTATCCTATCCCTTGTACGAGCGGATGTCAATGGCATCTGAAGCCATACAGAGCATGGTTTTCCGAATGATTCAGTTCACATCTTTTGTCTCCAGACGAACCATGGACATCGAAGCAATCCATATCCCTATTGCTCCAAGGGTCAGAGGGATAATAATAAGCGAATGAATGGAAACTTCCGACCCGTTGAATCCGGAGCAGACAATCAAAACCAGCAAAATGGACGAGACCATTGTAGTTGTGACAGAATGCTTACGCATACCGAAGAATAGGGGAATGAGTGCCATACACGCAGCCGATAAAGAACTCATACTGTACTTCACCAGAAGTCCCAATATATCCTGATTTGTCAATGATCCAGGGATGAAGGAGTGGAAATGATTAACAATCAACAGCAGTGAACCCATCAACAGATCGGTAACCATAATCATCACAAATGTAAAACCAAACACGATAATCAATTTGGCAGCAATGATTTTATGACGCTGGATGGGATAGGTGAACATGACGTTCATCGTTTTATTTCTATACTCACTGATCACCAGCTTGGATAATAAAGCCCCTGCAAATATGATAAAGGTCGCTCTCGCAAACGTATCGATAATCATAAAGGCCGTCTGGTAATCGGCATAGGCATAATCTTCTGCCCCCACATCCACGAATCCAATCATGATCAGGAAAAGAAGAATGGCTATACTGGCAATACCTGCTCCTGCAAAATTACGTGCAAAACGGTGCTTCCGCATCTCAAGTCTGATTAGTTTAAGCAACGTCTTCATCCCCTTTCACAAGCTTCATGAAGTGTTCTTCCAGGGAATGAGCCCGTTTGGATATCGATTCGATCTCAATGCCATGCTGAATCAGCTTGGTGTTCAGTTCCGATGGAATGATTCCCGGATCATAGATGCGTAACGTTTGGTCATCAACCAGTTTATAATTACTCAAACCAAGCTGGTGTTCAATGACATAGGTCGCTTTGCGGATATCCACCGCCTGTAACTCGATGTACTCATTTTGACTTCCACGAATGCTCTCCATCGATACTTCCTCCACCAAGCAACCGCCGCGAATGACACCAACTGTGTCAGCAATCTGCTCTATCTCGCCAAGAATGTGACTGGAGACCAGCAGGGTAATGCGATACTCATTGCTAAGGCGCTTGAACAAATCTCGCATTTCCCGGATCCCTACAGGATCCAATCCGTTGATCGGTTCATCCAGAATGAGCAGTTCAGGTGTGGTTATAAGTGCACGAGCCAGTCCCAGCCTCTGCTTCATGCCCAAGGAGAAGTCCTTGACCGGTTTCTTGCCTGTATCCTTCAGCCCTACCATTTCCATCGTATTGTTGATGATTTTTTTGTTGTGAAACCCCATGTATTCACAGTGAAGTTCCAGATTTTCACCAGCAGACAGCCTATCGTAGAAAAAAGGATATTCAATAATGCTGCCCATTCGCTTCAGCACTTCATAGGAGGTCGGCGTTAGCTTCTCCCCAAACAGTTCTATCTCCCCTGTGGTTGGTTTGACGAGATTGGTGAGCATCTTCATGATGGTTGTTTTACCAGCACCATTCGGACCGAGGAATCCATAGATCTCACCTTGCTTGATATTCATATTGACGTTGGATACAACCTCCACCCCTTCATATACTTTGGTCACATCTATTGTTCGTGCGATATAATTCATCGTCCTTGTTCTCCTTTACGTCCCCTGTCCGGGTTCCTATATCTATATTGTAAAGAGAAAAGTCTTCTTTTTTATTAATCAAATCTTACAAAAACCTTAAGTCTGACCGGACACGCCAACGCAGGGTCTACCAAGCCTTTAAGGTAACCGAGAATACAGTCCGTTGATGTGGCACACTATGCAAGTGAATACTTCCACCCATCCGCTCAACTAGGCGTTTCGTAATGGTCAGACCCAGGCCACTGCCTTGATAGAGTCGATTGCGGGAATCCTCCAGTGTATACATGCGTTCAAACACACGGCTATGCTCGCTCTCAGGAATCCCTTTTCCCTGGTCCCAGATCTGTAGCGTCACAGGTGCGCCTATCGCATGATCAAGTGAAAGCCCCAGTACCTTACCCTCTGCTCCATATTTCATTCCATTGGTAATGAGATTATCCAGCACACGGTCCAATGCTTCTTCATTCGCTTGCACGAAGATATCACCCGCAGGTATCTCCAGCTCCACATGCAATCCCAGATTCGTCAACATTTCATAAAAGGAAAGCATCTTCAACCGGCATAATTCGCTTATATTCACTCGACTAAGCACTAGCTCCGTGTCTCCAGATTCCAGCTTCGCCAGATCAAAAAAGGAATGGATCAAACGCAGCACTTCCTGCGCCTTATCTTGTATTTTCTCCGTCATAATATTCCGTTCCTGATCGGTCAATGATGGGCTGTGCAGCAAGGTCTCGCTATAACCCAGCACAACGGTGAGTGGCGTTTTCAGATCATGCGAAATGTTGGAGAGCATATTACGCATCTCCTTCTCCTGGTTTGCATACCCTGCTTTGGCGCGGTGCGCATGATCCAGCAGCTGGTTCATGTCTTTCAGAAGCTGACTGACTTGGTCATCACTATTGAATACAAGCAAACGCTCAAAGGTGCCTTGATCCAAAATATCGGATATTTTCTGATGAATATAGGACAGGTGTTGGGTGCGTTTCCGGAATTTCAACCACAATACAATGAAGGCAATGGCCAAAATAGCTGTTGTACTGGCAAAAATCAGTGTCATCCCTGCTCCGCCTCCAGCTTATACCCGATGCCCCAGAGTGTCTTGATATACTGGGGAGCCGAAGGATCTGCCTCCAGCTTCTCACGCAGACGACGCATATGTACGTTAATGATATTTTCGTCTCCATAATAGTGATCGTTCCAGACGGAAGCGTAGATCTGCGCCTTGGTGAACACTTTGCCAGGATGGGTAACCAATAGCTTCAGAATGCCAAATTCCTTGGATGTCAGTTTGACGGGTGTACCTTCACGCTCCACCTCGTACGTCTCCATGTCAACTACGAGTCCTCCAATGTGAATACGCTGATCTTTAGCCACTTCAGCCACAGGCGGAGTGGTATAATTGGCGCGGCGAATCGCAGCTTTGATGCGGGCAGTCAGTTCGATTAACGAGAAAGGTTTGCTCAAGTAATCATCTGCACCGAACCCCAGACCTAACGCTTTGTCCACCTCCCCATCCTTCGCAGACAGAATGAGCACAGGTACCAGACTGACTGCCCGAATGGTTTGCAGCACATCCATCCCACTTTTGCGGGGCAGCATCAGATCCAGAATAACCAGATCATACCCGGGTTGTGACTGGCTGAACTGATGTTCTGCCTCTAAGCCGTCATATGCATAAGTGACGTCGTAGCCCTCTTTTTCCAAGTATGGCCCGACCATCTCACTAATTGAACGATCATCTTCAACAAGCAACAAGCGGTGACTTAACACATGTTTCCCTCCAACATGAACAGTTTTCTTTATTACCTCACAGTTTGTTTGAATTGGCAATGACATACGAAAAAACCTGACAGGAGCAACACTTTGACATCAAGTGTGTTTCCTGCCAGGTCTATGAGCGTTTATAGATGAGTGCTTATAAGTCTAGTCTCTATATCCGTTCTCGCTGTGTATCCAGCACAGTCCAATGGTTCCTGCACCTGCATGAATACTCACCACAGGGATAAACGGCATGATTTCGGTCTTTAATTTAGGGAGCAGATTGGCAATCTGCTTCTTGATCGTGACGGCTTCTTCCTGATTGTTCGCATGCATAATGCACACATGCTTTACTTTCTCCATATCCAGCTTGAGCATATCCAGCATGCGCTCTTTTGTCCGCTTGAACGTGCGAATCTTCTCATTCACAACTACTTTGCCCTCTTCAAATCGAAGCAGCAGATGGATCTTGAGCAGTTGACTGATGATCAGCTGTGTGCCCGACACTCGTCCACTGCGATGAAGATGTTGAAGACTGGCCGGTATGAGGTAAAAGGACATGTTATCAATCATTTGTTCAATGTTTACTTTGATCTCGGCAGCTGAACATCCCTGCTTCTGCCATTCCAGTCCTTGCATAATCATCTCACGGTGAGGATAGGCACCTGCCTTCGAATCAATTGCGGTCACCGTCACTCCTGCAATCTCTGCAGCCTGCATGGACGTATGCAGCGTTCCGCTAAGCTCTGTAGAGCAATGAATCGTAATAATCTCATCGTACTTGTCTTTGAGCGACTCATACAGTTCAATGAATTCGCCAATGGGTGGCTGCGAACTGCTCGCACGTGAAGCCTCCGCAAGTTTCTCATAGAACATTTCAGATGTAATGTCATCGGTTTCCCGGTAACATTCCTCTCCAAATACGATGCGCAGCGGTACGATGTAGATATGATTTTGCTCCGCAAAAACGGGATCCAGTGTACTGGTACTATCGGTGACCCATGCAATTTTCTTCATGACATCCTTCTCTCTTGCCGGATTGTTCGTTCTGTATCTTCAATCGTCAAGCACAAGCCCGGCGGTTTATTTAAAATTTGAATATTTCACATTGTAAACGTTTGCGATACTACCTCTCAATTATAAATGAACGGACAGACCGTTGTCTTGTGGCGCAATCATGAACACCCCTGTTAATACCATTATTAGCTAAAAAAATGTCTTGCCTGTGAAGGAATAAATTGGTATGCTGTTGTCCTTCTCTCTTTTTCGCCTTGACTGAAGTGAACGGAAACGCCGTTCAATCCACTTATCGGAGGTGTCACATGCTTTATTTCACTCTGGCTTCCAAAGCCTACTCCCGGAATCTGCAATACCGCGGGGCACACATGGTACATAACTTGGCAAGCGCCATGTTTGGTTACATGTATGCCTGCCTCTGGATCGGCATCGGGGCCGACCATACTCTCGGAGAATACGGGACACAGGGGATGATCAGTTACATTGCGTTCACGCAATCCTCTCTCTGGATCTCGGGTTTTCTCACGAACGGATTGGGTATTCCCTTATCCGTCAGGACAGGGCAGATCGCACTGGATCTGATGAGGCCTGTTCATCTGTTCACCCACCTGATGGCACGCGAATGGGGGCAGATTGCCTACCAGTTCGTGTACAAAAGTATTCCGATCTACCTGCTCTTCTCCATTGTCTTTTCCCTACATTGGCCCTCAGACGTTTCAACACTATTCTATGCCGCACTTGGTCTTGCTGGCGCCGCATACTTGTCCATCTGCATGAACTACATCATTGGTGCCACGTCGATGTGGACCACGGAGTCCTCCTGGCTTCACTGGGGCAATCACGCGATGATGAATCTGCTGGCTGGTTTTTTCATTCCGCTGGAGTGGCTACCAAACTGGCTTGAACAACTTGCCTGGATATCACCCTACCCTTTCCTGCTCTATGTACCTACCCGAATCTATCTTGGTTTCGAAGATGGCTCCTTGTTATGGGGAACCTTGCTTTGGTGTGTCTTCATGACGTTGATCTGTCTTGCAATCACTCAAGTGTTACGTCGTAAAGTGGAGGTGCAGGGCGGATGAAACGGACTTCCTGGTTCAATTTATATAAAATGCTCATTCGAACAAGCATCCGCAGTCGGATGCAATACAAGTTCAATTTCATCATGGCGTCCGTACTGGCCGCTTTAATTCAGATCTCCGAGTTTCTGATGGTTGCTCTCGTGCTGCACAAATTCGGAGCAATTAAAGGCTGGTCCCTCCATGAGATCGGTTATCTCTTTGCCATCATGACGTTATCCAAAACACTGTATCGCACATTTGGCAATGAGGTTCACCATCTGGAAAAATACCTGGTTAATGGTGAGCTTGATCAACTGTTAACTCGTCCCATGCCCGTATTGCTGGCACTGCTGCCGCAAAACTTCCGCATCATGGCTGGGGAAGTCCTGCAAGGCGGGTTCATTCTCTGCTGGTCATTGGCAGGCATGATGCATAGCGGACAGATTGGCTGGATAGCCATTCCCTTCTCCCTGTTCATTATCCTGACCGGTGCAGTCATTCTCTTTTCCATCGGACTTGCTACCGCCACATTGGGATTCTGGACCACACGTATCGAGGAATTACAGACGATCACTGAAGATGCCGCTCGAACGGCTGCCCAATATCCGCTAACGTTATATCCCAAATGGATGTCTGGCATTCTGTTAACGGTGATTCCGGTGGGATTCGTCAACTACATTCCGTCACTGTACCTGCTACGGGGTGAAGGAGGAGCGTGGATTCTTGTTGCTGTTGCGGCGGTTGCCGTACTGAGTTTGGCTGCAAGTCTGCGTTTCTGGCAATTCGGCATGACCAAATATCAAAGTACAGGTAGCTAAGGAGGCGTAACGAATCATGAACATGATCACAGCACGGCATCTGCAAAAGGAATTCAAAACTCCTGTTATTCGCGAAGGACGTTTCTCCGGTCTACGTACGTTATTTTCACGTGAGTATGTGTCCAAGGAAGCGGTACGCGATATCAGTTTTGATATCGGCCCAGGGGAATTTGTGGGTTACATCGGTCCGAACGGGGCTGGCAAGTCTACCACGATTAAAATGCTGACAGGTATTCTGCACCCAACCTCGGGTGAGGTAAGGCTTGACGGTATGAACCCGCATCAGGACAGGCGCAGGACCGTTGGTCGACTGGGCGTTGTGTTTGGACAGCGCAGTCAGCTCTGGTGGGATCTGCCCGTGAAAGATTCATATGATATTCTGGCCGAGATGTACGGTGTCCGTGCCGAGGATAAAAAGAAACGGCTGTCCCAGTTCGCCGAGCTGCTGGACCTTGAATCGTTCTGGGCCACGCCTGTCCGCAAGCTCTCGCTTGGACAGCGCATGCGTGCGGATCTCGCAGCTTCCATGCTGCATGATCCCGAACTGCTTTTTCTCGATGAACCAACGATTGGACTGGATGTGAACGCAAAGCGGAACATTCGTCAATTTCTACGTACACTAAATGAAACGTTTGGCAAAACGATTCTGTTGACCACACATGATATGGACGACATTGAGCAGTTATGCAGCCGGGTCATGGTGATTAACCATGGTCAACTGACATATGACGGCACGATCTCGTCGCTTCGGGAAACCATCGGACTGCCTACGCTGATTCGGGTAACGTTCCGAGGAGAGTTCCACATCCCGGATGTTGTGTCGTCCGCGATACATATTACTGGACTGGAAGGACAGATTGTCACCGTCGAAGTGAACCGGAAGGAATGGAGCACAATGGACATTCTGAAACAGTTGGAGCACTGGGGTGAGATTGAAGATGTAGAGATGAAAGAACCCGATTTTGAAGATATCATTCATCGGGTGTATTAGTCGGCCCATTTTGTGAGGAAATAGGATGAAGACCTGTTCTTACGCCGTTACATGAAAGAGGGACATGGCGTACTGTAATAACGGAGGTGAAGCGTCATGCTTGTGACCAAACATGTCCTTCTAGCATCCACCGTACACGCTACTCCCTACTTCATTGTACGTGGCATGATGCCGGGACCCGTGATGTTCATTACATCCGGGGTTCACGGGAATGAAACGGCGAGTATGGCCACTGCTCAAAAACTCGCAGATGATATTGCGACAGGTCGTCACGCCATTCAGCGAGGGCTGTTAATTATCGTGCCACGTGTGAACCAGCAAGCCTACGCAAAGAAAATCAGAGGCAAGCCAGATCTGAATCGTACGTTTCCACGCCGTATGTCAGGCAAGGCCAAGCATCCGCTCGCTGCGGCAGTTTTTCAGCTGGCGCGTGAACATTGGGCCGACTGGTGGCTCGATCTGCATGAAGCCAACGGCCTGTCACAGCTTAGTTCACGGGTGCTTGGACAGACGTTGATCACCAATCCCGGCAGTGGGACGATTCCAGCTTGCAGAAGAGTTATCGAACGGATGAATCGGTCGATTGCCATTCGTGATCGTCATTTTAACCTCAAGCAGCATGAATTGCCGGGATCTGCCCGTACAGCGGCTTCAAGACTATTACAAGCCCGTTCCGTCACAGTGGAGACCTGTTGGAGTCTGAAACGCTCGACCCGTATCAAGTATCAGACGGAGATTGTACACCATTTTCTGCGTGAAGCAGGTATGTCATGACCAAGATCATTAAGATAGAAATAAAAGAAACCTCCAACAGAGAGCGCCCGAAGTACATCCTCAGGTGCTCTCGTTTGTGCATTTACCTCTGCATCATGGCTTCCAGTATTTTATTACCCACAGGGTCTAGCGGCATGAGTGGATAAAGGTCTTTTTTAGTTATGTACTTGAATATCGCATCCAGATACTCATCCACAATGGAGACTGATCCAAAACAATAATTGGACAATAATACAACACCCATACTCTGTTCCTTATGAATAGCCAAATAACTGCTAAAACCAAATGTGCCACCGTTATGCCAGAGAATATTCTGATCTGAGATGTTATCACTAAACCAGGCGTAATGATGGGTTGAATCTCCAATCATCACAGGCATGTGACTTTGTTGTATTGCAGAGGCTGGCGGATGATCTTCATTCAGGTTGGCCTGTACAAATAAACACATATCGTGAAGAGATGACTTGATCGCCCCCGCGCCTTCATGTACACCCGTATCCCAGTGAGGCATCTTTTTCCCCGTTGACGTATGTCCGTCCACAAATCTGCCATTCTGTTCTGCATTCAGCATAGCTGCTGTCTCCGTCATGTTTAATGGACCTGTGATATATTTTTTCAGCAAATCATCATATGTACTGCCTGATACTTTACATAGGATATAACCCAGTAAGCCCACGCCGGTATTGGAATACTCGAATGAACCCATCTGATCCACAAAGTCAGCATCCGATAAAAAAGCAAGTAAATCATCCTCCGTATAATTTGAATACGGATTGTATCGATTTTTCTTCGAGGACAGGTTTGTGGCAACTCCGGGTAATCCAGACGTATGCGTCGCAAGACTTTTTAAGGTAACCTTATTCAAATAATCGTTTTTACCGTTGGATATGTACTTGCCAACCGTGTCATCCGTGGAAAGCTGCTGTTGACGCTCCAATTCTAATAGGAGGATAGATGTAAAAAGTTTGGTTACAGAGCCGATTTCGAACAACCTGTGTTCAGGAGCAGCCACACTCTTCTTTTTGGGATTGCCCAATGAATGATATTCGATATCTCCCTTTGTAATGATGCCAATCTCAAGATGCAGATGTCTCTTTCCTTTGATGTAATCGGATACAAAACCTTGTAAATCCCTCATAGAAAATGTTACTCCTTTTGTGGTGTGAATTTCATTATTGAAATTATTGAAATCACGTTAACCACCATTATGTATTGGCAAACTACACTATGTATTCTTTCTAAATCTCCGATTCCCTGCTCAATAGTCCACGCCTGTTTTCTCCTAAACAGGAAAAGAGCCGCGATTACGGCTCTTTCTTCTGCACCCTGAACGATTGAATATAATTATCGATATCGTCCTCCGGTGTATGCAACAGTCGTGCCAGATGAATCTGCATCTGTTCCAGATGGTCAATATGTTTCTGAATGTCAGCGATGCGTTCGCGTACAAGGGTTTTTAACGTATCCTTTTCCATGTCTTCCTGGCTGAGTAGTTGCAGAGTCTCTTGTATCTCCTTTAAGGAGTAACCCAGCAACTGGGCATCCTTAATGAACTTAATTTTGACCAGATAATCTTCGGTATACACCCGATATCCGTTGGAGGAACGACGGGGAGCAGGCAGAATTCCACTATCTTCGTAATAACGGAGGGTTGCCATACTTACACCGGTACGCTTGGCCAATATTCCTCTTGTCATGGTTTCCATGCCTACGCCTCCATCCTTCTGCGGATTTATTGTGTTTGTTCGTTGCGCATCTTGGTATATGTGGCATCATAGGTGGCCTCGGGAAATTGCACTGAAGATTCTTGCAGCAATGGCTGCTCTTCCCCTTTCAGATAACGGTCAAAGAATGCCAGCGCATAGGATCTTGTTATATCCACATTATGTTCTGGCGTCATGCCTCTGGCAAACATTTTTGGTGAAATTAACGAAATATCCGTAAAGCTTTGATGGAAGAAATTATCCACCGTCAGATAATAGGTATCATTCAGACTACTTGTCATCACTCGATCCAGATCAGGCTTAAACTCTGGATAGGCTACTTTTTCCGTTTCGGTGGCATCCGGTTCCAGACTTTTGGCGGTTCCACCCGACATGATATACATAAACGGCTGTTTCAGGGCTGTCGTGGATACTTTTCCCCAGAATCCTCCCTCCAGGCTAAGTCCTGCCTGGAATCTTCCATCCTGCGCCAGTGCTTCCGCTGTTGTTGCCCCACCATACGAATGTCCCATGATGCCGACGTGATCCAGATCAAGTTTGCCTTGGAGCAGTTGATTCGGATCATGTGAATTCCACTGGGTAAGCATATCGAGAACAAAGCTTGCATCATCTGCACGTATGCCTATACCTTCTACATTATATTGATATAATTCCGCTGACGTTGCAAATTCAGGGTCAGCCTGATAGGAAACTTCACGTCCATCGGGAAATGTCACTTGTGCTGACGTATACGGGTGATCTATCCCCACGACAATGTAACCATGGCTAACCAGTTCCTCAATCATCGTCATGCTCTGAAAACGGGCTGAGCGGACACCCGGCGAGAATAGCAGAACCGGATACTTGCTTTGGACGGTGGACATCTCAGCTCCTTGCACCACATGTGTTGGAATGGTATCCAGATAACTGAACACCTGAGACGGAATGCCAAACACCAGACTGATCGCTTCTCCCAGTTCACTAGGGTAATGCGCCAGCGGCAGCCCTTGGGCGGCCTCCTGATCCACCGGGTACCATACATTAATCATAAGTTCACGCTTGTCCCCCGCGTCGGGTGTTTTGGTCTCTTCACGAGATTCATCCACCAGGTGCTCAGAGAACGTGCCAATGGCATATGTGCCGGTTGGTTCAGGCATTGTAAAAGCAGGTAACAGCCAGGTCAGTATGATTGAGCCTGCACTGAAAGCCAGAACCAGAATCGATACCAGCGTCATCTTAATCCATGAACGACGGTTGGATTTCTGCGCGCTCTGAACATAACGGCCACTACGGTATGATTTCATGAGTTGAATGATTAACGTAATGAATAATACAAGACTAACAAGATAGGTTGGTATCATCTGCACGCGAAATGAATTGATTAAGCCATGCAGAAGCACTGCCAGAATCAGAGCTGTGAGTGTTCCCACTGTCATTGCTGAGCGCTTCGGAAACACCAGCATGAGTACCGTAGCAGCTACGGTTACCAATACCAAAATCCATTCTAAAATTCTCATTATTCAGCCTCCAATATTTCTTGATGAATCAAGAATAAACCTTGAAGTATACTTCAAGGTCAAGGCTGTATTATAGAAAACATTTTATCGAGGAATTCGTATATCCCATTTGCAAAGTTCGGTCAACGTACACGTTCCGGACGAGAAAGCCTTAATACCTGTTGAGTTCGGCCCAGGATATATTCGCCCTGTCATTACCTGCTCTCCCTGCTGAATGAACACCTCAACGGAGCTGACATCCATAAAAATATGAAGTTCCAGTTTCCCGTCAAGCAGTTCCACTGTCGCAGCTCGTTCTCCGCCCTGCCCTTGTCCGGCGTGCTCGCGATTTAAACATAAACGACGCTGCTCTACATCATAGGAAATCACGGTTTCTTCATCCTCACCCGTGCGCAGCTTCAACCCGAAGTGTCGTGCCTGTTCCGCTTCAAATACAGCATACAGTTCGTAACAGTCTCCACTGATTCCAAGATCAAGATCATGTCCGTCACCACTTAAATGTATACCATACTGCTCGGTGCCTTCCGACCTGTACTGTATAAGTTCGGGAAGCGGCTGGAATATCAATTGTTCTCCCCTGCGAATTAGTTGTCTCGGCAACGTCATCGCTCCAGCCCAGGCATGAGACTGTTGTGTCGGGATTTCCGTTTCCCACGTATCCATCCAGGCCACCATGATTCGTCGTCCCTGTGCATCCTCCATCGTCTGGGGCGCGTAAAAGTCGAAGCCACAATCCAGCGGAACGTACTGCTCGTACTTCAGCACACCTTGGTCTTCATCCAACGTTCCCATCATATAAACGGTCGAATGCAAGTTGCGATAGTTATCTCCCTGAGCAGGCATGCGCTGTGGAGACATGATCAGCACATCTCGGCCATCCAGTGTGAACAGATCTGGACATTCCCAATTGTCACCAAGCGTCCCGTCACTCTGGGCCATGATGTTAACATAACTCCAATCCAGCAAGTCCGTTGAACGGTATAACAGAATGACACCTTTGCCCGCAGCATCATTTGAGCCAAGGACGCAATAGTACACACCGTTTCGTTCAAACACTTTTGGATCACGGAAGTCCTTGGGACTGGTATGCGCTGGGATTTGATCCAGCCGAATAACCGGATTCATCGCGCTTTTGACAAAATCAATTCCATTGTCCGAGACAGCGATATTCTGTGTCTGCAAGTAATCGTTATCCTTGTCGGGTCCAGTCACGACATGTCCCGTGTACATCAGCACCAATTTGCCATCCTGCACGATTGCACTTCCGGAGAAACAACCTCCACTGTCGTAGCTCTGATCGGGCGCCAGTGCAACAGGCAGGTAAGACCACGTAACCAAATCACGGCTCACCGCATGGCCCCAGTGCATCGGCCCCCATACCGGTTCGTATGGATAATGCTGATAAAACATATGATACATCCCACCGAAGTATATGAAGCCGTTGGGGTCATTCATCCAGCCTACCTCCGGCATCAAATGATAGGCCATTCGATAGGTTGGATCAACTTGATGTCGATGCTCCTTGATATATGCATTGGCCCGGGCGAGTGTATAACTCTCCTTCGTTTGAGCCGAAGAACTCGTCAGTCCAAGGTCTGTCTCTTGCCTTGTGTCTATTTCCTGCTGCTCGTATCGTTCCTGGTTCATATGCTTCACTCCTGTCTCTCTCTATATCACCCAGCTGAACTTATTTGATAGCCCCTTGCATAACCCCCTGAATAATGTACTTCTGCGCAAACAGATAAACGATCAGTACAGGCAGCAGGGTCAACACCAGACCAGCCATCAATGGGCCGTAATCCACGGTATATGTTCCATAAAAATAAAACGTGGACAGCGGCAGCGTACGCTGCTCGGATGAAGTCAGCACCAGGGAAGGCAGCAGAAAATCATTCCATATCCACAATACATTCAGCACGCTAATGGTTACGGTTGTTGGCAGTAACACCGGCAGTACGATGCGAAAAAAGGTCTGCACTCTTCCACAGCCATCCATTAGAGCCGCTTCTTCAAGCTCCAGGGGAATACTTTTGATAAAGCCATGGTAGATAAATACGGCAAGCGGACTGCCAAAGCCAATATACATGTAGATCAGCGACCACTTGTTATCCAGCAGGCTGAGCGAGCCGTATATTTTAACCAGCGGAATCATAATGGCCTGGAACGGAATAATCATCGCAGCTACCATCAGGAAAAAGAGATACTGATTCAGCTTGCTTTTGTGACGAACAAAGTAATGTGCTGTCATCGCCGCAAAAAGAGCAATCAGTAATACACCTGCAATGGTAATGAGCAACGAATTGCTGAAGGCGGATACATATCCCATTTTGTCAAACGCATTGACGTAATTATCGAATTGAAAGGAGCTTGGCAAGCCCAGCGGATCGGAGGTAATTGCCTGGTTAGCCTTGAACGAATTGACGATTAGAAGCACAAAAGGAAATACAAACAAAATCATCACAATGATTAATGCAATAAACTTCATCCAGTTGAGAATGCGCGATTGTCCAGCCATCATGCCTCGACCTCCAGTTTTTTGCTGAAATAGACCTGGAGCAATGTAATGGCGGCTACAAGGATAAACAGAACAAAGGCTTCTGCCTGACCCAATCCGTAGTCACGAGCAAGAAAGGCCTGCTCATAAACATGCATGGATACCATCTCTGTGCTCTTGAAGGGCCCGCCACTGGTCAGGGAGACGTTCAGATCATACACCATGAATCCCCGTTGCAGTGACAAAAAGATGCAAACAATAAACGAAGGAACCATCAGTGGCAATACAATGCGCGCCAACATTTTGCGATTACTTGCCCCATCAATGCTGGCTGCTTCCATAACATCCTTCGGCACATTCATCAGTCCTGCAATGTAGATAACCATCATATAGCCGGCATACTGCCAAACGGTCACCACAATGAGTGCCCAGAACGCTTTATCAGGGTCAGCCAGCCAGGAGGTGGAAAACAGAGTAAGGTTCATTTTTTGTCCTGCAAAAACGAGTACCTGATTAAAAATAAACTGCCAGATGAAACCAAGCACGATTCCGCCCACCAGATTCGGCAGGAAAAATCCGGCCCGAAACCAGCCCTGTGCCTTCATTCCCCGAGTTACAGCGTAAGCGAGCAGGAAAGCAACCGCATTGGTCAGCACAACGGTAATAAATACGTACTCCAGCGTCATCCCGAATGATTTCCAGAACACCGTGTCCTTGAACACACCGATGTAATTATCCCAGCCAACAAAGTTTTGATCGACTGCAATACCATCCCAGTTCGTAAACGTCAAATAAATACCATACAAAAATGGAATAATCATCACCGTAGCAAACGCAAATAATGTCGGGCCAGTAAAGATCAGGCGAGTGCGCAGACGTGTCCATAATCCTTTTTCGGTCAGCATTGTCATCCTCCACTCTATCCAAATGATTAGCCTGGCGGTTATACCGGAAACAAGTTGAACGGACCTCATGTGGAAGCTGTACATTCATCATCTCCGGCTACCGCAAGTCTCTCTCTATGTGCTGCACAGGGCTATGATTAATTCCTTTATTTCACGTTGCTCCAGTATGCCTGAATTTCACTGGCAAGTCCGGCACGGTCAATGACGTCAGCCAAATATTTCTGCATGGATGCACCCAGTTTGGACCAGTGATCCGCGGGAAGTGTGCTCATTGATTCCTCGATTTTGCCTGCCTTGATGTATTCACTAATGGATTTGCCAAGTGGATCTGTTGGCTCTAGTGTAATGTTGCTGAATGCCGGAATAATACTGGCTTGATTCACCAGGAAATCCTGACCTTTTTCGTTATAAACGATCCATTCCAAAAATTTCTTCGCTGCTTCCTGCTGCGCTGGTGTGCTCTTCTCCTTATCCAGCAATATTCGTTTGGATACGGCAGCAGAGATTTGTGTATTACCGAAATCATCCGGATTATTGCTCACAGGTACCGGGAGGAAGCCATATTTTCCATCTGCTGTATCAAAGCTTGAAATTTGTGGCCATGCCCAGTTGCCCTGGAACCAGATGCCTACCTCACCCTTGCCAAGGACCTCAGGTCCACGCTCATAGGTTCCGGACAGTGGAGAAGCCTTGTCGATATTGTAGGTTTTCATCAGGTCAAATGTATCTAACAAGCCATTAAACACGGCGTTGGAAGCAAGGTCCACTTGACCTGCCTTCAGATCCGTAATGAATTGATCCACCTTCGCACGGTCCGCCGACTGGCCACCATATGCAAGCCCCAGATAGTGCGCACCAAGCGACCAATCCATCGGAGATACAATCAAAGGTGATTTTCCAGTAGCAGCGATCTTTTGGAACAGCTCATCGAGCTGTGCAGTGGTCTGTACAGACTTCGGATCGAATGTCCCACCTACTGCCTGATCCAAAACATTCTGGTTATAAATGAATCCATATCCTTCAATAGAGAACGGGAAGGCATAGTTTTTGCCATCAAACGTTGTAGCCGCTGTGCTGTTCTCCACGGCATCCTTCATCCAAGACTCGGATGTGAGATCCAGAACACGATCCTTGAATTTCTCTACATCCCCTGTATCCAGCATCATCATCGTTGTAGGGCTGCCGGAGGCATACAAAGCAGACGCTTTTTCAAACGGAGACTGTCCACTGCCTACAGGTACAATTTCGAGTGTGATATTTGGATTTTCGGCATGGAAGTCTTTAGCCGCTTGCTCCAGCTGACTGTTAATTTCCGATTTGGAATTGAGCATGGTGATTTTGACACTCTCACTGCTGCTACCCTCTGAGGAGGAGTTGGACTCCGTCGTTGCTTCACCTCCACATGCTGACAATACAAGCATTATAATCAATGACAATACCGATAATTTCATCCATTTCCGTTCTCTTTTCATCTTGTCATGCCCCCTGATCAATAGTATAAAAGGAAACGCTTACAAGACGAATTATAATGTCAAAGGTTTAACATGTCAATCGTTTGACATACTATTTTAAAAAAAATAACGTGCCTTGATTTTTCTGTTGCAAAAGGACGAATAGAAAAAAACGACCTTTATCAGGTCGTCTCTCTCTCCACGATGGTAACCGGCAAAATATGCTCCATTTCGATCTTCTCTTCCGCAAGTTGGCGCCGAATCAGATCAATTGCCAGCTTAGCCATAGCCTCCACCGGCTGCCTGATCGTTGTTATGCCAGGCACCGTATACGCTGCCGCACGACTGTCATCATAACCTATAATAGCGATATCGTCGGGTACCTTGCGCCCACCTAACACGATCTGCTTCAGCGCATGCACCGCCATCAGATCACTCGTTACAAAGAGCCCGTCCACCTCGGGGTGTTGTGCAAGCAGCTTATCCACTAATTCCGTATACTGATGCTGATCAAACACATTCAGATCGGTTTCATGAATCATGACCGGTTTGACTCCATGAGCCTGCAAGGTATCAACGAAACCTGTCGTCCGGCGATTGGACAGCATTTGCAATTCCAAATTACCGCAGATATGTGCCAAATGCCGTCTGTTCTTCGAGAGCAACAATTCAGCAGCCATAACCCCTCCCTGATAGTTATCAGATGAGATAAACGGGATGTCTTCACCGATCTTACGATCAAAGGTCACGATTGGGGAATGCAGATTCATGTACTCATCAACTTCCAGTGTGTGGCTTCCCATAATAATGCCATCCACGCGATTACCCTTGAGCATTTCCACATATTCACGCTCTTTGGAAGGGTCCATGTGGGAATTGCATAACATAATTTTAAATCCATTCTGGTAAGCATGATACTCAACATAGCTAGCCAGTTCTCCAAAAAACGGATGGGATACATCAGGAATAATCAAGCCTATCACATTGGATTGCTTACGCAGAAGAGAACGGGCAATTTCATTGGGTCGATAATTAAGTTCGTCCATGGTTTGATACACTTTGTCCCGAGTCTTCTGACTGATATATCCCCGGTTGTTTAATACACGCGAGACGGTAGTTACAGAAACTCCTGCCCTGAGTGCAACATCATGAATAGTTGCCATAACACCCTCTTTTCCTACAACATTCTTCATACCTTTAACATTATAAACCCATTGCTAACCCTGAACCAAACCCTTGGTACCCGCCCATTGCTTCATTCCGCTACAATTCTCGCTCTCGGCATGCTATGCATAGCTCCGTGCGTAACATGGACCTGTACCACATACGTACCTGGTTCTTCAAAGGTATGCTGGATTTCATACAGCCCTTCCTCTGACTCAGTGGCAGTAATAGCCCCCTGATTCTCCAGTTCGTCCGCTGTCATCATACCTTGTTCCGGAGATACAGAAGGCGGATCATCAAGCTCATTCCAGATCTGGAATTGCACATGATCAGCCTGACTTAACGGTGCATCTCCCTGTGTAAGCTTCACCTGCAACCTTGTTGGTTTATGAAGAGAAGCCTTCTCTGGAACGTCAAGTTTCACTTTAATCATCTCTGGCATCTCGCCTGATTGTGACTGTTCTTCATAAGAGCATCCCACCGTCAGGAGGAGCAGAATAATGAAGGGCATGAACCAACGAGCTTGTCCGCTCATCACCATCTATCCTTTCTTATTAAGAAGATTTTGGTGTTTTGCCGATACCCCACAGCATCACGATGATGATAATAAAGGCGATCAGTGCCAGTAATGGAATCGTGATGAAACCAAACCAGTTCAAATAGTCGGTATAACATGGAACCTTACCGCACGCCACGGCATTACCTGTAGCCGAAAAAATACGCTGGATTGTTACATGATATAACGAAATGCCGCCACCGACGAAACTAAGTGGGAGTACGTATTTGGTGATGCCCACGTCATCCTTAAAGTAGGCAATGCCCAACAAGATGGTTAGTGGATACATGAATATACGCTGGTACCAGCATAGATCACATGGAAGATATCCCTTGATCTCACTGAAATAGAGACTCCCCCCTGTTGCAATAACGGAAACGGCCCAAGCAACAAATAACCGGGTATCCACATTTCTCGCTGGACGCTCCGATTTTGATGATGTACTCATTCCTCTGTCCCCCTCTTCATTTTGCTTATACCAAATTATCATACCTCATTCTGGACTCCATCGGCTATTCAAGCTGTTATGTAGGTCATTACTCGATGATTATACCAAATATTTGGAACTTTTGGGTGAATACAAAAAAGCTGCCGTATGGGGCAGCTCTTTTTGTTTTAATCTTGTTTCACTCTACTATTACATCGATTTCGTCAGCGTAATGGAACCATCTTTTTGTGCCCATTTCACGTCCCAGTTCAGAAGTTCAGCAATGAAGCGCAGAGGTACTTGCGTACGTCCATCTTTGTTTACAAATACCGTTGCACCCACGTTTTTCTTCACGCCGTTCACTTCCATAACGTTGTTGTTCACCCAGAATTCAAGCGTATCATCGCCAGCCATTACCGTTACTTGTTGTGCCTTTTTGTCCCATTTCACCGTTGCACCAATACCTTCACTCAAGAAACGCAGTGGAATGTATGTTGTGTTTTTCCAAAGCACTGGTGTGGTGTCCATGTTGGTTGTTTTGTCGTTAATTTTCAGCATTTTGCTGTTCAGTTGCATCCACACCGTTGTCATTTCTGGCGCTGGTGCAGGTGTTGCTGGCTCTTGGAATTTGTCATTGAATTGAGTCACGATGGCATTACCAAGGGCTTGACCTACACCAAACATCACTTTGAAGCCTTCACGATTTGTTGTGTAAGAAGCATCATAGTTACCTGCTGCATATTGATTCAATACATTTTGTACTTGATTTTCATGCGTTGTCAGCGCTTGTTGTCCTGCTGCTTTTGGCAGATTGCCAGCTGTTGCTGAATCCAGAAATGTAGCGAACTCTGTTGTAAATCCATCAATACGTTTCTCTACTGCCGCACGAGCCGCAGCATCGTTGTTTTTAACAGCTTTTACATAGTCGCTTTGTGCATTAACGTGGTTCGTTACCCAAATTTTCTCGAAAGCATTGGCACCATCGTTACCGTAAACGGAAGCAATCGCTGCTTTGAAGTCAGCTGTGTTTCCAGATTCAGCTGTAATCAGTGCGTTGGAAGCGGCTGTACGTCCATCAAATTCCTCTTGCATTTGCAGAGCCGAAAGCGCAAAGTGTTCGGAAGCCAAGTGGTTGAGTGCAGATCTCAGATCGGCTGCTTTTGTATCCGCTTTGGTATTTTCGAATTTCTCAGGCATTTGTGTAGTAATGGCTGTGGAGAGTGCCTTACTTACGTCGAACATTTCTTTGAAACCTTCACGGTAAGCCTTGTATGCATCAGCGTAATCTCCAGCTACATACTCATCGAATACTTTTTGCACGAGATCTTCATGTACTTTCAGCGCCTGTTTGGCTGCTGCTTTTGGCAGCTTGCCTTCGGTAGCTGTGCTCAGGAATGTGGAGAAATCATCCACGAAACCGTTGATGTTTGCTTGTGCTTGTTTGATTCCAGCCTGGTTGCCCATTTTGGTTGCTTTCACCAGATCATCTGTGTATTTGTTATGAGCACGGAAGATGCGTTCGAATTCTTTGGCACCTGCCTCACCGTATAGGGAAGCGATGGCTGGTTGCATATCCAGTGCATTCTGGTCGAGTGCTTTGTAGGCTGCATCTGCATCTTTTGCTCCGTCATATGCTTTGGCCATTGCTGTTACTGCGAGTGCAAAGTGCTCGGACAGCAGGTGGTCCAGGTTCGCTCTCAGGTCAGCCGCAGGTGTGTTCACGGATGCTTTCATCATTGTCATTGGTGTCTGTGGTGCAGAAGCTGCTCCAGCGATCCCCGGCATCAACAGTGTCAAGCTAAGTACAGGTGCGATAAACTTCTTCATTTTCATTTTCATTACGTGTTCACTCCTCGATTATGTTTTGTGTATAATTTCTTTCCTCGTCGTCGTCTTCATAGGGTGTAACGCAGGGTTCTCTATTCTGGATCACTCTGTGGACAAAAAAAATTCGCAACCTTCAGTGAAGAAAGCTGCGAATGCCTGTTGTATCAAGGTTTTTTAATATTAAAAAATAATAAAATTGTAGTGATCCTTCCTATCCAAGACTACATACATACTGTAAGACAGATACTTCATTTCCCTTATTTTCTCAAATTAATCTTACATCAAAGGTTAACTTGAAGTACAATAAAGACATATCATATTATTCGCGAAGGAGGTCCATTCATGACCTGGTTGCCTTATGTTTTAATTGTGGGTATCGCCCTATTTGGAGGTATTGCTACCATGATCATCGGAAATTCCAAAGCCAATCAAACCAGCAACCCCGAATATGACCGCCGCACAAAGCAAAACCTAAGCAAACTTTCCTATGTATATGTTGGTGCGATTGTACTTGGTTTTGGCGGACTAATCCTCTATCTTTTTAACTAAAATGTTTCGATTCGACAAAGAATACGTTCAAACACACCAAGCAGCTTCAGTTTTCGTTCTACATTCTCCGTAATAGATACACATGTTTACAAGTTGGAGATAATTCAGAATTATTCTGGATATGTTCGGGGTTTAATATAAAGCCATAAGGGACAGCGAGCCCATTAAACAAAACTAAACCCCAACTTGAAGGAGAGATATATGATGAAAAAAAACATGAAGAAATCCGTAGCAACGATGATGGTACTGGGCATGACTTTAACAGGAGCAACGGGCGTATTCGCCGGAACGCAGCTGGAGAAAATCTCTGCATACCTTAATCATGGAATCAGCTTTAATGTTGATGGGGCGGCTTACTCACCAACGGATAGCAATGGCAACAAACTTGCTCCAATTACCTATAACAACTCCACTTATCTGCCTGTACGTGCGCTGGCCGATGCGTTGCATGTACCCGTATCCTATGACGGCAAAAAAGGGCAGGTTATTATCGGCCAAGCTACGAGCAATCCATCAGCTCTGACAAATGTAACGTATAGTGCAGCACAAAAAGAGGCCATTCAAAAGGCTTTTGCACAATTCGATGGGTTTGAGACCGCTTATGCACCTCAGCAGATGATCGCAGGTGACACGTTCAAAAGTGTAGGTGCGGGTGGCGACGGCGTAAGCTTTATTTTTAGCCATATGAAAGTGGATGTATCTCCAAGAGATTATTCGGACGGCTATACGAGCAAAGACGTGAAACTATCCAATGGGGTTACCGCCAAATGGTACACACCCGATCAAACGGGCATGCTCACATTCCAACTGGATGATCGTTACGTTACCCTTAGCTCGCCGGATCATAAGCTGAGTCAAGCTCAGCTGCAACAAGTCGCTGTATCTGTTCAGAAGGCAACTGGCAACAACGATCAAGGGATCACTGCATTTGCAGATGTGAACTATAGCAAGCAACAATTGGATAACATTCGCAAAGCATTTGCGAAGTTAGACGGGTTCACAACAGCCTATGCCCCACAACATATGGTTGCTGGAGATACGTTCAAAAGCGTAGGTGCAGGCGGTGATGGTGTAAACTTTGTTTTCAATCGTATGAATGTCACGGTATCCCCTAAAGACTACTCGTTCAGCTATGATGGCAAAACGGTAAAACTGCCTAATGGCGTATCAGCCAAATGGTACACACCAGACCAAACGGATATGCTCACGTTCAAGCTGGATGATCGTTATGTAACACTCAGCTCGCCAAATAACCAATTGACTCACACTCAACTCGAGCAAATGGCGGTATCCGTACAAAAAGTGAAATAAACAAAAATAAACACACATCATTTTGGTCCCGCTCTATGAGTTGGGGCTGATTTGATGTGTGTTTTTTTTGAATCTTTAGAATTTATTTTTATCAAATGGTTCTGGAAGCTTTAAGGAGTACACCATCGTTGATTTTCCTTCTTTCACGGGAAAAATCATATTAAGCACACCATCTTGTAACATGTTTTCTGGAATCTTGGCTGTGCTAAATCCCCACTTCCTCTCAGGTATGTCCGTTAAAGATACTTTCCCGATCACCGAAGTGTAGTCTGGATTGGTGAACAGCAACTCTGTAATTGAATCTTTAGAGGAAGAAATGGTCAATGTTCGATCAAAATTCAGCACTACACCATCAATTCGGTCTGGCACAGCTGATTCCATCGGCCTAGTATTTACCGGATCTAATTGGTAACTGTCCCCTACCCGATCCATCCATCGTGCACTTGCCTGAAAAGGGAGAATTTTGGGCTCCATGGCTAGATCAGTTCCCTTTTCTTCATCGCTCATGCTTAATTGTTTGTTGTAACCAGTTGCTTTTGTTTCCGACACTTTGAGCCCCAAGTCCTTACTCCACTGACCTAAAGGAATAAAGGTCTGATTGTATAGCGTCAACAATTGTTTTGAAGGTTGATTCACACTGGAAGAACGCTGTCCACGAGTAAAGGTGATCCGATCCTTGCCGAGATTATATTGAATATGAAATGCTTTAGTGAATTCTTCTAAAGGAACATAATGCTGCCCTTCCATATAGAAGGTGGGCTGCCCTTTATACTCCAATACACCCTGATCAGACTTAATAGCTACAGGTTCCATCGGGAAAAAGACATTAGAGAACTGAAAAGAATTCCAGTATTTTTTCCAGTCACTGTACGTACCATAATTCAATTTAAGATGTTTATTTTCTGAAATAACATATAAGGATGGCGGGTAAGAGCCTGGATTGGAAAAATACTGTTCAATAATATACTCATCCTCAGTAATCCACTGGATACTTTCGGTACGAGCACGATAAGGAGAATCATAGGAACGAATCCGCTTAAGGGTCTTCAAATCATAGACTTGTACCTTGGACGACTCCATCTTACTATCCAAGCCATTCTCCGTGACCAAAACCAATGTTTTTCTTTCGGGAGAGATAAATGAATGCACATAGCCCACTCGCTCTTTAATCAGTGTGGTTTTTTTACCATTCTTGGTTACAACCACGGTCCAGTCTGATTTCCGATCCCTCGTGTTACCTTGAGAAACATTTAAATGAACATCTGCACTTACCTGAAAAGCTTTAGTAGACAACCCTGTCTTCTGGTCAGGCTTCATCCACAAGTCGCTTACTTTAGCCTTTTTCCCCTTTATACCGCCATATTCAAGATAGTGGCAATCTAAAGTATCTGTGCAATATACCCCAAAGTTACGGGTTTGTGGAATCGGTGATACCACATATTTGGTATCTGTCAAATCCCTTTCTAGCAAAATATTTCCGCGAGTGTATATTTTTTTTCCTGTGACCATGGAATAGTAGTTGGATTTATGTACGTTTTTCTCGTAAATCGTATAATACATTCCGATTTGAGGTTCCAAGTAGATACGGTTTTCGTCCTCATGGACTTTGCGAAGAGTGTTCGAGCTATAGTCATACTCATACAAAACGTAATAATACTCCTTATCATCCGTGGCATAATAAGTTATGTATCCTTTTAATCCTGCTGGTGTGTCACTAACGATAGGATCATACTGATGGGAAGTTGTCGTCAGACCGGTATGTATCCTAGGAAGGATTGCTGGATCAGTAAAATGGTACTCATTTTCTTTGATTTCCCCAGTATCAAAACTTGTTCGAAGCGTAGTCACGGCCACCTCCGTGCCTCTGACTGCAAAACGAATGTTGTGTTGCACCCGATCTTTGGATGAAATGGATCGCTCTGCGTTCTGTGCGGTTTGAACTATTGAAGTGGACGCTGAGACTGTGAATTCCGACATGCTAAGTATAAAAATTGAAACTAAAATAACGATGAGCCATTTGGATACTCTGGACATACTTAACTCCTTCTCTGTGTAATGGATTTGATTGAGACTCGTTAAGTATAGAACTTTTGATCTAAATATTCATTACTTTTTCTTCCACCTTCTGGTCATAATGGAACACTCCAAAGGACAGAGACGGATGTATTCATTTATCTGTCAACTGCCCTTTAGAATCCACTAAATCTCTTTCTACGTATGGGATGCTACCGCTCACTAGCTGCTTTGATTAATCCATCAAACCTTTAGATCAGCCAAACGAACAACCCTGCGATAGACCATCGCATCCATCAGATCCTCCCAGTCGAGTTCACTGGCATTAATGTCTCGATAATATACCGCAGCAGCAGGCAAGAAACCAACCAGCGGCCCTGTACCACCGCAAATCAGACTTCCGCCGTCTCCGCCTTTGGGCATCACATCCCCAGCCGAATCCAGTGTAAGCTCATACTTGTAGGGATCACCGGCAAATTGCACTCCGAAGAAATTCGGCAGTTCTAGATCATAAGGACGATCATCCTTTTCTTCAACCCGTGAAGAGGCCGTCTCTGCCGATCCATCCACAATCTCATCCACGCCTTCCAGACTTCCAAAATGTTTCAATCTCATCGTATAGTCGAAGCTGTCACCCCAGGGAAATAACGTGCGACAACCGCCGCCATAGATATACTCCCATTCGTCTTCGGTCAGCAAACCAAAACCCGCTGCAGCTTCCTCCCTCACAACGTCTTCCAACTCTATTCCTTCGTTGAACCACAGGATTCGGACTTCATCCTCACTTTGGCGAATCAGACGGAATTGTTGATGCAATTCATATTCACGTATTTCCGATTGCTTAAACTGCTCCAGTGCTGACGGGAAATCAGGATCTTCCTGTGCAAATGCTTCCTCCTCGGACACTTCAATCCAGCCAAGCGAGATCAGTTCGCATTCCACGAGCATCGGCGCAATGTTGACCGTTCTTACAGGTGACATTTGACTCGCCAGAAACGAATCTACGTCCTCAACACCATACTCACTGACCGTTTCATGCAGGTCGGCTGATGTCTCTTCGTTCATACCATGCTGCCAACGATCCCAGCCGAGTGTTACTTGATCTCCAGGCACAAACACAAATCTCAGCCCATCCTCCCTAAATACACCTGTTTCCATCCGCTGACCGAATCGTTCAAATGTCTCGAGACCCTCATATACCATACCGTCTGGTAACTGACGAACGAGCTTACGCATCCAAGCCTCTTTGTCCTGAGCATTCAACCCCTGCCACATGTCTCGTCTCAATGCCTCCATGACTCTCCCCACCTTTCCTTATACACTTTCACTTCTCTAAAATGCTCTACTGACTCGCACATCACAAGCTTATTTGTCTTGTGTACATCTTCATTTCCCTGCGGCTTGCAACAGTTCCAGCAATAATTCCTTCCGTCTTCCCTCCGCTTTGCGAGCGAGCGCTGTGAGCTTCTCCACCTTGCCAAAGATCGGATAGAGTACACGTTCCGCTTCATAATGCTCAAGTTCTTGAATCTGCCTAACCAACTGTTCGAGTATTTCATCATTCTCCAGCACGGACTGAATCTTCAGCTTCAGACTATCGGTCGAACGACGCAAACCGGCGACTAACGCAGGTAGGGATTGAGCCGTTACACCCTGTTGTTCTACAAATGCCGCAATAAACTTGTCCTGAATTAACTGATGCTCATCATCCACTTCACCCATGTAATATTCAACCAGCGGGAAATACCGCTCATCCACGAGCCCCAGTCCAAAGGTTGCATAACTGCCTGGCATACAGCTTTTCTCTCCCTCGGTATCCTCGTAGAACTCAAACTCCTGGATAGCCTCACGCGCATACTCTTCCAGGAGTGGATGCAACTCCGGGTATTCCAGTGCATTCGCAAAGAATCGGTGGGTATCCGACTTCGCGAGTCCCTTGATCGGCAAATACTGCTTTACGGCAGATTTCAGCTTGATCTTATAACCTTTTGGAAATCCCTGTTTCAATAAATGAATGATAAAGGTAAGTGCCTGTTGATAGGCACCCGCCTCCTCCTTACGAATGTGAATGGTCATCAGAGCAAATACATCATTTGCTTTGCATTCTACTTCTTCCGTTTTCACATGAATATCGTCCTTCGCATACGTACCGCTACCTTCTGTCATCATACGTGCCGCACGTTTGCTACCGAGTTGTTTCGCAAGTTCCAAGAAAGTCACACCTTTGGGTTTGCTATAACTCGGCTCAAAACGTAGAATCATGACCGCCGCATATAACAGCAGATCTATTGGTTGAGTCCCAGATGTTTGCGCCTTCCCATGCTTGTCCAAATGTTGGCCTGCCTGTGTTTCAATGTTGGATTGAAGCGTTGCTCCGGGCTTAATCGAATATTCATTGGTACGATAAGCCGAAGACTGTACATCATAATACTGTGGCAAAAACTGATTCTCCGCCCATGCCGTCACCGCACGAGTAATCTCACCCCGATGTTCCGCAAGTGCCTCCGGACGACCCTGATTCAACTCTAGAATCCGGTCATACTGCCTGATGGTCCATGTTACATCCAACTCCGAGAACAGCTTTGGATCGAGCAGATGACTCGTCAAAAAGAAGGATTCCAATGGCTTTGTTGGATATGTACTGTTCTCCAGATTCTTGTCTACATAGGTATGAATACGCTCAAGGAGCAGCTTTCTTTTCTCTTCGTTTATCCATTCCAATAAATTCAGTTGCAGCTTGCCTTCGGTTGTTGGGAATTTCCCACGCAAGGTGAAGCGGTAGTCAATCAACGGAGTATCTGCCAGCTTGTCCAATCTAGCTTGGACAACCTCTACAAGCTTAGGCCCGATCTCATTCCGTACCTGCTCCTCGGTAAAGGCTACTGCCTGCTTTGATTTCACATCATCATCCAAACCCAGATCCAGGCTGTCTACCGTGGTCCGTCCAGGTTTGTAATCCAGCACAATATCATTAACAATACCCATTTGCAGCGTGGTTCGCTTCACAACACTTTCCAAGTCATCCCGCTTTTCCTGTTCATCAAACCATTCATGAATCGTCGTTATCATCTCTTCCATCGCCTGATCATAAAGTGTACTCATCTAATCTCCTGCCTTCCCATGCATCTTATGATGTTCATCAACCACACTTGAACCTCTATGAATCCCGGATCAATCCGGGGCATCTATGTTATAAATACGTATTGATGTTCGTATACTACCTATTATTTTACTCTCTCCAGCACACCCGGAACAATAAGGCAGCAGGGGGAGAAAAGGTGGTGAAAGATGCCCATAAGTGGTATTTAAGACATGCCCTAGTCAAAGAGATCTACGGATACGGATTCCTTTTTTTCATATCTATGTACACTCTCGGCTTGCCCTCGCTATCATCATCCCTACGTTGTATAATTATTGTATTCCTTTTCAGGAGGTTCGAATAAATGAGCTACAGCAAATACTTCCCCTTGGAAAACTATTTGAATCAGGTTTCAATCACCCTTACATATGCAGAGCTTGAGGAAATTCTCGGATTTACGTTACCCCCTACAGCGTATAATCGCGAACAATGGTGGGTGAATAATTCCATGAATCATACACAAGCATTATCCTGGTTAAATGCCGGATGGAAGGTGGATAATGTGGTTTTAGGGAAAAACGTTACTTTTGTCCGCTGTGAGTCATAGCCGATCTGTCCGATATAGATTGGTAGCTATAACTCCTAAGACTCTATTTTTCCATAAATGTTATTCGAGACAAAAAAAGCAGGGTAGACTGATGAATTCATCCGTTCTACCCTGCTTTGATTGTTAATTGACTGTCTTATACCACTCGTTCACTTCGGCGGTAATATCATCCCCGCCCATGGATTTCCACTTCGTCACAAACGCATCAAATTCCTCAATGCCCACCTGACCATAGATGATCTTGCTGAACGTATCCTTCTCCAGCTTGTCGATCGCGTCCTTTTTCATTTTCATCGTCTCGGTTGGTGCCCCGGTGAACTTGTTCTTGATCGCGTTATCTTTATTCGCAACGACCACCTCAGCGGCTACAAACACTTCCGGTTTGTTGGCAATCTTCGTATTTTTCTCAAAAGGAGTCTCCGGTTCCTTGCCCTTCGCAAGTTCCGCCAGCGTATCCATCATGAGATTCGGAATTCGAGCACCATCATACGTAATTGTATATTTGAGTGGTGATACGCCGTCCTTCACTTCGGCTTCACCAACAACTTTGCCATCCACGATGTCATAGTCATATCCTTGTGCAAAGCCATGTTCGAACTCGCTGCCCACTTCCGGGTTGGCAAAGTTGTCGAACAGATAATTTTGATACGTGAAGAAAATCTCCGGGTTCGCCATGTCCTTGTTAATCAGCACCACCCCGTTGCTTGCCCCTGAACCATGTTGGTGGCTCTCGCCTGATGGTCCTGTAGGTAAGGCAATGGCCTTATACGTGGCACCGTCCACATTTTTCTTCACATCATCAATCGGCCAGTTTGGCATCCAGTGTGGCCCCACAATAATGCCTGCTTTACCTGCGGTGAACAATTCTGCTGCCTTGATCTCGTCATAGACACCCGCTTCTTTGGGCAAATAACCTTTGGACAACCAATCTTTCATCGTTGCAAGACCTTCCTTCACGCCTGGCTGAATGGAGCCATATTGCAGTGTTCCGTCTCCGGCATCATTCCACTGTCCAGGCATCGTGTTGTACATGCCGAAGATCCAGCCGGATTCCGTCATCCACGTATTAAGCGCATTTTTCATGCCCACGGTCAGACCATACGTATCTTTCTTACCGTTTCCATCGGGGTCCTGATTCGTAAAAGCATCCATGACCGTAACCAGCTCATCCATGGTTTTTGGTTCTTCCAGTCCCAGCTTCTTCAGCCAGTCTTCCCGGATAAACATGACCGAATCGCCGTTGTAGGCATAATCGAAGATTGGAATGCCATAACGCTCGCCCTCATACATGTACGGATACCATTCCTCCGGCGCCGATTCAGATGCCTGTTTCCATGTGTCCGAAGCATACTTGTCAAACAGCTCGCCTGCATTCGCAAACTTGCCGGACTCAATTAATTCCCGTACCAGATTGTAGTCTCCCCGAATGGATACGATATCCGGCAGTTCTTCGTTAGCGGACAGGGACAAGCGCAATTTCGTGTAAAATGCATCATTGGTCACCGATACAGCCCATGGTGTGGTCAGATCGATGCCAAGTCGTTCCTTGGCCCATTTGGTATGCACATTGTTCTGTGCCGTTTCCCCATTCTTGAATTTCGTATCATCATTCCAGGCCCGCAAATAACTCATCTGTACCGCCGGTTCATATTTCCCGTCTTGCAGAGCAAGTGGTGCAGCGGCTTCCTTGGCCGGTTCTTCCTTGGCCCCCGAACTGCATGCCGTTACAGCAACCATCGTTATTGCGAGTAATGCCGTCATCATTTTTCTATACATGAACTAACCCCTCCTCAGGTAACTTGGATACCCTTATATGCCAAATGCACCTCTGCATGTGGCATTATGCACCTTACATGAAAAGGATAGTGCAGCCGGGGAGGCAAACATATATCACAATTTCAATGTTCATATTGATTTGTTAACCGTTCCGAAAATCCTGCGGGGTCAGTCCATAATGTTTGCGGAACACCTGAATGAAATAAGGCGTGTTGTTGTATCCCACTTCCTGACCAACTTCATAGATCTTCATTGCCGTATGCTTCAGTAAATGAACCGCACGTTCCATTCTGGAACGGATAATATAATCACTAATGCCCTCACCTGTGGATTGTTTGTACATTTTCGACAGATATACCGGGTGCAGATGCACCTCTCCGGCAATGACCTGCAACGATAGATCCTCACCCAGATGATGGTCAATCCATTGCTGCACCTGCCGAATCAGCGTTGATCCGGCATCCTGTCCCGCATCGCTCGTGCTCTCTTCCCACTGCTGCATCACACTTCTGGTCCACGTTTCCAGACTACGCAGCGAGATGCCATAACCATCCTTGAGCAGCTGCTGGTACTGCTCGCCAAGCACTTCGGCTAACTGTCTTCCTTCCCGATGAGCCATATAGGAGAATGCTGCCGCCAAATAATGAAAAGCCACATACACATGCTCCGGGAACACACTGTTCGACAGTTCGGCAAAGATCTGATCAATCTTACGGTGTGCATCCTCCATGCGCCCGGCTTCCAGCAACGCCGTTAGACCCGGCGGTTCATACAGTGCTGCAAGTGACTTCAACGTGGTCCCATTGGTTCCCGCAGCCGCATTCAGATGTAATCCTTTGCCCGCCTCGGCCTGCTTGCGAAGTGCACTCACAGCTTGATGATATAGCTGCGGCACCTGATCTGGGAAACGCCCCATACGACTAACGGACAAGGAAATGGTCGCGTTCAGGTACTGCCTCACACTGTGGATCAAACGCTCTCCAAGCCGACCCATTAGCATTTCAGGTTCAGCCTGAGTTTGTTTGGGACTGGCCATGAAGACTAGGTCATCGTAAGCATCATCCGTATGACAGAGATGATAGGTACTGCCGTAGATCTCCTCCACTACATTCGAGATGGCGTACTTCATCAATCGAAACGCTTTATGTGTCGGTTGATGGTCATCATACCGGATGAGCAGCAGTTGCATTTTATCCTGCGGACGGAACCCGATCTCCAGTTGCTCCAGCTTGCCTTCGAGTTCAGCATCCGCAAATTTATGTCCTAACAGTACATCCTTCATCAGCTCTGCCCGCTTCTCGGGCAGATGTTCCCTTACCGAATACATCGCCCGCTGATGCAGCATTTGTTTCTCACCCTCCAGGCGAATCTGCACGGCAGCCTGCTGCACGGATTCGATCAATTCCTCATCCCGGACCGGTTTGAGCAGATAACTGACCGTCCCATGTTTAAGCGCCTGCTTCGCATAATCGAAGGAAGCATGCCCCGACAAAATAATACATTTCGTCTGCTCCCACTTTTGCCGGATATGACTGACCAGATCCAGACCGGACAGACCCGGCATGCGAATATCCGTGATAATAATATGGACCTGTTGTGTTGCCATATGTTCCAAGGCTTCTTTGACAGAATAGGCTTTGAACACCTGACCAATCCCGTGTTCTCTCCATGGTATGGAGACAGCGATCGACTCTACTGCGGAATGTTCATCATCCACAACCATCAGATTCATCATGCGTTTGTTCCTCCTCAAACCATCGAATTTCTACACTAAGTCCCCCATAGGGAATCGCTCCAAAATGAAGACCAGACGACAGCCCATATCGCGTAACGAGACGCTGGTGCACATTCCACGTCCCTGTTCCAATCTCCTCACCCATCGGCTCATTGATCTCCCGTTCCAATTCCGCAATCTCTTCCGTTGTCAGTGTGACACCGTCATTGTCTACAAACAGGCTGTATCTTGTATATTTTCGTCCCTCAATATGTTCGGGTACCGCCATTCCCGTTACGACGACATGCCCACTGCCTTCCATCGGCTCGATGCCGTGGATCACCGCATTCTCAACGATCGGCTGAATGAGAAGCCGTGGAATGTGGAGCTGCATCAGTTGCTGCGGTACGGCGATCTCATAGGTCAGTCGGTTGGTCCGCATCTGTTGAATGGACAGATAATGGTCCAGCAGCCGAATCTCTTCTTCCACTGTGGTCATGTCATTCTCGCCCCGCGTAATGTAGCGATAGTAGTCTCCCAGACTTAGCGACATGGCAATAACCGCTTCACGGTTGCCAAGCTGGGTCATATTTTTGATATAAAACAGGCAGTTGTACAGAAAATGCGGATTGATCTGTGATTGCAGATGTTTCAGTGTGGCTTCCCGTGAGCGGATACGTTCCTCGTATACCTTCTCAATTAGTTCCTGAATCTGCTCTGCCATATGGTTAAAGCTCTGGGTCAGGTACGCGAATTCATCACGGGAGTGATCAACTGGAATCCGAGTGGACAACTGCCCTTTGCGAATCTGTTGCAGCCCTCTCATCAAACGATGGATCGGCACCTGGACTTTTCGATACAAAAGTAGTGCAGCCCCGATACTCAGCACGAGCAGTAACAGAATGGAGGTAATGAACATATTCCGGCTCTTGTCCATTGGGGTTAGTAAATCATCCAATACCACCGGGTTCACGTATACCGCTTGCAGTTGTTTCGAGTGTACGTAACTGACCAGATACTGTTTGTCACCTACCTCCAGCTGATGATTACCTTCCCGCTCCGGTCCGTCAAAGGGGATATCTCGCATAATCGCTTCGACCAGTTCGGGGTCCGCCGTACGGTTCAGCAACGGATCTTTACCTGGTACGAGCAAGAAAGGATCTCCTCCCTGCGTTTCTTTGAAATCATCCAACATGGCAACCACGTTCATCGGGTCAAAATTAATCTCCATCACCGTTCGCACGCCTGTGTTCACCGGTTTTTCATTCCACTCATAGTTATCCGTGAAAAAGTAGGTGAAACTCCCCTGCTCCAGCTGCCATTGGCCCGGTTGCGGAAACGTCAACATCTTCTCATCGTAGACCGTCCGGCTGGACATGGTGGACAACACAAGTTCCGCTTGTGGCAGCACAATGGTAATATCATTCTTCCAGCGGCTGGTGGACTGGTACAATGATAATTTGTCGAGGATATCCAGATAGATACTGTTTTTCTCATATTGGCTGGTGGAGTCCGTCATGTAACGATAGTGCAGGATACTGGGATCTCGCAGCAATGTCAGGCCATACAGCGAAAGCTGCTCGATATTTTTATCCACCTGGGAACTGAAATAATTGAACTGGTTCAGACTCGACTGTTGTTTCTCTTCAACGACCATGTCCACATTTGCCTGGTTCGCGTATGTATACAGCAGCAGAATGGGTACCAGCAGGCAGATTAAGAGAATGACCGTCTTCGCAAATACTGTGAATTTCATCGTTTCACCCTGTCCCTGAATTTTGAAGTCTTTCTATACCGAAGTCCTATTTTATATTGAAAGCCCTTACAATTCTATATGATTTTTTGTTCTCCCGCTTTCCTGTGACTGGAAATCCTCTTATACTGGGAATGAATCAACATTTCGTGAGGGGGCTCTGTGATGCAACTGACAGAACAAGGCATTTTGCACATTGAAGAAGACGATATCTCCAGCTTGTATTGTTACCGGGATCAGGATGGCATGGGTTTTGAAGCTTCCTTCCTGTTTGAATTGCAGCTTCAGGGCTTAACGTTGACACAAGGCAGCGTTCGGGCAATTCAGTTTGGTTTTGAGGAAGAGGAAGCCCCCCTCTATGAAGAACGGGAACGTCTGGTGGCCGAGGTACAGTCAGCGGTTCGTACCGTTGATGCGCAGTATGATGGCTCCATTGTGAAATGATATAGGTGCGTTCAGCATGAAGGGCATATCGGAAGCAAATAACATATGGCCGGAGCACAACCTGAAGACAGGGCATTGGACTTTACAGTCGGATGCTCCTTTTTGTCGTTTCCATCAACAAGTTAATATTTCAACATCCGCATTGAAATGTTGTTCTATAGTCCGCCCTTTTCCATTGCTATAATTCAGTTGCTCCACTCTGTGCAGAGGCTTGCTCGCCTCATGTTGCCCGGGTTGGACGAGATAAAGGAGGGACCCTGATGGCTATCGAACAACCGTTAACAACCAATACGCCGGTGCGAAAAATGACGCCTCATCCACGCAAACGTACCCGCTGGAATTTCAAACGCACATGGCCGCTGCATCTGATGCTGCTGCCTGCTGTACTGCTCACTTTGCTGTTCGCCTATGTGCCCATGGGCGGCATTATTATTGCTTTTCAAGACTTCAAACCGTGGCTGGGATTCACTGGCTCCAAATGGGTGGGCTGGGACAACTTCCGGTTCATGTTCGAATATCCCGACAGCGTTCAGGTCATCTGGAACACGGTACTGATCGCTTCGATGAAAATTGTAGCCGGACTTGTGGCCCCCGTGGTGTTCGCCATTTTGCTAAACGAGGTTCGGAACTCTACGTTCAAACGTTTCTCACAGACCTTGGTATATCTGCCCCATTTCCTGTCCTGGGTTGTCCTGGGCGGCATTCTGCTCGATATGTTATCACCGGAAGGTGGGCTGGTAAACCAGGTGTTAGCGGCGGCTGGCGTTGAACCGATCTTCTTTCTGGGAGATGGAGACTGGTTCCGTGTAACGGTAGTTGTCAGTGATGTGTGGAAGGAGTTTGGATTCGGGACGATTGTATTTCTGGCAGCACTTGCGGGTATTAATCCCGCATTGTATGAGGCTTCCGAGGTGGATGGGGCAACACGACTTAGACAGACATTACATATTACCCTGCCTGCACTCGTGCCGATGATTATCGTGGTAGGTACGTTATCGCTGGGCAATATCCTGAATGCAGGCTTTGACCAGATCTTCAACCTGTACAATCCGCTGGTATATGAGAAAGGTGATATTATCGATACCTTTGTCTACCGAATGGGAATTCTGAATGGCAAAATGAGCTTTGCGACCGCCGTTGGGTTATTCAAATCATTTGTCGCGATGTTCCTGGTCATCTCTGCGTACCGGATGGCATACAAAATCGCCAATTACCGTATTTTTTAAGGGGCATTTTGCATACATCCAGACAGCGACTTTCAATCAGCAAGATATAGATCGAAATGGTTTAGTTCGTCTATATCTTGTACACGCGAGCGATTCAAATCGAATTATGCAAAATGCAAAGGAGGAATTAAGGTGTATCACAAAACAACCGGGTACCGTATATTTAATGGCTTCAACCTGATATTCATCGCGGCCGTCTCGATCCTGTGCATCCTGCCGCTGGTCCATATTCTGGCGGTTTCCTTCAGTGGTAAAGCGGCAGCATCCGCCAATCTGGTGACACTTTGGCCGATTGATTTTACGGTGGACGCCTACACCAAAACATTTGGTAACAGTAACTTTCTAAGTGCACTCTGGATTTCAGTCCAACGTACGGTTCTGGGTACACTGCTCAGTATGACACTTGTCTTCCTGACGGCTTATCCGCTATCCAAGGAGAGTCTGCACTTCAAGGGGCGCTCGTTATACGCGTGGTTTTTCATCTTCACAATGCTGTTCAGCGGGGGATTAATTCCATCTTATATCTTGATCCAGAAGCTTGGACTGATTAATACGATGTGGGCTCTGATTTTGCCAGGAGCGGTGGCTGTCTGGAACCTGATTCTGATGATGAACTTTTTCCGTAACGTGCCAAAAGAGCTGGAAGAAGCCGCATTCATTGATGGAGCCAACCATATCACGACCCTGTTCAAAATCTATCTGCCTGTATCCATGCCCGCCATTGCCACGATCTCCTTGTTCACCATGGTAGGTCAATGGAATTCCTGGTTCGACGGGCTGATCTATATGAATGATGCTTCCAAATATCCACTCGCCACGTTAATGCAGACCATTATCGTACAGCAGGATTTTTCCAACATGAACGTGGATGCAACGCAGCTCCAGAACATGTCCCAGCGTACGGTTAACGCGGCTCAGATCTTTATTGGCGCTCTGCCGATTCTGCTCGTATATCCGTTCTTGCAGCGTTTCTTCGTAAAGGGAATTGTGCTCGGGGCGGTAAAAGAGTAAGGCAAACACACGGAATCCCTTCATGGGATTCTTCTTCATTTTATAAGTGCATTCTATACGTTCATTATTTCAGTTGATTCGAATTCGTTCTTCCGCGAGTTGCGTTGTTATATTCATTAATTAACTCATCCAGCACCATGGATTGGCGAATAACCTCCGGATGCCACAGTTCCGCATATTGAGCTGCAATCTGGTAGAGCCTTTGCCGTGCATGTTCGATACATTCCTGAATGGTTTCCGGATTATGTACCATACTCCCGCCCCCTGTTGTCCTTGAATATCATCATCCAAAAAAGACCATCTAATATAATATTCGGAACAATAGGGGGTTTGGATTACCCCAAAATTAAAATTTTGGTTATTTTTTCTTGTAAAAGTTATGATTAGCGTGGATCACATAACCTGATGTGCATATATGTTGAATGCAAATAAACCGGATCGGCTGCAGCCTGTCCGGTTTTATAGCGTTTATTTTTTGCAGAACAACTTCGTATGCCGAGATGAATATGAGCATGCTCAACAGCTTACTTACGCTAATCCTCATATTTCGTAAAGAAAACATCCTCAAGAACGGCCTTGGCCTTCTTCAGATCACGGGTATTCAGCGTATGAAGCATCCCCATAATTTCATTCATTTCCTCGTTAACGGTTAACTCTCCTGTGGTCTCATTAAGTTCTGAGTCATCTTCAGGATAAGCCCCCCCATCACCAGAAACGATGGATGGCCCATCTTTTTCCGAATTGAACCAGGACGCCTGTGCCGTATCACGGAGAGCATGCGCTAAGAACTGCAATTCATCTTCGGTATATCGCTGCAAAAAACGATTTGCGCCAAGATCAATTTGTTGATGCATGGCTTGATGTAAACGATAGATGTCTTGACCCCGTTCTGTCATGCGAAACAATACTTCTTTTTTATTATCCGGCAGGTATTCAGGCAAAATGATATTTTTCTGTACCAGCCTCTTGGTGATTTTGGAAACCGTGCCTTTGGAAAAGCCAAATTGTTTTGAAATGGTTATCCCATTTACAGGTTCAAGTGTTCCGATAGCATCCAACACATGTAACATCGTAACCGTCATTTCTTCGATTAACTCTTGAACTTCCGGATCAGGGCTGTGCTTAAGCAACCATTCCTTCTCTTCGTCATCTTCCGCTTGGAATTTAATCTGTATATCTTTCACAGCTTCCAGCACTTCATCAATCAGGTGCTCTTTATTGTGATAGTTTGATGGCTTGATCATCCTTTTTCCTCCAACACTAATGAACTTCATCCCAGTATATCAAGGACAGGTTCACAATTAAAGTTTCCAGGAAACAATATTGACAAAAGAATAGAATTTATACTAATATTGTTGCACGGAAACTTATTGTTTCTAAGAAACAATAAGTTGTAATTTTCATAGTCCGTTAGTTATTAGAAACAGAACTTTATTTCAGATCCAATTTAGAGAGGAACATTACAAATGACAGCTATACGATTCAAGCCATCGCAAGAGAAGCAACAACCGGATGTGAGTCCATCGAGGGAAGATTACGATATCGACGTATTGGTTGCAGGTGCTGGCCCGACCGGATCTACATTAGCAGCAGATCTGTTGCGCCGCGGTCTTCGTGTCCGGCTGGTCGATAAGGCTCCCCATGCCTTTAAGGGTTCTCGTGCCAAGGGGGTACAGCCGCGAACCCAGGAGGTTTTTGAAGATCTAGGCGTGCTGAGTGATGCTCACACAGAGGGAAGTTCTTACCCGCTCGCAGGTATCCATCTAGGTCCGATCACTGTGCCGTGGCGCATGCAGCAGCGAAATAAACCTACACCAGATCTGCCCTATCCGAATATTCTTCTGCTGGCTCAACACCGCACGGATGCCATCCTGCACCGCCTACTCGAACGTCAGGGGCTGAATATTGAATTTAACAACGCGGTAGATACTTTTGAACAGGATGCCGCTGGGGTGACGGTGACGCTCTCTTCAGGGGAAAAGATTCGCAGCAGATATCTGGTGGGGGCAGACGGGGGTTCCAGCACCGTTCGTAAAGGTACAGGTATTCGATTTGTTGGAGAGACCAACGAATCAGATCGTATGCTCATCATTGATGGCATAATCGATGGCTTGTCTCGCAATCGTTGGCATATGTGGCCCCGCACAAAAGGTAAATTTGTAGGAGCATGCCCATTGCCACACTCCGACCAGTTCCAGGTCATGATCAGGTTGGGAGCAGACGAGAACCCAGATCTGGACGAGGCTGTACTTGCCGCTCAGTTCTACAAGCTCACTGGTTTACGACTCTACGACATTACCTGGAGTTCCGTATTCCGTCCCAACGTGCGACTTGCTGAGCATTATCGGTCGGGCCGTGTCTTCCTTGCAGGCGACGCAGCCCACGTCCATACCCCAGCCGGTGCGCAAGGGCTCAATACCGGTGTACAGGACGCTTACAACCTCGGCTGGAAGATAGGTCAGGTCATTGCTGGCGCACCCGATCGCCTGCTTGACACCTATGAAGCTGAACGTCAACCTGTTGCCGCACGCGTTCTTGGGAAATCCAGCGAGTTGTACGCCAAGCTCGATAATAAACGTCTCGCCAGTCTCAAACGCGGTGATGAAGAACGACAGCTCTCACTATCGTATCATGGTGGTCCACTTAGCTCTGAGCATGCATCAGCGACCAAGTCACTTCAGGTCGGAGATCGAGCACCTGATGCTCCATGCATCGGCCCAGGCGGTGTAAGACGACTGTTTGAGATCCTTCGTGGACCACAATTCACATTACTTGCTTTTGGAGCCATTGCCGCTCATATCCTCCCTGACCTGATCTGGCCGGATAGTGGTGCCGAATTGCACAGATACATCGTCAGTACTGGTAATGAAGCCGAACAGAATGTTATCAACGACACCACCCAAAAACTGACTGACATCTACGGCATTAACAGCGACACGCTGATACTTATTCGACCCGATGGTTACATCGGCAACATCATCAAGAGCGACTGGCAGACGGAATTTGAGAATGTAGTCAGTATAGTTACCCCGCCACGTTAAGTGAGAAATATTTAAACTGCGCTTCTAGCATCAAATGGAACTTCGGCCTGCGGTATCACATCAGAGAACTACTTATTATATTTATCTTAATCCAACATCCTTAAAACGATTGCCTATCGTCTCTGGAAAGGCACGTTTAATGGCATCAATGGCACGTTGTTCCGTAGCCCCTGCCTTCCGGATAAGCTCAATCACGCTTTGCACACAATCTGGTTCCTTCGTATTCCAAGAGATGGAGTTGTCGATTTTCTCAAAGATCATTGTATACAGGCTTGCGAGTAGCTCATACTCGTTTATGACCTGGTCCATTTGAATGGACAGATGCTTAAGTCCTGCAACATAAGAGGCAATATCCAATCTTGATTTGGCATAATAGCGAAGTACAGTTGCCGCTTGTTCAGCGTCATATGTTCCTGACTGCAAAGCAGCAGCAATAGCGGCATACGCAGCCGCCCCACAGGCATAATCTTGGGGCGGCAGCATATAGTCATGAGTTTCCCATTTGTACACGGCCTGGATTAACGATTCCTTGCAGACTTCCCATCGATCTATGGGTGCACAAGCTTCCAGCACCTGATAGTACCAGTAGGGTGTACTGTTCCTTCCAAACGAATCATAAGGCAGACGAATGACTTCATTGCCTTTACTTTCACAGATGAATAACACCCGTTTCACATCATCATATCCAGTAACAATGACAAATTGATCGTGCCAGAGAATCGCACCTACGCCCCGGTCAATTGAAGCTTTAATGTCCAGCAGAGCCTGTTTCTGATACAGGGGAAAGGTCGGTTCGAACGAAAAGCCAGCTGCCTGGCTCGCCGTCACACCAATGAAGTCTGCTGCGACAAAGTTCTCTGCCATCCAGTTGTATGCGGAGATTGACTCTGCCGTCAGACACCGATCCACCACTAGTCTGAATGCACTTGCAGTCATACCTGAAATCATGTGGTGTGGGAAATCCATCCACTGTTTATGTAATAAAATGCGATACAACGCATCTGTATACGCGCTCACACCGCTCAATGATCTATATTCATCAGCAAAATTCACAGCTTGCGGGGATTGAATCCAGTCCTGCAATACTACTTTTGTCGCCATCACCCTTCACTCCCTTCCTCTCTCATCCTATCGCGCGGAATGTGCTCCCCACCGTGGTATAGTGGACCTTTTACGGTCAGGATACTTCCTGGATATCACTCGAAAATAATCAATAGCCTGCTCTTCCAATGCTTTTGCCTTCACTAATACCTGTGCTAGATCTTCTGTCGTATCTGATCGCAAGACACGTCTATTTTCCTGCTGAACTATATATCCTTTCATTTGGTCAATTAACGTCCCAAGCTGTTCATAATATGCATAAGCCTGGTCCAGTTCGTTCCATACCCCTCGAACATCCTGCAAATACATCCTTATTTCAGTTCGAGCATGGCAGTAGGATTCCAAAATATAAGCCGCACCTGATTCATCAAAATCCCCACTCCGCAGGGCCTCCACCCACACATCATATGCCTTTCTACCTGAAGCAATATTCCGATCGGGTAACAGACGATAGGGAATATCCCAATCCTCAATCGCCAGTCGCAGGGATTCCAGCAGCATCTGTTCTTCAGGGATGCGGACCTGATTACCAAACACCTGACAATACCAAAATCCGGTAAAATTTAAGCCGAAATTGTCATACAACAAAATCTGCGGTTCCTTGCTCCATCCATCTTGCACATAAAAGATGCGGTCACTGTCATCATATCCATGAATAACACCGAACTCAGGAATCCAGTAAATCACACCAGTGCCTTCATCAATACTCCGTCTCACCCAATTCACTGCATCCTGCTGGTAATAACCAAACGTGGAATGACGTGTACGTCCCCCATCCCAGATCGTGAATATCCCCAGGTTATCGACTCCAGGACGATGTGCTTCCCCCCATTGTCCATACGCTGTAACCGACATGGGAAGTAGTCTGCGATGTACCGACAGCTTGAAAGCCATGCCCGTATATCCAGCAAGTACAACCTTGGAACCTTGAAACTGGCCCGTATGGGTGAGTATCGCATGCAGACTATCCACGTATGATTTGGACTCCCGCTTCATGATGAGGTGATCTAAAATATTCTCAGCCAAGGACGGATCTTCTCCTCTCTACACTGGTTTATTCCACGTTTTGCTTACGTTGTATCGCGAGCCTGTCAATTAATCCTTCTGCGCTTTGCTGAAGCTTGCGTCTAAGCCACCCAGGAGACACTAGTTCCTCCCATTCGCTAATAAACAAATGCTGCAAGAAAGCGTCCGTGTCATAAAATTCAATTGAATAAATCTGATCTTTCCTAGCCTGGATACGATATCCTTGCCATAGGTCCATGTGCTGCAATTCCTTCAAGCGAATCTCAGCTACAAACGGTTTACGCACAGGCAGTGGTTCTTCCCCTCCACCTAAAAGAGCATCTGACCTGTACTCAAATCTCTCATCCAAGATCGATACATGAACAATGCCCTCCAAGCGAATGGCCACTTGCTGTACAGGGTCTGCTTCATACCCCACCACGTAATCGGCGTTAAACTGGGATATCATCTTTAATGGACACAAGGAAAACTGCCGTTCTCCATCATGATCCCTGTAATGAATATGTACTCTGCGCAAGTCAGTTATGGCATGGGACAATAATTCAAAGAATTGCAGTTGCTTCGGTTGCGCTGAAAATACCGGAAGCTCGCTACTTCCCATCTGTTGTTCCTCCAACGTAAAACGCTCCAGCAAATGCGCTACACGTTTCACCGCATCCGATTGATCATAATCGTAATGTCGATATCGATGCGCCAGATATTTCAGCACACGTTGCTCTTCTTCGGTCATATACAAATGGGGCAATCGAAAAGTCTGATCCTCATAACAATAGCCCCGATATTTTGCCATATACACCAAAGGGGCTCGCAGGGAACTTGCCATATATTCAATATCACGCTGAGCTTGACGACGGGAGATTTCAAACTCACGGGCAAGCCAGCTGCTATTCGGAAAACGTCCACCTCGAATCTGTTCGTCAAACCAGTGAATCCGATGCATGTTACTCATCTTCCCGCCCCCATCTCATTCCATTCCTAATATATTCGATTATATCAAAAGACATGGCCCATTCCGCAGAACAGGCCAGTTATGTTATACGTGTGCATTATCCACTCTGGATTGCACGGCTTTGAAGCATTTCTTGCATACTTTCAGACTTGTACCGTCTGTTTTTGTTTGCGTATACAACAATTTAATTCGGGTACTGCTGCACACCGGGCATGTTCCCCGGCCCCTGGAAGGAAGACTCCACAAGACGCGTCCTCTTTTAGTTTTTGCCAATGGTTGTGAACCTCTTTTCGATATGGTTTGTGTGTTCACCGTTATTATATAGGGCCTGGTACGACACAGAATGTCGCATCAGTATTAGAGGTTTTTTAGTATCAGAAAATAAAAATGTCCCCTCTTCGACCTGAAGAAAGGACAAAATTTAGGAAGGATCTGTGCTTGACTGAGCTGCGGCCTGCAATAACGGTTGCAAGAGACCTGGAAAGCGCGTTTCCAAATCTTCGGATCGCAGGGTGAGAAAATGCTGTGTGCCCTGCACTCTGACCCGAATAACTCCGGCTTCCCGCAGAGTGCGAATGTGGTGCGACATCGTTGACTTCACAACAGGTGCATGAAAATGACTGCACGGTTGCTCCCCGCTTCTGGCTGCTTCCGCAACAATCCCAAGACGGGTTGGGTCGCTTAACGCATACAATACGGAGGAAAGTTCAATATCTGACACCTGTGGATGATGTAAAATTTTCATACTGTAGTCTCCTTTTATCAGACTATCCATTGTATTTTAACACAGATCCATGATATATTTCTAATGTTCGACACCAATCGAACTTTAATGATTTCGTTATGTAACCCCTGCTGTTAGGCACGGGATTGACATCATACTACATTTTGCAAATGTTACACACCGTTTCTGAAATGTTGCGAAATACATATCACTTTAGGAGGTTTTTATGAACAACACTGCAACCGCATCATCAGGGGAACGGACCGGAATACAGGAAGGATTAATTGTAAGCTTGCTTGGTTTCACCGTTGTACTCGTTGTTATGAATACAATGATGTTTAATCTGGCTCTTCCCAAAATTGCAGCCGAATTTATGCTTACATCCGTCGCTTCCTCATGGATTGTTACAGGGTATTCCATTGTATTTGCCATTTCCTCGATTACGTTCTCACGTCTATCGGATTTCATACCTATTCGTACATTATTCACGACCGGGCTTACGTTACTTGGTGCGGCATCCGTTCTCGGGTTTTTCAGTAATCACTTCATCATTTTGCTCATTGCACGTCTGATCCAGGCTGCGGGTGCTGCATCGGTTCCGGGGCTTGCCATTGTGCTGATTACCCGGTACATTCCACATGATCGCCGGGGTAAATCGATGGCTGTCATCATGTCCGCGAGTTCACTGGGGCTTGGACTTGGTCCCGTCATCGGCGGAAGTATTACTCAGTTTCTGGGATGGCATGATCTGTTTATCGTTACGGGCTTAACGTTATTCTTGATTCCTGTATTCTTCAAACTGCTTCCTCGGGAAACACCGCAAAAAGGTTCATTTGACCTGCTGGGTGCCGTGCTTCTTGCCATTGGTACTACGGGTGTGCTGTTATTTCTGACTTCCCGTCAGTGGTACACACTTGTTATCGGTGCTGCGGCACTGCTTCTGTTCTGGCTCCGAATTCGGCGCGCGGCAGATCCATTTGTTCAACCTGCTTTGTTCAAAGATAAAAAATATATGATGCTCAGCTCGCTGGGGATTGTATCGTACATCAATAACTTCTCAACGCTGTTCCTGCTGCCGCAAATTTTGGCGCATCTGTATGGACTGACCCCTGCTCAATCTGGACTCGTCATCTTCCCGGGTGCAGTCGTGTCCATGCTGCTGTCCAATCGGATCGGCCGCATGATTGACCGACACGGCAATACGTTGCTACTGAAGTTTGCACCATGGTTGCTACTGGCTGCTGCCGGGTTGTTTGCCTTATTTGCAGACAATAACATCTACGCCATTATGGCGGTCTATGTGCTGCTCAGCGTTGGCTTCTCATCCCTGACCACTAGCGTGTCCAATGAATTGTCTGGTAATCTGACCATGGATCAGGTGGGCGCAGGTATGGGACTGTTCCAACTCAGTCAGTTCTTCAGCGGAGCTTTCAGCGTTGCTGTTACTGGCGTAGCATTAACGGCGATGCAGAACTTGCCACTCTCCTCGGCGTACACCAATATTTTCTGGGGTATGACCGTGGTCGCACTGGCATCCGTTATTTTCTCTCAGGTGTATCTAAGAATGCAGTCTCGGAAAGTCACGGAAACAAGTAGCCGGATCTAACATCATATTTAAGCAAAAGAAGTCAGGAAGGGACCCTCGCGTTCTGAACCTGGCTTTTTTGTTATCCCATTTTTCTGTGTAGGTGTCAGCTGTTCTGCTCCACTAACACCAAACAGCCCCAAGGACGCATTCATTGCGCTACTCGGGGCTATTATTTTAATGGTTGATCAACTTATCTATTCTGCTACACGGATTATACTATTCAAACAGGTCCAGACGAAGACGTTTCAGACTTGTATGTTTGATGTACCACTGGCCGTCGATTTTGACAAACGTTTCGTGGTAGTGCCCAAATCCGTGGAAGGATTTGTTTTCATTGCCCTCCGGGAACGTGACCCAATCTTCCATTGGGGAGATGACCTTTGCTTCGTTCTCAGATACAAATTCAACTTCGGCGCTATGAACATGATGTACGGTTACGGCAACATCCACCAGATCACGGAATACTTGTACGATCGTATCACGGCCTGTTAATACCGGAATTGGATTACCCTCTGTGCTGAAATCGGCCACTGCATCCGGAGCAAACACATCACCCAAGGTATCCCACTGCTTCGTATCAATATAGCGGCAATAACGCGCCTTGGTGTTCCGAATGTTTTCCAGCGCGAGCAATTGTTCCAGTCCTGTGATCATTGATTGGCTCATGTGTTGTCCCTCCAGAGATGTAAAATATGATGTGAAATTTGGATCATGTATGTATGCATACTATACCTTCCTTATTGTACCATTCGGCTTCTATTAGGTACAACGATACAAAAAAATCTTTCCTTACCTCTCGCGAGGTTGGGGAAAGATCACTTGTAGTGCAAGTTACAGGGAGTGTGCACCCTTCATCTTTGAAGCCAGTTCTGACATTTTTTTATTGTTCAAGAAACTTTCCATCTCTTCTTCCGCCTGCACCATCACCTGTTGGATCAAACAGCCTGCGTTATGATTCTGGGAACATTCGAACAGAGAGGCCTGACCTTCGATCGCATGAATGATCTCCAAGAAGGAAGGATCGGGATTTTTACGACTAAGCCGGTAGCCACCATTAGCACCAGAAGTTGATTCGATCATGCCCGCCTTAACCAATTTGGTCAATATCTTGGACAGATAGGTTGGTGATACCTTCTGCAATTCTGCAAGTTGGTGTACACTAACCAGCTGTTCGGGGGCAGTGCTTACAAGATGAAGCATCGTATGCAAAGCATAATTTGTCGCTTTTGAATATTTCATGAGGGCACCTCATTATACACGGATTTAATTTATCCATAATAGACTTGATTAAGCTCTCTGTCAAACTATTACTCTTTAAGCGCTGGCAACTTCGAAAATATACGGGTTAATTGTGATACAATCCGCGGTAATCCGTAGGTGTCATCCCCTCGTGGGCCATGAACTGGCGGTTAAAATAACTGGCATTGGGATACCCCGCTTCCTCCGCGATTTGTCCAATGTTGGCCGTAGGCCGTTCGAGTAACCACTGCTTTGCCATCTGTAGTCGTGAACGAGTGATAAACTCCATAGGCGTCATCTCCACAGCACTCTTGAACATTTTGCAAAAGTAATACGAACTCACACCTGCGAGATCCGCCCAGTCCTGTAACAGGAAAGGTTGACAGGCCTCTTGCTGCATCTGTGGAAGAAGTGCAAGAACCCGACTCTCCGCCTTACTTGTGGTACGAGTGCTCTTTAAAGGTACTGCATGCTGCACGAACTCGGCGAGTACGGCATAGGTCAGTGTGGATAGCTGAGCAGGACGCAGCATCGTGTTCTGTTCCGCTTCAGTGAGCAAGGCCAGATGCGCCTCTTCCCAAGAGCTGCGTTGCCGAAGTGTCCACAGCAGATTGCGATGCAACCCCCGCTCGATCATATAATCATGCAGACGTTCACCGTAAAAATGAACCCATCTCACATCCCACGGGTCATCTTCACTACTATAATAATGCTGCCGCTGCTGCGGGAAATAGAGAACCGCCTGACCTGCGCGAAGCTCATGCATCACCCCGTCCACTTCCACGTACCCTTTGCCCGCAGCGACATAGTGAATATTAAAGTTGTTCAGTGCTCCTGCCTCCCGCAACACGGAATGCTGGACGTGGTCCATATAATGTCCAACGGACTCGGGATAACAAAAATATGGAATATCCTGCAGGGTAAGCAATACGGTTTGTCTCATCATAGCCGGTTCTCCTTGATCAACAATATTGTGTTAACTAACTTCAATATATTATCATTTTAATTCATTGGTCTATTCTTTATAATCACAATATACATTTATACACAGGAGGATACAACACATGAATTCAGTTCAAAAATTGCGTTGGGGCATTCTTGGTAGCGCTAGCATTGCTGTGGAATCCGTCATTCCAGGCCTGCAGCAATCCGAGTTGAATGAAGTAACCGCGATTGCCAGTCGAGACGAAGATAAAGCCAAACAGACGGCCGAACAACTTGGGATCAACAAGGCTTATGGCAGTTATGAAGCTTTGCTCGCTGATGATTCCATTGATGCCGTATATATCCCACTGCCGAATCATCTGCATCGGGAATGGACGATCCGTGCTGCTGAAGCAGGCAAACATATTTTGTGTGAAAAACCACTGGCTCTGACAGAGCAGGAAGCTCAGGAGATGGTTCAAGCTTGTGCAGATGCAGGTGTGCATCTCGCGGAAGCATTCATGTACCGCCATCATCCAAGATATGAGCAGATCAGCGATATCATTGCCAGTGGTGAGATCGGTGAGATCCGTGGTATTCACAGCACATTTTCATTTAATAACTCCAATGCATCCGGCAATGTCCGCTTTCGGAAAGAGTGGGGTGGCGGTGCACTGTATGATATCGGATGTTATTCCATCAGCGTAGCACGTCTGCTGCTTGGTCAAGAACCAAGCGCAGTTACTGTTATTGGCATGTTCTCTCCACAGCATGATCAAGTCGATATGATGGCTTCCGGACTGCTGGAATTCGATAATCACGTTGGCGTGACGTTTGACAGCAGCATGTGGGCAGCCTTCCGCAACACGCTGGAGGTATTGGGATCCGACGGGATTATAGAAGTCCCTTCCGCATTTATCAGCGGACAGGACCGCAGTTCCAACTTCTATGTAACGGCTGGTGGTGAACGCAGAGAGATTGAAGTCCCGCAAGTGAACCACTACTCATTGCAGGGAGATGATATGGCACGTGCTGTACTTCAGGGCAAGGATCTGCGCTTCGCCCCTTCCGATGCAGTAGCTAATATGAAAGTACTGGAAGCTTGCCTTCGTTCAGCGGAAGAACGTACACGAATTACACTATAATTGAGAGGATGAACTGACTTATGGAATATATCGAAATTGCTGGTGCAGGTAAACGTGTCTCCAGATTGATTAAAGGAACCGATTATTTCGTGCATAATGCCTACGATAAAGCAGCTACGAACATGGATGCTTTTCTGTCGATTGGCGGTAACACCGTAGATACAGCACATATCTATTGTGGTGGACAGAGTGAAGAAGTCCTTGGTCGTTACATGAAAGAACGTGGTAACCGCGACCAGATCGTCATTCTCACCAAAGGCGCGCATCATGACCAGAATGGACCACGTGTGAACGCTGATGCCATCCGCAGTGACTTGATGGAAAGTCTGGAGCGTCTTCAGACAGATCACGTAGAGATGTATGCCCTGCACCGGGATGATCCCAATACCCCTGTCAGTGTCATTCTTGAAGCATTAAACGAACATATTGAATCCGGTAAAATCGGCGCAATTGGCGCCTCCAACTGGACTTGGCAGCGACTCGAGGAAGCCAATGCGTACGCTGCGGCAAACGGCTTGAAGGGCTTCACATTCAGCAGTCCAAATCTCAGTCTCGCCAAAGCAAACGAACCTTTCTGGGAAGGTTGTGTGTCAGCAGATGCAGAGACGCTGGCATGGCATGACCAAACCAAGCTGCCCTTGCTATCCTGGTCCTCTCAAGCGCGTGGTTTCTTCACTGGACGATTCACACCTGAAGTTCGGGATAACGAAGACCTGGTGCGTGTATTCTACAGTGATGGCAACTGGGAACGGTTGCGCCGGGCTGAACAATTGGCTAATTCGAAGAAAACATCACCTATTCAGATTGCACTCGCTTATGTATTGAATCAAACGTTCCCAACCTGTGCCCTGATCGGTGCCCAGAATCAGGCGGAGCTGCTGTCCTGTGACGAAGGTTCCCGCATCACGCTGACTCCTGCTGAAATAACATGGCTGGATCTGGGCAGTGATGTACCGGCTGGCATCTAAAGAAAGTTAATCATTATATCATTAATTTTAATGACTCTAAGGGGCTGATATTACGCGGTAGCGCATAATATCAGCCTTTTCTGTTATGCAAAAGCGATCCACTATTGTAAACCCTATTGCACAATTACCGTATCCCTGTTCACGTTCCCCCCCACTTGCCCGGGAACAAATAAAGAAGGACTTACCCCAGAACACTTCTCTGAAGATAAGTCCCTTATATCATAGATTAAGCCATATAGAATGTTAGAAATTGCACTGTCATTCGTATGGATTACAGTTTAACGATCTGACCTGTTTTCTCGGATTCGAATGCTGCCAAGATCACTTGCAGGGAACGCAACCCCTCTTCTCCGGAAATCGCTGGAGGGGTTTGAGTTACAATTGACTCTACAAATGCGTCAATTACACCACTCGGCACTTGTTTCTCGTTGGTAGCCATGGCACCAACTTTGTACGTCTCAACTGTGCCATTGGTCAGTTCAACGATAACTTCATCGCCTTCAACTGTTCCGATCTTCATGACACCATTCTCGCACCACAGAACAGTACTGTTGTCTCCAGCTCTGTATTGTGTCCAGCTCGCTACCAGCGTTCCGATCGCTCCGCTCTTCATGCGCAGCAAACAAGTTGCGTTATCGTCAACCTGAGTACCTTCCTTGTGCAGTGTGCTGATAAAACCAGCCACTTCAGATACTTCATCATTCAGCAAGTAACGGATAAAGTCTGATTTGTGCACGCCCAGGTCACCCATAGCGCCCATAATAGCTTCTTCTTTACGGAAGAACCAACTTTCAGCTCCGTCCACACTCCATCCTTCCGGACCTGGGTGACCAAATGATGTACGGAAATTCAGAACTTTTCCAAGTCTGCCGGAGTCGAGAATTTCTTTTGCTTTTACGTGAGGAGGCATCAAGCGCTGGTTGTGTCCAACCATCAGATACACGCCATTTTTCTTGGCAGCTTCGATCATTTGCTCGCCTTCTTCAGTGGATACTGCCATTGGTTTCTCAACCAATACATGCTTGCCTGCATTTGCAGCAGCAATCGCCATTGGGGCATGCAGATAGTTCGGTGTACACACACTAACGGCATCCACCGTTTCGTTTGCAAGCAATTCCTCGTAATTGGAATACGCTTTACCGCCGTAAGTCTCGGCCATCTTCTCCGCACGCTCCACAATCGGATCGGCAAAAGCGACAAGTTCTACGTTCTCATTGGCAGCGTACTCTGGAATATGTCTGCGCTCGGCAATGGCTCCACAGCCGAATACAGCAACTTTAATTTTACTCATGTACATAAGTCTCCTTTGACAAATAGATTAGCATTTTTCATGGTTCGATGGCCCATTAGAATTGGTTCAGGTAGTTTTCTTTCAACCAGTTGTAGCTGTTGGATACGCTCTCAAGCGGAGGGTTCTGACATACGTCTTGTTCCACGATCAGCCATTCTACACCTGCATTCGTAGCGCCTTCAATAACAGCTGGCAGGTCAACCGAACCTTGTCCCAATTCCAGTGTTTTCATCTGGCCCTGTTCGTCTTTGCTGAAGTCCTTCAGATGAAGCAGCGGCAAGCGACCCGCATATTTATTAATATACTCGATCGGATTTTGTCCCGCAAATTGTACCCAACATACGTCCATTTCCACTTTTACCGCTTCCGGTGATGTTTGAGCGAACATGGCATCAAAGGCATTGGCATCGCCAACCTGGCCGTGGAATTCAAAGTCATGGTTATGGTATCCGAAGATCAATCCTTGTTTCGCTGCTTCAGCTCCATATTGTTGTAACTCAGCGAATAGCTTGGTCCAACCTTCTGCATTCTCAGGACGATCTTCTGGCATCAGGTAAGGACAAATGATATATTGTGCACCAATTGTTTTCAGGTAATCGATTTGTTTTTGCAAGTCTTCGCGCATCGCATGTAGTGAAACGTGGCTGCTGAATCCTTTCAGTCCAAGTTCATCTAGTAGCGCTTTCATTTCCTCAGCTGGAATATCACCATATCCGGCAAACTCCACACCTTCATATCCAAGGGCCGCTACCTTACGCAACGTACCACGAAAATCTGCTGCAGTTTCATCACGGAGTGTAAACAATTGCAAACCAATATTAAGTTTTTTCATGTAGGATACACCTCTGTTCTCAAATTTGCTTTCATTGCTCTATCTGGTATCATCCTAACGCAAAACAGGCTAGAATGAACATATACAATATAGTCAGAACATGAACTATCTGATCAAATTTTATTTCCATCATTTTGCATCAATTGAATGTAGCCCATTTGAATGCATGCAGGATGTACATATTGGGGGATTTTATCTTTGGATACGTTAGAGACATCTGTACTGATCTGTGACTACTCATACCACTATAAAGCGTTCACACATAATATGAAGGGCGAGTTGCAAACCTATCTGTTCCGTCTGCAGACCGAAGGCTCGTGCAAAGTGTATGTACAGGATAAAGAATTCAGGATGACTAGCGGGGATTTGTTGCTACTCAAGCCTGGCGACGACTATCATCTCGTTGTAGATGAACCACATAAAGAAGGACGTTTGTCCAGCGGAGATTATTATCTGTTCTGCGAGGGCAGCTGGATCGAGAACTGGTGGAAACGGCAGCATCGATCTACCGTGAGCCGGATTGGACTTGATGATAAACTCATCAGCCTGTGGAGAAATATGTTACTTGAGAAACGTCGCGGGCCTCTAGAAGAAAATGCGGAGCTAAAGGATGCGTTACTGCGCGGATTATGTCTGTATATTGACCGGGCAATTAAAGAGAATATTCAGACCGATCGGGCAGTTTCCTCTGCGCTGAAGTTAAAACGATTTATTGAGGAGCATGCCACGGTTACGTTCAAGCTTGAGGAAGCGGCACGTTATGCAGGGCTCAGCTTGTCACGTGCAGTCCGTTTATTTAAGGAGCACTACAATCAGACCATGATTCAATACGCGATTGAGATCCGTCTGAATGCGGCGCTGGAACGAATGAAATACAGTGAAATGACACTGGAGCATATTGCGGAATCCTGCGGTTTTGCAAGTTACTCCTATTTCCACCGGGTATTCCGGGCGCACTTCGGTGTGTCTCCGGCGGAGTATCTCAAATCCAGACAGCATGAGCCTATCGATGATCTGGAGCATGTGTGACGAGCAGTATCAGATCAGAAACCCATGACCTTAAAGAGGTTCATGGGTTATTTTTGATACGGTAAACTGTAATCAGCTTTTAGTGCGAATAGAAGTCAGACCATTTTTATAAGAATGAAGTTCAATTCAATATTTTTTTATGTGACTCCCACAGAACAAGACTGTACAATTATAGAGACAGTCATTTTACAAATTCATACATATATATTCGATTAACATCTATCATACTGGAGCGATACATATGTTAAACCACCAGCGCAAAGTCCTCATCATCGAGGATGAATCAGATATTTCGCGCATTCTGCGAGATTATTTAACCAAAAATCAATATGAAACCGCCGTGGCAGCCACTGGCCAAGATGGACTTCAGATTATGGAGCTTATTCAACCAGACTTCATCATTCTGGACATTATGCTTCCGGACATGGACGGGATTGAGGTCTGTCGAGAGATCAGAAGGCGCAACAATATCCCCATCCTCATTCTAAGTGCCAGAGGCAGTGATACCGATAAGGTACTTGGTCTTGGCTTTGGAGCAGACGATTATATGACCAAGCCCTTCTCGCTGAGCGAACTGTTAGCACGAATTAATGCCCACTTCAGGCGTTACGACAGCATGACATACGTTGGAGACAGAACAGATCTACTGCATCTTGGAAACCTTATGATTGATAAAAAAGCCTATAAAGTTACATTAAACGGATCGGAAGTTTCTCTGTCTGCCAAGGAATTCGAATTACTTCATTACCTGGCAAGCCATAAAAATCAGGTGTTCTCCAAAGCCCAGTTGCTCGACGCCATCTGGGGATATGCAACCTACGGCGATGAAAATACCGTAACCGTATACATTCGCAGACTACGTGAAAAAATCGAGGCAGATGCCTCGCATCCGACCGTTCTGAAGACGGTATGGGGTGTCGGTTACAAATTCAATTACGAATAAGTGAGATTGGAGGCTCCCACATGTCATTGAACAGCTGGTCCAAACGCTGGTTGTTAACAACACTTGGGCTTCTCATTATTATAGTCTTATGTATCCTCGCGCTATCGATGATGCTGTTACAAGATCAAAATTCAGACGAATCCAATCTGTCCCTGAATCAGGTTCGCCTCAAGGTCAATCCGATCTTACTCGCGTTGGAGCAAAATCATCAACATCTGGGTGAACAAAATATTCGTGAAGATATACGTTCCATCGCCAGAGAAAGCGGAGTTCTGCTTACCTATGTGAATTTGGATGGAACGGTAATCCTGTCCTCTGTCCCTACCTCCGAAGAAACCCAAGTTAATCTGCGTTCATCGCTTCATTATGATCTGCATCATGCCACGCAGGCCTCGGACGGTAACGATACGCTTGATATTGCGTTTCCCGTGATGGACGGACCGATGGGAAGTCAGATCGGCAATGCCATCTTTTCCATCCCCCAAGCCATGGTTACGGTTCAGCAATCGATGACTTTTCTGGTTATATTGATGATCGCACTTTTACTCCTGTCACTGATTCTGAGCTTATTTCTATTCTGGATGAAACGGAAACTGGATAAACACCTGCTCTCTCCCATCCATCAATTGAAGCAACATGCGGAATCCATGCTTAAAGGCAATTATGAGGAAAAAATCCAGTACAACCGCAATGATGAATTGCTCGAAGTATATGCCATGTTTGATCTCATGCGTACGGAGATTAAACATATGAGCGAGCAGCGTATTCAGCAGGAACAAGCACAAAAGGAACTCATCACCAATATATCTCATGATATTAAAACACCAATTACCACAATAAAAGCATACATAGAAGCTATTGAGGAAGGACTATGCAACGATCAGGAGACGCTGATGGAATATATGGGAGTCATGCGGACCCATACGGATAAAACGGCACGCCTTGTGGAGGATCTGCTGGTTCATGCACTTCAGGAATTGGGGCAAATTTCGGTGGAAACCCGTGAAATGTACAGTGGGCCTATACTGGAGACGATGTTGAAACCTATTGAACATGTTGTCCTCACAAGAGGTCTGTTCTATGACGGGCCCGAGTCCAACCACATTCCCAATGTGTTAATCGCAATCGACCCTACCCGAATTGAACAAGTGATTTCCAATCTTGTCGTCAACGCCCTCAAGCATACAGCTCCGGGAGACACGATACGTATAGATATGGAACTGGAATCCGGGCATTTGAATGTGACGATTGCCGATTCGGGTCAGGGAATACGTGTACAGGACATGCCGTTTGTATTCCAACGTTACTTCAGAGGCCAAGCGAGTCAGGCAGACCAACATGTTCAGGAAGGTACAGGGCTGGGTCTTTCCATCTGCCAAAGCATTATTGAAGCACACGGAGGCCGTATTTCTTTTACTAGTAAAGAAGGAGAAGGTACGACCTTCCGATTCTATCTGCCGATCTGCTGAGCCCACACTCCACAGCTGTAATACTTTATTCATAATTTGATAAGGCTTCCTCAACATCCCTCCTCTAGAATGAATCCTATACTGCACTTGGGAGTGATTTGACTTGTCTAAAAAGGTGATTATCCGTGCACAGAATCTGTGCAAAACGTACAACAGCGGAAGTGAGCAACATCATGCCATCCGTAATGTTGATCTCGATATCTATGAAGGGGAATTCACGGTCATCATGGGTAACTCTGGCTCTGGCAAATCAACCCTCTTATATCTGCTAAGCGGACTGGATCAGATTACAGCAGGTGAGGTCTATTTTCGTGATCAGCGGATTGACGCTTATAGTGAACGGGAAATGTCCAACTTCCGCACCCGCCGAATCGGTTATATCTATCAGAGCATCAATCTGGTCCCAGACCTTTCCATTAAAGAAAACATTGCTTTACCGGGATACATTGCAGGAAACAAAAAGAAGGACATCCAATACCGTGCTGCTGAGCTGATGAGTGCGATGGATATTGATGGACAGCGTAACCGTCTTCCCTCCCAAACTTCCGGAGGACAGCAGCAGCGAGCTGCCATTGCACGGGCTTTGATCAATTCGCCGGATATCATTTTTGCGGATGAACCGACCGGAAGCCTGAATATGGAGCACGGCACAGCTGTTCTTGATATCCTTACGGCTATCCATCGGAAAGGACAGTCTGTTGTCATGGTGACGCATGATATCAAGGCCGCCTGTCGGGCAGATCGCCTGATCTACATTTTGGACGGCAAGATTGGCGGAATCCTTGAGTTTGACACCTATGACGAACATCAAATTCAAGATCGTGAAGCGATCATCTTCGCTTTGGTTACGGGGAAGGAATAACGATGGCGGTCATGTTTAAACTTAGCTTGTCGTATCTGAGTAGGAACAAAATACAAAATGCGTTGATTGCGCTGCTCCTGCTACTCTCGACACTTCTTGTATCTACAGCTATTGTCATTCTGGCGAACACAGGCAATCAGTTTTATGAAATGCATACCCGGACCCATGGATCTCATCAGATCCTGACGTTTGAAAAAGGGCTCAATGACCCTGACGCTGTGCACAACTGGTGGGCTTCTCAAGATGGAACTCAGGTGTCCCCTTTGCTAACGTATCGTACATTGTCAGGCATCATTTTGAATGAAAATCACATCCCTAACATCTACCTGTACATGTTTAATACGCCTCCGCCGCCTTGGGGTGTGGATGAACTAATTTTCTCAGGCGGGACGCCCGACACAGTCCCCGAACAAGGCTCCGTCTGGATTCCAACGTCCATGGCGAATGCTTATCATATTTCCGTAGGTGATACCATTGGCTTCAAAACTGGCTCAAGCACACTCGAATTGAATGTATCGGGCGTTGTCATCGATGTACCATATGGGGCACCCTTCTCCAATACAGCACGGGTCTGGATGAATCCTACCGATTATCAACATGATCTCGCTACACTTGCTGGCAACGAGAATCGTATGATGGGCATCCATTTTAACGATTACAGCATGAATTCGGTGTATTGGGAACGCTACAATCGTGAGACAGGTATTCCGTTTCTGGAATCCAAAATGGAGTTCGAGGCCATTGCCTCTTTTTATCTGATCATCAATCAGGTTATTGGATTCATCATGATATTCATGGGTGTTGTCATGCTCTCCATCGCCCTGATGACCATCGGGTTTACGATTTCGGATGCCATCCTGGCCAATTATAGAACGATAGGAATCCTCAAATCACTAGGTCTGACTTCCCAAAAAACGATAGGCACCTATGTTATTCAATATGCATTGTTATCCATCGTAGCCATTATCCCAGGACTTGCACTCAGTATATGGATATCCAAATGGATCATTAATATTTCTGTATCTTCTCTTCGAGTGGGGAATCAGAACATTCCAGTCCAAGGATGGGATGCGGCTATACTGGCCGGCGTACTTCTCTTTGCTCTAGTGATTCTGTTCACTGTGTTATATGCCAAAAAGGCACGCAGCATACAGCCCGTGCAGGGTATTCGTTATGGTATGTCGGAGACAGATCACAGCCGGATGGCTGGCAGAATGAATTCGCCATGGGCGCACTGGATCGGATTCACACGACTGCCTGTGACCGCTGTGCTTGGATTCCGACATGTGTTCAAAAACACCAAAAGCTCTGTTCTAACACTCCTGCTAACCACCATGGCTTCCTCCGTACTTGTTCTGGGTTATGTTCTGCTGACCAGTATAACCGGAATTGAACAGACCGCAGCTAAATGGGGGTATGACAATGCCAATATCGCAGCAGTAGTCGTGAACAAAGGTAACTTTCCAACGACTGAATTGAAACAGACGTTAGAAGAGGATACACGAATTAGTAATGCAGGCTGGCAAGGGAACACAACGGGTGTAATTAACCCGGAGTCTTCGGCAACAGTAGAGGGCCAATCCATCAGTCTCAACTTGAGTGTACTGGACGGGAGTTATCAGGAACTTGGATTCGAAACGTTAAAAGGGGTTAACCCACAACATGCGAATGAAATTGCCATTGGTGTAAGTGTAGCCAGAACATCAGATAAAGATCTCGGTGATCTTATCGATATCTATATTGAAGGAGAAAGCGTACATTCCTCATCACGGGCATCTATCAAGCGATCGCCAACATGTCTGTTTCAGGCAGAATCACCATTGATGCCATGAGAAGTGTGAACCCTGGTTATAGTGCATTTGATGATATCTTCATTAATGTAAACGATATGGCACAAGCGGGTAAGGTTGCCTCGGAATTAAATGAGCAATTTAAAGATTTTGCTTCGGTAGTCACTCAGAAGACATTGCTTGATTCGGTTTACGCGGAAGCCGCGAACATCCTGATCTATCCGATGAGCCTGATTGGATTGCTGTTTATCACTGTGACGTTCATCATTATTTTCAGTACTTGTAGAATCAATATTCGTAAAGAAAGCAGAACGTACGGAATATACAAATCGCTGGGAATGACATCTCGCCAAATCCGGTTGTCGCTCACCATGGGAATGTTCATACTGTCCTCCGTGGGAGCCATACTGGGTATTTTCGTCGGCGTATATCTGCTGCCTCTTCTACTCGAAATGGTCCTTTCCAGTTATGGTATCGTACAACTTCCACTGATCCTGCATTGGGGTGGAATGGTACTGTTCACCTGTCTAAGCATCACTGCAGCCAGTCTTGGCTCATGGTTCTCTTCCCACATCATTCAGGAAGCATCGCCACGTATGCTGGTTATCGAATAATGTAATCAGGATGCCTTAACACAATAAAACAAGCCCTTCCACACCTCTATAGGATGTGGAAGGGCTTGTTATCATGATATGAACTATTTCCGCCATTTCTTCGCAAGTGTACCAATCTGATGTGGCGTGGTGCGGCAACAGCCGCCAATAATCTGCGCGCCCGCAGCAACCCACTGCTCCGAAACATCACTCATACTGCCACATGTACCCTGTCCACTCCACGTCTTCGTTGCTGCATCGTATACTTCTCCCGAGTTCGGATACACAATAACAGGTTTGTCGCTGGCACGGCTGAGAATACCTACGGCTTCCGTCACCACTTCCATCGGAGCACAGTTCAGGCCAATCGCCGCAATCTGCGGCTCGGAGCCAAACGTCTGCGCACACACCTCAAGCGGTGTGCCCTCGCTGATGCTTGTCCCGTCTTTTAAAGAGAAAGATAGCCAGGCATACGCATGAGGAAACTCCTTCAGTACATCAACCAGCACCTGTGCTTCCTGCAAGGAAGGAATCGTCTCAAACGCCAAAATGTCAGCCCCCGCTTCAATCAGCGCCGCCATACGCGGACGGTGAAATGCAGCAAGTGTCTCATCCGACACGCCGTAATGTCCCACATACTCTGAACCATCCGCCAGATAGGCGCCGTACGGTCCAACGGACCCGGCAATAATTGGACGTGGACGAAGACTGTCTTCTTCGCGATCCCCTGTACGATCTGTTATATGCGCCTCATTCTCCAGAGTCTCTGCACGTACCGAAGGAGCTTCTACAAACTGATCTGTCGAGCTTTCTATCCCTACTAAACCACTCTGCACTTCTGCCCACACGTCATCTCTCGCCTGTGCAGCCAGCTGCACCGTCTTGCGAATCAGGTCCAACGCTTCTTGCTCTCCGATTCCTCTCTTGCGGAAGCCATCCACCGTCGCCTGATAACTGGATGTAATTGCACAGTCGGCTCCTGCGCGGAAATAATCCGCATGGACCTGAACGATAACATCTGGATTCTCGAGCAATACACGGGCCGACCACAGTGGATCATCCAGATCACAGCCATACTGTTCGAGTTCCGTGGCCAGCGCTCCATCCAGAATCATGACCGGATGTTTACGCAGGATCTGTTCTATGGGATTAGTCTGTTGTGCTTGAGTCATGTACTTGTCCTCTTTTCTTATTCACACGTTCTGTCAGATAATAAGCAGCGTAACATACTGCAATAAATGGAACCCCACAATACAGCGCAATCCGCTGTGTCGGGTCAAAGGCAATACCTATGCATGAAGCCAGGCATAAAATAAATGAAACAATCGGTACCACCGGATACAGCGGTGTGCGATAAACCAGATCTTTGACCGCATGTCCTTCCCGGATATATTGTCTGCGGAACATGTATTGGGAGGCACTGATGCTCATCCATACCGCAACGACAGCCAGACCTGAAATGGAAACCAGTGTAATATACACGGTACCTGGCGCAATGATGCTGGACAGCAAGGCCAGCGCACCACCGACCATACTGATCAGAAGTGCATTCAGCGGTACCCCGCTTTTGGTCAATTTGGCAAACCACGGAGAGATCGTTTTTTTGTCAGCCAAAGACCAGAGCATCCGTGAAGATGCATATAGGCCTGAATTGGCAGCAGAGAGAATCGCCGTCAGAATAACAAAGTTCATAATGTCTGCTGCATAGGGTACACCCACCCGCTCCATTACCGCTACAAACGGACTTTCCAGTACACTGGCATCCGACATGGGCAGCAAGGCCGACAAGATAATAATCGTTCCGATGAAGAAAATAACCAAACGCCACAGCGTTGTATGAATAGCTTTTGGTATCGTCTTTTCCGGATTCTCCGTCTCACCGGCGGCAATGCCGATTAACTCGGTGCCTGAGAAGGCAAAGTTTACAGCAAGCATGGTCATCAATATCGCTGTAGCCCCATGAGGGAACCACCCGGATGCGGTAATATTTGATAGAAATGGAGCCGGTTCAGAATCCGCCATGGGAATGATACCAAACATGGCTGCGCCACCGATAATAATGAAGATTACAATAGTAACTACCTTCACAGATGAGAACCAGAACTCGGATTCCGCAAATAATTTCACCGTTAAAGCATTGAACAAAAAGATCATCACTGCAAAGAGCGCGCTCCATATCCATACGTTTACCGATGGGAACCAGCGCTGCATCAGCAATCCGGCGGCTGTGAATTCGGAGCCAAGCGCAACAGTCCAGGTTAACCAGTATAACCAAGCCACCGTGTAACCTGTTGCCGGTCCGATATATTTGGCTGCATAACTATGAAATGCTCCCGTCTCTGGCATATGAACAGACAGTTCACCAAGACAGAGCATCACCAGATATACAACGATGGCTCCGATCAGATAGGACAGAATGGTTCCCAGTGGTCCCGCCTGCTGAATGGTGTAACCTGAGCTGAGGAATAATCCCGTTCCAATGACTCCTCCGAGAGAGAGCATGACCACATGCCGTGCCTGCATTTTTCGCTGAAAATGCCCTTTGTCGTTGTTGTTCTCCATACCTGCTGCTCCCCTACTTCTTCATCCAGAAAAAACAAAAAAGACCCACTCTTCCTAAAGAGTGCGCCGTTACTGACAAATAAAAACAAACGCTCCTATCTATCAGGCTTTCACCCGCTGGAATTAGCACAGTATCCTTCAGATCTGTTGCTGAGGTTTCTAAGGGCCAGTCCCTCCACCTCTCTGGATAAGAAAATGATTTTTTATAAATATAGCGATTGATCATGAATGTGTCAACATTTAAATAATAAATGGCACACCTCGCTATTCCGTAGAAGACCCCGGATTGATGATGGAGGTCTTTACCTCATACGTAATGGGTATAGTAGCAAAGATTTCATCCCAGTTCCCTTTAACCTTCTTCCACGTTTTTGGATATTTAATACGAATGCTATCGCGGAAACCAGCAACATCGACTTTGTAGGTATGTTGGAGCTTGTATAGTAACTGTTTGATCTGTTGCTCGACCAGTTCAGCAAAATCGTTTTCCATTTCTTTCAGATATGCACCCTTTTCCTCTTCTTCCGGTGCCCGCCAATCCTCCATTAGCCATCCTTCAGACTCTGCCTTCACATGGAACGAGATATCATCGCCATTAACCTTCGGAATGATTTTGATTTTCTTCTTCTTGATTTCATAGAGTATCGTGAAACCCTCCTTACTATATGTTTTTATGACACCACCTTGTTTTTTAGGCATAAGCCAGGACAGAGCTTCCAAATCAGTTTGGCTGAGTTCCCCCAGAAATTTGGTTGTATTTGCAGCAAATATGCTGCCCCCGGAGAACTTGTCCTCTCCATTGGCATTCAGCACATTTTGAAGCAGAAAACTGGACCCGGACTGCATCTGTGCATCCAGTTTTGCCAGCGAAACGGGTTCCAGAATCTTGTTGGAAATGTATGCATTGTTCGTAATGCCTGTAAGGTAAAATGCAGGAATACGGGAAGGATCATCTGAGGTAAGCACATCAACCGCCCGCTGGTGACTAATCAGTACAAGACAGTTCGGTCGAATATCGTTATCCCGGAGTACAAAATCGAGCAATTGAATCAGTCCATACTTTTTGGCAATATCCTTGGAGATCACAATAACCTTCAGATGATGTCCAATGAGTGGACGATCTCGCCGCAAAGCAAACTGACGAAAAATTTGCAGCATGGAATCTCCCGTAAGCTGCTCATTGGAATAAGACTCTTTGCCAGAAGAGGGTGAACCAGATTGCTGACTTTTTTGACTGCTAGAATTCCCAGGGGCAATCTGAACGGTTGCTGTGACATTGTTTTGTTTGGGATAATGCCCACCCTGCGCTGAAATCTTCTTCTCGAAATCGGTCTCTTTTCCAACGTCAATCCCGAGACCTACATACAAGCTTAGATCTTCTATCTCGCGGCTGCTCCAACAACCTGATATTATACACAGGATGAACACAGCACAAGTTACTCTTAAGCACAGGCGGAATGAAATCATGCGTGTTTGCCTCCTTTTTTGCGAATTATGCTGATAAGCAACAATACCAGAGGTAATATAGCGAACAAAACTACAGATACGTTACCTAGCATATCGCCCAGTGCAAAAGTTTCAAACACTGTTTTAGGCATCATTGCCGTCAGATAAATGAATGGAAGCAGGGCATACATAATCCAGCGTATCTTCTTTGCCCGAAACAAGTCCCGGATTCCTACGGAAGCACAGTAATGGGTAATGGCAAATGTCGAGAAAATCTGCATAATCCAGATCACCAGCAATAACGATTCGAAACGTTCAAATATCAGTCCCTGTATCTCAAAACTTCGTACCAGATCCAATGTTGGCCATGTTCTGGTCTTAATTCCATCCAAGGACAAACTGCCTACGACCATTACAACAGTGATCAGATATACCATTGTAGAGATAGTTAACCCCCATGTCATCGCCTTGTTGCTTTTCTTCGGATCTTGCATATATGCAGTGATGACCAGCATAACTTCGTAACCGGTATACGACAGTAGCGATGGTTTCAGCCCTTTGAGTACAGGCATGATGCCCTCACCCAATACGGGTCTGAGGTTACTAATTTCGAAGAGCTGATTACTGAGCAATATCTCCATGACAAATATAATCAAGGTGATCGGCAGGATGATCTCAAACACGCGAATAATGACACCAAGCCCACCGGAGATCATATAGATGCCTATCCACATAAATACCATTACAATAGCCCATGTAGGCGTGCGCTCAAGCAGATACATCCCCGTGACATCGGCCATGACTCTAATTTCGAATGCTGAAATGATCATAAAATACAAAATTGTCACACAACCCAGTATGTAAGCAATCCAGCGCCCGGTGATCTCCCGGGTAAACTGGAACACGGTTTTCTCAGGAAATCTGCGGCACAGGGTAACCAAAATCAGACCAATACCTGTGACAATGAGCCCTGACAGCAGGATGGAAATCCAGACGTCCGGCGTTCCAACGGCTCTGCTAGTTGTTCGAGGTAACGTCAGAATACCCGCTCCAAGCATGTAGTTAACGATAATAACAACGGCCTGTGTGGTGTTAATTTTCACTCGCGAGTCATTCACTTTGTTGTACCTCCAGACCTTCTGTGGATTGTCTACTTCTTGCGATCTGCATCTACCGGATTCGTCATCTCGGGACGTCTTCTCATCATGTTGAGTGGAGCACGAATGACAAAATCTTTCCAATCACTCAAGTGATATGGAACAGCTGGTGCGACATAAGGCACTCCAAAGCTGGAGAGTCGTGCAAGATGTGTACAAACCAGCAAGAAGAACATAACGACACCAAACAGACCTAGTATTGCAGCACTAAACATGGCAGCAAACCGGAGAATCCGTAGCGTTAATCCCGCACTATAGACAGGAATCGTGAAAGAGGATATGGCTGTAACAGCTACAACGATAACAAGAAACTGACTGATGATTCCCGCCTGTACGGCAGCTTGACCAATAATCAAACCGCCAACGATACCCATCGCAGGTCCAATCGGCTTGGGTAAACGTATTCCCGCCTCTCTCAGGATCTCAATGGAGAGCTCCATGATCAGCACTTCTATAATAGAAGGAAACGGTACTCCAGTCCGGGTTTCTATAATCGTCAGTACCAGCTTGGTCGGAATCAACCCCGGATGAAACGATATAAAAGAGACATAGAGCGCTGGAGCAAGAAGGGCCAGCATGGCGGACATAAACCTCAGGACCCGGAGAAATGTACCGGGAATCCAGCGTTCATAGTAATCCTCAGGAGATTGGAGCAACATGCTGAAGGTCACCGGTACCACGAGGACAAATGGCGTTCCATCCAATAAAATAGCCACTCGACCTTCAAGCAAAGCACCGATTACCCGGTCAGGTCTTTCCGTATTCAGAACCTGCTGAAAGGGACTCAGTGTATTATCTTCAATGAGTTGTTCCACATAACCAGATTCCAGCATCGAATCCATATCCATCTCTTCAATTCGCTTGCATACTTCAGCCACGAGATTAGGATCGGCAATATCCTGAATATAGGCTATCGCCAAATCTTTTTTGATCCGTGAACCCACTTCATACTTCTTAATAAACAGGCTCTGATCACTTCCATAACGACGCAAAATGCCTGTATTATCGCTTAATTGCTCTGTAAAACCAATACGTGGCCCACGAAGCAATCCCTCAGACAGGGGTTCATTCATACCTCTTGTTTTGATCTTATGGGCTCCAATTAATAAAGCACCCGGCAGTCCATCGACCAAAAGCGCATTTTTCCCAAAAAGTACACCTACTGCAAGCTCTTGAAGGGACTTCGTCTCCTCAACCAGACTGACAGGAAGTAATTGATCTTGCAGATATGCCGACAATAAGTGGGCGTTGTCCGGATGGAGGAATCCTTCCTGTTTAAGCATGGGAACCCCTTCTAACATCAACGGTGTAATCAAGTGATCATCAATCAAATCTTGATCTACCAAGCCTTCGGTATAGATGACCGCAGCCCGTGTATTCGTTCCCCTAATGGTAAATTCCCGAATATGCACATCTGCATTTTGTCCAAAGCTTTCTTTTACGCTAATCAGATTGGTATTGTACTTCTCGGTTAATTTAATATTGGCATAATGGCCCGTTTCGGTTCCTTGACCCTGTCCTTTGGCTGCTGGCGAGATATCCTCCGAGGATACAGCAGGTTGCTTCGAACGCGAGAAGCTTCCACGCTTTATGGCGGCATTGATCCAGCGCATGGTCATGGTAATCCCAATCGGAATAATCAAGACCAAGAATGCCTGAATCCATATGGACGAATCTGGCACGTAGGATAGAATTGTTGACCACATGTTCCCACCCCACCATTTCTCTGCATGTGAAGCTGCAGGTATTCCCAAGTATTGTGTCCCCGTTTGATCACAAAAATTCCCGTTTTTTTGTGTACTGAACGACAAAAAAACGGTTCCTGTGCACGGAACCGTTATTACTATATATTTTTATACGATTCTGGTCACATGCTCCGCTTTGGCATCCAGCAAGTGAGCCGAAGCAGCAATTGCTGTAAAATCATTCAAAGCGATCTCAATCTGCTTCTGGCTCCGCTCAACGTATTCCTCTACTTTTTTGGTGCCGCCTGTGATATTACCAATTTCCTTGGTTATTCCAGTCACGCTATCACGAATCTCGTTAATCGAACTCTCCACCATTGCGGATAGTTTCTTAACTTCCTTGGCCACGATATCGAATCCTCGTCCGTATTCTCCTGCATGTGCAGCCTCAATGGCAGCATTCAACGCAAGCAGCTGTGTCTGTGATGAGATCTCGCGTATTGTTCGTACCACACCCTGAATCGATCCCGCCTGTTCCTGCAAATGAGTCAACGTTGCACGGTTAGTAACCGACACCTCTGAGATATAGGAGATACTGGACATTAATTCCTGGCTCCGTTCAATACCTACATCTGCCTGCCCATTCAGTTCATGAGACATCGTTTTCAGCTCATTCACTACGACCGAAATGTTGTTCTGACGGTTGGTAATGTTGGTGGCGATTTTGGAGACACCCAGTATCTTCTGATTTGTCTCATCGTAAACCGGCATATATGTCGCCTCAAGCCATACGGAATTCCCCTTTGCATCCTTGCGTTCAACCTTGTCCTGGAAGCTGACCCCATTAAAGATGCTATTCCAAAAAGCATCATATTCCGGAGTATTTGCAAATTGACCGAAGCATAGTTGCTGATGCTTCATGCCGTACATCTCATCTACCGTGTATCCCATCGTCTGGGCAAAGACTTCATTCACGTAGGTTACCCGGCGATCCAGATCGAATCGAATGATAGCAAGACTTTTCTCCATCGCCTTGATGACCATTGCATCGGTGACAACATCTTTCTTTTCCATATCTAATATAGACACTTGATAACCCCCACAGTTCATTCCATAATAGACAGCCTTTAACTAGCAGAAAACGATCATAACAACATATGTATCCATCAGGTTCTAGATGACTCTACTATTGATACCCGATTTGCAGAACTTTGGATCACCTGTTGTCATTTATTTTTTAAAAGAAAATCTGCTCCACCTCATCCGCTGACAATGGCTTGCTGTAGTAGTATCCCTGCACTTTATCGCAACCCTGTCCAATCAAAATATATAGTTGTTCCTTCGTTTCAATGCTTCTTCAATATCCTGGATAAAAGGCATCCGTCAACATACTTTCGGAGCATGTTCATCGTCCAGAAAAGAGACGCTATAGCTTATCTTATCCGTAAAATATCTCTGTATCTACTTGTTCGTATCGTAACATAAGGCAAAGAAGTATACACTTCTGTATTTGTAACGTATTTGTAACATAATTTCTGTTTTTTATTAAACATTTAGCCCCTATATACAATAAAAACAGGACGATTTGTCGTCCATCGTCCTGTTTCTTATCCAGTCTCATCTTTATTATTTTTTTCGTGGTGTCCAGCGCTTCGCTTCACTGTGATTCGGATACTGAATGCCCGCAGGATAGGAGATCAGCTCGATCAGCATCCCCCAAGGTGCCCTTCCGTACACAAACTGATTGCCTTCCCCGCCTTCAATATGACCGGTCAACGCCCCAGGCTCTGTTAGCAACACCCCGCCCGCTTCTTTGAAGTGTCGTGCAGCTTCTTGCATATCGTCCACGTACAACGCCATATGCTGCAATCCGTAATCCGATGCCCTAACTGGCTCTGATTGCGCTGTATTCGCGTACTTAAATAGTTCTATACTTGCACTCTCCCCGAGCGATAACATCCGAATATGAATAACCTTTGCTCCTGAACGCAGTCCTAATTTACGCTCTGCCTCAGGTCCTTCCTGTGGGGGATCATCCGGCGTTATATGATCATAGGCAAGTTGAGCTCCAAACGCCTGTTGTAGAAATAGTGTCGCCTGATCCATATCCGGTACAGTTATTCCAATATGGTCGATTCCTCTCGTAATCATGTTATCCCTTCTTTCCTTTATCCATTGAACTTGCTTGTACACAGCGACATCCGTACCTATATGATTTACACGAAAAGAGGTCCGCTATAACCATCGGTTGCTCGAACAACCTTGTATAGAAACCGAAGAAAGAAGAGCGCATGTTATCCATGGCTCTTCTTTCTTTTATGTTTTTAAGTTAGTTCCAAGTTTACATACCGAGTGCTTAACCGGGGGTCTGAACTCATTTTAAAAATCGTGCACAGTGACACACAGCTGAATGGCAATGCCAAATGGGTCCCGCACAATGCCATAACCTGGGCTGAATTCATTTTGCTCGTAAGGCACCAGTACCTTCACGCCCTCATGTTGCATCAGAGAATGATACAGTTGATCGATTGTATCTTTATCCTTGGATTGAATACATAGTGACGTGCTGTTCCCCAGCTGCCATGCTCTCTCCGTGTCCATTGCTTCTTCCGCAATCATGACTTTGTTAACCCCAATCTCCAGCACCGAATGTGTAATATACTCATCTTGACCGGCAGGGTACTCGAAGCCCGGGTTCATCTCCTTCATCTCTTTATAACTTTTCTTGAATATCACCTTGGCGCCCAGAAACTGCTCATAAAAAGCAATGGCTGCGGCCGCATCCCCGTTCATCGACAAAAATGGTATCACTTCAAAATTCATTATATTGCCTCCTTGTTCCTATTGGATTACACTTATCACTATAACAACGAAAGGTGCCAATCCATGGCACCATTAAGAGGGTTTTATATGAAAAAATCAGAACGTATGAACCAGATGTTACGCTTCATTAATCAAAAACAACAGTTCACCCTGCAAGATCTCATGCAGGAGTTCCAGATATCCAAACGAACCGCGTTAAGAGATATCGCCTCATTGGAAGAGTTAGGTGCGCCCATCTATGTCGAATATGGACGCTACGGCGGATATCGACTGCTGCAACAGATGCAGCTGCCTCCCATTTCGTTTAATACGGGTGAGCTTCATGCCCTTTATGTTGCGATGCAGGCTCTCCGCAGTTTCTCTAGCTTACCCTTTCAAGTCTCTTTCCGTACCATTCATGAGAAATTTATGAGCGCGTTATCCGACAAGCAACGACAGGATATTGAGAACATCCAACACCGGGTTTCCTTCCGACATACGGAGCAGATCCGCGACAGTGCACATTTGGAATTTCTGTTGATGGCTGCTGTGCAGAATATAGTGATTCAGATTACGTACACTAATCAGCGTAGATCCCCTGATCAAAAGCCATCTTCTGCAAACACCAATATCCGCACCATTCAACCCATCACACTCTATGCCAGGAAAGGCTATTGGTATTGCCAAGCCTATGATCTGCATAAACAAGCGTATCGTGTATTCCGCTGCGACCGCATCATTTCAGCCGAAACAACGGAGATTGAACCTTTAACTCATGTAAAGGAACTCTATTCACAGGATGCCCAATCTCTATGGAAACCATCGGAACAAGCAATTCCATTCAAATGCCTGATTGATGAAGCCGGGATGGAGCTATTCCAGCAAGAACATTTCCCATCTATGCAGATCATCGAGCAGATGGGACACATGTGTCTTGTCGGTTCATATGAACCTCACGAGCTTGATTTCATAGTGAGATATCTTGCAGGCTATGGTAAATCGATTAAGATTATTGAGCCCGTCATCTTACAGAAAGCATTAAGGCAGTACTATCTGGACTTGTTGGATCATGTATAAAAGTCCTATTTCTATATCCATTTCACTTTTAAATGCCTTTTAGCTCCTGCTCATGATCAATAACTTTTGAGCTTTTTTTATTACCAATAGCCAATTGAACGATAATCTGCAACACGATGATGATAGCCAAACCATAAAATGCTTGCACAAAGCTGCCTGTTAGATCGCGGAGCCAACCAATCGCCAGCGGCCCAAGTGCTCCAAGAATGTAGCCACCAGATTGAGTCATAGCCGACCAGCTACTGGCTTCCTGAGCATTGTTTGTCTCATCAATCGGCAACATGAGTGCAATCGGGAACAGTCCACCTGCACCGATACCGAGCGGGATCGCCGCGAGCCACGGACTGACAGAGACATTCAGCATCAGGACACCAATTAACTCCAACAACGCACATCCAACAAGCCAGAAGACACGTCTTTGGTACCGATGTACAAGCATGGGAATGAATAACGTTGAGGGCAGTGATATCAATGTAAATAACGTTTGGATGTTGCCAGCAGTCTCTTGGCTATATCCATGGCTCTGAATGGCTGGCGCAAGCCAGGCGGTTAATGAATAGAAGATCGCTGCCATCAGCCCGAAGAACAATGTCAGCACCCATGCACGCCTGTTCTTCACCGGAAGTGGTGCATGGACTACAGCCGAAGTTTGTCCGGATTGCCGCTCTGTACGCGCAGACCAAGCTAATTTCAACCAGATCGGCAATGCAATGGCTGCGAGTAATGCCCATGTAGCCAAAGAACCTCTCCAAGATCCACCCAACGTCTGCTGAAGCGGAACCGATAATCCCACACTAATGCTGGCCCCCATCACCATAGCTGTAGAGTATATGCCGACCATGGCTGCCACTCGGTTAGGAAAATACTGCTTAATGAAGCTTGACAACAGCGGCCCTGCCAATGCAATCCCTACACCTGACAGAAAAGAAGTGAACATCATCAACGGAGTTGCGCCTACGAACAATCGTAATCCCGTGCCTATCCCAATAAGGATTAAAGCCAGCACAATGGCTCCTTCGTTCCCCCACCTTCTACTTAATCTTACAGAGAATGGAGCGAATATGCCCATACATAATACCGGGAGTGTAGTTAACAGACTGGCGGTCATGCCACTCAAACCCAGATCATTCTGTATGGTACTCATCAGAGGAGAAATGGAAGTAATCGGTGGTCTTAAGTTCAGTGAAGCCAGAATAAGCGCCAATACAATATAAAAAAGTTTCATTATGGATCACCTCATGGTAGTAGTATCGTTGCCTTCACCAAAGATCCCAATTGTTAATGAAAAGATCTTCGGGTGGTGCACGATTAAGTATAGGATCATTAGAATGATTGAACAATACTATTGTTTCTATTAAAATGATTACTAAAACCAATGATTAGAGGTGAATTTATGGAGATTCGTCAAATGGAAAACTTTATTACAGTGTGTGAGGAGCTTCATTTTACACGGGCAGCTGAGAAACTTGGCATATCTCAACCTACGTTGAGTCAACAAATACGTGGGTTGGAGGATGAACTTGGTGTTCCTTTGTTTGACCGTGTCGGCAAAAAAATTGTGATGACCCAGGCAGGTACTCTGTTTCTGGAGCACTGTGTACAGATGATCCGGCATTTACAGAATACCCAAGATGCGCTAGCTGAATTCCGGAATGATCAGCGGGGACGATTGGTTATTGGTGTTCTTCCATCCGATTTGGATTACCGTATCACTCCGCTGCTCGTTGATTTTCATGCTCGATTCCCCAAGGTGCAATTGAAGGTGATCTCTTCGATCTATGTCGTAAATCAAGTGTTGGAAAATGAAGTCGACATCGGCATCGAGATCACGTCTGCCCCTGATAGGCGGCTTGTGCGCATTCCCTTGTGCAGTGAAGAATATGTACTCGTCGTTTCCGAGAATCATGATTGGGCTGAACGAAGCACAATTGAAATTCAGGAGTTACGTGATATCCAAACGGTGATGTTCCCCGAAGGATTTACGGGCAGAGAATTGGTCGATGGCTATTGCCGTAAATATGGATTCACCCTAAATACCATCATGGAGACCAGTTCGGCAACCTCAATCATTAGCTTGGTCAAAGCCAACGTTGGAGGAACACTGCTGCCTCATCCTCTGATCAAAGCCATGAATGAGCCCACGCTACGTTGCATCCGAATTACTGACGATCCGCCATACCGACACTTTGAGATTATCCATCGCTCCGACCGTTACCTGACGCAATCGGCCAAGGCATTTATTGAGAAAACAATCGAGTATTTCAATCAAAGGTGAGATTAAAAGGAGAATTTTGAAATGAAAATAAAAGAAGTTGGTTTGTTGACACATCAGGTCGAGGCCATAAAAGAGTTTTACGGTACACTACTGGAACTGGATCTTTTGGAGGATAATGCAACATGCGTTTCATTCCGTGCGGGGAACTCGGTACTATCTTTCAAGAAGGCGGCAGAACAAGAGAAGCCCTACTATCATGTAGCATTTACGATTCCAACGAATAAACTTGCTGATGCAAAAAGGTGGGCTCAAGACCGTAACATTCCATTGCTATCCAAAGATGGACAGGATGAATTTTATTTCCCCTACTGGGATGCAACAGCCATCTATTTCTATGATCCAAGCGGCAACTTGATGGAATTTATCGCTCACCATTCATTCGATAATGCAGTTGATGAAGCTTTCGAAGCGAAGCATCTGTTATGTATTAGTGAAATCGGTCTGCCTGTCGATGATGTTCCTGAGACAATGAACACATTGAATGAGCATTATCAACTTGAACCATTTGCCGGAGACGGAAAACAATTCTCCCCCACCGGTGATGCAGAAGGCATGTTTATTGTCATTGATAAACAGATGCCCTGGTTCCCAGACGGGCGCATGCCTGGTGTATTTGCTACAGAGGTGAAGGTGGAAACTGGGCAGCCCGGTAATCTGCGTATACAGGACGATATGTACTCGATTGAATCGATATGATGTAAGAACGTACTGAATGAAAACCTCAAGAGGGACTTCCGGCTTAATACTTACCAAAACCTTCCTCACACGTGATATCCGATTTAAGAATTTCGTACAGATTTTGTTTGGAATTCTCTAATTTATGTTGTGTTTCTTCAATTTCTGATATTTTCGCTTGGATAATGCTTGCTTGATCATTACTTGAAAACCCATGTTTAGAGATCATAGATTGGATCTCATGGATCGTAAAACCAACAGCTAAACATTGTTTGACCACGTCCAGATGCTGAATAATGCTCTGCGCATATATTCGATAGTTATTATGATCTCTCAGCATATGTTCATCCGGGATAATACCTATTTTCTCGTAGTAACGAATCGTGGATATCGGAAGGTTTACATGGTTCGCTACTTCACTAATCTTCATATGGATTTCCCCCGTTTCTTCTTCTTGCTATAAAGTATACTTCATAGTTTACAATCCTCATAGTGAGACAGATGGAGATATAATTTATACCCTACTCTCACCAATATAGATATGAGGAGAGAAATCGATATGAATACAATTACCGGCCAATTCAACAAAACAAATGATTTTGATGCCATCGTCTTGGAGCGCCATTCCGTTAAAGCCTACGACTCTGAAGTGAAAATCAGTCGCGAGGAGATGACCGAAATACTGACGAAAGCTTCACGTGCCCCTTCGGCCATTAACATGCAACCTTGGCGTTTTCTTGTTATCGACAGTGCTGAAGGCAAAGAGAAACTTGCACCACTGGCCTCATTTAACCAGACACAGGCACTAACGTCTTCCGCTGTCATTGCCGTATTTTACGATGCCAACAACGTTGAATACATGGAAGAGATCTTCAGCAAATCAGTGGAACTTGGGTACATGCCCCAAGACATCATGGATATGCAGATGCAGCAGGTACAACCTTATTATGCGAACATAAACGCATCCGAACTGCGTGACATGAACCTCATTGACTCAGGCCTCATATCCATGCAACTCATGCTCGTTGCCCGTGCTCATGGCTATGATACGAACCCTATGGCTGGTTATGACAAAGGTCAGATCGCCGAAGCGTTCGGCCTGGATAAAGAACGGTTCCAGCCCGTGATGTTGATTTCCATAGGTAAAGCAGCCAAAGATGGCTATCCTTCCTATCGTCTCCCGGTTGAAACGATTACAACTTGGGCATAATCAACAGCTACTCTCAAGACTAAAATCACTATGGATGATGCTATAGTAAATACTAAGTCTGAAAAATAGATGAAAATCACGGTGCATCCCATAATACCAGAGTACTCATCCTATATCAGTTAAAGACTTTCATTATAATAGCCTCATACTGATTTGGACATAGTAACATTAATTATACGTTCATAAACAAAGGGTCCTGATGACAACTGTCATCCAGGACCCTTTGTTACATAACTTAAATACTTTTGTCAGGTGATACAAAAGTCGTGAAACTACCACAATTTTTCATTACCACTTCCTCAATATACCGAATCTCGCATATAACGTGCTTAAATGATCCATTTCCACCCAAGCCGGGTAAGGGATTAGAAAATAATATCAATAGCCTCTAGCTCATCTTGCTCCTGTTCGGATTGACCGTTCAGGGAAATATCCTTTAACAGCACCGAAGGCTGTTCGCCAATTTGGTTGATGATCACGAGCAGGTCCTGAGCAAAATTGTCGATCAGATTGCGCGTAAACAACTTGGTCGCATATTCAAACTGCCCGTTCATTCCCTCATCCAGCAACGAAATGACCAAGGTAAGGTCAAATTGGGAAACCGCATGCGTTTCCGGATAAGATTCGATCTGGATATCCCCGAAGTTTTGAACGTTATCTTCCTTCGTTTCCAGCGCAAACATGACATCGAATACAGGATTGCGGCTTTGATCGCGCGGCACCTGCAGCTTTTTCACGAGTTCTTCAAACGGATAATCCTGATGGTCGTAGGCCCCCAGCATCATTTCTTTGACTTCGTTCAAGTAAGCGAGAAACGTCTTCTCCCCGGATGGATAATGTCGAATCGCCAAAGTGTTGACAAACATTCCGATGAGCGGCTCCAAGTCGGCATGTGTGCGGCCCGAAACCGGTGTGCCTACAATGAAGTCTTCTTGTCCAGAGTACTTGCTGAGCAGGATTGAATAGGCCGCCGATAACACCATATATAGGGTAGCACCGTTCTCATCGGCAATGCGCTGCAAGCTGTCGGTCATCTTCTTGTCGATACTGAAAGGCAGCACATCTCCCTCAAAGCTGCGAGCGGCAGGTCTGACAAAGTCCGTAGGCAACTCAAGCGTTGGCAGTTCACCTTCCAACATGTCCAGCCAGTAGGCTTCCTGGCGTTTCAGCCGTTCTTTTACAGGTTCGGACTGCTGCCAAGCGGCGAATTCCTTGTATTGAATCCGAAGCGGTTCCAGTGTCTCACCGTTATACAGGCGCAGCAGCTCTTCGATGAAGATACCCATAGACATGCCATCCGTGACGATATGATGAATGTCCAGCATAAGCAGATGACGTTCCGCTTCCCATTCAACTAAGCCCACACGCAGCAGCGGCGGCCGCTCCAAATCAAAGACACGTACAAAGGCATCCGCAATGCTTTTTGTTTCACTTTCCGTCGCTTTTTTATACTCGACGGCAAACTCTAAGTCCGAATAAACCCGTTGTACCGGTTCACCGTCGACCATTTCGAAGCCGGTTCGCAAAACTTCGTGACGAGCGATTAATCCTTTGAGCGCCGCCTCGAATTGATTCCGCTCCAAGCGCCCGACGAGAACCGTCATGCCGGACATGTTGTAACTAAGCTCGGCCCCTTCCATCTGCTGCTGGATGTACAGCCGCTTTTGCACAGAGGAAAGCGGATAATACTCCCTTTTATCCAGAACCGGAATGGAAAGGAACTCCTGCTGCTCCAATCGGCTAATCACTTCAGCCATCGCTTCAATAGTCGAGTACCGGAATACATCGCGCAGTGGCAGGTCCACGTGCAGCTCCTTGTGCACCTTGCTGACCAGCGTCGTCGCCCGCAGCGAGTGACCGCCGAGGTCGAAGAAGTTGTCCGTCACACCAATCTTAACTGACCCAAGCACGTCCTGCCAGATGGAGACCAATTTCGTCTCCAGATCGTTGCGCGGCGCCACGTATTCGCGCCCTGCACTTGCTCCCTCTTCCGGCGCCGGCAGCGCTTTCCGGTCGATTTTCCCGTTTGGTGTCAGAGGTAAATGCTCCAGCTCTACAAAGTACGACGGAATCATGTAACCGGGCAGCTCGCTGGAGATCGCTCGTTTCAGGTCGGCCGCCGTCAGTTCGATATCCGTTGTGTAGTACGCGCACAGCGCCTTTTGCCCGTTCGCATCACTTCGAACCAGCACAACCGCTTCGCGTATACCTACCACCCGCAGCAGCTGCGATTCGATCTCACCCGTCTCGATCCGGTAGCCCCGGATTTTCGCTTGATTGTCGATCCGACCGATGAAATCCACGTTTCCGTCCTCCATCCACCGCGCCAAATCTCCCGTGCGATAAAGTCGCTCACCTACGACAAACGGACTATCTACAAACTTCTCTTCCGTCAGCTCTGGACGGTTCAAGTACCCGCGTGCCACACCGACTCCGCCGATAACCAATTCGCCCAGCACGCCGACTGGAACAGGATTCAGATGTGCATCCACGATGTAAAACTTCGCATTTAACCACGCTTTGCCAATCGGCACATGGCCTGTCTGCGGCAGTTTCGCCAACTCCTCGTCATAGAAACTGGAGTCGATTGCTGCTTCCGTCACGCCGTAGGCGTTAATGATGCGGAATGACGGGCCGAACCGTTCCTGCAAGGTACGGTAATCTGCCACACTGCAGCTGTCCGAGCTTGTGATCAATAGCTCCATATCGCTTAATTCCAACCCCTGCTCATGCACGTACTCCATGAACGGCACGATCAGTGCCGGTGTTGATTCAAAAATCGTCACTTGCTCCCGCTCTATCCAGTAGTGCAGACGAGACGGATCGATCCTGTCGTCCTTCGGTACAATGACCATAGTACCGCCGTTGTATAACGTCCGCGCAATGTCACCCACGAACACGTCAAACGAGAAGCTGGCGAGCTGCAACAGCCTTACCGGAAACTGATCCAACCGATATTCCCGTCGGTAACCCGCTGCCGTGTTCACCAGGCTACGGTGCTCAATCATCACGCCCTTCGGCTTGCCTGTCGTTCCGGACGTATAGATGACGTACGCCAGATCCTCCGGACGGGCTTCATGGAAGCCGTCCATACCGACAACATCAACATCATTTGGATGACTCTCGCCACCACCGTTCACAGCCCCCGTTAGCTTGCCTTTGACTGGATTGGGAGCACTGTTGGAGCCTTGGCCAAAGTCCATTGGCACATTGCTCCGTTCCTCGCTGTATGACGTTTCGTCGTCGAGATACAACACCTTCGCCAGTGCCAGTTCCTCTTCACCGAGCAAGGCTTCGGCACGCTCTCGCAGCGGCGTTTGCGTAAGCAGTACCTTCGCTCCGCTGTCTTCGAGCATAAACCGCACGCGGTCCGCCGGATAATCCGGATCAAGCGGTACATACGCCCCTCCCGCTTTCCAGACGGCCATCACAGCCACCAGCAAATCTACCGAACGCTCGGCGAGAATACCAACAATCTCCTCACGGCCAATGCCGCTTCCGCGCAGCGTAGCCGCCAAGCGATTCGCCCGCTCGTTCAGCTCCGCATACGTCAGCCGATCGTTCTCGTATACGACGGCTTCCGCTTCCGGCGTGTGTTCCGCCTGTTCCTCGAACAGTCGATGGAACGCTGCCATAGGAGCCTCTTCCGGTTGCGCCGGGTTAAACGCGCCGACAATCTGCTCTTTTTCCTCTGCCGTTAACAAGTTCAGCTCGGCAATCGTCGCCGACGGGTTGCGGAGAATGGATTCAAGCAGCTGCATGTAGTGAACAGCCAACTTCTCCACCGTTTCGGTTTTGTATAGAGCCGTGGCGTATTCAAACAGATATTCCAAGCCGTCCTCAATCTCGGTGACGTCCAAGCTGAGATCGAATTTGGAAACAATTTCTTCGCTGGCATACGTCGACAGATGCAGTCCCGGAAGCTGGATTTCCACATTTTCTGTATTCTGCAAAGCAAACATCGTATCAAACAGTGGATGACGGCGTAAATCACGAGCCACGTTTACCTTATCCACCAGTTCCTCAAACGGATAATTCTGATGTTCAAAAGCACCCAGCGTTGTCTCCTTGATCTCCTTCAAGTAGTCAAGGAACGTTTTACCGGCAGCCGGGTAACTGCGGATGGCCAATGTATTAACAAACATCCCGATCAGCGGTTGAACGTCGCTGTGATTTCTGCCCGCAATCGGCGTACCAACCACCACATCTTCCTGACCTGAATATTTATGCAGAAGCACGTTATATGCCGCAAGCAGAACCATGTAAAGCGTTGCGCCGTTCTCAGCTGCAAGCCGTTTCAGACCTTCGCTTTTCTCAATACTCATAAACAATTGCAGCGTGCGGCCCTCATAGCTCTGCATAGCCGGGCGCGGATAGTCCGTTGGCATTTCCAGAACTGGCAGTTCTCCGCGGAACATGTCAATCCAGTAGGCTTCCTGCTTGGCAAGCTGCGTTTTCTGCTCATCCGATTGCTGCCATACTGCATAATCTTTGTACTGAATGCGGAGTGGCTTGAGCGGCTCCCCGCTGTACAAGTGCACAAACTCTTCGATCAGTACGTCCATTGAAACGCCGTCCGATACGATATGATGTGTATCGAACATCAGGATGTGCCGGTCCGGCGCGAGTTCGGCAATGCCCACCCGCAGAAGTGGCGGCTTCGCTAGATCAAACGCACGAACGAATTGGCGCACCGTTTCTTCCGCCTGCTCCCCGCTGATCTGCACATATTCCACCTGGAAGGTGACATCTTCGTAGATCCGCTGAACCGCTTCGCCTTCAACCATCTCAAAGCCCGTACGCAGCGTTTCATGACGAGCTACAAGCCCGCGGAATGCTTCTTCAAACCGCTGCCGGTTGAGCTGCCCTTCGAGCAGCATGGCTCCCGGTATGTTGTAGCTCAGCTCGCCTCCTTCCAGCTGGTTCAAGATATAGAGACGTTTCTGCGCGGAAGAGAGCGGATAATACTCGCTAGGTTCCGCAGCCGGAATAGCCGTAAACGAGCCAACCTCTAACCGCTCCATAGCCACAGCCATTTCCTCAACTGTCGAGTAGCGGAATACGTCGCGAAGCGGGAATTGGGCGCCCAGCTCCTTATGCATTTTGCTGACAAGTGTTGTCGCCCGCAGGGAGTGTCCTCCGAGGTCGAAGAAGTTGTCCGTTACGCCTACCGCCTTCTCCCGAACAAGCACTTCCTGCCAAATGGCGGCCAATTTTGCCTCCAGTTCGGTGCGCGGCGCCACGTATTCGCGGCCTCCGCCTGCTCCCCCTTCCGGCGCTGGCAGCGCCTTCCGGTCAATTTTCCCATTCGGCGTTAGAGGCAATTGCTCCAGTTCGACGAAATACGACGGAATCATATATCCCGGTAGCTCGCTGGAGATCGCCCGTTTCAAATCTGCCGCCGTCAAGCCTTTTTCCACTGTATAATAAGCGCACAACGCTTTCTGCCCTTCTTGATCTTCCCTGACAACAACGACCGCTTCCTTCACGCCACCTACACTCAGCAGCTTTGCTTCGACTTCGCCCGTCTCGATCCGGTAGCCCCGAATTTTTGCCTGGTTATCGATCCGGCCGATGAAGTCCACGTTGCCGTCCTCCATCCACCGCGCCAAGTCTCCAGTGCGGTACAGTCGCTCACCTACGATAAACGGACTATCTACAAACTTCTCTTCCGTCAGCTCTGGACGGTTCAAATACCCGCGCGCTACCCCGACTCCGCCGATAACCAGCTCGCCCAACACACCGACGGGTACGGGATTCAGATGTGCATCCACGATGTAAAACTTCGCATTCAACCACGCTTTGCCAATTGGCACATGGCCTGTCTGCGGCAGTTTCGCCAACTCCTCGTCATAGAAACTGGAGTCAATTGCCGCTTCCGTCACACCGTAGGCGTTAATAATGCGGAACGACGAGCCGAACTGTTCCTGTAAGGTACGGTAATCTGCCACACTGCAACTGTCCGAGCTTGTAATCAACAGCTCCATCCCGCTCAACTTCAGCCCTTGCTCGTGCACGTATTCCATAAACGGTACGATCAGTGCCGGCGTTGATTCAAAGATCGACACTTGCTCCCGCTCTATCCAGTAGTGCAGACGAGACGGATCGATCCGGTCGTCCTTCGGTACAATCACCATGGTACCGCCGTTGTATAACGTCCGCGCAATGTCGCCCACGAACACATCAAACGAAAAGCTGGCGAGCTGTAAAAGCCTTACCGGAAACTGATCCAACCGGTATTCCCGTCGGTAACCCGCTGCCGTGTTCACCAGGCTGCGGTGCTCGATCATCACACCCTTGGGCTTACCCGTTGTTCCCGACGTGTAGATGACGTACGCCAGATCCTCCGGACGGGCTTCATGGAAGCTGCCCATACCGACAACATCAACATCATTTGGGTGACTCTCATTACGGTCGTTCACAGCACCCGTCAGCTCGCCAGAGACCAGACCTGAAACCATGCTGGAGCCAAGCGGTGTATTCGCTCGATCTTCGCTGTATGACGTTTCGTCATCGAGATACAGCACCGTCTCCAGTGCTAGCTCCTCTTCGCCGAGCCAGGATTCGGCACGCTCTCGCAGCAGCGTTTGTGTCAGCAGTACCTTCGCTCCACTGTCTTCAAGCATGAACCGCACCCGGTCTGCCGGATAATCCGGGTCGAGCGGTACATACGCCCCGCCCGCTTTCCAGACGGCCAGCACGGCCACCAGCAGGTCCACCGAACGCTCGGCGAGAATACCAACAATCTCCTCCCGGCCGATGCCGCTTGCACGCAACGTTGCCGACAGGCGGTTCGCCCGCTCGTTCAGCTCCGCATACGTCAGCCGATCGTTCTCGTACACGACGGCTTCCTCTTCTGGTGTGCGCTCCGCCTGTTGCTCGAACAGCCGGTGGAACGCTGCCACAGGAGCCATTTCCGGCTGCACCGGATTAAACACCCCGACAATTTCTTCTTTTTCCGCAGCCGTCAAAAGCTCTAACTCATGTACACGAACATTCGGATTAGCCGCAACCTGCTCCAATGCACGGGCAAAATGACCGTGGATCTGCCTGATGTCTTGCTCTCTGAATGTCAGTGCATTGTACGTAAACCGCAGCAAAATATGTTCTTCCGGAATGACGGTAATGTCCAGGTCGTAGTTCGTTTGTTCCGGCGATTGGATATTAGCGATTTTCAGCGCTTCTTGGCCTCCGCCGACAACCTGCTCAATCTGTTCTTCCATCGGATAATTTTCAAAGACCATAATATGGTTGATCAAGTCGCGCTTTTGCTCGCTCAGCGACTGAATTTCGAACAGTGGGAAAGTCTCATATGCTCCCGATGTCAGCGCTTGATCCTGGGTTTTTCTCAAAATATCGGCTACCGTCTCCTCGGCTTTACCTTGAATACGGACCGGGATCGTATTAATAAACAGGCCAATCATACTTTCGATGCCTGGAATTTCCGCCGGACGCCCGGATACAACGGAGCCGAACACGACATCCTCGCTGTTGTTGTATATCTGTAGGACCAGCCCCCATACAGTCTGCATAAACGTGTTGAGTGTCACCTGTTGCTGGCGCGCCACACGCTCAATTTGTCCAGTCAGTCCTTTGCTGAGTTCCACATCAATTTCAGCCATTTCAAAAGCATGCTGTTTCAGCTGCGTTCTCTCCTGCGGCAGCTTAGTCTGCTGATCGTATCCCGCCAAATACTCAGACCAGTAACCCGAAGCTTTCGCTACATCTTGAGCTTCCAGCCATTCGATATATCGGGAGTACGAGGTAACCGGAGGAAGCTCCAGCGTCCGCTGCTCTTGGAACGCAAAGTAAGTGTCGAACACTTCCTTGATCATGAAGGACATACACCAGCCATCCATCAAAATGTGATGATGACTCCAGATCACATGGTAGGACTCGTCGCCTGTGCGCAAAACGGTCACACGCATAAGAGAGTCTTGGGCCAAATCAAACTTGTTCGCTTTATCCGCGTTCACAAAATCGGCTATTGTCTTCTCCGGATGTTCATCTCTTGCCGAGCGAATATCTTCAAAATACACTTCACACTTCCGCTCGCGGAATACCACTTGAATCGGCTCGTCTCTCCAGCCGGTAATAAAATTGGTCCGGAGCGCCTCATTTCGCTGTACCAACGTATCCAATCCGCGGGTGAAGGCTTCCACATTCAGGCTTCCATACAGATCAAAGGTCACCTGTTCGAAGTAAGCTTCCGAATCGGCATCCAGCAAGCTGTGGAACAACATCCCTTTTTGCAATGGAGTCAGGGTGTATACATTCTCCAGTTCGCCGAGTGCCGCCGTATGTTCGGACAGCCGCTCCAGTTCCTCCACCGTCACATCTTGAAGCAGCACATCACTAGGCGTAAGCTCCGGCCGCTCTTTTGATACGCAATGGCTGATGACTTCACGCAAACTCGATTCAAGCAAGGTGCCCAGGCGTTCAACCGTCTCCCGTTGATACTGGGTTTCCCCATAACGGATCGTAAGTTCCAACACACCTTCCGACACCATACCGTTGATATCGAGGACATAATCCATCACAGCATTTGGGCTTGAATCGGAGCCCGGACTGAACGGAGACGGCTGCGAGCCACTACTTTCGTAATCCTGGTCGAATTGACCCAAATAGTTAAAACTGATCTCCGGCTCCAAAGCAAAACGCTCGCCGTCATGCGGCGCCGACAAATAACGCAGGATGCCGTAGCCGATTCCTTTGTTCGGAATGTGGCGCAAGTTTTCTTTCACCTGTTTCACCTGATGACCGAGCGCCTGGACGTGACCCGGCTCCAGAACAACGGGGAATTGGCTTGTAAACCAGCCTACCGTACGCGTAATGTCCACATCCGGCAAAAGTTCTTCCCGACCGTGGCCTTCGAGATTCACCAGCACGCGTTCCCGACCGCTCCAAGCTTGTACCGCGAGGCCAAGCGCGGCAAGAAGCAAATCGTTCATTTCCGTATGGTAAGCACGGTGTGCCTGCTTCAGCAGCTGTTCGGTTTCCTCCGCCGTCCAGCGGACGGTCACGAGCCCGCTGTCCTTCAGCTTGGCTGTGCCTTGTTCAAAATCTTTCGGAAGCGGCTCATAGGTCAATTGCTCGATATGCTGCCAATACGCTCTCTCGCTTTCCATCGCCGGACCGTTCGCATAATCAGCGAGCTGTTTCGCCCACGTTTGGAATGAATCCGTTTTGAGCGGCAGACGGATCGGCTGCCCTTGCAGCGCCTGCTCATAGGCGGCAGCAAAATCCTCAAGCAGAATCCGCCAGGATACGCCGTCTACGACCAAGTGATGGATTGCGATGAGCAGGTGGTCTCCGTCGTCACAGCGGAACAAACCCAGCTTCACCAGCGGACCGTTTTCCAGATCAATGCTTGCTTGAATGTCATTTGCCTTAGCCTCTACCGCTTCTTTCACGTCGAGGGTTCCCTTGAAATCGACAACCTCCAGATCGAACAGCACTTCGTTCTCCCCGGCGCCTCGGTTCCAGGCGGTATAACCATTCTCGGTTTGACGATAAACCGTACGAAGAGCATCGTGATGCACGATAAGCTGACACACCACTTGGCGTAAAGCTTTTTCATCAAACCCTTGCTTGGAGAACTGCATGATCGCCTGGTTGCTGTGATGAACGTCGGCCGGATTTTGTTCAAAGAACCAGCGCTGAATCGGGGTCAGGATCACCTCTCCCGTCACTTCGGATTGGCTTGCCGTTCTCTCCGCTGTTTGCAGCCGCAAACTAAGGGCGGAAATCGTCGGGTAATGGAACAAATCTTTCATGACCAGCTTGTATCCCGTTTGCAAAAGACGAGAAGATACCTGTAAAGCTTTAATTGAATCCCCACCAAGCGCAAAGAAATTATCCATGGTGCCAACCTGATCCACGCCTAACACTGACTGCCAGACCAACGCGAGTGCTTTCTCGGCAGGAGTACGCGGCGCCGTGTATGCAGCCTCGGCACGAATGCTTCCTTCCGGCACAGGCAACGCTTTACGGTCGATCTTGCCGTTCGGTGTAAGCGGTAGTTGATCCAGACGCATGATGCGCGAAGGTACCATATGAGAAGGCAGTACGGCGTCCAGATGGGCCACAAGCCCTTCCAGATCAAAGCTGGAATCCACAACGACATACCCGCACAAATATTTCTGCCCCCGCTCGTCCGTCCGGTCGATGACAAGCGCTTGACGCACCTCGGCAACATTTTTCATGGCCGCTTCGATCTCACCAAGCTCGATCCGGTAACCGCGAATTTTCACCTGATTGTCGATTCGGCCGATGAAATCTACGTTGCCGTCAGGCATCCAGCGTGCCAGATCACCCGTCCGGTACAACCGCTCCCCAGCGGTGAATGGGCTATCTACGAATTTCTCCGCCGTCAAATCCGGGCGGTTCAAGTAACCGCGGGCCACACCCGCTCCACCGATAACCAGCTCGCCGAGCACCCCGATCGGCACCGGCTTCAGATTTGCATCCACGATGTAGAACTTGGCGTTCAGCCACGCTTTCCCGATCGGCACGCTGCCCGTGTTCGGCAACTTCTCCAGCGGCTCGTCATAGAAGCTAGAGTCAATCGCTGCTTCCGTTACGCCGTAGCTGTTAATAATACGGAACTGCGAGCCAAAGCGCTCCTGCAAGGTGCGGTAATCTGCTACACTGCACGCATCCGAGCTTGTGATCAGCAACTGCATCGAGCTGAGGTCCAGACCATCGGTATACACATGCTCCATGAACGGCACAACCAGCGCAGGAGTTGATTCGAACACTGTCACGGCGTAGTCGCGAATCCAGCCATAGAGGCGGGTTGGATCAATTCGGTCTTCCTTCGGCACGATGACCATAGTTCCACCGTTGTACAGCGTCCGTGCAATGTCACCAACGAACACGTCAAACGAGAAACTGGCAAGTTGCAGCAGTCGGATCGGGAACTGATCCAGACGGTAGTCCCGCCGGTAGCCCGCCGCCGTGTTCACCAAGCTGCCGTGTTCCACTGCCACGCCCTTCGGACGGCCCGTCGTACCGGAGGTGTAGATGACGTAAGCCAGATCACCTGGCTTGTTAACATTTGCCGGATTTGATGCGAGATCCGCCACTTGTACGTTCTGCTCAGCTTCTGCCGTGGCAGAAGTTTCGACAGCAGCCGTTGCCACTTGCGCCAAAGCCTCCGCCTCTGCGCCCGCTTCGCCCAAAGCTTGTACGCCTACAGCTGTTTCCGCCGCGCCGAGGCTGTATGTCGTGGCGTCATCAAGTGCAAGCACCGTTTGCAGCGTTAAATCTCCGTTGCTGCGCCAAGCTTCCGCCTGCTCCAGCAGGCAGGTCTGCGTAAGCAGGACCGATGCCCCGCTGTCCGCGAGCATATATTCGATCCGCTCCGCTGGATAGTCGGGGTCAAGCGGTACATAAGCACCGCCAGCTTTCCATACGGCGAGTACCCCGATCAACAGCTCCGCTGAACGGCCGGCCAGAATGCCGACCACCTGTTCCGGCTTCACCCCGCGTGCCCGCAGTACATACGCCAAACGATTCGCTTTGGCATTCAGCTCCGCATACGTCAGCTTGCTGTCTTCGTAGACAACCGCCAGCGCTCCCGGAGTGCGCTCCACCTGCTCCTCGAATCGCTCGTGGAACGTTCTCTCTCTCCACGACTCATCCGCTTCCAGACCTGCCCCCTCTGTGGCGGATTGCTTTACAAGAGCCGAAGACGACACGTCAAACCCGACCAATAAATTATCCTTTTCGCTGTCCGTCAATATATCCAAATCCGAAATCCGCGCACCCGGCTGAGCCAGGATCGACGCCAAAATCTGCTCGTAATGACCCGCCAGCCGTACCATCGTGTCCTGTCTAAACAACGAGGTAGCGTACTCGATCTTGCAAACCAACTCGTTACCCTCTTCCACGATGTCCAAGCTAAGATCAAACTTTGCCGTCTTTTCCTCGATGTCAAACAGTGACCATTGCAAGCCTTCAAGAGTTAAATCCAGGCTTTCGTGCTTTTGCAAAGAAAACATGGTGTCAAACAGCGGATTTCGGCTTAAATCCCGGCTCACCTGAAGAGCTTCTACCAGTTCCTCAAACGGATAGTCCTGGTGCTCGTAGGCTCCAAGTGTCGTTTCCTTCACTTCCTGCAAGTAATCCATAAACGTCCGCTCTGCCGTCGGACCCAAGCGAAGGGCCAGCGTATTGACAAACATGCCGATTATCGGCTGCACGTCGGCGTGAGAACGAGCGGCAATCGGAGTGCCGACTACGATATCTTCCTGTCCCGCGTATTTATGAAGCAATATGGAGTACGCAGCCAGCAGAAGCATGTACAACGTTGCCCCCGAATCGCTGGCAAGCTGTTTGAGAGCTTCGCCTTTCTCCGCATCTAGCCTAAACGTGAGCGTTTGACCGTCAAACTGCTGAACGGCTGGACGGGAGTAGTCAAGAGGCAGCTCAAGAACCGGAAGCTCGTAGCTGAATACCCCGCGCCAGTATTCTTCCTGTCGTTTGATGCGTTGACGCTGTTCCTCGGATTGCTGCCAAACGGCGTAATCCTTGTATTGAATCCGCAGCTCCGGCAATGCTTCCCCATTGTACAGCCGCACAAATTCGCGTAGCAGCACATCCATGGAAAGGCCGTCGGAAGCAATGTGATGCATATCCAGCGCGAGCAGGAATTTTTCTTTCTCCAATCCAATCAACAGGGCGCGCAGCAAAGGCGGCTGGGTCAAGTCAAAAGGCTGAATGAAGCCTTCTAGAATAGCTGCAACCTGATCTTCGCTTGCTTGAATCTTCTCGACCTTGAAAGCGACGAGCGGATGAATACGCTGAACCGGCTCCCCATTCATGATTTCAAAACCGGTGCGAAGCATATCGTGCCGGGCCATCAAAGTAGTCAGCACATCTTCTACTTTGGCCTCGTTCAAAGCCCCTTCCAATTGTAAGGCGCTTGGAAGGTTATAATTCAGCTCCAAGCTATCCAGCTGATGCAGGACATACAGCCTTTTTTGTGCAGAGGAAACCGGATAGTACGCTTTCTCTTCCGCTTTTGGAATCGAGCTGTGCTGCGATTCTTCCAAGCTGGCAATAGCCCTTGCCATCGATTCTACCGTCATATAACGGAACACATCGCGAAGCGGAAATTCCACGTTCATTTCCTTCCGAATCTTGCTGACAAGGTTTGTCGCCCGCAAGGAATGCCCTCCGAGCTCGAAGAAATTGTCCAGGACCCCAATGCCGGAGTTGCCCAGAACTTCCTCCCATATCTTCACAAGCTGGGACTCCGTAAGGTTACGAGGGGCTACGTATTCAACGCCCGTTTGCAGGCTACCTTGCGGCTCCGGCAGTGCTTTGCGGTCCACTTTGCCGTTGGAAGTCAGCGGCATGCGTTCCAGCTGCACGAAGTACGACGGGATCATATATCCCGGCATTCCCTGGGCCAGCGAGGTTCTCATTTCGCTAACCGTCAGCGTCCGGTCCGCCACAAAGTAGGCAACAAGCGCCTTTTCGCCCCCGTTGTCCTGACGGGCGAGCACCACCGCTTCTTCCACGCCCTCCACGTTCAGCAGTTGGGTCTCAATTTCGTCCAACTCGATTCGGTACCCGCGGATTTTGACTTGATGGTCGATTCGGCCGAGGTATTCAATGTTGCCGTCCGGCAGCCAGACCGCCAAGTCACCCGAACGGTACAGTTTCTCCCCCTCCGCAAACGGAGAATCAACGAACTTTTCCGCCGTCAGATCCGGGCGATTCAGGTATCCTCTCGCCAGGCCTTCCCCGGCCACGTACATTTCGCCTGCTACGCCGATCGGAACAGGACGACGGTTTCCATCCAGAACGTACACGCTCAGCGTCGGGATCGGCTTGCCGATATTACTCTTCGCCGCCTCCATCTCGATCCATGTAATTTCCTTATACGTTACGTGAACCGTCGTTTCGGTAATACCGTACATATTGATCAGCTTTGTCTCTGGGTACTTCGTCTTAAAACCCTTGAGCAACAGCGGGCTGAGCGCTTCGCCACCGAAGATGACGTTGCGAATCCTCAGATCGTACGCATGGTCCGCTAAAACCTCACGCAGCAGTTGGTAGAAATATGTTGGCGTCTGGTTCAAGATCGTGACCCGTTCGCGGCTCAGCAGTGCCAGGAATTCGGCCGGATTTTTCGCCGTAAGCGGCGGTACGATAACCAGCTTTCCTCCATTCAGCAGCGCTCCATACATCTCCCAGACGGAGAAATCGAAGCAGAATGAGTGGAATAACGTCCACGTGTCAGACGGCCCAAAGTCGAACAGGTTCTTGTCGTTGAACAAAAGGCGCACAACGTTTTTATGCTCGATCAACGTGCCTTTGGGTTTGCCGGTCGTTCCCGATGTGTAGATGACATAAGCCAAGTTACCCGGGCCAGAAATTGGCTCCAGATTCGAAGCGTCCAACTCACCAGCGGATTCCGCCCCTTTGTCGTCCCAAACGAAATCGTCCAATTCAAGGCGCGTTCCTGCGAAGTCGGTCTTCTCATGCAAATGCTTTTGAATCAGCAATAACGGTGCGCCCGAATCCTCAATCATGAAGCGAATGCGTTCCTCCGGGTAGTCGGGATCGACAGGCACGTAGGCTCCGCCCGCTTTGAGAATCGCCAGAATGCCGACGACCATATCAAGCGAACGTTCGGCCAGAATCGCTACCAACTGATCCGTTTCAACTCCTGTCTCCCGTAGTTTACGCGCAAGGCGGTTGGATCGCTCGTTCAGTTCGTGGTAGCTCAACTGCCGCTCATTCATGACGGCGGCCACGTTATCCGGGTAAAGCTTCGCCTGCTCTTCGAACAAGCCATGAATCGTCTGCTGACGCGGGTAGTCTGCCTCCGAATCGTTGAAACCGCGCACCAGTTCACGGATTTCCTGCTCCGTTAGCATATCCAGTGAAGCAATATCCCCTTCCGGCGCTGTTGCGATAGTTTCGAGTAGCTTGTCATAATGTCTGGCGAACCGCTCCGCGGTCTCCTGTTTATACAAAGCCGTAGCGTACTCTAAACGGCATTCGAGCTGACCATCCAGCTCCGAAATGTCCAGAAGCAGCTCGAACTTGGACGTTCGGTTTTCCAACGGATAAAACGATTGCTCCAGCCCCTCGATGACAATTTGCTCATTCTCCGTATTTTGCAGGGAGAAGAACGTATCAAAGAGCGGATTCCGGCCGGTCGCGCGCGGAATGTGAAGACTTTCCACCAAATCTTCGAACAAATAATTTTGGTGTTCAAAAGCCCCGAGTGTGATTTCCTTCATTTCTTCCAAATACTTAAGGTACGGCTTGGAACGCTCCGGCTGGCTGCGAATGGCAAGCGTGTTGATAAACATACCTACGATTGGCTGCACTTCTTCCTGCGTTCTTCCGGCAATCGGCGTTCCCACGATCAGATCTTCCTGACCCGAATATTTATGCATAAGGATGGAGTAAGCAGACAACAGCACCATGTACAGGGTCGTGCCCGTCCGTGCGGCCAGTTCTTTCAGCTTCTCCGTCCGTTCTTTCCCAATATCAAACTTCACGGTCCGGCCGTCAAAACTTTGCACCGCAGGCCGCGGGAAGTCCGTCGGAAGTTCCAATACAGGCAGCTCGCCCGACAGCTGTTCCAGCCAGTACTCCTTCTGCGGCTCGATCAACTGCCTGTAGGCTTCGGAATGCTGCCAAAAAGCATAATCTTTGTATTGAATACGCAACGGGGCCAGCTCCTCATTCCGATACAGGCGGCTGAACTCGTCGAAAAGCAGCGCTGTCGAGATGCCATCCGAGACGATATGGTGCATATCAAACAGCAGAATGTGGCGATCCTCGGCTACTTCGATCAGGCCGATGCGAAGAAGTGGCGGCTTGGTCAGATCAAACGGGTGATAGTATGCTTCCACCACATGGTCCACTTCTCCCTCGCTCGCCTGGAAATAGTCTACAGCAAACTCCACCTCGTCATAGATGCGCTGCACAAGCTCACCTTGAACCTGCTCGATCCCGGTACGCAGCGTCTCATGGCGCTGAATCAACGCCCGGAACGCGTACTCTACGCGCGTGCGGTCCAGCTTGCCTTCGAGAAGAAGCGCCGCCGACATATTGTAGCTACGCTCGGCCGCGTCAAGCTGGCGCAGGACGTACAGACGCTTTTGCTCGGATGAAACCGGATAATACTGGTCCTCTGCCGCCTTTGTAATCTCATACGTTTCTTGCTGCTTTAAACCGCTAATTCTTTGGGCAAGCTGTTCGATCGTGGTGTAGCGGAAAACGTCCCGCAGCGGAACCTCGACTTGCAGCTCTTTTCGAATCTTGGAAACAAGCGCGGAGGCCCGCAAGGAGTGACCACCCAGGTCAAAGAAATCGTCTTGGACTCCAACTCGCACAATACCCAGTACCTGCTGCCAAATAAAAGCAAGTCTTGTTTCCAGCGTTGTGCGAGGAGCCACATACTCACGGCCGGCTTCTATCTCTCCGGTCGGTTCAGGCAGCGCTTTACGGTCAATCTTGCCATTTGGTGTGAGCGGAAGCTGATCAAGAGACACCAGTCGGGCCGGGACCATATGGGCCGGCAGCTCTTGCTTCAATTGGGACAGCAGATCGCTCAGCTGCAAGGAAACATCCCCCGCCACGTAACCGCACAAATACTTTTGCCCCTGCTCATCCGTACGGTCAGTCACCACAGCCTGCTTGACCCCCGGGAAACTGAGCAGGGCCGTTTCAATTTCGCCGAGTTCGATCCGGAACCCGCGAATTTTCACCTGATAGTCGATTCGACCGATGAAGTCAACGTTGCCGTCTTCCAGCCAGCGGGCCAAATCTCCTGTCCGATATAGACGTTCGCCAGGCACAAACGGGCTGTCTGCAAACTTCTCGGTGGTTAGGTCCGGACGGTTCCAATACCCGCGCGCTACCCCGGCGCCGCCGATGACAAGCTCACCCGGAACCCCTACAGGAACCGGCATTAACCCTGCATCGACAATGTAAAACCGGGCATTCAGCCAGGCTTTGCCGATCGGCACATGACCCAACGATGGCAGCTTGTCCAGCGGCTCATCGTAAAAGCTGCTGTCAATGGCCGCTTCGGTTACGCCGTAACTGTTGATGATGCGGAATTGTCCGCCGAATCTTTCCTGCAGCAATCGGTAATCGGTGACACTGCAAGCATCCGAGCTGGTAATCAGCAACTGCATGGAGCTGACGTCCAGCCCTTCTTCATAAATATGCTGCATGAACGGCAGGATAAGCGCAGGTGTCGATTCAAATACCGTAATGTTTTGCTCCCGAATCCAGCCGTATAAGCGGTTCGGATCAATCCGGTCATCCTTTGGCACAATTACCATCGTGCCTCCGTTATACAGCGTCCGCGCGATGTCTCCAACGAACACGTCAAACGAGAAGCTCGCCAGTTGCAGCAACCGCACCGGGAACTGATCCAACCGGTACTCACGGCGGTACGCATCCGCCGTATTCATGAGACTACCATGCTCAATCATGACGCCTTTTGGGCGTCCCGTCGTACCCGAGGTGTAAATCACATAAGCCAAGTCTTGCGGGGCACTATCAGCAGATTCAAATTCCACGGCTGAGGTATCCCCGTTATACATCTGTTCATCGTCCATCGCATAGACAGCTTGAAGCTTCAGTCGGTCATCGGCCAACCAACCTCCGGCCCCCTCCAACAGATGACGCTGCGTAAGCAGCACCGATGCTTCGCTATCGCTGAGCATGTACTCAATCCGCTCCGCCGGATAATCGGGGTCCAGCGGTACATAAGCTCCGCCGGCTTTCCATACGGCGAGCACACCAACCAGCAGTTCCACCGAGCGCTCCGCCCAGATCCCCGTAATCGTCTCCCTTCCCACTCCCTGTTCACGAAGGAGCGCAGCCAGCCGCTCAGCGCGTTCGTTCAATTCGCCGTAAGTCAGCTTTTTGTCCATGTAAACAACTGCCGGATGATCCGGAATGTCTCGGGCAAACTTTTCGACATACCGATGAAACGCTATTCCCTCGCTCAGTGCTGCAACCGGCGGGTTAAACACGTCCAGAATACGGTGTCTCTCCTCATCGCTCAACAGAGAAATCTCGCGTACCCGCAGTTCGGGAGTCTCAAGAAACTGGTCCAGCACAGTTACATACTGCTCCATAATCCGATCAATCTCGGTCGTCTCGAACAGGCCGGTACGATAGGAAGCATGGAGAATGACATGGCCTTCATTCAGCATATGGTCGAAGCGCAGCAGTAGATCGTCCATCTCGTGTCTAGCAAAGTGAGCCTCCAGACGTACCTTGATTTCTTCGTACTCCACGATTTTCAAAGGCAGATATTCCAGAGACGTGCGGAACAGCTCCGAAAGATCGTTGCGGCCGTGTTGTTCACGTAAATCCTGGATCAATTGGTTATAAGGATATTTCTGATGTCGCAGATCCGCCGTATTTTCCTTGGAAACCGTTTGGATCAAGGAAAGCACGGACCAATCTGGATTCAGACTAATCCGCGTAGCCACGGTGCTGACGAACATACCGATCGTTTCTTTTTCCTTCTTGCTGGTACGATTGGCAAAAACCGTGCCGACCGGCACATCGGTGCTGTCGGTCAGCTTATACAATAAGACGTACATGGCGGACAAAAATAACGTATATAAACTGACCTGATATTGTTCGCTAAAAGCCAGAATGCGGTCATACCGGGAACCATCCAAAGTGATGGAACGTTTATTCGATTCGCTGCCAATCGAGAATGGCGGAACCGATTTAATGCCGCTCGTTTCAGGCAAAGTGTTGTACTTGGTCAGCCAGTATTCCTTGCCTTTTTGATAACGCTGCGATTGCTCATATTCATGTTCAGTTGAAATATAATCCAGATAGGAAGGGGCCTGGTAACTGCTGGAGATGCCTTTGCGCAGTTCCAGGTATTTTTCCATCACCGCATGCAGCAAAGCAGTGACGGACAAGCCATCAGCAATGATATGATTTACAGTCAAATTAAGCCATACTTGGCCGTTCGCAAAATGGATCATCGTAAATTGATAGAGGTGTTCGTCGAACACACTGGCCGGTTTTTCGGTTACTTCTTTCACCCAAGCATAGAATTGTTCGGTTGTGCCTATTTTGAGGTGGCTTATCCTGGCTTGGACATTCTCCAGCTCTTCGAACCACTGCGTTGGATTTTGCATATCCCCGCTAATGCGGATTCGGAAAGCGTCATAGGTTTTGACAATCTCTGCCGCCGCTTGCTCAAGCAGCTTGGTGTCGATCTCACCCGTAATCTGGTAGGTCGCGGAAAGCATCGTGATGGATGTGCCCGGATTCATAATTTCCATGAACCATATCCGGCGCTGGGCTTGCGTTAATCCATATTGCTTGTTCGTATTCTCTCTCACATCGACACACTCCCGTATTAGAGATTGTTTGTAGATAGGCTTTGTAACTATAAATTGAACTAAAGATGATTTACACGGAACACTCCGATGACAGAATAACCTTCCAATCGCTGTTATCCCCAGATTTTTTCGCATCCCTTTTTAAAAGGGAAAATCCGGTGATAAAGGCGAGCGCTACGCTTTTTCAGGTTTTTTCTGTCCTCTCCGTTTTTATGTAAATGAATAGTTCAATTTATACAGATAGCAACAGGAAGCCGCCCGTCGTAAAGCGGGTCTATCCGTACAGCCGAGCGTAATAACCTCCGAGCGCCAGCAGGTCCTGATGGCGGCCCCGTTCGACGACCGTTCCTTGATTCATGACCGTAATCAAATCTGCATGTTCCACCGTGCTGAGACGATGCGCAATCAGAATGGTGGTGCGCCCCTTCATCAATACGTTCAGAGCTTGCTGTACCCAATGCTGGGATTCGTTATCCAATGCAGAAGTTGCTTCGTCCAGCAGGAGAATCGGGGCGTTTTTAAGAATCGCCCGGGCGATCGCAATTCGCTGCCTTTGTCCGCCTGACAACGACGCTCCCCTCTCTCCCACCGGCGTTTTATACTGTTCAGGAAGTTCCTGAATGAAATGGTGAGCGTACGCCGCTTTGGCCGCTTCAACCACTTCTTCATCCGTTGCATCCGGGTTGCCATAACGGATGTTTTCCTCAATCGTGCCGGTAAACAAAAACGGCTCCTGCGGAACGTATGCAATCTGCCTGCGGATTTCGTCCAGCGTGTAATGGCCGAACGGTTTGCCCTGGAGCAGGATATCACCGCTATCCACAGGATAAAAGCCGAGCAGCAACTTGATCAGTGTACTTTTGCCGCTGCCGCTGGCTCCCACGATCGCAGCGACCTGACCAGGAAACACCTGCATGGACATGTTGACAAGTACCTTTTTATCCGCCTGATAGGAAAATTCCACATCGCGAAACTCCACCGCAGCCTCCGATACAAGCTCGCTACGGGAAGATCCCAGACGCTCCGGTTCCTCTTCTTCGCTTAGTACCTCTTGAATCCGGTGAGCGCCCGCGAGCGAATTTTGGGTCATCGACAGAACCGTCCCCAAGTTCAACAAGGCGTGCGTCAGATTCACTTGTAAAACTGCCAGAGCGGCGACGCTTCCCATCCCCATCAATCCGTAGGCATAAAGAAGACTGCCGATGACGATGATGCCGCAGAACGTGACGTAGCTGATAAAATGGTTCACCGCAGCCTGCATACCGTTCTTCTTCGCCGTTTGCCGAAGCGTTTGCGTCATTTGTTCGTTCAACGCCTCGTACTGGCCGTAAATCGTGCGGATGCGGAACAGCTTCACAATTTGAATGCCGCCCATAAAATCTTTGAATTTTTCAGTCATTTTACCGAGCGTTTGCAAGCCTTGTTCAGACAAAGCGCGGATATCCCGTGCAAATTTCAGGCTGACCAGAGAGGACAGCAGCAGAACGACGAAGGATACGCCGGCAAACCGCCAATCGATCACCACCATGGAGACAATGGAGCCGATGCAAAAGACAACTTGAAGCAACAAAACGAAGTAAACCTGCGAGAATGTAAACTCAACGGTCGTTACGTCGTTGTTCACCCGCGACAGCAAGTCACCATGGTGCGTCTGCTCCAGGAATCTCGGCCGCACCCGGCACAGCTTGTCATAAAGACGTTTGCGGATATTCAGCACAGTCAGCTCGACACTTCGCTGGTATAAGTAAATGAACCAGGGAGAAATTATATTTTCCAGAAACAGAGCCGCGCCCAAAATAATAAAAGCTTCCACCATCAGGGACGTATCTCGGGACACGGCGAAATCAACCAAGTTATGTACGACCAAGCTGAAGGCGATCAGAAACAATGTCTGGGTGAGCGCCGTTACAGCAAGGCCAATCGCGTACTGGGTTTTACGCTTGCGGTTCATAAACGTCAGCAAGTAGCCGAGTTCTTTCACTTGCGATAGCCTTCCGCCTTTTTTCATGTGTACGACACCTCCCTGCATTCGGCAGACTCGGTAAATTCCTGGTAGTACGACTGGGCGTACATTCCCTTCCTCTCGAGCAATTGTTCATGAGTGCCCTTTTCGATAATATTTCCTTGTTCCATAACCCAGATTTCATCGGCATTTTGTACCGTAGAAAGCCGGTGGGCAATAACCATGGTCGTTCTCTGCTTCATCAATACGCCCAGCGCTTCCTGAACCGCGCTTTCCGACTCCGGATCAAGAGCCGATGTAGGCTCGTCCAGCAGCAGTACGGGAGCATCCTTCAGAAAAGCCCGGGCCATTGCAATGCGCTGTCGTTGCCCACCGGACAAAAAGCCTCCGCGCTCTCCGACATACGTCTGGTAGCCACCCTCAAGCTGCATAATGAAAGAATGAGCCTGAGCGGCTTTGGCGGCTTCGATAATCTCGTCCATCGACGCTTCTTCCCGCCCGTAGCCGATATTTTCGGCGATCGTACCGCTAAACAAATATGAATCTTGGGTTACCACGGAAAAATGCGACCGAAGCTGCTCTGGATTAGCGCCGTGGATCAGGCTTCCGAACACGCGGATCTCGCCCTGATCCTCCGGAAGTGGATAAAAGCCGCATACCAGCTTAAACACCGTGCTCTTCCCTCCGCCGCTCGCTCCGACAAGTGCAATCGTCTTGCCTTCCGGCACCGAGAAACTAACATTCCGCAGAATCGGAGAACTCTCTTCATACCCGAAGGTTACGTTCTGAAAATGGATGGGAGCGGCGCTCGCTTTTGGAAGCAAACGGCCATTCTCCGTTTCGGTCGGCTGCTCGACGATTTCGGAGACCCTTCTCAGGGCACCGGTCATTTCGAACGTGCGCGTGATGAGCTCGGGAATATGCTCCAGCGGCTCCAGACACAGATTAAGCAAGTACAGGAAGGCGATTAGTTCTCCCGCGCCTAGCTGCCCGTTATAGATCAAATAGCTACCGTAACTGACGGCGAAAATGATCGGGCTGATCATCAGCGTAGAAAGCAGCGGGTTAACCCAGGCTTCCCGCTTTTTCACGGCCAGCTTTTTTTGAGCCGTCAGTTGCAGCAACACTTGGTAGGAGCGAGATAACATACCAGATAGTAGATAGCTTTTTACAATAGGCATCCCCCCAAGCGTATCCTGGAGGTTGATGTTCATTCGGCCCATGTTTGCCTGGGCTTCCTCCGTCAACTGTTCCAACTGCTTGCCGATCCATTGGGAAACCAGCAGTGCCACGGGAAATAACAACAGGCTGTACAGCATCAGCTCCCATTGGAGATACATCAAATAAGCGAAACAGCCGATAAACAATAGCGGATGATAGAACCACTGGGCGAGGTCCCGAATCATAAATTGCTGGATGAGCTGCAGATCGTTGTTGATCCGCGACAATACGTCGCCGGAGTGCTGCTTTTCCAAATAGGGGACCGGGAGTTTGCCGATATGACGCATGACATGGTTGCGGATATCCTGCACCGCAGAGGCACTGCTTCGCTCCACACCAAAGCTCATGAAAAACTTCGCCGGCACACCGATCAAGATGACCACAAAGACCGTGTATACGATCTGCAGAACGATTGGCCCCGCCCCATTCTCGGCCTGTGTGGTCAGCTGCTCGACCAAACGTCCCGTCCATATCTCAATAACCGCGGCGGCAATTGCGGACAGGATACCGACGATCATCCAGCCTTTGTGACGGCTTACATAGGACATCAGCCAGCGGAACGCTTTCCAGGTGGCATAAGCGGTTCGGCGCTTGGAAGGCGCCGCTGTGCCTTGTTCTTGAACAGACGTCTGCCGATCAGCTCCCATGCAGGACCCCGGCCTCCGCTTTGATCTGCCGCTTGATTTGCACTAAGATGTCACGGATGACAACGGCCGTTTCGTCCACACGCGCGAGTTCCAGTAATTCCTCGTGTGCGCCCTCCAGCCGGTAATCGGCGTAAGCTTGCGTCGTTGCCCTCTGCCAAGACGGCAACTGGTGCTCCAGGCGGAATGCTTCGCTGTCCTTCGCAATCAGTTCGTAAACCCGGGCAGTTATCGTGCCTGAATTAATAAGCTGCGCTTCGTACGTCAAGGTGGCTTTGATCTTCCGATGAACACGCTCCCGCACGAGCGGATTGCTCATTAATTCCTTCTCTTCTTCGTCGAAATCCGCAAGCATTTCTTCAAGCTCTTTCTCAGACGTTTCATAAGGTGTGAGTGTGTCCTTAATCCACGAGTCCACCATGAGCACGTCCGTTACGGAATACCCTCTTCTTTCCATCGTTTTGGCTACCTCGAACGTCAGGTTGCCTCCGAAGCAGTAACCGAGCAGCACGTAAGGTCCTTCCGGCTGGATGCGAACAATCTCATCCACATAACGGTTCAGCATGGCCTCGTAATCGATGACATCGTCAATAAAATCAATGCCGTAAAGCACGAACCGGCCGTCTAGCCTGCTTGCAAGCTCTCGGTAACCGATGCCGAAGCCGCTGCCTGGAGGGAAGCAGAACACGTTCAGATCCCCTGTTTTATTCAGCTTAATGAAGGAGTCTCCCCCTTTATCCAGACCCAGATCCTCCTCTCCAAAAGCCATAGCTTCAACGGTTACACTATGGAATTGGCGATTCAGAGGTATCTCAATGCCCGTTTCATCGTAAACGGCTTGAACGAGCCTCATCAGACTTAAGGAATTGCCGCCCAGCTCAAAAAAGTTATCCTTTACGCCAACCTGTGGAATGCCAAGTGTATCCTGCCAGACACGGGAGATCTTCATCTCTAGTAGTGTTCTAGGCGCAACATATTCCACTCCTCCAGCCGCAGCTTCCTCCGGTAGCGGCAGCGCTTTGCGGTCGATTTTTCCGTTCGCGGTCAGCGGCATCTGCGAAAGCTGCACAAGATGCGCAGGAATCATATACCCCGGAAGCTGCTGGGCGAGCTGCTCCTTGAGTTCATTCGCCGCCAGCTTTGTTTCCGCAACGTAATAAGCAACAAGTTGCTTATGGCCGTTTGCGTCGTCCCGGGCGAGTACCACCGCTTCTTCCACGCCCTGTGCGTTCAGAAGCTGCGTCTCGATTTCGTCCAGCTCGATCCGGTACCCGCGAACTTTGACCTGGTGGTCGATCCGGCCCAGGTATTCGATGTTGCCGTCCGGTAGCCAGGTCGCCAAGTCGCCTGAGCGATACAGTTTTTCCCCCTCCGCAAACGGGGAATCAACGAACTTCTCCGCTGTCAGATCCGGACGGTTCAGGTATCCTCTCGCGAGCCCTTCCCCGGCCACGTACATTTCGCCCGCTACGCCAATCGGCACAGGGCGGCGGTTTTCATCCAGGACGTATACCCTCAGCGTTGGGATCGGCTTGCCGATATTACTCTTCGCCGCCTCCATCTCGATCCATGTGATTTCCTTATACGTCACGTGAACCGTCGTTTCGGTAATACCGTACATATTGATCAGCTTTGTCTGCGGGTACTTCGTCTTGAAGCCCTTGAGCAAAAGCGGACTGAGCGCTTCGCCGCCGAAAATGACGTTGCGAATCCGCAGATCGTATGGATGATCCGCCAAGACCTTACGCAGCAGCTGGTAGAAGTACGTTGGCGTTTGGTTCAAAATCGTGACCTGTTCGCGGCCCAGCAGCGCCAGAAACTCGGTCGGATTTTTCGCCGTAAGCGGCGGTACAATGACCAGCTTTCCTCCATTCAGAAGCGCTCCGTACATCTCCCAGACGGAAAAATCGAAGCAGAACGAATGGAATAACGTCCACGTGTCGGACGGCCCAAAGTCGAACAGGTTCTTGTCGTTGAACAAAAGGCGCACGACGTTTTTATGCTCGATCAACGTGCCTTTGGGTTTGCCAGTCGTTCCCGATGTGTAGATGACATATGCCAGGTTGCCCGACCCGGAAATTGGCTCCAGATTGGAAGCGTCCAGCGCACCTTCCGAGTCCGCCCCGCTGTGGCCCCAAACGAAATCATTTATTTCAAGGCGCGTTCCTGCGAAGTCGATCTTCTCATGCAAATGCTTTTGAATCAGTAATAACGGTGCACCCGAATCCTCGATCATGAAACGGATGCGCTCCTCCGGGTAGTCGGGATCAACAGGCACATAGGCTCCGCCCGCTTTGAGAATCCCCAGTATGCCGACAACCATATCGAGTGAGCGTTCAGCCAGAATCGCTACCAGCTGGTCCGCTTCAACTCCCGTCTCCCTCAGCCTGCGCGCGAGACGGTTGGATCGCTCGTTCAGCTCGCGGTAGGTCAACTGCCGTTCGTACATGACAACGGCCACGTTGTCCGGGTAAAGCTCCGCCTGTTCTTCAAACAAACCGTGAATCGTTTTCCCCCGCTCGAACCCGGTATCGTTATCATTAAATCGATTCAGCAACGTCTCCCTCTCGTCCGGGGAAAGCACATCGGCTTGTCCAAGCTCCAGATCCGGCTGAAATACAAGCACGGACAGAAGCCGAACAAGGTGGTCGGCCGCCTGTTCCATAAATGCCTGCTCGTATCGATTCCCGTCAAAGCTTATTTCTAGCTCGATAGAATCATTTTGGCGGTTGAATCGAAAATCCGTATCGGCCGCCACCCGGTTACCCAACGGTTCAGGATGAATCGGGGCGAAGGATGCGACGGTGTTGACCACTGGAAGACCTTCCCCTGTATAGTCCAGATGGAGCGGCTCCACCATTTTCCGAAAAGGCAGATGCTGATGCTCCAGCGCCTCGCCGATGGAAGCTTTGATGCCCCCGAGCAGCGTTTTCAGCGTAGTCTGGCTGCTTACGGACGTTTTGATAACCAGGATGTCATGCGGAGGCTGAGTCACGTCCTGGTCCGCGCTATAAGAAGGCATGCCGACCAGTACTTGATCCTGCCCAGTATATTTGAACAGCAGGCTCTTTACTCCTGCCAAAACAATCATGTACAAAGCCAGATCCGAACCATTGGCGAGGCGAATAATTCTCTCCGAGAGCTCACTCGGCAGGGTACGGTGAAGCAAAGCCGGCTCTGCCGCAGCTTCGCCGCCCGCAGATAATTTGGAGGATTGACTATAGGGAAGGAAGCTCAGGCTGTCTTCGTCGTCAAACTTGCTGCTCCAGTACCGTTCTTCCTTTTCAAATAAAGATTTCATTCGTACCTCCCCTAAAAATGAAGTGACCGCATGCCCCGGCGCAGGTCCGATAAAACTTGCTTTCGGCCTGCGCGTTTACGGGCTTGATTTACGGACTTGCAAGTTGTTCGACGTCTTCCTGGGATGCGCACCACTTTCGCTTGACGGCGGAGCGCGCTTGTAATATTAAAACGCGAATTCGATCGTATCGACGGCACTCTTTGCGCCTGCCGCCGGTTTATGACATTCAATCCGGCTTAGCTCAAGTTGTGGATTTTCCGCAATTTGAGAAAGTACCCGCAGGTAATCTTCGGTTAAGGTGCGGATCATCGTTTCTTTGAACAGTTTGGTGGCGTAGAAAAAGCCCCCGCTCAGCGCCCCTTCGTTTTCATACATAAACAACGTCAGATCAAACTTCGCTTCTTCCAGTTGGTCAAGCTCGTAATTCTTCAGGCTGACCCCTTCCAGTTCGGCGTCTCGTTCTTCGATATTTTGCAAGTCGAAAACGGCATCAAACAGTGGAAAGCGGCCAGGCTCCCGCTTCACATTCAAACGCTCCACGAGCTCCTCGAATGGATAATCCTGATTCTCAAAAGCTCCCAAAGCCGTTTCCTTGACTTCATCAAGGTAGGACAAGAACGTTTTTTCGACTGACGGACGATTGCGGAGCGCCAGTGTATTAACAAACATGCCGATGACCGGCTCCAAATCGGCGTTAGTTCTTCCCGCCACCGGGGTGCCCACGATTAAGTCTTCCTGCCCGCTGTACTTGGACAGCATCACGGTATATGCCGCAAGCAACACCATGTACAGCGTGCTTCCACGCTCGGCCGCCAACTCACGCAGCCGCGCAGAGAGAGAAGCTTCGACATCGAACTCCAGATGCGCGCCTTCATAGTTGCGAACTGTAGAACGTTCGTAGTCCATCGGCAGATCCCCCGTCGGCAGCTCGCCTTCAAAGGTTTGCAGCCAGTACGCTTCCTGCCTTCCGATCCGCTCTCGGTGGGCCTCCGACTGCTGCCAAACGGCATAATCCTTATATTGAATGCGTAGTGGCGGCAGTTCTTCCCCGGCGTATAAACTCGAGAACTCATCCATCACAATCGCCATCGATACGCCGTCCGACACAATATGGTGCATATCGAAAAGGAGAATATACCGGTTCGGCTCCAGTTCGACGACTCCGGCGCGCAGCAGCGGCGGATTGCCGAGATCAAACGGACGAACGAAGTTGCGGACGATCTGCTCAACTTGAGCTGCATCCTCTGTATCCGCTTGATGATGCTCAATAGCAAAATCGACCTGCGGGTAAATCCGCTGAACCGCTTCGCCCTTCACCATTTCAAAACCGGTGCGCAGCGATTCATGCCGTGTTATCAGTTTCCGCAATGCGGCTTCCAACCGGTCTAAATCAAACCTGCCTTCCACCTGCACCAGTTCCGGCATGTTGTAAAGTTGATCCGCTCCATCCAGCGTGTGCTGAATAAACAGCCGTTTCTGCGCGGAGGACAGAGGGTAGTACTCTCTCTCTTCCGCTTGAGGAATGGCCTCATGCTCCCGCCGTTCCATCCGGGCAATCGCATCGGCCATCGCCGCAATCGTGGAGTGACGGAATACGTCGCGCAGCGGGAGGTTGACGTTTAGTTCCTTAAATACCTTGCCCGCTAGTGTCGTCGCTCGCAGGGAGTGGCCGCCGATGTCGAAGAAGTTGTCGTAAACGCCAATCTCCTTCACAAGTCCCAGCACCTCCTGCCAAATCACCGCCAGCTTCATTTCCAGCTCATTGCGCGGTGCGACATACTTCGTTCCACTTCCCGCTTCCCCTTCCGGCGCTGGCAGCGCCTTCCGGTCCATCTTTCCGTTCGGCGTCAGAGGCAAGCGCTCCAGCTCCACGAAGTACGACGGGATCATGTAACCCGGCAGATCCTGTGCCAGCGCACTGCGCAGATCGTTCACCAACAGCTCCGCACTGGTATCCGGTGTGTAATACGCACACAGCGCCTTCTGACCGTTCGTATCACTTCGAACCAGCACTACCGCTTCACGCACGCCTTCCACCCGCAGCAGCTGCGACTCGATCTCACCCGTCTCAATCCGGTAACCCCGGATTTTTGCCTGGTTATCGATCCGCCCGATGAAGTCCACGTTGCCGTCTTCCATCCACCGCGCCAAGTCTCCCGTGCGATACAACCGCTCACCCGTGGTGAAAGGGCTGTCTACAAACTTCTCTTCCGTCAGCTCTGGACGGTTCAAGTACCCGCGCGCCACGCCGACTCCGCCGATAACCAGTTCACCCAGCACGCCGACTGGCACCGGGTTCAGATGTGCATCCACGATGTAGAACTTCGCATTCAACCACGCTTTGCCAATCGGCACATGGCCTGTCTGCGGCAGCTTCGCCAACTCCTCGTCATAGAAACTGGAGTCAATTGACGCCTCCGTCACGCCGTAGGCGTTAATGATGCGGAACAACGAGCCGAAACGTTCCTGCAAGGTCCGGTAATCCGCCACGCTGCAACTATCCGAGCTTGTGATCAACAGCTCCATCCCGCTTATATCCAGCCCCTGTTCGTGCACATATTCCATAAACGGTACGATCAGTGCCGGCGTCGATTCAAAGATGGTGATCCGCTCCCGCTCCATCCAGTGGTGCAGACGAGACGGATCAATCCGGTCCTCCTTAGGCACAATCACCATCGTGCCTCCGTTATACAGCGTCCGCGCGATATCACCCACGAACACGTCAAACGAGAAGCTAGCGAGTTGCAACAGCCTTACCGGGAACTGATCCAATCGATATTCCCGTCGGTAACCCGCCGCCGTGTTCACCAGGCTGCGGTGCTCAATCATTACACCCTTCGGCTTGCCTGTCGTTCCCGACGTATAGATCACGTACGCCAAGTCCTCCGGACGGGCTTCATGGAAGCTAGCCAAGCCAGCAACCTTCAGATGACTCGGATCATCGCTGTTCACAGCACCCGTCAGCTCGCCGGAGACTCGATCGGAAGCACTGTTGGAGCCTTGTCCGAAGTCCATTGGTGCATTCGCTCGGTCTTCGCTGTATGACGTTTCGTCATCGAGATACAATACCGCCGCCAGTGCCAGTTCCTCTTCGCCGAGCCAGGCTTCGGCACGCTCTCTCAGCGGCGTTTGTGTCAGCAGTACCTTCGCTCCGCTGTCTTCGAGCATAAACCGCACCCGGTCTACTGGATATTCCGGGTCGAGCGGTACATAGGCCCCGCCCGCTTTCCATACGGCCAGTACAGCCACCAGCAAGTCCACCGAACGCTCGGCGAGAATGCCAACGATTGACTCCCGGCCGATGCCGCTTGTGCGCAGCGTAGCCGCCAAGCGGTTCGCTCGCTCGTTCAGCTCCACATACGTTAGGCGGTTATTCTCGTACACGACAGCTTCCGCTTCCGGTGTGCGTTCCGCCTGTTCCTCGAACAGCTGGTGGAACGCCGCCACAGGAGCCGGTTCTAGCTGCGCTAGATTAAACGCACCGAGAACTTGTTCTTTTTCCTCTGCCGTCAGCAAGTTCAGCTCGGCAATCTTCGCATCTGGACGGTTTACAATTGTCACGAGCAGCTGCTCATAATGTTTTGCCAGCCGTTCAATCGTCTCCCTTTTGTAAAGAGCCGTCGCATATTCGAAGCTGTAATCCAACCCACCGTTCTCCTCGCCCACATCCAAGCTGATATCAAACTTCGCAGTATCCAGTACGCTCGGGTAAGGAATCAGGCGAAGCCCTTCCAGCTCAAATTGCTCGTTCTCCGTATTTTGCATCGTAAACATCGTATCGAAGAGCGGATTACGGCTTAAATCACGGGTGACTTGCACCTTGTCCACCAATTGTTCAAACGGATAGTTCTGATGCTCAAAGGCATGCAGAGTTGTTTCTTTGACTTCGTTCAGATATGACAGGAATGTTTTTTCCGAAGACGGATAACTGCGAATCGCCAGCGTGTTTAGGAAAATCCCGATCAACGGCTGCACATCTCCATGATTCCTTCCGGCAATTGGCGTACCAACGATCACGTCTTCCTGACCTGAATATTTGTGCAAAAGCACGTTATACGCCGCAAGCAGCACCATAAACAGCGTCGTGCCCGTTTCCGAAGCCAACCGTTTCAGGCCGTCGGTTTTTGAAGCGTCGAAGAAAAACTCCATCGTTTGGCCCTCATAGCTCTGTACAGCCGGACGTGGATAGTCGGTCGGCATTTCCAGCACTGGAAGCTCGCCCTGGAACATGTCCAGCCAATACGCCCCCTGATGCTGAAGCCGTTCCTGCTGCTCCTGCGAATGCTGCCAAACGGTGTAGTCTTTGTACTGAATGCGCAGCGGCTCCAATTGCTCTCCACCATACAAGCGCACGAATTCTTCAACAAAGATTTCCATCGAAACGCCGTCAGAAATAATATGATGCATGTCGTACATCAGAATATGGCGTTCCGGAGCCAGCTCAACAAGGCCTACCCTCAACAGCGGTGGCTTAGCCAAGTCAAACGGACGGACGAAACCGTGAACCACCGCTTCGACCTCTTGCTCATCCGCTTGATAGAACTCCACCGCAAAATTCACATCCTGGTAAACCCGCTGTGATGCTTCGCCATCCACCATTTCAAACCCGGTGCGCAACATTTCATGCCGCTCCACGAGCTTACGGAACGTTTCTTCAAACCTTGCCCGGTCCAAAGCACCCTTCAGCAGCATCGCTTCCGGCATGTTGTAGCCAAGCTCCGCACCTTCCAGCTGGTTCAGGATAAAAAGACGTTTTTGAGCAAAAGATTGCGGGTACACCTCTCGGTCATCCGCCACCGGAATGGCAACGAATGTCTGCTCATCCAGCCGGTAAATGACGGCCGCCATGCTCTCGATCGTGGAATGGCGGAACACGTCGCGCAGCGGCAGATCCACGTTCAACTCTTTATGAATCTTGCTGACCAACGTTGTCGCGCGCAGGGAGTGGCCACCGATGTCGAAGAAGTTGTCGTGAACACCAATCTCCTTCGTAAGCCCCAGCACTTCCTGCCAAATCACCGCCAGCTTCATTTCCAGCTCATTGCGTGGTGCGACGTACTGCGTTCCGCTTCCCGCTTCTCCTTCCGGCGCTGGCAGCGCCTTCCGGTCTATTTTGCCGTTCGGTGTCAGCGGCAGACGCTCCAGTTCCACGAAGTACGACGGGATCATGTAACCCGGTAACTCCTGTGCCAGCGCATTGCGCAGATCGTTCACCAACAGCTCCGCACCGGTCTCCGGCGTGTAATATGCACACAGCGCCTTCTGTCCGTTCGCATCACTTCGAACCAGCACCACCGCTTCGCGCACACCTTCCACCCGCAGCAGCTGCGACTCGATCTCACCCGTCTCAATCCGGTAACCCCGGATTTTTGCCTGGTTATCGATCCGCCCGATGAAGTCCACGTTGCCGTCTTCCATCCATCGCGCCAAGTCTCCCGTGCGGTACAGCCGTTCGCCCGCGACAAACGGGCTGTCTACAAACTTCTCTTCCGTCAGCTCTGGACGGTTCAAGTACCCGCGCGCCACGCCGACTCCGCCGATAACCAGTTCACCCAGCACGCCGACTGGCACAGGGTTCAGATGTGCATCCACGATGTAGAACTTCGCATTCAACCACGCTTTGCCAATCGGCACATGGCCTGTCTGCGGCAGCTTCGCCAACTCCTCGTCATAGAAACTGGAGTCAATTGACGCCTCCGTCACGCCGTAGGCGTTAATGATGCGGAACAACGGGCCAAACCGTTCCTGCAAGGTCCGGTAATCTGCCACGCCGCAGCTGTCCGAGCTTGTGATCAACAGCTCCATACCGCTTAACTCCAACCCCTGCTCATGCACATACTCCATAAACGGCACGATCAACGCTGGTGTTGATTCAAAAATTGTCACTTGCTCCCGCTCTATCCAGTGGTGCAGGCGAGACGGATCAATCCGATCGTCCTTCGGTACAATGACCATCGTGCCACCGTTGTACAACGTCCGTGCGATATCACCCACGAACACGTCAAACGAGAAGCTGGCGAGCTGCAACAGCCTTACCGGGAACTGATCCAACCGGTATTCCCGCCGGTAGCCCGCCGCCGTGTTCACCAAGCTGCGGTGCTCAATCATCACACCCTTGGGCTTGCCCGTCGTTCCCGACGTGTAGATGACATACGCTAGGTCCTCAGGACGGGCTTCATGGAAGCTGTCCATGCCCACAACCTTCGAATGGCTCTCATCTCTACCGTTCACAGCCCCCGTTAGCTTGCCGGCGACTGGATCGGAAACCATGCTGGAGCTAAGCGTTGCATTCTCCCGGTCTTCGCTGTACGACGTTTCCTCGTCGAGATACAGCACCGTCGCCAGTGCCAGTTCCTCTTCGCTGAGCCAGGCTTCAGCACGCTCTCGCAGCGGTGTTTGCGTCAGTAGCACCTTCGCTCCGCTGTCTTCAAGCATGAACCGCACACGGTCCACTGGATAATCCGGGTCAAGCGGCACATATGCCCCGCCTGCTTTCCAGACGGCCATCACGGCCACCAGCAGGTCCACCGAACGCTCGGCGAGAATGCCAACAATCTCCTCCCGGCCAATGCCGCTTCCGCGCAGCGTAGCCGCCAAGCGATTCGCCCGCTCGTTCAGCTCCGCGTACGTTAGGCGGTTATTTTCATACACTACGGCCTCCGCTTCCGGCGTGCGTTCTGCCTGTTTCTCAAACAGCCGGTGGAACGCGGCCACAGGAGCCACTTCCGATTGCGCCGGGTGGAACTCGCCGAGAATTTTCTCTTTTTCATCTGCCGTCAACAAGTTCAGCTCAGCGATCTTTGCATTCGGACAGCTTACGATCGCCGCAAGCAAATGTCCAAAATGAATCGACAGCTGCCGGATCGTGCTTTCTTTATAAAGAGCCGTTGCGAATTCAAAGTTGCACTCCAGCCCGCCATTTTCTTCCGTAACATCCACACTCAGATCGAACTTGGCCATACCATATTCGCTAGGGTACGGGGACAATTTCAGCCCTTCCAGCTCAAATTCTGACTCCTCCAGGTTTTGCAGGGAGAACATCGTGTCAAACAGCGGGTTGCGGCTCAAATCCCGGCTAACCTGCACTTTATCGACGAGTTCTTCGAACGGATAATTCTGATGCTCATAAGCGCCTAAGGTCGTTTCTTTCACTTCTTCCAAATACGACAGGAAGGTCTTCTCCGAAGCTGGATAATTGCGGATCGCCAGCGTGTTGACGAACATTCCAATCAAAGGCTGCATGTCGCCGTGCGTTCTGCCCGCAATTGACGTGCCAACGATCAAATCATCCTGACCTGTGTATTTATGCAAAAGCACGGTATATGCGGCAAGCAACACCATATATAGCGTCGTTCCTCTTTGAGCGGCCAGCTGCTTCAAGCCTTCGTTCGTTGCCTCATCCACGAAGGACGTCAGCGTATGTCCCTCATAGCTCTGTACAGCAGGACGCGGATAGTCCGTTGGCATTTCCAGAACCGGCAGCTCGCCCCGGTAACGGTCCAGCCAGTAAGCTTCCTCGCGTTTCAATTGCACTTTTTGCTCGTCCGATTGCTGCCATACCGCATAGTCCTTGTACTGAATGTGCAAAGGCTCTAATGACTCACCCCCATACAGACGAACGAGTTCCTCAACAAACACGTCCATCGAAACCCCGTCGGAGATGATATGGTGCATGTCAAACATCAGTAAATAACGATCGGCTGCCAGCTCTACGAGCTCGGCACGCAGCAACGGTGGCTTCGCCAAGTCGAAAGGTCGGATAAAAGCCTGCACGACTGCAGACGCTTCTTCCTCGTTCGCATGACGGCACTCGACGGCAAAATTAACGCTCTCGTAAATACGCTGTACCGCTTCGCCTTGTACGATCTCAAATCCGGTTCGCAGCGTTTCATGACGTTTGATCAGTCCGCGGAAAGCTTTCTCCAGCAGGCTATGGTCAATCGATCCTTCGAGCAGCAGCACACCCGGCATGTTGTAGCTCTGATCGGCTCCTTCCAGCTGATTCAGGATAAACAGCCGTTTCTGAGCTGAGGAAAGTGGATAATACGCTCTTTCATCTGCCAGCGGAATTGACGAGAACAACTGCTCTTCAATCCGGGAGAGGGCGAGAGCCATCTCTTCGATCGTTGAGTAGCGGAATACGTCGCGCAGAGGCAACTCGACGTTCAACTCCTGATGCACCTTGCTCACCAGTGTCGTTGCCCGCAGGGAATGGCCGCCCAAGTCAAAGAAGTTGTCATGAACCCCGATGTGCTCCAATCCAAGCACGCTTTTCCATATTTCAGCCAAGCTGGCTTCCAACGGAGTCCGAGGCGGAGTACGTCCTTCGCCCGGCTGCAGGCTCTCCTCAGGTGCCGGGAGGGAGCGGCGGTCGACCTTGCCGTTCGTCGTCAGCGGGAGCCGCTCCAACTGGATCAGGTAAGCCGGGATCATATAGGCCGGCAGTTCCTGGGAAAGCACGCTCTTCAGCTCAGCCGCCGGAAGATCACGGTCCGCTTCATAATAGGCGCAAAGCTGCTTCTCGCCGGACGTGTTTTCCCGCGCGAATACCGTCGTTTTCCGAATTCCCTCCACTTTCTGAAGCTGAGCTTCGATCTCGCCCAGCTCAATACGGAAGCCGCGGACTTTCACCTGGTCATCCGTCCGCCCCACGTATTCAATCGTGCCGTCCGGTAGCCATTTCGCCAAATCCCCTGTCCGGTACATGCGCTCTCCCTGCACAAACGGATGGTCCACAAATTTCTCCGCCGTTAGCTCCGGCCGGTTATTGTAGCCCCGTACCAAGCCTTCTCCGCCGACGCAAAGCTCCCCGGCCACGCCGATCGGCAGAAGTTTATTCTGGCTGTCGACGATATACACCGTCGTATTGCTGATCGGCCGTCCGATGGGTACGGTAACCGCGGACTCATCGACAAAGTCGACTGGAAGATACGTGGTATAAACCGTGCTTTCCGATGGGCCGTACAGGTGGTTGAGCCTGCCCGGTCCGATATGAGCGAGTGCTTTACGCACATGGCCGACCGATACGCGCTCTCCTCCGAACAAAATCGCCCGGACATCCCGCAGGCAGTCGACGTTCACATCTACAAGGACGTTGAAGAAAGCCGTCGTAATCAGCATGACCGAGATTCGCTCACGCTGGATGAGATCCGCCAGCTGGCCGATTTCCAGCAAAGTCTCGTGGGGAACCAGCACCAGCCGTGCCCCGTTGGTCAAAGCGCCGAAAATATCAAAAATCGCTCCGTCGAACGAATAGCTCGAAAGCTGGAGGACATGGTCCCGCTCAGTGATGTCGATATAATTCGTATTGCGCACGATCCGCACGATATTGCGGTGTGAAACAAGGTTGCCTTTTGGCTTGCCCGTCGTGCCTGACGTATAGATGATGCAAGCCAGATCTGTCGCTTCGTTACCCGGATTTAGATTTGTGCGGTCCTCGTGATAGAAGGACTCGTCATCCAGTAAAATCACGGAGTCCGAACCCGCCAGGCGCTCGCGCAATCGGCTTTGCGTCAGCATGACCTGCGCACCCGAATCCTCGACCAAGAAACGGATACGCTCCTCGGGATATTCCGGGTCAATCGGTACGTAAGCCGAACCGGCTTTGTGTGCCGCCAGCATACCCACCACCATTTCGATGGAACGCTCAGCCATAATGGCGACCAAACGACCTTTGGATATCCCGTGGCTACGCAAGGTACGAGCAAGGCGGTTAACGCGTTCGTTCAGCTCGCGGTAGGTCAGCTCTTGCCCATTCAAGGAGATGGCAGCTGCATCCGGGATGCGCTCCGCCTGCTCTTCGAACAATTGAATGAGCGTTTTCCCGCGCGGAAATTCCGTGGTGGTGTCATTAAAACGTCCGAGAAGGTCAGCCTTTTCCGCCTCCGTCACAAGCTCCAGCTCGCCCACGGTAATTTCCGGGTTATCCGCCACCTGTTCCAGCAAATGAACGAGATGCCCCTTGAGCCGCTCAATACTATCTTTATCAAACACTTCGGCGTTAAAGTCGAACCGAATTTCAATCTCGTCTCCCGGCACCACGGTGACGTTGAAGTTATAGTTTGTCTGCTCCTCCATCTGAACATCAGCGATCGTCAGGTCGCCGTGCTGCTGGTCCCCCGCCTGCTCCATCTGCTCGTCCACCGGATAGTTCTCGAAAGCGATGATATGGTTGATCAGGTTCTGCTTTTGCACGCTGCGGGCCTGAATTTCATACAGCGGATAGTAATCATAACGCCCGGACTCCAGCGCCCGCTCTTGAAGCTTCGCCATCAGGTCGGCGAACACGGTGTCCGCTTCGCTCGTGACCCGAACTGGCACCGTATTGATGAACAGCCCGATCATGGACTCAATGCCCGGGATTTCCGCCGGTCTTCCGGCCACGACGCTGCCAAATACGGCATCGTTTGTTCCATTATATTTTTGCAGCATCACGCCCCAGATAGCTTGCAACAGTGTATTGACCGTAATCAGGCGCTGTTTCGCCACCCGGTCCATCCGCTCGCTCAAGTCCTTGCCCAGCTCGGCGGTGACGTGATCAGCCGTAAATCTGCCGTTGGGCGCCAGTTCCTTTTGTCCCGGGAGTACGGTTTGCCCTTCATAACCTGCCAGGAATCCCATCCAATAGGCTGATGCCGCCTGATCGTCCTGTTTCTCCAACCATTCGATATAGGCGCCATAATCCGATCCCTTATCTCCCGCTGACTGCTCGCCGGATGCCAAGGCCGAGTATGCCTCAAACAGCTCCTGCGTCAGCTGAGCCAGGCACCAGCCGTCCATCAAAATATGTTGGAAACTCCACAGTACATGATAGCTTTGCTCTTCGGTGCGCAGGATCGTGAACCGAACGAGCGCGTCATGTTCCATGTCGAAGCCGCGAAGCTTGTCCTCCTCGGCCTTTTTATCCAAGTAAGCTTGTTTCTCGTCCACCTGCAAATGAAGCAGCTCTTCATATTCAAAACCGACCGGCTTGTCGCGGTATATGATTTGCAACGGCTCGCCCGCCGGTCCTTTCACAAAATTCGCCCGCAGCACCAGATGACGTTTCGCAAGTTCCATCCAACTCCTCTCAAAAAGCTGGACGTCGAGCGCTCCCCGCATCGTAAACCGCGTCTGCTCAAAGTAAGCTGCCGTTTGCCGGTCAAGCGCGCTGTGGAACCACATGCCCTTCTGCATCGGCGTAAGCGAGTAAATATTTTCGATTTCCCCAAGATGGCCGGAGCGCTGGGCGATTTGCTCCAATTGGGCAATGGTCAAGCCTTTAAATTGCACGTCGCTCGGCGTCAATTCAGTGTTTTCTTTACCTGCACAGTGGGTAATGAGGTCTCGGAGACTTTGCTCAAGCCCCTGAGCGAAGGCTTCCATCGTTTCCTTGCGATACTGCTTCCGGCTGTAGCTGAGATCGAGCGATAAAGCGCCGTCCAGCACCATGCCGTTGATATCCAGCACAAAGCTGCGGGCCTGCCGGTCGCTAGCCGGGCTGCCGCTGGAATAAGAAGATATGCCGATCTCGTCTTGGTTGACATCATCGTCGAACTGACCGAGGTAGTTAAAGTTAATTTCCGGCTCTGCGCCACAAACCAAGCCATCCTCCGATTTCGAGAGATAGCGGCATACCCCGTACCCAAGCCCCTTGTTCGGAATGCGGCGCAAGTTTTCCTTGACCTGTTTAATCTGATATGCCAAATCTCGGTCGGTTTCCGGCTCCAGTACGACCGGAAACTTGGTCGTAAACCAGCCCACTGTACGCGTGATGTCGATATCCGTTCCGATTGATTCACGTCCGTGTCCTTCGAGATTGATCCGCACCCGTTCGTACCCCGTCCATTTGTGTAAGGCTATTCCGAGCGCCGTTACCAAAATATCATTCATTTCGGTGTTGTAGGCACGGTGAACCCGCTTCAGTAGCAGCTCCGTTTCTTCGGGAGTCAAACGGACAAACAGCGATTCGCTGTCATGCTGCGTCGTAACGTCCGCCTCCATATCCTTCGGCACGGCTAGAACCTCCATTTGTTCCACGGCCTGCCAATAGGCCCGTTCCTTCGCTATCTCCGGACTTTGCGCGTAAGCAGCCAGCTGCTCGGACCAAGTGCGGTACGCATCTGTTTTCGCCGGGAAACGAATTTCCTCGCTTTTTCCAGTCTGCTCGTAACCTAGAGCGAAATCCTCCATCAAAATGCGCCAAGACACGCCGTCTACCACAGCATGGTGAACCGCGAGCAGCAAATGATCTCCGTCCTCGCACTGGAACAGTCCCGCCTTCATGAGGGGCCCGTTCTCCAGATCGATGCCTGCTTGCATTTCCGTTGCCTTCGCTTCCACAACCTGGGTCGGATTCTCCGCATCTTTGAAGTCGAACACGTCCAGCGTGAACAGCCCACCATCCTGAATCGCTCGGGTTAACGCACTAAACCCTTGTTCCGTTTTGCAGAACACCATGCGCAAGGCGTCATGATGCTCGGCCAGCTTTTGCAGCACCTTATACACTATCTCTTCATTAAAGCGTTCCTTCCGGTAAAACATCACCGACTGGTTGAAATGATGTGGGTCCGCAAAGGAACTCTCGAAAAACCAATGCTGAATCGGTGTCAAAGCCGTTTCACCCGTTATTTCGCCTTGATCGATGGTACGTCTGATCGGTTTCACATGCAGGCTGAGCTGTGAAATCGTCGGATATTTGAATAAATCCCGGATTTCCAGCTTGTACCCGGCTTGATGAAGCCGCGAAGATACTTGAATGGACTTGATCGAGTCTCCGCCGAGCTCAAAGAAATGATCCGTTACCCCAACACGATCGGCGTTCAATACCGCCTGCCACACAGCAGCAAGCGTTCGCTCAGCTTCATTGCGAGGAGCTACGTACGCGCCGCCGGTCAGTGCGTTTCCTTCCGGGGCAGGTAAAGCTTTACGATCGATTTTGTCGTTCGGCGTAAGTGGCATCCGCGGAAGCTGAACAAAATGTGCCGGAATCATGTAATTCGGCAATTTTTGCGCCAGCGCGCTTCTCAGCTCGCCGAGCGTAAGAGGGAGACTCGCGACCAGGTAAGCGCACAGTTCTTGCCCGCTTTTGCCTTCCCGCGCGATCACAATCGTCTCCTGCACCGAGTTGATCTGCAGAAGCTGCTCTTCAATCTCACCGACCTCGATTCGGAATCCACGGATTTTCACCTGATGGTCGATCCGGCCCAAGTACTCCATATTACCGTCCGGCAGCCAGCGGGCGAGATCTCCTGTCCGGTAAAGGCGTTCTCCCGGCGCAAACGGATGTTCCACGAACTTCTCTGCCGTCAGCTCCGGTTGGTTCAGGTAACCTCTCGCAAGCCCCACGCCTGCCACGCACAGCTCGCCGTCCACTCCCGGAGGCACAAGTTGCAGGTGGGCATCCAAAATAAAAATCTGATGATTAGCCAGCGGGCGCCCAATCGGAATAACTCTGCGCTCCGGCTGCTGCTCATCCGCATCCCAAAGCGTCGTAACAATCGAAGCTTCGGTAGGACCGTAAGCATTGAAATAGTGAACCTTTGCTTTCCACTGCTGCACGAATTCGGCCGATACCGCCGAACCTCCGGTTACAAGCTTTGTTAAGCTGGGAAGACGGTCCGGGTTCAAATGAGCGCTGTATGTTGGAGGCAAAATCGCCGCCGTAATCGCATGCTCGTTCATATAACTCTCGAACAGACGAGTGTCGAGAATTGTTTCGGCCGTCGGGATGTACAAAGCCGCGCCAAAATAGAGTGCTTTGAACACTTCCCAGCAGGATGCGTCGAAGGACAAGCTGGCAAATTGAACGATCCGGTCATGCTCCGTGATGCCCAGCCTGTCTGCGAACATCAGCTTCAAACTGACCAAACCACGATGCTCCAGCATAACCCCTTTGGGTTTGCCCGTTGTACCTGACGTATAAATGACATAAGCAAGATCGTTTGGACCACTGGCCGCCTCCAGGTTGGAGCCATCGTCGCTATAGGCTTGTTTGTCATCTAGCGCCAATACGGTCCCTTCGAACGGGACTTGCTGTAACCGCTCTGTTTGAGTCAGCAGCAGCTGCGCGTTCGAGTTCTCCAGAATGTAACGAATACGTTCTTCCGGGTACTCCGGGTCGATTGGCACGTAGGCACCGCCAGCTTTCAGAACCGCCAGAATGCCAATGACCGTCTCCAGCGATCTCCTGACCATCAAGCCTACCAACTGATTGGGCAGAACACCGAACGATCGTAGCGTACGCGCCAGCCGGTTCGCCCGTTCGTTCAGCTCTGCATATGAAAGCTGCTGCCCCTCAAAAACAACCGCCGTCGCCTCGGGCACACGCTTCGCTTGCTCCTCCACAAGCTGATGAATCGTCCGATCACGAGGATAGTCCTTCTCGGTATCGTTAAAGCTTTGCAGTAATTGATATTTTTCGTCCTCCGACAGCATGTCCGCTCGCACGATGTCCAGCTCCAGCTCATGAAGCCCCACGGACAGCAAGCGATTCAGATGGCCGACGACCCGATTCATGAACTCTGAGTCATATAAATGCTCGTTATATGACAGCGCTAGCTGTATCGTTCCGCCGGTTAAACTGAATTCAAAGGAACAGTCCGTGACCACGTTTTGCCCAATTTCGTCCAGATGCAGCTCCTTAAGGGATACTAGCGTATGGACGAAGGGTATCCCTTCTGCATATTGCAGATCCAGCTTCTCCGTCATTTTCAAGAACGGAATATGTTGATGCTGAATGGCTTCCGGCAAGGAAGTCCTCAGTTCGCTCAGAAGCGTTTTAAAAGTTGCCCCCACCGAAAGCGAGTTTTTCAAAATGACCGTATGATTAACGGATCGACGCGTCTCCCCCTTTTTCGGCACAACCGGCATGCCGACCAGAATGTCTGAAGCGCCTGTATATTTATGCAAGAGTGCCTGAACACCGGCGAGCAAAATCATAAAAGCGGCCAGCGGAGTACCCTTGCTCATTTGAAGGACGCGCTGCGCCGCTTCCTCCGAAAGCGAACCGCCAACGGTTTTCACATTGGGCACCAGGGAGTTTGGAGCTTTGCTGTAAGGCAACCGCGTCAAGGTATAATCGTTACTACCGAATTTTTCGTTCCAAAACAACGTTTCTTTTTCAAAAGCCATCTGGATCGTTCCCCTCTCTTCATCGGTAAAAGCAATCCGGCGGAGCATATGCCGCAGCAACACTCCAGCCTCGCTCATCTCCTTTTCAAACATCTGACAACAATATTAATGGCTTGCGCCAAGTCACCGCTTTGATTGCCCGGTTGATCGCATGCGGCAATCCTCTGCCTAGCAGCTGTCCCCCTCGGCTCCCATGCGTAAAGGACAACAACAAGCATCGTTCTACGCAAGAGATGCTCGGACTTCTCTGCTTCAATATGCTTGCTGCAGACGAGCCACCCGAAGACGGGATTTGGTTTAACATAGGGTTTGGAATTGGATTTGGGGATAAACGACAAGGAATGTTCCTCCTGTCGATGTAAGGCTTGCCGCAGGGTTCCGGCCGTCCAGCAGGAAGTCGACCGTAATTCCTGATTTGGCACCCGAGCTGCCTTTGACGAAGCCTATGTTTAAGGGGTATTGATACACTCTATGTACGATTTGCTTATTCCCCCACAGCCCTGGTGTGGATAAGTAAAGATTCGGCTGCGGGGTAGTGAGCTTTTCCTGACGATTAAATTTAACGAGGGTACTGCATGAGACTCAAGGAACGCTCCGTATGGCACGAACGGGACTGTCCTTGGCGGAGAAGTCCATGTTGATTGACGTTACCGCAGGTAGCATGAGGAGAAAGTCTTCCACTGAGGTGAAAGCGCTACCTTAACATCAAGTCCGCACGCCCTCCGGAAGGCACTTTCGTGCCTCTTGCCGGGGGCGGCCATCGGCTTGGCCAAGCTTAGGTCGTAACTAGCAAATCCTTGGTCTCCTGAGAGATCACCTGCTGCATACTGGACTTGATAATGTCGCAGCCGGCAGCCAGATGCTCCATCGAGACGGTCAGCGGAGGCATGATCTTCAGCACACAGTCTCCTCTGCCAGCTCTTTCAATGATGAGCCCGTTGTCGAAGCTGATATCCGTCACCCGCTTCGCCCCGGCTTCATCCATGAACCCCGAGACGTCAATGCCCCAGATCAGGCCGAGTCCGCGGATGGCGATGGACGGATGCAGAGGCTTGATTTCTTGATCAAGGAACGAGCGCACATACTCTTCCTTCTGTTTCACCTGAGCTTCCAGTTCGGTTCTGTCCCGGAACTCGAGAGCAGCCTTCGCGGCCACAAAAGCCAGCTGGTTGCCGCGGAAGGTGCCGTTGTGCTCGCCCGGAGTCCAGATATCCAGTTCGGGCTTCAGCAGCAGCAGGGACATTGGCAGGCCGTACCCGCTGATCGACTTCGACAGGGTAATGAGATCCGGCTCGATCCCCGCACGTTCGAAGGAGAAGAATTCGCCTGTCCGGCCGCATCCTACTTGAATCTCGTCTGTAATGAGCAGAATATCGTGTCTGCGGCAAAGCTGCTGCAGCTCGCGTAGCCACTGCGCGTCGACAACGTGAATTCCGCCTTCGGCTTGTACCGTTTCAAGCAGAATCGCGGCCGGCTTGTCGATTCCGGAGTGCGAATCAGTCAGGATATTCTCGATATAACCGAGCGTATCCATTTCTGCGAAAGCCCCGCTCGGGTGCGGCATGAACGTAACTCCGTCCAGAGGAAGCCCCGCCCCTTCTCTCATGGACTTGGAGCTTGTCGCCGACAGACTGCCGAGCGACATGCCGTGGAATCCACCCATGAATGCGAATATTCCACTTCTCTTCTTCGCCTTGCGTGCGAGCTTCAGGGCCGCTTCCACCGCATTCGTCCCTGTTGGACCGCAGAATTGAAGCTTGTAATTCAGCTTCTTCGGCTCCAGGATTCGCTCCGAGAAGCTCTGGATGAATTCACGCTTGGCCATTGTATACATATCCAGACCGTGCATAATCCGGTCGGAGGTCAAGTAATCGAGAACCCGGTCTTTAATATAATCGTTGTTATGGCCGTAATTGAGTGCCCCGGCACCTGCAAAGAAGTCAATATATGCTCTTCCGTCCTCAGAATATAAAAGGTCTCCCTTGGCCCGGTCGAATACCACCGGAAAGCTTCTGCAGTAAGATCTTACGTTGGATTCCAGCTTTTCAAAAATGCTCACTCACTTCATCCTCCATCGGAATTGGGATAAGGTTGGCTCCATCTTTCTGAACCTTCCTTTCTGAACCTTCTGACGTCATGGAGCAACATATTCTAGGCTGTCATTTTTCACAATTGTTGGTCCCCGCATGCCGGCTTGTTGGTTAGCCAGTATACTGGTCTCTCGCACACAGCTTGGATGGGTATAAAAAACCCTACAATTCCATTTATTAGAATAATAGGGAATAAGACCTAGGTTGAATTATATCAAAATTTACAAGAATGTATAGTAAAATTTTTGTTAAATATAGTCAATATATTGTTAAATTTGGTTTATAAAACATAATGTGTTAACATTCTTCGCTAAAAAGAGTGAATGGAGAAGAAACGTGGGAATGGTTTGGCAACAATCGAGGTGTTGACATTCAGCCATGAAATAGGATAAATTGGTATATATTCCCTGTAAATATTCTTTGCCGGTGTTCCGATTCCTTTCACTTTGTAATAACTTAACATGATTACCTGACCAATTTCTGAAAGCCTGGCTGGAAACTGGCCGCAGCGTCCGCACGGATGGCAGCCGGCATAGTTTTGTATCACGCCTTCTTCTCTGCACCTCTGTTAGAGTAAAGAGCATATATTTTCTGCTCCTCTTCATCAAACTGTACGTATGTATTTTTCCCTCATTTGCTTTCCGATGTCCTTCATTATTTACATGCAGATTACAATCGCGTTCTGAGTCCGAATTGAACGGACAATGATTTCATTTCGTGTAATAAGCTCGTCCATACGAGCACGTTGACGCTTCTTGGCATACCATTTTGTGAGTAGCTGAAGGATGTACCAGTCACGTTCAGTCATCTTCCTTTATTGTTCAAATGATCTTTTTTGCCCGATCCGCATCCTTCTTGGGGATATATTGACACTTTCGAGATGCTAATTTTAATGACTTTCTTTAAGAAGTTGATTACATTCGTGCACGAAGAGTATTTCAAATGTGAGAATTACAAAAAGATACTCTTCCTAAGGTACTCTATAATATGGGTGAGTTTTCGTTCAATGAATGACCGCAATTTGCAATGCACAAACACAAATAAGGTGGTTCTAATATTTTGAACCACCCATCTGAAACATCAAAAAAGTCCTGATGACTTAGAGTCATCAGGACCATTATTTTGTTCATACTTTATTAGTTTACTAAATCTATTGATTAACCCATTATCCATGTCATTGGACAACAGTTAGTGTAATTCCATACTTTTGTTAATGGTTCTACACTTATTTATCACTAGACAATAAACTAATTTGTACAGAATACCTTATTCAACCGTTACACTTTTCGCCAGGTTACGTGGTTTATCTACATCGTGACCCAGTGCCAGGGAAGCATAGTATGCCAGCAATTGCAGCGCAACTACAGACAAAGCAGGGCTAAGCAGTGGCAGTGTCTTAGGAATCGCAAACGCTTGGTCTACGGATTTCAACAATGGTGCTACGTGCTCTTCATACGTAATTGCCAATACATCTGCGCCACGTGCTTTTACTTCCTTAATGTTGCTCACTGTTTTCTCAAGTACGTTCTCCTGCGTTGCCAGGGCAATAACAGGGATACCGTCTTCGATCAATGCAAGCGTACCGTGTTTCAACTCACCCGCAGCATACGCCTCTGAGTGAATATAAGAGATCTCTTTCAGCTTCAAAGATCCTTCTTGAGCTACTGCATAGTCAAGACCACGGCCGATGAAGAAGAGATGTTCATGTTTGGAGATTTGCTCTGCATATCCTTTGATTGCATCGGCTTGCTCCAACATGGATTCCACTTGCTCAGGCAATGCTTGCATCGCTGCCAGCGTGTGTGCAATCTCTTCAGCAGATTGTGTACCACGAACTTGTGCAAGGTACAGACCAAGCAAGTTAAACGCGATCAACTGTGAAGTATACGCTTTGGTAGAAGCTACTGCAATTTCAGGACCTGCCAAAGTTGCGATAACATCATCTGCATCACGTGCAATGGAGCTACCCACTACGTTAGTGATTGCCAGTACATGTGCACCATTGGATTGTGCTTCACGCAATGCAGCAAGCGTATCGGCAGTTTCACCGGATTGGCTCACTACGATTACAAGTGTATCTTTGTGCACGATTGGGGAACGGTAACGGTACTCGGAAGCCACATCTGTTTCAACCGGAATACGTACCAATTGCTCAATCACTGTACGTCCAACCAGACCTGCATGGTACGCTGTACCACATGCAATGATTTGAACGTTACGGATATTTTTAATTTGTTCTTCAGTCATCTTCAACTCAGGAAGTTGAACTTTTTTACCTTCATTATCGATGCGACCCAGCATTGTATCACGATATGCTTTTGGTTGCTCATGAATTTCTTTCAGCATGAAGTGCTCAAATCCGCCTTTTTCTGCGGTTACAGCATCCCAATCGACACGAATCATTTCCCGAGAAATAAAGTTGCCTTCAATCGTCATCAATTCGACAGCATCATGTGTCAATACAGCCATTTCACCATCATTCAGAATGTACACGTTACGTGTATGTTCCAGAATTGCCGGGATGTCGGAACCAATGAAGTTCTCGCCTTCACCAATACCAATAATCAATGGGCTTGCTTGACGCACAGCTACGAGTTTCTCAGGCTCATGCTCTGTCAATACACCCAATGCAAATGCGCCACGCAACAACGTGATCACTTTTTGTACTGTTTTGACGATATCACCATTGTATTCACGTGCGATCAGGTGAGAGATAACCTCAGTATCTGTCTCGGAAGTGAACGTGTGACCTTGAGCCATCAATTCGTCCTTCAGATCCAGGTAGTTCTCAATAATACCGTTATGCACAACAGAGAACTTCTGGCTTCCATCCGTGTGTGGATGAGAGTTCTCATCCGATGGTTTACCATGAGTTGCCCAACGTGTGTGTCCGATTCCGGCATTACCTACCAGTGGTGCACCATCCAGCTTGGCTTCAAGGTTCGCAAGACGACCAAGAGCTTTCGTGATTTGCAAACCTTCGGGTGTGAATACCGCAATACCTGCAGAATCATAACCACGATACTCAAGTTTCTTCAACCCTTCAACCAATACCGATTGAGTGTTCTTATTACCAATATATCCAACAATACCGCACATAATTTATTTCCTCCGTTTGTATATGAATACTGTGTCACGAAGAGAAACAGGCAGAGGCGGCACATCGGAAAAATGAGTGATTGCCTAGCGTTTCATGAATACTTGGTACTTATTCAATTATCAATGATCAGAGCGACCTCGTGTCGCCCCGCAGTCATCATAAGCTGTTATGAATGCAATCATGAATGTACATCATTTTCCCGTCCGCGTACTGTTTACGCTCTTCACGCACATTCATTTGAATTTTAGTTTAACTCTTGCACCTGCACCGGCGCGTTGTGTGGACAGTCACCCATCCATTTTCCGCAATCCGGTTTACGGCTCTGGTGCTTCACCGGGAGGTCCCCGCCGAACAATCCGAACACCTCCACCTCGTCAGCTTGATTGCCGTTGATCTTAATCAGTCGTTCTTCAACCTAGAAGAAATCCTGATCAACATCATCCCGCGCAACTCCAAGCTCTGGCGCTTGTGTAACTGTAACCTTACGTTCCTCACTTTCTGTGTCTGAATGACGACTCCACTCATTATATGCACGTCAGGTCCATTTTGCAATGGAGCAAAGTACCTGTGACAATTTCAGCATATTTACCCACAATCCCGACCGGATAAACGGACCTATGGTCTCATCATGCCGGGACGCAGGAATATTCATCTTTAAGAGGAAATTCAAAAAGTCCGCTTTTGATTACGAATCATGCCTATTGGCATAATCAGCATCGAATATGAAATTCAGCCGAAATGTCCGTTGCTCACGTAGTTTCCCTACGCTCCGCTACTCCATTTCTATCTTCATTCCATCTTCTCGGTACTGAAAACCAGACTTTTTGAACACGCACTATATGTCCTAAATCCTGTTATATCATACCCTTTATACACAACAATTCCCTTAAGAAAACCGTATGCACAAGGGATTTCTTCCAGTCTTATACCAGTTCTTTTTGCACTACATCTGCGATTTGAGACACAAATTGTTCAAGTTCGTCTTTATCTGGTCCTTCCGCCATAACACGGATCAGGGATTCAGTACCTGAAGCACGAACGAGTACACGTCCATTATCGCCGAGTTGTTGTTCTACTGTAGTAATGGCTTGCTCGATTGCAGCATTACCCTCGTATTTGCTCTTATCTTCAACACGCACATTCACCAGTACTTGTGGGTACTGGGTCATCAACGCTTTGAGCTCACTCAGTTTTTTACCGGAAGCCTTGAGTGTGTCCACGAGTTGAATCGCAGTCAACATACCGTCTCCGGTTGTATTGTAATCCAGGAAAATAACATGGCCAGATTGCTCTCCACCCAAGTTATAACCGCCGCGACGCATTTCCTCCATCACATAACGGTCACCCACTGCCGTTTTAGCTGTTTTCAGTGCAAGTTTCTCCGTTGCTTTATAGAATCCGATGTTACTCATAACGGTCGATACAACAGTACTGTCCTTCAACTTGCCTGCACGATTCATCGCATCACCGCAGATACACAAAATGAAGTCTCCATCCACCTCAGCGCCTGTCTCATCAATAGCAATCAGACGATCCGCATCCCCGTCAAAAGCAAGACCCAGATCTGCTTTATGTTTGAGCACTTCTTGTTTCAGGTTCTCTGGATGAGTTGATCCACATTGCTCATTGATATTCAGGCCGTTAGGCTCAGCGCCAATGGCAATGACTTCTGCACCAAGTTCACTGAACAATTTCGGTGCCAGCTCATAAGCTGCTCCGTTTGCACAGTCCAAAACAATTTTAAGACCAGAGAACGACTCATTTACTGTTGTTTTCAAGAAATCGAGGTAACGATAACGGGATTCTTCATCCGTCGTCACGGTACCCAGACCGCCACCAACTGGCCGTGGCAATTGATCTGTCTCCGCATCCATCAGCTCTTCAATCCGGTTCTCTGTTTCATCAGACAGCTTGAAGCCATCTCCACCAAAGAACTTAATTCCGTTATCCTCAACCGGATTGTGGGAAGCCGAGATCATCACGCCCGCGTCAGCTTTCAACAAACGTGAGATATACGCCACTCCCGGAGTGGATACAACGCCCAGACGAATCACATCAGCGCCAATGGACAACAGACCTGCAACCAGTGCGGATTCCAACATCAATCCCGAGATACGAGTATCCATGCCGATAACCACTTTTGGTCTTTCCACACCACCTGCAAGCACGTAACCACCACAACGTCCAATGCTGTAAGCCAGCTCTGCCGTTAACTCTTTATTGGCAACCCCTCTTACACCGTCTGTACCAAAATATTTCCCCATGATTTAACTCCTTCTATTCGCATCATATACGAGCACTATTATTATTTTTTGAGAATTTTAAAATTAGGACGTTTACGGATTAGCGCCACTTTTACTGCCAGTACCGCTGTTATTATTATTTAAATTACCTCGACTGCTTGTGCTCCCCTGTTGGCCCTGATCCTGAGTATCCGTATTCGATTCCGTTTCTTCTTCATCAGGAACAGGCTCTGTTTCCCCATTTTCAACCTCGGCTGGTGTTGGGTCAGGTGCTACCGTTCCCTCGTCCGTCGGTTCTTCGCCAGGAGTGGTCGTGGTATCTTCAGCCTTTTCGCTAATTTTGACCGTCGCACTCAATGCAGTGGATGATTCATCCAGTTTGGCATAACGGGGCAGGTCGGCTTCAAGCTTGATCTCATGCGTTCCGACCGCAAGTCCAGCAAGATCCCCGGTTAACGTGAGATCATCACTACTCAGACCCTCAAGCATACTTGCTGAGCCTGTAAGTGTGAGGTTCAGACCGCCGCTTCGAGGCGTAACCAGCGTCCCTTCCAGTCCATTTCCCGCACCGGTAAGTGTGATGGGGACGTTCGGAAAGACTTTGGTTGTCTCCTCTGCCTCGTCAAATGGTGATATGGTTACCTTGATCTGAATCGAACTAGGCTCGATTTTCTCAAAACCGGAAGGCGGCGTCAAGTCCACGTTAACTGTCGATGTACCCGACTGATCAAACTGTGTAAGATCAAGGGTTACTTGGTCGTAGGACTGTATACCTGCAAGCGCATCCTCTGATCCATAAACCGAGACTTCTTTCACGTTTGGCTCTACCGTGGAGAGTACCAGGCCTTCCGGAAGCTGTCCCGAATATTTGATTCTTAAGGGTACAGATGTATAGGGCTGATTGACCGGAACTCGGACTTCAACCGTTTGAGGCGTTATAATCGCATTTTCAAGGACCTTGCCCTCAGCATCGTATGCTTGAAGTTTCACTTTTTTCTGTATGACATCTTCCTTGGCATCTTTCACGCTCACACTGCCCTGAACCTTCGCTACAGCCTCGAGTTGCCCTTCGGGCAGAGTTACCTTAACCGGCGTCGAAGGTTCAATTACGGGCGTTCCAGCGCTGTATCCGGCGGATGGTTCCCCTTCGGGTACAATATTCACATTGAAGGATTTGGTGCCCAATTTTTCTACATTCACCGTAACCATGGAAGGTTCCATGCTGACCACTTCTACCCCGGAAGGCAAATCAGGTACGAGTGGCAGTGTATTGGACCCATCTTTCACCTGACTCAGATCGACCAGTACCTTGTAATCGTCATTCGTAAAAATCGATGTTAGCATCGAGCGCTGTCCTTTGATCTCCAGCCGGACCTCATCCGTACTTAATGAAGTAAGCACATAGCTGTTGCTGTCTAATCCATAAGGTTGAACAGGCACCGTACGTTCCACAACCTTGTTGGTTGTCCCTGTTGTAATTGTAGGGGTGGTTGGTACTTCATCCAGATGAATCATGAACCAGAGCAGCAGGCTCACTGCAAGCGCAAGTATTTTGGCAAAGTTATTATTGTTAAACCATTTATCCATTGTTACGTCCTCCCTTCCGTTTCCAGAAGGTTGTCCAGCCATTCTTTTTCAGATTGGATGTAGGGCGCAACTCCTCATACAGTTTGGCAATCAGCGATTCTTCCTTAATATCACGAACGACCTGTCCATTCATTGCAAGTGACACTTGTCCTGTCTCCTCGGAGACAACCAAACAGATCGCATCTGCAACTTCGGTAATCCCGATTGCTGCACGGTGACGCGTTCCCAATTCCTTACTGATAAACGGATTCTCTGATAATGGCAAATAACAGGCTGCCGCCGATATCTGTTTCCCTTGTATAATGACGGCTCCATCATGGAGCGGTGTATTTGGAATAAAGATGTTAATCATCAGCTCCGAGCTGACCAGAGAGTGCATCTTAATGCCCGATTCCGTGTAATCGTTCAGACCCGTTTCACGTTCAAATACGACCAATGCGCCAATTTTACGCCGTGACAAATAATTAACAGACTTAATAATCTCACCAATTAACACCGTTAATTCTTCATCACTCGCTGCCGCTGAACGTCCAAATAGCTTACCGCGTCCCAATTGCTCCAGACCACGACGTAGTTCCGGCTGAAAGATAATGAACACCGCAACGACACCAAACGTAAACATCTGGTTCATTAACCATTTGAGCGTATACAGGTTTAGCCACGTACTTAATGCCCAGATCAGCACAAGGAACAGAATCCCTTTCAGGAGCTGAACCGCACGTGTCCCCCGCACAAGCAAAATCAGTTTGTACATAATATAGGTAACGATCAATATATCGATAACGTCCTTAATGGACTCTGTCCACGTTAAGTCAGCAAAATAATTCATAAGCCAGCCCCCGCTATCCCCATTGATGAGTAAACCCTGATCTCATATTAACCCATTAGGATTTTATATAATCCTTTGTCTCCGCATTTCTGCATCATTCGATTTGTGCAAAATGCGTATCTATATGTAGTAGTATGTTCTCTTTAGTATCTAGGTTATAACGTTAACGTTCAGGTTGCAAGTTACGGCAGTCTCAAACTGCACATAAACATCACATTTACCATTAATTACAAAGTTTCGTATAAAAAAAGAGTACCCCATGCAATCTGGAGGTACCCTGCTTGGTATATACCATTGAAGATTTTACCCTGTTCTAGCGATAAGCCACTTCATTTACCATATTGGTTATTTTGTACCAGAACCAGTCCAGCGCCTGATCAATACTTTTCACCTGACCTGAAATATGCGCCGTTGAAGCCTGAAACAGTTGTCCGTCGATAACCGTCAGATTGCCGTTCACATCACCATATACTTGTGCGGTTCCATTTTCTATCGTAAGATCGCCAGCAATAGACTTACCTTCAGGAACAATAACCGTGTTACCCTGAATCACGATCTGGTCCAGATTATTTCCCTTAACAACCATTTCGTTATTCTGATTCCAGAAATTCAAGGCGCTAAAGAGCATCACGACCAAAAAGAAGGCTGCCGCCGTCAGCGCGGGATGTCCTTTGACCCATTTGAGCCATGCTTGCTGTCTCTTGGGCTGGGGCAGAGCATTCATAATTCGATTGGTCAGCTCATCAGAGGCAGACGGTGAATAGTGTTTCATGGCAAAGAGTAGCATTTCCGTCTGTTCCAACTCTTTAAAGCGCATGCGACAATCCGGACAGATCACAAGGTGACTTTTCAGTTCAACCTTCTGGGCCGGGGACAACGACTCATCCAAACATTCATGCATTAAAGAGACGGCCGAGTTGCAATCCATATGAGAGCCAATCCTTTCTTAAATCACTTAGTCCATGTGCCATTAAAAAGCACGCATAAGACTTGCATACATTACATACGCATCCGTTTCGGATATGTTTCAAATAATTTCGCCCATAATTTAAAGGCTCTTAACATTTATAACTTATACTCCAATTTTTTACGTAGAAAATCACGGCCCCGATGAACGCGTGTCTTGATCGTTGTTACGGGCATACCTGTCACATCACTGATTTCCTGTAGCGACAAGTCCTGTAAATATCTCAGAATCATAACGGACTTATACTTGGCTGGCAAACTGTCAATGGCCTCACGAATGAGTGTCTGCGTTTCTGACAGGAGTGCTTCACTCTCCGGTGTACGATCATCACTTGGGAGCATCGCATAACCATCAGATCCTTCCTGATCATTCAGTTCAGCATCCAAAGAGTATGAAGGTTTCTTTCTGCGCAGTCGGTCAATACACAGATTCGTCGCAATCCGGTAGATCCAGGTTGAGAACTTCTGGTTCGGATCGTACTTCTCCATATTACGAAACACACGCAAAAACGTCTCCTGCACAACGTCTTCAGCTTCATGACGATTGTTCAGCATCCGGTATGCCAAATGAAATAGCTTGTCCTTATATAGTTCAACGATTTCTGCGAAGGCTCTCTGGTCGCCCTTGAGCACCAGTTTCACAAGCCTGTTCTCCAAATTGTCCACCCTTATTCCCCCAGACATGCTGATGGGTCTTCCGTCTTCTGATACCCGTCCACACTTGTAATTCACCAATCAAATCGTAAATCAACTTTGGTCAAAAATCAAGACTGTATGACAAATATCCGCCAAAAACAGTAAAAACGGGAACTCCCGCAGGAGTCCCGTTTCATCTCTCACTCCGTAGAGCAGAGAATGGAGCTTTTATTCAACAAAGTAATGGGTACTTTGTTACATATAATTATCCAATGCAGCAGTTCAATCATCAACCTGTGTTACGCAGTCCTGCAGCGATGCCATTGATTGTCAGCAACACTTCTCTGAGCAGTTCCGTATCATCCTCACCACGTTCACGCATATCTCTGAGCTCGCTCAGAAGTTGAACTTGCATGTAGGACAACGGATCTACATAAGGGTTACGAAGGCGAATGGACTCTTGAATAACCGGTACATCATCCAGAATTTCAGCTTCTCCGGTAATTTTCAGAATCAGCTCTTTTGTGAGCTTGAATTCGGCTTCGATCTGACCGTATATGCGATCACGGGCTTCCTTGTTCGAAGTCATGGCTGAATATTCTTTGGCAATCACCAGATCTGCCTTGGCTACGGCCATCTGTACCGTATCAATTAATGTACGGAAGAATGGGAAGCTTGCATACATTTCTTTCAGGACAACCAGATTTTCCTCTTTATCCTGATAGTAACTTTGCAATCCTGTTCCTGCCGCATACCATGCCGGAAGCAGATAACGACTTTGAGTCCAAGCGAATACCCAAGGGATCGCTCTCAGATCTTCAAACTTATCGCTATTTTTACGCTTGGATGGACGGGAACCAATATTCAGCTCACCAACCTCCGGAAGCGGCGTTGATTCTTTGAAGAAGGTAAAGAAGTCTGGATCACGGAAAATCAAATCCTGATATTTCGTCAGAGATACTTCCGAAATCTCTTTGATGATGCTGTCCCAATGACGTTCGGATGCTGACTCTTGCGGCTCAAGCCCATTAAGTGCTGCTGTGATTAGAGCCGAAGTTGCCTGCTCCAGACTGCGGTATGCAATCCCCTGAAGGGAATAACGGGAAGAAATAACCTCTCCCTGCTCCGTAATCTTGATGCCTCCACCAATCGTATGTGGTGGTTGAGCAAGAATACTGCGGTTGAGTGGCATGCCGCCACGTCCAAGAGCCCCGCCACGTCCATGGAAGAACTTCAGCTTAACGCCGTGTTCATTACCTACAGCCGTGATGGCATTCATTGCTACGCGCAGTTCCCAGTTGGCTGTAACCACTCCGCCATCCTTGTTACTATCTGAATAACCAAGCATGATTTCATGCAGTTCATTCCGCCCTTTTACGCTTGCGCGGTATACAGGAAGGTTGAACAGCTTCTCCATAATGTCCGAAGCCGCATGTAGATCATCAATCGTTTCAAACAGCGGTACCGCTTGAAGTGTAGATACAACGTCACCGTTGTGACCTTTGGTGAATAAGCCCACTTCCTTGGCAAATACCATAACTTCCAGCAAATCACTTGCGCCCTGCGTCATACTGATCAGGTAACTAGTGATACACCCGTTCCCAAATTCATTCTGGGCACGCTTAATGGTACGGAAGACATCCAGACACTCTTTGGTTCCCTCCGTGTATTGGTGATAAGGAGAAGTAAGCGGACGTGGATCATCCAGCAAACGAGCAAGCAGATCAATTTTACCGTCTTCAGTCAGACGCGCATAATCCTCTACAATGTTCATTTTGGCTAAAATTTCCGACATCGCATTTTCATGTTCCTTACTGTGCTGACGCACATCCAAAGCTGCGGTATGGAAACCAAACAATTCGACTTGACGAATCATTTTGCGAATGGTCGTATCTGCTACGTAATCTGCAAAATGATGGCGCAGACTTCGATCAATAATCATAAGTTCATCAATCAAATCCTGTGCGCTATGATAACGGTCAGGCTGACCTAATTTGTTCTCATCCAGTACATTGTTCAGCTTGGCAATCATATAGGCCAATTTGATGCGGTATGGCTCTTTTTCATTCCGCCAGATATCCACTTTTTTCAATGTAACAGATTTACGGTCCTGCTCAATCGACTGCACCAGCTCATCCGATACATGAATGATGTTTGTGCTGAAGCTGAGATGGCCCATAAGTTCAATCATAATCCGTTGGTATTCACGCAAAGCAAGCTTGCGTTGCATCAACAGCGTCTGCCATGTTACATCTGAAGTTACCGAAGGATTTCCATCCCGGTCTCCACCGATCCAGGAACCGAACCGCAAATACGTCGGCACATGCCAGTCATGGTCAGGATAAAATTTGTTCAGGCAGCGTTCCAGCTCCTGATATACATCCGGAAGTACGTGGAACAACGTTTCATGAAAGTAATACATCCCGTTCCGCACTTCATCGAGTACAGTCGGTTTGCGGTCGCGAAGTTCATCTGTCTGCCAGAGTGTAATAACCTCATTCAGCAGTTTCTCCCGCAACTGTTCACGTTCACGCAACGTCAGCGTAGGATTATCAAGTGACATGACGTCTTCGGATATCCGCTTGTGGATGTCCAGTATAACCCGGCGCATGGCTTCGGTTGGGTGAGCTGTCATAACGAGTTCCAACGATAAATCGTCGAGAATCTCTTCCACCTCTGTATGAGACAGTCCACGTTCCTTAAGATCCTGTACTGCTTTCTCAATCGATCCTGGCTGCACAGCGTCCCCTGCAGAACGTTCATAATCCCGTTTACGCCGGATCCGATGGTTTTGTTCAGCAATATTAACTAATTGAAAATAAATAGCGAAAGCCCGAATAACCTGATGACGATTGTCCGAGTCTAATTCCTGGATCATCGTTTTGAACTCTGCATAGAGTTCTGGCAGAAATTCTGCACGCAACGATTTGCTCGTTTCCCGAATCTTCTCAACGATATCTAGAAGCTCCGTGCCGCCTTGATGGACAAGAACTTCTCCGAGTATATTGCCCAGGAACCGCACGTCTCGCCGAAGCAGGTTGTTGGATTGGCTTTTGCTGGCGGTTACCATAGTTTCAGTCATGCTTATCCTCCCATCTGATCGTTCCATTCGTACACGTAAATTTGACACCTTCATAACATCATACAATAAAATGGTACGAAAATCTTTATTTTTCTACTAGAAAAAATGGGGATTATCCCCGATTTACAGCACAAAAACACGCTTTTTTATTCATTTTCTTGTTCTGCTTCAATTAATGGTCATATACTGTCGCATGATACCTTTTTCACGTACTTTAGATAAATCAAAAGTCTCATACCTATTCTTAAAAACTCATAAATATACAGTTATTTTAGATATGATCCCATGTACCTGATCTTAAGGTTTAACCGCATAATTCCATTGTTTGAGAACAGATGATATACAAAGAAACATGACCGGCAAAGCAAGCTTTTGTATACTTTACCACAGTGACGCAATAAATTAAAGATGTAATTATAATTTTCTTCCCACTACAGTCTGCTTATTAGGGGAGCTTCTTATGTACTTTGTTAATTCTCTGTAGTCAAAGGGATATCTTAACAGACCATTTTTACATATTGTCCGTGTCTTCTTGGGCAGATTAATTTATAGCTCTAACCAAAAAGGAGGAATTCAAATGATGAAGAAAGGTACAACAATTATTGCTTCCGTGCTTCTGGTGGCCGCGATGGCTGGCCCTGCTGCTGCAGATGGTCATATGTCCAAAGGAATGGATACAACCGGCTCACGTGTCCGGTCTTATCAGGACACCAACTACATGGATCGCACAAACACCAATCTGAATATGGATGGAAACTACCGCAACAATGGTGACTATCGTACCAATAGTGTTCGTGCAAACGCCACAACAACCGACCGTGACAACGGAATGGATTGGGGCTGGCTCGGTTTGCTGGGACTGCTTGGATTAGCTGGCATGCGTAGAAGAGTGACGGATCACAACGAACGTTAAATTGTATTCACGTCACGTTTATAATAGCTGCTACGTCTTATAAGCAGCTCATCCACAGAGATACACAGAAGAGCCAAGACCCCTACACTATTGAGATAGGAAGGTCTTGGCTCTTTTTTTATATTAACCTGTACTTGTACCTTACATAAAATATTATATAAAATAACTGCTAATTCTTACGTTAATATAAATAAAAAAGCCTCTGCATCTGCAAAGGCTCTTTCATTATGTCCTGTAAGCGGGTGATGGGAATCGAACCCACGCTATTAGCTTGGAAGGCTAAAGTTCTACCATTGAACTACACCCGCATAACAACAATCGGGATGACACGATTTGAACATGCGACCCCCTGGTCCCAAACCAGGTGCTCTACCAAGCTGAGCTACATCCCGATACTAAAAAAATAATGGCGCGCCCTGAGAGATTCGAACTCCCGGCCTTTTGATTCGTAGTCAAACGCTCTATCCAGCTGAGCTAAGGGCGCAAAATATTGGAGCGGAAGACGGGAATCGAACCCGCGACCCTCGCCTTGGCAAGGCGATGCTCTACCGCTGAGCCACTTCCGCAAATAAAGGATGCGCGTGGAGGGACTTGAACCCCCACGTCAAAGACGCTAGATCCTAAGTCTAGTGCGTCTGCCAATTCCGCCACACGCGCATATGATGGTGAGTCATGAAGGGCTCGAACCTTCGACACCCTGATTAAAAGTCAGGTGCTCTACCAACTGAGCTAATGACTCATACTAAAATGGCTGGGGATATAGGATTTGAACCTATGCATGACGGAGTCAAAGTCCGTTGCCTTACCGCTTGGCTAATCCCCAAAAAAATAATATGGTGGAGGCTGAGGGGATCGAACCCCCGACCCTCTGCTTGTAAGGCAGATGCTCTCCCAGCTGAGCTAAGCCTCCAACTATATGACCCGTAGGGGATTCGAACCCCTGTTACCTCCGTGAAAGGGAGGTGTCTTAACCCCTTGACCAACGGGCCCCATTTCCAAAGCTCTCAACCGGGATCGAACCGGTGACCTCATCCTTACCATGGATGCACTCTACCTACTGAGCTATGAGAGCAAATGGCTCCCCGAACAGGGCTCGAACCTGTGACAACTCGATTAACAGTCGAGTGCTCTACCAACTGAGCTATCAGGGAATAATATGCATTTGCAGGGCAAATGCAATTCATCGTACAACGTCCACATGCAGAGCCTGTTTTCTATGTATGATGAAAGAGTTCGCTTGCGGCGTCCTACTCTCCCAGGACCCTGCGGTCCAAGTACCATCGGCGCTAGAGGGCTTAACGGTCGTGTTCGGGATGGGTACGTGTGGAACCCCTCCGCCATCGCCACCAAACGCATAGCTTAGCTTACATTTCAGAGATCGTTCTCTGAAAACTAGATTCGAAACGAAACACGCGAATTACAACTTGCATATTTGGATAAGCCCTCGACCGATTAGTACTGGTCAGCTCCATGCATTGCTGCACTTCCACCCCCAGCCTATCTACCTCGTCGTCTTCAAGGGGTCTTACATACTGGGAAATCTCATCTTGAGGGGGGCTTCACGCTTAGATGCTTTCAGCGTTTATCCCGTCCGTACATAGCTACCCAGCGGTGCTCCTGGCGGAACAACTGGTACACCAGCGGTACGTCCATCCCGGTCCTCTCGTACTAAGGACAGCTCCTCTCAAATTTCCTACGCCCACGACAGATAGGGACCGAACTGTCTCACGACGTTCTGAACCCAGCTCGCGTACCGCTTTAATGGGCGAACAGCCCAACCCTTGGGACCTACTTCAGCCCCAGGATGCGATGAGCCGACATCGAGGTGCCAAACCTCCCCGTCGATGTGGACTCTTGGGGGAGATAAGCCTGTTATCCCCAGGGTAGCTTTTATCCGTTGAGCGATGGCCCTTCCATGCGGTACCACCGGATCACTAAGCCCGACTTTCGTCCCTGCTCGACTTGTAGGTCTCGCAGTCAAGCTCCCTTATGCCTTTGCACTCTTCGAATGATTTCCAACCATTCTGAGGGAACCTTTGGGCGCCTCCGTTACTCTTTAGGAGGCGACCGCCCCAGTCAAACTGCCCACCTGACACTGTCCCCGCACCGGATTACGGTACCAGGTTAGAACCTAGATACGATCAGGGTGGTATCCCAACGTTGCCTCCACGCAAGCTGGCGCTCACGTTTCAAAGGCTCCCACCTATCCTGTACAGATCGTACCCAAATTCAATATCAAGCTGCAGTAAAGCTCCATGGGGTCTTTCCGTCTTGTCGCGGGTAACCTGCATCTTCACAGGTATTAAAATTTCACCGGATCTCTCGTTGAGACAGCGCCCAAGTCGTTACGCCATTCGTGCGGGTCAGAATTTACCTGACAAGGAATTTCGCTACCTTAGGACCGTTATAGTTACGGCCGCCGTTTACTGGGGCTTCGGTTCACAGCTTCGGATTGCTCCTAACCACTCCCCTTAACCTTCCAGCACCGGGCAGGCGTCAGCCCGTATACTTCGCCTTACGGCTTCGCACAGACCTGTGTTTTTGCTAAACAGTCGCTTGGGCCTTTTCACTGCGGCCCCCTCGTGCTATTCACACTACCGGGGCACCCCTTCTCCCGAAGTTACGGGGTCATTTTGCCGAGTTCCTTAACGAGAGTTCTTCCGCGCGCCTTAGAATACTCTTCTCGCCTACCTGTGTCGGTTTGCGGTACGGGCACCATCACCTGGCTAGAGGCTTTTCTTGGCAGTGTGAGATCATGACCTTCGCTACTACAATTTTCGCTCCCCATCACAGCTTAGCCTTACAATGTGCGGATTTGCCTACACATCAGCCTTACTGCTTAGACGGACATCCATCAGTCCGCGTCACTACCCTACTGCGTCCCCCCATTGCTCATAACGGCTTACGGTGGTACAGGAATTTCGACCTGTTGTCCTTCGACTACGCCTTTCGGCCTCGCCTTAGGTCCCGACTTACCCTGAGCGGACGAGCCTTCCTCAGGAACCCTTAGGCTTTCGGCGGATCAGATTCTCACTGATCTTTTCGTTACTCATACCGGCATTCTCACTTGTATAATGTCCAGCGCTCCTTACGGTACACCTTCAACCCTTATACAACGCTCCCCTACCCCTGATGCAAAGCATCAAGCCATAGCTTCGGTGGTGTGTTTAGCCCCGTTACATTTTCGGCGCAGAGTCACTCGACCAGTGAGCTATTACGCACTCTTTCAATGGTGGCTGCTTCTAAGCCAACATCCTGGTTGTCTGTGCAACTCCACATCCTTTCCCACTTAACACACACTTGGGGACCTTAGCTGATGGTCTGGGCTGTTTCCCTTTTGACAATGGATCTTAGCACTCACTGTCTGACTCCCGGAAGTAAGTCTATGGCATTCGGAGTTTGACTGAGCTTGGTAACCCTTGCGGGCCCCGCACCCAATCAGTGCTCTACCTCCACGACTCTGTTTTCCGAGGCTAGCCCTAAAGCTATTTCGGGGAGAACCAGCTATCTCCGAGTTCGATTGGAATTTCTCCGCTACCCCCACCTCATCCCCGCATTTTTCAACATGCGTGGGTTCGGGCCTCCAGTGCGTGTTACCGCACCTTCACCCTGGACAGGGGTAGATCACCCGGTTTCGGGTCTACGTCCACGTACTATGTCGCCCTATTCAGACTCGCTTTCGCTGCGGCTCCGGCTCTTCACCTTAACCTTGCACGGGAACGTAACTCGCCGGTTCATTCTACAAAAGGCACGCCATCACCCCTAAAACGGGCTCTGACTTTTTGTAAGCACACGGTTTCAGGTTCTATTTCACTCCCCTTCCGGGGTGCTTTTCACCTTTCCCTCACGGTACTGCTTCACTATCGGTCGCTAGGAAGTATTTAGCCTTGGCAGATGGTCCTGCCGGATTCATACGGGGTTTCACGTGCCCCGCACTACTCGGGATCCGTCTCGGAGGGAACAGACTTTCAACTACAGGGCTTTTACCTTCTTTGGCGGGCCTTTCCAGACCTCTTCGCTTAACCGGTTCCTTTGTAACTCCATGTGAGACGTCCCACAACCCCAAAGAGCAAGCTCTCTGGTTTGGGCTTCTCCGCGTTCGCTCGCCGCTACTGACGGAATCACTATTGTTTTCTCTTCCTCAGGGTACTTAGATGTTTCAGTTCCCCTGGTATGCCTCTACACAACCTATGTATTCAGTTGTGAGTAACTGGAAATTACCCCAGCTGGGTTTCCCCATTCGGACACCCCCGGATCAAAGCTTGCTTACAGCTCCCCGAGGCAGTTTCGTTGTTCGCCACGTCCTTCATCGGCTCCTAGCGCCTAGGCATCCTCCGTGTGCTCTTAGTAGCTTAACCATATCGCTCGTGTTCGAGCTGTCACTCCGCTTGGTTTGCTTGCGCAAATCCAAAAGTCGTTCCATTTCGATCACTCGCTCATGCAATCTACCTTATAAAAACACTTCACTTGTTTACACAAGATCAGCTTAAAGGAATGTTCTAATTCGCGTTTGTTTCGTTTCGATATCTAGTTTTCAAAGAACAAACTTGTAAATCATTTTTGGTGGAGCCAAGCGGGATCGAACCGCTGACCTCCTGCTTGCAAGGCAGGCGCTCTCCCAGCTGAGCTATGGCCCCATATAAAGTTTAAAGGTATAGATGGTGGGCCCTGGTGGACTCGAACCACCGGCCTCACCCTTATCAGAGGTGCGCTCTAACCAACTGAGCTAAGGGCCCACATTACATATACTATTTGAACCCAAAATGGGTTACGCTTGGCGGCGTTCTACTCTCCCAGGACCCTGCGGTCCAAGTACCATTGACGCTGAAGGGCTTAACGGTCGTGTTCGGGATGGGAACGTGTGGAACCCCTTCGCTATCGCCACCAAACGTTTGAGAGTTTGAGCTCTCAAAACTGAGCAACGAGTGAGTTTCTTATGCTCTTCATTTCATCCACACCGAAGTATCGGACCGAAATGAATCGCTGTCGCAGGTTCTGAGAACCTGCTTATTTGAATGTTTCCGTTGCAGGAAACGATTCTCCATAGAAAGGAGGTGATCCAGCCGCACCTTCCGATACGGCTACCTTGTTACGACTTCACCCCAATCATCTATCCCACCTTCGGCGGCTGGCTCCTTGCGGTTACCCCACCGACTTCGGGTGTTATAAACTCTCGTGGTGTGACGGGCGGTGTGTACAAGACCCGGGAACGTATTCACCGCGGCATGCTGATCCGCGATTACTAGCAATTCCGACTTCATGCAGGCGAGTTGCAGCCTGCAATCCGAACTGAGACCGGCTTTGTTGGGATTGGCTCCATCTCGCGATTTCGCAGCCCGTTGTACCGGCCATTGTAGTACGTGTGTAGCCCAGGTCATAAGGGGCATGATGATTTGACGTCATCCCCACCTTCCTCCGGTTTGTCACCGGCAGTCTATCTAGAGTGCCCACCCGAAGTGCTGGCAACTAAATATAAGGGTTGCGCTCGTTGCGGGACTTAACCCAACATCTCACGACACGAGCTGACGACAACCATGCACCACCTGTCTTGAATGTTCCGAAGAAAAGGTACATCTCTGCACCGGTCATTCAGATGTCAAGACCTGGTAAGGTTCTTCGCGTTGCTTCGAATTAAACCACATACTCCACTGCTTGTGCGGGTCCCCGTCAATTCCTTTGAGTTTCAGTCTTGCGACCGTACTCCCCAGGCGGAGTGCTTAATGTGTTAACTTCGGCACCAAGGGTATCGAAACCCCTAACACCTAGCACTCATCGTTTACGGCGTGGACTACCAGGGTATCTAATCCTGTTTGCTCCCCACGCTTTCGCGCCTCAGCGTCAGTTACAGCCCAGAGAGTCGCCTTCGCCACTGGTGTTCCTCCACATATCTACGCATTTCACCGCTACACGTGGAATTCCACTCTCCTCTTCTGCACTCAAGTCACCCAGTTTCCAGTGCGATCCGGGGTTGAGCCCCGGGATTAAACACCAGACTTAAATGACCGCCTGCGCGCGCTTTACGCCCAATAATTCCGGACAACGCTTGCCCCCTACGTATTACCGCGGCTGCTGGCACGTAGTTAGCCGGGGCTTTCTTCTCAGGTACCGTCACCTTGAGAGCAGTTACTCTCCCAAGCGTTCTTCCCTGGCAACAGAGCTTTACGATCCGAAAACCTTCATCACTCACGCGGCATTGCTCCGTCAGGCTTTCGCCCATTGCGGAAGATTCCCTACTGCTGCCTCCCGTAGGAGTCTGGGCCGTGTCTCAGTCCCAGTGTGGCCGATCACCCTCTCAGGTCGGCTACGCATCGTCGCCTTGGTGAGCCGTTACCCCACCAACTAGCTAATGCGCCGCAGGCCCATCCCCAAGTGACAGATTGCTCCGTCTTTCCAGTTTCCTTCAGGCGAAGAAAACAACTATTCGGTATTAGCTACCGTTTCCGGTAGTTGTCCCAAACTTGAGGGCAGGTTGCCTACGTGTTACTCACCCGTCCGCCGCTAACCATCAGAGAAGCAAGCTTCTCTTCAAGTCCGCTCGACTTGCATGTATTAGGCATGCCGCCAGCGTTCGTCCTGAGCCAGGATCAAACTCTCCAATAAAGTATTGAAAAGAGCGATAAGCTCATTTTGAATCTGACGAGATCAAAAATCTCATTTGTGCTCCAGTCGATTCAAGCCAAGGCTTGTCTCAACTTTCGCGTTCATTCTGCAAGCAGAATGTTTACTCACTCGTTGTTCAGTTTTCAAAGATCAAACATTCAATTTAGTGCTGTTTTTCATGTTGCCGTCGTTTCAGCGGCGACTTTTATAATATATCATGTTGAAGTTCTCTTTGCAAGCATTATTTTTTCGATTATTTTCAATCGCTTTATTTTAATGCTTGTTTTAGTGAATCGCTCCTAAAAAAGGAACGAAAATTAATTTACCATATGAAATTAGAAAGGTCAACCCTTTTTCGACAAAATGTATGAACCCCCTTTAACAATCTCACATTCTCATGGTTCAGAGGTACAGCACCCGCTAACAAGAGCCGCACCTCACTTCCATTACTGTAAAGCGAATATATGACCAGCTTCAGCATTACGGCTTCGACTTTTTCAGCTTCCCACCTCTTGCATACTTGGACAACTCTTTTGGTGGGGCAAAGCGTGCATACATGCGGAACACAGTCTTATATCGGCTCGCGATAGCATATTTGATCTCTTGGTCAAGACGATTATCACTTAGATCGAAAAGCATCTCATCTAATTCTTTACGCAGCACATAGTCTAGCTCCTTGCATTCCTTCTCGTTAAACAACATACCCAGCATTAGAGTTCTCCTTTTTGTGCATAGCCTCTTTATCACACTTACACAAGTTTCATGCAACACCCCGTGCATTCGCTTTTGTGGGTGATGCTGGAACCCGTTTTATTGTTATGGTCAACTTTCTGAAAATTTATGAATGCCAACCATCACAAAATTTTATCCTCTCACCAGAGTATACGTAAGTGTGCTTTCGATGATTGCTGCAACAAGAAGCAAGATGACAACCCAGAAGGATGCCGTTAACGTCCTATACATGAATGTTCTCCACCGGCTACCCATCGTATTTCGCTTGTCACTTCCAAGTTGTGCAAGGCTTTTGATAACCAGACCACCAAACTTCAGTCCGAAGGCGCAAGCAATAATAATGACCGGAATCTCAATAATGCCATGCGGGAGTAAACCTTTAACCACAATATCATAGAAGCTTGCTCCATAATTCATCGTGGTGTGCACCACAAATCCAAGGACCATCCCATTGATCAGCAGGAAGATGACAGGCAGAATTCCGAAGAATATACCGGCATAGATGACAAGTACACTTTTGATGGCATTATTGAAAAAGATAAACAGAAAGAAGTTCCATTGCACATTTCCCCCCTGCTCCAGCCGTTCACTGACTTCACGTAATCCTCCGATTTGGTTCAATAACAGTTCTTCCAGTGGCCCTGTACTCACCCATCCTGCCCCTATACCAACAGCAAACAAAACTACGGACCAAATTAATGCACTGCGGATGGAACCAAGATCTTTAAGAAATGTACTGAATTTTAACATAATAACCTCCTGTAGAATCTAAAATGATGGACAAACAAGGATCAGTGACGAATAACTGGGCAGTACGAGCATACATTGGAGAGTAAACAAGCATTCTTATGGGAGAGGGGCGCTTATTGAAATGAACTCGTTCTATGTATTTAGCGGCAAAAAGATTAAACGGTACCTGATTGTCCTCGTTGCTGCCATCTTTGCAATCGGTATTATCTATCTGGAGAGAGGCAATGTCTCCGTATTCTCGGAGGAAGCACCATCAGCCGTCTACAGCGTTCCAACCGAGAAGAAGGTAATCGCACTTACCTTTGACATTAGCTGGGGGGATAAACGGACAGAGCCGATTTTGAAAGTTCTTCAGGAGAATAAAGTGCAGAAGGCAACCTTTTTCCTTTCCTCCCCCTGGAGCAAGACACACCCCGAAATTGTTACTGCCATCAAAGAGGCAGGATATGAAATTGGCAGCCATGGTCACAGACATGAGAACTACAGCAGCCTGACTGAGGAAGAAATTCGCAAAGAAATTTCGACAGCTCATAGCATTTTAACCGATTTAACGGGAAAAGAACCGAAATTACTACGTCTGCCCAACGGGGACTTTGACAAGCGAGTGCTTCAGGTAGCCAATAGTCTGAATTATCAGGTTGTGCAGTGGGATACCGACTCCTTGGATTGGAAAAACCCTGGTGTACAGACCATTGTTGATCGCGTGGTTAGTAAAGCACATCCGGGTGACATCGTGTTACTGCATGCAAGCGATTCCTCCAAACAAACGCATGAAGCACTCCCTGTCATTATCGACAAATTGAAAAATCAGGGTTATGAATTCGTTACTGTCTCGGAATTACTGAACCATTCCAGTGTCGAGGGCAAAGAAGTTCGTGACCAAGCCAGTAGTCAATAAGTGGTTGATTGCTAGAGCTACAGCTCGAATACGAGTGTAAAAGTTGAAAAGAGCTAACCAGGTTAGCTCTTTTTGGTATGTTTTTTATGCAAATTGAATTCTATGCTCGGCTTTCTTTCAACTGTTCTGCCTTTCCACTTACACTCCGGTTCGTAGATACATCCACCAGCCTGTGCAATATCAGCATTTGGTATGCATTACATAGGAGCAAGGGAACCACAATAAATATGGTTGCAGCATTTACATCAATACGTAATACGCCGATCGTCTCCACTATGGTGACGGCAATCATGAAGAAGAGTGTAGGTACAAGCGCGGAGAGATGAGTGAGCTTTACTTTAACGTAAGCGGTAACAATTGCAGCTGCCAAAATAATGAGACCTAGCACAATATCCGATATGCGCTCCCGGTCTCCCCCAACAAACAGACGTAAAAACATCACGTCAAACAGGGCTAACACCGTTAATACTACTTGCACGATCTGCCAACCGCGCTTAGGAAATACACCTTTACCCATATAATTCAATATCAGATATGCAAAGAAACCCATTTGTGAATAAACGCTGATCATAACCCCTGATCCAAACAGAATCAGAAGATACAGAAGAAAATCATTCAATCCATTTGTTTTCTCCCCGTTCACCAGCATCATAATCAAACCTGTACCCAATGCTCCCGCGGCCCCAATAAGCAAGGCTGTCCAAAACAGGAAAAACCATTTACGTAAATTCAAATGTTTTCCACCCCCGAGTGTTTATTTTACCAATCTTCTCAGCAAAAAACCATCATCGCTCAACATATTTCCCCCTTTCCCATCACATACTACATCCAGTATCTAATCAAGGAGGGATTGTACACATGAAACGGCCTTTGTGGCAGCTATGCTGTGTCGTACTGGGGCTATCCGTCATGCTTGCCGGCTGCGGTTCAGATCAGAGTTCTTCGCCTCCTCAGGGCAGTTATAAAGAGATGAAAACAATGGTTGTAGATATTTTGAAAAGTGATGAAGGCAAGAAAGCGGTGGAGGAAGCTCTTACAGGTCAAAGCTCATCCAGCGGTAGCAGCGGTTCTGAAGAAGGCGGCGGTTCGGGTGGTGCTTCGGGATCCATTGGTATGAAGATGTTAATGCCTGTGCAATCTTCGGAACAAATACGTATTGCAGTAAAAGATACCATCACAGCTCCCGAATATAAAAAGGAATTCGAAAAGATCATGACCGATCCGCAGTTTGCGGGTGAATTTGCCAAAGTGATCAACGCACAAAGTAAACAACTTCATATGCAATTGATTAAAGATCCCACATATCAAAAGTCTGTTGAAGACATCATGAAGTCACCTGAGGTATCCAAGATGTTCATGGATATGACGAAGACTCCAGATTATCGTAAACAGACGATGACTGTCATGCAGGAAGTGATGCAAAACCCGTTGTTCCGTATGGAAGTACTCACTTTGCTCAAGAAGGTAGTGCAGGAGGAATTGCAACCCAAAGTAGAAAGTGGCGGACAACAAGGGCAAGAGCAAGGCGGACAGCAAGACGGTCAAGGCCAAGGTGGTAGTGATGGCGGAGATGGTGGTAGCAGTGGAGATTCGGGCGGCGGATCATAAACAGTAGGTGTTAATACGCACCACAGATACTGAAAAGCCTGCATCCAAATGGACGCAGGCTTTATTTGTATTTATAACACTCATACCATTAGAATTTGGATTCAATGGACCGGGCAACTTCATCGTAGATAGCCCCTATACGGGAATCTGCTTTGTAAACAGAAGGTGAGAAATCAGGCTCGGAAGGATGATTATCCGGCGTGCCTAATGGAATCTGGGCAAGCAGGCTCGTATGCAGACTTTCCGCAAGTCTTCCCCCGCCACCACGACCAAAGACATAATCCTTCTCTCCGCAACTGCCACACTCATAGTAAGCCATATTCTCAACCACACCAAGTAACTCATGATCGGTCTGAATGGCCATCGCACCCGCACGTGCTGCGACAAAAGCTGCCGTTGCATGCGGCGTGGTAACGATGATTTCCTTGCTCTGTGGCAACATCTGATGCACATCCAAAGCAACATCTCCCGTACCTGGTGGCAAATCCAGTAATACATAATCTAATTCGCCCCACTGGACATCCGTAAAGAATTGACGCAGCATCCGACCTAGCATGGGTCCACGCCAGATTACCGGGTTATTCTCCCGAATAAAGAAGCCCATCGACATGACTTTGACGCCAAAACGTTCAACCGGTTGAATAACGCCATCTTCAACGACCGGATATTCTTCAATCCCCATCATGTCGGGTACACTGAAGCCATAGATATCCGCATCAATTAAGCCCACTTTCTTGCCTTGACGTGCCAAAGCTGCAGCGAGATTAACGGTTACCGTTGATTTACCAACGCCACCTTTACCACTGGCCACGGCAATAAAACGAACACCTGATTCAGGACTTAACAACTCATGTCCATCCAGACCCGCTGCATGACCTTTTACGAGCACTTCGTCCCGATCTGGCTCATTATCGGGTTGTCCCATATTCAGGCTCTCACGATCATGCTCAGAAGCTGCACGCACACGAATATGTACATCCTTCAGTCCGTGCTGGGACAACAAATTACGCGCTGCATCACTCAAGGCTGTTGTATCCTCAGGTCGATTTTCCAGTGTCACTATGGTCAGAGCCACATGATTTTCTTTCACCATAATATCTCGAACCCATTCCAGTTCGGTCAGACTTACTCCCAATTGCGGTTCTTGTAATGGCTGTAATAGTTCAAGTATCTGTTCTTTTGATAACATCAGACAGCACCTCAGCTTTATCTATTGGCATGTAATTAGGTATGCTGATCCAATTATATCATTACCTTTCTTGTTCTGACTAACTTTTAGGCCGTTCTCCTGAGGAATATCTGAGAATTCCATTATAGATCGAAGCAGCTACCTTGCGTTGATAAGCTTCGTCGGCAAGCATACGTGCCTCTTCCGGATGAGAAAGGAAACCCACTTCTACCAGCGCTGAAGGGATCTTCAGAGCCTGTAACAGATAAACCGTATTCACCGTTTTGGCGATTCGATCTGTATTCTCCAGATTACGAACCATCTCTTGTTGAAGCAAATTGGCCAAACCTTCGTTATCCGGATGGTTAGTTGTATAGAAAACCTGGGCTCCACTCCATCGGTTGGACGGGACGCTGTTCATGTGAATGCTAATAAAGAGATCTGCTTGCTTATCCTCTATCCGCCGTACTCTTTGTTTCAGATCTTCCGTCTTGCGTTTGGAGTACCCCTTGGTGTCCGATTCCGCCAGATCCGTATCTATTTCTCGTGTCATAACCACTAAAGCCCCTGCCTGTTGCAAATAATCTCTCACATACAGGGCGATAGACAGGTTGATATCTTTTTCAATAACCCCCTGTTTACTCACCGCTCCCCCATCTGGACCTCCGTGTCCTGCATCAATGGCAATGACTTTACCCGCCATCGGCAAGCTCCAATAACTTGACGTCTTGGCGGAAGGCAGCTCATAGGACATTACCGCCACTAACATGGCCAGCAGACAGAGGCTCAGCATGACCCTTTTAAGTGTTTTTAACCTAATCCAAACTACAAAGTGTTTCCCCATATTTTTACGCATAAAAAAAACCACCTCGTCCCTATAAATGACTCTAATCATCTATATGGGACAAGATGGACAAATATACCGCTAGGACCGGACTTGCTCCGCCATTCCCTCAATCAGCACCTCAGCTACCTCAGGACGTGTAAATTCAGGTGGAGGGCACTGACCGCCACGGAGCAACCCGCGTACTTTGGTGCCGGAAAGCGCCATATGATGTTCTTTATCATGTGGACAAGTTTTGCTGGATGCCATGTTTCCACATTTGGTACAGAAGAAACTATGTTGGAAGAACAACGGAGTGATCCCCAGTTCCTCTACTGTAAAGTTAGTAAAGATCTCCTGTGCTTCATATGTTCCATAATAATCACCCACACCCTCATGGTCACGACCAACAATAAAGTGGGTACACCCGTAATTTTTGTGAACCATCGCATGGAAATAGCTTCACGTGGACCGGCATACCGCATGGCTGCAGGGAACACACCAAGAAACGCACCATCAGCAGGGTAATAGTTCTCCAGTAATACCAGATAACTCTTCATCCGAACATCTGCCGGAACACCGTCCGACTTCGTCTCTCCAACAAGCGGATTCAGGAAGAGTGCGTCTACAATCTCCATAGCGCTCTTCTGGATGTACTCATGAGCCTGGTGAACCGGATTACGTGTCTGAAAACCGACTACCGTCTTCCAACCCTTCTCCTTAAAAATCTTCCGGGTATCTACAGGATCATAATAGAACTCTTCAAATTTCGGAGGTTTTGGACGGTTCAGAACTTGGATTGGACCTCCTACGTATGTTGCAGGGCGCTCCAACAGTTTTTTTAACACCAGGGTGCACGGGATCATCTGTTTTGAGTACACGCCGGGCTTCTTCACCCTGATCCACCTGGTATACTTTGGACTTCAAGCAATCCATAAGTGACTGCCTCTTGATCACCAACAAGTTTCACACGTTCACCAATCTGAAGGGATGCGGCTTGTTTATCGTCAACAGCAAGTGTGATTGGTATACTCCAGGATTTCCCATCGGCGAGACGCATGCGAGACACCACCGAAAGGTAATCTTCCTCATTCAAGAAACCTTCAAGTGGTGAGAACGCACCCACACCAATCAGATCCAAATCTGATATCGTCCAGGTATTATAAGCAAAGAGGATAAATTTTTTACTGCCTTGCAACAATTGCTCCCGTTCTTTTCCTTGTACGATACGCTGATCCAGCGTACCTCCATGTGGCAGAATCGATGTCATCTTGTCAGTTCCTTGTGTATCTATTATTTATGAAGGCCACATTCCGTTTTATCATTACCAGACCAGCGTCCAGCACGAGGGTCCTCGCCAGGCATAACCTGACGTGTGCAATGCTCACAGCCAATACTCGGGTAGTTCTGATCATGTAGAGGATTATATACAACGTTATTGTCACGAATATATTGCCATACATCCTCCGTCGTCCAATGTGCAATCGGATTAAACTTCATCAGGCCAAATTTTGAATCATACTCAACCTTCTTGGAGTTTGCACGAGTTGGTGCTTGATCTCTACGAATACCTGTAATCCATGCATCATACTGAGAAAGAATTCGTGTTAACGGTTCGACTTTGCGAATGTTACAGCACGCATTCGGATCAGACTTCCACAACTCTTCACCGTGTTGAGCTGCCTGCTCTTCCGGAGTAATCTTAGGTGACACGCGTACAAATTCAAGGTTGTAGTTCTCTTGCATCTTATCACGTGTTTCATATGTTTCTTTGAAGTGGAAATCAGTATCCAGATAAAAAATATCTGTGGATGGGCTGATCTTCTGCAACATATCTACAAGTACAACATCTTCCGCACCAAAGCTACATGCAAAAGTGATATTAGGAAATGTTTCAATAGCATAACGAATAATATCCTCTGGACTAGCATGTTCCAGTTCCTCTGCCTTCGTCCGTGCCAATTCTTCTTTCTCCAACAAGTTCATCTGTGAATTTCCCCCATTCTGCATTTCAATACATCTTTAAGCCGACTAATCTAATATGAATTATGTTTAGTATAAATCTTTCAATGCGGATGTCAATGCCTGCCATATGGTAAAATAAATCAGTTTTTGCCCATTTTTGATTGTCGCTCTAACACAATATTTTAGTTCGATTTATCCATTTCTCAGTTCATGATACAAAAACAATGATGTTGGTCCAAGTCATTGGTCAGATGATAATACATCTCTTCAGCTTGGAAAGTTTTGCTGCTACTAGGTTTGGACAGTTCTTGCAGGCAAAAGCAGCATTCAAAAATCACTGGTCGATTGAAAATAAGAAAAAGAAGATAAAGTTTCAAAGGGAGCTGAGTGACAACATATATCAATTGATATGTAAGGGACTTTAATCGTTTCCATAAGAAATACTGATGAGACTTGCAGTAAAGAATTAAGTGCAAAACCAGTAAACCAAACGCTTTAAGAAATCCAGCGTAAGCGCCAATTGATGATTTTATAAGAAGGTGTTGATCGTGTGGTGACCGATGGGTAAGCGCAAAATGAATGATCTAAAACGATTAGAGAGGTTCAATAAGATGTAGATGTATTAACGTACATATTATAGGGTTGTATTGAGGGACATTAAAAGAAGATTGAAAAGGCAATGAAGGAAAAATGCACAAGCATGTGGAGAGACATCAGAGTTATGAGAGCTATTGCAAAACATATATAGTATAAGGTTGAATGGTCATGAATATATAAAAAAGCCTTTGACCGAGGCCAAAGGCTTTTAATATTAACGTTTGGAGAACTGAGGTGCGCGACGAGCCGCTTTAAGACCGTATTTTTTACGCTCTTTCATACGTGGGTCACGAGTCAGGAATCCTGCTTTTTTCAGGGATGCACGGTATTCCGGATCTGCTTTCAACAGAGCGCGGGAGATACCATGACGGATTGCGCCGGCTTGACCGGAGATTCCGCCACCATGAGCAATAACAAGAACGTCATAGTTGTTGAGCGTTTCTGTCAAGTTCAGTGGTTGTTTTACGATCAGTTTGAGTGTTTCCAAACCGAAGTATTCATTAATATCACGTTTATTGATGACAATGCGTCCTTCACCCGGTACAAGGCGAACACGTGCTACCGAATGTTTACGACGACCTGTCCCATAGTATTGTACTTGTGCCATGAAACTGTCCTCCTTTTAATTAACCGCGAAGTTCGTAAACTTCTGGTTTTTGTGCTGCATGTGGATGCTCAGTGCCTCTGTACGCTTTAAGTCTCAACTTCATTTTCTCGCCCATGCGAGTTTTAGGAAGCATACCGCGAACAGCCAATTCCAACATACGCTCAGGTTTGTTTTTAACCATCTCTTCAGCAGTAGTTACTTTCAAACCACCTGGGTGCATAGAGTGACGGTAGTATTTTTTACCTTGCATTTTCTTACCAGTCAATACGATTTTCTCAGCATTGATGATAACAACGAAATCGCCAGTGTCCACATGTGGAGTGAATTGTGGCTTATGTTTGCCGCGAATCAAAGCAGCTGCTTCGCTCGCCAAACGTCCGAGGGTTTTGCCTTCAGCATCAATGATGTGCCATTGGCGCTCAACTTCGTTAGGCTTCGCCATGTACGTAGTACGCATGAAAAGTTCCTCCTTAAAATGTTCAAAATCATCATTTTCATTTATCTTCGTTCGTTAAGTTATAACTTTAGGTGTTGATGGATTGTAAATTTGATGTGAACCTCTTAATTGGGGCTGTGGGAAAGCCATTAAGAAAACACAACTTTTATATTACATGATAGGCGATTAAATCGCAAGTGTTAATTAAGCTTTTCACTCACCAAAATTTAATCTTTTTTGTATTCAAGATCCCAGAGCATTAAACCGCAGCTAACTGCAGTAGGTCCTGCAGCAGATCGATTACATGCAGCAATCATATTCGGTACATCAGAGGCTTTCCGTTTGCCCTCTCCGATCTCCAGCAGTGTCCCAACAATGATACGAACCATATGCTGCAAAAAGCCGTTACCACTCACATAAATGTGAATGACACCCTGATCGCGCGGATGGTCTCTGCACATTGATCGGTCCACTTCCATCCATGCTTCGTATACCGAACGGACATGATTCTCTTTCTGAGACTTGCGTGAAGCAAAAGAGGTAAAATCATACGTCCCTATGAAATGTCGTAAGCCCTCCTGCATTGCCATAATATCAAGCTTCGCATGATGATGATATTGCAGTCTTCTGTTGAATACATCCGGAAATTGATTCGCATTGACTGTATAACGATACGTTTTCTTTTTCGCTGCATAGCGAGAATGAAAATCAGCCGAAACTTCAATCGCATCAATAACGACAATATCGGAGGGTAGTCTGGAGTTGAGTGCAATACACCAACGTTCAATCGGGATCTGGGACTCCGTAGGAAAATTGAAGATCTGTCTGCGAGCGTGAACACCTGCATCTGTTCGGCCTGAACCAGTAATTTTAACCTTCTCACCGGTTAAAGCACGAATCGCATCTTCAAGATGATCCTGAATGGTATTCCCGCCCGGCTGTACTTGGAAGCCATGATAGGCAGTGCCATCATAAGTTAACGTCATACATAAGTTCCGCATTATTACCACACCTTTGTTCCATACTATACATATCCCTATCCCGAACAGCAAAAGAAGCCCCTTACGGAGCTTCTATTACAGCACGAATTCCGAAATGAAGAGAAAAAAAGGGTTAATCCAGAATCGTTGATTCTGTCCCCTTTCCTCATCTCATCTGTTTTACGCGCGGTCTACCAGTTCCAAGTAAACCATTGGCGCTGCGTCACCACGACGAGGTCCCAGTTTCAGGATACGAGTGTATCCACCTGGACGCTCAGCGTAACGACCGGACAATTCGCTAAACAGTTTTTGGATTGCATCTTGCTCACCATCGATAGTTTCGCGGCGAACATAAGCTGCCACTTGGCGACGGGCATGAAGATCTCCCTTTTTCGCTTTAGTGATCAATTTTTCAGCAATAGAGCGAACCTCTTTTGCTTTCGCTTCAGTTGTCTGAATGCGTTCGTATAAGAACAGGTCGGTTACCAGGTCACGGAACAAAGCTTTACGTGCGCTGGAATTACGGCCCAACTTTTGGTATGCCATTGTTTTCCCTCCTTCACTTCAAGCACTCGGCTGTCTATTCTTCTGTACGGAGTCCCAAACCAAGTTCCTCAAGCTTCTCTTGAACTTCTTCCAAAGACTTGCGTCCGAGGTTACGGACTTTCATCATGTCTTCTTCCGTTTTCGTAGTCAGCTCTTGCACGGTATTAATACCGGCACGTTTGAGGCAGTTGTAGGAACGAACAGAGAGATCCAGCTCTTCGATCGTCATTTCGAGTACTTTTTCTTTTTTGTCTTCTTCTTTTTCGACCATGATCTCTGCATCTTTCGCTTCGTCTGTAAGACCCACGAAGAGCATCAGATGCTCAGTCAAAATTTTAGCGCCGAGGCTTACAGCCTCTTCAGGACGAATACTTCCATCAGTCCAAACTTCCAACGTGAGCTTGTCATAGTTGGTCACTTGACCGACACGCGTATTTTCCACAGCGTAGTTAACGCGACTGATCGGGGTGAAGATGGAATCGACTGGGATGACGCCGATCGGCTGGTCATCGCGTTTATTCCGATCTGCCTGGACGTAGCCGCGACCGCGATTGGCAAAAATACGCATGTGAAGTCTCGAACCTGGTCCGAGCGTAGCAATGTGCAAATCCGGATTAAGGATTTCCACATCGGAGTCAGCACGGATATCTCCAGCCGTAATTGCTCCTTCGCCTTCAGCATCAATCTCGAGCACTTTCTCCTCATCAGAATGAATCTTAAGCGACAAAGCTTTCAGGTTAAGAATAACCTCCGTTACATCTTCCATTACGCCAGGAACTGTAGCAAATTCATGCAGAACGCCATCGATTTGAACCGAAGACACTGCCGCACCCGGCAGTGACGAGAGCAAGATTCGGCGAAGCGAGTTTCCAAGCGTCGTACCGTATCCGCGCTCAAGCGGTTCTACTACGAATTTCCCATAGGTGCCATCATCGTTGACGTCTACCGTCTCAATTTTCGGCTTTTCGATTTCAATCACTGCAATACCCCTCCTTCAAAACGTCGGTCCTCTATGAAACATTTACCTTCTCTTGCGAAAACATGTAGTAGTATGCCTAAACAACCATTATTAGCAGATTGTGCCGGAAATATACCACACGCAGGGGCAAATCTCATTAGACACGACGACGTTTTGGAGGACGGCATCCGTTATGCGGGACTGGAGTTACGTCTTTGATCAGGTTAACTTCAAGACCAGCAGCTTGCAAAGAGCGGATCGCTGCTTCACGGCCTGCGCCTGGTCCTTTAACCATAACCTCAACGGCTTTCATCCCATGTTCCATTGCAGCTTTGGCAGCAGTCTCAGCAGCCATTTGTGCAGCAAACGGAGTCGATTTACGGGAACCTCTGAATCCGAGGCCGCCGGAGCTTGCCCACGAAATTGCATTTCCGTGAGGATCCGTAATAGTAACGATAGTGTTATTGAAAGTGGAACGGATATGCGCCACGCCAGATTCAATATTCTTACGGTCACGACGTTTAGTACGTACGACTTTTTTCGGTTTAGCCATTTTCTCTTATCCCCCCTTATTATTTCTTCTTGTTCGCTACTGTACGACGAGGACCTTTACGAGTACGAGCATTCGTTTTCGTACGTTGTCCACGAACAGGCAGACCACGACGATGACGAACTCCACGGTAACAACCGATCTCCGTCAAACGTTTAATATTCAAAGAGATTTCTCGACGCAGGTCACCTTCTACTTTGACCTCTTTATCGATACTTTCACGCAATTTGCTGACTTCATCTTCCGTCAAATCACGAACACGAGTGTCCGGATTGATGCCTGTTGTGCTCAGAATTTTCTGGGAAGTCGTTTTACCGATTCCGAAAATATAAGTCAAGGCGATCTCAACGCGCTTATCACGTGGCAAATCCACACCAGCTATACGTGCCATTTTACGCTACACCCCCTTCTTTAACCTTGTTTTTGTTTGTGTTTCGGATTTTCACAGATAACCATAACATTCCCTTTGCGGCGAATGACTTTGCATTTTTCGCAAATCGGCTTGACCGAAGGTCTTACCTTCATGTGAATTACCTCCTCAAAGTTTTGCTAAGCAAAACCCTCTTCGTAAGCATTGACCTTGTTCTACTATTGTAAAACCGGCTTCGAAGCTTTCGCAAGTTTTGCCGGGCAAAACCCGCTACATAAGCTTCACAGTTCATTGCAACTGTCTACTACTATTTACGGTAAGTTATGCGACCTTTTGTTAAATCATAAGGCGACAACTGAACAACTACTTTGTCTCCAGTCAGGATACGGATAAAGTGCATCCGCAGTTTTCCGGAAACGTGAGCGAGAATTTGATGACCGTTCTCAAGCTCAACCTTGAATGTTGCATTCGGTAGCGGTTCGAGAACCGTACCTTCCACTTCAATGACATCTTCCTTGGCCATTAGTCAGTCTCCTTTCTCTTCAGCTTGAATGTTGGTGGATTCCAGAAATGAATGAACCGCGTAACGGAGCTTTCCATTTGTCACCCGACCACTCTCGTTTAAACTGTTCACAACCTCGCTGCTAATCATGGGCTGGAGTTCAAGATGAAGAAGATTCTTCTTCTTAGGTTGATCAAACTTACGTTTGTCTCCATCCGCAATATATACGAACTTACTGTCCGCTATAGCAACAATTACTGCGGCTTGGTCCGCATTGCGGCCTTTACGGATCTTCACAAGTTGACCGAGCTGCGGATTAGACTGACTGTTCATGCCTCATCACCTACGCATTCAGTTTCGTGAAAATTTCCATACCATCTGGTGTAACTGCTACGGTGTGTTCAAAGTGGGCACATAACTTACCATCAACCGTGACGACAGTCCAGTTATCTTCCAACGTTTTCACATACCGTCTACCTACGTTAACCATCGGCTCTATGGCCAGCACCATGCCCGCTTTAAGCCGTGGTCCCCGATCGGGAAGACCATAGTTCGGAATCTGTGGTTCTTCGTGCAGATCTGCGCCTATGCCGTGACCGACATATTCACGAACTACGGAGAACCCTTCATCTTCAATATATTTCTGAATCGCATGAGATATTGTAAACAAGCGAACGTCCGGTTTCACCAGCGCCAGACCTGCGTATAACGAAGCCTCGGTAACGTCCAGAAGACGACGGGCTTCTTCGGAAATACGGCCGACCGGATAAGTCCAGGCGGAATCTCCATGATACCCCTGGTACTGCGCGCCAATGTCAAACGTAACGATATCGCCCTCGTTCAACTTGCGTTTGCCGGGAAATCCATGTACCAACTCTTCATTAACTGAAGCGCACACACTGGCAGGGAAACCGTTATAACCTTTGAAAGACGGCACAGCTCCTTGACTGCGGATATATTGATCTGCCATATGGTCAAGTTCTCCAGTCGTAATACCGGGAGCGATATGCTCTGCCAAGAGACGATGCGTTTCCGCAACAATTCTCCCTGCTTCCCTCATCAAGCCCAGTTCCGTTTCGGACTTACCAATGATCATCAATTAACCTCTCAGTAAGGACACGATTTCTTGAGAAACTTGATCGATATCCTGTTCTCCGTTCATTTGACGAAGAAGACCTTTAGTCTCATAGAACGTGAGGAGTGGTGCTGTTTTGTTGATATACTCGTCCAGTCGTGTACCTACACTCTCTTCATTATCATCAGAGCGTTGATACAACTCACCAGCGCATTTATCACAAATACCTTCCTGCTTAGGCGGATTGAATACCACATGATAAGTGGAACCACAGTTTTTACAAATTCGACGCCCCGTCAAACGAGCGAGTAATTTGTTGCGATCCACTTTCAGGTTGATTACATGATCGAGACCTGAGTTCAATCGATCCAGAATGCCATCGAGCGCTTCTGCTTGCGAAAGGGTTCTTGGAAATCCGTCCAAGAGGAAACCTTCTCTGCAGTCAGGCTGCTGCAAACGTTCTTCAACGATGCCAATGGTTACATCATCTGGTACAAGCAATCCTTGATCCATATATTCCTTGGCTTTCATGCCAATGGGAGTTCCCTGTTTGATCGCTAGACGAAATGCATCGCCTGTTGAAATATGGGGAATACCGAACTCTTTCACGATGACGTCTGCTTGCGTTCCTTTTCCTGCCCCCGGAGGGCCCATGAATAGGATGTTCACGTTATGTCACTCCCTCCAAGACTACCCTACATCAACAAACAGCACAATAGGTGCCGGCAAGTAAATCTTCACTCGACCGGTACCTATTGCCTATTTATTGATAAAACCTTTGTAGTGGCGTTTGATCAATTGGCTTTCGATTTGCTTCATCGTATCCAGCGCAACACCGATAACGATCAGGAGGGATGTTCCTCCAATTTGCGCAGATTGAGGCAAACCAGAAAGTGCCCCTAAGAATACAGGCAGAACGGAAATGACTGCCAAGAAGATGGCTCCGGCCATTGTCAAACGAGTCATGACACGGGTCAGATATTTCTCGGTTGCTTTACCCGGGCGAATGCCTGGGATGTAACCGCCGTTCTTTTTCATATTGTCAGCCATCTGCTGTGGATTCATCTGTACAAAAGTATAGAAGAATGTGAAACCGAAGATCATCACGACATACAGCAACATACCAAGAGGTTTGTGTGTAGTCAGATTCTGTCCGATCCACTGTGCCCAGAGGCGATCTGCCCAGAAGTTGGCGATGATCGTTGGGAACATCAACAGCGATGAAGCAAAGATGACAGGGATAACACCTGCTGCATTAATTTTCAGCGGGATATGTGTATTCTGTCCACCGTACATTTTGTTACCTACGACACGCTTAGCGTACTGTACCGGAATCTTCCGAATCGCCTGCTGAATGTAAATGACCCCTATGATGATCAACACAATAACAATTGCGATGATAACACCTTTAAGAATATTCATAAACAGTTGGTCAGGTTGAATGAAGTCAGATTCGATTGTTTGTTTGATAATGTTAGGCACCGTAGATAGGATACCCGCAAAGATCAAGATCGAAATCCCGTTTCCTATGCCCTTCTCAGTGATCTGCTCACCAAGCCACATCAGGAATGAAGTACCGGCCGTAAGTACAATCGCGATCAAGATATAATCTGCAAATGTAGCGTTAGGCACCATCTCTGTATTGTACAAGCGGTTGAATCCGATCGACGTACCAAACGCTTGAATCAATGCCAGCCCGATGGTTAAATAACGGGTCAACTGTGCAGATTTCTTCTTACCTTGTTCACCTTGCTTTGCCCACTCCGCTAATTTAGGAATAACGTCCATGGAAAGCAACTGTACTATGATAGACGCAGTGATGTAAGGCACGATCCCGAGCGCAAATATCGAGAACTGGAAGAGTGCTCCACCCGAGAACGTATTGAGAAGTCCAAAAACTTCTTTACCCGCAGAATTTGTCGCTTCGAACACATCTTTGTTAACTCCCGGTACGGGAACAAAGGAGCCGATGCGGTAAATGATCAGTACAAAAAGGGTAAATAATACCCTTTTGCGCAGATCTTCAACCCGCCAGATATTCTTTAGGGTCTTGAACATTAAATCACCTCGGTTGTACCGCCGGCAGCTTCAATTTTCTCAATAGCAGATTGAGAAAACTTGTTAGCTTTAACAGTCAGCTTCACAGTGACATCACCGTTACCCAGGATTTTGATTCCGGATTTAGCGTTTTTAACTACGCCGTTCGTCATCAAGAATTCTGGAGTTACTTCAGTACCCGCAGCAAAACTGTTCAGGTCTTCAGTATTCACAACTGCATATTCTTTGCGAGTTGGGTTTACAAAACCACGTTTTGGCAAGCGACGATACAATGGATTTTGTCCACCTTCGAAGCCTGGACGTACTCCACCGCCAGAACGAGCGTTTTGTCCTTTGTGACCGCGACCTGATGTTTTACCTGTACCACTACTTGGACCGCGACCAAGACGTTTACGTTCTTTGCGGGATCCAGGAGATGGTGAAAGCTCATGTAACTTCATCGTTCGTTGCACCTCCTTAAAGATTTGTGGGATTAACCCGATATTAAGCTTCTACTTCTTTAACAGCAACCAAGTGGCTTACTTTGTTAATCATACCACGGATGGCAGGATTATCGTTTTGTACCACTTTGCTATTGATTTTGCGCAAACCCAATGTTTTCACAGTTGTTCTTTGCGTCTCCGGACGTCCGATCAAGCTGCGGACGAGGGTAATTTCTAATTTAGCCATGAGAATTCCCTCCTTAACCCAGAAGCTCTTCGACGGATTTTCCGCGCAGTTTAGCCACGTCTTCAGCACGCTTCAAACGGGACAAACCTTCCAAAGTCGCATTGACCATGTTCATGGAATTCGAAGAACCCAGAGATTTTGTCAAAATGTCACCTACACCAGCAAGTTCGAGAACCGCACGTACAGGACCACCAGCGATAACACCAGTACCTTCAGATGCTGGTTTCAACAGCACGCGTCCTGCGCCGAACTTACCTGTTACCAAGTGAGGAATCGATGTTCCTACGAGTGGAACGTGTACAAGGTTTTTCTTAGCGTCTTCAATACCTTTGCGAATTGCATCAGGTACTTCGCCCGCTTTACCGATACCAGCTCCAACCCAGCCGTTGCCGTCGCCGACTACAACCAGTGCGCTAAAGCTGAAACGGCGTCCGCCTTTTACTACTTTAGCTACGCGATTAATATTTACAACTCTTTCAGTCAGTTCCAAAGTATTCGGATCTACACGCAAGTCGTTAACCTCCTTTTGAAAAATATCTTAAAACTCAAGTCCTGCTTCACGAGCCGCTTCAGCCAATGCTGCGATACGACCATGGTACAGATAACCGCTACGGTCAAATACGATGTTGGAAACACCTTTGTCTTTCGCACGTTTAGCAACGAGTTCGCCAACTTTACGAGCTGATTCAACAGATGCACCATTTTTGATGTCAGTGCTCAATTCTTTGTCTACGGTAGACGCGGAAGCGATTGTTACACCAGCAACATCATCGATGATTTGAGCATACATATGTTTACCAGAACGGAATACGTTCAAACGAGGACGTGCTGCCGTTCCTTGGATTTTCTTACGAACACGAAGGTGTCTTTTCAGACGAGCCTTATTTTTATCTGGTTTCGTAATCATCTCAAAGATTCACTCCTTTCAGGTTACCTCGCTGGCTTCAAAGCAGAAGCCACGGGGTATATTAGAAACACACGAAGCAAGCAAGCCGAAAGCCGCGCAAAGGCGGTAAGAGAAATCTTATTTCTTCTTACCGGCTTTACCTTCCTTACGGATGATACGCTCGCCTTCATATTTAATACCTTTACCTTTGTACGGCTCAGGTTCACGTACGGAACGGATTTTAGCAGCGTAAGCACCTACACGCTCTTTGTCAATTCCGCGAACGATGATTTTTGTATTCGAAGGTACTTCGAATTCGATTCCCGCTTCCGGTGTAATTTCAACCGGGTGAGAGTAACCAACGTTCAGAACGATTTTATCTCCGGATTTGCTTGCACGATATCCGACCCCAACCAATTCCAGAGATTTCGCGAATCCTTCAGTAACGCCGCTCACCATATTGTTTACAACGCTACGCGTTGTGCCGTGCAAAGAACGGTGAGTTTTGTTATCGGAAGGACGCACAACTGTGATTTCGTTATTTTCAACTGTAACCTTCATGTCTTTATGAAGCTCACGAGTCAAAGTTCCTTTAGGTCCTTTTACCGTAATAACGGTGTTGTCCAGGGTGATGTCTACACCACTTGGTACTGTGATTGGTTTGCGACCAATACGAGACATATGTTGCACCTCCTATCTTGTGACGTTATATTACCAAACGTAGCAAACGACTTCTCCGCCGGATTTCGATTGACGAGCTTCTTTGTCCGTCATGATACCTTTAGATGTCGAGATGATCGCGATTCCCAGGCCACCAAGTACACGAGGTACTTCGTTGCTTTTCGTGTAAACACGAAGACCAGGTTTACTGATTCTTTTCAGACCAGTGATAACGCGCTCGTTATTTTGACCGTATTTCAGGAAAACACGGATAATCCCTTGTTTGTTATCATCGATAACTTCAGCGTCACGGATGAAACCTTCACGCTTCAGGATATCGGCGATTTGTTTTTTCATTGTCGAAGCAGGCATTTCTACCGTTTCGTGACGAACAGTGTTCGCGTTACGAATACGAGTAAGCATATCTGCAATTGGATCAGACATAGTCATTGTGAGTTAACCTCCTTCCCGTTCAGGACTTTTTACCAGCTTGCTTTTTTCACGCCAGGGATCTGGCCTTTATAAGCTAATTCACGGAAACAAATTCTGCAAATTTTGAACTTTTGCAGGACCGAATGTGGACGTCCGCAACGCTCACAGCGTGTATATGCACGTACTTTAAACTTAGGTGTACGTTGTTGTTTAACTTTCATCGAAGTTTTTGCCACTTAGCCTGACACCTCCTAAATAATTTCGGAGAAAAGGGAGTCTTTCCAGACACCCGGAAACGTTATGCCAACATTACTTAACGAAAGGCATTCCCATTTGCGTGAGCAATTCGCGGGACTCTTCGTCTGTTTTCGCCGTTGTTACGATGACAATATCCATACCGCGGACTTTATCAACTTTATCATACTCGATCTCTGGGAAGATCAGTTGTTCTTTCAGACCCAGCGTGTAGTTACCACGTCCGTCGAAAGCTTTGCTCGATACACCGCGGAAGTCGCGGACACGAGGAAGCGTAACGTTGAACAGTTTATCGAGGAAGAAGTACATACGCTCGCCGCGCAATGTTACTTTAACACCGATAGGCATATTCTCACGCAGTTTGAATCCTGCGATAGATTTTTTTGCACGAGTGATTACAGGTTTTTGACCTGCGATCAGTTGCAAATCGTTTACTGCGGAATCCAACACTTTGGAGTTTTGGACAGCCTCGCCCACACCCATGTTGATAACGATTTTCTCGATTTTCGGCACTTGCATTACCGTTGTATAGTTAAACTTCTGCATCAAAGCAGGAGCGATTTCTTGCAGGTAACGTTCTTTCATTCTTGATGCCATGAATCATAGCCCTCCTTTCTCATTCGGTTCAATTAGTCGATAATTTCTCCGGAACGTTTAGCAACGCGCACTTTCTTTCCGTTATCCAAAACTTTGTAACCTACACGGGTTACTTTTCCGCTCTTCGGATCGATGTGCATTACGTTGGAAACGTGAATCGGAGCTTCCTTCTCGATAATGCCGCCTTGCGGATTTTGCTGGTTAGGCTTCTGGTGTTTTTTCACCATGTTAACACCTTCCACAAGGACGCGGTTCTCACGAGGATAAGCAGCGATGACACGGCCTTTTTTACCTTTGTCTTTACCGCTGATCACCATAACCGTATCTTCCTTCTTAACGTGAAGTTTGTTGTTATGGGATTCCAGAACTTTTTTCACTCTTGGCATTTCGTACACCTCCTGTTTCTAACATCACGAGATTAAGCTTTAGATAACTTCTGGAGCCAAGGAAACGATTTTCATGAAGTCTTTATCGCGAAGTTCGCGAGCAACTGGTCCGAAAATACGTGTTCCACGTGGGCTTCTGTCGTCTTTTACAACAACCGCTGCATTTTCATCAAAACCGATGTAGGAACCGTCTTTACGACGTACAGAACGTTTCGTACGAACGACAACCGCTCTAACTACATCACCTTTTTTGACAACGCCGCCTGGTGTTGCTTGTTTAACAGAACAAACGATCAGATCACCGATTTGAGCTGTACGACGTCCCGTACCGCCGAGTACGCGGATACACATCAGTTCCTTCGCACCGGAGTTGTCAGCCACAGTCAAACGTGTAAATGGTTGAATCATTTAGTATTCCTCCTTTCAGCAGTGCTGCTGAGCATTAGATGATAACCGCTTTTTCTACGATTTCAGTAAGTCTCCAGCGTTTATCTTTCGAAAGCGGACGAGTCTCCATGATTTTCACCGTGTCACCGATTTTCGCAGTGTTTTCTTCGTCATGTGCTTTGAATTTTTTAGTAACCTTAATGCGTTTATGGTACAAGTTGTGTTTTTTGTAAGTTTCTACAGCAACAACAATTGTTTTGTCCATTTTATCGCTGACCACTTTACCAGTTTGCACTTTACGTGCGTTACGTTCTTCGCTCATTGTTGGCCTCCTTCCTGATTACGGACGGATTGTCCATCCTATCCCTAATTAACCGATTCCCAATTCTCTCTCACGGATAATGGTTTTAGCACGAGCTATTTCTTTCCGCACATCACGGATGCGAGTCGGGTTATCCAGCTGACCGGTAGCTAATTGAAAGCGGAGGTTAAAGAGTTCTTCTTTAAATCCGGCAATCTTTTGCTCGATTTCAGCAGAGGTTAGGTTGCGAAATTCACTAGCTTTCATTTGCTTCACCACCCAATTCTTCACGTTTCACGAACTTCGTTTTGATTGGCAGTTTGTGAGCGGCAAGACGCATTGCTTCGCGTGCAATTTCCTCCGGTACACCAGCAAGTTCAAACATGATCTTACCTGGTTTCACTACTGCAACCCATTTTTCTACGTTACCTTTACCGCTACCCATCCGAACCTCGAGAGGCTTTTGAGTGATTGGTTTGTCTGGGAAAATTTTGATCCAAACTTTACCACCACGTTTGATGTAACGAGTCATCGCAATACGAGCCGCTTCGATCTGACGGTTCGTAATCCAAGCCGGTTCCGTAGCTTGCAGACCGTATTCGCCAAAGTTCAGAGTCGTTCCGCCTTTAGCTTGGCCTTTCATATGTCCACGTTGTTGCTTACGGTGTTTTACGCGTTTTGGTACCAACATGATTAGTTGCCTCCTTCCTTAGCAGCTTGTTTCTTAGCCGTAGGAAGAACCTCTCCACGATAGATCCATACTTTTACGCCGATACGTCCGTAAGTAGTATGAGCCTCTGCTGTACCATAGTCAATGTCAGCACGCAGTGTGTGCAGTGGAACAGTTCCTTCGCTGTAGCCTTCAGAACGTGCGATCTCAGCACCGCCAAGACGTCCGCCTACTTGAGTTTTGATACCTTTAGCACCGGAGCGCATAGTTCTTTGAATTGCTTGTTTCAGAGCACGACGGAAAGAAACACGACGTTCCAATTGTTGTGCAATGCTTTCAGCTACAAGAACAGCGTCCAAGTCTTGGTTCTTAATTTCAGAAATGTTGATGTGTACTTTTTTACCGCCAGCAATTTTCGTAATTTGGTTACGAAGATTTTCAACTTCCGAACCACCCTTACCAATAACCATACCTGGTTTAGCAGTGTGAATCGTTACGTTTACGCGGTTAGCCGCTCTCTCAATTTCTACACGAGATAAAGCGGAGTCTTTCAATTTATTTTTCAGGAATTCACGAATTCTCACGTCTTCCATCAAAAGATCACCGAAGTCTTTGCCTGCATACCACTTAGATTCCCAGTCACGGATAATTCCGACACGGAGTCCGACTGGATTTACCTTTTGGCCCACACATTTCCCCTCCTTCTACTTCTCAGATACCACCAAAGTAATGTGGCTAGTACGTTTGTTAATACGACTTGCACGTCCCATTGCACGAGGGCGGAAACGTTTCATTGTCGGTCCTTGGTTCACGTAAGCTTGCGAGATAACCAAGTTGTTAACATCCAAAGAATAGTTATGTTCCGCATTCGCAATAGCGGAGTTAAGCAACTTCTCAACGATTGGAGAAGCGGATTTCGGAGTGTGACGGAGAATGGCAACCGCCTCACCTACTTGCTTGCCGCGAATTAAGTCAACAACGAGTTGAACTTTACGAGGAGCAATCCGGATAAACTTAGCATGTGCTTTTGCTTCCATTGTGTAACCTCCTCTCAAACATTAAAGATGTTCATTTATCTTCTTGTTTTCTTATCATCATCAGTATGGCCTTTGTACGTACGGGTTGGAGCGAACTCACCCAGTTTGTGTCCGACCATGTCCTCAGTTACATACACTGGCACGTGTTTACGACCATCGTAAACGCCAAATGTGTGTCCGATGAATTGTGGGAAAATTGTAGAACGACGGGACCAGGTTTTGATTACGTTCTTCTTACCTGAAGCTTCCATCTCTTCTACCTTTTTGAGCATGTAGCCATCAATGAATGGCCCTTTTTTCAAACTGCGACCCATGTGGAGATCCTCCCTTCAAACGTAGCTATTATGCATCCGCAGATGCCTCACGAAGTTATGCACAATGTGTATTACTTCGTGCGGCGGCGAATGATGTATTTATCAGAAGCTTTATTTTTCTTACGCGTTTTATAACCAAGAGTAGGTTTACCCCATGGTGACATTGGCGATTTACGTCCGATTGGAGCACGACCTTCACCACCACCGTGTGGGTGATCGTTAGGGTTCATTACTACACCACGAACCTCAGGACGTTTACCCAACCAACGGCTACGACCGGCTTTACCGATTTTGATGAGCTCGTGGTCTTGGTTACCAACAGATCCGATTGTCGCGCGGCAAACTTTCAAAATACGACGAACTTCTCCGGAAGAGAGACGAACGGAAACGTATTTTTCTTCTTTACCAAGCAATTGAGCTTCTGTACCAGCAGCACGAACCAATTGTCCGCCTTTACCTGGTTTCAACTCGATGTTGTGGATAACGGTACCTACTGGAATGTTTTCGAGTGGCAGTGCGTTACCGATTTTGATGTCTGATTCAGGTCCGGAGAATACTTGATCTCCAACTTTCAAACCTTTAGGAGCGATGATATAACGTTTCTCACCATCAGCATAGTGAATCAGAGCGATGTTGGATGTACGGTTCGGGTCATACTCAATCGTAGCAACGCGGCCCGGTATTCCATCTTTAGTACGTTTGAAGTCAATGATACGGTATTTACGTTTGTGTCCACCACCATGGTGACGAACTGTAATTTTACCTTGGTTGTTGCGGCCTGCTTGTTTGCTCAACGGGGCCAACAACGATTTCTCCGGCTGATTTGTGGTGATTTCCTCAAATGTAGAAACGGACATGTTCCGTCTTGCCGGGGATGTTGGTTTATACTTTTTGATTGGCACTGGGTTTCCCTCCTTACTTCAAAAATTCAATTATACTGTTTCAAAGAACTCAAGCGTTTTGCTGTCTTTTGTCAGCGTTACAAACGCTTTTTTCCATTCGCTAGTATATCCGGAATAACGTCCGTACCGTTTCGGCTTAGCTGGAACACGAAGCGTGTTCACGTTTTTCACTTTTACATTGAAAATAGCTTCTACTGCCTTTTTGATCTCGGTTTTGTTTGCACGGATATCGACTTCAAATACATATTTCAAGTCGTTCATCATGTCAGCAGTACGTTCCGTAATAATCGGACGTTTTACAATATCACGAGGATCCTTCATTACGCGAGCACCTCCTCTACCTTCTGAACTGCTTCTTTCGTAATGATCAATTTGTCGTGCGAAAGCACGTCAAGAACATTAATGCCGTCAGCAGCTACGAATTTCACGCCTGGAATATTCCGTGCGGAAAGAGCTACATTATCATCATAGCTAGGAGCTACGATCAAAGCTTTACGTCCCACTTTGAGGTTACTCAAGATGGCTGCGAATTCTTTAGTTTTAGGCGTGCTCAATGTGAGAGCGTCCAAAACGATAATGTCATTGTCAAGCACTTTGGATGAAAGGGCTGATTTGATCGCCAAGCGGCGAACTTTCTTAGGCAGTTTATACGCATAGCTCCGTGGTGTTGGACCAAATACGATACCGCCGCCTTTCCATTGTGGTGAACGAATTGAACCTTGACGAGCGCGACCTGTACCTTTTTGTTTCCAAGGCTTACGTCCACCGCCACGTACTTCAGAACGTCCTTTTACTTTGTGGGTACCTTGACGAAGGGAAGCGCGTTGCATAAGAACTGCATCGTACAGAACGTGTTGGTTCGGCTCAATTCCGAAAACCGCATCGTTCAATTCAACTTCGCCTACTTGGCTACCATCTACATTGTAAACTGATACTTTTGGCATTTTGTGTTCCTCCTTTCTTCAGTGGTTATTTTTTCACCGTTTCTTTAACTTTAATGAGACTGTTTTTCGGTCCAGGAATGGAACCTTTCACGAGCAACACGTTACGCTCAGCGTCTACTTTAACTACTTCAAGACGTTGGATTGTAACAGTATCATGTCCCATGTGTCCTGGCAGGCGTTTGCCTTTAGGAACGCGGTTAGCTTGGATCGAACCCATTGAACCAGGGCCACGGTGGTAACGCGAACCGTGTGACATAGGTCCAGTGCTTTGTCCCCAACGTTTGATAACGCCGGCAAAACCTTTACCTTTAGAAATACCCGTTACGTCAACGAATTCGCCTTCAGCGAAAATGTCAGCTTTCAGTTCTTGGCCAACTTCATATTCTGCGATGTTGATACCGCGAACTTCACGAACGTAGCGCTTAGGGGCAGTGTTCGCTTTTTTAGCGTGACCTGCTTCTGGCTTGTTAGCATTTTTCTCTTTCTTATCGGAGTAACCGATTTGAATTGCTTCGTAGCCATCATTCTCAATGTCTTTCTTTTGCAAAACAACACAAGGGCCTGCTTCGATAACCGTTACTGGAACGACGTTACCTTCAGGAGTAAATACTTGAGTCATTCCGAGTTTTTTTCCTAAGATTGCTTTCATGTTGACACCTCTTTTCCTCTATACATGGTCTTTGTTGTAGCTATATTACAATTTAATTTCGATATCTACACCGGACGGCAGATCCAAGCGCATCAAGGCATCCACAGTTTGTGGAGTCGGGTTAACGATGTCGATCAAACGTTTATGAGTACGTTGTTCGAATTGTTCCCGAGAATCCTTGTACTTGTGCACCGCACGAAGAATAGTAATGATTTGTTTTTCAGTAGGAAGCGGAATCGGACCGGATACACCAGCACCCGAACGTTTTGCTGTTTCAACAATTTTCTCCGCGGATTGATCAAGAATTCTGTGGTCGTAAGCTTTCAAACGAATACGAATTTTTTGCTTTGCCATTTTAGTCCCTCCTTCTATCGCCCAATTTTTTATCGGACATACTCCGTGAAAATTTTCTAGCCACTCTCCCATGGCAAAGGGGCCGGGTGTGCCAGTAACCTCTCACATCATCGCAACGTCACAGAACAACATTCATTATTATATAGAAAAGATAGGCGTATTGCAAGCATATTTAAGAAAAACATTTAAACTTATCTTTTCTGATGAAATGACTTCGTTTATTGCAGTGTTTATCTTCAATATCCAGGCTGCCTTGCCAATCCTTCTAAACTCGTAAATGATGTTCATCGTATGACGCAGGTTCCGAGCTTTAAACATAATAAAAGAGTTCTCTATCCGATGTCGGATAAAGAACTCTTCCGAAGCTTCGTTACAATACAATGTTACTCGTTCCAGTACACTGTTACATATGCTTTATTCAGCGTTAAGCCGAATTATTTTTGGATAGATGCTACGGAACCGGCACCTACTGTACGTCCGCCTTCACGAATGGAGAATTTAGTTCCTTCTTCAATCGCGATTGGGGAGATCAGGGAAACAGTAACAGTGATGTTATCACCAGGCATTACCATTTCAGTACCTTCAGGCAAGTTGATGATGCCTGTTACGTCAGTTGTACGGAAGTAGAACTGTGGACGGTAACCAGTGAAGAATGGTTTGTGACGTCCGCCCTCTTCTTTAGTCAGAACGTAGATTTGAGCTGTGAATTCTGTGTGAGGCTTAACAGAACCCGGTTTAGCCAAAACTTGGCCACGCTCGATGTTGTTACGGTCAACACCACGAAGAAGTGCTCCGATGTTGTCACCAGCTTGAGCGGAATCCAGCAATTTGCGGAACATCTCAACGCCTGTTACAACAGATTTTTTAGTTTCTTCAGTGATACCAACGATTTCGATCTCTTCGCCGACTTTAACAGTACCACGCTCTACACGGCCAGTAGCAACAGTACCACGACCAGTGATGGAGAATACGTCCTCGACAGGCATCAAGAAAGGTTTGTCAGTTTGACGCTCAGGCAGTGGGATGTAAGTGTCGATCTCTTTGAACATCTCAACGATTTTTTGAGCCCATTCGCCATCTGGGTTTGCCAGTGCTTCACGAGCGGATCCACGAGTGATTGGAGTATCGTCACCTGGGAACTCATATTCGTTAAGAAGGTCGCGAACTTCCATCTCAACCAATTCCAACAACTCTTCGTCTTCAACCATGTCACATTTGTTCAAGAATACAACAATGTAAGGTACGCCTACTTGACGGGAGAGCAAGATGTGCTCACGAGTTTGTGGCATTGGGCCGTCAGCTGCGGATACTACCAAGATAGCTCCGTCCATTTGTGCCGCGCCAGTGATCATGTTTTTAACATAGTCGGCGTGACCTGGGCAGTCTACGTGAGCGTAGTGACGAGTGTCAGTTTCGTACTCAACGTGTGCTGTGGAGATAGTGATACCGCGCTCGCGCTCTTCTGGCGCTTTGTCGATTTGGTCGAATGCTACAGCAGCACCACCGTAAGTTTTGGACAATACAGTTGTGATTGCAGCAGTCAGTGTTGTTTTACCATGATCGACGTGACCGATAGTACCGATGTTAACGTGGGGTTTATTACGTTCGTATTTAGCCTTTGCCATTTGAACGTGGCCTCCTTAAAATTATAATTTTATGTTTTCACTGAATGAAGTGCTCCGAATTAAATTCTTATGCACTTGCATCCAGTGTGAGAAAACTACTCGGTGCCTTTTGTTTTGGCAACGATTTCTTCAGCGATGCTCTTAGGAACTTCTTCATAATGAGAGAGTTCCATGGAGAATACGCCGCGTCCTTGAGTACCGGAACGAAGAGTTGTAGAGTAACCAAACATTTCAGACAGAGGTACCTTAGCACGGATGATTTGAGCTCCACTACGGGAATCCATACCTTCGATGCGGCCACGACGGGAGTTCAACATACCCATTACGTCACCCATGTACTCTTCTGGAACAGTTACTTCTACTTTCATGATAGGCTCAAGAAGAACTGGTTTACACTTGTCTTTAGCCGCTTTAAGCGCCATAGATCCGGCAATTTTAAATGCCATCTCATTGGAATCGACATCATGGTAAGATCCGTCTACGATTGTAGCCTTAACGTCAACAAGCGGGAAGCCTGCAATAACGCCGTTTTTCATTTGCTCTTCAATCCCTGACAGTGCAGGTTGAATGTATTCTCTAGGTACGGAACCACCGACAACCTTACTTTCGAACTGGCTGCCTGTACCCGGCTCGAGAGGTTCGAATTCAACCCATACGTGACCGTATTGACCACGACCACCGGATTGACGTACGAATTTACCTTCAACGCGCGCTGGAGCACGGAATGTTTCACGGTAAGCTACTTGTGGTTTACCCACAGTAGTTTCAACCTTGAACTCACGACGCATACGGTCGATGATGATATCAAGGTGAAGCTCACCCATACCTGCCAAGATTGTTTGACCTGTTTCTTCGTCAGTATGAGCACGAAGAGTTGGATCCTCTTCAGTCAACTTACCGAGAGCAACACCCATTTTATCTTGGTCAGCTTTGGTTTTAGGTTCAACGGCGATTTCGATAACCGGATCAGGGAAGTTCATTGACTCCAGGATAACCGGATTTTTCTCATCACATAGTGTATCACCTGTACCCGTATCTTTCAAACCTACGGCAGCTGCAATATCACCGGAGTAAACTTCAGTGATCTCTTGACGGCTGTTCGCGTGCATTTGAAGGATACGACCGATACGCTCACGTTTGTTTTTAGTGGCATTCAATACATATGATCCGGATTGAAGAACACCGGAGTATACGCGGAAGAATGTCAATTTACCAACGTAAGGGTCAGTCATGATTTTGAATGCCAATGCGGAGAATGGCTCTTCATCAGAGGACTTACGAACTGCTTCAGTTCCATCTTCAAGATGACCAGTGATTGATGGTACATCTGTTGGAGCTGGCAAGTAGTCGATAACAGCATCCAACATCAGTTGAACACCTTTGTTACGGTATGAGGATCCACAGATAACCGGGAAGATCTTAACATCTACAACACCTTTACGGAGTACGGCTTTGATCTCATCAATTGTGATCTCTTCGCCTTCCAGGTATTTCATTGTCAAATCTTCGTCCAGTTCAGCAACGCGTTCAATCAACTCGTTGCGAAGTTCTTCAACTTGATCTGCAAATTCTGCAGGAATGTCGGTTTCTTCGATATCTTGTCCAAGATCATCTTTGTACATATGAGCTCTTTGTGCAACGATATCGATGATACCTTTGAAATCATTTTCAGCGCCGATTGGAAGTTGAATTGCAACAGCGTTCGCTTGAAGGCGATCACGCATGTCAGATACAACGTTCAGGAAGTCAGCACCGATGATATCCATTTTGTTTACATATGCGATACGAGGTACGCCGTACTTGTCAGCCTGTCTCCATACGGTTTCGGACTGAGGCTCAACGCCTTCTTTCGCACTGAATACACCAACTGCTCCGTCCAATACACGAAGGGAACGTTCAACTTCAACAGTGAAGTCAACGTGTCCCGGGGTATCAATAATATTAACGCGGTGGCCTTTCCAAGCAGCGGTAGTTGCAGCGGAAGTAATCGTAATTCCGCGCTCCTGTTCCTGTTCCATCCAGTCCATTGTCGCAGCGCCTTCGTGTACTTCACCGATTTTGTGCGTACGTCCTGTGTAGAACAAGATCCGCTCAGTTGTCGTGGTTTTACCCGCATCAATATGAGCCATGATCCCGATATTACGTGTATTTTTCAAGGAGAACTCTCTAGCCATGAAATGGGTCTCCCTTCAAAATTGAAGTTTTTTTATTGTGAACTGAATCCTACCAACGGTAGTGAGCAAACGCTTTGTTCGCTTCAGCCATTTTGTGCGTATCTTCACGTTTTTTAACGGAAGCGCCTGTGTTGTTGGAAGCGTCGATGATCTCAGCCGCCAAACGCTCTTCCATTGTTTTCTCACCGCGGTTGCGGGAGTAGTTCACGAGCCAACGTAGTCCCAGAGCAGTACGTCTCTCTGGTTTTACCTCGATTGGTACTTGGTAGTTGGCACCGCCGACACGGCGAGCTTTAACTTCCAGGACTGGCATGATATTCTTGATTGCTGCTTCAAATACTTCCATCGGGTCATTACCCGTACGTTCTTGAATCAACTTGAACGCATTATACAGAATGCTTTGAGCAACACCGCGTTTTCCGTCGAGCATGATGCGATTGATCAAACGAGTAACCAACTTGCTGTTGTATACCGGATCTGGCAACACGTCTCTTTTCGTAACTGGACCTTTGCGTGGCATGGATATCCCCCTTTCTTTCTTGTTCAGCAGACCCTGTACCTTCCAGACCTAAGCCAGAAGGCTTTCAGGTTCTCTGCTTATAATGGTTTAGGCTTTTTTAGCTTTTGGACGTTTTGCACCGTATTTCGAACGAGCTTGCATACGGTTGTTTACGCCTGCAGTATCGAGAGCTCCACGAACGATGTGATAACGAACTCCTGCAAGGTCTTTAACTTTACCTCCGCGGATCAATACCACACTGTGCTCTTGAAGGTTATGTCCGATTCCCGGGATATAAGCAGTTACCTCGAGACGGTTCGTCAAACGAACACGAGCATACTTACGAAGTGCAGAGTTTGGTTTACGTGGAGTCATTGTACCTACACGAGTGCAGACACCACGTTTTTGTGGGGCACTGATGTTAGTAGATTCACGTTTCAAAGCGTTGAATCCTTTTTGCAAAGCTGGAGATTTTGACTTCTCAACTTTTGCTTGACGTCCTTTACGAACCAGTTGATTAATAGTTGGCATGTGATTGCCACCCCCTTCCTCAAATATTCATGTTTCTTTATAAACCTCTTTTCGCTAAGTCCACAGACCCAGGCGGTTCATAAAAAGACAAATGAAAAGTTTTTGCCTTAGAGAATCCCTAAAAGTTCTCGGACAAAAACGTTCCTTACACTATCATTTTACGACAGCAGCCATAGCTGCTCCCACTCCAATCCCGCAAGCTTTGCCGAGATTTTTCATTGTATCCACTTTCGTGTACTTCACATTGTGTTGTTCACACAAAGCAATGATTTTGGAAGTGAGCTGCGGATCACTATCTTCTGCGACATAGACTTCAGAAGCCATACCTGTCTGCACCATCCGCATGGTCTGTTTGGTACCTATTTTGACATGAGCATCTTGCAAGGCTTTTTCATTAGACATTGTGCATTCCTCCGAATAGAACCATGTACAATCAGCTGCCCACGCACCTTTGATATATTAGCATCTAGCGCAAGCATTGTCAATGCTAATCCTAAAACATTTTTTAAAAGTTTACGCACATCAGGATTCGTCCGCCTGCATTATACAAGCGTCCGCCTCCTGAAGTACAAAACTTTCATTCTCCTCTAAATGAGGAGGAATCTATTTAATCAACCGAAACTGGCTCAAGTTCTTCTACTGAAGATTGACCATCTTCTGGCTCAGCAAATTTGATGCTGCGGTAACGGTGCATACCTGTACCTGCAGGAATCAATTTACCGATGATTACATTTTCCTTCAGACCTAGCAACTGATCGACTTTACCTTTGATCGCTGCATCTGTCAGTACACGTGTAGTTTCTTGGAACGAAGCCGCCGAGAGGAAGGAGTCTGTTTCCAGGGATGCTTTCGTAATACCGAGCAGGATTGGTTTAGCAACCGCTGGCTCTTTATCACTAAGAATCGCAATTTTGTTAGCTCTTTCGTACTCATGCGTATCAACGAACGATCCTGGCAACAGCGTTGTATCTCCTGCATCTACGATGCGGATTTTACGCAGCATTTGACGGATCATAACTTCAACGTGTTTGTCATTGATTTCTACGCCTTGGTTACGGTATACGCGCTGTACTTCCTGCAAAATGTAGTTTTGTACGCCACGTACGCCTTTAATGCGCAGCATTTCTTTTGGATCAATGGAACCGTCTGTCAACTCGTCACCAGCTTCAATTTCCATGCCTTCGCTTACGCGCACACGGGAACCGTAGGTAACGGAGTATACTTTGGACTCCGCTTCACCTTGAATTTCAATTTCACGACGATCTTTCGCTTCGCGAATCTCTTTTACCACACCATCAATCTCACTGATCGTTGCTTGACCCTTAGGATTACGAGCTTCAAACAACTCTTGGATACGCGGCAAACCTTGCGTAATATCGTCTCCGGCTACACCGCCGGTGTGGAACGTACGCATTGTAAGCTGTGTTCCTGGCTCACCAATGGATTGTGCTGCAATGATACCAACTGCTTCACCAATCTCCACGTGTTTACCTGTCGCAAGGTTACGACCATAACACTTCTTGCAGACACCATGACTTGCACGGCAGCTGAGTACGGAGCGGATTTGCAATTTGGTGATTCCCGCTTTGATGATCGCTTCTGCTTTATCGGAGTCAATCAACTCATTGCGACCTGCAATGATTTCTTTTGTTTCCGGATGACGAACTGTCTCGAAGCAGTATCTGCCTTCAATACGGTCGTAGAGATCTTCAATAACCTCTTTACCATCCTGGATACGACTTACCGTAAAGCCTTTATCTGTACCACAATCATCATCACGCACGATTACGTCTTGGGCTACGTCTACGAGACGACGAGTCAGGTAACCTGAATCGGCTGTACGCAGGGCTGTATCCGCCAAACCTTTACGCGCTCCGTGAGTGGAGATAAAGTACTCGAGTACTGTCAGACCTTCACGGAAGTTCGATTTGATTGGGAGTTCGATAATACGACCGGATGGGTTGGCCATCAGACCACGCATACCGCCCAATTGGGTGATTTGCGATTTGTTACCCCGTGCTTTGGAGTCTACCATCATCATGATCGAGTTGTAACGATCCATGGACTTCATCAGAATCTCAGTGATGTCATCTTTGGATTTTGACCAGATATCAATGATACGGTCATAGCGCTCTTCATTCGTAATCAGACCACGACGGTACTGATTCGTAACGATTTGTGCTTTTTCCTCAGACTGTCTAAGAATTTCAAACTTCTCAGGCGGAACGATAACATCAGATACCGCAACCGTAATACCGGCACGTGTAGAGTATGTGAATCCAAGTTGTTTGATTTTATCCAAAATAACGGCTGTTTCCGTTGTGTGATAAATTTCAAAACAACGTGCAATGATGGAGCCGAGGTATTCTTTACCGACACCGCCAGCCAGAGGAGCATTCATAATAGCTTCTCTGAGATCAGCACCTTTTTCATATACAAATGAGTGATCTGCAGTACCTTGGTATAGGTTAGCACGAGTCGCATCATTGATATACGGGAAGCTTGCCGGGAAAATTTCGTTAAAGATAATTTTACCGATAGTTGTCAGCAACATTCCTTCTTGCTGTTCTTCCGTGAAGCTTGTTTTACCAAGCGCCTTAACCGGAATAGCAACACGAGCATGCAGACCAGCAGTACCACGTTGATATGCAGATACAGCTTCGTTAACTGTACGCAAGATCATACCTGTGCCCTTTTCTTCCTTGTTGTCCATAGTGAGGTAATAAGAACCAAGCACCATATCCTGGGAAGGAGTAACAACCGGTTTACCGTCTTTCGGGTTCAAAATGTTACCAGATGCAAGCATCAGGATACGTGCTTCCGCTTGAGCTTCAGCGGACAACGGAACGTGCACGGCCATTTGGTCACCGTCAAAGTCGGCATTGTATGCCGTACATACGAGTGGGTGAAGACGAATTGCTTTACCTTCAACGAGAATCGGTTCAAATGCTTGAATACCGAGTCTGTGAAGCGTAGGGGCACGGTTCAACAGAACCGGATGCTCCTTGATTACTTCTTCAAGAACATCCCATACTTCAGGACTTACACGCTCAACTTTACGTTTCGCGCTCTTGATGTTGTGGGCAAGCCCTTTATTTACAAGCTCTTTCATAACGAAAGGCTTGAACAATTCAAGTGCCATATCTTTTGGCAGACCACACTGATACATTTTCAGGTAAGGTCCAACAACGATAACGGACCGACCAGAATAGTCAACCCGTTTACCGAGCAAGTTCTGACGGAAACGTCCTTGTTTACCTTTCAGCATGTGGCTGAGAGATTTCAATGGACGGTTACCAGGACCCGTTACCGGACGTCCGCGACGACCATTATCGATCAATGCGTCAACAGCTTCCTGCAACATCCGTTTTTCATTTTGCACGATAATATCTGGCGCGCCCAGATCAAGCAGACGTTTCAGACGGTTGTTCCGGTTGATTACACGGCGATACAAGTCATTCAGGTCAGACGTTGCAAAACGTCCACCATCCAACTGTACCATTGGACGAAGTTCCGGCGGGATAACAGGAAGTACATCCATGATCATCCACTCTGGCTTGTTGCCGGAGTTGCGGAATGCTTCGATAACTTCCAGACGTTTGATTGCACGATTACGACGTTGTCCTTGCGCAGTCCGGAGCTCTTCTTTCAGGAACTCGAGCTCTTTGTCTATATCAAGGTCTTGAAGCAGTTTTTTAACCGCTTCTGCGCCCATGCCAGCCTGGAAACCATAGCCGTATTTTTCACGATAACTGCGGTATTCTTTCTCGGACAACAGCTGTTTTTTCTCCAGTGGAGTTTCTCCTGGATCAGTTACAACATATGATGCAAAATAAATAATCTCTTCAAGAGATCTTGGAGACATATCCAGAGCAAGACCCATACGGCTCGGAATACCTTTGAAGTACCAGATATGCGATACCGGAGCAGCGAGCTCAATATGGCCCATCCGTTCGCGGCGTACTTTCGCACGTGTTACTTCAACGCCACAACGATCACAGACAACGCCTTTATAACGGACGCGTTTGTATTTACCGCAATGACATTCCCAGTCTTTTGTAGGGCCAAAAATCTTTTCGCAGAACAGCCCTTCTTTTTCCGGTTTCAACGTACGATAGTTGATCGTTTCCGGTTTTTTCACTTCTCCGCGGGACCAAGAACGAATTTTCTCTGGGGAAGCAAGCCCGATCTTCATGTATTCGAAATTGTTGACGTCCAACAAGGAGCAACCCTCCTTAACCAATTCCTGTATTCTAGGTTACGCCCACTCCGGCCGAAGCCGGAGCAAGACGCGAGCCTGATGAAAAACGCCGGTCATCATGCGCTCGAAGCGGTTTATTCCGCTCCGACCTCTGTACCCTCAAGGTTGAGGCTGAGCTTATCGCTCGCAGCGTCATCTTCATCGTCCATTTCTCTCATTTCAATCTCTTGCTCATCTTCGCTCAAAATCTTAACGTCCATACCCAAGCTTTGCAGCTCTTTGATCAATACTTTGAATGATTCAGGAACACCTGGTTCCGGAACATTCTCACCTTTGACAATGGATTCATACGTTTTAACCCGACCAACAACGTCATCGGATTTAACAGTCAAGATTTCTTGCAGTGTATAAGCAGCACCGTATGCCTCAAGCGCCCATACTTCCATCTCCCCGAAACGCTGTCCACCAAATTGGGCTTTACCACCCAATGGCTGTTGCGTAACAAGTGAGTAAGGACCCGTGGAACGGGCATGGATTTTATCATCAACCATGTGTGCCAATTTGATCATGTGCATGACACCTACGGTAACTTCACGTTCAAACTCTTCACCTGTACGACCATCATACAGGACAGTTTTACCATTACGTTGCATACCTGCTTCTTCCATCGTATCGAAGACGTCATACTCCTTCGCTCCGTCGAATACAGGAGTTGCTACGTGAATACCCAGTTGCATCGCGGCCATACCCAAGTGAACCTCGAGCACTTGACCGATATTCATCCGGGAAGGTACGCCCAGTGGGTTAAGAACGATCTGAACTGGTGTACCGTCTGGCAGGAAAGGCATATCTTCTTCCGGCAAGATGCGGGCCACGACCCCTTTGTTACCGTGACGTCCGGCCATTTTATCACCCTCGGAAATTTTCCGTTTTTGAGCGATATATACACGAACGAGTTGGTTAACACCTGGAGGCAGTTCATCACCGTTTTCACGGGTAAATACTTTCACGTCTACTACGATACCGTCAGTACCATGTGGTACACGCAAGGAAGTATCACGTACTTCACGTGCTTTCTCACCAAAGATTGCATGCAAGAGACGTTCTTCTGCTGTCAGCTCTGTTACACCCTTAGGTGTTACTTTACCAACCAGAATGTCGCCAGCACTGATCTCAGCACCGATGCGGATAATACCGCGCTCATCCAAGTTACGCAACGCTTCTTCCCCAACGTTAGGGATATCACGTGTGATCTCTTCAGGTCCAAGCTTGGTATCACGTGCTTCTGACTCATACTCCTCGATATGGATGGATGTGTATACATCTTCCTTAACGAGTTTTTCACTGAGCAAGATCGCATCCTCGTAGTTGTAACCTTCCCAAGTCATGAAGGCAACAACAACGTTACGTCCCAGAGCCAATTCACCCATTTCCGTTGAAGGACCATCAGCGAGGATATCGCCAGCTTTGACAGCAGCACCTCTTTTGACAATCGGACGCTGGTTAATGCATGTTCCTTGGTTCGAACGCATAAATTTGTGTAATTTATATTTAACGATATCGCCTTTAACTTCCTGACCGTCCACTTCTTCAACACGACGGAGCCAAATTTCGTTCGCAGAAGAACGTTCAATAATTCCGTCATAATCGGAGACAATACATACACCAGAATCTTTTGCAGCTTTGTGCTCCATACCTGTTCCTACAAGTGGTGCTTTAGGAATCAAGAGTGGAACCGCCTGCCGCTGCATGTTAGATCCCATGAGTGCACGGTTGGAGTCATCGTTCTCAAGGAACGGGATCAGCGCTGTAGCGACGGATACAACCTGTTTAGGAGATACGTCCATGTAGTCAACTCGCTCACTCGGCATCGTAAGAATGTTATCCGACTGTTTGTTGTAACGTACAATGATCGCTTCTTCTTCAAATGTACCGTCTTCGTTCAACTTTGCATTCGCTTGCGCGATAACATAGTTGTCCTCTTCGTCCGCTGTCAGGTAATCAATTTGCTCGGTTACAATACCTGTCTTCGGATCAACCCAACGATATGGAGCTTCAATGAAGCCATATTCATTCACACGGGCGAACGTAGACAAGGAGTTGATCAAACCGATGTTTGGTCCCTCTGGAGTCTCGATTGGACACATACGGCCATAGTGTGATGGATGGACGTCACGCACTTCCATACCTGCACGCTCACGCGTCAAACCACCGGGTCCGAGTGCGGACAAACGACGTTTATGTGTCAACTCACCCAGTGGGTTCGTTTGATCCATAAACTGTGACAACTGAGAGCTACCAAAGAACTCTTTAATCGATGCAATAACAGGACGTATGTTGATCAAAGCCTGTGGTGTAATTACGTTAGCATCTTGAATGGACATTCTCTCACGAACCACACGCTCCATACGGGACAAACCGATACGGAACTGGTTCTGCAGGAGTTCACCCACCGAACGCAAACGACGGTTACCCAGATGATCGATATCATCCGTGCTACCAATTCCCTGCAGAAGGTTAAGGAAATAACTGATGGACGAAATAATATCCGCCGGTGTCACGTTTTTAACGGACTTGTCAATGTTTGCATTGGCAATCAGTTTGACCACTTTACCATCTTCAGTTGGTGAGAACACATCAATCGTTTGCATAGGGATATCATTGGCATCCAAAACGCCGTTACCCACGTGATAAGTGCGGAATCCAACGCTTTTCTCCAGATACGGCATGATTTCATCCAACAAACGACGATCAACCATTTGACCTGCTTCAGCAATGATTTCACCTGTCTCAGCGTCAACAAGTGACTCAGCCAAGCGCTGGTTAAACAAACGGTTTTTGATGTGAAGTTTTTTATTCATTTTGTAACGACCTACATTAGCCAGGTCATAACGTTTTGGATCAAAGAAACGTGCTACGAGCAAGCTTTTCGCATTATCCAGCGTTGGCGGCTCGCCCGGACGAAGACGCTCATAGATCTCAATGAGTGCTTTCTCCGTGGAATCCGTGTTGTCTTTGTCCAGTGTGTTGCGGATATATTCGTCATTACCGAGCAGATCCAGAATCTCAGCATCTGTGCCAAAACCAAGTGAACGCAGGAGAACCGTAACCGGTATTTTACGTGTACGGTCGATCCGGACGTAAACAACATCCTTCGCGTCCATCTCCAGTTCCAACCAAGCGCCGCGGTTAGGAATAACTGTAGCGGTATACGTTTTTTTGGCGTTTTTATCTACTTTGGTACTGAAGTAAACGCTAGGAGAGCGAACCAACTGGCTGACAATAACCCGTTCCGCACCATTAATAATAAATGTGCCCGTGTTGGTCATCAGCGGGAAATCTCCCATGAATACTTCCTGCTCTTTGACTTCGCCGGTTTCCTTATTAATGAGCCGGACTTTGACCCGAAGCGGTGCTGCATACGTAACGTCACGCTCTTTCGCGTCGTCTACTGTATACTTCGGTTCACCGAGACTGTAATCGATAAATTCCAAAATCAAGTTACCTGTAAAATCCTGGATCGGCGAGATATCCTGGAACATTTCGCGCAACCCTTCCTCCAAAAACCAATCATAAGATTTTTGTTGGATTTCAATCAGGTTCGGAACTTCGAGTATCTCGTTAATTCGTGCATAACTGCGCCGAGTGCGTCGACCATATTGAACAAGATGTCCTGCCAACTTAAACTCACCCCTCAATGTCTACTCACTTTAAAAATTTCGTTGCGAACCTCTGTTTGTAACCTTATAATGGTACACATACAGAGCAAAGCAATGCATCCACAAATAAAGAAAAGCCCTTACTCGAAATGTCGTTCGAAAAAAGAGCAACTTTGATCGGCGGATGTCTTTCCAAATCATTCTTATCCCCAGTTTGCCCAAAATGTACATATTATACGCCAAACGTAGGCATAATAAGCCCGTTCGGCGTAAAAAAAGGTTGACATTTTTAGTTAGCTAAAGCCAAGTAGGGCATCTTAATACTGACATTTTACAACTATACCACGACCTGAATTTCAAGTCAATAGTCCTATTGCAAAAAAAATGATCCCCTGCTTACTTTACAAACTTGGATTCAGCTTTTAGTAGATACCTCTTCCGATTTCACCGCTTTGAAAATCCGATAGCCTTTATCCTTCGTCACTTCTTCCACTCTTCCAAACAAAGATTCCAATTTTGCTTGCGCTGACGGAGCCCCTTGTTTCTTCTGAATGACAATCCACAACGAACCGCCTACCTTCAGATGGCGATGTGCCTGTTCGAAAATAGTATGAACCGTCTCTTTCCCAGCCCGTATAGGCGGATTGGTTAGGATAACGTCAAAATCTTGCTTTTTTACTTCAGCCAGTAGATTACTTTGTAATACCGTAACATTGTTAATTCCGTTCGCTTTTGCATTTTCCCTGGAAAGTTCAACGGCTCTCTCGTTGATATCGATCATGGTGACATGCCCATCCGGTACAAGTTTGGCTGCTGTAAGACCCATTGGCCCATATCCACAACCCACATCGAGAACATGAGCCCCTGATGGCAACTCTATCGCATCAATCAATACTCTGCTGCCATAATCGATTCCGTTTTTGGAAAACACACCGGCATCCGTCACGAATCGCAGACTGAATCCGCGAAGAACCGCTTCAGTTGCTTTGCGATCATGCGCTACTTGCGGTTTGTCCGAATAATAATGATTGGACATGCCCTCACTCACTTTCCATTTACAATTACAGCAACAAACCCCTTGATATAAGTCAAGGGGTTTGTTGTTTTGTTCATCTAGCTTATAAAAGCTAAATTATTTAACTTCGATTGTAGCGCCTGCTTCTTCAAGCTTAGCTTTAACCGCTTCAGCTTCTTCTTTAGCAACTTTTTCTTTCAATGCTTTTGGAGCGTTGTCAACCAGTTCTTTTGCTTCTTTCAGGCCAAGACCTGTGATTTCGCGAACTGCTTTGATAACGTTGATTTTGGAAGCACCAGCGTTAGTCAAGATTACGTCAAACTCGGATTGCTCAGCTTCAGCAGAAGCTACTGCACCTGCAGCAGCTACTGGAGCTGCAGCAGTTACGCCGAATTCTTCTTCGATTGCTTTAACAAGATCATTCAATTCCAGTACAGTCATGCCTTTGATTGCTTCCAAGATTTGCTCTTTACTCATGAGTGAACCTCCATATATAATATTATTTTTTTTGAATTCATTTGCCGCCTAAGCAGCATTCAGATCAAGTTGCTTACGCGCCTTGTTCTTCTTTTTCTGCAACTGCTTTAACCGCAAGCGCGAAGTTGCGCACTGGCGCTTGAAGCACGCTGAGGAGCATGGAGAGAAGTCCATCGCGGGATGGCAGTTCTGCCAATGCCTTAACTTCTTCTACTCCGATTACGCGACCTTCTACGACTGCACCTTTCAATTCCAGTGCATCGTTCTTTTTCGCGAAGTCGTTCAGAATTTTAGCTGGAGCCACAACGTCATCTACGCTGAATGCAATTGCAGTAGGACCTGTAAGAACACTATCGAGTTCTGTCAGTTCTGCTGCTGCAGCTGCACGGCGAAGCAACGAGTTTTTCAGCACTTGGAATTCGATACCTGCTTCACGAAGTTGCTTACGCAACTCAGTTACTTGGGCAACGTTCAATCCGCGATAGTCAACAACAACAGTTGTAACGCTCTCGCGCAATTTTGCTGTTACTGCATCAACGGACTCTTGTTTTGCTTGAATCACTTTTGCGTTTGCCAATCTGTACACCTCCTGATCAAATTTATCCCATTAAGAAAAGCCTCCGTAGAATCACGAAGGCTTGATATATACTCATCATCGATTTGCATCGTTCTAAGTTCTATAATCACACCTCGGCAGGAAATTAAGCCAAATGGCACCTACTGTCTACGGCAAGCATATTCAAATGTCAACGGTCAGTCACTCGGACTCACAACTTTTATATCTTATCAAAAACAGGACAAGCCTGTCAAGAGATATTATCTAAAAGCTGCTGCGTTCACGCGTGCGCCAGGGCCCATCGTGGAAGAAAGACTAACATTCTTCAGATAAACACCTTTTGCTGCCGCTGGTTTAGCACGATTCAGAGCTTCCATGAGAGCTTTGAAGTTCTCATTAAGTTGCTCAGAAGAGAAAGAAGCTTTACCAATCGGTGCATGAATTTGACCTGCACGATCCAGACGATATTCGATTTTACCGGCTTTAATTTCTTGAACAGCCTTAGTTACATCGAAAGTTACCGTTCCGGCTTTAGGGTTAGGCATCAGACCTTTACCGCCGAGCAGTCGGCCCAATTTACCTACTTCACTCATCATATCTGGTGTCGCTACGCAGACGTCGAATTCGAACCAGCCTTGTTGGATTTTGTTGATCATGTCTGCATCACCAACATAGTCCGCGCCAGCCGCTTCCGCTTCTTTCGCTTTGTCACCTTTTGCAAATACCAATACGCGTTGTGTTTTACCTGTGCCGTGTGGCAAGACAACAACACCACGTACAGCCTGGTCTTGCTTACGAGGGTCTACGCCCAAACGAACTGCTGCTTCGATTGTTTCATCGAATTTTGCAGTAGCTGCCTTTTTCACAAGCTCTACAGCTTCTGAAGGCTCGTAAGTTGCTTCGCTGTCAATCAGCTTAGCAGCTTCCAGGTATTTTTTACCGTGTTTAGCCATGTTTTATTCCTCCTTTGTGGTGTTAGCGGATATACCTCCCACATCAACCGGTCGCGAATCGACCGGTTTTACGAAGCCATGTTTCTTATGAAAATTAGTCTTCGATGGTGATACCCATGCTGCGGGCAGTACCTTCGACCATACGCATAGCGGACTCAACGTCTGCTGCATTCAGGTCAGGCATTTTTGTTTCTGCGATTTGACGTACCGCATCACGTTTAACAGTAGCAACTTTTTTCTTGTTCGGTTCGCCGGATCCTTTTTCAACTTTAGCTGCCACTTTCAACAGAACTGCTGCTGGTGGAGTTTTAGTGATGAAAGTAAAGGAACGGTCCTCGAATACAGAAATTTCAACTGGAATAATCAATCCCGCTTGATCAGCTGTACGAGCATTGAATTCTTTACAGAATGCCATGATGTTGACACCTGCTTGACCCAAAGCTGGACCTACTGGTGGTGCTGGGTTTGCTTTACCTGCTGGAATCTGCAGTTTTACCATTTTAATAACTTTTTTCGCCATGATTGACACCTCCTTGCAAAATAGTGGTTAACGGGTTTTTCAACCCTCCCACAAGAAACTTGAAGAGACTATATCTTCTCCACTTGTGTGTATTCCAACTCAAGCGGTGTTTCCCGTCCAAACATGTTCACGTGCACTTTCAACTTGCTTTTGTCTACCAAAATTTCTTCCACGGAGCCTACGAAATTCGCAAAAGGACCGACTTTAATACGTACGGATTCCTTAATATCGAACTCAATTTTCGGCTTAGGTTCAACCATACCCATGTGCTTCAGAATTTGTTCCACTTCTTCAGGCAACAAAGCAGTTGGTTTGGACCCAGAACCTGTCGAACCGACAAATCCTGTAACACCTGGTGTGTTGCGCACAACGTACCAAGAGTCATCCGTCTGTACCATTTCCACCAAGACATAACCGGGGTAAACTTTACGCATAACGGTTTTTTTCTTACCGTCCTTGTTTACCACTTCTTCTTCCATAGGAACAAGAACGCGGAATATCTTGTCTTCCATGCCCATAGACTCGACGCGTTTTTCCAAATTGGCCTTGACCTTGTTCTCATACCCTGAATAGGTATGAACGACGTACCATCTTTTTTCCATATCAAGCCACCGGAACCCTTCTTAAATAATCGCTTCGATCACAAAGGAGATGCCAATGTCAATGACCCAAAAAAACAGCGTCATAACCACAACAGTACCAAGTACGATCAATGTGTAGTTGGTCAGCTCTTTACGATTAGGCCAGCGAACTTTTTTAAGTTCAGCCCAGCTTTCTGAGAAAAAGGAAATCAGAGATTTGAAACTTCGTTTCACGCCGACACCTCCAAAAACTATCTGGTTTCGCGATGAGAAGTCTGCTCGTTACAAAACTTGCAAAATTTCTTCATCTCCATGCGGTCGGGGTGATTACGCTTGTTTTTTGTCGTAGTGTAATTTCTTTGTTTGCAGTTAGTACAAGCCAAAGTAATAATTACCCGCATGATGTACACCTCCCGAAGACTTCCACATTCAAGCAGAGTCTCTAAATTGATCCTGAAAAAAAGCCATAAATTTAGGCCTACCTAAAACACTTTATCACAAGGGTATAACCATGTCAATGAAAGAATAGCCTTTCATTCATTGGGTATTACTTCCGTACAACGTACATTCGTTTCTCATCTCTGTTTTTTCTCTTCTCCTGCATGGACCGAGCGATTACTAGTATAAACATTCTTAGATTTTATAAACTTGAGACACTAAAAAAAGACTCAAACACCGAGCCTTTTCCGTCAACGACAACATGTGTTTAATTATCTCGAACTTCCAGGTACTTTTCAAGTTTGCGCTTGACGCGCTGAAGTGCATTATCAATGGACTTCACATGTCTGTCCAAATCTACTGCAATCTCTTGATAAGATCTCCCGTCCAGATACAACATCAATACTTTACGTTCCAGATCACTCAGAATCTCGGACATTTTATCTTCCAGGCCCACAAACTCTTCCTGATTGATGATAAGTTCTTCCGGATCACTGACCTGGGTTCCACAAATCACATCGAGTAACGTACGATCAGACTCTTCGTCATAAATAGGCTTGTCCAGAGATACATAAGAATTAAGCGGAATATGCTTCTGACGTGTTGCTGTCTTAATCGCCGTGATGATCTGTCTTGTAATACACAGTTCGGCAAAAGCCTTGAACGAAGCCAGCTTGTCCCCTTTGAAATCTCGAATGGATTTGTAGAGGCCAATCATTCCTTCTTGAATAATATCTTCCCGGTCTGCCCCAATCAGAAAATAAGATCTTGCCTTGGCGCGTACAAAGTTACGATATTTGTTAATTAGAAACTCTAACGCTTCGCTTTCGCCTTCACGGAAAGCTTCGACAATGTCTTCGTCACTTTGGTAATCATACTTGGATAACATGATATCTTTGAGGTCGACACTCACAGACAATCCCTCCGGCTGCAACGCAAGGTACCCCGTTACTCTACTCTATGAAATATAGGATCAGTATATATGATGGTACCTCACACCGTCAACCACGCTCTGCCTAAAAAAGAACATCAATAACATAAATGTCAAGAGTTTCAATATTCTAAATTTTGTAAAAACGTGCTGTTATTCCCGGCGCCATCGCTCAAACTCTTTTAATACATCCGGGCTCAACTTGCCCCCAAGTGTGTTACGCGTGGCCTTCGCCTGATCTTCTTCCAGTCGTTTTTTTAATTCTTTTTCGTTCTGCTCAACTTCAATTAGCAACTCCCTTGCAGATACACGTAGCGCTCCCTGTCCAAAAATGACATGTTGCTCTACCATATCGCTCGTAGCCACATAGATTTGGCGTCTTCGCATGCTTAGTTCCCGAACGAGTCTCTCAATGCATTCGTCTGCCGTCTCTTTTTCCTTTGTAAAATAGATCTGCACTTTGCTCTGAGTAAAGGATTTACCGAGTCCAGGCACGAGGTAGGCGTCAAACACAACAATGACTCGCCGGCCGGAGAAAGCCTGGTAGTCTGCAAGACGAAAGAGAAGCCTGTTACGTGCCTCTTCGAGCCCACTTTCCGCCAGTTTGGTTAATTCCGGCCAGTCGCCAATCATGTTGTACCCGTCTACAAGAAGCACATCACGGGAATCAGCCATACCTTCTATTCCTGCGCTTGACGCGAGCGGAGCACTTCGTACATGACAACCCCGGCTGCCACGGAAGCATTCAGGGAATTAATCTGACCTTGCATTGGTAGTTTGATCAGCACATCGCATTTCTCACGAATAAGTCGTCCCATTCCCTTGTTCTCATTTCCGATTACCAATGCCACAGGGCCAGTAAAGACTCCATTACCAAAGACACCTTCGTGAGCCGTGACATCTGTCCCTACAACCCATACACCTTCCTCTTTGAGGCGATCAATGGTCTGACCAAGATTACTTACACGAGCCACCGGCACGTACTCCACAGCGCCTGCTGATGTTTTGGATACTGTCACGGTTACCGCTGCCGAGCGACGTTTGGGTACAATGACGCCATGCGCACCCGTGCAATCTGCTGTCCGCAAAATGGACCCCAGGTTATGAGGATCTTCAATCTCATCCAGCAGAATCAGGAAAGGATGCTCATTCTTCGCTTTTGCTGCGGCAAGAATGTCTTCTACCTCCACATAAGCGTAAGGTGCTGCTTGAGCAACTACCCCCTGATGCTGAATGCCTGGTACCGTTTGGTCCAGCTTACGCTTGTCCACGTGTTGAATGACAATACCTAGTTTTTTAGCTTCCGAGATAATAGGTTGAGTCAGATGTTTCTGTGCTGTATCGGCAATCCATATTTTATTAATGGTCCGGCCTGAACGCAGCGCCTCCGTCACGGAGTGTTTACCGGCGATCCATTCTTCTTCCATCGTTGTTCGATCCTCTCTGTAATGCGTTGTTTTGTTGAAATTTCTATTTTTTTGTCGGCGATGGCGATTGTTGTTCCGCGTGCTCAATGCCAAGCCCGATCAGTTCAATCATGCGATCATGATGACCACTGCTATAGAGGTAACCAATGAGACATTCAAAAGCCGTAGCATGTCTGTACTCCAATACATCTGCATTTTTGGGTACACTACCCGACTTAGCATTCCGCCCTTGCCGGACGATATCCCGTTCTTCCTCTGTCAGTTCATCCTCAATCGTTGTAAGTATGCGGCTCTGTGCCTTCGCTGATACCAACCCGGTTGCACTACGGTGCAAATGATTGGGACGCATGTTGGCCTTCGACAACAGATATTGACGAACAGCTACCTCATATACCGCATCACCAATATAGGCCAGTGCGATAGGTGGAATCAACCTCGCAGGTCTGGAAGGAGGATACGGGAACCATCCTCCCTCTGTGACCTGCTCCTGTTGTTTTGGTGTATTTGGATGTCCTTCGCTCATTTGCGCCGCCATCTCATTCCCTGCGCCGTATCTTCAAGCAGAATGCCACGTGCAGACAATTCATCGCGAATTTCATCCGCTCTTGCCCAGTTTTTGAACTTGCGTGCTTCTACACGCTCTTCAATCAGACGTTCTACTTCCTCATCCAGAAGTTCTGGCTCTGCGTCAGTATAGATTCGCAGTACCGCATTCAGTTCATTGAACAATTCGAGGAGCGCACGAATGTCAGCCGCATTGACTACTTCTTGCTGCAGCAGTTGGTTGGCTTCCCCTGCCCACTCAAACATAGCTGTAATCGCATCAGGAGTATTGAAATCATCCTGCATCTTCTCGTGATACTGCTGACGAATTTGGTCGAGTCTTGCCGCAAACTCTGCTGTGATATCATGATCAACAGTTACTGCATTCAGACGATGGTTCAGGTTACCTACCGCATTTGCAATCCGGTCCACACTGTTCTGTGCCTGCTCCATCGTATCATCCGTGAAGTTCAATGGGTTGCGATAATGGGTAGACAACATGAAATAACGAATCGCTTCGCGTTTATATTGATTCCGCAAGTCTTTAACAAGAACACCATTACCGAGTGATTTTGACATCTTCTCGTTATCAATCCGGATGAATCCATTATGCATCCAGTAGTTCGCAAGTGGTTTACCTGTTAATACCTCGGATTGGGCGCATTCGCACTCATGGTGCGGGAATTGTAGATCCTGTCCACCCCCGTGAATGTCCAGTGTATCCCCAAGGTACTCCCTAGCCATGGCGGAGCACTCAATATGCCAACCTGGTCGACCATCGCCCCAAGGACTGGACCAATAGATCTCACCGGGTTTGGCAGCCTTCCAGAGCACAAAATCTTCGGGATGCTCTTTGCGCTCATCCACACCCACACGGATTCCGAATTGCAGCTCCTGCAGGTTTTGTTTCGAAAGTTTGCCATATTCGCTGAATTTGCCTGTACGATAATAAACGTCACCGCCATTTTCATACGCAAATCCTTTTTCAACGAGCTCATGGATAAAATCAATGATCAGCGGCATGTTTTCCGTTACTCTCGGGTTGCTGCTCGCCTTAGGAATACCCAATCCCTCAAGGTCTTCATAGTAAGCCGCAATAAACTTCTCCGCGACATGAGGGACGTCTGTTCCAAGTTGTTCTGCTTTGCGAATCAGCTTATCGTCCACATCCGTGAAGTTCACCACATAGTTCACATCATGTCCTGTCTGTTCCAGGTATCCACGAACGGTGTCGAAAAAGATAACCGGGCGTGCATTCCCGATGTGAATGTAGTCATATACCGTTGGTCCGCAAACATACATTTTCACTTTCCCTGGCTCTTGGGGAACAAATTCCTCTTTGGTACGACTCATCGTATTATAAATCTGAAGCGTCATGGTCACTTATCCTTTCATCCTATACTGCCTTTATTTATTGTATCACGTATCACGCACAGTCTCATTTTCACGGGCATTTTGCAGTGTACGTACTTCTTCCTGCAATCGTTCGAGTTCTTTTTGCATACTGCGCAAGGAGTCAACGACCGGATCGGGCAATTGCTGACTGAGGCGATCTACCCGTCGGCCATCCTGTTTAACAATTCTGCCCGGTATACCTACCACGGTACTATTGGAAGGGACCTCCTTAAGCACTACAGAGTTCGCACCAATGTTACATTGATCCCCCACGCTAAATGAACCCAGCACCTTGGCTCCGGATGAGATAACCACATTATTACCAATGGTCGGATGTCTCTTCCCTTTTTCTTTCCCTGTTCCGCCCAGGGTAACCCCCTGATAGATAACGACATCATCGCCAATCTCACATGTTTCTCCAATAACGACGCCCATTCCGTGGTCAATAAACAACCGATTTCCGATCGTAGCTCCAGGATGTATCTCGATCCCTGTCATAAAACGGCTAACCTGCGAAATGAACCTGGCAACCGAGAACCATCTTCGCTTGTATAAAAAATGAGCGATCCGGTGTGCCCATATCGCATGCAGCCCTGAGTAGGTGAATACCACTTCAAACCAACCTCGGGCTGCCGGATCGTTTTCAAACACCGCCTGGATATCTGATCTGATCTTCTTGAACATGCTCGTTCCCCTCTTGTTCAGGTTCCCGTCCTCCGGCTTACCGGACGGCGCGTTCCTTGGTAGTGTACTGCACACTCGCCTAAACAAAAAAACGCCCCTGCAGCATTTAGCTGCAGAGGCGTTTATCGCGGTCCCACTCTGCTCGGTTCATTCTTAAATAGAATAAGCCCTCAAGCGGTTTGGTAACGGAAACCAATCGTCACAACCTATCCTAACGTTTTCCTATGTCATGATCGACAAAGGCGGGGCTGGATTCGGCTGTGCAGCTCACGGGCGCATTTCGACTGATGGACAGTGGACGGTTCACAGCCACCGCAACCAAAGAAATCTCTTTGGTGCGGGACCATCCTCTCTGAATCTGTCCGGGTCAGTCTACTCCTCCCGATCTTTGCTGTTCTATTAGATAAATCATATCAATTATTCGTTGTGTTGTTATTATAGCGAAAAGGCCTCAGACTGACAACAGCCTCCTACGTAATCCATACATCATAGGACTGTGTTCAGATTCCAAATTAATGGAATATCCTCGATTAAGCTTATTTTACTTGCGCAAGCAAACGCTCGATCACCGTATCACGACCCAGAAGCACGATCGTTTGGTTCAGATCCCGTCCATGCGTCTGTCCAGTCAAGGCTACACGAATTGGCATAAAGAGCTGTTTGCCTTTAAAGCCGGTTTCTTTCTGTACTTCCTTGATCAATGCAGCCATTTTGCTTGGAGTAAACTCTTCGCTCGCCTGTACTTTATCCGCAAATGCCTTCAGTACGGTTGGCACCTGCTCCTCCGCAAGCACGGCTTCTCCTTCACTTTCAAGCTCCAGATTGGAACGGAAGAATACTTCCGACAATTCGACAATATCGGAGGCAGAATTCATTTGCTCCTGGTACAGGTGTACCAGAGTATAAGCCCATTCTTTTTGTTCAACAGACAGCTCGGAAGAAATACGTCCAGCCTTTTGCAGATGCGGAATGGCCATTTCGGCAATACGTTCCGGGTCAGCATGTTTGATATAGTGGTTGTTCAAGTGAGCCAGCTTGTGGGTATCAAATACCGCCGGGCTCTTGGACAGACGTTTCGTATCAAAAATGGAGATCAGCTGCTCTTGCGAGAAGATTTCTTCCTCCCCTTCCGGCGACCAGCCAAGCAGGGAAATGAAGTTAAACATCGCTTCAGGCAAATAGCCGAGCTGATCATACTGCTCAATAAACTGAATGACGGATTCATCCCGTTTACTCAGCTTCTTGTGATTTTCATTCACGATCAGCGTCATATGACCGAATTGCGGTGGCTCCCAGCCAAGCGCTTCATAGATCATCAGTTGACGCGGCGTGTTTGAGATGTGATCTTCCCCACGCAGGACGTGGGAGATCTTCATCAAGTGATCATCCACAGCAACGGCATAGTTGTATGTGGGAATGCCGTCTTTTTTCACAATGACGAAGTCACCGGATTCCTTGCTGTTGAACGAGATTGTACCTTTAACCATGTCATCAAACGTATATGTGCGCTCTTCCGGCACACGGAAACGAATACTCGCTACGCGGCCTTCCGCTTCAAACGCACTAATTTGCTCTGGAGTCAGGTCACGGTGTTTGCCAGAATAACGCGGTGTTTCTCCACGTGCTGACTGTTCCTCGCGCTCTTGCTCCAATTCTTCTTCCGTGCAGAAACAACGGTAAGCCAGACCTTTATCCAGCAATTCCTGCGTATATTTACGATAGAGGTCCAGACGTTCCGTTTGACGGTATGGTCCGTATTCTCCGCCCACGTCAATACTTTCGTCCCACTCGATTCCGAGCCATTTCAGGTATTTCAGTTGGCTTTCTTCACCACCAGCAATATTCCGTTTCACGTCTGTATCTTCAATACGAATAATGAATTTACCGTTATTATGTTTGGCATATAAATAGTTAAACAACGCCGTACGGGCATTCCCGATATGCAGGTGTCCCGTTGGGCTCGGCGCGTAACGCACACGAATTTCCGTGCTCATATGATCCCCTCCGTCACTAATTGATTGATGATATCACACACGTACAAGGCAAACAACGGATTGAGCGGCAATGCCCTCTCCCCGTCCCGGGAATCCCAGTTGCTCTGTCGTTGTTGCTTTCACGTTCACCTGTGTTACATCCGCTTCTAGCGCCTTGGCAATAACCTCAGCCATCTGTGGAATGTAAGGAGCCATCTTCGGCTTTTGGGCAATAATCGTTGAGTCGATATTCCCTAGCTTATACCCGCGATCCTTCACAAGCTGCCATACATGCTCCAGCAATTTCAGGCTGTCGGCATCTTTGAATTCCGGATCGGTATCCGGGAAGTGCTTGCCAATATCTCCAAGTGCCAGCGCACCCAAAATGGCATCACTAATCGCGTGTAACAGCACGTCTGCGTCCGAGTGACCCAGCAGTCCTTTTTCATAAGGAATCGTTACTCCGCCAATAATACACGGGCGTCCCTCTACCAGCTGATGTACATCAAATCCCTGTCCTACACGTATCATCGCTTCTTCTCTCCCCCCAGCAAAAACGCAGCGTATTGCAAATCTTCCGGCGTTGTTAATTTGATATTGGTATAATTGCCTTCCACAACCTTGACCGACATTCCCTGACGTTCAGCCAGCATGGCGTCATCTGTCCCCAGAAATCCGTCCCGCTCGGCTGATTCGTAGGCGGAGAGCAGGGAAGAAAGACGAAAAGCCTGCGGGGTTTGAATGCTCCACAGACTGCTGCGGTCTGGCGTCGCCATAACGACTCCTTCCGCATTCACTTGTTTGATCGTATCCTTCACGGGAACCGCCAGTACAGCTGCTCCACCACCGGATATGGCAGCCGCCATGCATCCCTTGATCTGCTCATGGTTCACAAAAGGACGTACCCCGTCGTGAACGAGAACCCAATCCGTCCCAAGTGCCACAAGGCCTTTATGGACAGAATGTTGTCTCTCTTTCCCTCCGGGGATAACACGGACACGTGAATCCAGTTGGTATTCTTTTACCCAATCCTGGCAGCGTTCAACATCTGCGGCTCCTGTGACCAGCACCATCTCGCGGATCTCGTCCAGCGCAGCAAATACCTCAAGCGTATGTATGAAAACGGGCTTGTCCTGCAGCAACAGAAACTGTTTGCTCTCGGTCGTCCCCATCCGGGTTCCGCGACCTGCTGCCACAATGACAACGCCCCACCCTTTATCCATGCCGCAATCCCTGCCTTGTCTGTCAGTTTATCGTCCAAAGATATACAATATCATTCAACGATACACTACCCATCATACCGCTTTATTGGGCTTTTTCCAACAGTTTAGGCTTGGCAAAAATCATTCGTCCCGCTGAAGTCTGCAACACACTGGTCACCAGCACTTCCATCATCATGCCGATATACTCGCGTCCACCCTCCACAACGATCATTGTGCCATCATCCAGATAAGCTACACCTTGACCATGTTCCTTACCATCCTTGATGATCTGCACCATGATCTCCTCACCTGGCAGAACAACCGGCTTAACCGCATTGGCGAGATCATTAATGTTCAATACAGATACACCCTGGAGTTCGCACACTTTGTTCAGGTTAAAGTCATTGGTGACCACTTTGCCCTGAAGCACTTTAGCCAGTTTAACCAGTTTGCTGTCCACCTCGGAGATTTCCTCGAAATCCCCTTCATAGATGAGGACTTTTACATCGAGTTCCTTCTGGATTTTGTTCAAAATGTCCAGTCCACGCCGTCCTCTGTTCCGCTTGAGCAGATCCGATGAATCGGCAATATGCTGCAGCTCCTCCAGAACAAATTCCGGGATTACGATCGTGCCTTCAATAAATCCGGTTTTGCATATATCAGCGATACGTCCATCGATAATAACACTGGTATCCAGAATTTTATGTTCTTCCATCCGTCTATCCTCGTCCACCTCGGGATGACCCCATCGTCCAGACATCCAGAAGGCCCCCAGATCGTCTTTCTTTGCCATGGCAAGGGTGTAGCCGGAATAAGCACTAATCACCGTCAGCGCCACTTGCAGCACTTCTCCTGCCGTCCCCATCCATCCCACAACAGGGTAGAGCAACAAGGCCACCAGCAATCCTGCAACGGTACCTGCGGCACCTGCCGCCAGTTCGTTCATAGGTACTTTTGCCAATGAATTTATTCCACTATGCAGCCTGTCTGCCATCAATGTTCCACCAATATTACATACAGCCATAAACATTACAGCTCCCAGCAGCGTTGATATACCAGCTCCCAGTAATCCTGCTGACTGAATCCACTCCGCCATCCATGGGACCGATTTTCCTGCCAGATGATATGCCGTGTAGCCGAACCATGCACCGCACAATCCTGTAAAAGTTAAAATGCCTTTTTTCCACATTAGTCCCTGCACCTCCTTCAATGTATCTTGATCTTTATATCCAGTATGATCCAATTCCCGAAATGCTAATCCCATCCGGAAGAACTTTTTGGAAATGTTGCAATCGTCAGTTGAAAGTAGGTAAATTATTGGCATATAATGAATTCAATTCATATCCCGAGGTGAGTGGCAAAATGAGTACGCTAAGTTTACAGGCTTTCCAGGATCAAGTTTCTGAACTGTTGCTGCGTCATCGCAGCCTGATTGATGTACTGTCCAAAACGGGACAAGCCGGAGCGTCTGTTAACCGTGCCGTGTCCAAAGCCATTACCGAATGCGGCTGCATCGAGCTGCACGCCACCAAGCAGAAATATGCCCCGGAGAGCGATATCGCTCAAACCAAGGGCCTGCTGGAAACGCATGTGGAAGGTGAGTTGTGTGAGAACTGCAGAGAGGTCATCAGCTCTGAGCTAGGGCGTAACCTGTTCTACATGTCGGCTCTCTGCAATCTGCTGGACATTAACATGGAAGAGGTCGTAAATCACGAATCACAGAAGTGTTCAACGTTAGGGATGTTTAATCTGTCGTAAGAAGATATGTATGTCGTCCGCAAGGGTTTCTTTTACCGTAAATAGATCTGAATAAACAAAAAGCACGCATTCTCCAGTTCAGGAGAGTACGTGCTTTCTTTGTATACTGTCTGTACCCAAGGCGACTTAACGATCGGAAGGACGGGAAGATTTCTCATCCTTGCGCTTTTTCGCCCGACTACGCGAGGCCGCTGTTCGCACATTATGCTTCATTCCATACAAGGCGTATAACACCAGCGGAATAAAGATTAATTTGGATAACTGTTCCGGGAAAATAACGGCTACGGCTATGGCAAATAACACAACCCATGGTGCAATCCAGATTGCCTTGCGTGGCAAACCGACCTTTTTGAAATTGGGATATTTAAGCGCACTCACCATCAGATACGATAATAGCAACGTAGCAATCATCATGCTAACCGGGCCAATATCCTTATTGAACAAGGAAAGTGTAGCCAGTACCCCGCCGGCTGCCGGAATTGGCAGACCCGTGAAGTACCCGGGGATTCCCGGCCGAACATTAAACCGCGCAAGACGAATGGCTCCACAGATCGGAAAAGCCGCTGTTGCGATCCAGGCGAGGATCGGCATCGAATCTTGAAACGACACCATAAATATGATCAGGGCTGGTGCTGCACCAAAGGAAACCATGTCAGACAAGGAATCAAGTTCCTTGCCGAATTCGCTTTGGGCATTGAGCGCACGTGCCACTCGGCCATCCAGACCATCCAGCAGCATCGCTACAATGACCATAATGGCAGCCAAACTGTAATTTCCATCAATCGCAAGCAAAATTGCCATCATTCCAAGAAACAGATTACCCAGGGTAAAGAGATTCGGAATGAATCTGGTTAGCATCGTTGTTTCACCTCATCCATTTCAAGCCTTTATATAGGCAAACCCTTACATCTGTCTGTCGATAAACATTTGCTCCTGCAAACGTTTGAGGCCTTCCTTAATGGTCCGGGCACGAACTTCACCAATACCATCCACTTCGTCCAGTTCTTCAATTGTAGCCATAATAACATGAGGCAATTGTTCGAATTGATCCACCAGATTATGGATAATGACATTGGGCAGGCGGGGGATCTTATTTAATACCCGGAATCCACGAGGTGCAACCGAATCCTCAGAAGTAGCCGCTGATGATGGATAGCCGAGCAGACGGACAATATGATGTGCATCCAGCAACTCATCGTCCGACAATCTTTTCAGTCCCACGATAATTTCACGGATTTTGTCATCACTGTCGTCACGGGCATAGTCCTTATACAACAACCAGGCTTCTTCTTCCGTTGTACCCACGAGTTCTTCCATTTGCATGGAAATGAGTCGTCCCTCATTCCCGAGTTCATGAATATATCGTTTGATTTCCGTTTTGATCCGCATCACCATTTCGGTACGCTGAATTACATTGACCACTTCAGGAATCGTCACCAGTTCCTCAAATTCAGAGGCACTCAGATTTGTAAGGGACTGTGTTAATACCGCTTTGTATTTCTCCAGGGTTTGAATCGCTTGATTCGCTTTGGTCAAAATAACCCCGATTTCCTTGAGAGAATAACGAAGTGTTCCCTGATACAAGGTAATGATATTCCGGCGCTGTGATATGGATACGACCAATTTACCCGTTTGCTTTGCTACACGTTCTGCCGTCCGGTGACGAATCCCCGTCTCTGATGAAGAGATCGAAGAGTCCGGGATTAACTGGGTATTGGCGTAAAGAATACGCTTCAAATCCTCGCTAAGAATAATGGCTCCATCCATCTTGGCAAGTTCGTACAGGTAGTTCGGGGAGAAATCACAGTTAATTGAGAATCCCCCATCCACCACTTCCATTACTTCAGGGCTGTATCCTACAACAAGCAGTGCGCCCGTCTTGGCGCGCAGCACATTTTCCAGACCTTCGCGGAAAGGTGTACCTGGTGCGATCAGCCTTAACAATTCATTCATATTATCCAGTTGGCTCGAATCTTTCATCTTGTTATGCCCCCTAATCTAAAGCAACCGCTAGTGCATCTGCCACGGTATTCACACCGATCAGTTGTATCCCGCGAGGATGTTTCCAGCCCTTTAAGCTTTTTTCCGGTAAAATGACTCGTTTGAAGCCCAGCTTCGCGGCTTCCTTCACTCGTTGTTCGGCCCGTGATACGGCTCGAACCTCACCTGTCAGACCAATCTCGCCAAAGATGACGTCGTCCGGCTTGGTCGGTACATCTCTCAAACTGGATGCAATGCTGACAGCAACCGCCAAATCTACAGCCGGCTCATCCAACCGTACTCCACCAGCCACGTTAAGATACGCATCCTGGGTCTGTAAAAACATCCCCATTCGTTTCTCCAGCACTGCAATGATCAGATTTAATCGATGCAGATCTACCCCTGTTGCCATACGGCGGGGAGAAGGAAAGTGGGTAGTCGAGATCAACGCCTGCAATTCCACGAGCAGAGGGCGTGTACCCTCCATACTGGCAACTACCGTTGAACCGGCTACACCCAGTGGACGTTCCGATAAAAAGAGTTCGGACGGATTGCCCACCTCACGAAGTCCATCCTCACCCATTTCAAAAATGCCAATCTCATTGGTGGAACCAAAGCGGTTCTTCACCGCACGCAGCAGGCGATACGTATGATGCCGTTCTCCTTCAAAATAAAGCACGCAATCCACCATATGTTCTAACATACGTGGACCGGCAATGGCACCTTCTTTGGTAACATGCCCCACAAGAACCGTTGCAATGCCTCTGCCTTTGGCAATCCGCATGAACCTTGACGTACATTCCCTTACCTGTGCTACACTACCAGGCGCACTGGTAACTTCGGGAAGATATACCGTCTGAATGGAGTCGATGACAAGAAAATGCGGCTGGATCTGATCCACCGCTTCCTCTACACGTTCCATATTGGTTTCACACAGCACATACAACTCCGCAGAGAGCGCCCCTAGACGGTCTGCCCGCAATTTAGTTTGCTTGACTGATTCCTCACCGGAAACATATAACACACGCAAACCTGAATGCGTCAAAGCATGGGACGTCTGCAACATCAACGTTGACTTACCGATACCTGGATCTCCACCCACCAGAACGAGGGAACCTGGAACGATTCCGCCACCCAATACCCGGTTCAACTCTCCGATTCCAGTCTGTACACGCGGTTCCTGACCGCTATCTATATCTATGATAGGAAGCGGTTTATCTTTACTGTCAAACAGCGGAGAATTTCTCCCTTGTGTTTTGACTACCGTCTCTGTCTCCTCCACCATTGAATTCCATGACTGACAACCCGGACACTTACCGTACCACTTGGGGGCTTCATAGCCGCATTCCGTACATTGAAACTTGGTTTTAACTTTGGCCACTTCAGCACTCCTATAATTTAGTTTTATAACAGCATTTTGCATTATTCGACGAATTTCACCCAAACTCCCTGACGTGCAGGGTTACTAAAAGTTTACCATTGTTTGAGATTTTTCGTAAAGGATTATCGCAAACTTTACACATGTTCCTAACATAATCATGTCCGTCTTCTGTCCAAAGTGCAAAAAATCCTCCCCGGCCGAAGCCGAGAAGGATTAAGGATTAATACAAGCTGAAGTTCAACTCCAAAGCTTGCTACATATTATTTAGTTTCGATTTCCTCGTTAGAAGGAACAACCACGTCTTTTTTCGTAACAGACAGTGCACCGTTCTCTTCGTCGATAAGCAATGAATCCCCTTTGGTTACGTTACCTGTAAGCAACTCTTCGGACAATTTGTCCTCGATATGCTTCTGGATTGCCCGACGAAGCGGACGCGCACCGTAAGCTGGATCAAAGCCGGCTTTGGCAAGGAAATCCTTGGCATTGTCGGTGAGTTCGAAGTCAACCTCGTATTCACGTAGCCGTTTGCGAAGCTCCTCACTCATGAGGGTAACAATCTCTGCAATGTGTTTCTGTTCCAGAGAGTGGAATACGATAATTTCATCAATCCGGTTAAGGAACTCTGGACGGAAGCTTTTCTTCAGCTCATCCATGACTTTACCCTTCATGTTATCGTAATCCGCACCTGCATCCACAACTGCTGTGAAGCCAAGTGTAGAGTTACGTTTGATCGCTTCAGCACCCACGTTGGATGTCAGGATAATCAGCGTATTCCGGAAGTCAACAACGCGACCTTTGGAATCTGTCAGACGACCATCTTCAAGCACTTGCAGCAAGATATTGAATACCTCTGGATGTGCTTTCTCGATCTCATCAAGCAGGACTACGGAGTATGGTTTGCGACGAACTTTCTCTGTCAGCTGACCACCTTCTTCGTATCCAACATATCCCGGAGGCGCTCCGACGAGTCGGGAAGTCGAATGTTTCTCGCCATACTCGGACATATCAATCCGGATTACTGCATTTTCATCACCGAACATTGCTTCAGCCAGAGCACGAGCAAGTTCTGTTTTACCTACACCTGTAGGGCCGAGGAAGATGAATGAACCCATCGGACGTTTTGGATCTTTAAGTCCCGCACGAGCACGACGTACCGCACGGCTGACCGATTTCACAGCCTCATCCTGGCCGATGACACGTTCATGCAGAATCGATTCCAGATTCATCAGACGTTGTGTCTCTTCTTCTTTCAGCTTGTTCACCGGAATTCCTGTCCAGTTGGCTACCACTTGTGCGATATCCTCAGGTGTTACTTCGGAATCCGTGCGACCTTGTTTTTCTTTCCATTGGTTCTTCGTTACATCCAGCTCTTCACGGATTTTTTGTTCCGTATCACGCAGAGCGGCTGCTTTTTCGAACTCCTGGCTTTGAACTGCAGCGTCTTTTTCCTTGCGGATATCTTCCAGACGGCTTTCCAGTTGTTTCAGGTTTGGTGGGATCGTGTAAGAGTTCAATCTTACTTTGGAACCCGCCTCATCAATCAGGTCAATCGCTTTGTCTGGTAGGAAACGGTCTGTGATGTAACGGTCAGACAGTTTAACTGCCTGCACAATCGCTTCGTCCGTAATTTTCACGCGGTGATGCGCCTCATAACGGTCACGCAAGCCATGCAAGATTTGAATCGCTTCTTCCGGAGAAGGCTGATCTACAGTAATCGGTTGGAAACGACGCTCAAGCGCTGCATCCTTCTCGATGTATTTACGATATTCATCCAGTGTTGTCGCACCGATACATTGCAATTCTCCACGGGCCAGAGCCGGTTTCAAAATGTTAGAAGCATCGATGGCACCTTCAGCTCCGCCTGCGCCAATCAAAGTATGCAATTCGTCGATAAACAGGACAATGTTACCTGCTTGGCGAATCTCATCCATGATTTTTTTCAGACGATCTTCAAACTCACCACGATATTTGGTTCCAGCGACTACTGAACCCATATCCAGAGTCATTACACGTTTGTCGCGCAATGTTTCCGGAATCTCATTTGCAATGATTTTTTGTGCAAGGCCTTCAGCAATCGCTGTTTTACCTACACCTGGCTCACCGATCAATACCGGGTTGTTCTTGGTACGACGGCTGAGCACTTGGATGACACGCTCAATTTCTTTGCTACGTCCAATGACTGGGTCCAGGTTATTCTCTCTAGCGTAAGCCGTGAGGTCACGTGCCAGACTGTCCAGTGTTGGTGTGCTGACATTGGCAGGTGTTCCATTATGGCTGGATACAGCTTCACTGCTGCCAAGCAACTGTAACACTTGTTGACGTGCTTTGTTCAGGCTAATTCCCAGGTTATTGAGCACACGCGCTGCAACACCTTCGCCTTCACGAATCAATCCGAGCAGGATATGCTCTGTGCCTACATAGGTATGGCCCAATTTACGAGCTTCATCCATAGACAGTTCAATTACTTTTTTCGCACGTGGCGTATATGCAATGTTGGTAGGTTGCTCTTGGCCACGGCCAATCAGCGTTTCTACTTCATCCTGAATTTTTTCCAATCCGAGTCCCAGGCCGATCAGTGCTTTGGCTGCGATGCCTTCGCCTTCACGAATGAGGCCGAGCAAAATATGCTCAGTACCGATGTTATTATGACCGAGACGGACAGCTTCTTCCTGCGCGAGTGCGAGCACCTTTTGGGCCCGTTCCGTAAATCTTCCAAACATCATATCTCCTGCACCTCCATGGTTTTGGATAAAACGAGGGGTTTCAAACAATACCCGTCGTATTCTTCATATCATTTTTGTTTGCAGCCGTGCTGCGAATAAAGTCATTCGGCATTTGTACATGCCTTATTATATAAAAGCCGCAATGCGGCATGAAACCATAATTCAATACAATATCAGGCTAAGCTAGGACTGCTTCGCTGCATTGATCGTATCACGAATCAACTGAGCACGATAGATGTCACGCTCATCTGTGCGCATATCTTCCCCGAATGTTTTCTGCAAAAATCCCGGCTGTGTCATCACGTTCAACTCATTCATTACCGTGATGGACAGTCCATCCAACAAGCCGAGATCCACGCCAAGGCGTACATCCGATAAGCGCTGTGCAGCTTCCTTTGAATCAACAATAGCTGCATGAGACAATATGCCGTAAGAACGCATGACCCGATCCGTAATTCGAAGTCTGGAGTCGGTAATTAACCGTTCTCTGGCAGTACGTTCATGACCAATCATCTGTAATACAACACCATGCAGGTTCTCGATGACTTCCTGTTCGGTCTGTCCCAGTGTAATCTGGTTCGAGATCTGAAACAGGTTACCCATCGCCTCACTGCCTTCACCGTATATCCCCCTTACAGTCAATCCCACTTGGGAAACTGCGGTTAAAATACGGCCAATCTGCTGCGTCATCACCAGGGCAGGCAGGTGCATCATAACCGATGCTCTGACACCTGTACCTACATTAGTAGGACAGCTGGTTAAGTATCCTCTGCGATCATCAAAAGCATAATCCACGTGCGCTTCAAAAGCATCATCTATTGCAGAAGCTTTCTCCCAGGCTTCTTTCACCTGGAACCCCGGATAGAGGCACTGGATACGAAGATGATCCTCTTCATTAATCATAATACTGACAGACTCATCCTCACTGAGAATAACCGCACCATTTCTGGATTCATTCGCAAGACTTGGACTGATGAGATGTTTCTCCACCAGCACCCGTTTGTCGAGTTCGTCAATATCGATCAGATCCAACGTATGAAAATCCCCAAAGGCATGAACGTCATCGTATTGAAGTACTTCGCTCAGCTTATTCAGCACCTCTTCCGATTGCTCATTGGAAGCCAGCATCGGAAACGGAACATGCTGAAGGTTGCGCGCAATCCGGACACGGCTGCTAATGACGATTTCGGAATCAGCCGCATCACTGCGCATCCAGTCGCTGAGCGCCTTCTCTGTAAAGCGCAGATTAGGCATTACGCATCCCTCCTACTCATGACAAACTTTACTCCTGAGCTATTCCTTTTTCAAGTCCTCTGATCTGGTCACGGATCTGAGCCGCCTCTTCAAATTCCTCTTGGGCGATACTCTCCTGGAGCTCACGCTTCAGATCAGCGATTTGCCGTTTCACCTTGATGCGACCCCCAGCTCGTGCAGGCACTTTGCCTACATGGGACGTACTACCATGAACCCGCTTGAACAAAGGATCCAGACGGCTGTCAAAATATTTATAACATGAACTGCAGCCAAATCGGCCTATCTTGCTGAATTGTGAGTACGTCATACCACACTCTTCACACTGAAGTACTTTTGCAGGTGGTGTTCCTGCCGATCCACTTTTGCCGGCTGGATCAAAATCAAGCAACCCGGACAACAAGTTGTGAATGGAAAAACCGCCTGCTGTCCCAGGGATCATTTCCCCTTTTTCACGGGCACATGACTCACAAATATGGAATTCCGTCTTCTCTCCATTTACAATCTTCGTGAAATGAAGTGTCGCCGGACGTTTATTGCATTCTTGGCACAGCATATTGATGTACCTCCTTTGACCCCGATAGTTTTCATTTACCGAGCAAAGATATTAACATCGCCTTCAACATTCTGGCACGAATTTGATCCCGGTAAGGAAGTTTGACCAATATAACCTCTCTAGATACAGCAGCTCGCATCAACCCGGCTTCCCGCTTGCTCAAGAAGCGCGCTTCTTCCAATTGATAGATCAGACCTTCGGCAGCTGTCTGCCCGATCTCTTCACCAATACTATGGTGCAAATGATTATGCAGAGCTGATTGGGCCGGTAATTCAATGCGCTGTATGCGAACATAACCACCACCGCCGCGTTTACTCTCTACCAGGTATCCCTTCTCGAGTGTAAAACGTGTGCTGATGACATAATTGATCTGGGAAGGTACACATGAGAATTGATCTGCCAGATCATTACGCTGAATTTCAACCATTCCTTCGGGACTTTCATGCAAAATACTCTTCAGATATCGTTCGATAATATCAGAGATATTACGCATCCAATCATCCTCCACTGTCTGAAACGTTAAGTCAATAAGGACCCACACGCCCCCACAGAGTACACCTTCTCTACCCATTTAACCAATCAGGGAAACAGCGAATCTTGCTTCCACAGGTGTCAACAGGAGAGCGAAGGAAGCACGAAGGTCCTTTAATATTCCCTTGATCCTCCGATGAAATGAATCCCGTATATTGGCGCTCATCCATCAGATTGTAGAAAGAAAGTTACTTCAGTATTAAACCTTTAGTTGACTTTGACTTTCTTTGACTTTATAACCATTATAGCATATTTTGTGGTTTTGCCAAGTGGGGTCACTATTCATTTTTTACGATTTTACACGAAATATTCCCCAGACACAAAAAAACCTCTCCAAAATTGCTGGAGAAGTCCATTTGTCTTTCGATCACGCCGTATTTCTATATAAGCCAATCAAGTTAAATGAAGCAGTGGGAATAGTAATAGTCATCAGAAGAAATCGAGTAAATAGGTTTCTCGTTCAGGAATCGCTTGTTCTAAAGCCTTGATTGCTGCTTCTGGTCCGTGAATTCTTCCGATCCGTGCCATTTCCGTTGGTCTGCGATACCCCATCAGCACTGCGGTAAGGGACTGAATGTCTAACTTAATACTCTGATCATCAGTAATTGGTTCCGAAGTTTTCCATATGGACGCTGTTCCATTCATCGCTACGTTTAATTGCCATACCCCTTCATTCCACGGAGCGTGGGTATCCTCTACCTGTAAAACAATCTGCACCGGTGAGTCCTGGCTTGCAAATGGATACTGGGATATAAACTGCTCCACACTAACGATGCGTGCCATAAAATAAGGTACGATCTCCTGCTGAATCCGTGGGTTATCCAATTGGAAGGCAAGCGTATCACTGGCAGGCGCCTGTAAAGTAACTTCCTGGATCATGGAATCATGGTTAGCAATGAAGGTCCACAGCCCTTGCCTAGCCTCTTCATTCAGATAGATGATCTCTTTAATGGTAAATTTATTTTCCTTAACTTCATATAAAAGATAACCTTGTGCTGCATCAGCTTCATCGTAATATACAGCCTTCTGGCTGGTCCCATTAACAAGAACTGAATTCTCCCACCTTGCATCATCCCGAACCAGAGTTCCGTTATAACGCTCAGCATAAGCACTGTATACTTCCTTTAAAATACTGAGGCCCGGATCCCCACGCCGAATTGTTCCCGGTGTCGCTTTTTTCATAGGCAAATTAGCTGTAGGTACTTTATAACGTTTAAATTCAACATAAGTCTCCCATCCATACTTCCGATAGAAACCAAAAGAGAATGGATGCAAGAACGATATACTTTGTTTGTTACGATTCATTTCTTCCAACGCATGCTTCAGCAGACCCGCTACCCAGCCTTTGCGTCTATACTCTGGCCAGGTGGCTACACCCGCAATACCGCCCATTTCGAACGATCTGCCATGAATATAGGTTTGAAAAGGAATGATGTGAAGTTTGGCTCCTAGCTGCCCGTCCTCATATACACCCCATATATCCTGTGACGAAAATTGACTCCGCCGTTTTTCTTTTTGTTCCTCACTCATTACTACTTGAAAAGCATATTCGGAGAGTGCCATAGCCGGTTCAAAATCATCTACCGTCAATTTCTGAATTTCCATGTCGTCCTACACCCCATTCGCTAGAGTTATTATCAATCCAAATCATGGCCTGATATGTGATATATGTACCCCTTAGAGTGTGTCAGAGGATTCTTACAAAGTCAAATAAGAGATGCTTTCGCATCCCCTTAAATAAACAAATAAAAACCACCACCGAATAACATCGGCAGTGGTTCTTTGCTTGGCGGCGTCCTACTCTCCCAGGACCCTGCGGTCCAAGTACCATCGGCGCTAGAGGGCTTAACGGTCGTGTTCGGGATGGGTACGTGTGGAACCCCTCCGCCATCGCCACCAAACGCATAGCTTACATTTCAGAGATCGTTCTCTGAAAACTAGATTCGAAACGAAACATGCGAATTATCACTTGCTAATTGGATAAGCCCTCGACCGATTAGTACTGGTCAGCTCCATGCATTGCTGCACTTCCACCCCCAGCCTATCTACCTCGTCGTCTTCAAGGGGTCTTACATACTGGGAAATCTCATCTTGAGGGGGGCTTCACGCTTAGATGCTTTCAGCGTTTATCCCGTCCGTACATAGCTACCCAGCGGTGCTCCTGGCGGAACAACTGGTACACCAGCGGTACGTCCATCCCGGTCCTCTCGTACTAAGGACAGCTCCTCTCAAATTTCCTACGCCCACGACAGATAGGGACCGAACTGTCTCACGACGTTCTGAACCCAGCTCGCGTACCGCTTTAATGGGCGAACAGCCCAACCCTTGGGACCTACTTCAGCCCCAGGATGCGATGAGCCGACATCGAGGTGCCAAACCTCCCCGTCGATGTGGACTCTTGGGGGAGATAAGCCTGTTATCCCCAGGGTAGCTTTTATCCGTTGAGCGATGGCCCTTCCATGCGGTACCACCGGATCACTAAGCCCGACTTTCGTCCCTGCTCGACTTGTAGGTCTCGCAGTCAAGCTCCCTTATGCCTTTGCACTCTTCGAATGATTTCCAACCATTCTGAGGGAACCTTTGGGCGCCTCCGTTACTCTTTAGGAGGCGACCGCCCCAGTCAAACTGCCCACCTGACACTGTCCCCGCACCGGATTACGGTACCAGGTTAGAACCTAGATACGATCAGGGTGGTATCCCAACGTTGCCTCCACAGAAGCTTGCGCTCCTGCTTCAAAGGCTCCCACCTATCCTGTACAGATCGTACCCAAATTCAATATCAAGCTGCAGTAAAGCTCCATGGGGTCTTTCCGTCTTGTCGCGGGTAACCTGCATCTTCACAGGTATTAAAATTTCACCGGATCTCTCGTTGAGACAGCGCCCAAGTCGTTACGCCATTCGTGCGGGTCAGAATTTACCTGACAAGGAATTTCGCTACCTTAGGACCGTTATAGTTACGGCCGCCGTTTACTGGGGCTTCGGTTCACAGCTTCGGATTGCTCCTAACCACTCCCCTTAACCTTCCAGCACCGGGCAGGCGTCAGCCCGTATACTTCGCCTTACGGCTTCGCACAGACCTGTGTTTTTGCTAAACAGTCGCTTGGGCCTTTTCACTGCGGCCCCCTCGTGCTATTCACACTACCGGGGCACCCCTTCTCCCGAAGTTACGGGGTCATTTTGCCGAGTTCCTTAACGAGAGTTCTTCCGCGCGCCTTAGAATACTCTTCTCGCCTACCTGTGTCGGTTTGCGGTACGGGCACCATCACCTGGCTAGAGGCTTTTCTTGGCAGTGTGAGATCATGACCTTCGCTACTACAATTTTCGCTCCCCATCACAGCTTAGCCTTACAATGTGCGGATTTGCCTACACATCAGCCTTACTGCTTAGACGGACATCCATCAGTCCGCGTCACTACCCTACTGCGTCCCCCCATTGCTCATAACGGCTTACGGTGGTACAGGAATTTCGACCTGTTGTCCTTCGACTACGCCTTTCGGCCTCGCCTTAGGTCCCGACTTACCCTGAGCGGACGAGCCTTCCTCAGGAACCCTTAGGCTTTCGGCGGATCAGATTCTCACTGATCTTTTCGTTACTCATACCGGCATTCTCACTTGTATAATGTCCAGCGCTCCTTACGGTACACCTTCAACCCTTATACAACGCTCCCCTACCCCTGATGCAAAGCATCAAGCCATAGCTTCGGTGGTGTGTTTAGCCCCGTTACATTTTCGGCGCAGAGTCACTCGACCAGTGAGCTATTACGCACTCTTTCAATGGTGGCTGCTTCTAAGCCAACATCCTGGTTGTCTGTGCAACTCCACATCCTTTCCCACTTAACACACACTTGGGGACCTTAGCTGATGGTCTGGGCTGTTTCCCTTTTGACAATGGATCTTAGCACTCACTGTCTGACTCCCGGAAGTAAGTCTATGGCATTCGGAGTTTGACTGAGCTTGGTAACCCTTGCGGGCCCCGCACCCAATCAGTGCTCTACCTCCACGACTCTAGTTTCCGAGGCTAGCCCTAAAGCTATTTCGGGGAGAACCAGCTATCTCCGAGTTCGATTGGAATTTCTCCGCTACCCCCACCTCATCCCCGCATTTTTCAACATGCGTGGGTTCGGGCCTCCAGTGCGTGTTACCGCACCTTCACCCTGGACAGGGGTAGATCACCCGGTTTCGGGTCTACGTCCACGTACTATGTCGCCCTATTCAGACTCGCTTTCGCTGCGGCTCCGGCTCTTCACCTTAACCTTGCACGGGAACGTAACTCGCCGGTTCATTCTACAAAAGGCACGCCATCACCCCTAAAACGGGCTCTGACTTTTTGTAAGCACACGGTTTCAGGTTCTATTTCACTCCCCTTCCGGGGTGCTTTTCACCTTTCCCTCACGGTACTGCTTCACTATCGGTCGCTAGGAAGTATTTAGCCTTGGCAGATGGTCCTGCCGGATTCATACGGGGTTTCACGTGCCCCGCACTACTCGGGATCCGTCTCGGAGGGAACAGACTTTCAACTACAGGGCTTTTACCTTCTTTGGCGGGCCTTTCCAGACCTCTTCGCTTAACCGGTTCCTTTGTAACTCCATGTGAGACGTCCCACAACCCCAAAGAGCAAGCTCTCTGGTTTGGGCTTCTCCGCGTTCGCTCGCCGCTACTGACGGAATCACTATTGTTTTCTCTTCCTCAGGGTACTTAGATGTTTCAGTTCCCCTGGTATGCCTCTGCATAACCTATGTATTCAGTTATGAGTAACTGGAAATTACCCCAGCTGGGTTTCCCCATTCGGACACCCCCGGATCAAAGCTTGCTTACAGCTCCCCGAGGCAGTTTCGTTGTTCGCCACGTCCTTCATCGGCTCCTAGCGCCTAGGCATCCTCCGTGTGCTCTTAGTAGCTTAACCAAATTGCTCCGGTTTTGACTGCTCGCTTCCCTTGTTTTGGACTACGTCCAAAGCCAAAAGTCGCTCCCACCCAATACCATCGCAAAAGCAATTTAACTACCTTTATACACTTCACTTGTTTACACAAGTTCAGCTTAAAGGAATGTTCTAATTCGCGTTTGTTTCGTTTCGATATCTAGTTTTCAAAGAACAAGCCAAATAGATGAAATTGTTTGGTGGAGCCAAGCGGGATCGAACCGCTGACCTCCTGCTTGCAAGGCAGGCGCTCTCCCAGCTGAGCTATGGCCCCTCAAATTCCATCAAAACTGAACAAATGGATAAATAACTATGTTGCTGTTGCAGGTTCTAAGAACCTGCTTATCTGAATGTTTCCGTTGCAGGAAACGATTCTCCATAGAAAGGAGGTGATCCAGCCGCACCTTCCGATACGGCTACCTTGTTACGACTTCACCCCAATCATCTATCCCACCTTCGGCGGCTGGCTCCTTGCGGTTACCCCACCGACTTCGGGTGTTATAAACTCTCGTGGTGTGACGGGCGGTGTGTACAAGACCCGGGAACGTATTCACCGCGGCATGCTGATCCGCGATTACTAGCAATTCCGACTTCATGCAGGCGAGTTGCAGCCTGCAATCCGAACTGAGACCGGCTTTGTTGGGATTGGCTCCATCTCGCGATTTCGCAGCCCGTTGTACCGGCCATTGTAGTACGTGTGTAGCCCAGGTCATAAGGGGCATGATGATTTGACGTCATCCCCACCTTCCTCCGGTTTGTCACCGGCAGTCTATCTAGAGTGCCCACCCGAAGTGCTGGCAACTAAATATAAGGGTTGCGCTCGTTGCGGGACTTAACCCAACATCTCACGACACGAGCTGACGACAACCATGCACCACCTGTCTTGAATGTTCCGAAGAAAAGGTACATCTCTGTACCGGTCATTCAGATGTCAAGACCTGGTAAGGTTCTTCGCGTTGCTTCGAATTAAACCACATACTCCACTGCTTGTGCGGGTCCCCGTCAATTCCTTTGAGTTTCAGTCTTGCGACCGTACTCCCCAGGCGGAGTGCTTAATGTGTTAACTTCGGCACCAAGGGTATCGAAACCCCTAACACCTAGCACTCATCGTTTACGGCGTGGACTACCAGGGTATCTAATCCTGTTTGCTCCCCACGCTTTCGCGCCTCAGCGTCAGTTACAGCCCAGAGAGTCGCCTTCGCCACTGGTGTTCCTCCACATATCTACGCATTTCACCGCTACACGTGGAATTCCACTCTCCTCTTCTGCACTCAAGTCACCCAGTTTCCAGTGCGATCCGGGGTTGAGCCCCGGGATTAAACACCAGACTTAAATGACCGCCTGCGCGCGCTTTACGCCCAATAATTCCGGACAACGCTTGCCCCCTACGTATTACCGCGGCTGCTGGCACGTAGTTAGCCGGGGCTTTCTTCTCAGGTACCGTCACCTTGAGAGCAGTTACTCTCCCAAGCGTTCTTCCCTGGCAACAGAGCTTTACGATCCGAAAACCTTCATCACTCACGCGGCATTGCTCCGTCAGGCTTTCGCCCATTGCGGAAGATTCCCTACTGCTGCCTCCCGTAGGAGTCTGGGCCGTGTCTCAGTCCCAGTGTGGCCGATCACCCTCTCAGGTCGGCTACGCATCGTCGCCTTGGTGAGCCGTTACCCCACCAACTAGCTAATGCGCCGCAGGCCCATCCCCAAGTGACAGATTGCTCCGTCTTTCCAGTTTCCTTCAGGCGAAGAAAACAACTATTCGGTATTAGCTACCGTTTCCGGTAGTTGTCCCAAACTTGAGGGCAGGTTGCCTACGTGTTACTCACCCGTCCGCCGCTAAGTATCAAGGAAGCAAGCTTCCTATCAACTCCGCTCGACTTGCATGTATTAGGCATGCCGCCAGCGTTCGTCCTGAGCCAGGATCAAACTCTCCAATAAAGTATTGAAAAGAGCGATAAGCTCATTTTGAATCTGACGATTCATTGTGAATCAAAAGTTACTATCCATTTGTTCAGTTTTCAAGGAACTTGTATGTCCGTTTATGACGATGTTTGTCAACCGGACAGGAATCTTATCATATCATGTTAACTAACTTACTGTCAACACTTTGTTTTCGACACCTTTCAAATGATTATGACAATCATTCGTTTGAAGCGACAAGAAATAATATATCATGTAGCGATTTATTTAGCAAGCATTTTTAATCAACCTTTTGATATTATATAAATCTTCAACAACGGTATACTTGCCTTCAGCCTATATGCGACACATTAACACAATATCTGAAACAAAGATGGAACCCTATTAAAGGCTACTCTTTATCAAAGAAACATGTCCTTTCTATAATATTGATTTCTAAAACCATACGTAATAAGGATCTAGATGAAGGTCAGCTAGAGTGCACGATTGGGATAATGAGCCCTGCCCTCCTGTTGGTTTGAAGAAAGTGATCCAAAAACTCTATAATAAGGTATATAGATATAGGGATAAGGTTAAGCAGTCAAGTATACTACTTTCATAAGTAGCCTATGCACAATCGTATAACTATCTCGCATAGCACCTTTACACAGATCACGTACTCCATTCACAGCTAGCTATTACATATCAAAGTTCTGAATAAACTCATTACTAACCTATATGGGGTGATCACACTTGAAACAATGGTTGAAGAACATGCGCAAAGGTTACGGCAAAAAGTTGGTTTCCATCCATGCTTGGAATGCCTGGATTGTTGTGATCCTTGCTATATCAGGTCTTATGCTGGTAGGCGGCTTTTGGCGAGAGATACTCGGAATTGGGCGTGTATGGTTAAAATGGCTACATATCATCGTTGGGCTAGCTATGCTGGCACCCGTGGTATATTACTTGATTTTGGCCGGAAAGCACTGGAAACAGCTTCGTAATAGACCTTGGCAAAGGGTGAACACCATCTTAGTTCTTGCGCTGCTGGTAGGATGGTTACTCTCGGGTATTGTACTATGGCAGTTCAAGCTAGCTGGACCTCGATGGTCGAATGCTGCACTTTTGATCCATGACCTGCTGACTTGGGTGGGCTTACCTTATATCATCTATCACTCCATAACTCGGACCAAATGGTTAAAGGACCCTGCACGTCGTGCGGTTAAAACCACCACAACTTCAACACGAACTCAAAATACTGCTGATCCATCTGATTCAATATCGCATGAAAATGAAACTCCGGCTGCTATATCTTCTTCCCACATCGATAGCAGATCGGGCAGAGATTCACTCAAGCAGCCTGAGCGACCTGAACCTGTGTATACACGCCGAGCTTTCATCCGTTCTGCTGTAGGTATTGGTCTTGCCGTCACGCTTGGACCTACTTTTATATCCTGGGTAGGACGAAATCTCAAGATTGATAACAGTATCGATAGTATGCTGGAGAACGATCCTAACCGTATGGTTCCTTTACCACAACCACTGTCTGCTTCCTCTCCTCCCATTGGAGGCGGAGCTGAAGGTCATTTCCGCGTATATACGGTTACGCCTATACCGTCCTTCTCCAATGCTAACTGGTCTTTTCGAATTGATGGGTTGGTTGAACGGGCACAGGTATGGAACTGGGAACAATTCGTGAAGCTCGCTCGTACCGTACAAGTTAGTGATTTCCACTGTGTAACGGGCTGGTCTGTATATAAGAATACCTGGGAAGGCATTTCTCTTGCACAGCTTTTGAAGCAAGCCGGGGTCAAACCAGAAGCTCATAGTGTGAAATTTTATTCCGGTGATGGTGTGTATACGGATGCCATTACGATGGATCAAGCACAAATGGAGGATATTATGGTCGCTGTCATGCATGATGGCAAACCTATCCCGGCTGATCTTGGCGGTCCGGTACGACTCGTCATTCCTCAGATGTATGCCTATAAATCGGTAAAATGGTTAAATCGCATTGAACTCATCGACAGCGAACATATCGGTTACTGGGAAGAACGAGGATATGACAAGGATGCATGGCTTACAGGCGCATCTCAGCGCATCCCTAACAATTTAAGTGGATCATGATCACATAAGATAAGATTGGTGAGCGTTCATTCGTTGTAAAAATAATTTAGATAAATAGCAAAAGCCCCCGATCACATATTCGTGTCTTCGGGGGCTTTCTTATATGAACTCTTTTGCTAATTCATCCTTTAACCCTGTGGGTTCAAAAGACGTACAAGTTCATCCTCATCCTCAATCGTTGGAATACCGAGATCATGGGCCTTGGTTAGTTTACTACCTGCCTTCTCTCCGGCAACAACCAAATCTGTCTTTTTCGACACACTGCCAGTCACCTTCGCTCCGAGTGCTTCCAGTCTTTGCGTTGCCTCTTCCCGAGTCAGTTGGTGCAGCGTTCCAGTCAAAACGACCGTTTTACCACTGAAGAAGGAATCTTCCACAACAGCAACGGTTGGCGCCTCAGGTGCCTGAGCTTTCACGCCCAAGTTGAGCATTTTCTCAATTGCAGCCTGTGTAAACGGATCTGCAAAAAAGTTTACGATGCTCTCTGCCACAATACCACCGACGTCGGGTAGTTCAACCAGTTCTTCCACAGTTGCATTCATAATGGCGTGCAGATCACGGTAATGATCAGCGAGCATACGCGTTGTCGATTTACCTGTGTTCGGAATACCCAGTGAGTATAAGAAGGAAGCCAAGTCTCTATCTTTACTAAGCTCAAGCGCAGCGATAAGGTTGTTCGCTTTCTTTTCCCCAAATCGCTCCAGCTTCACCAGATCATCAAACTGTAACGTATACAGGTCGGCAGGCTCACGTACGTTCAATTCATCATACAGCTGAATCGCTGTTTTCTCACTGAACGTCTCGATGTCCATGGCATCACGGGAAGCAAAATGGGAAATACGTGCCACCGTTTGCGGTTTGCAAGCCAGTCTGTTGTTACAGAATAGATGCGCTCCACGTTGCTCCAGCGGGAATCCACATGCAGGACACTGCTCAGGGAAGACGATCTCCTCGCCATCACTCTCCTCCGTCACTTTGCCCAGAATTTCAGGAATGACGTCGTTGGAGCGACGGATAAAGACCCGTGTGCCCAGAGCGAACTTCAGATTTTTGCGCTCAATATCGCCTACATTGTTCAGCGTACAGTTCTGGACCGTTACCCCGGCAAGTTCAACCGGTTCTACGCGTGCCAGCGGAGTTACTTTGCCAGTACGGCCCACATTCCATACCACAGCGTTAAGAACCGTCGTGGTCTCTTCTGCCTCGAATTTATAGGCTACCGCCCAGCGAGGGAATTTATCGGTATAACCCAGTACCTCGCGGGTGCGCATGTCCGTAATTTTAATAACAGCTCCATCGATCAGATAATCTAGATGCCCTCGGTTCTCCTGAATCGCGGCCAGTTGTTCCATCACATCATCAAACTCATGGAAATAAGTAATCGATGGATTAACTTTGAAGCGGTTCTCACGCAGGAAATCCATCATCTGCTGATGATTGGCAAACTGAATGTCATCCGAATAACCTACGTTATAAAAGTAAGCATTCAGCCGACGCTCAGCCGTCGCTTTCGGATTCAAGTTACGCAGCGCTCCTGCTGCTGCATTCCGCGCATTCTTGAGTGGCTCTGCCGCGGTCTCATTGTATCGGTCCAGAACAGACAGATTCATGATACCTTCACCCTGTACTTCAATCGTGCCGCTTGTGTAAGGAATTTTGAGCGGGACAGATCTGATCGTTCTCACCTGAGCCAAAATACCTTCGCCCACCGTACCGTTACCACGAGTAGAGGCTTGTACCAACTCGCCGTTGGTGTAGGTCAGGTTGAGCGTCAATCCATCAAACTTCAACTCAATGACATAACCTGGTTCCGGTAAAGGCGTATCGGAATTTTTACTGTTATAGTCGTTAATCAGTTTCAGTACACGGGTATTCCAGCTGCGCAGCTGCTCAATATTCTGCGCTTTGTCCAGACTCCATAATGAGGATAAATGGCGATGTGGGGTAAACCCCTTGAGCAGTTCGCCGCCCACACGCTGTGTTGGAGAATCAGGCAGAACGATGCCACTTTCCTGTTCCAGCGTAACCAGTTCATCGTACAGAAGATCATACTCCTTATCGCTGATCTGTGGCTGATCCATCGTGTAGTACTGATAATTATGCTGGTTCAGCTCGGTAACAAGTTGCTCCATCCGGTGCATCGGGTCCATACAGGGCCATCCCTCCGTTAATTTGATCTATATATGTAGAACGAATACTCCTATTGCACTTGGACTGCGATAACAGAAAAACGTTCCATCGTTGATATCACTACATAATTTCAATGAATGAATATCCACACCGACACTCCGATAACAGAATAACTTTCCGATCGCTGTTATCCCCGGGTTTCTTTTATTCATTTTAAAAGGTAGAAATCCAGGGATAAAGGCGAACGCCTTGCTTCTTCAAGTCATTTCTGTTCTCTCCGTTATCGTGCAAAAGGAAGTTTCGTTCTTATTCTACTTTCGTAATAGGGGCAAAACCGGCAAGCAAACGTTTCACACCAACCGGAGCCGGGAAGGCAATCTGCAGTTCGGTATCATTACCTGTCCCTTTTACTGCAACAATTGTGCCTGTCCCCCATTTTCCATGCTGCACTTTATCTCCTGCCTTGAATCCTGCTTCACCATTAGAAGCCACCGGCTTGGAAGCAGATGATGGCGTAGAGTATGCTGGGCGGGACGTGCTCGTGGTCACACGCGAAGTTGGCGTGGATGAGGTAGCAGATGAACCGCTTTTGCTTTGGTGATCAAAGAGCTTGGTACCACCACCGAAGTTGCTTCCTCCACTGGAACCTAGTCCACGTCCACCATAAGAGCCGCCTCCGCTACTGCCACGACGGTAACGATCACGAGCCATGGAGGTGTCTTCCTTCAGCTCATCCGGAATTTCGTCCAGGAAGCGGGAAGGCGGATTCGCTGTGGTACGTCCAAACAACGTACGCATCTGGGCACACGACAGGAAGAGTTGCTCTTCCGCACGGGTGATCCCTACATAAGCCAGTCGGCGTTCTTCTTCCAACTCTTCATTGTCCATAAAGGCACGGCTATGCGGGAAGACCCCTTCTTCCATACCCACGATAAAGACTACCGGGAACTCCAGACCTTTGGCGCTGTGCATGGTCATCAGGGTAACAGCGTCGCTCTGATCCTCTTCATCATCGTTCATGCTGTCGATGTCAGCAATCAATGCAAGATCGGTGAGGAACGATACGAGCGTTTTGTCTTCATTATTTTTCTCAAATTCCATCGTTACCGACAGGAACTCTTCAATGTTCTCCAGCCGTGCACGGGATTCGAGTGTGTTTTCATTTTGCATCTCAAGACGGTATTGGCTCATCTCAAGTATCTTCTCGGTTAATTCAGTTACAGACAGATATTCTACCATCTGATGCAGCGCAGCGATCATGTCATAGAACTCCACGAGCGCATTACGCGTACGTCCAGCAAAACCAAGATCATCCACGACCTGCAGTACTCGGAAAATAGAAATTCCACGCTCTCCTGCCGCAGCCGCAAGCTTCGCTACCGTTGTATCACCGATGCTACGCTTCGGTACATTAATGATCCGGGTGAGACTGATATCATCGTCGGGGTTGGATAACAGGCGCAGATACGCCAGAATGTCCTTGATCTCTTTACGATCGTAGAACTTGATGCCGCCGACAATCTGATACGGAATATCAGACTTGATCAGAATTTCCTCTATAACCCGGGACTGGGCGTTGGTACGATACAAAATCGCATGGTTCTGATAGGATTTGCCGTTCTTCACATTTTTACTAATCTCGGAGGTAACAAAATACCCCTCATCATGTTCGGAATCCGCACGGTATACCTTGATCTTCGAACCACCCTCTTTGTCCGTCCACAGTTTCTTCGGTTTACGCCCTGTATTCAGGCCGATCACTTCATTCGCTGCATTCAGGATATTGGAAGTTGAACGGTAGTTCTGCTCCAGCAAAATCGTATTTGCTTCTGGATAGTCTTTTTCAAAATTCAGGATATTGCTGATATCCGCCCCGCGCCAGCGATAGATCGACTGGTCACTATCCCCTACAACGCAGATGCGGTGGTGACTGTCAGCGAGCATGCGGCACAGCATGTACTGTGCACGGTTCGTATCCTGATACTCGTCCACGTGAATGTACTGGAATTTCTTTTGGTAAAAGTCGAGGACTTCCGGTACTTCCTTGAACAGTTGAATGGTCTGCATAATGAGATCATCGAAATCAAGTGAGTTGTTGGCTCTTAACCGTTTTTGGTACATCTTATATATCTTCGCTACAATACCCTCGAAATAGTCTCCTGCCTGCTTCTCATATTGCTCCGGACTAATCAGTTCATTCTTGGCTGTGCTCATCATCGATTGAACTGCTTTTGGCTCGAATTTCTTGGTATCGATATTTTGGTCTTTCATACAGCTACGAATTACAGATAATTGGTCCGATGAGTCCAAAATACTAAAGTTGGAGGTAAAGCCAATACGTTCAATATCACGACGCAGAATTCGCACGCACATGGAGTGGAACGTGGATACCCAAATGTCGCGGCCTTGGGAGCCACCAACCAGTTGGGAAACCCGGTCTTGCATCTCACGAGCGGCTTTGTTTGTAAAGGTAATCGCTAAAATGCCCCACGGGGGTGCTTTCCGTGTTGCAATGAGGTAGGCAATCCGGTGTGTCAGCACCCGGGTTTTGCCGGAGCCCGCTCCAGCCATAATCAGCAGTGGGCCATCCGTCGCCTCGACGGCTTGCCGTTGAGGGGTGTTAAGCCGTGCAACGGCATCATGTATATTTACAGGTTGCATGCATGCATGCTCCTTTCGTTGGTTGGTCGGTATACCTGATCTATCCATTACACTTGGACTTCGATTGCAGCAGCATCTTCCGATCGTCGTTATCCCCAAATTTTTTGATTCCCTTTAATAAAGGGAAAATCCGGTGATAAATACGAACACTTCGTTTCTTCAGATTGCTTCTGCACTCTCCGTTTCCGTGTAAACATAATCCTGTATACGAATTATTGGTAAGAGGTTAAAAACCGGAAATAAAGGCGAATGCTTCGCTTCTCCAGCTTATTTCTGTCCTCTACGTTCTCGTGTAAAATTTAGTTTAGCTTATATTTAAGGGTAGTGAAATCACAAGAGAGAACACTGCGTTTCTTCAGATTGCTTCTGCACTCTCCGTTTTCGTGTAAACATAATCCCTGTATACAAATTTCTTAGTAAAAAAAGAACAAAATCAGGTAATAGAAGTATGCTTAGGATTTAGCTTTCTTACAGAAAGCTTTTAACGAGCATTTCGTTTCTCCAGCTCACTTCTCTCCTCATCGTTCTCGTGTAAACGACATTACGCTCATATAAACTTCTTAAAATTAGTAAGGGCAAAGTTCTATTTTAACAGATCATAAGGGGAAAATGGGGGAATGGTAAACTAAACCGATTAATTGGTTCCTTTTACAGCCAACACTGTCTCAAGTGCCTTAGTCAAATCGCTGTACACAATGTTACCTACCACGACGGTGTCTGCCACCTGGGCAGCTTGCGTGGCTTTCTCTGGATCATCAATTCCGCCGCCGTAGATGAGGTGTGCCCGCTCCAATTGTCTATGTGTCTCACCAACAAGCTCCATATCTCCGAACGTTCCGCTGTACTCCATGTATACAATTGGAAGATTGAGCAGACGCTCCGCTGCCTGGGCATATGCCACCGCAGCTCCTGTCGTCAGATCCGTATCTGCACCAGTTAACCGCGCTACCGTGGAGTTCCCATTAAGCACAATATAACCCTCGGCAATCAGCAGATCCCAAGGGATAAGATAACCGTAACGCTCTATAGCTTGCTGGTGGTGCCCAATCATCCATTTGCTGTCCGTTGCATTCAAGACCATCGGGATCAAATATCCGTCAAACCCGGGAACAACAGCCTCCAGATCGGATACTTCAAGCACACATGGCAACTCATAACGACGCACACGGGACATCAGGTCTACCGTATTATCATAAGTAATTCCCGAAGAGCCACCGACGATAATTGCATCGGTCCCCGACATGCAGACCAGATCGAGTTCTTCGTCCGTAATCTCCCTGTCCGGGTCAAGCTTAAATACATGTCTCCACTGCTTAATCATGTCTATCAACGAACATTCCTCCAGAGGTTCTTCTGCATCCTAGAAAGCTTGTAAACTAAGTCTAAGTCAGCAGACAGTGAGTGTCAATGTTCGTATAAAAAGGGGAACAGAAAAATATGAATTTTTACGGTTTCCAGGCAAAGCGTGTGTTCATTTCATCCAACTCCTGCTCTGTCAACACGTCCGAGTACACCCCGTACACGCCCCATTTCTCATAGTTAGCCACCTGTTCAGTGTCATTGATGGTATGAACATAGGTGACTGAGCCTGCACTATTTAGCTTGGCGACAAAATTCTGGTTTACTTTATATTCCGGCATAGTCACGGCATCAATATCATTTTTTTGTACAAAATCAACAACCTGATCTTCTGTATCCTGTGTGGCATATAACGTATAGATAATGGAAGGGAATGCATAGACTTCTTTCACCGTTTCAAGCATCGGTTCGTTATAGATCTGTACAACCACTCGATCCAGCACGGATGGATCATGTTCTTTGGCTGCATCCACGAGGGATCTTAACACCTGCTGTATATCCTCATCCTTCTGTTCCTTGGTGTCGGTTACGATATACATATCCGGGTACTGAGCCAGTACATCTATAATGCCATCGGCATCCATGGGTTGGTACATGCCCAAGATTGGCGTATCCATGAATTCATCATGTGTCAACGCCCCGGCCTGTTTTTCCTCGGGAAGCTCTTGGTCCTGTCCTAGCATTTTACTCATATTAGCGGTCCACTCATGTCTGGCTACGGCTTTGCGATCCGAGGTCAGCATAAAGTCGATCTCAAAAACACGTGTGCCTTTCTCGTAATTGGCAATCATCGCTTCATAGGCGTTGGTATATGGTTGATCACGAATACTGCCCATGGCGTGGGCGATTAATCTATAAGCGGTAAATCCGTCCCGTTGTTCCTCACTCTCGCTTTCATAGGCGAAAAAGAGTGTGCCCACGGTAACGATCAGTAGTATTAACACGGCGGCAATGCGTTTCATATCACATTCACATCCTCAGTACCTTTTTGTTAGCTAACTACCCGAATTGAGGAGGTACAAAACAAAATAGCCGCCCGGAGGCGGCTGTTAAATGGTGGGTGTAGTTTGGGAATAAAGCACGGACGCTCCACATGCTCAGTCCTTTTGCAGTACACTCAACTCTTTCAAAAATGCAATCAGCGCCTCACGCCAAGGTCTCAGAGGTTCCAAACCGTTCGTTCGAATCGCCAGATGATCCATCACCGAGTATGCAGGACGAGGGGCTGGCCGCGGAAACTGATCGGTTGTGCATGGCGTAAGTTCGGCTGTCGGCTCGAACCCACTCTGTTTACCGGCTTCCTCTCTTATTGCCTGTGCAAACTCGTACCATGTGCAAGTTCCTGAATTGGAGGCATGATAGATGCCATACTTTTCACTCGTAGAAAGGGTATGAATGAATCGGGCAAGATCCACCGTATAGGTAGGCGAACCTTGTTGGTCATGAACAACTTGCAGTTGTGGACGTTTCTCCATAAGTTCCAGCATGGTTTTGACAAAATTACTGCCATATACGCCAAACACCCATGATGTTCGGATGACAAACCATTGCGTGCACAAACTTTGAACCAGCCGTTCCCCAGCAAGCTTCGACTTGCCATATACACTCTGCGGATTCGTTACATCGTATTCTCGGTAAGGTGTACTCCCGCTCCCATCAAATACATAATCGGTACAGATATATACCAGTTTTGCTTTCACTTTCTCGGCGGCAACCGCGATATTTCTAGTACCTGATGCATTGATTGCATATGCTGTATCCTCATCTACCTCAGCCTGATCGACCGCTGTGTAAGCAGCGCAGTGAATTATGATGTGGGGTCGGAACGTCTTAATCATATCTGTGCACTGCTGTTGATCGGTAATATCCATCTGGTTCTTGTCACAGGCCAATACTTGATGACCCTCTGCTTCGAAGGTCTTCACCACATCATAACCCAGCTGTCCCGCCGCGCCAGTCACCATAACTCTATAGTTCATTTGGACGAATCACCCATCCGCTTACCATACTGAAGCTGAATATAGTCCTGATACGTGCCTGATTGAATTCTCGTCCACCAATCTTGATGTTTCAGATACCATTGGATCGTCTCCTTGATCCCTGTCTCAAAATTGTGTGCAGGTTGCCAGCCGAGCTCTGTGCGTATCTTGGTAGGATCTATACCGTAACGTCGGTCATGACCCAATCGATCCTGTACATATTGAATCAAACTCGCAGGTTTACCCAGTTGCTCCAATACGCTCTCCACAATGTAAATATTAGTACGTTCATTATTACCACCAATGTTGTATACCTCTCCAGATTGTCCATTATGAATCACCAGATCAATCGCGCTGCAGTGATCCTCAACATAAAGCCAGTCACGAATATTGAGCCCGTCACCATATACTGGGATGGCTTCATCATTCAATGCACGGGATATAATCAGCGGAATCAGTTTCTCCGGGAATTGAAAAGGTCCATAGTTATTAGAGCAACGTGTAATATTTACAGGAAGTCCAAACGTTTCATGATAGGCTCTTACGAGCAGATCCCCGCCAGCTTTACTTGCAGAGTAAGGACTGTTAGGCATCAGAGGTGTATCTTCAGTAAATAAACCTGTTGCACCTAGTGATCCATATACCTCATCTGTCGATACCTGAACAAATTTGGTGACTTGATATTTCTTTGCCGCATCCAGCAGAACCTGAGTGCCCATCACATTGGTACGCACAAAGATATCCGGGGACAGAATACTTCGATCCACATGAGACTCGGCAGCGAAATTCACAACCACATCGATGCCTTGGGAAAAAACAGCTTCCATCTGCTGTACATCTGCAATATCTGCTTTGATGAAGGTATATCGGGGATTGGACTCTACTGTATGCAAGTTCTCCAAGTTCCCCGCATAGGTTAGTGCATCCACATTAATTATCTCGTAACTCGGATGTTCACGAAGCATATATAATACAAAGTTGCTGCCGATAAATCCGGCCCCACCCGTAACCAGTAGTTTCATTCTGTCTCTCTCCTCTGCCTCCAGATACATAAGTATCTGAAAAGTCTGATTAATTAGTCGAAGTTCAGTTCAGCATCTTTCAGTAAAGGATGCTTCTGATCCTTCTCCGATAATATAGGTTTCGTCACAGGCCAATCAATGGCGAGTGCCGGATCGTTCCACAGAATTCCACGGTCATGTTCAGGCGAATAATAGGCGTCCACCTTATAAGTTACCTGGGAATGAGGCACCAAGGTACAGAAACCATGAGCAAATCCTTGAGGAACAAGCAGTTGCCGCTGGTTGTACTCACTTAGAATGACACTTTTCCATTGGCCAAAGGTAGGGGATGACGTGCGGACATCCACAATCACATCATATATAGCCCCAGATATAACCCTCACCAATTTAGACTGTGCTTTGGGCTGGAGCTGGTAATGAAGCCCACGCAGAACACCTGCTTCAGCCGATAAGGATTGATTGTCCTGAATAAAGACGTGCTGTATCCCCTGTTCATGCAGAACCTGCTCATTATAACTCTCCATAAAATATCCACGGTGATCACCATAAACCTTGGGTTCCAAGATGGCAGCACCATCCATAAACAGCGGAAGTACCTTCATGACATCCCTCCGTTTTGCTGTTAACATCATTTCTTCATATTGACTATGTATATGTAAAGTGTCGGGTATGTGTTTGTTCATTGGCCTGTATAAGCCTCATATTTACTCTTCCATAAAATAAATTAAAGCCCAGCCGCGATATCATTCTTCGGCTGGACTTCAAGGGCATGCGGAAAACCATTTATTGATCCTTTACAACCTGTTCCAAATACTTTAAGAGATCTTTCCGTAGATCCGGGCGCTGCAATGCATAATGTATGGACGTCTCAATGAAACCTAACTTCTCGCCAACATCATGACGCAGTCCGTCAAAATGATATGCGAGAATCTGCCGCTGTTCATTCAATCGGGACAAAGCATCCGTGAGCTGAATTTCGCCCCCAACGCCAGCAGATTGTTGACCTAGTATCTCAAAGATATCCGGTGTAAGAATGTAACGTCCCATAATAGCAAGGTTCGAAGGGGAATCTTCGGTCTTTGGTTTCTCAATTAAGCGGCGGGCACGAAAGACACGATCATCGGTAGGGGTTAGCAACTCTCCATCCACAATCCCGTAGCGGGATACCTCGCTCCAATCAACAGGCTGTACACCAACAATCGGAGATTGCAGTTCATCGTAGACATCGATCATCTGCTTCAGGCAGGGATGGTCCGCTTCCACGATGTCGTCCCCTAACAGGACGGCAAAAGGCTCATTGCCGATAAACTTGCGGGCGCACCAGATGGCGTGACCAAGTCCCTTCGGTTCCTTTTGACGGATATAATGGATATCTGCCATCTCGGAGGGTTTGCGTACTTCGTTAAGCAAGTCCCACTTCTGTTTGTCCGCGAGATTCTGCTCCAGTTCAAAAGAATAGTCGAAGTGATCTTCAATGGCCCGCTTCCCTTTACCCGTCACAATAATGATATCTTCAATGCCTGAAGCTACGGCTTCTTCAATAATATACTGGATCGTTGGCTTGTCCACGATGGGCAGCATTTCCTTAGGCATCGCCTTGGTAGCAGGCAGAAACCGGGTACCCAGCCCTGCAGCTGGAATAATCGCTTTGCGAATACGCACACGAACCCACTCCTTTTGTTAAACAAGTTGAACTAAAGCATATTTACACTTACCACTCCGATGACAGAACAACCTTCCAATCGCTGTTATCCCCAGATTTTTTTCATTCCCTTTTTTAAAGGGGAAAATCCGAGGATAGCGTATGCTTTCCGATGCAGCTTCTTTCAGAAAGCTTTTAGGCGAACGCTTCGCTTTTTCAGGTTATTTCTGTCCTCTCCGTTATCATGTAAATGATTAGTCCATCTTGTATAGATTCATATATTTAATGATTCTTATTGCTAGGATGCTTGGACTTCATTATACCATCAACAATTCGCGGATATCCTGTTCGGATAAAGTCGTTGATCCTCCGTCTCCCGGTTCGATTACTTCGGCAATCAAGTCCTTCTTCCGCTGCTGGAGTTCCAAAATCTTCTCTTCGATCGTACCTTCGGTAACTAAACGAATGACTTGCACCACTTGTTTCTGTCCCATACGATGGGCACGGCCAATTGCCTGTTCTTCCACGGCGGGATTCCACCATAGATCATATAATATAACGGTATCTGCCCCTGTTAAGTTTAGTCCGGTACCGCCAGCTTTCAGGGAGATTAAGAACAGTTCAGCTTCGCCCTCATTAAATCTGTGGCACATCTCAACCCGGCTCTGCGCAGGGGTCTGACCATCGAGGTAGAACAGATTCCTTCCCTGTGCCACGAGCGTCTGGCGAATCAGGTTCAACATGCTTGCAAATTGGGAGAAGATAAGAATTCGTTTGCCTGAAGCCAAACAATCCTCGACCGTTTCAAGCAACTGTTCCATTTTCCCGGAATCGCCTTGGTACCCTTCAACAAAGAGGGCAGGATGACAACATAACTGACGCAAACGGGTGATGCCTGCCAGAATTTTGATACGATTCTTCTGGAATCCATTATCCTCCATGTCCTTCGATGCTTCATCCTGAAGCTGGGATAGGTATGCGGCGTACAGTTTCTTCTGTTCAACCGTAAGCTCTGACCGCTGTACCGTTTCAATTCGATCCGGCAATTCTTCCAACACATCCTTCTTCAGGCGGCGCAGAATAAACGGACGCACCATCCGCGAGATCCGTTCCGGAGGAAGGTCACGGAATCTTCTGTAACTTGGAAATAACCCTGGGAATACGGCTTCAAAAATGGACCACAATTCATCCAGCGAGTTCTCCACAGGTGTACCTGTGAGTGCAAAACGGCGCGGAGCCTGAATTTGTTTCACTGCCTGCGCAGTCTGGGAAGAAGCATTTTTGATTGCCTGAGCTTCATCCAGAATGAGCGTATGAAATGTTCGGCCAAGGTAAGTGTCTAGATCCCGGCGTAATAAAGGATAAGACGTCACAATCACATCCGCCTCATCCATGCCTGAAAGCATATTGGCTCGCTCTTCTTTCTGACCTGCGGCAATCAGGACGTTCAGATGCGGAGCGAACCGTGCAAACTCATTAGCCCAGTTGTAGGTCAGCGAGGCAGGAGCCACGACAAGTACCGGGGGATGAATGACCCTCGTTCGGATTGTCAGTCCATCCTGCTGCATCGTAGACCATAAGCCATCCGTATTCTCTGAAGCCATCTTATCCAATGGGAGCCCAGTTTTGGGATCGATGTCGGAAATCGCCAACGTTTCACCATCCCGTAATGGTCCGCTCTCCCGGTATTTATCACCGCCCGTATGGTCAATGTTGTACTCAGGCTTCTCTAGAAGAACCGCTGTGATATAGGCGATGCTTTGCAACGTTTTGCCAAGTCCCATATCATCCGCCAGAATGCCGCCAAAACGATAATAAGCGAGAGTACGCAACCACTGGTATCCGCTATTCTGATAATCCCGCAGGATGGGGGTCAGTGATCCCGGCAATGCAAAATCCATCCGTTCGGGATCTCTGAGATCATCGAGGAAACGTTTCAGGGAGCCTCCCCACTTCACATGACCGGAAACTTCGTCCCTGCCTGGCAATTGTAACGCCCGAACAGCTGGCAGCCGGATATGGCTGCTCTTGATGTCATCTGCCCCCAGCCCAAGTGAATCGGCCATGTGAGCGAAGCTATCTGCACCTTCATTTTCAAGCGACAGAAAGACACCGCTCTTGAGACGGAAATACGGTTTCTTTTCCACAATGCGACGCATGAGTTCCTGAAGTTCCTGCTCGTCCACACCTTCCATCTCGAATGAAATCTCCAGCCAGTCCAATCCTCTTCCCAAATCTGCTCGTACTTTCGGCGGTGTTGGATAGGATTGCACCATCGCCTTCACGGCGTTTGGCATGTAGATTTCTACCTGTTTCTCAAGTTCAGGCAACAGATGATACATGACATCATAGATGGCATCTTCCCGTTCGCTCGCCCAAACACTACCATCCCTTTCGAGAAAGGATCGATCAAGCCGTTCAATCAGATTCCGCTCTTTGTATCGGTCACGCACCAAAATAACCTTTTTCTCTTCTTCATCTATCAAGTACTCGGCAAGCGGATTAATAACCATGACCTCATAGTCGAATTCCAGACGCGCTGTAATACGTTCACGATAGAAGTCGATGTACAGCTTCGGTGAGAGTTCCGGTTCCGCGATCTGTTCACGCACCTGTGAATCAATGGACAGATGGCCGAGCGTACGCAGTTCTGGCACGACATGCTGAACAAACTCATCCACCTGCTGGGTCGAAATATCGATGCTTTCCTTGATTCCATATGAAGTGAGCGCCCCACTCAAATCCTCCAGACTTCGCATCTGCATCGGTTCCAACATATGCAACTGTCCTTCCACTACGGCAGCATCATAGGCAGGAAGAAGAATCAGCTCACGCAGACCCGAAATTTCAAGCTGATACCCTTCATTCGCTCCCTGGGCAATCCGGTAAAACAAAGGCAATACTCCCTCACCGAGCGTGAGTGGTCCATTGGCAAATCCTGTACCCTCCATCCGACTATCAGCCTGCAGCAGCAATTCCAGCAGTGGCTTCCATACGAGTGGAGCAATCAATATATCCCGTCCATCTGACGCCCCCAAATAACCGGAAATGGATTCGCGGTATGCCTCTTCACTCTGCCTCATTCGAATGAGCATCGAGAGAATCGCCTGATCCTGCGGAGTGAACACATGCATTAATGGATCATAGTGGAACAGTTTGGTAAATGACATGGGCTCGCCTTTTTCGATGCAGTTCAGGAATTGTTTCAATTTCTGCACCACATACAGACGTTTGTTACCCACTTTCAATTCAAGAGCAAGTTTCCCGCCACCCTTGTGAACCTGTATCAGCTTGCATATAAACTGAACCTGCAATTCTTCCCGCAGGGAGGAACGGCTGACAGGAGCAGTGTACTTACGATCAGTTCCATGCAGCGGTCTCCGATCCTTGGCAAACATGGACAGAATCTGATCCGCCGTACGGTAAGAAGGTTTATCTGCCGATCGGCCCCACCCCGAAGCTGAGCTTGGCCGACCTGCTTGGGCAAAATGAACCGGAGGACGCTCTGGAGCATCATTCAGTTGCTCTCGTTGTGAAGCGGACTGGGGGCGCTCCCACACGCTCTCTTCGACTAGCGTCCCAACCTTGGACTTGGAACCAAAGTTAGAACTGGTATTGGCTCCTTGGCCTGTAGCAGGTTGAGGAGGCTTCCCAGAGGCAATCGTGGCATTACGCTCCTGCTGCTCACCCCATTCGTGAATAGCCAACAGGACAGCAGCGACATGTTTGCAATAGTCATAATGTCTGCCGTCACCCGGACAACTGCAGCCTGCCACAACCTCACCTGATCCATCTATATCCACCGTCACCTGATAGCGCTCCGACCCACGTACCTGTGCTTCATAATGAAGCTGATCCTCACTAACCACCAGATTGGTCACCCTGCCAGATTGGTTATAATCTTCTCCGCGCTTGAATGCCGTGACCCCGCACAGCAATTTGATATCCATAATTGTGAATGGCGCCACGCTTCTTCGCCTCCTGTGTCATGATGTAAAAAAACCCCAAGAGCTCCTTAAAGCAGAGATTGGGGTTGCTTCATGCTTGATTGTAAATGTTGATGTAAAATACAATCTGTTTATTTCACCAATTGACCACGTGTAACGCCCAGTTGGTTTGTTGCTTTAAGTGTTTTCCAAACTTGTGTACCACTGATCTCGCCGCGCAGTGCACGGTTGTACAGATCAATTACTTCGCGTACCTGCTCCGGTGTCTCTTCCAGGAATTCCACACGGTAACGGGATACACCCAGATCCATAAAGTTAGTCAGATACTCGGCACCCGACTGCTCCACTGCGTTGTATACCGTATTACGGCAACCTTCATCCACACGTACCGGGTGGGACATGCCGATCCGGTCTTGCAGGGATGCACGCTGTTCCTCACAAGGACGGCCACAGTTAGTATAGTCCGTTCCTTCACTCATGAACGTACAATATACACAGTGCTCGGTGTGGAACATCGGCAGATGCTGATGGATAACCACTTCAGTCTGACTTGTACGGGAGTGACCCAGCAAATCAACCATTTGTTGAATGTTCAGGTCATAGGATGGGGTAATCCAGTCACATCCGGCTTCCAGGAACAATTCTACTGCTTTGTGATTGGCGATGTTCAATGAGAAGTCGCCGATCAGTTCCGGGTGCTTCGCATCCGGGTTTTCCATCCGGTGACGAAGGTAAAAGTACAGCGCACCTGTATTACGCACCAATACCGCATCCGGCTTCAGACGCAGGATGTTGTTGTGATATCCGTTCTCCCCAGGCATGTGAATACGCGGTGTTGCCAGCGCGATCTTGCGACCAGCGGCATGCACAGCTTCCACGGCTGCCGGGAACTGCTTGATAAACTCGAAGTCGGCATAGATCATGCCGATTCCTGCTTCAATCGCTGCCTCCACTTGTGGCAGGCTGCGACAGAGCGCGGTCAGCTCTGCTTGACCGCGAGCCACTGGCGATGCCGGTTTAACCGAATCGCCGTATACATCTACCGCCCGTTTCACGTATACGGGTGGTTTAGGACGTTCACCCGCGAGTTGTTCTACTGCCTGACGGCGAATGTTATTCAACTCGCGCATTGGGATAATGACGTCACCGTGCAGATTGACGTCCATTCCTTCCAACTGGAACACTGTGCCGCCCAGACGTCCGAACTGCTCTTCGAGCAATTCATGTGTCATTGGACGCTTCTGGGCGATGTCCAGTTCCATCTCGGAATCAATACGGACAGTCGTGCCTTTCTGCACGTCTGTCCACCACGTGCTGAGCGGTTGCCCCGGGCTGCCGATAACTTTTACTTTCACCGGGAATACACGGTAAGGCTTCTCGGTCTCGAAGCTTTGACGCAGACGTTTGTCGAGCGCCGGGTCATTCGTTTTCCACACTTTGTCGCCAACTTTCACACGACGCAGATCTACGTCACTACGGCCTGGCACAACGTCAACAATCCAGCCCTCTTCGGCTTCGCCTTCGAGTTTTACGCCTTTGCGCCGTACATCGTATACCCGTCCGCCCTCTTCCTTCTGAGTCGGGTCTCCAGCGTCAAATACAATTCCGTCTCCACGTTTCACAGGTGCATCCAACTTCAGGACCACACCATCGCGCAACACTTGATCTACACGACCAAGATAGACACCACGGCTTTTCGGGAATGTTCCATCCACCAGTTCTTTGTTGTTTGTACCGCTCAGGAAACCATGCGTGAATCCACGGGAGAAGCTTTGCTGCAATTCGCGAACTTCTTCCTTGCTTGGCGGTGTGTTATCTCCATCAAAATAACGGTCAATCGCTTTACGATATTTGCTTACTACGTTTGCTACGTATTCCGGCGTTTTGAGACGTCCTTCAATTTTGAAAGAAGTTACTCCTGCTTCGATCAGTTCCGGCATCAGATCAATCGCTGCCAGATCCTTCGGAGACAACAGATAAGCCACATCACCCATCGGCTTGTGCTCTCCATCCACCATCAGGTCATATGGAAGACGACAAGCTTGTGCGCACTCTCCGCGGTTCGCCGAACGTCCTCCCCACATTTCGGAAGTCAGACACTGCCCCGAGTAGGATACACACAGCGCGCCATGAACGAATACTTCCATTGGAAGCTTCGCCTGTTCCCCGATCTTCTGGATCTGCTTCAAGTTGTTCTCCCGTCCCAGAACAACACGTTCCATATCAAACGGCTTCGTAAACTCGACCGCTTCCGGTGACGTAATCGTCATCTGTGTTGAACCGTGAATCGGGAAATCCGGCGAAATCTCGCGGATCATCTTCACCAAGCCCAAATCCTGAACAATTACAGCGTCCACACCAGCATCGACACATGCATCAATCAGTTCTTTTGCATCCGTCAATTCATTTTCAAAAATCAATATATTAAAGGTCAAGAAACCTTTTACGCCATAACTGTGCAAAAACGCCATAATCTCCGGCAGCTCGTCCATGCGGAAATTGTTCGCCCGTGCCCGTGCATTAAACTTTTCGACTCCGAAGAAAATTGCATCTGCGCCATTGGCTACCGCCGAACGCATACAATCCCAGTCACCAGCGGGTGCCAGAAGTTCAACGTCTTCTCTTCGTATTGTTGCTGTTTTCATGTAGATCCTCCCCATAACCGGCTAGCCGCCGGATTTCATCCCTATATCCTTAAACGCCTGAACATCCCAAGCCTAAGACTGCACCTTATCGGGTACACCTGCATTGTCACGGTATTGCTATATCTATCTATTATGTCTGTATTGCCTGAACTCCAAGCTTACAGTCATTCATAATCATCAGATCAGCAGTCATAACTCCTGAACTAGTATAGTGTACCACTTCTGCACCGACTCTTCTACGTTTTCCTGAAAAAACCGTTTACCATTTTCATTTCCATTAAGATTTACACTAGACACTCCGATTGCAGTACCATCTTCCGATCGCTGTTACCCCCAGATTTTTTTTATTTCCTTTTCTAAAGGGGTAAATCTGGTGATAAACGCGCACGCTTCGCTTCTTCAGATCGGTTCTGCACTCTTCGCCCCAGTGTAAATATTTAATTTATCTTATACAGGAAACAAATAAGCCGAAAGGTCTTTTGACCCTCCGGCTCCACTACATTTATTTAATAAAAGTAAATGAGTTCACTGCTTTTTCCAAGGCAGCCGCCTGAACTTCTGTCTTGTTGGCATCGTTCAGCCCACTTGTGATCGTATAGGTTGTTCCGTCCTTTTCAAAGACGATCTGCCGACCCGCATATGGCACGCCTTTGTCCAGTTCATGATACGTAAAGGAAAATGCAGGTACACCCGCAAACGTCAGCTCCTCACTGCGCAGCAGCTGGAAGTTTTTCCGCGTTTTGGTGGCTTCGGCATAAGCTTCTCTCAGTTGGCTGACCGTCATCTCGATTGACTTGTCTTCACTCGCCGCAATGGAGAATTCTCCGCCCGTAAAGGTGTACACCACAGGTGAATATTCGAATCGATCACTGTAAGGTGTCCAGTAACGCGGAATATCTACACTGTATTTATAACGTTTGGACGTACGTGTAAGTGTCTTCGTTTTGTCTGTCAAATAAGGATCTTCATCCAGCTGACCGAAATTATCGGCAACCGTATCAAAATCAATCTCCACACTCTTCATAATCCGTTCAAACCATGCCCGATCTGCACTTTGCTCCTCAGGGAACGTATACTCTGCATAATATCGATACCCATTCTTCTGCAAAAGAACATCAAACTCGGTCTGCCAGCCCCCGCCAAAGTTATAACGGAATTCATTCACCTCGGCAGTCTCTCCCGAGATATCCATCGTATATGAACCAATTGGCTCGTAACTCTCTGGTGTAAATGTCTCGCGCATCCACTTATCCAGTTGGCCGCTCCAGTCTTTTACCGTTGTACCTGCCTTCGCCGAAGTGACACGCCATTGCAGATACGCACCATCCTTGGATTCATAGATCATCTGATTGTTATCCATCGACCAGCCGGCAGGAATCTTCAACTCAATACCATAATCATCGTTCCAAGCGGAGCGCATGCCATTATCTACGGTGGATAGATCCTTGATCGTTCGATCCGATTCCGCATAGGTTGGCTGGAATGAATTGAGTAGCGCTGCACGTTTGCCCAGATCTTTATAATTCAAGGCTTCGTAATCCGCGAGATACACATCATATTGACGACCTTCGCTCAGATACTGACGCATCTCCCATAACATGCCGTCTACATCCTTCACGATAATCCGTGCATAAGGCGTTTTGCCTTTCGACACCGCTTCACGATCCAGCACCGTATCTCCCGATTGTTTGGCTTCCTGGACGAGTTGCTGCAACAAATCATCCGCATCCAGAGCCACATCCTGATCGCTGACATACACTTCAAGATAATAACTGTTGTCCGCAGCGCCGAAAGTTATCATGCGCTCCTGCTCACCGGTCTGGAAAACCATAAGGTCTGCCGAGTAGTTAATGGACCAACCGTAAAAACTGTTGCCAATTCTGGTTTTGCCTTCATCCGGATGAATACCATCCTCATCATCCACCGAATCATCGGTTTGCAACAGACGAATGACCATTTCTCCGGAACTGGTTGGAGCTAGCGTCGCTCCGATACCGGCAGCAACCGCACGAAGTGGAACCATAAGTACGCCATTCACCATCTTGGGGGCGGCACCCATTTCATGTTTTACACCATCCACCCAAGCAATCGAACTGCCAATCGTTAGGGTAACCGTGTGTGAACCTTCCTTGATTTTGACAACATCATTTTTCTCCAGCCGGATTTCACTGCCAAATGCTTTCTTGAATACACCGACAGGTACCATCGTGACACCCTTAAACTTGTAAGGTTTGGCTATGACCTGCTTATCGCCGTTAATGTAAGCGCTCGCGCTACCCGCTTTGACCCGTAGTTCACTTGTCGTCAGATCAGATGCCCATACAGGCAATGCCGCGCCAATGGTCAGCATCCCGGTTAATACACCTGTGCTTAGCACACGTATCCATGACTTTTTCATTCCGTTCTTTCGTCCTCTCTCCATCCGGGCTGATCGCCGGGCTTTATTGTTCTTCATCTGCAAGGAACGCTTCATCTTCCTCGTCTACGATGTCTGCGCGATCAGCAAGCACCAACGTGCGGGTGACGATATCGCCATCCGTTTGCATCAACAGCTTTACCTTTTGCCCAGGCAGATACTTTTTGAGCAGCTCATTGATATCTACTACTGAGGAGACACGTGTACCTGCCACACTATAGATGACGTCGCCCTCTTTAATTTTGGCTTTTTTTGCTTCAGGAGACAGTACACCCGTAATCGTTAAGGGATCATCTGTAGGCAGGCCCACAATCGCAGACCAGCTTTCTTCCAGCTGCAGTCCCAGACTTGCACGTTTTATTTTTCCATATTTAAAAAACTGATCGATGATATATTGAACGGTATCCACTGGAATCGAAAATCCCAAACTCTCTACGCCGACCGCAGAAAATTTCATCGAGTTGATACCAACCACTTCACCCTTCAGGTTGACCAGCGGTCCTCCGCTATTTCCTGGGTTAATCGCCGTGTCGGTCTGAATCAACCGGTAGGTCGCCTCAACACCACGATTCAAGCCGCTAATTACCCCTACCGTTGCCGAGTTGCGCAAAGAAAAGGAAATCGGCGTACCCAAGGCAATCACCGTTTCTCCAACAGTGGTTTGTGAAGCTTTGGCGAAGCTCGCCGGTTTGAGTGATTTGGCATTGATTTTGATTAGCGCCAGATCACTGAGTGCATCACTGTATGTTTTCGTAATTTTGTATGTATTGCCATCCGTCGTTACGACCACAGGGCTTATTAATCCATCTACCACGTGAGCATTTGTTACAATCCATCCATTGGACCGGATAATGACACCTGTACCATGTGCAAGATTATATCGATCGTCTGATGTTGCACCGTCCTGCACTTCGGTAGATTTCCCAATAATGCCTACGACCGAAGGAGATACCTTTTCGATCACTTTAGGAATGGCTTCACTTCCCTTGTACGTGTACGTTCCCGATTTGGCATCATATTGTCCACTTCCACCAACTGCCTTGAGCAGATCCTTGGTGTTCACATAGACTTGACCGTCTACCACTTTCGCTTGCATCGCCGCTTTGGATTCAGCTGCACCGGCCGTTGCCGCTACACTAATCGAGAGTACAGCAGCCATCAGTATGGCTATCCCCTTTTTACCCAACACGCTCATATTCTCACCTGACCCTCTCTATACATCCTTCTTGCGCGACTCGACATCGGATTCATCGCTGAATCTATTCTCTTTTTCTCTCATCTGCAATTCCGGTATCCCTCAATGTATCATACAGAATCTGGATATACAATTGTTTTAAGTCCTATTTTAGTAGAGAAGATAGAATCCTGTTCAATCGTTTCAGTATAAATGAAAAAAACACCCTCCATGTCTCTCTGGAAAGTGTTCGTCTGTACCTCTTTTAGAGGTAGTTCAAAAAGTACGCTTTTGATTACAAAGGATGCCTGGTGGCATCATCAGCATCGAATATGGAATTCAGCCGAAATAAGCGGGAGGCTTACGAAGTATGTTTCTTTTCGAAACATTGTAGTTGCTCACGTAGTTTTCCCTACGCTCCGCTACTCCATTTCTAGCTTCATCCCATCTTCTCGGTACTGAAAACCGATCTTTTTGAACATGCACTATTGGCTTAATTCAATTCTACGGCATTCCTACTGAGCAAACCAACCCGTTATCATCGCATAGTCTGTCATCAGAAATACCAGTAGGCTGACTACTGCAAATCCGATCGCAAACAGATTTTTCTTCGGTGCCCGTAGAAGGCGAACAACTCCGATGAAAATCAGGATCGTAAATAAGATGACAAAAATATCAAATGCATTAAAATTCGATGTACTCGCCGTGGCAGCTTCTGCAAACAGCATGGATAGACAGACCTCCTTACCATAGTTGAACAGCTAACGCATACCCTAATATCTTCCTCTATGTTATCTGTACCCTGCTTGTAATGCAAGCCCTATCATCCATAAAAATGAAAAAAATCCAATTTGGCCGATTATTCCTGTAATGCTCGTCGCAATGCATATGTAAACACTTTCACGAAATAACTTTAGTCCGAAGAAAAACGGTGCATAATTCAAAATTAAAAAGCCCTTCTTCTCGGAAGCAGAGCACATCAGATCGTAATCCAACGTCTCAACCTTTTCGAAAAGAAGGGCCAATAATGCCACTTCATAGGATATAACTAATGGTTAGCTGACCTTAGTCCACCAATTGCAGTGCCTTGCTCCGCTCGGTATCCCGCTCCAGAACCGGCTTCAAGTACTTGCCTGTGTAGGAAGCTTCCACTTTGATGATATCCTCAGGGGTTCCGGTTGCAACAATGGTTCCTCCACCACTACCGCCTTCCGGCCCCAGATCAACAACATAGTCTGCTGTTTTGATCACATCCAAGTTATGCTCAATCACCAACACCGATTCCCCGGAATCAACCAGACGGTGCAATACGTTCAGCAAACGGTCGATATCATCGACATGCAAACCGGTAGTCGGTTCATCGAGGATGTAGATGGTTTTCCCTGTACTGCGGCGATACAGCTCGGAAGCAAGCTTCACCCGCTGGGCTTCACCACCAGACAATGTAGTTGCAGGTTGTCCAAGGTTGATATAACCCAGGCCCACATCCATCAGTGTCTGCATTTTACGATGGATCTTCGGAATGTTCTCGAAGAATTGGGTTGCATCTTCAACCGTCATTTCGAGCACATCGGAAATATTTCTGTTTTTATATTTCACTTCAAGCGTTTCCCGGTTGTATCGTTTGCCTTTGCAGACTTCACAAGGAACATAAACGTCCGGCAAGAAGTGCATCTCGATTTTGATAATACCGTCTCCACGGCAGGCTTCACAACGTCCACCTTTGATATTAAAGCTGAATCGGCCTTTCTTGTATCCACGTACTTTGGCTTCGTTCGTCTGAGCAAACAGATCCCGGATATCATCAAAGACTCCTGTATACGTAGCCGGGTTGGAACGTGGGGTCCGCCCGATTGGAGACTGGTCAATATCGATGACTTTATCGATATGTTCCAGACCACGAATTTCTTTATGCTGACCCGGACGTACCCGAGCACGGTTCAAATCACGTGCCAGCGTTTTGTACAGGATCTCATTGATTAATGTGGATTTACCAGAACCTGACACACCCGTTACCGCGGTAAATACACCTACAGGAATCTTCACATTCAGATTCTTTAGGTTATTTTCTTTGGCTCCACGTACTTCCAACCAACGGTCTCCTACACTTCTACGTTCTGTACGAATCGGAATGAATTTGCGTCCACTCAGATATTGACCGGTTAAGGAGTTCTCATCATTCATGATCTCCTCCGGTGTACCCTGTGACATGATGGTACCCCCGTGGATACCTGCACCTGGGCCAATATCAATAATATAGTCGGCAGCCATCATCGTATCCTCATCATGTTCAACCACGATCAACGTGTTACCAATGTCGCGCATATGCGCAAGCGTTGAGATCAGACGGTCATTATCCCGTTGATGCAGACCGATACTTGGCTCATCCAGAATATACAGTACACCCATCAGGCTGGAACCGATCTGTGTAGCCAGTCTGATCCGCTGAGCTTCCCCACCGGACAATGTTCCGGCAGCACGACTCAGTGTAAGGTAATCCAGACCAACATTCACCAGGAAGCCGAGACGGCTGTTGATTTCTTTCAAAATCAGTTTGGCAATCGTCTGCTCTTTCTCCGTCAATTCCAATGTATCAAAGAATCGGCCAGCTTCACCAATGGACAAACTAGTCACATAGGCCATGTTGTGATCATTAATCGTAACCGCAAGACTCTCGCGTTTCAGACGTTGACCTTTACATGTACCACAAGGTTTCGCACTCATGTAACCTTCAATAAATTCACGGATACCTTCAGATGCTGTATCACGATAACGACGCTCCAGGTTATTTACGATACCTTCAAAGGTAACCAGTGCTTCCTTCCGTTGTCCAAAATCATTCTCATAGCGGAAACGGATTTTCTCCGTACCTGTTCCCTGCAACAACTTGTTCATCTGCTCAGCTGGCAGATCTTCGACAGGTACATTTTGGGGAATGTTAAAGTGCTCACATACTGACTTCAGAAACTGCGGATAATAGGTGGATGTGCCACCTGTCCAAGCATCAAAAGCACCATCTTCGATGGTCTTAGTCCGATCCGGTACGAGCAGATCAGGGTCAACAATCATTTTGACACCTAATCCATCACAATCCGGGCAAGCCCCGAAAGGACTGTTAAATGAGAACATCCGCGGTGCCAGCTCTTCAATACTGAATCCACACACCGGGCAGGCAAAGTTGGAACTGAAGCGCAGCTCTTCTTCGCCCATAATGTCCACAAGTAGTTGTCCACCGGACAAATTAAGTGCTGTTTCAATAGAGTCGGCCAGACGCGCCTGTACATCATCTTTAACAACGATCCGGTCAACAACGACTTCAATGGTATGCTTTTTATTTTTCTCCAATTGAATATCTTCTGACAGGTCACGCAGTTCCCCGTTCACCCGCACACGGACAAAGCCCTGCTTGGACACATCAGCAAATACACTTTTATGCTCGCCCTTACGGCCCGAGATAATGGGTGCCAAAATCTGCAACCGGGTACGCTCTGGGTATTGCATAATACGGTCAACCATTTGCTCTACGGTCTGGGAACTGATCTCCACGCCATGGTCCGGACAATGTGGATGACCCACACGTGCAAATAACAGACGCAGATAATCATAGATTTCGGTCACGGTTCCTACTGTGGAACGTGGGTTACGACTTGTTGTTTTCTGATCTATTGAAATGGCAGGAGATAATCCTTCGATGGAATCCACATCCGGTTTCTCCATCTGTCCTAGAAACTGGCGTGCGTAAGCTGACAATGATTCGACATACCGCCGCTGTCCTTCGGCATATATGGTGTCAAAAGCCAGCGAGGACTTGCCTGAGCCACTCAGGCCGGTCAATACCACAAAGCGGTCACGTGGGATGGTAATGTCGATATTTTTCAGGTTATGCGCTCTTGCGCCTTTAATGACAATGTTATCGCTCGCCAATAGTATTCATCCTCTCAAATTTACTAATCCAAACCTTTTAAAGGCTTTTCGATCCCTCCCAAACCCTCCCTTCCAAGGGAGGGCCCCAGAGGGCGCAGCCCTCTGGACACCCGAAACAAGCGGTGCAACGGTGAGGGGTCGGGTCTTGCTATGTGAAGGGTTGTCGTGTGCCCGCGGCTCCACATAAGGTTCCGGCTCATTGCCGGAACCTTATACGGCCGCTCTACTGCGAGAGTGACGCTCTCGGCTTCGCCACGTTCGCGATAGGTCGCCATTGCCTTTGGCTCGGCTCCAAGGTCAACACCAGGGCGCTCTCGGCTTCGCCTTGATCGCGTCATTGCCTTTGGCTCGGCTCCAAGGTCAAGAGCGGGACGCTCTCGGCTTCGCCACGCTCGCGACAAGGTCGCCATTGCCTTTGGCTCGGCTCGAAGGTCAACACCGGGACGCGCTCAGCTTCGCCTTGATCGCGTCAGGTCGCCATTGCCTTTGGCTCGGCTCCGAGGTCAACACTGGGGCACTCTCGACTCCCAATTGCTTTCCTATAAACCTTTTAACCAATTTCAACATTTCTATCAGTATAGACCCGAATTCAAGATTTCAACATCTCTTATTATCGGTAGATATCAACGATTTCCTTACTCAACAAGAGAACGGCCAATTGGCCGTTCTCTTGTTACAAATCCTTTACTGGAGCATATAAATGAGCAGTATCTTATTCAGCGCGAAGTTCCAGCAACGCATCGCGAAGCTCGGCAGCACGCTCAAACTGCAGATTTTTGGCTGCATCTTTCATCTCTACCTCTAGGCGCTGAATAAGCGCCTGACGATCTTTCTTCGACATCTTCTCGGCTGCGCCCGTGAGATAGTCTTTCTTGGATTCAGCAACTTTGGTTGCCTCAATCACATCACGCACTTTTTTGCGAATCGTCTGTGGTGTAATTCCATGTTTCTCGTTGTACTCGATCTGGATTGCACGACGACGTTCTGTTTCCTTTATCGCTTTATCCATCGAATCCGTCACTTTGTCGCCGTATAGAATAACGCGACCCTCGCTGTTCCGTGCTGCACGACCAATCGTTTGAATCAGTGAGCGTTCGGAACGCAGGAATCCTTCCTTATCGGCATCCAGTATAGCTACGAGAGATACTTCGGGCAGATCGAGACCTTCTCGGAGCAAGTTGATTCCGATTAGGACATGGAAAACGCCCAACCTTAGATCACGTAAAATCGCCATCCGTTCCAACGTCTTGATCTCGGAGTGCAGATAACGAACCTTGATTCCAACTTCCTTCAGATAATCCGTCAGATCCTCAGACATCTTCTTCGTTAATGTTGTAATCAACACACGCTCGTCTTTGGCAATCCGGTCGTTAATCTCACCGATCAAGTCATCGATCTGTCCTTTCGTTGGACGCAGTTCAATGATTGGATCAAGCAGTCCGGTTGGACGGATAATCTGTTGCACCATCGTATCGGTATGCTCAATCTCATAAGGGCCCGGTGTGGCCGATACATAAATAATCTGATCCATCTTGCCTTCGAACTCTTCGAATTTGAGCGGACGATTATCCAGCGCTGACGGCAGTCGGAAACCATGTTCAACCAATACCGTCTTCCGCGCTTGGTCACCATTGTACATCGCACGGATCTGTGGCAGAGTCACGTGAGACTCATCGACCACGATCAACATGTCATCCGGAAAGTAATCCATCAGTGTGTATGGGGTATCGCCGCGTTCGCGGAAAGTCAGTGGACCGGAATAGTTCTCAATCCCCGAACAGAATCCAACTTCCTTCATCATCTCGATATCATACCGTGTGCGCTGCTCCAGTCGCTGAGCCTCTAACAGTTTCCCCTGTTCACGCAACACTTCAAGACGCTCCTCCAGTTCACGCTCAATGTTCACCAGCGCAACCTTCATCGTCTCTTCTTGCGTTACGAAGTGAGACGCCGGGAAGATGGCAATATGTTCACGTTCGCCAATGAGCTCTCCGGTTAACACATCAATCTCCGTAATTTTCTCGATCTCATCACCAAACAATTCAACCCGAATTGCATGTTCGCCCTTGGAGGCAGGGAAAATCTCAACAACATCCCCACGAACACGGAACGTACCCCGCACAAAGTTAATATCGTTCCGCTGATACTGGATCTCTACCAGACGAGACAAAATCTGATTGCGCGGTTTCTCCATGCCTACCCGAAGTGACAGCAACATGCTTGAATACGAGTGCGGTGAACCCAAACCATAAATGCAGGAAACACTCGCTACAATGATGACGTCCCTGCGCTCAAACAACGAACTCGTCGCTGCGTGCCGCAGTTTGTCGATCTCTTCATTAATACTTGAATCCTTCTCGATATACGTATCGGAGGACGGGATATATGCTTCTGGCTGAAAATAATCGTAATAACTGACGAAATACTCAACCATGTTATTAGGGAAAAAATCTTTGAACTCACTTGCAAGCTGCGCTGCCAACGTTTTGTTGTGTGCAATAATCAGCGTCGGACGTTGCAGTTGGGCTATCGTCTGGGCTATCGTAAACGTCTTACCCGTACCCGTTGCACCCAGCAGTGTCTGGTACCTCTTCCCCTCCTGAACACCCTTCACCAATTCTTTAATGGCTGCCGGCTGATCACCTTGGGGAGAAAACTCTGACTCGATTTCGAACGTTTTGTCGCTCATTATAATATCGCTCATTGCCGTATCTCACCCTATCGTCTAAAATAATAGTCACTATATATTGTCGAAGTTCCCCGAATTTTCATATGGGAAAACTTATAGTAATAGGAATATTTGTTCCCGTTTAATTATACCTCGTTCGTTTTAGTGATGCAAACGTGAAATGAAGATAGGAGTGGGTTAATTTATGGATATTGCGACACTTATCGGTATTATTGCCGGAATTGCCGCAGTCATTAGCGGTTTTTTGTGGGAAGGCGGCCAATTGTCCGGTCTCCTGCAAAAAACGGCTGCTTTAATTGTATTCGGTGGAACGATTGCTGCTGTGGTTGCCAGTTTCCCGGCGCATCGCCTTCGTACGATTCCAGCTGCCCTGCGTATGGCTTTTGGACGTAACAACAATGAATCAGGCTTATGGGTCGAAGAACTGGTGGAGATGTCTTCAATCGCACGCCGCTCAGGTGTACTTGCATTGGAACGCAAGGTTATGGATCATCCGCATCCATTTTTGCAAGACGGGATTCAGATGGTTGTTGATGGTACAGATCAGGATGTGGTTCGCCAGATCCTGGAGATGGAGATCGACTCGATTGAACAAAAACATGAGGGCTACGCCAAAATATTCGAATCCGCTGGTGGGTACGCTCCAACCATGGGGATCATCGGAACCGTGATGGGACTTATTCAGGTACTTGGCAGTTTGACCGATCCAACCGGACTCGGACCTGCCATTGCTGTTGCCTTTACCGCAACCCTGTATGGGGTCGCCAGTGCCAATCTTATCTTTTTGCCCATTGCCTCCAAGATCAAATCCAGAGGTGCTGATGAAGTGCAGACGATGGAAATGCTTCTCGAAGGTGTACTTGCCATTCAGAACGGTGAGAATCCCCAGCTTGTACGCAAAAGACTGGAGTCCTTCACCCTCACGCATCGTCAGCATATACGCCCCCTAGCAAAGGAGGGATTGGATGAGTCGGCGCAGTAAACGGCGCGGAAAACGTGAAACTATCGATCATCGGGATCGCTGGATGATTACTTATGCCGATCTCATAACCCTGCTTTTGATCTTTTTTGTCATCATGTATGCCATGAGCAATCTGGATTCCGGTAAATATGACGTCGTTACTCAATCATTACAAAATACATTCAATGCGTCCGACTCTATCCTTGAGCTTGGTGAGGAACTCGGTGAGAAACCCGGACAGACGATTACAGAGACTCCGCCATCCGAGGTGCAGGGTGAAGATCCTTCAAAAGGTGAAGGAAACCCTTCCGATACCGGGACTGCAACACCAGATGATGACGACAAGCCCCTCACAGAACGGGAAGAACAGTTCAGATCACAGGAGCAGGAATTGCAAAATCTGTTCAATGTGATTACCCAATATATCGAGGATAATAAACTGGAAAATCAGATTTTTGTTGCGGACAAGCCACAGGGCCTATCCATTACCCTCAGTGACCGCTTCCTGTTTGATCAGGGCCAGGCCGCTCTAAAGGACGGTGCAGCACCAACGCTCAGTAAACTTGCCAGCCTGTTTCGGGATCTGAATACCGTTGTCAGCATTGAGGGTCATACCGATAACATTCCTGTGGGAGCTAACTCCGCCTATACCGATAACTGGCAGCTTTCCGGGGAACGTGCACTGTCTGTATTACGATTTTTTCTGGATACAGAGAAACTTAACCCGGACGGCTTCCAGTATGCCGGATATGCGGATACGCGCCCAACGGGTGACAACACCACAGCCGCCGGAAGACAAAAGAACCGTCGGGTTGAAATAACGGTCCTTCGTCAACTCCAACCTTAATCATCAATATCTCACATAATGCATCATTCCTTATGCAAAGAAAGCACGCTCTAACTGAATTCAATTCAGCAGAGCGTGCTTTCTTTTATGTCGTATTACCTTATGCCTCTACTCCTGGCTGGCTAGGGCGTAGAATCGCAGAGCCTACGGTCAGTAAAATAGCAGCCATGCCAAACAAAATCAATAGTGGCAATGTGATATCCGACAATGTACCGCCAGCAGAGATCGTTTCCACAGCCTGAATCGCCCATTTCTGTGGAACGAAGTTGGCGAGCTTTTGCATATAATCCGGCATCAACGAGATCGGCCAGAAACAACCACCTATCATGCAGGTTGGCATAATGACAAGTGAATTCAGCATGTTGGCATTTTTGGGATTACGGATTAATCCTGCCACGGTACTTGCGATCCCCATGGAGACCAGCATAAATGCGGCCAAGATGATGAAATGAATGCCAAAAGGAATACCGGCATCATAATGCAGCAACCACCTGCTGACTCCCAAAACCAGAACAATCTGAATCATACCAATGACAAAGCTGCCGAGGAAATTACCAAGCGCAATCTCATATGCACGGACGGGTGCCGTATATACTCTGGCCATCGTACGTTTCCTGCGATCTTCCATAATCACAGCCACTGCACTGGTCAGCAGCCCCATCATAAACATAATCGTAAATCCAGTCACATTGTTCAGGCCACGCTTAGGATAGATCTGCAGATCCGTGACTTCACCAGCAACCTGATGCTTTCCTGTTTCCTGTAATAGCTGTTCAAACGGCTTCTGTATCTTCACCGCTATGTCATTCTCACTTGAGACACGACCCGCGGCCAACGTAACAGCTGAAGCAGATTGTTGCAATCCGCTCGTCAAACCTTCAACCGCCGCTCGTAGTGTATAGGAATCTTCACTTATACGCAGTTCCACAAGTTTAATTTCGCTTGGCTTTCCTTGTAACAGATCCTCCGTATAATGTGCCGGAATGATGATACCAGAACTTCCTTTTTGCTGAGCGATGGCTTCCTTCACTTCTGCTTCGTTTGTCATCGGCTTGAGCAGATACTCCTCTTTGCCAGCAAGTTCATGAATCATCCATGTCCCTGCCACCCCTGTATCCTCGTTGACATAGGGAATAACAGTACGTGTACTCTGCTCGCTTCCAAATAGAGCAACCGCTCCTGTAACCACCAGGCAAGGCAGAAGCAAAAACGTAATGAAGCCCATTTTACGGCCAAGTGTACGTCTAATCATCAACCAGGCGATGTGCAGACTATTCATATCGGTATCCTGCCTTTCTATAGATCATTCCTGAGATGAACAGTAATACAGCGCATACCACGCCTAACATTAGAATGTTATATACAATCTCTCGTACAGGTGCATCCAGCATCATTCTCAGAAAACTCTGGAGTGCCCAGTGGTTAACCGTAAATTGGCTAAGCCGTTGTACAAAATCAATCGGAATGGGCATGAACCCACCGCTAATGAATGTCATGGCAACGATGATACCTTGTAAGGTTGCACTGGCCGATGCCGTGCTTTTGCATACCAATGCCACGATCACGCCAAGGGTCATGGATGCCAATGTGATGAATACACAAGTCAGCACAATATACCAAGGATGGGTTCCCCAATCCACACCGTAGAGCCAATATGTCATAAGGATGATCGTTGTTGCTTGTAAGAAAGCGAGCAGACTATTACCTGCAATTTTGCCAGCGAAAATAACTCCATTACCTATCGGCGCAGCCTGAAGGCGGATCAACGTTCGGTTATCCCGCTCTCCAAAAAGGCTAGTACTTGTTGTCATACCCGAGTACAACATGAACATTGCCAGCATGGATGCTGCATAGTATTGGGAGGCACTGTAGGCCGTGCCTGTTTTTCCGGGATTGATGACAGTAAAGGAAGTGGAACTCACCCCACCAGACTCCGAAGCAGAGTCCATGGCAGCAATCACTTCCGGACCGAGCACTTTGGTAATCGCCATCTCTCGGTTCCATTCATCCGTAAAACGTGTGAACAAAGTTTCACCCAAGGTATTAAGTGTGTTGTCCTTTCCTCGTATCCACTGTAACCTGGCCTCCTTCCCCACCATCACGTTTTGCTCAAAATCCGAAGGAATCATTACAGCAAAGTCCAGCTTGCCGGTACGCAACGAATGAACGGCCTCTTCTTCAGTCGTAAAGTTCTGCACCTTGAGCATCTCAGCCACTTCCGGGGATTTAACAAATGTATCCAGCGCTTGATTAACTGTACTTGATCCTCCACCAGATTCGGTATTCAAATGGATGACTCCCACACGTACAATATCCGGAATAACATCATCCGCCGTCCCCATCGTACTGGAAAGTGCCGTACCCAATATAAAAATCAGTAACAACGGCAAAATAAACAGGTTTAACACTACAGATCGAATCTTAAGAATACGCCTTAATTCAAAGATGCAAATATGCCATATATTCATCTCTTGTTCCCCCTAGTCCCGAAGCGTACGCCCGGTCAGATTGAGGAACAACGTTTCCAGATCCGGCTCTTCGACCTTGAGCGACTGAATGGATACTTCATGTTTGCTGCAAATGAAGAGCAGATCCTGGAGATCCTGCTGTGCCGAAGGCAGCGTAATGGTCAGTGTATTCTCTGAAACGTCTACCATCCGCACACGGGGGTGAAGTTTCAGTTCTTCCACGACGTCGGGACCGATACCGGAAGTGGAGAGCACTACTTTTTCCTCCGATGCTACCCGTTCTCGCAGCTCTACTTCAGTCCCACAGGCAATAATTCGCCCCTGATCCATAATCGCAACCCGGTGACTAATCGCCGCCACTTCCTCCATGTAATGACTTGTATATATGATCGTTGAACCCATCTTGTTGAGTGTCCGTACCGATTCCAGAATATGATTCCGAGATTGCGGATCAATGCCAACTGTAGGTTCATCCATAATAATGAGATCCGGGCGATGTGTAATCGCACATGCGATGTTTAACCTGCGTTTCATACCACCAGAGAAGGTCGAGGGGGCATCTTTTGCTTTATCCTGCAACCCTACAAATTCAAGAGACTCCTGCACTCTTTCCTTAAGCAATTTTCCACGCAGTCCATACAGTCTGGCAAAAAAGGTCACATTCTCCGCAGCAGACATGGTTTCATATAAAGCCAGATCCTGCGGAACGAGTCCGATCTTGCGCTTTACTTCAAGCGGTCGCTCTTTGACCGATATCCCATCTAATCTGATTTCACCCTGATCCATATTCAGGAGCCCTGCAATCATGCTGATGGTGGTACTTTTGCCTGCTCCATTGGGACCGAGCAATCCAAAAATCTCGCCTTTGCCAACACTAAGGTTCAAATGATCCACGCAAAGCTTGCTGCCGTATCGTTTTACTACATGATCTACTTCAAGTATGCCCATCCCTTTTACGCCCCTTTTCCGTTTCGGCCTTCGCCGCTGGATTTGATAATTTTATTGTAATGGATCGCAATCTGTAGCGAAGGTACAAAAAGTCATGAATCGAAGGTGACTTAAGTCATCTCCTGATTCGAATGCTGCTTATGGTATAATCAAGGGCGCATTACCAAGAGATTTTGTACTCCACTTTTTATATAAAGGATGTCATTTACATATGCCAATGCGGTTTCTGCAATACGGATTAATTATCGTTCCAGCAGTACTGTACATGTTGATGCTGCCCTTGGAAAACGAAGCGGTCTACACCCTGTATATCATCATCGCACTTGGACTCTCCGTGTGGAAAGATTTTAACCGTTCGAGTACACAGCAGTGGCTGTTACTTCTAGCCGAAATACTCTGGAGCTGTTGGCTGATTGCTTCGTATGGAACATTTATGGTATTCCTCTCTCTATCCGTGCTCTACGTGTATATGTACAGACTCAAGGGGAGCCGGAGGTGGTTGATGTTTGCGATTCAGCTTGTCGCTAACAATGTCGCTTTGCATTGGCATTATTCTGTCCCAGAGGCACCGCAGCCAGGGTTAACCACACTAAATACAACCGCAACTACATTACTCTCCGCAGAGACAACTGCGATAGTTCTTGGCAACCTGCTTCTGCTCATCACAGCGGCTCTGTCCTGGCAGGGATCAAGAACGGCGAGCAGCCGTGGACAACTGGAACAAGTCTATGACGAGCTCCGCAGTAAACATTACGAGCTACAAGAAGCGCGCGAACAGCTGCTACTATTTACAAAGCAACTTGAAGGAGTAGCTCAGGCAGAGGAACGCACTCGTATCTCCAGACAGCTTCATGATGATATTGGACACCGAATGATTCGCACCAAAATGATGTCGGAAGCCGCTTTGCTGACCCTCCCCCTGAATATGGAACAAGGAACGGAAATGGTGAGACAGATTCGCGATCAATTAGGCACCAGTATGGATGATATGCGCAGCACACTGCACAAACTGCAACCTAACTCCTATGCATCCGAAGCCTACGCGCTGGATCGTCTCCTAGAGGAATTCGGTAGAGACACCGGCGTAAAGACAAATTATGAAGTTCATGGCCTATCTCATGCGCTGTATCCCAGCATACAAATCGTTTTATTCAAAAATGCCAAAGAAGCCCTGACCAACGCACTGCGACACGGAAATGCTTCTTCAATCACAGTGGGGTTGGTATTCAGAGATCAGGAAGTCTGTATGAGCGTAAGTAATGATGGCATCATCCATCCCCCTTCGTCTAAGGGAAGTGGTATAGGACAGGAAAGCATGCGTCTACGTACACAAATGGTGGGAGGAACGTTGGAGATCCAATCGGCTTTTCCGTATACAGTGATTACACGCATTCCAATAACGAACCAGATGGATACACTTTGAAAAAGGAAGTGAATGTTCTCATGTCCGAACAGAATGATATGAACAACAAGAATGATTCAGCTCAGCCCCCACTTATTCGGCTAATTCTCGCCGACGATGACTACTTCATTCGCGAAAGCCTTAAAGTGTTGCTCGGACTTGACTCTGGCATTACTGTTACAGGCACGGCCTCCAATGGGCAGGAAGCGTTGGCATTGCTTGAGACAGGGACGCCTGCGGACGTGGTCTTGATGGATATTCGGATGCCGGAATGTGACGGAGTTGAAGGTACACAGCGCATAAAGGTACGTTTTCCCGAAGTCCAGGTGCTCATGCTGACGACGTTTGATGACGATGAGTATATTATTCAGGCATTACAGAATGGCGCAAGCGGTTATTTGCTCAAAAATGTTCCACCCGAGCGGATCATTCAAGGCATCAAGACCGTACATAACGGCGATATGTTAATCCATCCGGATATTGCCCGCAAATTGGCAGGCTTTCTTCGTCCTGCTGCGATTCCCCTGACACAGAACCCAATCGAAGCCTATGGACTGACACGTATGGAGCTGGCGGTTGCCGAGGCCATATCGGAGGGGCTATCCAATAAGGAAATTGCCGCCAAACTGTTCCTCAGTGAAGGCACCGTCAAAAACTACGTCACAGATATTCTCGGCAAGCTGAGCTTGCGTGATCGGACCCAAATCGCCATCTTTATGTTAAAACAATAACAAAAAAGGTATTTCCCTTGCCTGCGACGGCGCTCGGAAATACCTTTTTCATTGCTTGATTTATGCAAACATACTTCATCACGTATGCTAGTTACATCTCCACGGACCCTTTATCACTGGCCACAGGGGCTGGCGGTAACGCCAAGGGAGCTTCCTCCCTTTGTGGTTTTTTCAGACGGGCAAACAATTTGAGGTTGATGATATGGAACAGTGTCAGTGGACGTAACCGAATCGCCCAGACCTCGTGATTGTCCGGTGCCATAATGACCCCCAGCTGATGATGCTCCCCTTCATAGATCGCTCGTTGCATGAACTTGCTTTCTCCCTGGTGATTTCGTACCTCGAGCTTGCAAAAAGCCGGGTTCATCCGCAGAGCACGATGCAACTCTTCCGGTGAATGGACCAACTTACCATTCACCTTGTACAAGGTCTCTCCTGCTTCAATCCCCAAATCTGCAGCAGGACTCTCCGGAATAACAGCCAATACTTTCAACCCATGCTGCGGATGAACAAATACCGGACTGCGGTTTTGCTCTTCAAACGCGCTGTACCATACCAGAAATTCATGTCCAATAAATGCAATCAGTGCAGCAACCACCATGAGTGGAGACCACCATGCAGCAAGCAAACTAAACACTAGCAAAGTTGCCCCGTATATCATCAACCGCTTGGATGAGATCTGTACCTTTTGTCCCGGAAGCATACTCTGCGTGATCTCACCAAATCCGAGCATAATCGGCAACGCAACCAGCATGTAACTATGACCTGCATTCATCAGTGGATTCCATGCCAGCTCCGCGCCACCTCCTGTGACTGGAACAAGAATCAGTAGAGGAATGGCCCAAAACTGCTGCAGTTGATATCCCCCAACCAGTTTCCCGCGTTTTCCCTCGAACAGAAGTGGTGATGCCATCGATACCCCCTGCATGCGTACCAACAGGGCTTCACCCATATGTAGAAGCGCCGCCAGGACAAGCAGTGCAGGCATATCCAGTGTACGTAGCGTTTCCGTTACACTACCCATCCAACCCGAGGGTTGCCAGCCTGAAGCCAGATTCAAACCAAATTGCAGCACACCCAGTAACCCTGCCGCATAAGCAAAGCACAGATACCGGATACGGAACAAGGATAGAATTAATGTTGCAGCCCATATGCATATCAGGCTTCCCAGTGTAAGATGTGCACCGAGGAATAGGGACACAATCGAGACGATGGTACCAATGAGTATGCCTCCGAGCACCGCTCGAATCGTCTGTGTTATCGAGCTTTGCAAACGAACATGGAACAATTTACGCTCCTGCAGTAACTGACGATGATAGATCAGCGCAATCAGGATCACCGCAATATAATAAAACGGCTGAATAAACAACTGCAACAAAGCTTCCCCTAATGTAGTTAACCACGGCCATACCCATTCCATTGTGGTCGGTCACCCCTCTCTTTCAGCCGGTTCAGAAAAAAAGAAGGCTGAAAATCAGCCTTCTTTATGGCTTCGACACAGCGGACGAAATATCCTTCGAGACATTTTCGATCGCGCGTTTCAGCTGTGCATCATATTGAGGATTGGCAATACGTTCAATCAGAGCCGCTTCCAGTGATTCAGCGGTTTTCTCGTCAATCTGGCCTGTAGCCTGAATGCCTTTTTGCTTCTGGAATGCTTTGACCGCTTCTTCTGTCTTCTGGTCGTAGTATCCGTCCACACGATCCGGTTTGAAATCGAGTCCTCTCAGCATCGTCTGCGCACTTTTCACATCCGTGCTATTACTGTCATATTTCAGTGGTAACTTCTCTTTGTTAATCGGTGCCACCGAGAAATAATCCGGCTGATCTACCGCAATATCCGGTTTGATTCCTTTTTCATGAATCCAGTCTCCGTTCGGAGTGAGCCACTTGGCAATGGTGATCTTCAGCAAGCTGCCGTCACCCATCTGCTTGTCATAACTCGTCTGTACGGTTCCTTTACCAAAAGAGTTTTCACCAATCAACTTGGCACCTGCTGACTGTTGTAATGCACCGGCCAAAATCTCCGACGCACTCGCACTGCCTTTGTTCATCAGGACTGTGACTGGGTAAGCTTTGGCTGATCCATTGGACTTGCTTTGTTCCTTTTTGCCGTTCTTGTCTTCAACTTGCACAATAACCTTGCCTTTAGGAACAAACTGTTCAGCAATATCAATAACGACTTGCAATACACCGCCTGGGTCATTCCGTACGTCGATGACCAGACCTTTCATGTTCTGCTTCTCAAGCTTCGCCAACTCTTCCTTAAAGCGATCGCCTGTATTCAAAGAGAATTGAGTAATGGCAATAACGCCAATTCCGCCATCCTCCATGTGAGCATATACGGTCTCCAGATCAATGTCATCGCGTACAATGACAAATTCAATCAGCTCGGAAGATCCAGCACGTTTGACTTGTACCTTCGCTTCACTGCCCTTTGGACCTCTTATTTTGTTAACAGCCTTGTTCAGTTCCAAACCTTGCAGGGATTCACCGTTTACCGACATAATCATGTCCTTCGCACGAATACCCGCTTTCTCGGCAGGGGATCCTTTGATCGGGGAAACAACAACCACGTTTCCATCCTGTGAGGATACCTCTGCGCCAATACCGGTAAATGAACCTTCGATCGACTCTTCAAACTGAGCAGCTGTTTCCTGCCCCATATAGTTGGAGTACGGATCACCAAGGGATTCCATCATGCCGTTGATCGCACCGTCAATCAATTTGGTCTGATCCACATCTTTATAATAGTTGCTTGAGATCAAATCCATCGCGGTTTCAATCTTCTTCAAATCGTTCTTCTGCTGTGTATTACCGGTTACACTGGCCAGCAAACCTTCGCCCGGTGTGGCCTGGCTCGCTATTCCCGGATACGTCATTAATACCAGGGTTAGCAAACTACCGCCAAGGAGACCCACAATGACAAGCAGTAGCGCCGATCTTTTCTTCATCATCCGTTTGTCACCGCCTTTAGTTTTGAAGCGTGTCCGATTCCATTGTTGCCAGAATCCATTCCCTGAACATGCCAGCTTATTATATGTCTAGCTTGTACGGAATATGTTTTTTCCATTCGAACGATGGAGCAATAATTACAAATAGTTCATCGGATTTACAGCGGTACCGTTGTCTCTCACTTCAAAGTGCAAGTGAGGTCCAGTAGAGTTCCCTGTATTTCCTGACTCCGCAATGGTATCCCCTTTGCTTACTGTGTCTCCCTTGCTGACTTTGAATCCACCTTCACGCAAGTGACCATATAACGTCCATAGTCCACCGCCGTGGTCCACAATAACCGTATAACCATAACCGCTATACCATTCAGCCATGATCACGATTCCGCCAGAGGCAGCGTGAACTGAGGTTCCCTGTGGAACAGCAAAATCGACACCGGCATGCATTTTACCCACTACACCCGTAATCGGATGGGTACGGGGACCGAATCCAGAAGAAATACGTCCCCCAGATACCGGTCTTGAGAAGATACCATTACCGGATGAATACGTGACCTCACTGCTACTATCCGAACTCACTCTGGTAGGCGCCTTGGCTGCAGCTTTCGCCCGAGCCGCTGCTGCGGCTTTTGCTTTGGCTGCAGCTGCAGCCTGCTGTTCACGCAATTTATTTTTCTCTTGAAGAAGTGCCGAACGTTTGCTGGCAATCTGCATTAATACATCTTCCTGCTCTTGTGTCAGCTCTTCTGACTCTTCAATTTTAGCATCATATGAAGCGAGAAGCACTTGCTTTTCCGCTTCTTTCTCATTCAATTGGGACTTGCGCTGTTTCTTCTGTGCATACAGGCTCTTGGCTTCCGCATATTGCACATCCAATTCTGCTTTTTTGTCCACAACCAGTTGCTTGTCCGCTTTGTGCTCATCCAGCAGATGCTGATCCTGATCCACAATCGTTTTGAGTGAATCCGCACGGGTCAGGAAGTCAGTGAAGCTAGTAGAAGACAATAATACATCCAGATAGGATACAGCACCGTCCGTATACATCAGGCGCACACGTGACTCCAACAATTTTTCCCTTGCAACAATGCGTTCTTCTGCCGCTTGCAGATCTTTTTTCGTTGTACGGAGATCTTCCTCCGTGTTCTCGATCTGCAAGGATACACTCGCCAGTTCATCACTAACGACATTGATCTGTTCCATGACAACCTTCAGATAAGCGTTGGTTTTGTTCTTGTAATGCTGTGCTTCCTTTTTGTTGGAAGCCGCTTTTTTTTGCTCCTGCTTGGCAGAAGCTGCCTTGCTCTCCAGTTGCTGAATCTGTTGGTCAATATCGCTGATGCTACTCTTGGCATATCCGTCAGAAGGTTGAAGCGTCAAACTGGCCAATAACGTAAAGGCCAGCAGCGAAGCGGTTTTTTTCAAAATGATGATCCCCCATCCTATGATTTCACAAGAAAGCAACCTGCACAGGTGGTGAACAGCATGTTCTTTGCTTTCTTCAATCTTAAAAGACTCCGTCTTTCCTACATATCGTCAAACAGCGTCCATTAATGAACCTGCTTTACCATTCTTTTCGACATATTCTGCAATTCGATCGTTGAAAACAAAATTAAACGTTGAGTGATTTCCGAATGGACAGTGTACTTCCCAAAATACCTACCAGCACACCAAGTCCGATCAACAATGTTCCAAACAGCAACCAGATTTCGCCCAGCGGAATCAAGTTAAGCATCTGCATGAAGACATCCTGACCAATCGTCTTCATCAACTGGCTGTATCCAACAAACAGCACCCCAACCGTAATGACCGAGCCAATAAATCCAATGAGTGCACCTTCAATAAAGAAAGGCCAGCGAATAAAGGTGTTGGTTGCGCCAACCAACTTCATAATTCCGATCTCCCGGCGACGTGCCAGAATCGTTACGCGAATCGTATTCGAGATCAGGAACATGGACATGAGACCCAGTCCCCCGACAAAAATAAATCCGATGTTACGAACAAGCTTCGTAAATTTGAACAACACTTCCACCGTTTCCTTGCCGTAGTTCACTTTCATGATTGGCTTCTCCGGGTGTTTTTCGTTCAAAGCTTCGATTTTTTGCGCCACAAAAGTGACGGTTTCCGGTTCAATGACCTCAACTTCAATGGTCTCCGGCAGTGGGTTGTTGTCCACATCGAAACCGCTAAGCACGTTATCTGCACTCTCTCCAAGACGCTCACGGAACTCCTTGAGTCCTTCTTCCTTGGAAACAAAACGAATCTCACTTACTTCAGGCATCGCGCTGATTTCTTGCTCCAGTGTGTTACGCAGGTTCTCGTCCACATTCAGTTCGAGGAACGTGCTGATCTCCACTTGGCTATCAACCTGATTCGCCATGGAGTTCACATTGAGCACCAACAGCATGAACACGCCAAGAATCAATAAGGACACAATGATGGACATGATGGAGGCCACGGACATCCAGCCGTTGCGGAATACGTTTTTGAATCCCTCCCGCAGATGGCGCAAGAGAGTACTAAAATTCATAACCGTATTCCCCTCTCATCTGATCCCGTACAATCTGTCCACGTTCAATGGCGATTACCCGTTTACGCATCGTATTCACAATATCTTTGTTGTGGGTCGCCATAACAATGGTTGTTCCCCGGAAATTAATCTCATCCAGCAGCTGCATGATGCCCCACGACGTCTCCGGATCGAGGTTACCTGTAGGCTCATCCGCGATAATAACCGATGGGTTATTGACGATAGCCCGTGCAATGGCAATACGCTGCTGTTCTCCACCCGAGAGCTGCGAAGGTTCACGATTCGCCTTGCTGCGCAGTCCCACCAGATCAAGCACTTCCATCACTCGTTTCTTGATATGACGCTTCGGTGCTTCAATTACTTCCATGGCAAATGCCACATTCTCAAATGCGGTCATCCGTGGTAGCAGACGAAAATCCTGGAACACAACGCCGATGTTACGACGCACATAAGGAATCTTTCTTGGCTTCAACTTACCAATATTAAATCCGTTAATGGATATTTGTCCTTTGGTCGGAACTTCTTCTCTGTACATCAATTTCATAAATGTCGATTTACCTGCGCCGGACGGACCGACGATATAAACAAATTCATTGCGGTCGATCTTCACCGACACCCCTTGTAATGCGTGGGTACCATTGGCATAGGTCTTCCACACGTCCTGCATTTCTATCACATCATCACTTCCTGCTCGCATAGTTAGCCATTATCATTTCGACACAATCCCGGCATTTCCTTTAAAAAGACCTGAATTTCATCAGGAAAAATCCACTTCGTCCCTATTTCGTTGGTGAAGCATGGATTCATATGAAGTTTATTGTAACAAATTTGTTACCTATTGAGTACCCGAAAGTTTTCCTGCATTGGATCATATATATAGAAAGTGTTACAAAGTGCGGAACAACAGAAGTATAAAGGAGCGTACGGTTATGAAAAAAATACATGTGACGGTCATTGTTCTATTCTCCATCCTCTTGATCGGCTCCGCGTCTTATGGATTGCTGTATATGTACGTGAATCAACCTGCCCTGCCCAAAGATGTTCATGTTGGCGGTATGCTGGTGGAGGGAAAGAATCGCAAGAACGTATTGCATGGATTAAATGAACAGATCCAAAAGCTGGAGGACTGGCCTGTTACCTTTGAAGTGGCTGAACCCGATCCCCAGACGATGACGTATACCGCAGCTCAGGTGGGGGTGAGTTACAACGTTAACAGCTTGGAATCCGCGATACAGCAGCTGGAGGAAGGTAACTTATGGGAACGCGCTTATGCACGTTATCATTTTCCGAAAGAGTTCTCTCTGGATATGAGCTACGACTTACAGCCACTTCAAGAACATCTCAGCCCTGCCTGGGAAAAAGAAACCTTCGGAACACCTGCGGACGCTGTTCGCCGCATTACCACAAATGACAAAGTCCAGTATATCCCGGAAAAGGGCGTTCGCCGGATTGATTGGGAAACACTCGGAAATCTCATTCAGACGAAGCTACACAAGGATTTCAGTGTACTGGGCCCGGATGAGAAACCTGCCCCATTGCTGATCCAGGTACCACTGTATACGCTGAAGCCTGAAGTAACCCTTGATTCGCTACGCCAGGAAGGCATTGACCGAAAGATCATCCAGTTCTCCACGGGTCTGGGCAATAGTAGTGAAGGCCGGATACATAATGTCAGCGCAGCGGCGGAAGCGATTAACGGCATGATTTTGCCACCGGATGCCACATTCGATTATGAGAAGATCATCCGTAAAGCGGAGAAGGATTATGGGTTTCGTGAGGCTCCGGTCATTGTTAATGGAAGACTAACCCCTGGAATTGGCGGGGGAATCTGCCAGGTATCCAGTACGGTGTATAACGCAGCACTGTTGACGGGTCTTGATATTATTGAGCGTCGCAACCATTCCCTGCCGGTCAAATATTTGCCAAAAGGGCTGGATGCCACCTTTGCCTCTGGAGCCATCAACTTTCGCTTCAAGAATAATACCGGAAAATCCTTGCTCATTCATGCAGAGGTGAAGAACCATCAATTGATGGTGAAATTTTTCGGCACATTCCCGGAGAATGTCAGCTATGCACTTGAATCTCGTACCATTGAAACATTAAGTGTTCCAGTAAAGTATGTGTCGAGTGCGGTACTGCCTGATGGTGCACAGCAGGTGCTGCAAGACGGACAGCCCGGATATATTGTCGAGACGGTAAGAACCAAAAGGCTGGACGGCAAAGTGGTCGAATCCAAAACGATTACACGGGACACGTACAAAGCTCAGAATCGCCTGATTGCCCGCTCCGGTCATAGCAGCCTGCCTGATCCACAAGGGCCTTCTGTGGTCGAGGACGGGATTAGCGATACAAAACAGCCTTAGGTTCCTTTTCTGAAGCCAACAAAAACAAAAAGACACACATCCCGTCCCTTTTGCAGGTACGCGAGAAGTGTGTCTTTCATGTTTTAAGCTAAGATAAGTTATTCGTTTTTATAAATTACGAGTAGCCGCTGTATCGTATGCATAACGGTTTAGTGACCGCCTGTGTATTCGCCTTGCTCTTCGCCTACAACCATCTTCTCTTTTCCCATGAAGAAGGAAGCAACCAGCGCGAGTGCAGCTGGAATTACAGCCCAGGCAAATAACTGCACGATGGAAGAAGACAGGGCATGTGTGATGGTATCCAGCACCTGAGGCGGAATCGCCTGTCTGAGTTCTGGTGAGAGCAACGCATGTGGATCGGTCAGATCCACTCCCTGAGGCACGCCACCCGCTGAAGCACCCCCTGCTTCCGCAGCTGAACCAGCGAGAGCATCGTTCATTTTACGCGTAAATACCTGGCTCTGTACGATACCAAAAATCGTAATGCCCATCGTCATGCCGAGGGACCGCAAAAAGTTAAGTGTGGAGCTTGCTGCTCCTCGTCTTTGCGGTTCAAACGCATTCATGGCTGCATTGCTGAGTACCGAGAACGAGGCACCGACACCAAGACCAACCATCACCATGTAGATACGTATCGTCCAAAGGGATGAATTCTCATCCAACGTAGTCAGCAATCCGAGTCCAATGACAAGCAAGGCCAACGTAGGGATCATGATATTGCGATACTTGATTTTGGTCATCAACACCCCGCCCAGGGACGCCGTCACCACAGACCCAAGCATCATGGGCAGCAGCACAAGACCGGAGTTGGTCGCTTTACCACCAAGTACCCCCTGTATGAAGATCGGAATGTACACGGATGCTGTAATGAACGCCGCACCACTGAACATACCAATAACGTTACTGGACCAGTAGACCCGGTTGCGGAACATGCTGAAGGAGATAATCGGTTCTTTGGCTTTGGTTTCTGCAAAGAGGAAGAGCAGCGCTAATGCTACAAATCCGGCAAACAAGCCAAGAATCTGCCAGGAACCCCAGGCAAATGTTTTGCCGCCCAGTTCCAGACCAAAGATCAGGCACACAACAGCACCGATCAGCGTTACAGCACCCAGCCAGTCGATCTGTTGGGATTGATGCTGATGAGACTCCTTGTAGAAGAAGGCAATAAACACAAATGCAATCAAGCCTAGCGGCAGGTTGATGTAGAATACCCATTCCCATGTCGCATACTGGGTAATGTAAGCACCGAGCAGAGGTCCAAATACGCTGGACAAGCCAAAGACCGCTCCAAACAATCCACCCAATTTACCACGAGATTCTGGTGCAACGACATCAAACATGATCGTAAAGGCAATCGGCACCAGGGCCCCCGCACCAATACCTTGAATCGCTCTGTACATCGTCAATTCCACAATAGACGTTGCCGTTCCGCACAGCGCTGAGCCAAGCATAAACACAATAATACCAAATACAAAAAACTTCTTCCGTCCATACATATCGGATAGCTTACCGAATATCGGCATCCCTGCCATCTCAGCCACCATGTACGCGGAGGTAACCCAGACGAACTTGTCGAGCCCACCCAGCTTCCCGACAATGTCCCCCATAGCTGTTGCCACGATGGTGTTATCCATGGAAGCCATAAGTATGCTGAGCAGTAACCCTGCCAGCACCAATCCAATACTGTTTTTACGTGCAACCATTGTACTCAATCTCTCCATTCACGCTCTATTCATATGACTGCATTAGTATATCCGAAAAGAAGTTTTCGTTAATCAGTCCAAGGACCGATTGCTTTGCAGCAAAACTTCCGATTGCGGATGAATTTGCAGAGATGAACGGTATTCCACTGTACCAATCCGGCAGCCAGGACCGATTTTTATTTTATCGCCACGGACAATCTCGGCTTCCGTATTCTCTAATTCAATGTCGTCACCTTCGATAATCTGTGCTTTAAGAATTGATTTATTCCCCGTAAACAAGTCATTCAACCGGCCACTCTTCACCGAGATGATGGAACCGCCCATTTCTTTGACCTCGGATGGACCCATGATTTTGAGCGTCATGTGTTCAGCGCTGAGCATCCCCGCTATCGTCAAACGCCCGTTCAGCTTGATATTTTCTGCCTGACAATCCCCTAACAGATGAAGTTCGCCTACCACTTTTATATGCTCAGCTTTGGCATGCAGGCCAGATGCCTGGATTCCATCCTCAACATCGTTGCTGGCCTCTCGCTCTTTCAGTGTAAGGGTGCCGGTAATTTTAATATCTGTGGATTCAAGCGATCCGTATATGACCGATGTACCCGTACATTTGAATCGATCACAAGATAGATTGTCGTTAAAGGACGCGTCCCCTACGACCTTGATCTTGCCGTACACGCCACCAGAAGAACTGCCATCACCAACGATGCTGATATCCATTTTTTTGTCCAATGAACGCCCAGGATTGTTATTCATGTCGATCCCATCCCTTTCTCTCCATATCCAAACTTTAAATTCGCTGACTGCTGCCCACCTTGGCATCCTGATCTATCTCAAGTTCACCTGAATACTCGACAAGCCTGATGTTACAGCCGCGACCGATAAAAATGTTACTCCCCCGAACAATGTCAGCTTCGGTATCTTCCAGCACAATCTCATCACCCTCAATTAAGGATGTCTTAAAAGAAGGGGTCCCGCCCAGACCAATACTTTTCCAAAATCCATTCTGTTGTTCCTTGCGACGAATATCGATACGCTCTCCGCCAATCTCTTTAGCCGAAGAAGATGTATGCAGCCTGATCTCCACTGTTCCCGCATTCAGTAAGCCGCTGATCTTAATATTGCCCCGTACATTCAGGGACTCACATTGGACATCCCCTTCAATATCGATCACACCGCCAATATCAATTCGTTCCCCATCCACTCTTCCACGTACGGTACACTTTCCGTTCACTTCAAGCTCAGGGCATAGGAGATCTCCGTTAATCGTCGTCATGCCATCCACCCGAACACGAGAACTGGTCAAAGGACCGTTCAACGTACACATGCCGTTAATCGTTGCACTTTCGGAGCTCAAAGCGCCGTGCATCTTCAATGTTCCATTTACTTCCATAGAGGTGCAGTCCAGGTTGCCGTTCACCTTAGCCATGCCATCAATAGATACACGGTGAAAATTCCCGCCTGCCGTTTGACTTATGCCCGACACATTCAGATCATTCCGCTTATTCCGCTCTTCCATAGATGATCCTCTCCTTATCCCAATTTGAGTTTTAATTCTTCCATAAATGTTCCCATCGGCTGCCTAAGAACCACTTTCACACCATTGTCAAAATAAAACTCCGTTCCTGCTGTTATCAGCATGAATGAAGGAACACCCATCTTACGAATAAGCACGAGTTCGCTCGGTTTGCCTGTAAAACGATAATAATGTTCAGACATCACTTCGATCAGCAACGCACCCTCTTGCCGAGTAATATCTCCGCTCATTAACAGCTTATCAAGGACGTAGAGCATCATAATCTGTTCCAAAGCATACAGCGGTTGTTCCCGACCTGCTTCTTTCAACAGATCCAGCGAGATTTGTGAAACAATGTTTCGCTCTAACAGTTGTTGTGCAGACATCTCCACTTCACCCAACGTAGGTGAGAAGACGTCTGCCAGCTCATCCAGCGATAATCCGTCTTTCATATTGAGAATCTTGTCAATGCGCAGTAAAATCTGTTGTTTGGGAAAAAAGGTCTCTTGTCCGGTGTAGGACGACTTCCGAATGAACCATTCTTCCGGAATGAGATTTTTCCGCTTCCAACGGTATAACTGGCCGTATGAGATTCCTGTCAGGTCCAACAATTCTTTCTTGGAGATCAAATCATCCGTCATATATGGTCCCCCTTTTTATTGAAATGAGTGTAACATAACATTGTTACGTTGTAAACCAATCTTGGTATTGCATTGATTAAGTAATGCGTATAACCTGTTACATATAAACACTTTGGAGGCCTAGGCATCCGATTTCCATCCCATCGTCTCATGTCAGAACACGTGGTTAACGAACTTATGAAAGGGGTTTCTTATACTCATGGCACTTATTAAATGTGATTTTTACTCGGATACACTCGGGCTTAGCACCAGCATGCATGTCATTCTGCCGCAACAAACCCACAATCAGATCGGTATGGAGAATGTGACTGGCAAAGGGTTGCACCCAACCCTGTACCTGTTGCACGGTCTGTCTGATGATGATTCCATCTGGCTGCGCCGGACTTCCATTGAACGTTATGTGGCCAATCTCGGGATTGCCGTTGTTATGCCACAGGTACATCGCAGCTTCTATACGGATATGGTGGAAGGTGGAAAGTACTGGACGTTTATCAGTGAGGAACTGCCAGCACTCGCTCGCTCTTTCTTCCCATTGTCACCAAAGCGTGAGGATAACTTCGTTGCAGGTTTATCCATGGGTGGTTACGGTGCATTCAAGCTGGCTCTTCGCAAACCGGATCAATACGCTGCAGCTGCAAGTTTGTCCGGAGCACTCGATATGTCTGCACATATGGATAGAAATGCATCCTCAGCATTACAACAGACGGAGTTACAGCGAATTTTCGGACCCGAGGTGGCAGGTACAGAGAACGATCTGATCCATCTGTTAAAAGAAAATCAATCTAGCGAAAGTCCTCGACCTTTGCTCTACCAATGTTGCGGAACGGAAGATTTCCTGTATGAGGATAATCAAACCTTCCGGCATGCCTGTGAACAAACGAACTTCGCATTGACATACGAGGAAGGGCCTGGTGAACATGAGTGGGGCTACTGGGATGCCAAGATCCAGGATGTATTGAAATGGTTGCCTTTGCCCAAGCACGATTAGTCGATCATTGGGAGCTACTGAGGATAAAGAAGGCTGGTACTCCGATGACAGAACAACCTTCCTTCCGTTCGCGGTTGAGTTGAATATATTTAAAACATATCGCTGTAAAACACAAAAAGCAGGCCGCTGAGAACAAAGTTCTCTGGCCTGCTTTTTTATTGTACTGTCGTATCTGTATGGTAACCTATTGTAACCGTGACATTAACCGCGGTTCGTAATCCATTGCTCGGTAATCTCCAGTACCTTCTCACTACGTCCAATGGCTTCAGCCACTTGACCCGAAGCTGTTCCGCCGTAAACATTACGAGCGTTCACTACCGCTTCCGGTTGCAGCACGTCATAGATCCGGTCATCGAACAGTGGTGAGAACTGACGGAATTCATCAATCGTCAGATCCAGCAAATACTTGCTGTTCTGGATGCAGTACAGCACTGTTTTACCAATCACTTCGTGTGCCTGACGGAAAGGCAAACCTTCGCCCACGAGGAAGTCGGCAATATCCGTAGCGTTGGAGAAATCCTGGTTGACCGCTTGACGCATACGATCTTTGTTCACTGTCATTGTTGCGATCATTGGAGCAAACAGTTGCAATGCACCTTCCAGCGTCGCTACAGTATCAAACATGCCTTCTTTGTCTTCCTGCATGTCTTTGTTGTATGCCAGTGGAAGAGATTTCAATACTGTCAGCAAACCAATCAGGTTGCCGTACACACGTCCTGTTTTACCACGAACGAGTTCAGGAACGTCCGGGTTTTTCTTCTGAGGCATAATGCTGCTGCCTGTGCAGAACGCATCGTCCAGTTCAACGAAACCAAACTCTGTGCTGCTCCACAGTACCAGCTCTTCACTCAGACGGGACAAGTGAGTCATGATCAGCGAAGCTGCTGCCAGAAACTCAACGATGAAGTCACGGTCGCTTACTGCGTCCAGACTGTTCTCGTACACGCCATCAAAGCCCAATTGTTCCGCGACAAAATGACGGTCAATCGGGAATGTTGTGCCCGCGAGCGCACCTGCGCCCAGTGGCAGGATGTTAATGCGTTTGTAGCTGTCCATCAGACGCTCAGCATCCCGTTGGAACATGGATACATACGCCATCAGGTGATGGGCGAACAGAATCGGCTGGGCCCGTTGAAGATGCGTATAACCCGGTACGATAGTATCGAGGTTATCTTTCGCTTGTCCAATCAGTGCTTCCTGCAAGGAATGCAACATGCCTACAAAGCCAACCACCCGCTCGCGCAGGTATAGGTGCATATCCGTTGCAACCTGGTCGTTCCGGCTACGGCCTGTATGTAGTTTACCGCCTACAGGGCCAATCGTTTCGATCAGGTTTTTCTCAATATTCATGTGGATGTCTTCGTCCGATACGGAGAATTCCACTTCACCTGCACGGATTTTGTGCAAAACGGTGATCAGACCTTCTTTGATGGTCTCTACATCTTCCGCCGGAAGAATACCGCATTTGCCCAGCATCGTCACATGGGCCAGACTGCCCTGGATATCTTCCTCAGCCAAAGCTTTGTCAAAATTGATCGATGCCGTATATTCCTCAACCAAATGATTGGTTTGTTTTGTAAAACGTCCTCCCCACAGCTTGCTCACAGTGAGTACTCCCCTTTCGCTCATGGACAAAGCCGCTCCTGCCAGATGTGCAAGAACGGCCTGCCTTGTCATTTATATTGATGTAGCTCTAGTATGCAGGTTGAAATTAGTTTTTGTTTTGCTCCACGCCGGAGTTTACTTTCAAACGCAGTGCATTCAGGCGGATAAAGCCTGTTGCATCGCCTTGATCGTAGGCTTGTGTTGGATCAGCTTCCATCGTTGCGATGTCCGGATTGTAAAGGCTGACAGGACTTTTCACACCTGCGCCGATGATGTTGCCTTTGTACAGTTTCACACGAACCGTACCTGTTACGTTCTTCTGGCTTTCAGTCACCAGCGCTTGCAATGCAAGACGCTCTGGTGCGAACCAGAAACCGTTGTATACCAGTGTGCTGTAACGTGTGATCAGGCTGTCACGCAGGTTCATCACTTCACGGTCCATCGTGATGGATTCCATTTTGCGATGTGCGGTGAACAAGATTGTTCCACCTGGTGTTTCGTACACGCCACGGCTCTTCATACCAACAAAACGGTTCTCAACCATATCTACACGGCCAATACCATGTTTACCACCCAGTTCATTCAGTTGCTCCATCACTTGCAGTGGGCTCAAGCGCTCACCGTTCAGTGCAACACAGTCACCTTGTTCGAATTCCAGTTCAACATATTCCGCTTGATCTGGTGCATCTTCAGGTGCACTGCTCAGCAGGAACATGTCTTTGTTTTCGTCCGCGCTTGGATCGAACCAAGGATCTTCAAGCACACCGCTCTCATAGCTGATATGCAGCAAGTTACGGTCTGTGGAGTATGGTTTAGCCGCAGATGCGGTTACCGGAATGCCATGTTTTTCAGCGTAAGCAATCATCTCGGCACGTCCCGGGAATTGGTTACGGAATTCTTCCAGACGCCAAGGTGCAATTACGTTAATGTCTGGTGTCAGCGCAGCCGCGTTCAGCTCAAAACGAACTTGGTCATTTCCTTTACCTGTAGCGCCGTGAGCGATGGCTGTAGCACCTTCTGCACGAGCGATATCCACCATGCGTTTAGCGATCAGTGGACGAGCGATACTTGTACCGAGCAGGTATTGTCCTTCATAAAGGGCACCCGCCTGGAACATCGGATAGATGAAATCTTTTGCGAACTCATCGCGCAGATCGTCAATGTATACTTTGGAAGCACCTGTTGCCAGTGCTTTTTCCTCCAAGCCATCCAGTTCGTCCTTTTGTCCAATATCCGCAGTGAATGCGATAATCTCAGCATCATACGTTTCTTTCAACCATTTCAAAATTACAGATGTGTCCAACCCGCCTGAATACGCGAGTACAATTTTTTCCTTAGCCATGTTCGATGGTCCTCCCCAAGATCAGTTAAGTTAAACAGAGCCTTCATACACTGAATCCTACGAGCCAGAAAGCCCTTCCGATCATTGTTATCCCCAGATTTTTTCATCCCTTTATGATAAAGGGGAAAATCCGGGGATAGCCTATGCTTCCGATGCAGCTTTCTTTCAGAAAGCTTTCAGGTGCACGCTTCGCTTCTTCAGGCTTTTTCTATCTCTCCGTTGTTGTGTATGCTTCTTATTTAACTAACTTTTTAAAGTGCATTATAGATGAATCTATCATCGCGAAATCTGCGCCTAAAATCAACCCATTCAATGAAATAGCAGCTATTCGCTCATTAACGCAGCCATTAATGCTTTCTGTGCATGCAAGCGATTCTCCGCCTGATCAAAGATCAGGGAGTTCGGTCCGTCAATTACACCGGCACTCACTTCTTCGCCGCGGTGTGCTGGCAGACAATGCAAGAACATGTAGTCCGGCTTCGCGCCTTTCATCAGTTCCTCGTCCACTTGATATGCCGCAAATGCCTGCTCACGAATCTTCTGCTCTTCTTCAAAGCCCATGCTTGCCCATACATCCGTGTACACGATATCTGCATCTTTGGCTGCTTCTTGTGCACTGTAGGTTACAGTCACTTCAGAACCGCTCTCCTGTGCGATAATGCGTGCCTGCTCCACAACTGCACTATCCGGCTCATAACCTTCTGGCGTTGCTACAGCAACATGCATTCCCATCTTCGCTGCACCGAGCATCAGGGAGTGTGCCATATTGTTGCCATCTCCGATGTAGGCCATTTTCAGACCTGCCAGCTTGCCTTTGTGCTCCAGCACCGTTTGGAAGTCCGCCAGTACCTGGCAAGGATGCGCCGCATCGCTCAGGCCGTTAATGACCGGCACATCCGCATGCTCTGCCAGTTCAGTTACATTATGGTGTCCAAAGGTACGGATCATGATGCCGTCCAGGTAACGGGACAATACTTTGGCTGTATCATGTGTTGTTTCCCCACGACCCAGTTGGATATCATTTTTGCTCAGGAAGAGCGCGTGTCCACCCAATTGGAACATGCCCACTTCAAAGGATACACGCGTACGTGTGGATGATTTTTCAAAAATAAGTCCTATCGTTTTACCTTTCAACGGTTGAAAAGGTACACCGCTTTTTTGCTTGCCTTTAATCTCAATCGCGAGATCAAGCAGATAACGAATCTCCTCTGCCGTGTAGTCCGTGAATTCGATAAAATCCCGGCCTCTCAGATCAATCTTTTGAACCTTTTCCGTCTGTTGTGCTGTCATGTATAATGTCCTCCTTATTTCCGGTTCCCTGCACCCGCATGGGCAGAAGAGAGAGCAACGTTAACACTTTGTCTTGGCGCTTCTCAAGTTTATTCCATTTCCACCTTCTGCAAGTTCACCACGCGGCTACAGGGATTCATCATCTCATTCTGCTTCGAGGCCGGTAATGGCCCCGAGACAGAAAGGTTCTCATTTTTATATTAGGCTTTCGCCGCTACATGCTCTTCGATCAATGTGCCTACCAGCGATACGGCCTCGTCGATCTCTTCTTTGCTCACATACAGGTTCGGAAGCAAACGAATCACATTCGGTCCTGCAGAGACGAACAAGATACCGCGTTTTTGCCCAGCAAGCACAATATCACCTACCGGCTCAGCGCATTCGATGCCGATCAACAATCCCAAGCCGCGAACTTCCTTCACAAAGGAATTGCCCGCCAAACGTTTCCGCAGGGAGCTCATCAGGTATTCACCCATCTCCGCTGCGCGCTCTGGCAAACGATCTTCCAGCATCGTTTCGATTGTTGCAATCACAACGGATGAAGCAAGTGGTGTTCCACCAAATGTTGTCGCATGGCTACCTGGTGTGAACGCATCCCGCAGGAAACCTTTACCCAGCATCGCGCCTACAGGGAAACCACTACCGATACCTTTGGCAACGGTGAACACGTCTGGCTCAATACCATAATGTTCGTGTGCAAACAGTTTACCCGTACGTCCCATTCCTGTTTGTACTTCATCAACAATGAGCAACAATCCATACTCGTCACACAATTTCCGTACATGTTTGACGAATTCCGGCTCAACAGGATATACACCACCCTCAGCTTGAACCATTTCCAGCATAATAGCTGCTGTGTTGGGTCCAATTGCCGCTTCAAGGGCAGGGATATCATGCAAAGGTACAGTTACAAATCCGGCTGGCAATGGCAAAAATCCTTCTTTTACCTTATCCTGTCCGGTTGCTGTCAGTGTAGCGAGTGTCCGTCCATGGAAGGACTGGGCAAATGTGATCACTTCATAACGATCTGTGCCTTTCACCTTCTGGTGATAACGACGGGCTACTTTAATAGCCGCTTCGTTCGCTTCGGCACCACTGTTACAGAAGAACACTGCGTCAGCGCATGTATTGGCTGTCAGCAATGCTGCTGCCTTCTCCTGGCCTGGAATCTGGAACAGATTGGATACATGCCACAGCTCATCAATCTGAGCTTTCAGCTTGGCTCCAACTTTCTCCGGTGTATGGCCCAGGCTAGTTACAGCGAGGCCACACATGAAATCGAGATAACGGTTGCCCCGATCATCCCACAACCAGCTGCCTTTACCTTTGACCAGACTGATTGGATAACGCGCATACGTTTGGAAAAGCGAGCTTTCCGTCTGTCCCGCTGCACCTGTTGCTGTTGCGCCCGCTACCGCTGTGCCAGAACCTGGCTGTTCGTTGCCTTTTGCCATGACCATATCACTCCTTATTGGTTGGTGCACGAGCAATTATATAAGAAACCTGATTTACACTAGATCACCCGATTGCAGAACTATTTTTCGAACGTATGCATACTTCCACTTCGATGACAGAACAACCTTCTGATCGCTGTTATCCCCGGATTTTTTTTATTGCCCCTTAAAGGGGAAAATCCGGGGATAAAGGCGCACGCTTCGCTTCGCTTCTTCAGGTTATTTCTGTCCTCTACGTTATGCATTTTTATTCTTCAGTTTGGTTCTGCACCCTACGTTATTGTGTGTGTAATATTTGATTTCTTATATAAAAAAGCCGTGCACATATTTTTTATTTACTATCAGACCATGAATACCCAAGTGAACCTTATTGCATACGGATGATTTTTGTTCCGATGATTTCTCCGCCGAGCACGCGGCTCAGGATTTGGGGTTCGCTGCCGTCTACGATGACGACCTCACGTACTTGGCCATGGATACAAGCGATAGCTGCACGTACTTTGGGAATCATGCCGCCATAGATTTCTCCGGTCTGGATCATGTCCTCAATCTCTTGTACAGATACGGATGGCAGCACTTTTTTCTCACCGCCTACGTTCTTCATAATGCCAGGAACGTCAGTCACGACAATCATCCGACTTACGCCGAGATGAGACGCCACTGCACCCGCAGCTGTATCTGCGTTAATGTTGTAGCGTTGTCCGGTTGCATCTACACCAACTGGTGCGATAACTGGCATGTAACCCATGTTCACGATACCTTGAATAATCTCTGCATTCACACCAGTGACATCGCCTACCCAACCGATCTCTGCGTGGTTTGTAACAGGTTTAGCCTGAATCAGGCCACCGTCCACGCCAGACAAGCCTAGTGCACGACCACCAACACGTTGAATCAAACGCACGATCTGTTTGTTGATACTTCCAGCGAGTACCATCTCCACTACGTCCAGCACAGGTTCAGTTGTTTTGCGCAGGCCGTTAACGAATTCGGTTTCGATGCCAAGCTTCGCCAGGTTATCTGAGATTGCAGGACCTCCACCATGTACGATGACTGGCTGTGTGCCCTGAGACTGCATATCACGCAGATCCGCAAAGAAAGACTCGGGCAATGCCGCCAGCGTGCTGCCTCCACATTTCATGACAAACATCTGTTTCTCTGTGCTCGCTTCCGTTGCGGTACTCTTGTTTGGCATTGTTGAATTCATGAGGGCAAGCTCCTTCCGTTCAAATATTCTAAAAGGTTTAACACTTAATAAATCCATGTTAGACGGGTCTAGCCGTTACAAATTCGGATCGTTCTTTTGATCGCTGTTGTCTCCAGGTTTTTTTGATTCCCATATTTAAAGGGAAAACCCGGAGACAAAGGCGCACGCTTCGCTTCTTCAGAATCGATTCCGACTTTTTCACTACCCCCGTCAATGATCAAACTAAAAAGTTTAATCCTTATAGATGTTCTACATATTTTTACAAAGCAGCTTTTCAATCATGAAGCTGCTAGATTATTAAAACTAAATACAAAATATTACGTGCGGTATGCTGCGTTAATTCGGACGTAGTCATACGTCAGGTCGCAGCCCCATGCTGTTGCAGTACCTTCGCCGTGGTGCAGATCCACCACAATGCGAACTGTATCGGTCTGCAAATAAGCCAATGCCAATTCTTCGTCAAACACGACTGGGCGGGACTGCGCGAGTACCGAGATATCTCCCAAACGGATATCTACTTTATCCGGGTTTACTGGCTGTCCTGCACGCCCTACGGCTGCAATAATCCGTCCCCAGTTGGCATCTGCGCCGAACATGGCGGATTTCACCAAACTGGAACCGATGACGGTTTTGGCAATTGCCTGTGCGGATTCATCACTTACTGCACCTGTAACTTCTACCTCAACCAGTTTGGTTGCTCCTTCACCATCGCGAGCAATGGCTTTGGCCAGCACTTGGCATACATAGGTGAAGCCTGCTGCAAAAGCTTCCCAATCCGGGTGATCCATCGTCAGCTCTTCATTGCCTGCATATCCACTGGACATGGCTACCAGCATGTCGTTTGTACTTGTATCCCCATCAACGGTAATCATGTTGAATGTGTGATTCGTTGCCTGGCGCAGCAGGCGCTGCAACGCTTCTGCACCAATGACCGCGTCAGAGGTCATGAAAGCGAGCATTGTCGCCATATTCGGATGAATCATACCCGAGCCTTTGGCGGCTCCCGCAATCGTAACCATCTTGCCGTTAACCATAACGGAGACGCAGGCTTCCTTTTTCACCAAATCCGTTGTCAGAATCGCTTGTGAAAATTGTTCCGCCTCATTCGACTCCTTGCCCATATGTGCTGGAAGTCCGGTGATGCCTGAATGTACAGCATCCATTTTGAGCAATTCCCCAATGACACCTGTGGATGCCACAGCCACGTCCTCATCCGCCACACCCAACTCACGCGCAGCAGCCGAACGCATCGCATAAGCATCTTCTTCCCCTTGTTGCCCTGTACATGCATTGGCATTACCACTGTTAACGATAACAGCTTGAAGGCGTCCGTTGCTCAAGCTTTCGCGCGTTACTTTGAGTGGTGCGGCCTGAAACACGTTCGTTGTGTATACAGCAGCAGCTGTAGCAGGTACATCACAGCGGATCGCTCCGATGTCATTACGAGATGTCTTTTTCAATCCGCAGTGAAGTCCACCAGCAGTGAATCCCCCAGGGGTTACAATTGTTCCGTTCTCAACCACGGTAAAGTTCTGTTGCTCCACATTCGTTCCCATATCATATCCCCCGTATGCGTTCAGCTATATGCCGATGATCCGCCTGCTTAACCTGATCCGTTCTCCCTAAAAGACTCTGAGAGAGCACTTTTACACCGAATGTTCCAGTGCTCCTCCTGAATTCCAATCCCTTATGGATATACCGGTGTCATGTTCAGCCCGAGGTTCTCCTCCCATCCCATCATCAGGTTCATATTTTGAATCGCTTGCCCGGAAGCACCCTTCACCAGGTTGTCGATGACCGAAATAATCGTCAAACGCCCTGTGCGAGGATCTACCGCAAATCCGATATCACAATAGTTGGATCCGTACACTTCTTTGGTAGAAGGCCAGATGCCCGGTTCACGTACACGTACAAAAGGTCTGTTCTCATAATATTTACGATACAGATTCACGATCTCCCGGTCGCTGTGTTCCCCAACGAGTTTTGCATACATCGTACTCATGATTCCACGTGTCATTGGCACCAGTTGTGTTGTAAAGGTAACCGTAACAGGCGTTCCTGTTATATCACCAAGCACTTGTTCAATCTCGGGAATATGTTGGTGTTTGTTCAGTTTATAGGCTTTGAAATTTTCATTCATCTCTGCATAATGGTTTGTCAGACTTGTTCCGCGTCCTGCACCGGATACGCCTGATTTAGCATCAATTATAATTGTAGAAGGATCAATCCAGCCTGCCTCTACTGCAGGGATCAGTCCAAGAAGTGTAGCTGTTGGATAACAGCCTGGGTTGGATATAAAATTCTGTCCCTTCACTTCTTCGCCATACACCTCAGCCATGCCGTATACCGCTTGTTCCAGCAAATCAGCTGAAGGCGCCGGATGTTTGTACCACTCTTCGTACACTGTTCCATCCTTGAGTCTGAAATCGCCAGACAGGTCAATCACCTTAAGTCCTGCTGCCAGCAGGCTTGGTACGAGCTTTGCACTTACGCCGGACGGGGTCGCTGTGAATACCAGATCCGCACGACTCGCAATTTCAGCCGGATCTACACCGTCGAGTGGCCTGTGAATCACATCCGTCAAATGCGGGAATCCATCTGCGATGGACTCACCACTGCTCGATGATGAGATCACCGATGTGATTTCAACCAGCGGATGGTTCTGGAAAAAACGAATCAGCTCCACCCCGCCGTAGCCGGTGGAACCGACGATTGCTACTTTTAATTTGTTATTCACTCTCGCTCCCCCAATCTCGATGTATGCGCTACTTGTGCTATGCCCTTGCATGAATGAGGCCTGAACACAGCAATTCCGTCGCTTATATGCATATTTGTGTATTATTATACGACTCTGGTTATATAAATACAACACTCTATCATCAATTTCACATGGATTTCCATCCAATCCGAACATATCTTTTTTTAACATCCGGGACGAATAGGTATACTTCTGTTAAAATACGTATTAGTAGGAAACATTACAATCAGGGTCTCATTCATAACTAACCTGCTAATCAAGGACATATGAATAGATTCATGATGGTCATTATGAGACGTGGGGGACTATAGTGCATATTGAATCCATTTTACTTATTGTACTCCTTGGCCTGAATATTATTTTTGCCGCAGCAGTCGTTTTCTTCGAACGGAAGGATGCCAGCGCTTCCTGGGCTTGGCTGCTCGTCTTGAACTTTATTCCGGTGTTTGGGTTTGTACTTTATCTTTTAACCGGTCAGAATCTGACCCGATACCGGCTTTTCCAGTGGAAAGAACGAAAGAAGCTCGGGCTAGAGGAACGTATTGAAGCCCAGCTCACGCAGTTGCACGATAACCGCACCCCTTTCCGCAACCAAGCAACCGAGAGTAGCCAGGACATGATCTATATGAACCTGAAGCAGAACGGCGCTCTGTTAACGGAGGATAATGCGGTTGAGATCATTACGGACGGAACAGACAAGTTCCAACGGCTCTTGGATGACATCGAAGCGGCTCAGGATCACGTGCACGTACAATACTACATTTATAGAGGCGACCGTCTGGGCAAAAGAATTCGGGATGCACTTATCCGCAAAGCGCGGGAAGGTATCAAAGTCCGTTTACTGTATGACGCGCTCGGATCGCGGCGGGTATCAAAACGCTTTTTCAAAGAATTGCGCGAGGCAGGCGGTTTGGTTGAAGTCTTTTTCCCCTCCAAATTCAGTCTGATCAACTTGCGTATGAACTACCGGAACCACCGGAAGATTGTCATCATCGATGGTAACCTTGGGTACACAGGCGGGTTTAATGTCGGAGATGAGTATCTCGGCTTAAACTCGAAATTCGGTTACTGGCGCGACACACATCTGCGTATTCAGGGGAATGCCGTTCATGCGCTGCAGACCCGTTTCCTCCTGGATTGGAACGAAGCTTCCAAGCAACACGACACACCTTATGTTCCGGCGCATTTCCCTCATATCGAGGGCACAGGAAAGATTGCCATGCAGATTGTCTCCAGTGGACCGGATGCAGAGACCGAGCATATCAAGAACAGTTATCTCAAGATGATTAATGGTGCCAAACATTCGATTCTGATTCAAACACCTTATTTTATCCCGGATGCCAGTGTATTCGAAGCTATTCGTCTCGCGTGTCTGTCCGGCATAGATGTTCGCATCATGATTCCAAATAAACCCGACCATGCCTTTGTATATTGGGCTACGTTATCTTATATTGGTGAGTTGTTAAAAGTTGGCGCCAAAGTATTTATATATGATAATGGCTTCATTCATGCCAAAACACTTATCATTGACAGTTTGGTTGCATCCGTGGGAACCGCCAATATAGACTACCGCAGTTTCCGCTTGAACTTTGAGGTTAATGCCTTTATGTACGATGAGACGATTGCGACAGCACTTGTACAAACCTTTGAGCACGACCTGCATGTATCGCGGGAAATGACGCTCGATGAATACCAAAAACGCAGTCTGATTATCCGCTTCAAAGAAGCCATTTCCCGTCTGCTGTCTCCGATTCTGTAGTGGTGGCACTCCGATGACAGAACATCCTTCCGATCGCTGTTATCCCCAGATTTTTTTGATTCTCTATTCTAAAGGGGGAAAATCCGGGGATAAAGCCGAACGTTCCACTTCTTCAGGATATTTCTGTCCTCTCCGTTATGTGAAATATTAAGTTAAACTTTTAATAAGAGAAAAGCAGGCACTCCCTCTCCGTCATCTTAGAGAAGGATGTACCTGCTTTTTTTCTTAAATTTTCAAACTTATGAGCCTACACGGCTCACTCGCTGTATTTTAAACCCGTTCACACATGTTCTCCCCGCTTAAAACCTTCGCCGAGCACTTCGTGCGCGTTACTGATAATGACAAAAGCTCCCGGGTCCACAGAGCGGATTAACGCTTTGAGTCTTGGTACCTCATTTTGCCCAACCACTACCATCAGTACTGTTCGTTGATCGTCAGTGTAACCGCCTTTGGCCTCGAGCTTTGTTAATCCGCGATCCAGGTCATCCAGAATTACTTTGCTGATCGCTTCCGTCTGGTTGGAAATAATATAAGCCACCTTGGAGAAGCCAAGCCCCATCTCAACCGCATCGATCACTTTACCGGTAACATACAACCCAATCAGCGCGTAGAGAGACTGCTCCAACGATAATACAAATGCAGCCATAATAATAACTGTGGCATCCATAATCACAACACAGAGAGAGTAACTCAGCCCACTGTATTTCTGTACGATTCTGGCAAGAATACTCATGCCCCCTGTTGATCCTCTACCTCGATATACAATGCCAATCCCCAGACCCACGCCAATTCCACCGTACAGTGAACCCAGAAGCGGATTCGTTGTTGGAATGGCCCAATCCTTCGTCAGATAGACTAACAATGGCAGGACAATACTGCCGAGAACTGAACGGATACCATACTGTTTGCCAATGAGCAAAAACCCTGCAATCAGGAGTGGTATATTAATTGCCCACTGCGTATAAGCCGGCTCCCAATTGAGCCATTCCTTGCCGAGGATCGATAACCCGGACACCCCGCCTGAAGCGATCTGATTCGGTAATAGGAATAAATTAAAGGCCACTGCGATTAAAAATGAACCTACAATGATGGATAACGTATCCACGACGTTTCTCCAGGGCCCGTTTAGGGGGATGAGGCTGGTTAACCTCTTTTTGCGATTATTATGAAATTGTGATCGTTGTTGCATGTTCTCGTGCTCTCCTTTGTTGTGACTGATCAATTGTTCGCTCATTTTTTCTATATCCTATAAAATTATTCAAAAAAAAGCTCCCATATACACCAGCATACGCCTACACGTATGGGTCCATACAGGAACTTATATTAATCGGTTTCTACTTTAATCTGGCTACGCAAATAACCATCGATGAATGCATCGAGGTCGCCGTCCATTACTGCACCTGTATTCCCAGTCTCTACGCTTGTACGGTGATCCTTTACCATACTATAGGGATGGAACACATAGGAGCGAATCTGGCTACCCCATGAAATATCCGACTGATCTCCTCGGATTTCATCCAGCTGTTGTTTTTGCTCTTCAATTTTACGCTCATACAATTTCGAACGGAGCATCGTCATCGCTCGCTCACGGTTCTTGATCTGTGAACGTTCATTCTGACACGTTACAACTACACCTGTTGGAAGGTGAGTAATCCGTACGGCAGAGTCGGTGGTATTGATATGTTGTCCACCCGCGCCACTTGCCCGGTACGTATCGATCTTGAGGTCCTCTGTGCGAATGTCCAATTCAATCGTATCATCAATCTCCGGTACCACATCACAGGATACAAAGGACGTATGTCTACGGCCCGATGAGTCAAAAGGTGAGATCCGCACCAGTCGGTGTACACCCTTCTCGGCTTTCAGATAACCATAAGCGTTATGTCCCTTAATCGACAACGTAACACTCTTGATCCCAGCCTCATCACCTGGCAGATAATCCAGTACCTCAACCTTGAAGCCACGCTTCTCGGACCAACGTGTGTACATCCGGAGCAGCATCTGTCCCCAATCCTGGGACTCGGTACCACCCGCACCCGGGTGAAGCTCCAGAATCGCATTCATCTTGTCATATGGTTGATTCAGCAGAAGCTGAAGTTCGAACTCTGCAACCTTATTCACGATCGCCGTAATACTGTTACCAATCTCGGTAGCGAGGTCTTCGTCGCCTTCTTCGTCCGCCAGTTCGATCATCATCACTGCGTCATCATAGTCCTGTTGGAGTTTGGTGTATTGATCCACAGATCCTTTCACCGCATTTAGCTCAGCGATTACGGATTGCGCCTTGTCACTATCGTCCCAGAAATCCGGGGCAGACATCTTCACTTCGAAGTTGCCAATCATCTCTTGCTTCAGATCTAAGTCAAAGAGACCCCCTAAGGTTTGTTAGTTTCTTGCCTATTTCACGCAGGTCATGCTTCACGTTTGGATCGATCATGTGCAATTCCTCTTTTCATTAAGATAAGCTCCCCGCATCCAGGGTATTCCTCCAGATCAAGTATGCGATGCGTCACCCTGGTGTAGAGACAACTGTTGTATCAGTATATCTCTTCTCCGTGATCATGGTCATATTATTATAACTATGCACCATTAATCGGTTTTGCATCCTTCACTTTCATCCTATGGAATACCCGGCTGCAAGGAGCCGTTCATGTCATTCGTGTATAGAAAAAACCTTCAACTACTCTTGACCGTGGCAGTGTTTGAACTTCTTGCCACTACCGCATGGGCATGGATCGTTACGTCCGATTTGGTCAGAAACCTTCACTGGACGTTTCTCAGCAGGTTCACCGCTTGTCGAGATCTGACTTTCCTCAACAACCGCTTGACGCTCCTGATTGCTCTCGATCTGTGCTCTCATCACATAAGTCGCTACTTCTTCCTGAATCGAAGCGATCATCTGATGGAACATCTCGAAGCCTTCGAACTGGTACTCACGCAGTGGATCTGTACCGCCGTAAGCGCGAAGGTGGATACCTTGACGCAATTGATCCATAGCATCAATATGATCCATCCACTTGCTGTCTACTGCACGAAGCACAACCACTTTCTCGAACTCACGAACCATATCTTCGCCAATTCGCTCTTCACGTGCATTGTACTTGTTCTGAACTCTCTCGAACAGATACTCGATAATCTCTTCTGCTTCCTTGCCCCACAGATCATCTTTTGTTACCGAACCATCATCCAGCAATTTGCTGTTCATGTAATCGGCAACTTCCTGCAGCTCCCAGTTTTCTGGAATATCGTCACCACAATGCGCTTCAACGATACGTTCAATGGAAGGTTTGATCATATCCATAACGATCTGTTTGATATTTTCGGACTCCAGTACCTCGCGGCGCTGTTTATATATAATTTCACGTTGTTGGTTCATGACATCATCATATTGGAGAACGACTTTACGCACGTCAAAGTTGTTACCTTCAACACGTTTCTGCGCCGATTCTACTGCACGGGTAATCATCCGGCTCTCAATCGGTTGGTCTTCTTCAAAACCAAGGCGTTCCATCATGTTCAATACATTGTCTGCACCGAAACGTCTCATCAATTCATCGCCGAGTGACAGATAAAATTGTGTTGAACCCGGGTCACCTTGACGTCCCGCACGACCACGCAGCTGATTATCGATCCGGCGTGATTCGTGACGCTCTGTACCGATGATATGAAGGCCGCCTACTTCAGCTACACCTTCACCCAAGATAATATCCGTACCCCGTCCAGCCATGTTGGTTGCAATCGTTACTGCACCCGCTTGACCAGCTCCTGAAATGATCTCTGCTTCTTCCGCATGGTACTTGGCGTTCAGTACCTGGTGTTTTACACCACGGCGCTTAAGCATGTCAGACAGGCGTTCAGAATTCTCGATGGATACTGTACCTACCAGAACCGGCTGGTTCTTGCTGTGGCGTTCCACAATCTCTTCCACAACCGCTTTGAACTTGCCATCAATACTCTTATACACGACATCTGCCATGTCATCCCGTTTGTTCGGACGGTTAGTTGGAATCTGCAGTACTTCGAGACCGTAGATTTTTTTGAACTCTTCTTCCTCGGTTTTCGCCGTACCCGTCATACCCGCAAGTTTACGGTACATCCGGAAATAGTTCTGGAAGGTAATCGTAGCAAGCGTCATGCTCTCGTTTTGTACTTCGATACCTTCTTTGGCTTCAATCGCTTGATGCAATCCATCACTGTAACGACGTCCAGACATCAGACGACCTGTGAATTCATCAACGATCATAACCTCTTCATCACTGACCACATAATCCACGTCACGACGCATGATTACGTTAGCTTTCAAGCCCTGTACAATGTGATGGTTGAGAGTAACGTTGGCATGATCATACAAGTTCTCGATACCAAATGCTTTCTCCGCTTTGGCCACGCCGGCCTCAGTCAACGCTACGGATTTCACCTTAATGTCTACCGTAAAGTCTTCTTCCGGCACCAAACGTTTCACAAAACGATCTGCTGCATAGTACATATCCGTCGACTTCTGAGCTTGTCCGGAGATAATGAGTGGCGTACGCGCCTCATCGACCAGGATGGAGTCTACTTCATCAATGATACAGAAGAACAATGGACGTTGTACCATTTGCTCTTTGTAAAGAACCATGTTGTCACGCAGATAATCAAAACCAAACTCGTTGTTCGTTCCGTACGTAATATCACATGCATACGCATGTTGTTTCAAAGCATGGTCCATACCGCTCAGGTTAACCCCTACCGTCATGCCCATGAATTCATAGATTTGTCCCATTTCCTGGCTATCCCGCTGTGCCAAATAGTCATTGACCGTGACCACGTGTACACCTTTGGACATCAACGCGTTCAGATACACAGGGAGTGTTCCTACCAGTGTTTTACCTTCACCCGTTTTCATCTCGGAAATACGGCCTTCATGCAGAGCGATACCGCCCAGCATCTGTACATCGTAGTGACGTTTGCCCAGTACACGGCGTGAAGCCTCACGTACGGTTGCAAATGCCTCTGGAAGAAGCTCATCTGTTGTTTCTCCCTTTTCAATACGAGCACGGTATTCGTCCGTTTTACCTTTCAGTTGTTCATCAGACAACGCCTGAAATTGTGGTTCCAGTTTATTGATCACATCGACCGTCTTCATCAGACGTTTAACATCACGTTCATTCATGTCGCCGAAGATCTTTTTGACAAGTCCTAGCATGGTATACCCCTTTCGTGCAAAACAGAATAGACCCCCTGTTGCCGCCACGCGACACCATCGGATGGATGTTGCATCCACTTGCCCGGGGGTGACAAACAATATAAAAGTAATATGATGAATCAACTCCAGGCTTGCCAAGGGTTCCTCATGAAGCTGATTCGGTATTCATACGGATTCGGTTATTAAAAACTAGCCGAAGCCCGAGCCTTGCGAATCATGTTCATGGTGCTGTGCCTGTCATTGATTATGATTAGCGATCATTCGTTGACAATTCCTCATCAGGACAATGATTCTCTTTGCATAAATTGTAACAGTTTGTAAGGGCCGCCGCAACACGCCACGGCACACTTCTTTGAACTTCTGAGACATATCAAACGGAGTTTAAGTGCAAAAAATCATAGTCGTTACCAGAAGCGTCCGATTGTCATGTTTCATTTTGCAAGGTAGACAGCCCTGTCAACGAATTTTGATGGTAAATTTGGATGATAATCTCAATATTCAGTTCTCGAATGTAGGTGTACGATTATTTTCGTAACCATCGGAATCTGGCAGTAAACTTTTACAGTTTGTGCTTCTTCTTACTATCTATTAGACGCAGCAGCATAGGGAATAGTTTCACCATTTTATTTCCAAAGATCATTTCCCAGCTCCTCTACGCACAAAAGAGCCCCATCCCCTAAGGGATGGAAGCTCTTGATAAATCTAATCCAGGAAACAATAGTCCCTGTCTTCATTATTATTAGATATTCATACGCATGTCCGTTCCGGTGATCCTGTACGTTAAGATTAACCTTGTTCGATCAATCCGTACTTACCATCGTTCCGTTTGTAAACAACGCTAACTTCTTCACTGTCAATGTTGGAGAATACGAAGAAATTGTGACCAACCATGTTCATTTGGAGGATGGCCTCTTCCACGTCCATTGGTTTCAACATAAAGCGTTTCGTCCGTACAACTTCCAGATCATCGTCATCCGTGTCCGCATCCAGTTCAGCTGTAGCTACAGTACCTGTTGGATCTTCAACGAAGAGTGTTTTCAGGCTACCTTCCTGGCGGAACTTACGGTTAATTTTTGTTTTGTGTTTGCGGATCTGACGTTCCAGCTTGTCCACCACGGAGTCAATGGATGCATACATATCATCGCTCTCATCCTCAGCGCGGAGCACAATGCCTTTCAAAGGGATCGTCACCTCTACCGTATGCAAACCTCTCGTCGTGCTCAATGTAACAGCACCGTCAGAGTTAAGGGGTGCATCGAAATACTTCTCGAGTCTACTCAACTTTTTGTCGACATAATCCTTCAAAGCATCAGTAACCTCGATTTGTTGACCTCGAATACTTAAATTCATAGGGCACTCCTCCTTTTTCCTTTGCCACTTCATTATAACACGAATGTAAGCGCCATGTAAAAACTCCCGGTGACCGAATAATGACATCTGTTCAAGCCACATCTGCCAACGTAGGCATAACGCCATATTTCGCGATATTTCATCATATTCAGCCATAATCGTATATTTACATGGTATGAATTATTAGGCGCTTGATGATGTAATTAACCCATTTTGAGCTTGCTCAATCTAATATGTAAAATGAACTTCAATCTATCTCTTGAATCTATTAAATTCAATAGAAAAATGTTACTCGGATGATTCTCAAATCTCTAATCTATTAAAACAAAAAAAGACCCCGGAAAGTACCGGAGTCTGATGCTAGCGATAATTCAATTTGGTAACCATCTAACCATATATGTAGGTCGGATTGTCCGGATGATTATAATTTGATTACGTTAGCTGCTTGCGGTCCACGCGCGCCTTCGACGATGTCGAATTCTACGGATTGACCTTCTTCCAAAGTTTTGAATCCTTCGGATTGAATTGCGGAGAAATGTACGAATACGTCGCCGCCATCTTCAGTCTCAATGAAACCGTAACCTTTTTCTGCGTTGAACCATTTTACTTTACCTTGCATGCACTAACATTCCCTTCGTCATCAAATGAAGTGAAGCTTTCGGCCTTAACCTCTGCCCACAACTCAGATGATACCACCCAAAGTTATCCATTGTCAATTGGTAAAGTAAATGTTTTCTTGGAATTTTTTGTAGATTAATTGGGGATTGTGTTGAAAGGTGGGATAACTTGAATATATCAGGTAAATGGAAGGTTGGTAAGTCTATTTTTGTGGTATTAATGACGGCAAGAAAAAACCCGTACGGAGTATTTACCCGTACGGAGTTTCGTTATAATTATAGGATCCTTTTTAGCTACTTTCGTTTATCCATAAGATAACTTTCAGAAGCATATTTGGATTCATATACCGTGCGTTGTGTTTTTGCAGTATTGCGTTGGAGCAACCATTCCTGCGCTTCGTTCTTAAGTGATGACATACGTTGCTCTATTATCTTGTCGTATGCCAAAACTTTCTTCAGCGCTTCCTTTTGCAGATCACTCATCTCTTCAACGTCCAAAACTTCATGCAATTGCTGAACTAGAAGTTCACGCTCTTGAACAAATTGTTCTACATGATCAGAATCTTGAATTTCTAAATCTTTAATAAAACTCTGCGTAAGCTCAGAAAGTTGGCTCAGAAGATTGTCTATCAGAGTCTTGTTGCTACTACTCATTGAGCTGAAGCTCCCATTGCTTGTTTGCTGGCTACAACCCAGGTCTCACGCAGTTCCTGGAAATATCCCAGAGCTTCTTCCCCATGCTTGATATCTTTTTTGATATTGGCTTGAATCAGCAAATGGTTCATGTACTCATATAGCGAGAACAAATCTTTGGAGACAGGATAAGATAGATTCAACGTAGACATTAGCTCACTGACAATCGTTTGAGCTTTACCGAGGTTCACATTCGCTTTAGAATAATCCTTGGTTCTAATTCCTTCCAAGCCCATTTTCGTAAATCGAATTGCACCATCATACAACATAATAACCAGTTGCCCTGGAGTAGATGTTTGAACTGAAGATTGCTTATACTTGTCATAAGGAGATGTAATCATGCCAAAATATTCCCCCTTTTATTTTATTGGAAATAACTTGATAGACTCGAGGACTGTGACTGGAATTGACTCATTGCCTTTTCCATAGCGGCAAATTGTTTATAATATCGAGTTTCCCAAGTAACCATTTTTCTATCTAAGTCTGAAATCCTATTGTTGTAATTTTTCAATTGTTGGCCCATACTACTCTCCGTTTTGAGAGTCATGCTTGCATCAGTGTCTGTCTTAGAAGTACCCACTTTTTTGACCAACATATCCAGGGTTGAATTCAACTCTTTTCTCAATCCACTAAATATAGCAGGATTGTTAGCGTCGGTAGAAGGGCCTCTAAAAGCACTTAGAATTCTATCGGGATTACTGTCCAACGCGCTTTTAAGTTTAACTTCATCAATCTGTAGCTTACCCTTTTCATAATATTGCCCTGTTGTTATTCCTGCCTCACTTAGCACCTTCAAGTTTCCTGTAATGACAGACCTCATCGAAGCTACGGCCGAGCTTAGAATGGTATCATTCTTCAGAAGCCCACTTTTGGCTCGCTCTTCCCAGTTTTTAATGTCATCTTCCTTCATATCTTTCTTTTGCTCTGCGGTCAAAGGTGCGTAATCACGATACTTTTCTTCTGATAATCTTGTGTTCATTAACCCCAACAATTCATTGTAAGTATCAACAAAAGACTTGATCGTCTCTATCGCTTTTGTAGGATCGGACTGTGTTGAGACCTTGCTGGGTGAGCCTACGTTCGTTTCTAACAGGGTCAAATTCACACCATTGACTAATAGTGTATCTCCCGTAGTTTCATACTTACGGGTACCTGAAGAAGTGGTAATGTTTACTTCCCCTTTTTCCGCAGCATTCGCTGACAAACCTAACATAGCTGATAAGGTACTGGTTTGAGGCTGACCATTACTTCCCGTCAACATAATTTCTTTCCCGTTTTCTCTCGAAGTAATCGTCAGCTTGCCACTGATTTCATCATAACTTGCGTTAGCTGTTGGGATTTCGGAATTAATACGAGATAATACAGTTGATAAAGAATCTGTATTTTTGAATTCCAACGATTTATTATTAATATGAAGTTCATATTTTTCTGGCGGGGAGCCTGATTTATCAAGTTGTACTAAGGTAGTGCTTAGGCTTGCTTTTACACTAGGTGTTCCCGTGGTTAGTTCAGTTGCATTTTGTAAATTGGCCTTTTTGGCAAGCGTCTTGACTTCGACACTCATCGTTACAGAAATTGCATCAGCATTAGCCTCGGCTCTAACTGCTGTTGTGTTTCCACTGACCGTTGATTTTTGTGTGTTTGTCGCTGCTGACAGATCCATCTGTTGCAATTTATTGCTTAACTGCACAATTTTACTGTTCAACTGTCTATAGCTATCCCTGGTCCAATCCAGAATCTGTTTCTGTTGATTTAACTTATCAAGCGGAACTCTCTTCACTGTCATAAGAGATTTGACCATACTGTCAATATCCATACCAGAGAAGCCGTTAATTCTCATGTTCATTTATAGTAACCTCCTATACCTTTTCATCAATCAGGATACCGGCAATTTCCATCATTTTGGCTACCAAGTCTAATGTTTTTTCAGGTGGAATCTCACGAATCAATTCACCGGTTTCTTTATTCAGGACTTTCACTAAGATTTGATGAGTTTTTTCATGAACGCTCATCTCCAAAGTTGTTGTAGGTCCCTGAAGAGCTTTTACAGCTTTGTCGATCGCTTTAATAAGGTGTTCGTCACCATACGGAATGCTAATCCCTTGTCGTTCAAGCTTAGACATATCAACGCCGTTTCTCACCGCTTGAATGAGTTGTGTGTTCGAATTTACTGATGCTTCACTTGGTTGACTTAAAGAACTTGAAGTACTGTTGTTCACTGAATTCGTTGAAAGTGAGAACTGTAGATTCATCGTTCATCCCCCGATGGAATTATTTATTATATTTATCGGTTGAATTAAAGAGAGAATGAAGAGGTATTTAAAATTCGCATATAAATAGACTTTACATGCATTTTTTTTTAAAATACGCTTAGACAAATGCGTATTCCAAAAAAAGATAGTAGGAGTGAAATAAATGGATCGTTTAAAAGATATTATAAGTCAAGAACCTCCTTACAAGGTTGGATACATTGCAGGAGTCTTCGATTTATTCCATGTAGGACATCTCAATTTACTCAAGAAAGCAAAAGAACGTTGTCATTTCTTAATTGTGGGAATTTTAGAAGACGAACTAGTAATGCACTTCAAGAACATAATGCCTTTTATTTCTCAAGAAGAAAGACGTACGATAATTGAGTCAATTAAATATGTAGATCAAGCTGTATTGGTTTCTATGGATAATATCGACAAATTAAAAGCATGGGAAATATATCAGTTTGATTGTCTTTTTTCTGGAGATGATTGGAAAAATGAACCGAGTTGGAACAAAGATAAGGATCGTTTAAACCAACTTGGCTCTAATATTGAATTTTTCCCTTACACAAAAGGAACCAGTTCTACACAAATTCGTAAATCAATACAGAATTCAGCAAAAAAAAGTTAAATCTGAATTAAAAGAAAGCGTCCAAATTAATTTTGGCGCTTTCTTTTAATTACCAGTTCTCTACATTTCTCCTGGATATACAGCATATATCCCAACAAATTTTTAACAAACTACCTCTATTTCCCCTACACCAAAATCATCAATCAATACCATATTATAGAAACTTTCATTCTCGATATTTGTGAATTTCTCTTGAATGAAACTATACATTACTTCAGAAACCATGTTATTAATAGGCGCGGATCGTTGATATACATTAAGAATATAATCACAGCAGAAATCTGTAATCGCTTGATGCATTTCACTTAAATATTTCATCTCTTTCTCAGTTCGTTTTTCAGGTCTATAGATAGGATTAGTATTCTCATCAAAAGAAGCTAATGAGGGCTCAAATGAAGTTACAACTAGTTCCATAAAATTGTAATTTTCAAAAATATAGCTTTGTGTTTGATATGTGAAATCATTTTCGTAAAATGCCTTAATTGATAGCTGATTCTTCTTGAGGTTGTTAATTTTATAATTCAAGAAATATAGCCCCGTTAATTCGCAGGGAAGTAGGTCTGTAAGATACATTTGACAAGTGCCCGTTGATACAAAATCGAATACTGCTATTTTATCCTCTTTGGAAAAGTTAAATTGTCTTATATATTTCATGTAATTTTCTTTTAATACAGAAGAGCGTGATAAGATAGTTGTCTCATGCATTAAGACGTACTCTTCAACAGTTATTTTCGGATTATATGGTAGTATTTCAATATTTTCTAGACTAAAACGTGTTTTTAGCAACTCTTCAGGTGAGTCCGTAAAGGGTATTTTGGCAATCTCAATAATATCTTCTCTTGAAACGATTGATGATCCCGCACAGATCATTCTTGAAGTGAGAAAATACTCATTTTCTGGCATAATGTCCATATTTAAAATACGAGTAGCCTGTTGATACAGTTTTTGTATTAAGTATCCATCTCTCGCTAAAAACAAAATTTTATCATAATTCCCCTCTTTAGATGCTTTAAGCAACCACAGTACAAAGTTGGTTATAATAGGGGCAACAAAAGAATAGCCAACGTCATACGTCGAAATGAGCTTTGGACGACCATCAGACTGATAAAGAGCAAAGGGGTTGTTAAATACCCGGGATAACTGAAGTCCTAACAAAGACCGATCGTTAATTGAAGTTAAACTCTTAAAAATACTACGATAAGATGAGATTTCTAGCATTTCCAAAGAACTTTTTATATGAAATGAGTCCAAACCATGTAACTTGGCAAATGTATAGTCCGCATCATAATTATCCCCTATATGAAGATAACTACTTGCTTTAACTTTATCTTTGAAAATATCAAACAAACCATCACATTTAGGTGTACGATATTCACAAGAAACAAATACATCTTTAAATCCACGAACACCCAAGTCAGAAAGGTAACGAAGTAATATGGTCTTCGGTAGATACATATCAGAGATGAGATATACATCCTTACCATGAGAGACCGCATAATGAAGTAACTCAACCATTTTTTCTCTTTTTATGAGCACTTCTTTTTCTGTCGCCAGTTCAAGCGCTAATAACTCTTCTTTCTCTTCTGATGATATTTGAGTTAGATCTTGCAGTTCCTCATAAATTTCATAGATATTAGGGTTTGTTCTCATTAATAATGAACGCTCAGACTCAGCTCTTTTTTGTCTGAATTGTTGCACACTTAATCCAATTTGCAGAGCCTTCCCTTCAACTATTTCAAATACGTCTTGAGGATAAAGAACTTTCCTCATCATTAACGTATCAAAAATATCAAAACTAATAACTTCATGCTTTAATATTTCTTCTTTTAGTGAATTCTCATTAACCTGGAAATATAACTCATTCTCATCCGAAATTCTTTGGTCATCAAACAACTCAAACAAATTATTTTTATTAACATCATAGAGGATAACATTACTATCAGCATATAAATTAGAAATCCTATTAAATATAATTTTAACTGATTTTGAGCGCGCTATCACAATAATGGCTTCAACATCCAATTCAGAGGCTTCCTCAAATGTTAGTATTTTCTTGTCATAAATATCACCTGTTCTTACCGGATCCATTAATCCAATGATATTGAAGTCAGGAAACGCAGAGAGAATAGCTTGAGTATGAAAACCGATTCCGTACAGAACAATCCTACGATTTTTGAAATCAGAGAAATTCTCTCTAAATGTGTTTACTACAAAATCCTTCTCGCTGATCATACTCAGTTCCCCTTAATCATTTTTTCGATTTGCTCTTAATAATTGTTTTGCATTAACGCGCATCCCATTTCGATCTATATAGGTTCTTTTAAGGAAATTATGATACTCGTTATATTTTCGGTTCAAGGATACAAAGTTGTATTCTTCTTTTTCGAATTCTTCCCACAAATGATTAAGCCCGTATCTTTCCTGCATGTCACCGAGCGAGATATATCTTTCTGCATCTTGAATGAAAAAATACGTATACTTTAACGCCCTGAACAAAACATATTTAGCAGGGTATTGTTCCTTCACAAATTCCTGATCAAAGAAAATAAGCTCCTTATCATGATAAAAACAGTTCACCGGAATCATATCGATATAAGCCTTTTCAAGAATGACTCCATAGTCTAATGAGTCGTTATAGCCATGAAAGGAAGGATTCATGTGTTCAGTTATACTGGATGATTGCAGTATACTATTGTATAACTGATCAAATAACAATACGAATTCTTCAGGATTCTTTCGGATGATGATCTTTAAATAATCCGATAAAGTATCGTAAGCTACGTAAGGCATAACTAATCTATTTTCTTTGAGAAGCGTTCGAATTACTTTTAACTGACTGGATTCTAATTCATCGTGGTTTTCTTTTATATTTCGCAATTGAGGCAACCCTTCTGAATATAAAGGTGTTTTCTTGACATTGCCATCACTATGAATTGTCGTTGCGAACCCTTCTCTCCGTCCGCGATCAGTAGAGACAGCAGCATAAATTACATCACAAAAATCCATATCATTAAAAGAGCATTCCACCAGGAAAGAATTTGCCACAAATTCCAAAGCATTGTTTTCAATTACATCATCGTACAGATCGTTCTCATACGCCAGCAGTGAAGAAGAATCAATATAATACGGGGTTAATCTTTCCTTCAAACTTGTTTTAGGTATACATTTTTCAGAATAGATCAATTGAGGCAATCTATAGTCTGGCAGAGGATAATAAAATTTAAAATGTTTATAACCTGCATTTTCTATTATTGTAGTTAGTTCCTGCTTACTGAAAGAGTGGCCTGTTCCCTTCTTGTAAGAGCTTTGATTGATTTGGGCAAACGGAATTCCATAGTATGGATCAGGCGCACCACACAAATATTTCAAGCCAAATCTGTTCTCGACAGCGATGATAAGTTTTCCACCAGGTTTAAGACGCTCACCTATTGATTTTAAAAAGTCACTGTAGATTAATCTGTCCTTACTCCCTTTTCCTTCAAACTCCAAAAGTCCAATAAGAGCAATATAATCAAACTTTTGATCTATTGGAATATCTCCAATGTTGCCGGCATATATTTTGAGGTTCGTTCGATTTTTATGTCTTTCCTGAATGTGTTTGGCTCGTTGAAGAGACCCCTCCACTGAAACAACTTCTGCACAATGATCACAGAAGAGACCAGTCAAAGCTCCGAAACCACCACCTATTTCAAGTAACGTAGAACCAGGTTTAAAGTCATACCAATTTAACAATGATTTCCTCAGTCGTGTTAGTTGTAGAAAAACATTCCACCTTGGATCCTCTGATATCAATTGATCATAGTTATCTTCGTTATTCTGAGAAATATAACTACAGATATCCATCTCTTCCTGACTGAGTTCTACTTCATCATTCTCACTTTTATAATATTGTGTTATGAGTAAAGTCATTTCTTATCCACCTTCTAAGTTACTCGTGGTAATGTCATATGCCATTGACCGAAGTCTTCCATTAACCTTAAGTTATCAAAAATCTCACATTGTTCGTTAGTATATCTTGATTGATGATAGCTAAATATGCGATCTACAACAAATTTATTGATCTCAATATTCATAATGTGCATATTCTCTATATAGTCTAAAAAAATGTCTTCGACAGCTTGATGGACTTCCTGAACATAGATCATTTCCTTACTGTTTCTTACTTCCTCACCATAAATAAATTGACCGTCAGGGCCAATGCTTGCAATGGAAGGATTCAGCGAAGTCATCACCGTTTCTAATAACAAGTAATTTTCGTAAGAAAAACTACAATAGACTTGTTCTACCATATTCTCAAACATAGCATCACCTGAAAGGTTCAATTTTGATTCATCATTGTTATTGTATTTACAATAATATAATCCTTCCAAATTTAATGCGGTAATCTTATCCAATAACAATTGACAAGTCCCTGAAGAGACAAAATCCACAAAAGCATACTTTCCTTCAGATTTCAGATTTAAACTTTCTATATAATTCAAGTAGCTTTCTCTAATACGTTTTGCGTTGATGAGTATACCTTCTGTGTGGTAATATGCATACCACACAGAATCTACATGATTTTCTTCAACGTACTCATGTATTTCTGAATTATTTAATCCGAATCTACGTTTAAGCATCTGTTCTGGCTCATATGCATGAGGCACTTCAGCTATCCACCGAATATCCTCTTCTGTCGTCACAGAAGCAAGAGTGCAGAGTGTTCTTGATGTCTGAAAATATATCCCTTTGGGAATGTTAATACTCATTTTCTCACGTAAAATAGAGTACAGCCTATGTGTAATCCACCCATCTCTAGCAGCAAATAATACATCATCATATTTTTCATTCTTCGTCTTGCCTATGATCCAAAATACGTACTTTATAATTAATGGAGCTATAAAAACGTACCCAAAGTTATAATTATTATCGACTTTCGGTTTTCCATCCGAATTATAGAGTGCAAATGGAGAATTAAACAATTTGGCTACAATTAGTCCGAACAGAGAGCGCTCATTGATATTATTGAGGCTATAGATCATATCCTTATATGAAGATAAAAGAAACATGTCATATGCACTTTTGATCAAAAAGATGTTAAACTTACTTTGGTTTACCTGGACTATTTCACTTTCCGAGTCCACTCCTATATAAAGAGAACTTTCATTGCTATAATTGTTATCCCAAAAACTGAGCAATCCCTCACGTTTTGTTCGTTTATGTTCATTTGAGATTATTAAATCAGAATAACCAGTTATTCCTTGGCTTAGTAACAGCGATTCTAAAAATCCTTTTTGAAAATAAGTATCACTGACCAAGTATACCTTTTTATTTTCATCTAAAGCATATCGCATCATAGCTTTGATTGAACTCCGACTACAAGTAATAGACGTCTCAACTTCGAGTTCAACTGCCATAGCTTCAAGAGCATTTTCAACTGAGATGTTGCTAATTTTAGCTAATTTTTCATATATTTCATTGATTGTGCCGTGTGACATCATAACTTCTTGTTCGGCTTTGATTCTTGCATTAATGTAGTCAGGAATCTTAATGTTAGCTTGAGTTAATCTATATTCAACAATATCCAATACATCCAACTTGATTAATGTCTTTCTCATGATTAGAACATCGTAAATATCAAAATAAATGATCTCATTTTTGTCAATTTGACTCTTTAGTAATTCTTCATGTACATCAAAATACTGTATCTGAGAATCGGATAGCCCATGATAGCCGTAGGCAGTAAATAAATTTCTCCCGTCAACAGAGTACAATGGAATATTATTGGTATGACAAAAATAAGCTAACCGATCATAGATCATTTCTACATTTCTTTTAGCAGCTGCCACGATAATAAGATCTGGCTTGTTTTTTAACACCTCTTCATAGGAATATACCTTCTTACCTAATAGCTCTCCGTACTTCTTATTTCCATCCATTAGACCTATAATATTATAGCTGGGGTTATTATTCAGGATGAACTCGGCTACTACCCCTGTCCCATAAAGTAAGATCTTCTTATTTTTATAAGTGGAGAAATTCTCTTTAAATGCCTTCTGGATTGTAGTCTCAAATAGATTGTCCATAATACCTCCCCCTGTTTTTAATTAAAGCCAATATTGATTCTGTACAAAAATTGCATATTCACTGATATTCATATTTTTTAGTTGATTCACAATACTTCTATAATGAATACTGCAAATTAAAACAATTGTTTCTTTATCATTTTCATCTAGTAGATACTGTGGCGATTTCACATCAATATCTTGTATCGACATTCCCCACTTCATTGGATCATTATCTAGGATATATTTCGGGCGCTTGTTTACTGTTCTTTCTAAATAGTATTGAAGCATCTGTCCAGCTCCGAAAATAACAACGTTTTTACTATCAGTTACATCTTTAAGATTGTCAGAATTTATAATGAATTTAGTATAAGGGATCTCGCTACTCAACACTCCAATATGGGCGGGCTTACGTTCTTCCTCTGGAGGCAAATCCATATAATCCCTTCCATATTTCAAATATAAGTAATTCTTGAATCCAACCGGAGCGGGCAATAGCATTGTCTGAAAATTCATAGGAGTTACATCTTCAAAATCTACTGTCTCCAGTTCTATAGGAAAATACTGATCAGCATGATATGCAAAACTAGTTACAAATTTAGAGTATTCACAGGAAGAGCTTGCTGCTTTAAGCTGTTTACTTATCCAACTTCTCGAACACATTTTAGTTCCTAATTTAAATAAGAACCAATGGAAATCCGATAACTCTAACAGCCCCTCCTTTCTTTTAAATGTTTTCGCATACATTAATCTTTGAAAAAATCTAATTCTGTTAACTTGTATTTTTCTTTTTAACTTATCTTCAGCGAGAAAATCTAATATACTAATATCTATCCAAATCCCAAAATTCGCCTTACAGCTCATGTGAGCATAAGTAATATTAGTAGTATGACTATTTCTAAGTCTTGCAAATCCCCCCAAATACAAGCCAGGATCGCTCTCCTCAGTCTGCAAAAAATATGGCTCTGTAAACTCCTTAGCCGCAACCAGTTTTAGTTTCTCATAATCCTTTCGGGGCATTAGAAAATCTGCATCATCATCCCAAGGAATAAACCCCTGGTGTCTAACTGCTCCCAGCAAGGTTCCACCCGACATATAATAGGTAAGATTATGTCTATCACATACTTCTTTTAATCTATCAATCAGATCCATTTCCACAGCCCATAATTTTTTCAATTCTTCTGAAGCCATATAATCTCTTACTACGACCTCTTTCACCTTCCCTCTTCTTCCACTAATATTGCCCTTTTTCCGCACTTTCCAATTGATTCGTGATCTTTAATTGGTTAGTTATATGTTGATGTATTTTCAAGCCACTTGTTCCGTCCATGTTATTAATAACCTTTTGATAAGCTTTTTTTTGAGCTACACTGTGTTCAATATTATATTTATCTAAACCGTCAAGAAAGTCTTCAACGTTGGAAAGTACTCCTTCTCTACAAGCATACGGTAGATTGCTGCCCCATTCTTGAAAATGTAGTCTGGATTCATTTTTAATAAATTTGCTCTCTTTCAAAACTACCTGTCGAGTTTCAGTATTTATAAATAGCAGTGAGCTATCATATGCTGTAAGTGCAACGATCTGATCTTCGTTAATTCTTTTCACAAAATAGTAATTATTCGGCCAATTATGTTGTTCTGATTTCCTTTCCCCTTCTTTGTATGGCAAATCCAAAATGTATTCTTGCATAATCCCTGATTCTTTATTAATTTCGACAATCATATTACCTTTTTTGGGGAATAACAGCATATAGTCTGTGGCACAATTTATTATGCTGAAAAATCCTTTTCCTCCTGACAAAAATCCTTTTGGATATTTATCATATTCGAATGTTTGATTTGTTTTACGATTCCACTTAACTATTGGTCCATCTTCATTTGAAATCAACCAATAGTACTCACCGTCATTTTCCATACGATAAAATCCTGTTTCTTTAGTTCCGACTTTGTGCAGTATTATAGTCTCGGTAACTGTATTAAATTCAATAATAATATTTGTCTGAGCAGCTGCCAAAAAAAGTGATTCGCCTTCTTGAACAATTGCATTCATAAAATATAGACCCTGCTTATTATTCAAAGAATATTTTTTTATTTTTTTCACTATTTCAGAATAATATTTGAAGGTTCCATCCGTTACGTTATACCTCACTAAAGCAAAATGATTTACTGGTAAAAAGTACAGAAAATTATTCAGTCGCACTGCTCTTGTAAATTTAGAGAAAACATTATCATTCTCATTTTCATATGCAACTTTTTCGAATTTGTTGTTTTCCATATCATAAATGGCCATCTCTTCTGCACGACTTGGTACAAAGTATAATTTATGATCTACTTTAGCGATATCGTGATACAACAGATCTTTTATTGGAAGCTCATTGGGGATACTATTCAAAATCTCAACTTGAGCAGTGTGAATGTTCATTTTACATAAAGCATTATAATGAGCGTGAGTAAACCACAGTTCTTCACCTTCTAGATGTGCATCTGCAAATCCTAGTCGGTTAATACTTTCGTCTCCATAATGGAGTAAAAATATTGGTTTTCCTGTAGCCCCAAACAAATGAATAACAGAAGAGCCTTCTTCCCCAATATATGCATCTGAAATCGCTACAGAAAGTGAGATGTCAGGACTTGCATCCAAAATACCTATTTGATTAAATATAAATTCTTCTTCTATCTCGCAGTACTCCTGATACAGTTGTGGAAACGTTGACTTTAATGTAGCCTTAACTAGAGGATGTGGTCTCCATAACAACACTTCGTTCTCTCTGCCCTTAAAACAAGTAAAAACATCCTTCATCTTCTCAAGGCATTTTTCTCTATATTCATATAAGCTGGATAGACTTGTATTATAGAAAATGATCTTCTTATCTTGGATAATGGACTCCCACTCTATCGGTATTACTCTATTTTCTTTAGAAAGCACTTGTACTTTGTCTACTTTTGGGGAGCCTAGCGCGACTAATTTTTCTGAAGCGACATTACCTTTATAGAAACTACTCACACTTTCCGATTGAGTGACAATCACATCCATAAATTGGTATGTTGGTAACGAAGTAAGACTTTTTGAGATTGATCCTCCGGTTACAAAATAAGGAATATACACAAGAAGATCGGTATACTCTTTTAATATAGAAGCATAGAACGAAGGATGAACAGATGTAACATTATTGTATTGATCATATGGATTGTGTATATAGATTACGTCAGGCATTTGCTGCTTAAAATCATAGTTATTAAATGGCATAGTCGGAACGTATGATGGAAATTCGGCTCCATCATATCTTAACACTTGTGTTTTTGGATTTTGAATAAATTCAAAGTATGGGACAGGAATAACATAAGAATTACAATTCGGATCTTCATTCGCAGCTTTCCACACGCTCTCCATTGAATCCCACATGGAAGCTTTATATGGAAGAAATACAACCTCATATTTCACATGAATTTCACTTTCAATACATATTTCTATATCGTGCAATTGGTCAGCTAAATTTTTCAACGGATTACTCGCAAGATAATCTGCATTCTCTACATTTATATAAACCCGGTAGACACTCTCACAATAATTCTCTAATTTCTTGATAATGTGTCCCGTATCTTGGTTAGCCTGCTGCTCTATTGTAGTTCCAATACTTATAGCACCTTCTTGACAAGCTTTTAGTACTTCTAACGAATCGGTATATCGCCCAGCATGAACAAGTGTTTCTAAATTAGAGGTCGCTTGTTGAAGTGAATAAACTACATTCAACAGAGTACTTTTCATCTTTTTTCGCACTAATAATCTCCTTAAATCATATTTTCCCAGATATTCATCGTTTCTTCTGAGGCGAAGCTGTCATAATACGCAAAACCCTTACTTAGTGTTGGTGACATAATCGTTCTCTTAACATCCATCATTTCACTAAAAGAATCTACCATGCCTAAATTAATAGGTTGCAGATACCAACTTTCATTTAAGTATTCCAAATCAGCTATAAAGTCTTGAACACCTCTCTGCAAGGCTATAATTTCGTTGTGGTTATACTCACTAGACTTTATAAACTGAGGATTCCCTTTTTCGTCGAAGCACTTTAACTGTCCTTCGGATGACGCATACGCAACTTCAAAAAGCTGATAAAATTTTTGAAAAGAGAAACGAGCTTCTCCTGCATCTCCAAACAATCGCTGTATCTCATCCAAATTGGAGATATATTCATTGGGGGCATCTTTAACATCAAAACATATCAATTTCATATCTGAGAGTAATTTTTTGAGATTATGAAAACTTGTTCCTTTTGTAAATAAGTCAAAGAAGTATACCTCACGGTCATCATTGTACTTATTCTGAAGGACCAGGTCTATATACTTGAAATAGTTGACTCGCTCTTTTAAAGCATTACTGAGAATTAACTGCTTATATTCAAGTACTCGTTCTATAATTTGATCGCTCTCTTGGGTATCCTGAATTGTATTTAGTTCAGAATTCAGAATCTCATCCTTAGGATCGAAATCAATACCTAACCGTTGCCCTAAAATTTGATTCAGCTTACCTCTTGATAAATCCAATACTGAACGAACAATATTTGCTATATCCTTTTCCGAATGGATACAAGCAACGTTTACCGCTCTTCTGGATATATAAAAATAGATGCCTTCAGGCAATCCCAAATCAACTTGTTGACTTCTTATTTTTTCGTATAATTGATGCAACAGATACCCATCTCGCGAAGCGAATAAAATAACAGCATTATGGTTAAATCTATATTTCTCTGTAAGCCAAGTAAGGAACTTTACTGTTAAGCCAGCGAAACAATAGTATCCAAGTTCATATAAATTGTTAATCTCCATTTTACCTTTAGAAGAGGATAAAACGAACGGATCGTTAAACGCTTTTGATGCTAGGACGCCTAATAAGATGCTGTCGTTTAACGTTATCGCCTTCGGAAGGATATAACGAATTGAGGATTTACTCCATAACTCATATGAAGTCGCCAAATAAATTGCTTCGATATTATAATTTCTGACCTTATCAACATTTCTATTACCGATGTGCATTTTCTTTCCTGTGCCAGCAATTTCATTAAAATACTTATAGATTGAGCCATCTCGAGTTGTCTTTCTAATTTCATTAGAGATTAAACACTCACAATTCTCAACATTAATAAAGCAATTTTCAAGAAGACTTTGAATCTGAGGGCTTGTAAGGCTTGTTTCAAATATTAAATAGACCCTTTTACCTTGATCCCTAGCATAGTCTAGTAGATAAACAATAGATTCTCTTTTAATTGAGTACTTCCTTTCCGTCTCAATCTCCAGTTCCATTAACCGTGACCACAACTGTGAGTCGATCTTAGGCTGATTGTTTCGAATCTCTTTGTATATTTCTGTCAAATTCGGAACATACCCCATATCTATTAGTGTTTGCTCTGCTTTAACCCTTAAATAGCTAAAATTCAAATTATCCACAAAAGATTTCGACTTGGACTCAACGATATCAAAAATATGATCTGGATGCAGAACTTTTCGCATAATCAATGTGTCCCATAGATCAAATGAAACGATATCACTTCTATCAATATGATTCTTCAATTCTGTAATGTTCTTCTCCCAGTATGGCTCATCAAAAAATTCGTTCTCATGATCCTTAGCAGACAAATTTTCACCTGTTAAATCATATATTTCTAAACCAGCCTCTTCAGCGTGCTTTATTCTATTGTAGATTGTTTTAACCGATTTCATTTGAGAAACAATAATAATTAATTCGGCACTATTCATTACCGAATCGATAGACATAACTTCTTTTCCATACACAACTTCACCGATTCTTTCATTTGCCACAATACCAACAAAATTATAGAGTTCATACAAATCTAAAATCTTTCTTGTAGTAATCCCCAACCCGTATAAAGCAATGGGCCGTTTATTATGCTCTTTAAATGTTTCAATAAACTTTTGATGGATTTGTTCACTCATTATGCAAACCTACCCTATAATTATACTGAAAAACTTTACATATACCGGATCAATAAATAATAAATGTGACTTCTAAACAGTTAATTCCTGTTCATTCAATGTCATGTAATCAATCATACGTTTGTACATGAGTTCTAATCCATACTTAGGTTTCCAACCAAGTTCCCCAATTTTTGAAGCTGATAGCTTTATATTAGTTGTAACAGCATATCCGTATTGATTTAGCGTAGGAATTTCATACTTCACTTTAATATTTCCCCCAGAAACATTCTGAGCTACAAGATTTGCCATTTCTCTAATACTTAAGCTTGCTTCTTCATTGACCACATTATATTCCTGTCCATTAACACCATTGAATAGAATATAGAACAGCCCCCGAATTACATCCGCTGAATAGCAATAATTACCCATGGATGATCCATCTGTATGAAGCACGATATCCTTACCTTGAAGAACGCTACGGGCAAATTGCGCAAAGACTCTATTCTCATTCTCAGAAATACCAGCTCCAAAGGTTTGTGCAAGTCTTGCAACCTTAACAGGTACCTTGTATTCAGAAAAATAACTGAAGCAAATGTTCTCTGCCATTCTCTTACCGAGAGGGTAACAGTTCCTTGTATTATAAATTTCAATACACCCCAGATCCTTCTCACCAACTTTGGAACTCCCCTCACTACTACCGTAGACTTCCATAGAAGAAAGGAAAACAACACTTTTTACGTTTTGTTCTGCTGATAACTTCATGACATTAAATGTCCCTTGCACAATTCCCTCGGTCACTTCAACAGGTTCTGCAATCATTGCCTTCGAATTGGTCACAGCTGCACAATGGAAAATAAAATCAACTTGCATTTCGAGTGATAACAACTGTCGAATGTCACTTTCCACTATTTCTACTTCCAATGAATTAAATACATTCATTGCTTTATTGTAATCACGAGCAAGTGCTACAATTCTAATGTTATATTGATAGTTCTTATTCATATAATCAAAAAAACGAACTAATAAAGACCCTATATATCCTGTTGCTCCTGTAATAAATACAGTGCTATTCTTAATACTTTCCCACGGTAGATGAGCATCCTGTATATATTCAAAATCTTCTTTTAGAATTTCATTCATCGTATCACCAATTTTCAATGTTATAGTCCGAATATTTGCGAGTTCTCCTCGGCTTCAAATAAAGCTCTAAAAATATAATAATCTGCAGGAGTCGTAATTTTGATGTTATAGTTAGAACCAAGTACTGTATGAAGATCATGTCCATAATAATTCATTAAGGAAGCAGCATCTATCATTGAATGAATCCCCTCAGTCTGTGCCTTATAATGTGCTTCCATAAGTCTGTCCATATAAAAACATTGAGGTGCTTTTGCAATTCTAGCCTTGTCCCTATTCTCTACTCGTAAAATCTTTCCATCATCATCTACTGAGGTTATAGTTTCAATCGCGTAACTAACAGTCACAGAGGATCCTCGATTTTTAACCGTTTCAATATTATCTGTTATTAACTTTTCATCTATTAACGGACGTACCCCATCATGAATTATTGCAATATGATTTTTTAAATGACCCATTTCATTGTAAACAGCTTTCAGTCCATTATAGGTTGACATTTGGACTGTTTCTCCGCCTCCTACAACCCACTTCACCTTAGTTATATAATTTCTTTTTATGACATTCTCTAGTTCTTTTTTCCACCCTTTAACACAAACTACCACTATATTATCCACTTTTGGATGGCGTTCGAAATGTTCTAATGTATGAATAATGATTGGTTTTCCATGAAGCTCCAGAAATTGTTTAGGTTTTGTTCTACTATTCATTCTTACTCCAGTTCCACCTGCCAAAATGATTGCCGTGATCATTTTATGCCTCCTCCTATGTTGTCTGATATCCAAGATAAACTCATGATGGGTTTCGATTAAATTAAGCATATATTATGCACGGTATTGTGAGATAAACTTACTACTGTTCTCTAACTTATATCGGATTAAAAGGAAACTTTCATTAGCTCAAAACTCACAACTCAACATCCAATTTATTCCAAAAATGAAGCAAAAAAAATAAGAAGACGTCTCCTAAAAAGGGAACCATCTTCTATACATTTGAAGCCAGTAATAGTCAAAAATTAAAGCTGTAGCGTTAGATCTCTTAAGTTATTTCTTTTGTATAAGATCAACAACTCTTTGGCTCGCATAACCGTCTTCCAATAATTCAACTTCCTCACGTAATTTACCTAGGCCATTATGATACTCTTCCTCATTAAACTCAATGATATTTTTTAATAGCTCATCATTGCTATATGATACTTTAAAAGGTAAATCCTCCATATCCCAAAGAAGCCTGCCTCTATCTTTCACATAATCATCCATATCCTCAGCGAAAATAAATACGGGGATATTCATAGCTGCAGCGTCGAAGGCTATACTTGAGTAATCTGAAATAAACAGATCCGTGGCAGCTAATACGTCATATGCATCATCTCTATTGGTTATATCAAAAATGATAGAGTTATTCTCTTTGTTCTCAAATTTCTGACCTTTGAGGCTTGGATGTAACCGTACAAAGATATACCAATCTCCCTGGAACTTTTTATTTAATACTTCGTGTAGAGCTTCATATGACAGTCGGCTCTCCCCCGATAAAGTATTCATAACTATATTTTGTGTCCCACTCCGAAATGTTGGAGCATAAAGCAATATTTTTGAATTTTCAGGCAGTTCAAATTCTTTGCGTATTCTATTACGCATATGCTCTGCCTCTCTATAAACATCACATCTTGGAGAGCCGGTTTTAATGATTTCACCTTCGTAAAAGAACGCCTTTCTATACATATCACTGCACCATGAAGAATTAGACAAAAAATAATCCACAAGTTGCGAATCATGTTTGCTGACCAATCGGGCTATCTCAGGAAAGGAAGTTCCTCTCAATTCACCTACAGCTTTAAAGCCAATTGCTCCATGCCACGTAGCTATATACAATTGCTTTTTTCTCTTTCTAGTTTCCAATGGCTTTCTATGGTTATCGATCCATATGGCTGCTGTGGATAGTTGGTATGCTCTATTCCAAAAACTGTTTTTCTTCACAAGAATCTCACTCGGAAATATATTGGAAGTATCATTTACTAACCAAATAAGTTTGTATGCTTGGCTGCTTAATTTATTTCTCTTTAAAATCTCCTCAGCTATATATTTAGGATTACAACTGTATCCTTGTTTTCCTTCAAAACTGGATAATACAACTTTTTTATCGTCTATTGGTAAAAACCGAAACAAATAGTACAAAGCTGCTATAGAGATAGCTTTTATACGTCGATAACCAATGTATAGACTTTCACTGAACGCTCTGCTCATGTTGCCTCCGATTACCTGGAATCTAATTTAAGTTCAAGGATTATTTCAACAGTATTTTTCAAACTTTCTTTTATATCAAATATGGGGGACCAATCCAATAATCTTAATTTATCAATATTTAAAATGGCTTTACTCGCCTTAGAATATCCCATTTGTTCATCTTCATTTGCTAATTCGTATCTGACCTGTCTTCCATTAAGGCTAGCCAAGTATGTTGCTAAATCTTTAAGAGTGATATTCCCTTTTTTCCCAGAAAGATTGTAACATTCCCCACTCTCACTCTCGAACATTATTTTTAATATGCCTAATACAGCATCACCAACATAACAATAACTAAAATATTGATTCCCTTCACTTTTCAGGACGATATCATCTTTATTAACCGCATTTTTTATAAGTTGAGACACTGCTTTACTATCATCCATATTCATGGTTGGCCCAAAAATTCTTGCCAAACGAACAGTTACAAAATCAACGTTTTTCTCTTTATAATACGCTTGGCATAGTGCTTCTGCTACCCGCTTCCCTTCTGGGTATCCTGCCCTTAAAGTATTGCAGTCAATATAGCCACAATAATCTTCAGTGAATTCCTCAACGTCTCCTCTATTTTCTCCATATACTTCAACCGAAGATAATAGTACAAATCGTGCTCCCTGTCCACGAGTTGCTAATTCAAGCATATTGTTTGTACCCAACGTATTAATTAATATTGTATCAATAGGTGCATTGGAATATTCTAAAGGGTGGGTTTTGCTGGCTGCATGAATAACAAAATCAACTGCTTCAATTTCTCTAAGCGTGTTAATATCATTGATATCACATGGTATGAATTGAAATCTTTCATAACCAAGATAATCAGTAAATAAAGAACTAGCTTGACTCATTGTTCTCCCTAAAGCAATAATGGATATGTTATTCTGATAGATCTTATTGCGATACATAATTACATCAATTAAAAATCTCCCGATCATCCCACTGGCACCTGATATTAATATTTTTTTATTACTAACCTTGTCCCAGTTGAGATCTTGAGCTGCCACTTTCTTTATATCCATAACATAATTCAAACTTTTATGAATCATAAGTTATTGTCTCCTTGGAATATAACTTGAACCTTTATTTAATGTTTTGAATTAAAATAATCAACTATTACACATAATCACTAATATCATTTATATAGCAAATTGATATAGTCTACTGTGTATGCAGAAGTGCCTTGAGTATTTCCATATCTTCCATCGTTGTCAACTTTATATTTTTTTCCGAACCTTTTGATAAATATATTTTCTCCCCCAACTCCTGCATTAAAGTGCAACTTGCTACTGAATTTTCTATCCCCTTTTTTGCTGCCTCTTCATGCGCCCAGAGAAGTTTGCCAAGAGAATAGGTATGAGGCGTCTGAGTCCTGAATAATTGTTCTCTAGGTATATAAAAATCAGATGAAAGTCCATCCTCGCTTCTAAATACCGCTTCATTACAAGGTATAGCAGCTACAGCACCGCCATAATCTTTAAATGTAGCCAAACTATCGGATATAATTTCATTAGTAATTAACGGTCGATTCCCATCATGAACCATGACTGTATCTTGTGCTTCACATGAATATTCTAGTTCTTTTAAACCCTTATATATTGATTCTTGACCTGTACTCCCACCAGCAACAACCCATTTCAACTTTGTAATTCCATGTTGGTTAGCATAAGATAACAAAACTTCTCTCCATCCCTCTAAGGTCACAACCATTAAAGCGTCTATGTTGGGATCATTCTGGAAAACTTCCATTGTATAGATGATTATTGGTTTATTATCTATATGAAGAAATTGCTTCGGAATACTTTGGCGCATTCTACTGGCAGTACCCGCAGCTGTTAATAAAGCTATGTTCATCTCTAGAACACCCCAATTCATTCTCATATACATATAAATTAATAAGTTTCTTGAATATATCATTAATTTATATATTGCATTTAAAATCCTATACTTAAGTGAGCTAGGCTAAATCCAAATTTCCCTCTTAAGTAATCTTAGGTTTTCTCGTTTACAGTACTCTGAATAATTATTCACGGACTAATTTTTCAACACTTATATTTGAGTTCTAAACGATTCTCCCCTATCTTGTTTCTTCACCTAGCTCAAAAAAGCACCTACATTAAGGCTGTTATCCCAATTATTTAGCTATAACAACACTACTGCCTCTATCCAAGATAGGGAGGTAGGGAACATTATATTTCTCACTAAATTCTCTTACGGCCAAGGTGGCCCCAGGCCAATTGACCTTATCATAATCGTGAATAAATATATAACCTCCACTTACTAATCGTGGATAAAAATATTCTAGTCCTTGTAAAATTGGCTTGTACAAATCAGCATCCAAACTTACAAAACAAAAAGTATCCTCTAATCCAACTGCAGTATCAGGAAAGTATCCTTTTTTCACGGTCACCTTTTCAGGAAATTGCATCCTATTCAAAACGAGTTCTACATTTGTATCCGTAAACATTGGTGAACTAGATACATATTCATCTTTATGATGCTCATCTCGTTGATCAAACCCCTCAAAAGTGTCAAAAAGATACAGGTTTTTATCTGGGAAGAACCTATTCAAATAACTAGCAAATTCTCCTTTATATACGCCGAGTTCTGCAATATTTCCAGGAATTTGACGCTTATTTATTTCTTCAATGCACGCACGAGCCATCACATATCTATTCTCAAGCCATTGAATATTCCTATCATCAGGATGGAAAGTTATAATTCTCTCTTCTTCTACGCCTAGATTCATTAGTTGATTTTTTATATCTTTTTCTAAGGTTCCAACAGAAACAATGATACTGTCATACTGATAGTACTGAATTTTTTCGGGAGGAATAATCGGTACATCATTTACCATATGACCATGTTTTGCTTGATGATTGTCTACAAAAGCTACTACTTTAATATATCGCTCATCCAAGGAATACAGTATACGCTTACCATATCCGGAAGCCCCAAAAATTAAAACATTCTTCATTTAATTTATCCCTCTCCTACACCTTTCACTTTACAGCGAAATTAAAGTTAAGTTAATCTTCCTTCTTTAATTTAAAATTGTATGTTAGCTACCCATAGGGCAGTTGGATAAAGTTTTGATATCTCCTTCTGTAATTGCACTTTCTCAAACTCATCATTGGAATTTTTAATTAATTCAAAACATCTCTCATAGACTTGATAGTTAGGGTTATTTTTCTTTAAATAATTATAAAAGAATGTCGCATCTTCTAGGTAATTATTACGGAAGCACAAGTCTCCAAGTAACTGAATCACTTCAATATTACTGTTCTCATTGTTATAAAGAGTAGTTAACAAATCTATAGCTAACTCATCAAATTTATATTTTTTTAAGAGCTTGCTGAGTGTTATTTTGTAATTTCGCTTCGATTCCATAAGCTTTTCTGCAAGTTCCTGGAACAAATCAAACTCCTCGATAATAATCAGCTTCTCACACAATACAAAAAACGCTCTTTCTAAACTCACACTCATTGAGCCAGGTAAGGCTTTTCCTTCAAAAAGCATTCTGATAACCTTTAATTCTTTACTCCCCAAGTTCATCAAAGGTTGAAGTTGAGTGATTAAAGTCATCTCTTTGAACGCATACGCTAAAAGTAGAAGATCTTCACCATTTTCTTCTTTAGTGATATTTCCAGACTGGTCTAAAGCTCTCTTCATAGCTTGCTTATCCTTACTGTAAATCATCGATACTACATTAATATGGGCATCTGCTTCTATTTTGAATTTTTCCAGATAATAATGGAGTAATGGGTGACGTAAACCATATAACATATTCATTAGGTTTTGTAAGTCTTGTATATTATCCATTTTATAAAACTTCTTAATATTTTGTATAATTTCATCAGCAGGTTGATTCATTCTCAATGTAAATTCCAAATAATTAAAAATAATTTCTAATGAGCTTTTTGTTTCCAAAGCTTGTATCTTCTTCTTATAACTTTCACTCAGATCACCTTGTAGTTCATATACCTCAGACAGCTCAAGATGAGCCCTAAAGCTACCACTACCTTCAGTCACCGCAGTACCCTGATCCCCCAGTTCAAGACAGCGTAAAAAACAATCTTCGGCGTCTCTATAATATCCTGCATTTTTATATATAACACCTTGGATATATTTCATTTCAGTTTCATTAGGATAAATAGAGGTTGCATCTCTTAAAATACTTAATGCTTCATCGCTCTGTCCTATCTCTGCAAGAGAATATGCCAATTTAGTTAGTAATTCAGGCAAGTACATACGGTCTTTACTTAGTGGATAAGATCGTTTGAAAAATTCTATTGCTTTCATGTAGTCATGCAATCCAAAATATGTCTTTCCCATATTAAATAAGTTATAGCCTGTCGGATTTTCTTTAACTTCCAATTTCATCAGCGGAAGATTTCGATTCACCTTTTTTTCTTCAAGTTTATTGGAATCGCCGTATCCCGAGTGAACGATTAAACAATTAGAAGTCCCACTTATAAAGTTTTTATGATTATCAATAATATTTAAATGTTCATGTAGTCTGTTCTCATAATATAATTCAAAATTATTTTTAAATAATCTTACTGCAGTATGATTAAATGCTGTACCTTGATTTGTTGTATTTTTAATATTAAAAACATAGAAATCTAGTTCCTCTTGTAAATCTTTTTTTAATTCATATCCCGATTCCAAATATTCGTCGGCGTCCAACACTAAAATGTAATCAGATGTAGCATATCCAATGGATTCATTCCTTGCTGCAGAAAAATCATTAATCCATTCAAATGAATAGATTTTATCTGTATATTTTCTTGCTATATCTGGAGTTCTATCTATTGATCCCGTATCTACAATAATGATTTCATCAACAAATTCTTTAACACTATCTAAACATCGTTCCAAAACGCTCTCTTCATCTTTAACTATCATGCATAACGAAATCGTATTAGTCATAGAACCCTCTCGTCTCTTCAGTCTTATACTATATGTCGGTGCACTTCCCTATTTTAATTAGTCGTTTTTCGGGGAATTCATCTGAAAATTTATGGAATTTATATTTTAAACACAAAAAAACTGCCAAGACAAAGCCTGGCAGTTTTTGAGATAATATAAAATTAACGAAGCAATTGCAGTACAGCTTGTGGCTGTTGGTTTGCTTGTGCCAACATTGCTTGGGAAGCTTGAGCCAAGATGTTGTTTTTCGTTTGGTTCATCATTTCTTTAGCCATGTCTACGTCACGAATACGGGATTCAGCAGCAGACAAGTTCTCGGAAGTTGTTCCCAAGTTGTTGATTGTGTGCTCCAAACGGTTTTGATAAGCACCCAGTTTTGCGCGTTCTGTAGAAACTGTTTCGATCGCGTTGTTGATTGTTGTGATGGCAGCGTTCGCGGAAGTTGCGCTGGAAATGCTGATACCACCAGTTACAGCTGCTGCTGTTGCGCCAGTAGCAGAAGAAGATCCTGTTGCTGCACCAACAGACAAACTTGCAGCGTCCATTGCTTTAATTGTAAGCGAGATGTTTTGATCAGCGTTTGCACCAATATGGAAGCTCAGGTTAGCTGCACTACTTACGCCAGAAGCACCATCTGCGAAACCGTTAAGCAATTTCTTAGTATTGAACTCAGTTGTGTTGGAGATACGAGTGATCTCTTTAGCCAACTCATCCACTTCGTTTTGAAGAGCTTCACGGTCTTTATCTGTGTTCGTGTCATTGGAAGATTGAACTGCCAATTCACGCATACGTTGCAGGATAGAGTGAGTTTCGTTCAATGCACCCTCAGCTGTTTGGATCAAGGAAATGCTATCTTGACCGTTTTTAGTAGCCATATCCAAACCGCGGATTTGACCGCGCATTTTTTCGGAAATTGCCAAACCTGCAGCATCGTCACCAGCGCGGTTAATACGCAGACCGGAAGACAATTTTTCAATAGCCTTGTTTGTGTTGGCTGTGTTTGCACCCAATTGACGGTGAGTGTTCATTGCAGCGATATTGTGGTTGATAATCATTAGAAATTTCCTCCCTGAAAATAAGTTAGTTCCACATCCTTGTGGTAAACGCCGCGACATTAAGGTCGGCCGCCCTGCCGAAGCAGCGTCTAAACTATATATCGACAGGAAGAGAAGAACTGTTAATAGTAAATTGGAATATTTTTATTTTTTTTTATTTTCAATGCCTTGAAGTAATTCCATAAAAGCAGCGACACTAGGGGCATCAGGTTTTGCAGACTCTCGATTAGCCTCCTGAATAGATGCATATACCTCTTTCCGGAAGATATCAATGTGTTTGGGGGCGGAGATACCAATTCGCACTGTATCACCTTCCACTGCCAATACAGTTACCTCAATGTTATCATGAATGATAATAGATTCGCCCTTTTTACGTGACAATACTAACATTTCAGACCCCCTCCTTAGCCGAAGTCGCCTCTTCTGTCCATATGAGATGTTTAGTCATATAACCGGTTTGCTGGAGAACAACTTGCTTGCCTACTCGATGTGCAGGATTAATTATAACTGGGGCCAAGAGATTCATCGTTGATTTTGTCACATCTGAATGTACAGTGACTATGGAATAAACGGCTACATCTTCTTCGATTTTGAGTTCTTCTTTATCTTCTTCACTCAATTCAAAACTATAGTTCTGCTTAAACTCAAAAGGACTGACTACCAAGAAAGAGAGCTCTTTCTCCGTTAATGATTGTAAGTAACTAAATGGTGTGTCTTCCCAAGGGATTAGTGCAAAACTAGTTTCGTTTTCAAAACCAGGCAGACCTCTTGGAAATTGATATGTGCTGTTTTCATCTACTTCAATTTTTCCCCATGTACTTGTCTCAATAAAAATAATAAACGCCTCCTTGGCGATGATTTTATAGAAAAAAGCTATAGCGGGGTATTATAACCGTCTATAGCTCTACATTATATATTATAATCCCATATCAATCGTAGGCGGAGTGTATTGTATAGAAGCATATTGCTGCACATAAATATCCAACTTACCACGTTGATATTCAATCTCTGGCTTGTTCACAATTACATTCATCTCGGATTCTGCTGCTTCAAATCGAATGTCTGGTGCTTGCGTAAACACACGTACATCCACATTATCAGAGGAAGCTGCCGTGCGTGTCTCAGGAAACGGTTTAGCCTGCCAATTCGTTCCTACAATATTGGCAATCGTATTGCCTGGTTTGTGGATGGCTGCCATATCATTTCCTTGTTGCACACGCTCAGCCATATTCTGCATGAATAATTGCTGAATACCCGAATATATTCGGGCATTCATATCAATCATATTCCCACCATGATAGGCAGAAAAAGCCTTGGACTGATCCACATTCAGCTCTATTGCATGGCTTTGCACCGTTAATTTACTAGGCTTGGTATGGAGTTGGACCTCCGCCTTCGGCTGACGAATCGAATACTGACCAATGTCCGCATCGATATGTAATAGCGTGGGCGTTGTGTGTATTTGTACCACTGGAAGAGTATTCATCAGATGATCTCTCCTTTGTTATCTAAGAAAATCAACTAATGATTGAGAGATAATTTTAGCACCAGCAGAAAGTGAAGCATTATATATGTTTTCCTGGATTTTAGACTTGATTGATAACTCAGCGTAATCTGCATCTTCAACCTTTGCTTGTAAATCCGTTAAGTTCACTTCAAGATCACTTAATCTACCTTGCATGAGTTCGACGCGATTGGTTTTCGCCCCGATTTCTGCACGAATCCCGAGCATCTTGTTTGTTCGAGTATCAATGTTTGTAAGCTGATTGGACAATTCCTTTTGATCCCCACTCGCGAGAGCCTGACTAATCGTATTAAAGATTACAAATAGATTATCGGCTTCCGTAGAATCACCAAATACTTCATTGCCAGTTACGTTAATTGGTAATTGGATACTCTCACCCACGATAAAATTAATTTTACCGGGATCAGTAACGATGGAAGCAGCATTAGTTGTATCGAACGAACCATCAGCACTGGTAGGAAAGTCATAAGGTTTCACATCGTAGGTTTCACCATTGAATACATACTTCCCGTTCAACGTGCTGTTTGAAATATCAACAAGTTGTGCTTTTAATTGTTTGACCTCTTCGTTGATGCTATCTAGTGCAGATTGGGGGTTAGTACCCGTAGCCGCCTGCACCGTCAGTTCTCTCAACCGCTGAACCACACTGCCAGCTTGGTCCATTACTGTATCATTAAAATCCAACCATGATACAGCGCTATCCACATTTTTTTGATACTGCTCATTGGAAGACAATTCTGCACGATAACGAAGGGAGTACGTAATCCCTACCGGATCGTCAGAAGGTTTGTTGATCTTCCGTCCCGTTGCCAATTGAGTTTGTGTACTATTCATCTGTTGTGCATTCCGATTCAAGTTAAGAATCAATTGCGAGCTCAACATATTATTAGTAATTCTCATCGTCTGTTATGTCACTCCTTTCTATTATCTGCCTACTACGCCGGTGGAGTTAATTAATTTTTCGAGCAATTGGTCATATGTGGTCATAAAACGTGCAGAAGCACTGTAAGCATGCTGGAATTTGATCATATTGGCCATCTCTTCATCCAAGGAAACACCACTGACCGATTGACGACGAGTGTCCACTTGTTCTACGAGAAACTCGGAATTGGACGTCTGACGGGACGCTTCTTGGGATTGAACACCCAACTGTCCAACGATTGCACTAAACTGAGCACCAATCGTTGCATTACGCAAACCATCAACGGATTTCATTGGAGTATCCTTCAAATTAGCCAGCAGATTAGCCAGTGTATTGTTACCTTTAATTACCGTTTCTACTCCTGAAGAATCCGTTGTGGTTCGGAGCGAGGTTGCGATCTTGTTGGGATCAGCCAAGATTTCGGCATTCAATGAAATATTGCCAGCTGTGATGGCTGTTCCACCACCTGCTGCTGTAAAGAAAGGTAATCCTGGCGAATTCGTTCCGTCCATACTGTATCCAAGCTGATGCAATCCGTTTAGGCCTTTGACTGTAACCTTCAGATCAGTTGCCAGTGTCCGTGCTGCACCTGTGTATGTAACTCCATCCAGTACAGTATTATCTGGCAAGACAGAACCCGCAGGAAGGGTGATCTCAATATCCCCATTGGCAAGTGTATTAGCCAAGTCGTCCATTTGCTTCTGATAATCAGTCACCAAAGTATCTCTGGACTTAATCATGCCGTGGACCTCGCCGTTGGTGAGCGTGCCTGCTGTATATGCAGCATTCAGAAAAGCAGGATCAACCGCTACTTGTACCGCCCCACCAGTGACGAGTGCCTGTCCATTCATCTGAACCTGGTATCCTTGCGGAGAATCCGTAACGGTAACATTCATGATTTTGGAAAGCTTGTCTGTCATCAGATCACGTTGGTCACGTAAATCGTTGGCATTGTCGCCAAGAGACTCGACTTTTACAATGGCACTATTAAGGTTCGCAATGTTACCGAGGTAGCCCTGAATTTCATTGCTTTTCACAGCAATGTTACTATCAAGATCCTCGCTAAGTGCATCCAGTTGACGGCTAATCTGATTCATCGCATCGGTCAGAGCCAACGTCGTTTCTTTTACGATCCGCCGTGCTGTGACATCCTCAGGATTTTTACTCAGATCTGACCATGATTTGTAGAAATTATCCATAACGGTTCGAAAACCAGTGTTTGATGGTTCATTTACAATAGCTTCAAGTTTCTCAAGAGTATCTCGTTGAATGGACCAACTCCCGAAGTTGGTATTTTCATTGCGATACTGGTCATCCAGAAATTTCTCGCGCACACGTGTAATGGAGTCAAATTCTACCCCTGTACCGAGCTGTCCTGGTGTTGTACTATGCAGAAATGCGAACGGCTCCATCGGAATAGATGCCTGCATGTTTACCTTTTGGCGTGAATAGCCTTCAGTGTTGGCATTGGCTATGTTATGGCCTGTTGTGCTAAGAGCTGTCGTCTGTGTGAACAAACTGCGTTTAGCCGTTTCGATTGAATGAAATGTAGATGTCACCTGGTTTCCCCCTAATTAATCAGGCACGCGTGTCAAACAGACCGATTCGCCCTGGATTACCGTTCTTATCAGCAGGATGCTGATATGTGGCATCCTGTTCTGGTCGAGAAGCAAAGATGTCCATGGATAAGTCAATAAACATCAGCGATTGCTCGATCAACTTTTGATTCAGTTGATTGATTTCTTTTAATTCATGCAGTGTTCCCGCCAGCTTTTTCTGGACTTCAAGCAATCGCAGTTTGTCAGCCGGATCAAAAATCAGCTTCGAGATCTCAGTAATATTCAGGTTCAGCATAGATTTGATTCCACGCTCCTGTAGCAGTTCATGAACTGCACTCTGCCGTTCGATCTCTAATGGCTCCTGTTGTTTCATGAAACGAGATTCTTTGTTGAGGAGGGCAATGAGTTCATCTACATCATTTTTGACAATGACCTGTCTCTTGACCTCACTGAGTGCCAGCATCTCGCGGTGACTTTGTTCCATTTGCTGCAAAACTGCAATCAATCTGTCCAGTGCTGCCATTACGTGATCACCTATTCCTTATCAAAAGACTTAAAATACGGTAGCAACTTGTCAGCAAGCTTGCTGCTATCTACCTGATACGTTCCCGAACTCACCTGTTCTTTCAGTTCCTGTATCCGTTGTATGCGTCCTGCGTCCTGTGTACGACTTTGTTCCTCAAGCATCTTCATCGCCTCCGGAGAAATGGATACCTCGTCCTTACGGCGGCTCTTCTTGGCATCAGCCTGCTGATTGGATTCAACGTTCCTTTGATATGAATTGATTGCTCCAATTCTACTCGGTTCATTGATTTTCATTCAAAATACACTTCCTTCCATGATTAGGAGTTTACGTTGATATACGTTTTTCTTACTTTAATCTTTATGTTGTCAAAATGATTAGGATAATAAAAAAAACCGATAATCTTTAATAAGTTTATCGGTACGTTTCAAAACATTTGTTATAGCAAAACATGTATTTGAGCCCTCGCTCCTATTAATCGCGTAGTTTGTCGACAGCATTGTAGGTTCGTCCGCCTACATTGTTGTTATCCTTCTGACCTACTTCACGAGCTGCTCCTGCCAAGTCTTTCGTTAAACGATTGCGGCAAGAGTCACACATATGACCTTCACGAATCAACGTTCCGCATACTTCACAAGGATACATCATATTTGGGGCGTTCTCGATGGAAATTCGTCCCTCACGGATGAACTTGGTAATATTTCTAATTGAAACCTCTGTTGCATCAGATAGTTCCTGTATGTTGGTGCCCTTGTTTTCGCGCAAATAATCTACACAGATCTGATATTCCTGCTCTATTTCCTTGATACAATTCGAGCATACATCTCTAAAATTCAACGCATATAATTTACCACAGCGAGGACAATTACCTAGATTCATCGCTAAAACGCCCCTCTCAAACTTCCATTTCCGAATAGATAATAACTATACATTACCTTATTTTCTCTGATGAAGCCATAGTCTATTTACAGAACAAAAGATGGGAACAGGATGCACATATACGCAAGCCTGTTCCCCATTATACAACACTAATTCAATGTTCTAATACTTAGTACAGAAGACCATGCACTTGTGTTCTGGTCGTTGAATGCCCGAATGCGATATTTATGCGAACTGGACGGTAATAGGTCAGAATGAATAAACGTTGCATCACTGACAGTCGCCACAATTTGCCCATCTGCTTCAATTTCGTAAGATGAAGCTCCCCCAACCGCGTCCCAAGTCAGAATAACGTTTGTTCTGTCTGAAGTTCCCTTCAGCACAGGTGTAGTTAATTGAGTCACTCCCGTTATAATCTCACTCCAAGCTCCTGCACCAGAAGCATTTTTTGCACGAATTCGGAAGGTATGTTCCGTATTTGGTGCAAGTCCGCTCTTCGTATAAGCAACTCCACTCACGGCAACCACCGTACCATCAATCTCCAGATCATACCCTGTAGCTCCAGATACAGCAGTCCATCTCAGCGCGATAGCCGCTGTGGTTGCTGAGTTAATACTCAAACCTGAGACACTGGCAGGTAACGTATTTTGGGACAATATTGCTGTCCATGCACTCACATTAGTGTCGGTCAGGGCACGAATACGGTATTTATGCGCCGTCCCACCAAGCAATCCATTGTGGACAAACAAGAGATCACTCACCGTAGCAACCACTATGCCATCTGCTTCAATCTCATATTTTGTTGCACCATCAACTTCATTCCATGTCAGCGTAAATGCAGTTTCTTCAGGTACAGCTTTCAGCGTTGTTGGTACATTTAATTGGGTCGAGGCGGTTACAATCTCACTCCAGTTACCGATGCCCGCAGCATTTTTGGCACGAATGCGGAAGGTGTGATCTGTATTGGCTAGAAGACCACTTTTCGTATAAGCAGACCCACTCACAGAAATTACAGCACCATCAATGTCCAAATCATAAGCGGTAGCGCCTGTAACAGGGCTCCATTTCAATGAAATAGCAACAGGTGTAGCGGTATTTAACATGAAACCGTTAACGGAAGCAGGGATGGTACTTTGCGTCAGCACTGCTGTCCATGCACTTGTGTTGGTATCCGTCATCGCACGAATGCGATATTTATGAGCCGTTCCTGGTAATAATGATGTATGGGTGAAGCTAGGCTCTTCTACTGTTGCCACTACTGCTCCATCCGCCTCAATTTCATATTTCGTTGCATCTACTACATCAGCCCATGTCAGGTTAATTGCAGTTTCTTCCGATGTTACTTTTAGTACCGGTGTATTTAGAAGTGTCGTTCCATCGATGAGTTCGCTCCAGGCCCCTACACCAGCAGCATTCTTCGAACGAATACGGAAAGTATGGTCTGTGTTCGCTGCAAGACCGCTCTTCGTATAAGCTACTCCCGTTACTGGGACAACCGTTCCGTCAATCTCCAGATCATATCCCGTCGCTCCAGTCACTGCTGTCCATTTCAATGCAATAGCTACGTTTGTAGTTGAACTAACAGTTAATCCTGTCACTGAAGCAGGTATCGTGCTCTGTGTCAGGGTTGCTGTCCATGCACTGTTGTTAGTATCCGTCAAGGCACGAATACGATATTTATGGGCTGTTCCTGGTAACAATGATGTGTGACTGTACCTAGGCTCCTCTACAGTTGCAACCACTGCTCCGTCTGCCTCAATCTCATACTTCGTTGCGTCTGCTACCTCAGCCCACGTCAGATTGACAGCAGTTTCTTCCGATGTTGCTTTTAGTACTGGTGTATTCAGCAGTGTCGTTCCACTGATCAGATCACTCCAAGCACCTACACCGGCGGCATTTTTCGAGCGAATACGGAAGGTGTGATCTGTGTTTGTTGCAAGACCACTCTTCGTATACGCTACTCCCGTTACTGGGACAACGGTACCGTCGATTTCTAGATCATATCCCGTGGCTCCAGTTACTGCTGTCCACTTCAAAGCAATAGCCACGTTCGTTATTGAACTAATGGTCAATCCTGTCACCGAAGCAGGAATCGTGCTTTGCGTCAGAGTTGCTGTCCATGCACTTGTATTGGTATCCGTCAACGCACGAATGCGATACTTATGCGCCGTTCCTGGAAGCAGTGTTGTATGGGTAAAGCTAGGTTCCCCAACTGTCGTGACTACTGCTCCATCGGCTTCAATCTCATACTTCGTTGCATCAGCAATGGCTGCCCATGTCAAATTGATTGCAGTTTCTTCTGATGTTGCTTTTAACACCGGTGTATTTAGAAGTGTTGTTCCACTGATCAACTCACTCCATGCCCCTACACCGGCGGCATTCTTCGAACGGATTCGGAAGGTATGATCTGTATTGGCTACAAGACCACTCTTCGTATAGGCCACTCCCGTCACTGGGAAAACCGTTCCATCGATCTCTAGATCATATCCCGTTGCACCTGTAACTGCTGTCCATTTCAGAGCAATGGCTACGTTCGTAGACGAGCTAACCGTTAAGCCTGTAACAGATGCAGGTATAGTACTCTGCGTCAGAATTGCTGTCCATGGACTTGTATTGGTATCCGTCAACGCACGAATGCGATACTTATGGGCAGTTCCTGGCAGCAGTGCTGCATGGCTATAGTTAGACTCTTCTACTGTTGCCACTACTGCTCCGTCCGCCTCAATTTCGTATGTAGTCGCATCTGCTACATCAGCCCAAGTCAGATTGATATTCGTTTCTTCTGATGCCGCCTTTAATACAGGTGTATTCAACAGTGTCGTTGTACTGAGCGGATCACTCCAATCACCCACACCTGCAGCATTTTTCGAACGAATACGGAAGGTATGTTCTGTATTGGCTGCAAGGCTACTCTTTGTGTAGGCTACGCCAGTAACAGCTACAATTGTACCGTCAATCTCCAAATCATATCCTGTCGCTCCGGTCACTGCTGTCCATTTCAGACCAACAGCTGCATTAGTGACAGTGTTTATAGTGAGATTCGAAACAGGACCAGGGAGTGTACTTTGGGACAACATTGTAGTCCATGCACTTGTATTCGTATCATTCAAAGCTCGTACACGATATTTATGAAGTGTCCCTGGTGATAGATCAGTGTGCGTGTATGCCGGATCTACAACAATTCCTACATTAACTCCATCAGCTTCAACCTCATAAGAGGTAGCCCCCTCAATTGCAGGCCATGCCACAAACATATCTTCTTGCGAAGAAATCGCTTTAATAACAGGCGTACTTAGAAGTGTCGAAACAGTTAGCATGTCAGTCCACTTACCTACGCCGCCTGCATTTTTAGATCTCAATCGAAATGTGTGCTCGGTATTGGGCGTAAGAGCCGTCTTGCTGTATGTTGTACCAGAGACCGGAACAACGACCCCATCAACCTCCAGGTCATATCCACTAGAACCTTTAATTGCAGTCCAACTTAAAGAGATTTTATTGAATGTATTTTCTGTAATTTTCAAACCACTTGCTGAGTCAGGTACAACAAGTTGCGTAGCCGTTCTACTCCAGTTGCTCTCATTATCTGATGATACTGCTTTTAATGCATAGGTATGACTGGAATTGGCCTCCAAACCAACGTGTTCGTAATTCGTTACATTACCTAGGTCAATTGGGGCTTCACCATCAATTTGGAGTTGATATCCATAGGCATGATTAATTGCAGCCCACTCTACTATATTTTTCCCTTGCTCAGAGCTCGTGGAGATAACAGGTTCGTTAAGAAGTGTTTTGATATTATAGACACTACTCCATTCACTTTTCCCTATAGAATTTATAGCACGTATTTTGTAAGAGTAATTTTTGTTAGGAATGAGTACAGCATCATCCAAGCTCGTACCATAATAAGGCCCCATTAAAATACCATCACGCTCAATTTCATACTGTACAGCTTCCTGTGCATGATCCCAGCGAATATGAGTCGTGTTTTCACTTGAGTTACCCGTTATATTCGAAGGCACAGAGGGTACATTATTAATCGGTAACGGATTTACCTCCTGTTTGGTAAAAGAAGCGGGCTCAGCTTTACGTGTATAGTACGGATTAAGTTCAGAGTAAAAATCTACAACTTCTCCCGTATCTGCGTTTACAACCAAACTCAACTGTCTGACATCATAATCATATACATCAATTGGCGTTAGTTGACCTAGCACATTATAGTGTGTAATCGTCCACTCGCCAACTTGGTTATACGGTTGTCTGTACGTCATCTCAGTAGCAATCTCACGAACTTTGCTCAGATCGATAAGAAAAGCATTGTCGATCTGTCCGGCATATTTGGATGTATACGATCCGAAGCTTATGTTGGTAATATCACTTGTGAAACCCAGGATAGACTGCATTCTGGTGAACGAATAACCTGTTGATGAAATATTGTAGGATCTCGCCCAACTCAGTTTAACTGATTTTTGGTTCACCTGTAGTTGACCGTTGTTGTTGGTCATTACATATTGGTAATCATTACTTGATGAGACTATCCCGCTTCCTACTGCTGCATGTGCCCGGTTCCCCCCGTACACGCCAAACTGTCCGAATACCAGCATGAATACTAGTAGACGGACAGTCCATAAGTAAAATCCGTTTTTTCTTTTTCCTGCGACCACTTTTGTTCTCCCCTTCAAAAGATATGTTGTGCCACTCCCTATGCTGTCACCTGTGGTGAACGGCAAAACTATCTATTCTGCGCGAGAAAACCAATTCCTCTTTTTTACATGTAAAAAATTTCTTATTGCGCTTTCATTCATCATTTCTTCAAACAACTATACTTCAAACGGTATAAATGGAATGGAGACAATCACAATTATAACAATGATTATTAAAGGAACATATTTTCCTGTCTACTTGAAGGTAAAGCGTAGGTTGTGTATACAGGCAGACTTGAAGAATATTAAACAGTAGCTCAATATACTGATTTGCCGATTACGATCTCGCCAGTGTCAGCGTGTAAATCTCGACCGGAATCGCCATGTAGAAACCAGCATTTAGAATAACCCGCCCACAAGCGTCCAAGGTGCTGCCTGTTGTGTAGATATCATCGATTAGAAGTAACTGTATGGGTTTGGCATGTGACATGCCCATATGTGTTGGCAGATGAGATCTCCTGTTTAGCTCTTCAATTAACTTAATGCCATCTGGGTTGATGGAAAAAGCGTTTTTCATCGTTTCAATACGCTCACCGCGTGATTTGAAGCTTTGTTTGGTGGTGTTGATCTGGCGCTGCAACAGATCAACAATGGGTAGGCGGCAGGCGGTGGCAAGTCCAGCAGCCAACCGCTCCGCCTGATTGAAGCCACGCTCGGCCAGACGCTCGCTGCTCACCGGGACATAGGTGACCGCGTCAGGCCGCCATTGCGGCTTCTTTTGTTGAGCAAGTGTGGCGGAATAAGCCACGGGGGCTGGGGGTTCTTTTGCCAAAGCAGAATTCTGCTCCTCTCTCATCGCTTGAAAGGATTGAATCAACAGCGCGGTTAAGAGCGGCGCGTATCTTTCATGGCCTCGAAATTTGTACATTCCAATCCATTCTCTCATAAGAGTGTTGTATTGTACGGCGCTGCGGTTGGCGATAAAAGAACGGTTTTGCATATGTGGACGAGCACAGTCCGGGCATCCGACACCCCGACCACAACGCAGGCAACGGATGGAACGGATCCATGGAATCTGCTTCACACAACGTGGGCATATGCCTGGATAGGTAGAAGACAGAATCGCTCGAGTCCCACATGTCAGACAAGTCGCTCCCGGCGGGGCGAGCAGATGATGAAGACGCTGGGTCAGGTACTGCGCGTGATCGGTTATGTTGCTGAGCCAGTTGAACATAGGGGGCATACCTCCAGTCTCGGGAATGTATTGTGATATGTGGATACGAACTGGGCAGATGACAATTATGTCTGGGATGGTGGATGCAGGTAACCTTTGCGACGAGCGATGGTGTTCATTTTCCGAATCTGGGCAACGGCCTTCACCTGTGAGCGCGTCCGACGAGACGATGCAAAAACCACTCTACCTGCCGGGTCATCCATGGAACGCCCAGCTCTGCCTGCCATCTGAACCAGTGAAGCTTCATCAAAGAGACCATTGTCTGCGTCCAATATAAAGACATCGCTACGCGGAATGGTTACGCCACGCTCCAGAATCGTTGTCGTTACGAGCAAACGAATTGTGCGCTCACGAAAGGCTATAACTTTGCTAGCACGATCAGGGTCCTGAGATGAGGTTCCTTCGATATGGATTCCGGGAAAAGTACGACGCATCAGGTTCACAAACGTCTCAATCTGGGCAATGCGTGTTACAAAGACAAATACCTGAGCGTCGCGCTCCAATGAAATTTGGATGTTAGTCTTCAAGGCAGAAGGAAGATTTCGTTTCTTAATACATTCAGCAACGGTAACCATCTTGATCAATCTTGGCACGGGCAAAGGATGACGGTGGAAACGTACTGGAACTTTGGCATGAGTTAGTTTCCCCTGTGCTGCTTCCCTCTGGAGCCGAGCTGGCGGTGTAGCAGATAGATAGACAAATCTCCCGTCCGGCTTACAGGAGGATGCTGCCGCGTGAGCGAGCATGGGATCGTTGTGATAAGGGAAAGCATCCAGTTCGTCAATGATGACGAGATCAAACCCCTGATAAAAACGCATCAGTTGATGTGTGGTCGCAAGCGTGAGCTGAGCGTCTTTCCAACGTTCATCACTACCTCCGTAGAGAGTAGCGAGCGAGGTGTCCGGAAAAGCTTTCGCCAGACGCGGAGCTAGTTCCAGCACCACATCCCTGCGCGGCGTAGCGACCAAAGCTCGTCCGCCACGATCCAATGTATGTTGGAGTAGAGGGAAAATCATCTCGGTCTTGCCGGCCCCGGTCACGGCCCACAGCAAGAACCGCCCCGGCCCTTCCCCTGCGGGTGGCCGGGCCAAAAACGCAAGCGCCGTGGCTGCTGCCGCGCTCTGCGCTGCGCTAAGCCCCCACCGGGCGAGCCCGCCGCCGGTGGGGGCCAAGGCCGTGCCACGCGATGCTTCGCCGCGTCGTGGCACGGCCCCTTGCGCTGCACTGCGTAGCAGCAGCGCACAAGCACGGCTGCGCCCTAGCGCGAGGCAAGCCTCGCAGTAGGCGCACGCCGCCAGGCCGCAGGCAGCGCAGGGCACGCGCTGCCTGGCTTCGCTGCCACAGCGGTGGCAGCGGGACGCGCTCCGCGCGCGTCCAAGCCACGCGTGCCGACGGCGCGTGGCAGGCCCTTCGAGGGCGGCTGTGATACTCAGCCGCCCGTGCAAGCGCGCGAGCTGCGCAGCCGCGCGCCAATCCTTTGGCGGCTGGGCGGTATCCGCCAGCAACGCCTCCGCCTCGGCCGCCAGTAATTGGCGGCCGCTGATCCGCTCAGCCAGCAGGGCCGCGTCCCGCTCCAGCTGAGCCCACTGCCCGGCGGGATACGACTCTGGCATCCCGCCTACCAAAGCACCACGCACAGCGACACTCCCCGCTGTGCCCGCTATACCTTTTCTGGCCTCTGTTTCCCCCGAGGCCAGTTCATACACATCCAGCCTCCGTGCAAAATAGCTCTGCCATTCGTACTGCCCCCACCGATCCATACCTCGCTCCATCTCAAAATGTTCAACCAACCAGGATGCCTGGCTTAACGGCACCATCTTATCTAACAGCAACCAACGCAGCACATGTCGCCCACTTCCACCCTCCAGCCACCAAGCCACATCCACTCGAATGTCGATTGATAACATCATGCTCCACCCTTCCCCTACACGGCACACATACAAAGCAACCTTCATTTACTCTCCTCCCCCATCCTACTTTCTCCTAAACGCAAAAAAAGCACATGCCAACCCGGCTGTTCGCCGGAGCATGTGCTTCATGTCCATATTTCATCTTCTTATGATTAATCTACTTATCACTATACCAATTGAATCTCTACATCACAAGATTAGTCACACAACATGATACCATCATACAATTCTGCTAATAACCAGAATCTTTCTATAAAATTGCGAAACTTTTTCCAATCTGAATCGTCTATACTTTTAAATTAAGAGTTCTGACTTCGAAAAGTTTATTTCAGTGCTCATGAACTCACCTTAACCCAGACAATAACCATAGATTGCATAAAAACCCATTTTTAATTTAAAAGCAGACTTGGCTACAATTACAAAAAAAGACTACAGCTTCTGCTGTAATCTTTTCACTGTAGATCTGCGAAATGTTAATCCCATTTTCCGTTCACATATGATTTATTGCTCTGACTCACGCAAATCAATCAGGCGAAACGTGTGATCGGTCTGTGCTACCCGTTCAATATCAGCAGGGACAGCAGGCAGATAAGATGTCTCCATTCCTTGCCTTTGCATAAGCTTTTCAATAATCGTAATCGTTTCCGCTTCTGTACGATCAGCAACAACGGTTAATCTGAAGCTCTTACCACGGTATAATAATTCCCGGCAAAGTTCTCTTACAATGCCTTCGATCCGCCCTGCCTGATTGGAAGGGATGAGCAGGATCTGCTCGAAACCTTCAGATTCCGGACGGGAAAGATGGCGCTGGTGCATGGCATGAACGGCCATTGCCGCCAGGAAGTATATGAGCAGAATCATAGTCAGATGAGCAACCATGGCAACTGCACCTCCTCGGAAGGTCATGCTCACCCATGGCGAACATCCCTGTATACAACAAGTATATGCTGTACTTCCTGAAGGGTTACAATTGCATTTCCTATCACTCATATTCCACGCTGATCGACACCGGACGAAGAAAGACAGGCCAGGTCATTCATTCACGCCTAAGCTTGAACATATGTTCCGCACAACCTTGCACTTTGCTCATTTGCAGTGATAAAGTCCATTAACCCGCAGACCAATCCAACATTCTGGAAAGGGCGCGAGTGAACACCAATCTATACTTCGTCAAGGTTGAATCAACCAATGGACTGACTTACCGTAAGAATACTGCTTTACGAAAAACATAAGGTATTAGAGCGTAACCCAACCATATTTGATCGAATTGATAACAGCTTGTGTACGGTCATCCACTTCCATCTTCTGCAGAATACTGCTGACATGGTTTTTTACTGTTTTTTCACTGATGAACAGGAATTCACCAATCATTTTATTGCTCTTACCTTCTGCCATCAAGCGAAGTACTTCAGCCTCACGACGTGTGAGCGGGTTATTGTCGCCAGCGACAAATTTAACGCCTGCTTCCTTCGAAGCTCCTTCACTCATTGCCCCTGTTTCATTAAGATACGTCATACGACGCAGCTGCATGATCAGTTTGCCTGTTACTTTCGGATGAATGAACGCATGTCCTTCATGCACGGAACGAATCGCATTGATCAGAGACTCAGCCTCCATATCCTTCAGCAAGTATCCGTTAGCCCCTTTACGAAGCGTCTCAAATACATAACTTTCATCATCATGAATGGACAAGATAATTACTTTGACATCAGGGAACAGCTCACGCAATTTCTCCGTTGCCTCAACCCCGTTTTCAATCGGCATGTTGATATCCATCAATACGATATCAGGTTTATCCTGATTGCAGAATTCGAGCACTTGAATTCCATCGCCGCATTCGCCGATGACCTCAATGTCGTCCTCCATATTTAAAATGCGTTTCAGTCCCTCACGGAACAGCTGATGATCATCAGCCAAAAGAACTTTAATCGATGCTTTACCAGTATCACGGTTTTCCATCATCCTGCTACTCCTTTCCCTTATCCACGTTTGTCGGGATATGAATCACTATTTTGGTTCCTTGATTTTCTCCGGATTCAATCTCTATTCTTCCTTCTAACAGTTCAACCCGTTCTCTCATCCCAATCAGACCGAAGTGGGTATGATCCTTGCTTTTCTTCGCAAGAAGCTCCGGTTTGAACCCAAGCCCATTGTCCTGAACGACAATTTTGACGAGCTGAGCCTGGTATGTAATTTCCACTACAACATAAGTGGGATAAGCATGCTTTGCAGCATTCGACAGACCTTCCTGCACGAGGCGGTAGATCGCTGCCTCCATCGCGGAAGATAAACGGTGTTCCTTACCTCTTGTTTCAAAAAGCGACCGGATTTTCGTTTTTACCTCAAAATCCTGCACGTACTTCCGAAGCGTTGGAATCAGTCCCAGATCATCCAGTGCCATAGGACGCAGATTGAAAATAACTTTTCTCATTTCTTCAAGACTGGAACGAACCTGGCCTTTCAAATCTACTATTTCGGCCTGGACCATCTTAAAATCCTGCTTAATGAGCATTCTTTCTACAATTTCCGTCCTAAGCACTAGATTGGCGAGCATCTGCGCAGGCCCGTCATGAATCTCACGAGCAATACGTTTCCGCTCTTCTTCCTGGGCCAAAATTATTTTCAAACCAATCATTTGTCGATTTTTGGCTGATTCGATGATCCGGGTCACTTGACCCAGTTCACCTGACAGGTACTCGAGTACAACACCCATCTGCGAACCGATGGTCTCGGCACGCTCCACAGAAGCTTCCACATTTTTGGCACGCTTCTGCAGATCATCCCGACGAGCCTTCAGATACATTTCCTTCTCACGATAAATCATCAGATCCAGCTGCAGCTGTGTTGCTTTCTCGTACGCCTGCTTGATATCATGCTCGGAATAACGGACAAAGTCGCGGCTAACCTCAGTCAGCCGGATCCGGGAACGGCGGTAGTTCAGCTCCAATTGATCTACTTTCTCGATCGTTTCCGCCGTCTCCTTCAGTACCGACTTTAACTCCTCGTTGAGTGTTTTCAGCTCATCACGAGTTGCGTCCATAATTTCGAACATTTGATATTTGCTGTTTTCCATGACTTGTATGGCGTTTTTAATGACGCGGTCTATGGCATCGGCTTGTAAATCCACGTTTGTTCGACTCCATTTCTATCGTTTCCGGTATATATCATACCATATCACGATGAGATGGTAACGGTCTTCGTTTTCTGTTCCCATTTTACAGTCAGACCAAGTTGCTCGGAAACGAGTCTTAACGGGACTAAAGTCCTACCACCCGTTACGTATGGTGCAACAGTTGCGCTCTGTCTTTTACCATTCAGAATGAATTCTTTCTGCCCTACAACCAGATCAATCAGCTTGCCACCACGTAATACCGTGATCCGCTGATTTTTGCTATCCCAGCTTGCCTGACCTCCAAAAGCATCTAAAACATGTTTGATTGGCACATACGTCGTACCATTTTTCAGGACCGGTGCTGCGTCAATCGCTTTTTTCGTTCCATTCACCGTCATCGATTTCTGTCCAAGCACAAGCGAAGCTGTACCCGTAGGCAATCCAACTTCACTGGACTTGGAAGGCATCGTGAATGCGATGTTGTCAAAAGCAACCGTACCTGATTTCGCACGCTCATCCTGACCTTCTTCCACGTTCACCACATAGACCCGCTTCAGTTTCGCCGGATAGGCAATGTTCAGTCCGTTCAGGTCCACACTCAGCTTCTTCCACCCGTTCCAGTCAATCGCCTTGGCGAGATCGGCATATACCGTTTTGCCATTGGCATCCGTGAATTCGGCACGCAGCCAGTTCAGGCTCTTATCTCCCATAACATCCATGGACATTGATGTAGCTGCTGCAGATACCTCTTTACCTGTGGAACCGTTCAGTTGTGCATATGCATACATTTTGCCTGTTCCAGCAGTCATATCATAATCGAGTTGCAGCACATTGGAGCCAGCTTTTTCACCCGTTCCTGCAGTAACAGTTGCCGAACCAGTCACACCCGCTGCGTTTGTCGTGAAGTTGATCGGATAATTCACGTTGTCGAAATTCTCCCAGATCGTTTCGCTGGCAGAAGCCGAGAGGACTACGACTGTGCTGTAACCATCGTAACGACCAATCGCATATCCCACTTGTGCACCAGAATTGACGGAAGATACGGTTAATTGGTCAGCAGTAACTTTACCTTTGAATCCGATAAATTCCCATGTCAGCGAGTCCGCCGGAACCGTAACACTTTGTCCGCTCTTCGTTGTTGCCGTTACCGGAATGGACATCGTTGTGCCCGCTTTGAGGGAACCGAGACCTGATCCTGCTGTCAGGGAAGCCAATTCACTACCACCCAGTACCGATACTTTAATGGAGGATGAAGCTCCATTGCTCGTTGCCGTCAGGGTAGCTGTACCTGGTTTCACGCCTTTGATTGTGCCGTTGCTTACACTCACGATGCCGTTGTTGCTGGACTTCCAAGACATGCTGATATCGCCTGTTGCAATCGGGTTGTAGTAGGTGTCATATCCTTTGGCTGTGTACTTGCCCTCTTGTCCCACCAGCAACGTTTGGCTGCCACTTACAGCAAAGCCCTTCAGTGTACCTACAGGAGCCGTAGAGAACACACCTAGCGTGTTTACAACCTGACGTTGCTCGGTGCCATATTCTGTGTTAAACGTCAGACCGGCGGTTTGCTCACCTAACGGACGGGTTACCATTGTTGTGGAGCCGCCTCCGTCCAGGTTCATGCCTTTCCAGACACCCACACTGGTCATAAAGGATTGTAGTTCCGTCAGCGACATCCCGCTGCTGTTACTGTTTTTCTCTGCTGCAATGATGTAGACATACCGACCATCCTGCGAGTATCCTACTGCCGTTCTTGCACGAATGCCACCGATGCCGGAAGATGCGATATCACGGGAAAAGGAAGCTGCCTTGCCACCGTTCACCAAAATGGTGTGACCGCCAATCATCATCTCCAGATTACTTGGATCGACCGATTGCCCGGTTGTTTTAGCTTTCAGCTTGTAATCCGCATCCAAGGTTTGGCCAACAGATAGATGGCTCATGATCCATGTCGCCGCTGTTCCATGCGCACGCAAAATGTACCCATCCTGCGGCACCGTCATGTTTAACGCTTTTTTATCCGAGATTTGGGTAATTACTCCGTTCTGCACGAGAACCTCTGTCGGCGTTGTAGAAGGGTCATTTGGACGTTTGGTGGATGTCCATGCCGGTGTATAAATATACATCGAGTTGGCATGACTATATTTCACCGCACCCGACTCTACTGTATAATCCTCTTTATTTATCCCACGCAAAGCAAAGGTTGAACCATCCTGGGCCTTCACGGTTCCGTCAAAAGAATACTCGTCGATCATCGGCTTGCCATCCTTGGTCACCGTGAGGGCATACATGCCCGACAGTTCGGAAGGTGTGGAGACCAGTACGCCATCGGAGACCTGTCCACCAATCGGCGCGAGCTCCCCGGATACATTGAAGTAATCGCCATTCACAGCAGCTACTGCACCATTTTCCTTAGCCATGGCACCTGTGCTCTGTTTACTGTTCAGATTACCGCCCTTGCCTGTCATCACATCCAGCTTCACATACGGGTTCTGCAGATCCACCTGGATGACATCAGCCAGTACGTTGACCTTGGAACCAGAACGTGTTGTTGTATATCTGTATTTCATGAGCTTCGCACCCGAAGTCAGAATTTCTTCACTCAACTTGCTTGTATTCGTAGATGCCGCTGCGGCCACCGATTGCCACGAAGTGCCTGACCACATCTGCCCACCTGCGCTCATCACCGGTGCAATCCAGATCACACCCGCCAGCGTCACAATTGCCCATTTCTTCACCTTACTGCCCTTAACGTCTTCCAGCTGTTTCCCATGTTTCCCCAGCATGTCTGAAACGTCTCTCCCATCTTGTATATCAATCTTAGACATCACGAACACTGCCAAGTAGGCAGCAGATAGCGAGATCCCTAGTATACTCTTCTATTAATAGACTGCTTTTTGTGGAAAAAGTTACGTTTGTCCCCTATATTAGCATGCATAGATTTTGAAAATAGCACACTTTCATATCTCGGATGTAATATTCCATTCATTCATATGTAGGTCTATATAAAAAGAAACACATCAGCGTGAGTAGTTCGGCTGATGTGCTTCTAAGTTGGTATATATAAACTCAAGTATTGTAGAATACATTTCCGCAATACTTGAAGTCATTATTTTTATAGATAACCGATTTGATTCAACATCCGTTTTAACATTACTGCTGCCTGTTCTCTGGTCGCTCTGTCCAAAGGCTTGAATTCCTTATTTTCTGTCCCTTGAATAAGGCCTGTCTGTACTGCCTTGGCAACAAGATCCGGAGATTTAATCTTTTTATGATCCTTGAATTTGGCCAAGGTATTCGCGGCTGACAATTGAAGAGTTGGTGACTGCCCCGCGTAATTCATTGCTTTAACTAACATAATCGCCATTTGTTCACGGGTAATCAGATTGTTAGGTTGGAACTTCCCATTACCAACGCCCTGAATAATCCCCGCCTCGACTGCAGCACCGATATACCCGTTCGTTGTGCTGTTCTTGCCAAGATCACTAAATTGCGCAGCAGCCGCGTTTCCTTTCAGTCCGAGCCCTTTTGCAACAAGTTCAGCAAACTCAGCACGGGTGATCTTACTTTTTGTATTGTATTTAGCAAGATTATCCGCTGTAATAATCCATTTAGAAGCTAATTCCGTTACAGCATCACGTGCCCAATCCGGTACGCTCGGGAAGCTAACCAGATGTGTGATCGGCGCGACAACCTGGTTACCATTGAGCATTCCTCGTGCCACAATCCCTGTTGATGTCGTTCTGTACGCAGTAGGGATATACGATAATGACTGTGAATTGGGATCAATCGCTGTCAAACTTGTTAGTGTAGTAGACGTGTTGCCAGGAAGTTTGATTGAATACTGGCTTTTAATATTTTGCTCCACACTTTTCCCTGTATTTCCGTTGAAGAGTGTAATATAAGCTTCCGTTGCATCTCCCAGACTCTGAGCATTGGATCTGGACAACATGTAATCCATAGCACCTGAAGATAGTCTCGGGACAGTTTCCATCTGTACATATAATGTTGCCGTACCTGGAGCCGTTGTTATTCCTGCACTTTGTCCCATGGATACCAGTTTCAAATCAGCGAGGGGCACACTCCATATACTGTCTTTATATTTGACCCCAATCGTACCTGTGCGATACCTGGAAGCGATTTGGGATAGCTTATGGAATGGAATTCCAACGTATGCTGTCTCATTACTTGCTGGCACCTCGAACAATATAGGTTGGTTTAATTTATAACTTGCAGAAGCATATTCAAATGCTTGACCAAGCTTGGTCTCATCGATCGTATATTGCTGCGTTGTACGATTATTATGTGAAGGAGTAGTCTTGGCAGAAGCTACATCCGTACTCATGACCAGAAGTCCTTGACCAAATCCAGAATCAGCGGCACTCCACTCGGTCAGCCACGCTGGACGCCCTACTGCTGTAGTATCTGTGGGATTAGTAATTGTGCTCTCCTGAAGTGTTAACGGACCGAAAGCCCCTACCTCAGAATTCAGCGCATCTCTAAGCGACACTGTTCCAGGTGTGTAAGTAACCGTACCCGTCTGTCCAGCCGGTACCGTTTCGGAAAGTTTCAAGGTAACCACTGATCCTGTTACAGAGGCAGAATTCACCGGAATGGTCTTACTACCAATCAGTACTTTGAATTGAGCAGGTGTTAATAACGGCTCTGTTTTTAACGCGTTTCGGAAATTAATCCGTATTGTGTCCCCTTGTAAAACACCTGACAAGATCGTTCCGTTCCCATAAGTATGCGTCACAGGCACAAGATCCAGCAGAGCTGCTTGATTACCAGCTAAGTCTGTCAGACGATAAGCCCCTGGAACATAAGAAAGGGTTACGATCTGTGTACTTGTTACAGGTGAGGCAAGCTTCAGTGTCACAAGATCGTCCTCGATGTCTACATTGTTAACAAATACGGCTTTTCCATCTACCAATACGGAATACTGATTGTTCAAAGGTTTGTTCAATCGACTTAATGGCTCATTATAATACACCCACAACTTATCACCATTAATCTCAGCTTTCTGGAATTCAGGCGGCTTCGTATCATTGTTATTGCGCACATAAAACCCACTGAAGCCAGCAAGCGCCTGACCACGGCTATCTTTAACAGGCTGTTCACCCGGCTGATAGGATACACGGACAACTTCACCATTAGATATTGAACGACTGAGATTCAATGTAACAAGTGAACTGGTATTGGTTGACATACTGCTGACACCCACAACTGATCCATCTGCAGTAACACTGAATTGTTTATATGCATCACTGGAGTTAATATACACGGTCTCAGGATAATAGAGATTAATTGTATTCGTATACGCTATACCTTCACGTGGCTTGGACATGATTGAATCCAGACCATTCTCCACGTCTCTGGCAGAGAATGCTGGCGCTGCATTAAGTGATAGATCCTGAATCTTGCGTATCCCAGTTGCAGGTGTATAAGCGATTCTCACCACCTGCCCTACCGCTACTCCCGTATCAAGTACAACATACACACTATCACCTGACACGTAGGATGAGCTTACATTCCGATTTTCACCATTAACCGTAACTGCAAAACTTGATGATAACGGATCAAGGGTTGAAAGCAACTCATCATACGTTAATCGGATGATCGTATTACTGTACATTTTTACTGTCTTAAGTACAGGGGCGGTTGTATCAACAGACAACGTTCTGAAGGTCCATGCTGTAGCTCCATTCAATCCAGTGAACAAATTTCCGGATTTATCTCGAAATACATTAGCAGGAATATCAATCGTATACGTTGTGTTACTCGTCAAACTTGTTTGTGGAATGATGCGTAACTGACGGTTATTTGAACTGTTTATAATTGTTGTAGCATTAACCGTTCCACCATTCATATTGTTAAGGACGGCTTGGGCCGTGTAATTGGTATCTAGCTCTTTGGTAAAAGTTAAGGTGATCTCAGGTGTAAGACCTATACCTGTTGCTCCGTTTGTAGGAGTCAGGGAGGCTACTGTTATCGCATTTGGGTCGGATAGCACACTGAATCCCCAGTCGATTCGTTGTATTGCGGACGTGTCGTTCCCATTTGCATCACGTAAGAAACCTGCTGGTACAGCTATGTATATCGTGCTGTTATTTGGCCAATTTCTAGCCGGATCAATCGTAACCGTTGTTTGGGATGTGTTAAAACTGATCTGTGTTGAATTCGCATCAATCTCCTCATATAAGGTACTTCCCTGATAGATCTGCAGTTTGCCAGTACCTCTGGACATTGCTTGATCGTAGGTAAGCACGATATTAGCAGACGGTGATACACCTATAGCAGCTGTTTGCGGTGACCGGTTTAACAGTCTGGCTGGATTAGCTGCAGCAACATGGAATACCCATTCCCTATTTAATCCTGCAAAGGTTTGATTATTCTCATAGACAAAAGATTGACTGCCAATAGAAACATAGAAGCTACCGCCTGGCAAAGGTGAAGCTGGTCTGATTTCTACCAATTTCCCTAGGCTCGCATCAGCATCGATATCATCTGGTCTGACGGTTACCGCTGGACTATTCACGTCAATCTCTCTAACGATAGAGCCATCGGAGATCCGACGGATGGTGATTTTATCTCTAGTACCATCAAACTTCTTTACTGGGTTATCGAATTCAATCTTGAGTGGCACAGAACCGTCCACCTGAGTAGCATTTAACAAAGGAAGCGTCGCAATAATTCCTTTCCCAGCCAATTCGTCTGCTGCATATGCAGACTCCATACCTACCCATCCGGTCAACCAGCCTTGTGCAACTAACATCACAACCATAAGACTAAGCAAACCCTTACGGGCCATTTTTTTCACAAACACCCAACCTTCCCCCTTATCTCAATATCCTAGTTGTCTGATATACAGACCTCTATATTTATGTCGGTCAGAGGGAGATTTTCAATTAACAAAATGGAAATGTATGGTTCTTAATTTTGTAAAAAGATGCAAAAAGCCCCTGATTCCATAGCGGAATCAAGGGCTTCATTGGATGACCATATAGCGTTAGCTAACTTACAGACCTGCTTGAGTTTTCAAAAGGTCTACTTTGTCCACTTGCTCCCAAGGTACATCCAGGTCTGTACGGCCGAAGTGACCGTAAGCAGCAGTTTGTTTGTAGATTGGGCGACGCAGATCCAGCATACGAATGATGCCAGCCGGACGAAGATCAAAGTTGTTGCGTACAAGCTCAACCAATTTCTCGTCGCTGACTTTGCCAGTTCCGTATGTATCCACGTTGATTGATACCGGGTTGGCTACACCAATCGCGTAAGCGAGCTGGATTTCCACTTTGTCTGCAAGTCCTGCAGCTACAAGGTTTTTCGCTACGTAACGAGCCGCATATGCTGCGGAGCGGTCTACTTTTGTTGGATCTTTACCAGAGAACGCACCACCGCCGTGACGTGCATAACCGCCGTAGGTATCTACGATGATTTTGCGTCCAGTAAGGCCTGCATCTCCCTGAGGTCCGCCAATAACGAAACGTCCTGTTGGGTTGATGAAATATTTAGTCTGCTCATCCAGCAATTCAGCTGGTACCACAGGCAAGATGACATGTTCTTTGATGTCTTTTTGGATCTGCGCAAGTGTAGTCTCTTCAGCGTGCTGAGTAGACACCACGATTGTATCCACACGTACCGGCTTGTCACCGTCGTATTCAATCGTTACTTGCGTTTTACCATCCGGACGAAGATATTCCAATGTACCGTTCTTACGCACTTCCGCCAGACGGCGTGCGATACGGTGGGACAGAGCGATTGGCAAAGGCATGAGTTCTGGTGTCTCGTTCGTTGCAAAACCGAACATCAGACCTTGGTCACCTGCACCAATGTTTTCTGTTTCACGAGCGACTTGTTCCGGGTCACGATTCTCAAGCGCTGCGTTCACGCCTTGGGCAATATCAGCGGACTGCTCATTCAGAGAAGTCAGAACTGCACAAGTGTTATAATCAAAACCGAACTTGGCACGTGTGTAGCCAATATCCTTAATTGTATTACGAACGATGGACGGAATGTCCACGTATTCAGAAGCTGAACTGATTTCACCGATGACAAGCACTAAGCCTGTGGCTACGGAAACTTCGCAAGCTACACGAGCATTGGGGTCGTTTGCAAGAAACGCGTCCAATACGGCGTCTGAGATCTGATCGCAGATTTTATCCGGATGTCCTTCAGTTACAGACTCCGATGTAAATAGATGCCGGCCTTTAACAGACATGAAGTTTCAACCTCCCATAACTAGTAGTATGGCGATTGCCCGAACAAAACATGACAGCGATTCGTTCACTGTACCCTCGAAGCTTTCCAAAATGGAATAAGGACGCGGAGTCCGCAGTACCGAAGATAAGGATTTTTCAGGTAATTGCCTCAAACGAAAATCAACCTTTCCCTAGTGGAAAAGGTTGCATACCTCAAGTGCCATCTTAACGTATTTGTCAAGACGTGTCAAACGAAATGGGGTAAGGAAAATGCCCTATAAGTGCTGCTCTGCCTGACGAATTAGCCTTTTGGTGATCTCTCCACCAACCGATCCATTCTCGCGGGAAGTCAGATGTCCCCACCCTTTGTATTGCCCATAAGAGTGATCACTCACTTCACCCAGTTCAGATCCAAATTCTGTATCCGCACCAGCTAAACCTCTGCCACCATAACCTACATTGAGACCAAACTCTGCAGCAATCTCATACTTCATCTGATCCAGCATTTGACGACTTTCGGGTACCACTTTGCGATTGCTTCTAGCCATGGTTCCTGCACCTCCATTAATTGATTGTCAACAGTTATAGAGTGAGCAGGAACAAGGTTGGCTAGCCGTATTAATGTTTGTTAGAAATGGGTAATCTGAGCAAATGAAAAGTAAGACTAATGAATAATTCCTTTAACAGCTACAAATCCTATTTCAGAGTATATCCACCACGAACCATTACGGTTAGGCTATATTTGTTTCCTTCCAATACCGTGATCCCCCGTCCATCCCTTGGAAAAGAGAGCAGGTGATTGGTCGGCGCTGCCTGTCCATTCGTCAGGTCAATCCCGTCCGTCAGATCCGCTACACCATTCGTACCTTCACTGACGATCACAGCTTTGCCGCTACGTACAATGAACTCCGCTCCAGACTTGCCGATCAGCTGTTGACCCGGCTTCACGGTTACGATCTCAACGGCATCAGAAGCGCCTGAGACCAGTGGAGGAAGCGAAGTGTCTCCACCTGTGCTACCTGAGTTCCCGGTTCCCGTAGATCCGGAATTATTACCGGATGAATTGCCAGAACCCGTGCTAACGCCACCACCCAATGCTTTTTGAATCTGCTGGTCAACATAACTCTTCGTTACAACTGGATCGTCTGCTGTTCCTGGCTGGCTTGTCCCTGCACCGATCGCTGTATTACTGTATACCGACCCAACCCACACGCCAACACCAATCGCGAGCGCAGCAAGGGATACTTTCATATAAGGTTTCATGTGAATCATTTTCCTCCTCTGGTAATCTATTAACTTTAACTATAGAGAAAAAATAGAGATGCGACAAGCAAAACCTCGTTTCCTTGGAGGTGGAAACGAGGTTTTGTGGACAAATCTAACGATTATTTGAATCTATCCATCTATCTTATATCGACGGGTTCTTCCTTCGGAAGTTTGGTCAGGTCATATCCGTAGCTTTGTTCCGCAAGACGAAGACGTTGTCCCTGGAACTGATCATCTACGCTTAAGCGATACGAACCGCCACGCAGCTTCTCGAAGAAGCTGTCTTCTACGCTCCAACTCAGTGTCTGGTTGGTTCCCACTTTCAGATCGGTTCCCAAAGTCAACTCTTTCTCATATGATTTGCCTGCTTGATCCGTCATTGTAAGGATTAACTTATGCTCGTTCTCGCCCATCTCAATCTCTTCATTACGTGATAAGCTGTAATTCATCTCGATCTGTACAGACGAGCTGCCTGCCAGGTATGCTCTCACACTGTTGGCAGTCCAAGAGTAAGGATAGAGATCAATATTGGTTAACGAGCCTTGAACACTAATGGAGGTTGGCGGCACTTCGAATGCCAGAGCATTCACATAAGCAGTTGCTTCCCCTTCGCCCGTTACAAACTTGCTGTCTGCAATACCTTCACCCACAATCAGACGCAAGTCTGAGAAGGTAACGGACTTCGGAATCTTAGCCCAGAACGTAACAATCGACTTTTGACCCGGTCCAGGCAAACGCTCTGCTTGTTTCGCTGTTGCCCTGTAATATTGGCCATCCGATGTTTTGAAGTATCCTACTAGTTTACCGAGACCACTTTGACGGAGTGATTTGTTCGTCATTTCGAATTCGGTATATACGATGTCCGATGACGTTCCTGGATAACGAATCGTTCTCCGCACACCCATTTCGGTCTCTTTATCCGCTGTACCCGATGTGTATGTCTTGCCGCTTCCAACATAAGATACAGGTGAAATCAGTCCAGACGTGTTGAGCGTGATCCACTCATTCGTTTCTTCTTCACTAACTTTCTCGTTCAGACTAAGTTCCAGACGAGAGATACGTAATTCAGAAGGAATCTTGGTCAACAGGTACGCCTCGGTTGTCATGCCTGCTCCAAGTAGCTTGCCACTTTGTGTATAAATTAGCTTCTTGTCTCCCTCAATCTCAGCAGAATCAATCATAAACATTGCTTCAAGTTCAGGAAGTTGGACTGTTTTGTTACCTGCGTTACGAATGGTCACTTTTGCCGCAATAATATCACTGTCAAGCCACGGCAACCGCTGTAGCGATCCAAAAGATACACCAAATGTACCTTTGTTATTTTTAATGACCGTTTCGGTCGTCAATCCATCTCCACTGGATACCGATTCAGGAATCGCATAGACACCTACAGGATAGGAGAAAACAAATCCATTTGTTGGAGAAGACGTTGTGGATTCTGTGCTTTCATTTTTGTCGACCGGACTCATTACATACAGCTTGATTTTGCTTGTATTACCATCACCCTGAAGGGTTGTACTTAGCTTAATCGTCTTGATATCGCCTGGGTTCAACTTCAAAGTATCCAGAGCTTTGGTTTCGATCGGATAGACCGTTCCGTCTGTATTCCGTACCTCGAAGGTATATGCCGGCACCTTAATGGCTTTCTTGCCTTCATTCTTTAGCTTCATTTGAAGGTTAAGACTATACTCACCATCATCGATTCGAACTTTAGCAGATTCAAGCAATGTGGACAGTCGTTGTCCTTCAACAGAGATGATATTGGGCTGATTGGCAGCAACCTCTACATTCGTCTTGCTAGCCTCTGGCAATTGCAGAGCAGCAACAGGCAGAACACTCTTCTCTTCACCCTGTTCTTCTACAAGCAAGAGCTCAGACTTTTGCAGCTTCACTGACGTAGGAAGAGATGCCATCAGGCTAAGTGCCTTATTGGCCTGTGCCTGAATGCTAACATTCGTACTGTCTTTATCCGGAGTTAAGGGATAGTTCGTACCACTTGGCGTACGTAGAATCCATTTGATATTCGGATTTTCAAGCAATTTATAACTAATATTGTTTAAATTCACGCCAATTTTCACATACTGTTTCTTATCTTCACCTGGAAACACTTTAATACCTGATACTTTCACCTTCACCGCAGAATCACTCAGACGAACCGTCTTTGGTTTTCCTACAGGAGTGGTAATGCTATAGGATGCGGGCACGTTAAACTTACCCAGCGTACGTTCATAATTAGTTTGACTGAAATCCCATTTAACGATGAGAAAGTTCAGATCACTGAGTTTCACTTCGCGACCCACTTTCATAACATAGGTTAGGTCAACCGTTGATCCAGGCGCGACTGTTTTCTTTTCCTGATCTTTTGCAATCAGTTTGGGCGAGAACGATGTTCCACCCTTAGTTTTCACCTTGCTCCAGTAATCGAGCATCATCATTGGGGTGCTGTCATTGTTTTTGTAAGACAATGTATACGTAACCACATTGCCATCGTCCTGAGCCAAGATATTCACATCTGTTAATCTTACGGAACTTCGTGCTGTCACTTTAACAGCCGATAGGTTACCGAGTGTATGTACAACCTGTTTCGTGGTGGTTGTTGTTTTCTTCGATGTACTGCTATTTGAACTGATGGCAGACGTTTTATTGGTTGTGCTCGCTGCCATGGCTATGCCAGCTGTTGAACTAATCAACATTGCACTTGCGAGCAAGCTCACAAACATTTTCTTTTGATTCACTTCCAAACCTCCCATAAGTTTCTTGTTGCTATTATAGTATAAACGTTTGGGAAGGGGAGAAAGTTACGATGTTGTTTAAATCAAAAAAAAGTGTTTCTCTCTTAAAGAGAGAAACACTTTTTTTAAAAAGAATTAATTATTCAGCAGCAAAAGTTACAGCTGTACGTGCAGATTCAGTTTTACCAGCTTTAGTTACAGTTACATGAACTGTATCACCAGCAGGGTTCAAAGTGAGTCCTGTAACAGTAGCAGTTGTCCCAGTAGATGTAACAGAACCAATCGCTGTTCCACCAGTTGCAACATCGTATACTTTTACAATGTCACCTGCAACTACGTTATCTACTTCAACACTATCACCTGTACCAACAACAACATTTACAGTGATATCAGCTACAGCTGGAGCTGCGCTAGTACCAGAAGTAACTGCCAAAGTACCAGTGGAGTTATCGGAACCACGAGTATCGAAATCAGCAAGTTTCAGGTCTGTTTTAGCAACACCATCAAGTCCTACTGCAGAAGCATCAACGAAGTTTCCGTTGCTGTTTGTGAATACGATGTTGATAGCTCCACTGTAGTTAACATTTGCAAAGTCAAGCACGATTGAGTTTGCACCTGCAGCGTTTGTAAGAGCATTTGCGTTCTTCACAGCATAAGTGTTTGATCCACTACCATAAGTGATTTCAGTACCATCTGCTTTGTAAACTTTGAAGTTATCTTTCAAGTTGGCAGTGTTTTTAACAACTACCTCTTCATCAAGTTTAATAGTAACATCATTTGTAGTACCACTGAAGGAGATATCTCCACCAGCACCCAATGCAATTTTACCATCAGTTTTGCTTACAGATGGAGCGATTGTATCAAAGATAGTAATGCTATCTGCAGTCAATGGAGCATTAACAAGGTTTTTAGCTGCATCTACAGTGTATGCAAGAGTTTCACCCGCATTTGCACTCAACTTGCTGCCAAGAGTCAATTTAACTACTGTATTGTCATTGGAATCAACAACAGCATTTGTGATTGTGTTAGAAGCAATAGAGAATGCAGTTCTGTCAACATTGGAAACTGGTTGGTTGAATTTAACCAAAACAGTATCTTTTGCAGTTGCATTTGCACGATCTACTTTGAATGTGTTAGTGATTGGGTTTCCAGCAGTTCCGTATGTTGCAGAGTATCCTGACAAGAATACACCAGCATTACTCTTAACACCTTGAATTGTAAGTTCTTTAACAGCAGTTACATTCGTAGGCAAAGTGATAATTACACCTTTATTGTCATTCACTGGTGTGATGTTCGTACCAGCTGGCAATTTACCTGTGATGTCATTAGCTGTTCCAGTTCTTGTGTACTTAACAAAGTAGTTCTCAGTGTTAAGAATAGAAGCTGTAGAAGATACATCCATAGATTTGCTGAATGTTACATAATACACATTTCCGTTACCGGATACGCCAGCTACTGAAGGTGCTGCAGCATCTTTAGCTTCAATTGTAGTTGTGTGTGGAAGCATAGTGTTTTTCAAAGTTGTTGTGTCTTGCAATCCAGACAATTCAACTGTGTATTTACCAGCATCCAAAGCTTTAGAGAATTGAAGTGTGAACTCTTTAGCTGTTCCAGTAGCACCACCAAAGATGGATACACCAACATCTGTTACTGCTTTACCATCTTTATCTTTAATTACTACGTTTGTAGTTTTGAAAGTGGAAAGATCAACAGATTTAGAGAAAGTGTATTTAATGCTATCGTAAGAATTTTCATCATACAATGCACTTACAACTTCAGGGCGAACTTGGTCAACCACAGGGTTAATAGATACTTTAGTATCTGCCGCAATCACATTGCCACTGTAGTCAAGAATGTTTTGAACATACAGATCAGTTGCAACAGCTGGAAGCTTATCGGAACCACTGAATGTCAATTTGAATGTTTTGGAGTTGATTCTTTCAACAGTGCTGTTAGCATAATGTTTAGTCGAACCATTCAACCAGTAGTAGTTACCACCTTTGATTGCTTCAGAGTCTTTAACATCTTCGCTAAATACTACTGTCGCACCTTCAAGAGTAACATCTTTAACTTCTGTAACTGTTGGAGCAGTTTTGTCTTCAACAACTTCGAAGTCTTTAGTTGTTTCAATCAATTTGTAAGGAACATAGTCTTGAACACGATCATTGATTGTCAAAGTGTGTTTACCAACACTCAATGTGTTGAACACTTCAACGATCACTTCACGAGTACCAGATCCTGAAATCACACCAGAAATTGCATTTCCGTCCAATTTGAATGTTGCAGCAACAGAACTTGTTACAACTACTGGCTCAGAGAATGTGATTTTAACTGCTTTATTACCCAAACCTTCAACATTCTCTACTGTAGGCAATACAGAATCAACTGGTTTGAACTCAATATCTTTTTGAGATACAAGTTTAGTTGTGTCTGAACCTTTCAGCGAGTTAACAGAAAGTTTGTAGTCTTGTTGGTTAGTAAGGGAATTAGTCAAAGTCAGAATAACAGACTTACCACCGTTTTGAAGTTCTACAGACTTGATAGAAACATTGTTATCAGCTTCATCTTTGATTGTGTAAGTAGCTACATTCTCAGCAGATGCTTTATTAACGTCTCCGTCAAAGTTTACAGTTACTTCTTTCAAGTTAGTAGCAGATACGCTCTCAACTTTAGTAGCTGTAGTTACTACATAAGTAACTTTCTCAGTGAACTCTTTATCTTTGTAAGTGAATTTCACTTCAGTTTCTTTGTTAGCTTCAAGAGCTTTATCCAAAGTTACTTTAACAGTTTCGCCGTCGCTGATTTTGAATTCAACTACTTTACCAGCTTCAGTTACTGTGTAAGATTCTACTTTCAAGCTTTGAGCTTGATCGATAGAGTAAGCTGCACCTACCAACAATTCGCGGGAAGCGTTGCCGCTGAAGTTAGCGTTAGCGTCGATCAGACCTGCGTTGATCGCTGCTTGAACATAACCTTTAGCCCATGCTGCTGCATTGTTGTTAGTTTCAGTTGGGATTTCAAGGTCAAGTGCACGAGTCAAGATTGTAGCCATTTCAGCTACTGTCACTTTACCATTGAAGTCGAAGATTTTTTTCTCTACGTTTTTACCTTCCATGATACCCGCAGCAGTTACTGCTTCGATGTAAGGTACAGCCCAGTTTTTAGCTGTGTAGTTTTTGTCGTTGTAAGAAAGAGTTCCAGTGATCTCTTTCAGACCGAGCAATTTAGTGATAACTTTTGCGAACTCAGCGCGAGTCATCTCTTTGTCCAGACCAGCTGTTCCATCTGGGTAACCATTGAAGATACCTTTTGCTTTCAAAGCATCAAACTGTTGTTGTGGTGTTACTGCTGTGTCACCGAATGCTACAGATGCAAACATTGAGAATGCCATTGCTGTAGACAGTGCTACGGATAAAATTTTCTTCATAACCTTTTTGTCTCCTCCTTGGGCGTTCATAACATTGGAATTTTCTTTAATAGGGTCGCTCGTATTCCTCATTCTATTGTCGCACCCCCTTTCCAGAGTTATGAGCAAGTTAATATAAATGATGTCTGTGAGCATATCACAGAAACTTGTAAACAAGAATAAAAGATAGAATCATACGTAAATAGAGTAGTTTCCTAATCCTACCTTACGTATTATACAATGGGTCTCTCGTGCCGTAAAGCAATTTTTTCTAATAAATAGACAAGATTCTTCACGAGGTCATTCTTGGTAAGTTGCCCAATGTTTTCGACTCTACATCTTAAACGCAGCAGATTTCAAAAAGTTGCGGATTCCTCAAAAAAAGTTTTGAATTTATTTATGTATTGATGCAGTGCGGGTCTTTAACGGATTCAAATCCTTTAATGCAGTTGAATTAATGACGTATTTTCCGAAATCACTCTGTGTAAGGAATGCTGTGGACGTTTATTTATACCCGTTATTTTCCACAATGAAGCGACAAATTCTACAATATTGAAAATAAAAAAGAGGACCCCCAGGGCCCTCTTCTTCAATAAGTCACTATAACTTAGCGAATCTTCATCGCTAGCTCAATAATCTGAGCACGCATATTCGGATCGCTGTTCAATCTCAGATACATATCGTCAATTGGTTGTCTGTTCTCCCGGTATGTCTTCTCATGCTTCATCGTGGTGTGAGACCATTCAATCAATTCATTCTCGGCCAGAACCAGACTGTTATACGCATCATGGAAGCCGGTGGACTGTACAAGTCCTTCCATGACTTCCTGAGAGATCTCCTCTGTCTTACGTGTATCTTCCAACTTTTTCTCCAGAATGACTGCCTGCTTCTCGAACTGTGTCTTTGCCTTCATGTAGCCCAACTGGGCTCTCGAATAAATCGGTTTCATTAGCTAACTTCACCCTCTAGATCATTGTGTATTTACCGTTATTGTATCTTAATCTCTAGCAAATTACAAAAATAGTTATTGGTAAAAAACAGATTTCTTCTATTATAAATGAATTCTATACAAGCTCTTCTTCAGTCATAAAAAGAACCCATCCCTTTAGTAAAAGGGACAGGTCCTTCCTAAAATTATCTCAACTATGCTAGATTAGCTCAATGTTTTAGGGAATAACTTCGTGCTCTTCTTAAGAAGTTCTACAGCAATTTTGGCTGCTTCCGCACGTGTCAGATTCCCTTTAGGATTAAACTGATACATCGTTTTGGTAGATCCTGTAACCTGTACAGGGCTACCTTCCATAATTTTCGCTTTTGTTATTGCTTGTACTGACGGACGAGCATAGTACTCAATGGAAGTGGAATCCTGGAACGACTTCGCTAAAGCTGAGGACAATTTGCTATCATTGGCCGCAAGCTTGCTACTCATTGCCCGTGCAATCATTACCGCTGCCTGTTCACGTGTAATTGAGTCCTCTACTCCAAAATATCCATCGCTTAAACCCGTTACAATACCTGCTCTCGCTGCTGTCTCAATGGAGGCATAGTCCCACGTATCGCTCTTGGTCGTAGGAGACACGTCAGTAAAGGTTTGTGTATTGGTATAGTTCAATGGAATATCCAGACCTTTAATCAGCAAGGTAGCAAATTCTCCCCGTGTCGTCTGATCATCTGCACCAAACGCGTTGAAACGCAGGTTATTCATGATCCCTTTGGAATACAATGCATTCAACAGATTTCTTGCCCATGGATGATTCGTGATGTCCTGATAGCTCTTACTTTGCTTCATAACTTTATAGTATCCAAACTCATCAAATGAAACCGTAATTGTGTGTTTCTTGGTGTCTACTACTCCGCCAATCGGTACCCATTCACCAATGTTGGTTTTGTCTGTGTAACGGAATACCGTAATCGTTGAACCTACTTCATCAACAATGGTCGGATCATACGCAAGCGTTAACGTTCCCCGGTTAGAAGGGACTAGGACACGTTCTGTTGGATACTGCGTAAAGCTCCCTTCCAACGAGTAAGGTGTCACACCATCTGTTCCAGGCTTGTACCCACTCGATCCTTTATCTCCAAGCTCACCAATTCCGCCGTTGATCCAGTATGTCTCCGAAATTGGCACAAAGTTACTTGTAGTCAGATTTGAGTTAAACAACTCTGTTAAAATGGTTGGTACTGTGATCGGTGTCAGTCCTCCCGTACTGCGAGGATCAGCCTGTCCGATATTAAAGCCATAGTCATTTTTCCGTTCAAGCACGCCATCCTTCGGATCGGCAATACCAAACAAAATTTTATTATCTGGATAAAATTTGACTACACCACTGCTCGATTTGGAAGCCGATTGCAGTATGGTGCCTTTAGGGAAGGCCAATTCAACCTTCTTGTTAAATACCGAATATTTGTTGGCAATTTTAGGTGTCATATACTGTGCATCTGTTCCGACTGTGCCCGTATAGAACACATTTATCGTGTCGTTGATGGTAGCGCCATCCCTAATAATCTGAATTTTGATAGCATTGCTCTTATCCTGTTTCAACCCCACATAATTCAGAACAAAGCGATCATTCATATCTGGACGTTTAATGGCAGGCACTTTATCGATTAGAACTTGTGTAGCACCTTCGGCTTCAATGTCAAAGTTTACATAGTTTTTATTCACGACAATCTGCTCACCTACAGTTGCTACAGGAGAAAGAATGCGATAGGAAGATGGCTCCCTTACGATTTCAAGTCGTTGTGTTGTTCTTGCACCTGTACTGTTAATCAACTCTAACGTGTATACATGGCTGCCAGGTGTATCAAAGACATAGTTACGGATCCGAACCATGAATTCATCCTGGTTACCTGCAAAATCAGAAATATGACTATCTAAAGTTTGTTTATTGGTATCCGCTGTATCTGTTTCCGGCATTGGATTATACGTGTAGATCAGCTTAGAGCCTGAGTATAGGTTAGCAATCTGTGCACCGCCACCTTTGAATACCAGATCATATCTCTCTTCACTCGTTACGTATTTGCCATCCCTAATGATAAAGTCCGTTGTAACTTTGAAAATATTGGACATTTCCTCAGGTGTATACAGACTGACATCTGCCTTGGTAAAATCCTGACGAGTATCCGTCGGAACGGGAACCGGCATGAATTTATCAATATTGGAAACATTACTATCCGAAATATATATCCTTAATTTTTTCTCGATTACTTTCGTCTTTCCAGCGCCGTCCTTATCCGTACCTGTAATGGTAATCGTATTTTCACCGTACACAAGATTACCATTCGTACCCCCAATCTGAAGTTCGAAAGAAAACTTTCCAACTGTTGTTCCAGGAAAACCTGTAACAGTTGTGTTTACACCATTGACCAATAACTGGCCAACAAATTGAGGAGATTGCAATGTACTAAACCCTACAAACTCACCATCTACCTTCAATTTCTGAGTTATTTTAGAATTAAAGGTATAGGTCTGTCCATCATACAAGTTAGCTACATAAATATAACTTTTGGATGAATATGATACAGTCACATCATACGATGGGTCTGGCGTTGAATAATAGAAACGAATTTTTTGCGTACCATTGGCCAAATTTTTCACCAGGTAGACAGCTTGCTTGGTTGTCAGCCCTGAAGGAGCAGGGGTAAGCGCAGCAGGCGCCTCAATGGTTAATTTCGTTGCACCTGTAGGCAAATATTCTCCGATTGGCACTTCTGCTCCAATATCCTGACTGGACTCCACCATAATATAAAAGCTTTCTTTGTCAATCTGTGCATTATTCAAAGCAACTTTATTGGTCACTGCACCACCATTGTAATCCGGAAGGTAGTACATGTTCGTAATTGCTTTTACCCCTGGAGCATAAATGAACTTCCCTTGATAACCGGAACTGAAGTTACCAAATCCAACAACAGCGTTGACCGTTTGATTCTTGAGAATTACTGCTGGTGTTGCTCCATCTGTTTGTAACGGATATGCATTGGTTGTTTTGAACGTTACTATGCGATATTCCGGTGTAGATCCGTCTGGACCTGGAATAATAATTTCTGTTGGATCGCTGAATGTCATGGTCGTTCCGTTCACAGTGAACGAGCCCACATCTTTGAATGTGCTGTTGCTTGCCGCGTATGGTAACACCATTTGTACGTCTAGTTGTGCTTGTGCAGCTGTTGTAGAGAACGTTGGTATATTATCCAGAACAGACTTACTGTCTGTCGTACTTAACATTACGTTGAGTGTAGAGAACGGCTGATCCTTGTCATAATAATAGACAGCCCGCTCGGTAATCACTGAATCTGAGCCATTGGCAATCTTAAATTTCAAATTGTTCAATCCGGCTTTTAGCTTCAATTGTGGTGTGAAAAATGTCCCGTTCTGAAGCAAAGAGGAATCAAGCTCTTCTTCTCCATTAAGAGAAACAGTTACCTTATTCGCATTTTGCACTTTACCTTGAACAGAGACGAACTGTGTATTTACAACGGTCTGCGATCCTTCATTTAGACCATAAGATGTGTTAGAACCCGTGCTTGGATCGGTAAAAATTTTAAAATCTTGAATAAAAGGAACCTGATCATAGAGTACATAGAACGTATCTGAACGCTCTACTGAACCTTGACTACCGTAGAACGTAATCCGGTTGAACCCGGGGAACAGGGTAAGATTGTTGGCGGAAAATTTATTATTACCCGCGGTGCTTGCAGTAACTGCGGTTGTATTGGAACGTGTGGCATCTGGCTCCCATTTTGTCTTATTGCCTTCTACAACGGAATTCAGTTGCTCCACTTTAACCCGCATTGTATCTTTCGATACAAATGCATAAGCACCTGTTATTGTAATTGTCCCTGAAGTCGTTTGATAAGCCAAAGACCGGGACAGAAATCTCGTATTAGTGGAATCATCCAAGTTAAGATCAGATGTGTTACTAATCAGAGTATTGTCTGGTGTAAAATAGGTAGTCTGTGCGTTGGCAGCCGAAGCAACGGAACCACCGAATAGACCTTGTGGGAACAATGAGAACACCATGGTGACCAACATGATCCAGACCAACGGCCGTTTCTTTTGTTGCATTACGTATCATCTCTCCTCTTTTTAAGTCAGTTACCTTTATATATCGGCAAAAGGTTCCAATTATTTAGTAAAAACCTCAAAATAAACAAAAAACCTTATCCACAAGGGATAAGGTTGGGTCTGGAATAATATTCAAGAATAGCTGTAACCATTACATTTATCTATTTATGATTTCGAACGGGTCTCCGGATTCAGCTTGACGCGCATGCGCATCAGGAAGTTAATAACCGGTCTTCTCGTTTTGCTAACAAGCCCGATGACTTCTGCTCCCACCTGAAGGAAGAACATCATGATACAGATGACCACGAATGTTACCCAGTTCGCTTCAAACATGGCAGCGGAAGATTGGATAATCGCCAGAACTCCGAAGAATGCGGCAATTCCATAAATGATCAGTACCGTCTGACGGTGACTGAATCCTAGTTCACGCAAGCAGTGATGCAGGTGACCTTTATCCGGTGCGAAAATCGGTTTCCGTTGTACCGCACGACGGATAATCGCGAAGAATGTATCCGAGAGCGGCACACCGATAATGATCAGCGGGGTAATAAAGGACACGATAGCAATTTGTTTGAATCCCAGCATGGACAGCATCGCCAGAGAGAAACCAAGGAATAGCGATCCGGTATCCCCCATGAAGATCTTGGCTGGGTGGAAGTTGAAAAACAGGAATCCAATGATGCTACCCAACAACACAAGGCACATCAAGGCGATCATCATGTTACCCATCAGGAATGACATCACGGCAATGGTACCAATCGCGATACCAGATACACCAGCTGCCAGACCATCCAAACCGTCAATCAGGTTAATCGCATTCGTTACACCAACGATCCATAAGATCGTCAGCGGAATGGATACCCAAGCTTCGAGTGAAGAATAGGAATCCTGAAAAGGGATGTTAACGAAATCTACCCGGATATTAAATCCGAATACAACGACAGAAGCAGCAACGATCTGACCGAGCAACTTCACTTTGGCCGACAGCTCAAACCGATCATCGAGTGCTCCGATCAGTACGATAATGGTTCCACCAATCAGAAACGCGCTGACAAAACTCATATCACGAGTCGTGAACCATGCCGATACAAACGGAAGCAATGCAGCAACTGTAATAATAAAGGCCAGGAATATCCCCAGACCACCAAGACGTGGCATGATCCGTGTGTGTACTTTACGTGCATTCGGCGTATCCATTGCGCCAATGCGGACTGCGAACTTTTTGACAAGTGGTGTCAGGGCAAGAGCCAGTCCCATTGACACGATAAATCCAATGATAAAGATCGCTACCATTTGAACATTCGACCCCCAATTATAATACCTGTACGAAATTATAAATCCCCTGATCTCTTTTTATATATAAAAAATTATTGTTAGTCACTTTTGATGAAAAATTCTGTTACACGATAACGAAGAGTGCAAGGAAAACCTAGAGAAGTGTAACGTTCGCATTTATCGCCGGATTTCATCCTTTGGAAAAGGATAAAAGGAAATCTGGGGATAACGGCGATCGACAGGTTGCCTTGCAATCGTAGTGCCAAGTGTAACGCTTCTGTTTTCATGGAGTGGCACACATGTAATCCGGAATGAATTATACGCTCATCACACCCGAAAAGCCATCCTTAATTTCTAGCAAAAACAAGCATTTATCTCGCAATTACCTGTTTTTAACGGACTTTCGTCACGTTTTCTTTGTCCCGCATCACCTTAACAGCGAATTTCGGAAGCGCAAGCATCCGGCCAGCCCGGCTTGGTTCACGCAATAAGCGATAGAACCACTCCAGTCTTAACTTTTGGAACAGCATAGGCGCACGTTTGGTTTTGCCCGAAATCACATCAAAGCTGCCGCCAACGCCCATGGTTACGGGAACTTGAAGTGCATCTTTGTGTTTGTGAATCCACGGTTCTTGGGTGTCTGCCCCACGTGCTACAAACAACAGATCAGGTGCAGCTTCCCGTATGGAAGCAACAACCTGTTCATCCTCAGCCGGACCAAAATAACCGTCGCGATAACCCACAATTCGAATCGCCGGATACTGCTGTTGTAACCGAACTGCCGTTTCTTGAATCACCTCAGGGGTGGAACCCAGCAGATATACGCCCCATCGATAGTTTTCTCCAACACGCAGCAATTCATGTAAAAGCTCAAAACCCGGCACTCGCTCAGCTACAGGATCTCCACAATAGTTTGCAGCCCATACGACACCTGTTCCATCAGGAACGATCAATTCCGCAGCTTGCATGACTTCCATAATTGCGGGATTTTCCAGTGCAGCCATAACCATAATCGGGTTAGCTGTAATGACTTGGTGTGGTTGCTTGGACAGCACAGCTTCCTGAAGAACCTTTACCGTTTCTTTCATCGTCAGTTTGGAAAAAGGAATGCCGTAGATCGAAACGGTAGGTATTGATCCGGTCTGACTCATCTTTATCTCATCCTTTGCGGCCTAAATAGTTAATAATCTGCTGTGCAGGTACTCTAGCTTCCTGCTTCAGTTGGGTGATACCTTCTTCATGTTCCTTCAGCCACTGTGAACGTTGATCCAGCAGTCCAACAACAGTCTTAGCGAGTTTGTCGCCATCGAGTGTATCCGTATTGCCTGCTGGTTCACTATCCAGGCGAAGCAGGAATTGATCAATTTTCGGATCATACGAGATGCCCACCGGAGGCACATACTGTGATGCCGCATAAATCAGACTGTGCAGACGCATACCGATGACAAGATCACACTTGCTGACTTCCTCCAGCATAAGCTGAGGATCGGTCAGATCTTCTGTGATGCTAATCTCACTGCCTTTGCTGCTCACATCACCGAGCATTTCCATAAGGAATCGTGAAGCCTGTTCATCAACTGGCAAATGGAATGGCAGAAAACGCAAGTGCACAGCTCTTTTGGAGCACAACTTTTTCAATCCTGCGGCAATAGCCGTAAGTTCCTTTCGGTCTGATTCCCAAAAACGTACCGAAATGCCGATCACAGGAAGCTTGGTATGTCCTCCAGTTGAAGGTTCCACTCGATTAGCCTGGTTAACAGCATCTGCTGAAGTAGCGCCTGCTACAGCTTTCGAATTTGTTTCAGGTAATGGCAAGCCCATTACTGGGTCGGGTACAACATGGATCTGATTCCACTGTAACCCGAGCCCACGCAAGTAGTCTGCGGATTGTTCATCCCGAACGGATACATAGGTGCAGGCCTTAAAGACCGATTTGATCATCGGATTAAAAATTTTACGATTCACAGGGCCAATCCCCTGTGCATAGATAAACGTTGGTTTTTTCAACATCTGAGCCAGCTTGATTACACCCAGATAATAAGGAATGGATTTCAGTCCAGTTGCATCCTGCAATAGACTTCCTCCGCCACTGATTAACCCGTCGCTCTCCTTGAGTGCTTCACGGACTTCCTTCAATTTCATGCGATGCACGGAGCGTACACCGTACATGGCGGTTGTTGACTCGGGATCACCCGAGAGAACAATAGGTTCAATGGTGACGTTCGACCTTTGGCTTTCCTCTTCCAGCGCTGTCAAAATCGACTTTAGCACCGCTTCGTCTCCGCTATTGCGGAATCCGTAATACCCCGAGATGACTAACTTTTGAGAAGTGGTGACCATTTTTTCCAACATCCTTCCGCTACTTGCCACACACCCACAGCAATGATACCGAAGATTAAGCCAAGTCCCAATCCCATCACTCCACGAATGAGTGACAATACAGCCGGCGTATGGATATGCGCGAACGTATCCACCATGGACAATTGTCCAATCGCTGCAATAATGAGCACAAAGATGACTTTACGATATTTTAAAGCGGCGAACACGCCAACGATAAATAGCGGGTGTCCCAGCATAAATTCTTTGAATCTCGGCCGCACACCGAACGTATCTTCCAACGTGGTACGAAGGAACATCTCGAATGGTGTTACTGAACCCGAGTTGCCTGTACGGCTCAAGTAATAGTATCCAACAACGGCAGCAACAAGCGCCAAAACAACCATTAACACATTAATTGGCATACGAAGCATTTCTTTAATTTTCTTAATAGAGAATGAACCCGAACCACGATAAAACACAATATAGATCGCTACCAGTGCCATAGGTGCAAAGTGCAACAGACTTACGCCGCGGAACTGGTTAATTACCAGACTGTACGTAATACTGTTAAGCAATGCGATGACAAAAGGTACCGCCAGGAACGACAGAATTGACGTTCTTACATATAATACTAATGTCTGTTTCAAACGACGACCCGCAGATGCGTCAGGTTGACGCTGCTGCTGATAGTTCACTGTACGAACGGCCAGCACCATCGCTATGGTCGGCGCCGCTATGGCCACAAGCAAGGCAATTCCTTGCTCCAGCAGCGTTGGTTTCAAGAGGAACAATCCTGCACTGCCCACCAGAGCAACCACAAATGCTATCAAAGTCAGCAGTGGGATAAAATAAGAAACCATAAGTGCAATCATGGCAATTGCACCAACAAGAGCAACCAGCTTGGCATAACGTTGAATCGAAGAATCCTTAACTGTAAATGCCTCAGCTTGTCCTAGCTCGAATCCATGCTTCGCCATGCGTTCTACCGCATGACCCGGCTCACCCAGGCTGTTGATCAGATTCTCAATTGGATCTGTAATCATGGCCTTTGCTGTATTCCGGCTTGGTGATGCATTCATATAGAGCATACGAATGTTGCGATCCTTGGTTGCGAGAACAAAACGGTCAGCAATCGTATCTACGTCCAGATTGGCATCTCCATCACTAAGCGAGTACAGACGCGTAACGTTGTAATCCGTTTTATAAGCAAGGGTCTGGAATCCAGACTGCGGTTTCTTCAAGTTCTCGATGGCTGCAAGACCAATATTGTGCTTGTTCAGCAATTGTGCGAATTGGTCGAGACTTTTCATCTCTGCATTATCATTGTACCCTTTCACAGCATCACCATCAAACAAGATGCGCTTTACGCCATTCTCTTCGAAGAAGGTAAGCAAGCGCTCCATCGATTCCTGGCTGTATGGCACACTGTCCGAGATCCGCGGCAAAATGTAAAAACCTTTATCACGCAGCATCTTCACGGCAACCGGATCGGGCTGCAAAGGCTGCATGTTGGCATTCTCCGGAGGAGTCTGCAATATTAAGCCGCTACGACCTTCATATTCCCATGGTACTACCGGAATCTGCCGATCAGCGAACGTTTGTTCAATAATAGGAGTATACGTCTGTGCGTTTTCCTCCGATGTAAATAACACATACGTGTAATTTTCATTAGAAGGAATCACATTTTTGGTCAAGTTCGCGAGATCTTGGCCATTGTACACCATTAGTCGGCGTGTCTTTCTCAGCTCGTCCAATGTACTTTCGAACACAGCCATCGTTGTTACGCCTGCGTCTTTCAGACGAGTCAATTGTTCGTTCATGAAATCTTGCGGATGTGCCTGATACGCGGAGATATCCAGCAGACCTCTATAGTTGAAGACAAGCTCCACCTTTTTGGCAGAAGATTCTGTCTGTACCCGATCACTGATGACAGGGATGGACGCAACCAGACCGATAATAACGACGAGCCACAACCACTTCCGAGAAGCGTTATTCCAATAAAGCCATTTTTGACGCACTACATGTACCTCCTCAAGTGTTGGAACCAAATGCACGTTCAGCTCAAGTAATTCGTTCATTTAACATTCATACAATAGGTTACAAACAGCTTGTGTCAACAAGCCCTCTTATATGCTAGATCCATCTACACTTTTATTTCAAAGAAAAACCCCTCCGCCAACCAACCTTACGGTGCGGAGAGGCCTTCTCATGTTCTTGCTCATTGTTGCATTCGTATTATTGTGCGTCTACACGCGACATCACTGTAGTCACCAGACGCTCGATCCGGCTTTCCGCATCTTCCAAGTTCTCTCCACGCACGGCGAAGTATACTTTGATCTTTGGCTCTGTTCCTGAAGGGCGCAAGCAGAACCATGAACCGTCTGCCAAAATGAACTTCAGTACGTTCTCCTTCGGAAGACCGTCCAGACCAAGGGAATAGTCCAGTACATCCTGTACAGCAATTCCCGCTACTTCTTGTGGCGGATTGGAACGCCAGTCCGTCATTTTGGCCTGAATCTGAGCTACGCCGTCTTTGCCTTTCAGCGTACGGGACTCCAGCTTCTCCAAGAAATATCCGAATTGGTTGTACAACTCTTGCAAAACATCATACAACGTCTTGCCTTGGCTCTTATAATACGCAGCTGCTTCAGCAATCAGCATCGAGGCAAGGACAGCATCCTTGTCACGGGCATAGTTGCCGGAAAGGTAGCCATAACTCTCTTCATATCCGAACAAGAATGTATGACTGCCTGTTGCTTCGAACTGGTTCATTTTTTCACCGATATATTTGAAGCCTGTCAGTGTGTTCATCACTTCTGCCCCGTAATGTTCAGCAATGACAGCACCCATCTCACTTGTTACGATCGTTTTGACAACTGCACCGTTGCTTGGCAGCGTTCCAGTCTCTTGCAGGCGACTGAGCAGGTAATGTACCATAATGGCACCGGACTGGTTACCAGACAAGACGAAATATTTGCCATCGTTGTCTTTCACGACAGCACCCATACGGTCTGCATCCGGATCTGTACCGATCAGAATGTCAGCACCCACGGATTCTCCCAGTTTCATTGCAAGCGTAAATGCTTCTCGTTCTTCCGGGTTAGGGGATTTCACGGTCGAGAACTCAGCATCCGGCTGTTCCTGTTCAGCTACAATGTGCACTTGCTCGAATCCGATCTGCTCCAGCACGCGACGTACAGGGATGTTGCCTGTTCCGTGCAGCGGTGTGTAAACGATTTTGAAATCACGGCCTATGCCGGATTGAATCAGTTCGCGGCTCAGACTGCGGCTTGCTACGGTATCCACAAACGCTTGGTCTTGGTCTTCACCCAACCAGATCAGGAGCCCCTGAGCTTCTGCTTCTTCTTGCGTCAGTTTCTTCACGTCAGCAAGGGAAGGCACTTCCTGAATGTACTGAATGACTTTTTCCGCTTCATTCGGTACCAATTGACCGCCCTCATGATTGTAGACTTTGTAGCCGTTATATTCCGGTGGGTTATGGCTCGCTGTTACAACAATTCCGCCAGTTGCCTTCTGATGACGCACCGCGAATGACAACTCAGGAGTTGAACGCAGGGATGGGAACAGCTTGGCTACAATGCCGTTTCCAGCCAGTACAAGCGCAGCATCCAGTGTGAATTCAGGTGAGAAATGACGGGAATCATGAGCAATGACAACAGAAGGTTTGCCTTCTTGGTCACCATGCTGCTCAAGCAAATAACGCGCAAATCCTTGCGTTGCCCGACCTACGGTGTAACGGTTCATCCGGTTGCTTCCGGCACCAATAACTCCGCGCAATCCACCTGTACCAAACTCCAGGTTTCTGTAAAAACGTTCCTCCAGCTCTTTCGGTTGATCCTGCAAGTCACGAAGCTCCTGTTTCGTTGCTTCATCAATCGAAGCATCCTCCAACCATTGCTGCAACGTCTCTGCTGCTGCTGTGCTTAACTGTTCCATTCCGATAAACCCCTTCCGTCTATATAAATTCAGGTGTGCTGAGTTACTTCAGCATCTTGCATCATTCGGTCCGTCTACGTTCCTGCATGATGTAAATGCTCACGTATGTAATCAGCTTGGGTCAGACAGTGCAAACATAATCTCGCCTTCAGCGACAACTTTGTCGTTCACTCGGGCAGTTGCTTTACCTTTACCAATAGAACCCTTCAGACGTGTAATCTCCACTTCCAGAATCAACGTATCTCCGGGCACAACTTGTCCACGGAATCGGAAATTGTCCAGTCCCGCCAAAAAGCCGATTTTGCCTTTGTTGCCTTCCAAATTCAGAATGGCTACTGCACCAACTTGTGCAAGCGCTTCTGTAATCAGTACACCCGGCATTACCGGATACTCTGGGAAATGACCAATGAAGAAAGGTTCGTTAATGGTTACGTTTTTCAAACCAACGGCACGTTTTCCATCCTCAATCTCTAGAATCTTGTCCACCAGCAGAAACGGGGGGCGGTGCGGGATGATTTCTTGAATCTGTTTGATATCGAGCACAGTGTAATCTCCTCTCGGGATGTTTATATGAGCGTTCTTCATCATGGATTGACTCTTAGCGCTACGGTGGTCGTTACGGTTACGGATCGTCCCTCTGATCGCTGTTGTCTCCGAATTTTTTTGATCCACCTCAGAGAGGTCAAAATTCGGTGACAAAGGCGAGCGCTTTGCTTCTTCTGAACGATTCCGTTCCCTCCACTTACTTCGGTGCTGCAAGGTCAACCCCCACATGACAAAATCGAAGCTCATATAAATGGTTTTTTAATTTTTAAATTTTGTATGAAAAGCATATTTTGGGTTAACACTAGTTATATCCTTCATGACTGCAGTAGTGAAGGTTAAGATAAGGGGTCTCTCTTCGCGATGACGAATGTCTTTCGCAGGGGAGGCCTCTTTTGTGACGTCAAACGTCATCCATCATTATACTGTTTTCAACGTCAAAAAGAAAACTCCTGCCTGCGCAGGAGTTTTCGCTTAACTCGTTACATTATGGAGCGAACACCAGATTATATACATGTTCCCATGTACTCCATTGCCATACGGAACCGATATCCTGTTTGCCCAGTACCACATATCCAGCTACCATTCCGCCAGCGAGGGCAAGAACAAGCAGGACCGGAACCAGGAACCATCTTGCGATGCGCCATCCACTCTTCTTCTTCTTGACTTCCTTTTTCTCTGGCTTACTGTTTTGCTGCTGTGTTTCTGTCATCACATTCACCTTTTACGCTCTCATATTGTTGGCAAGACCCAACATGGAATCACTTGATGTTAGCGCCTTTGCCGCCAGCTGATATGTCCGCTGTCCTTGCATAAGCAGAGACATCTCCTGTGTCAGATCCACATTGGATTGCTCCAGAAATCCTGGACGGATCAAGGCAGCCGCTTGACGTGTAGCTGCATTAGCGCCAAATACATCATCTTCGGTTAATCCCGCATCCAGACCAAAAAGGTTATCCGCATACTGTACCAGCCCCTCAGGGCGTTCAATGTCTACCACTTGCAGCTGTGCTCCAATGGTTGCGTTTGCCTCATTACCGCGTCGGATTAACAGGTTGCCATTTTCATCAAAAGCAACTTTGCTATTATTCGGTGCCGTAATACGATTGCCTTGACGATCCAGGGCAAAGTGGCCTTCGCCATTGACCATCACCATCATATCAGGTGAATTTGGAGTAGGCTTGGGTCTTGTATCAGGTACAAAATGAAATGCACCCTGACGTGTCCACATTTTCTCCCCATTCGCTTCAACTGCAAACATCGCATTTCCCTCAATGGCCAGATCGGTCGGAAGGCCAGTCTCGTTCAAGGGGCCTTGAGACATATCCTTCGTTACATCTGCCAAACGAGCACCAAAACCGAGGTTATATCCCATTGGTGTGGAACGTCCATCCAGTTTGTACTTGTCCGGTTGTTGTTGAACCCGGGTCAGCACATCCTCGAAAGCCGCTTGTTTGCTTTTATAGCCTGCCGTATTCACGTTGGCAATATTATCGGAAATGACATCCAGACGCTGCTGTATGGCAGTCATGGACACCTTGGCACTAATCATGGAATTATTCATCGGTGGTTACCCTCCCGCTGCGCGGTTATATTTAAACGTCGACGTTATACACGCCCGACTTCATTGACGGCTTTATCCAGACTGCGGTCGTAGAATTGTACGACCTTCTGGTTTGCTTCATACGCACGGAATGCGGCGTTCATATCAACCGTTGCCTGTGAGGCATCAACATTCGAGCCTTCCAAGTATCCCTGACGGATCTGCACATTATCTCCTGCAGCCATCATCCGGGCTGTTGCCCCGTTTGCATCGCTGAGACTGAAATTGCCATCACCTTGACGAACCAGTTGATTCGGCTGGTCAATGACACTAATGCCAAGAGTAACCCCTGTTGGTGCACCCGTTGCTGCATCCACCAAACGGCCTTGCTCATCCACTTTAAATTGCTCTATGGAACCTGTCAACACTACAGGTTGTCCATTATTATCCAACACTTGTGAACCTGTTGAGCTCAGCAATTGTCCCGTTCCTGTGATCTCGAAGTGACCATCGCGTGTATATCGGGTGTTACCTTCTGCATCCTGAACTGTAAAATACGCCTGAGGCTGGTAAGTCACCGTGCCGTCGGCCCGTACAAATTTGCCTGATGCGTCAAACGGGACAGGTTGTCCAGTCTGCGGATCATTGACAGTCATATTGGATGAAATGGAAAAATCATTTTTCTGCCCAGTCTCCATAATGGTCCCCTGCAAATTCATGGACAAACTTTCTTCCGCGAACACCCCCGTGTTCAGCTTGCCCAGCCGCTTTGTCGGGAGATTTGCATCTCCGCCTACCAAGGTAATGAGCATTTCCGGGAAGGAACGGCTTACGCTGTTCACCTGTTTGTATCCCGTGGTGTTCATATTTACGATATTCTGTGTTGCTGTGTCATGGCGGCGTTGTTGCGTAATCATTCCCGCAGTAGCGGTGTACAGACCTCTTAACATGAATTAACCCCTCTCCTCAAGCGCTTGACCTGCATCACAGGTTGGCTGCTTGTCCGTTCTGCTTTCCGAGCATGGCGAACCTTTGCTATTTATATCGGCAGATTAGAACTTTTTCTTAACCACCTGATCCAAATTATTAAGCATTATGCCTGTCCCCTTCACGACACAGTGCATTGGATCTTCAGCCACCCATACCGGTACATGTAATTCATTGGACAAAAGCTCGTCCAGTCCGTTCAGCAATGCACCTCCGCCAGTCAATACAACACCACGGTCGATAATGTCCGCTGACAATTCAGGCGGTGTACGTTCCAATACCGACTTCGCTGCCACGATGATGGATTGTACGGAATCCCAGAGTGCTTCCTGTACTTCATTTCCCGATACCGTTACGGTAACCGGCAGACCGGATACCATATCGCGTCCGCGAATGTCCATCTCCGTTTGATGTCCACCCGGATGTACGGTACCAATCGCAATTTTGATATCTTCAGCGGTCCGTTCACCGATCATGAGCTTGTACTTGGCTTTGATAAACTTGATAATGGCTTCGTCGAACTTGTCCCCTGCGACTTTAATAGAAGAGGCGGTGACCACGTCGCCCATAGAAAGGACTGCAACGTCAGTCGTACCGCCGCCGATATCCACGACCATATTGCCGCTCGGCTGAAAAATGTCCATTCCCGCACCGATCGCTGCCGCTTTCGGCTCTTCTTCCAGAAACACTTCTTTGGCACCGCTGCGTTCTGCCGCCTCACGGATGGCCTTCTGCTCCACGGAAGTAATGTTCGTTGGTGCACAGATCAGAATCCGAGGGTGGCTGTACCAGCTTCTTGCACCCACACGATTAATGAAATGTCTGAGCATCGCTTCTGTAATCTCGAAGTCCGCAATAACGCCGTCACGCAGCGGTCTAATGGCAACAATGTTACCTGGAGTACGCCCCACCATACGACGCGCTTCTTCCCCAACAGCAAGGACACGCTTCGTATCTCTTTCAATGGTCACGACGGAAGGTTCATCGAGGACAACCCCACTTCCTTTCACGTGAATAAGCACGTTCGCCGTGCCAAGATCAATACCGATATCCTTGCTAAACATAAAAGAGCCCCCAAAGTGATATTATTTGGTCAGCGTATCCTGTGAAAAAGAGTCCCTTATCACGTCACCGCTCGTTCGACAAAGTGCAACATATATATGTAAAAATCGGGCTGATAAGATGTCATAATTCGATCCTGTACCAGCTTTTAACATATCATACTTCAGGGGAGGGATTCAATGCATGTGTGAGCTTTTTGGCCTACGTCTTTGTGAAGATGCTTACGATTTGGCGGAAGCCAACACCTCACGTTTCTTGCCACTCGTTTTTTTGTATTTAATTTTGGTCGCTTCACCGCCCCGCAAATGGCGGATGGACTTGTGATACTCCAAAATGTGTTTCACCTGGTCAGCAAGATCAGGGTTGATTTCCGGCAGACGCTCCGTCAGATCCTTATGCACAGTACTCTTTGACACGCCGAATTCTTTGGCTATGGTACGGACCGTATTCCTCGTCTCAACAATGCAGCGACCAATTTTGATGGTCCGTTCCTTGATGTAATCGTGCACGCTCCCGCCTCCCTACTGTGTGGATAGTTTGGTACATTATATGAGGAGCATGCCTATATATTCGCGGTTTAGAGGTATGACAAGCTTCGAAGGTCCCATTATTTTCTGAAAAGCACAAAAAGAGCAGAGGTTCAACCCTCTGCCCATCATGTTGCTGCGGTAAAATTCATTTATTTTTCCGGAAGATATCCTTGCGGGTTAACCGGCTGTCCGTCTTCGTACACTTCAAAGTGAAGGTGGTTGCCAAGCGTTTTACCCAATTCATTGACGCCAGCGGATGCAATCGCATCTCCCTGTTTCACTTCGTCGTCCTGTTTCACTTTGACGTCTGCCAAGCTTTGGTATACCGTCTTCAGGTTATCGCTGTGTGTGATTTCCACAACCTGACCTGTGAGCGGATTTTGCTCAACCCGGGTAACTTTACCGGCAAGCGCTGCTTTTACTTCAAATGTTTTATTATCCCCACGTGCCAGATCCACACCCGTGTTCGGGATGAATGTATCATTGTACTGCACCATCGCCGCTTCATGTTCCTCGGTTGAAGCTTCGCTATCATAGAAAGGTTTTACTACCGAAATTTCGGACGGTACCGCTACCGGCCATACAAAATTCTCCGACTTTGCAACAACTTCCACACTTTCTTCTTCGCCTACTGCTGTTCCTTCTGTACCCGCCGATGCGCCTGTTTCTACTACCCCGCTAGCAGGGTCCGAGTTCAGCGTTTTGTCGCCTGTGCCCTGATAGACCCACACTAAGGTTAGTATAATGCCTGCTGCTGCGATGTAGGCTGCCGGGAAGACCCAGCGTTTGGACATTGCTCTTTTCCATGAAGAGGGCTGGCTAGCCGGTACTCCTTGAGTTGTTTTAGGAGTTTCTTCTTGGACTGATTTTTTGTTTTGTTCATTCATGTTAATCACCTCAGTAACAAGTGTTACCGGGTGCAACTCTTTTATACACGCGCGACTCTAATTATTTTCACGGAGGTTTCAGAGAGTGCTATATATGTGAGGGGTGAGTGATTAGTGCGTGCACCGCTTCGGGGCCAGAAAACCTTTCGACCGCTGGTTACTACCAGATTTCTTCTATCACCTTCTTCAAAGGTGAAATCCGGTAGTAAAGGCGGACACTTTGTTTCTACAGGTCTTTTCTGTCCCCTGCGCTCTCCATACGCTAGCACTCTCGGCATATATAGCCAAATCTCGAAAGCTCCGGAATGGGTGTTGGTAGACTGGTCCGGATTGGCTGTAAAGGTCAATCCTTCTATGAAGTTCATTTATCGGTGAGAGCGAAATGATATAGGTTGTGACCGGATAATACAGATTTAGGACGCCCAGGTTCTTTAAAGTGAGATTTGAGATTAGAGATAGACAGGGCGCGCCACTAATGACTGTTTCATTTAACATCTAGATTTTAAAGAAGCTGAATCATGATTGGTTACAGTATAGTTAGAAGTTGCTTGGTAGACAGGGAACATAAATCATTTTTTTAACCTTAGGGCTCGGAGACTTGATTTCAACGTTCTGGTTCTGTTTTGGTTTTGGTTCGGCTTGCTTATTGCGAATGAGCATGTGGTGAATGACAGAACCCTCAATTTTGCTCATGATTAGATAATAATATATTTCTAACGAACTCAGACGGTCTTATTGGCGGGGAAATCGCTGCTTAGGAATTCTAAAGAACCCTAGACACGCTAATTACCCTTTTGGGCGCTATTATCGGATCAGCTCGGTGGTATATCGTGATATAGCGTGTCTGAGGTTCGTTAGAATTTTCATTCATCTTGATAACGCCCAATAAGGTCTGTCAGATTCGTTAGCGCGCCAAAGCTTATATGGGAAGCCTGATCATTTCGTCCAAACAAATCTAAACAGCTCTCATCCCCTTACATTTGCACACATTTGCATCCATTCGAATTAATTTACATTTATCCATCCGTGTTCATCTCTCCTACTTCGATGCAAGCATCTTGGATGCCTGTCCGAATGAGATGCCGGTATAGTAGTGTTTGAGAATCTGGGTGGCCGTGTGTCCCTCCTGCGCCATGCCGTTTGCTCCCCATTGGCTCATGCCAACCCCATGCCCGTACCCGTACGTTGTAATTTGGACCTCATCACCTGTGGTCTTCCAACTGAACTGGCTGGATCTTAATCCAAGCAGTTTGCGAACTTCGGGTCCGCTGAATGTCTCACCTGCGATCTGCATTTCCTTAATCCGATGCCCTTTGGTTGTAGACAATACTTCCATCCACGATCCACCCTTCTGGGCGGTAACCGGAATGGCATCCAAGTTCAACTTCTGCAGAATCTCATTACGCTTCAAGGTAACGGTCTGCTTGAATCCTGGTGCCAGATTTTTGTCCCACGGACTGTCTACACTTTGCAGATACGGCACAGCGTTCCCCCATACATCCTCGGCATTCTCGGTATACCCATTACTTGTGGAAAAAAAGGATGCGGTGATTGCCTTGCCCTGATAGGTCATCACCGTATCTCGACTTTCGCGCACAGCCTGTTGCAGCTTCTCCCATTCCTTTGCCTTCCCTAGACGCGTCCAATCCGCTTTCACCTGATCTGGCGGAATAAACACCTGATGGCTGACCGTATCCGTCACATCCGCCGCACCTGATGGAACTCCGCTTGTATCACTAGCAGCAAGTCTTCGCACGATAAATGTGCGAGCTGCTATCGCCTGTGCCTTTAACGCCTCCAGTCTGAATTCCGCCGGCATCTCAGCTGCCACAACCCCGGTAACATAGTCTTCCAATGGCAGATTCATCGTTGTGCCCGTTGCAGACAGGTATACGCGTACTTTAGGTTCAGGGTAGGTACCAGGAACGGCTGGTGCAGGAGCTGGGTTTCTTGTACTGCTTGAATCTGTTGGAACAGGGATCGGCTTTGGTGATTCGTTTGTCCGCGGCCATACCAGAATTACCGGAATCAGCAACGCCATTACCAATAAGGCAGATACAGCGGCAGCGGGTTGCCATCGCGTCGTATTACGTCCCCATCGGGGTTTTCGTCCAAATGTCCGCATTCGACGACGCTTCACACGGCGGAACTGGTCCAGCTCAATAACAGGTATATGAATATGCTCGGTTGTCTTTCGGTTCAGTTCATCTGTCGACACCCGTCCTGGATTGGATAATCTTGCAGGCTGTGATGGAACAGTCCTCAGGTTCAATGGGGCAGGCTTGTCTTTTTCCACTCCAGAAACGGTAGTTCCCTCCGGCTCTTGCATACCTTGACGAGGGACAAGGGGTACCTTTACCTGTACACGAGCTTCTTTCATTCGAATATAACCCTCCGTTATCTATGGCCGGTCATGTGCCGGTCGTGTTGTTCAAATCCATAGTTTAGGTTATGAGCTGGCTTGATCTGATAGAACCTGATTTAAGAGAAACGAGACCCTTTTCGTTCTGTTTAATTTCCTGTTTTCTTTTGCTATGTACATCTTAGAAACGTTGATCTGTCGCTGAATACCGGTGTTTAGCTGGACCCAACACCCTATATAAAGTTCGCTCTTTCATTTGGTTCAGAATCGATACAGAATACGATGTTATGCTATACAAGTTAGGACCAGCTATTAATAGAATCAGGTATCAAATATCTCGTTGTCTTCTTAAAAGTAAACACAAAAAAAGCCAAGCCGGATGGCTTAGCTTTATCACTTTTTTTACAATATACGTTCCATCGTATTCATAATCCACACAACTGTGTGACTCATCATAGGAGGACCATATTTTTTCTATTCAATCCAGTGTTAAGCCAAAGTTGGTTGCACCTTAAACATCGGTACTTCTTTCTCCACTTTTTCACTAGGTGCTTTGGTTGCTTCCAGCTTAGGCTCATCAACCGAGATCCGATAGATGTCAGCGCCAAGTCCGTTAAGCTTCTCAGCGAGATGTACATAGCCACGGTCGATGTGATGAACACCGCCCACTTCCGTTGTACCTTCAGCAACGAGACCTGCAATAATGAGTGCGGCACCCGCACGCAAATCGGTAGCCGTTACTTTGGCACCCTTCAGTTTGGCATTACCTGTGATGATGGACGAACGTCCTTCAACTTTGATCTCCGCATTCATCAATTGGAATTCATCAACATGCATGAATCGGTTTTCAAAAACAGTCTCTGTCACGACACTTGTTCCTTCAGATGCGAGCAAGAGTGCCATCATCTGGGATTGCATATCTGTAGGGAATCCTGGGTATGGTAATGTTTTCACATCCACAGCCTTAAGAGGACGATCTGCGATTACACGCACGCCATTCTCATCCGGTTGGATTGTAACACCCATCTCTTCAAGCTTCGCGATAACGGAGCCTAAATGATCAGAGATTGCACCTTCAATGTACACGTCGCCACCAGAGATTGCAGCAGCAGCCATATACGTACCAGCTTCTACCCGATCCGGAATAACGGTGTGTGTAACACCTGCAAGTTTCTCCACACCTTCAATGCGGATCACTCCAGTACCAGCACCACGTACGATGGCACCCATTCCATTCAGGAAGTTGGCAAGATCCACAATCTCAGGTTCTTTCGCCGCGTTCTCCAGAACAGTTACACCTTCGGCCAATGTTGCAGCCATCATAATATTTTGAGTGGCACCTACGGAAGCCACATCCAGATAAATTTTCGCGCCACGCAACCGTCCTTGGCTACGAGCTTCGATATAACCTTGGCCCAAGCTGATCTCTGCGCCCATGGCTTCAAAACCTTTCAAATGCTGATCAATAGGCCGTGTACCGATGGCACATCCACCAGGAAGTGAGATTCTTGTATGACCCATTCGAGTCAACAAAGGCCCCATGACCAGGAAAGACGCCCGCATTTTACTTACCCATTCATACGGGGCTTCACAGGAAGTAAGTTTCTCCGCATTTACGGTAATCACTTCGTCCCGGTATGTAACTCCCGCTCCCAGCGATTCCAACACCTTGTTAATCGTCATCACATCGTCTAGAGGAGGCGCGTCAATAATAACGCTTTGTCCTTCTTCCCCTAAGAGAGAGGCAGCGATGATCGGAAGAACAGAATTTTTAGCGCCGCTAACTTTGACACTTCCGGTCAACCTTTTGCCACCGCGGACGATAAATTTGCTCATCATGGTTCCCTCCGCGCTTTTATTCCCTTTTCTTCATTCCGGAATACGTAAGCCCCACTATGCTAGAAAGGACTGTTGCTGTGTGTGGAATTTCGACATATTCTGGCATATTGCCACAGATGTCTGTTCAGAAAAGAATTGGTTTTTATAATCCATATCAATGATACCATGTGCCGTGCATCTTGCTATTCAGCATGTAAAAATCAGTGTCTTACAAGCCAGCAGAGCATCAGAACAGACAGAGTGGGATGGTTATTAGCCGGCATGAACCGGATATCCCGTTTATAACTACAAAATAAGTGAACAATTGTGAATTCCCTAACTTCCATCATAACATTGTTGAATTGTACGATACAAGCATTTTTACATAAAACATCTCAAATTCATCCAATTTTACGTCACATTTTTTTCTTAATTTCTTTACCGACAACTCATACTCTAATTGTTAACACAATTAATCGATGTTATTCGACAATGAGCAGCTTGAAGAACCTAACAGATGATTAACCAACCATCTCAACATTAAAACAAATTACGCAACATTTGAGTCCAGGACAAGTAGTCAATGACAAAGCCAGCAACGGCATGCCCCAAAATGATGGCGAGCAACAAATGCAACAGTCTTCCCTGAGCACCTCGTGGTTGCCTGATGATTAAATCCAGTTTGAGATTGGTCAAAGCCCACCAAGACAATGCTATACATAACAGGGAGACGATGATTGAGACCAAGCCATTGGTGCTTAACGCCTGATTCACCTGATTCGTCAGATCAGTATCCATATATTCTTTACCTCCACATTTGTTGCAGCGATCAGCATATCATATGCCCGGCACCCATAACTTGTTAGTATACTGGAATGTCTTGAGCACAACATACTGAGCGTACTGTCAGATTTACTCCTGCCAGGCAGGAATCTCCTGATGCCCAATCACCGAGCAGCAACAATGCGGCTGTGCATGACTATGGAATCTACTACGCAGCTTCCTGCTTCTGCTGACTCTATGGAATATAGGCTCTTTCATCATACATTGTCAATTACATTGATTTCCACTTCTAAAATATTTTAATTTTAAAATGCCGGGATTTTGTGACTAAAACGACATAAAAGAGCGCTATTTCGATATCGATTCTGTCATTTCCTCGGAAATAATTTAAATTAATTCATGAAAAAAATGGTTCTCTTAGTGGTAAATGCGCCCACTACTTTAGTCCTACATTCTATTCAAATCCTCGTAATCGGTGAATATTTTGCTTAAAATACTTCTGTTTACTGAAGGGAACTTATGGATTTGTGGTCAGCCATTTTAATATATTCGATAAAACAATTCTATCAAACAAACTCAAAAAAGCCCGGCAGACTAAGCCGCCGGGCTTCCAAGAATCGTTTATTTGCCGAACACATTAATCCGGTTAACCGCTTTTTGCAGCGCAATCTCTGCACGACGGTGATCAAAGTGGTCCTGATTGCTTTGGCTTGCAAGCCGGCGTTCTGCCCGCTCTTTCGCCGCACGCGCACGATCCACATCAATGTTTTCCGGGAATTCAGCACTCTCTGCTAGTACAACAACCTTATCTTTACGTACTTCAATAAACCCGCCACCGATAGCAACTCGTTTATTTTCTTTTCCGTTATGGATATAGATCGGTGCAATCTGCAAAGGTGTAACCATAGGAATATGACCTGGCAGAATGCCCAGTTCCCCTTCAATACCACGAGCCGTAATGCTATTCACCTGTTCTGAATAGACCAAACGCTCAGGTGTTACGATTTCCAACAAAAAGGTGCTCAATTCCATCCCTCCTGAAATATCCGAAGGATAGCCCGCTTCATAAGGACAATCCTGGATTCAGACTAAACCAGTGTTTTGGCTTTCTCCACTGCCTCTTCAATTGTACCAACAAAGAGGAAAGCTGCTTCCGGAAGATCATCATACTTACCTTCGAGAATCTCTTTAAAGCTGCGCACCGTTTCTTTAACTGGAACGTATTTACCCGGAATACCGTTAAATGCTTCAGCAACGTGGAATGGCTGGGACAAGAAACGTTGGATTTTACGAGCACGGTATACAAGCGCTCTATCTTCTTCACTCAACTCGTCCATACCCAGGATTGCAATGATATCTTGCAATTCATTGTAACGTGCCAAGATACGTTTAACGCCTTGAGCTACGCTGTAGTGTTCTTCACCTACAACTTCAGGGGACAAGATCCGGGAGCTGGAAGCCAGCGGATCTACCGCAGGGTAGATACCCATCTCGGAAATTTTACGCTCCAGGTTTGTCGTTGCATCCAAGTGGGCAAACGTCGTTGCAGGAGCCGGGTCAGTGTAGTCATCCGCAGGCACGTAGATGGCCTGGATGGATGTTACAGAACCTTTTTTCGTTGATGTGATACGTTCTTGCAGTTGACCCATTTCTGTTGCCAGCGTAGGTTGGTAACCTACCGCGGAAGGCATACGTCCAAGCAAGGCAGATACTTCTGAACCCGCTTGGGTGAAACGGAAGATATTATCGATAAAGAGCAACACGTCACGGCCTTCTTCATCACGGAAGTATTCCGCCATCGTCAGACCTGTGAGGGCTACACGAAGACGTGCGCCTGGAGGCTCGTTCATTTGTCCGAAGACCATTGCTGTTTTGTTGATAACGCCAGAATCACTCATCTCGTGATACAAGTCATTACCTTCACGTGTACGCTCACCAACACCCGCAAATACGGAGATACCGCCGTGCTCTTGTGCGATGTTGTTGATCAATTCCTGAATGGTTACCGTCTTACCTACACCGGCACCACCGAAGAGACCGATTTTACCACCTTTAGCGTAAGGAGCGAGCAAGTCGATAACTTTGATTCCTGTCTCCAGCATCTCTGCTTGGGTAGTCAGTTCATCAAATGCAGGTGCTGAACGGTGAATCGGGTTCTTATGCTCAGCAGCTACGGCACCGCCAGTATCAATTGCTTCGCCGAGTACGTTAAATACACGACCCAGTGTTGCTTCTCCGACAGGTACAGAGATTGGCGCTCCTGTATCTAAAGCTTCCATACCACGAACAAGTCCATCCGTGGAGGACATCGCAATACAACGTACTCGGTTGTCACCCAGATGTTTCGAAGCTTCGAGTGTAAGGTTTACACTAACGCCGCTCTCACTTACTGTAGTGATCGTAATGGCATTGAGGATTTCCGGCAGACCGCCGCGATCAAACTCGACGTCAACAACCGGACCCATGATGCTCACAACGCGTCCTTTGTTCATCTTAACGTTCCCCTCCTACAAGCCTGCTACTTTTGCAAAAATAATGTACCGTTCGTTTATCTTTGCTCTGCAAGCCTTCATTAATAAAAAAAACGGTTAGCCTTGTGCTGCGTTGGCACCTGCCACAATTTCCGTAATCTCCTGCGTAATCGCCGCTTGACGGGCACGGTTATAGGTCAATGACAAGTCGTTAATGAGTTTGGATGCATTTTTGGTTGCATTACCCATTGCCGTCATTTTCGCACCCAGCTCACTTGCCTTACCGTTCAGAAGTGCACCATAGATCAGCGTTTCCGCGTAACGCGGAAGCAAAACCTCCAGTACAGCTTCAGCAGACGGCTCGTATTCGTAGCTTGCCGTTGGTCCTTCCGCAGCAGTTACCTCAGGTGTTTCCATCGGAAGAAGTTTTTCTACCGTAGGAATCTGGGTCAACGCATTCACAAAGCGGTTATAACAAATGTACAATTCATCAAATTCAGCCAGTTCAAACCCATGAACAGCTTCGTGTGCGATGGATTTGATGTCTGCAAATGAAGGCGAATCCGACAGATCCGTTGTTGTGGATGCCATCGCCATTTCACGACGTCTGAAGTAATCGCGTCCTTTACGTCCAATGACGAACAATTCGTAGTCATCCTCGGAGTTGTGGCGCTCTTTGAGCGTCTGATTAACCTGACGCAAAACGTTCGCATTGTATCCACCTGCAAGACCACGGTCCGATGTAATAATTAGGTAAGCTGTCTTTTTGACCGGACGGCTCTCCAGCATCGGATGCTGTATGCCTTGCGTGCTTGATGCAATACTAGCTACAACTTCTTTCAGTTTCTCCGAATAAGGACGGGCTGCTTCCGCTTTTTCCTGCGCTTTACGCAGTTTTGCAGCAGCTACCATCTCCATTGCTTTGGTGATCTGCTTGGTGCTTTGTACGCTTTTAATTTGCCGCTTAATTTCGCGCATGCCTTTTGCCATGATTTCACCACCTTAAAGTTTTGACAGAGTCAAAACTACATCGTAAGCATCATCTTTTTTTGACAGAGTCAAAGTATTACATGCAGACATGCGGAATCGGTTAGACAACTCCGCACCTGCAATCATTTATTTAGACAGAGACAGCAAAGCTCTTTCTGAACTTCTCAATTGCACCTTTCAGTGCATTTTCGTTGTCTGCAGTCAATTCTTTAGTATCACGGATGGATGCAAGAATCTCCGGATGGCTGCTCTCCATGAACGCGAGGAACTCACGCTCGAAACGAGTAACATCACCTGTTGGAATCTCATCCAGGAATCCTTTAACCGCAGTGTACAAGCTGACAACCTGTTGTTCTACAGGCAGAGGCTGGTTAACACCTTGCTTCAGGATTTCCATCATACGCGCACCACGATTCAGGCGGGCCTGAGTCGCTTTATCCAGATCGGAACCGAACTGGGAGAACGCTTGAAGCTCACGATATTGAGCGAGGTCGAGACGCAGGGAACCTGCAACCTTTTTCATCGCTTTGATCTGAGCAGAACCACCGACACGAGATACGGAAATACCTACGTTGATCGCCGGGCGTTGTCCAGCATTGAACAAGTCAGCTTCAAGGAAGATTTGTCCGTCCGTGATGGAGATTACGTTCGTTGGAATGTATGCAGATACGTCGGAAGCTTGTGTTTCAATAAACGGAAGTGCGGTTAAAGAACCACCACCAAGTTCATCATTCAGCTTCGCAGCACGCTCCAGCAAACGGGAGTGCAGGTAGAAGACGTCACCCGGATAAGCCTCACGGCCCGGTGGACGACGAAGCAACAAGGAAAGCTCACGATATGCAGAGGCTTGTTTGGTCAAGTCATCATAGATAACCAGAACGTGCTCGCCTTTGTACATGAAGTACTCACCCATCGAACAACCGGAATACGGTGCGATGTACAAGAGTGGTGATGGATCGGAAGCTGCTGCAGTTACAACGATTGTGTACTCCATTGCGCCTTTACGACGAAGAGTTTCCACAACTTGAGCAACCGTAGACTGTTTCTGACCAATAGCCACATAGATACACTTCATGCCGCTACCTTTTTGGTTCAGGATCGCATCAATTGCGATGGATGTTTTACCTGTTTGACGGTCACCGATGATCAACTCACGTTGTCCACGACCGATTGGAACCATTGCATCAATGGCTTTGATCCCTGTTTGCATCGGCTCATGAACCGATTTACGATCCATTACGCCTGGTGCTTTACCTTCAACCGGACGGAATTCCGTTGTAGCGATTGGCCCTTTGCCATCTACAGGAATACCGAGCGGGTTCACAACGCGTCCAATCAATGCTTCGCCTACAGGCACTTGCATGATTTGACCAGTACGTTTCACTTGGTCACCTTCACGAATATCGTAGTAAGGTCCCAGGATAACGACACCGACATTGCTTTCTTCGACGTTCATGGCGAGTCCCATAACACCGCTTGGGAATTCAACCAACTCGTTGGACATGACGTTCTCAAGTCCGTAAACACGAGCGATACCATCACCAACCTCGATTACCGTTCCGACTTCGACTACATCGATATCGGTCTTGTATTGTTCGATTTGGCTCTTAATTAATGTACTGATTTCTTCTGGTTTGATACTCAAGTGTCCTCACCCCAATCTACTGTACTCGTCTGTTAAAAGACTGCTCAAGACGTTCGAGCTTGCCAGCCAAGCTGCCGTCATAGATCGTATCGCCAATGGCGACTTTCAATCCGCCCAGCAGAGTCGGATCAACAATGTTCTCGATACGAATCTTTTTATTCACACGGCCACCGAATTCACGAGCTACCGCTTCTTTTTCTTCATCATTCAACGCATAAGTCGAGTAGACACGTGCATCTGCGATGCCTAGCGACTCACCTTGGATCTTCCGATAATCATTCAGCAAGTCTCCCAGCAATTCAACGCGTCCGCGCTCAATCAACAGCAAGACTGTACGAAGGACTGAATCGGATACCTTGCCATCAAGACTTGAGTGAATCACGTTCTGTTTGGCTTCATCAGAAATATTAGGGGATACGATAAATTTCTCGATATCTGCATCTCCGGTCAATGCACTGACTACTGCAACCAGTTCCTGTTCAACCTCAAGCACCTGCTGTTGCTGAAGAGCAACTTCGAACAATGCTTTCGCATAACGCTTGGCAACAATCGTATCGCGGCTCATTGTCGGCCTCCTACCTCATTGAGGTATTGGTTCACAAGCTCTTCTTGTGCAGGACCGTTCTCAACTTCTTTTTTGATCAACTTGGATGCAATCTGAACGGAAGCTGTACCCAGTTCGCTGCGAAGTGCTGCGACTGCTTTGTTCTTCTCGCTCTCGATTTCGCGTACTGCATCGTCTTTCAGACGATTAGCTTCAGCTTTTGCATCAGCCAAAATCGATTCAGCTTGTTTGCCACCCGTTTGTTTGGACTGTTCAATGATGTCGTAAGCATCTTGACGTGCTTGCTCAAGAGCTTGTTTTTGTTCCTCCACATAGGCAATGGCCTGTTCCCGAGTCTGTGCAGCCTCATTCATCTGCGTCATCACGAGTTCACGACGTTTTTCCATAATGGAGAACAAAGGCCCGAAGGCATAACGGCTAAGCAGCCAATATAAAATTGCAAATGCAACAATCGCAAGAAGCGTATTTTCCCATATGAAACTCAATCTGTTCACTCCTTCCTGGAGGTATCCTTGAAACGTCATCCGTTAGAACGGACATTACCTAAAAAGAAGGCGCGGATGGCTATGGCCTTCCCCGCCAAACCTTTAAAATTTAATTAAGCCATACCGTAGAACATGAACGCGAGTACCACACCGATGATCGGCAATACCTCGATCAAACCTACACCGATAAACATTGTTGTTTGAAGAGTGGATTTTGCTTCCGGTTGACGGGCAATACCTTCCACCGTTTTGCTGATTACCATACCGTTACCAATACCTGCGCCAAACGCGCCCAGTCCTGCAACAATTGCTGCTGCGATTAATGCCATTGCTCCCATTTGTATATCCTCCTTAAAATGATAAATCGAATTTTTTATTGTTCAGCCTGGTGAAGAAATCTTCGTAGGGCTTGAAACTTAATGCTCGTCGTGCGTCTCGATGCTCTGTGAAATGTACACCATCATCAAGATAACAAACACAAATGCCTGGATCGCGCCGATAAAGATACTGAAGCCTTGCCACACCATTAGTAGCGGAATCGCTGCAATAGCACCAAACACTTTGAATGTGGTCAGTTTCAGGATCGTTGCGATCAGTACCTCACCCGCGAAGATATTCGCGAATAGACGCATACCGTGTGTCAACAGCTTGGATGCCGTCTCAATCAAGTTGATTGGCAAGAACAAGGCGAATGGCTTAAGGTAATGCTGGAGATACCCTTTTGTGTTGCGGAACAATCCTAGTCCATGAGATACAAGGAACGCTACGAGAGCGAGTCCCATCGTTACAGACAAGTCGGCTGTTGGTGATTTCCACCAGGCCAGTTCAACGTGTGGGTGTGCTTCAGGATCCTTGGCATGCGCTTCTTCAAACGCCTCCACCGCTGTAACAATCGGCTTACCGAATACCTGTGCCTGACTAACATCTGTTACTTCAGATACAGCCACGAGCGGAAGGCCGAGCATATTCCCTACAAAAATGAACATAATCATGGAAAGAGCGAGAGAGATAAAATGTTTACCTTTCTTCATATCCATTGTGCTGGAAATCAGATTGCGGACGAATTCTACTGCCCACTCCATAAAATTTTGCAGCTTGCCGGGATTTTCAACGGATAATCTCCGTGTTGCCAGTACAGCAAAAATAAAAACAATTGCACCTGTAACTACCAGCATCAACAGAACCGATAGATCCAGTCGAAATCCGCCAAGCATAATAATTGGAGCTTCATGCATATTTTTCTCACCCCTTTCTCGACTTGAAAGCTGCAACCCTTAACATCATTCTGCTCTGCGGGAATGGACAATCCCTATAATCAGTAAGGAAAATTGTGCAATGACGAGACCGCCTGCAACCGCATATGTATTGAAGTACTGCGGAAAGCGCATCGATATGAATATACCGAGCACAGCGAGTGCCGCTCTTGTCAAAAATCCCAGGTTCACACGCTTCAAGTTACCTTCTGCCGCATCATCAGACATTTTCCTTACTTTGTAGCCCAAGTAAAATGCATTGATCCAACTAATTCCTGTACCCAGGGCCAGTCCCAAAGCAATTGTCTCCACACGTGGCATAAAGGCCGCTGCGAGAAAACAAATCATAAGAAAGTACATGATGAAAACAGTCATCGATCTGCGGTATCTGGTTAGTTCACTCATCACTTTCCCCCATGAATTTTTTCGCGATAAAGTAGATGCTTACACCGCCTGCCGCAAGAAAAAAGAGAACGCTTACGGCGATCCATATTCCGTTACCTCCGATGGTCTTGTCCAACCAGGAGCCAGCGTAATATCCGGCAACAGCGAGAATGGCAATCTCGATCCCAAAAGCTGTCACGAGTCCCATCGCTTTCCATACATTATCGTCATGGTTACGGGATGAATTTGGTTTGTTCGAATCGGCCATTTTCCACGCCACCCTTGCAATCCCAGTTAATTTTACTGAATGATGAGAGCCTTTGTCAATTGAATGATTTTAGCGTTTTAAAGGGGAAAACGACGGGAATACAGACCCTCAAAGCCCATAAACCCGCGTAAACCGTACAGTTTAACTGTATGCTATGCCCTTTATAAATCCGTCAGAAAAATTGTATTATTTTTTGAATTTTCTGTGAAATGATTCCGGACGCTCACTATTTACACCAAAATGGTGCAGAATCGCATTGACAATTCTTTCCGAAGCATGTCCATCACCGTATGGATTGGCAGCCTGACTCATGCTTGCATACAGGGTTTTGTCTGTAAGCAGAGCTTTGGTCCGTTCATACACACGTTCCTCTTCGGTACCTACCAGTTCCAGCGTTCCGGCTTCAATACCTTCCGGGCGTTCTGTTGTATCGCGCAATACGAGCACAGGCACACCAAACGAAGGTGCTTCTTCCTGCAAACCGCCTGAATCGGTCAAAATCAAGTGAGTGTGCGGGTAAAAGTTATGCAAATCCACCACGTCTAGTGGATCAATTAATTGAATACGGGGATGATTCCCCAAAATCGCGTGAGCCGGCTCCTTCACAGCAGGACTTGGATGCACCGGGTACACGATGGCAATATCTTCGAATTCGTCGGCAATCCGTTTGACGGCCTGGAAAATGTTGCGGTGAGGCTCGCCTTGAGATTCACGGCGATGAGCTGTCATCAGCACAAGGCGTTTGCCTTGGGCCCAATCAAGTACCGGGTGTGTGTAGTCCTCCCGTACTGTATATTGAAACACATCTGTTACCGTGTTGCCTGTGACGTACGTACTAGACTCCGATTTATTTTCTTTGGCAAGATTGGAAGAAGACCAATCCGTAGGCGCAAAGTGTAGATCAGCCAGTACTCCCGTCAGCTGACGATTCATCTCTTCCGGATATGGAGACAGCTTGTTCCACGTCCGCAGCCCCGCTTCCACATGCCCTACCTGAATCTGTTGCAAGAATGCTGCGTAGCTCGCTACAAAGGTAGTTAATGTATCTCCGTGAACCAGCACAATATCCGGCTTAGCTTCAGCTAACACCGGCTCCAGACCGCCAAGCACACGAATTGTGATTTCATTCAATGTCTGACGGTCCTTCATCACATCCAGATCATAATCGGGATGAATGTCGAAAACTTCAAGTACCTGATCCAACATCTGGCGATGCTGCGCAGTTACGCAAACAATAGATTCAATAGACTCAGGGTGTTTTTGCAATTCCAAAATAAGCGGAGCCATCTTAATGGCTTCCGGACGCACCCCGAAGATCGTCATGACTTTAATTTTGTTGGACATTCGAGCAAAGCCCCTTTTCTATAAGTTCCGATTACAAGCATGCGATATGCTTATTTAGTGCCGTATAGACGGTCTCCTGCATCTCCAAGTCCTGGAACGATGTAACCATGATCATCCAGACGGTCGTCCAATGCTGCTACATAGATGTCCACATCGGGATGTGCATCTTGCACAGCTTTTACGCCTTCCGGTGCTGCAACCAGGTTCATCATTTTGATTTGGGTACAGCCACGTTTTTTGAGCACGTCAATAGCTGCAATTGCCGAACCACCCGTTGCCAGCATCGGATCAATTACAATCAATTGACGCTCTGTTACGTCTGTAGGCAGTTTGGTGTAGTATTCTACCGGTTGCAGTGTTTCCGGGTCACGGAACAGACCAACATGTCCAACTTTTGCCGCTGGCAACAATTTCACAACGCCATCCAACATTCCGAGTCCTGCACGCAGAATCGGCACCAGTCCGAGCATACGTCCAGAGATGACTTTACCTTGTGTTGCAGCTACAGGTGTCTGTACATCAATCGTTTCCAGTTCAACATCTCTTGTAATCTCATAAGCCATCAACGTTGCTACTTCATCCACCAATTCACGAAAATCTTTCGTATTCGTACGCATGTCGCGTATAAACGTCAGTTTGTGTTGAATCAAAGGGTGATCACATATTACTAATTTTCCCATCTAATTTGTCCCTCCGGTAAGTTCTTCATGTTAAGCATTTCCAAATATACCTAGCCACCATTCATGGGCTCGATAAATCCTGTATATTATATCATCACCAACAACGAATTACACCATCAAAGGGCACCCAATCATTACAGATTACCGAATCCTATAAAAAACAGGACCGGAAAATGATCCATCCGGTCCTGTTTTGCTCATGTTGTTATGTCGTTGAGATAAGGAAAATGATAAATACAATTGCACTCCGCCACCAGAATGCTCCTTCGATCGCTGTTATTCCCGAATTTTATGAATCTCCTTATAAAGGTGTAAATTCGGGAATAAATGCGAACGCTTCGCTTCTACGGCCTCATTCTGTCTGCTTCGTTTTTTTGTATCCCATTTTAAGAACGAACATCTCAAATACAAACAGCATGAGCAAAGTTTTTTAGTATTTAAGGTCGGTATAAAGCGGGAATTGGTCTGTCAGTGCAGTCACTTCTGCACGAGCTTCATCCAGCTTCGCTGTATCTTTTGGATTTTTCAACGTTTTGGCAATGATCTTACCAATAGCAACCATCGCTTCTTCGTTCATGCCACGGGAAGTTGCAGCAGGTGTACCAATTCGAATACCGCTCGTTACAAACGGGCTTGTAGGGTCGAATGGAATTGCATTTTTGTTCACGGTAATACCGATGGAATCAAGCACATGCTCAGCTTCCTTACCTGTGATGTTCACACTGCGTGTATCGATCAGCATCAAGTGGTTATCTGTACCACCAGATACAATGTTCAATCCTTCAGCGATCAGTGTTTCAGCCAGAACCTGTGCGTTTTTCACAACGTTCTGTGCATATGTTTTGAACGAAGGCTGCAAAGCTTCTCCGAATGCTACCGCTTTGGATGCGATCACGTGCATCAGAGGTCCACCTTGGGAACCAGGGAATACGGCTTTATCAATCGCTGCTGCCCACGCTTTACGGCACAGAATCATACCACCACGAGGTCCACGCAGCGTTTTGTGTGTTGTTGTTGTTACGAAATGCGCATGTGGAACCGGGTTTGGATGCAAACCAGCAGCAACCAGTCCTGCGATGTGAGCCATGTCCACCATGAACAAAGCGCCTACATCATTAGCGATGGAAGCCAGCTTTTCAAAATCAATGGTACGCGGATATGCACTTGCACCAGCAACGATCAGACGAGGGCGGTGTTTGAAAGCCGCTTTGCGTACTTCATCATAATCAATCAGGAATGTATCTTCCTGTACGCCGTATGCTACGAAATTGTACAGCAAACCGGATGCGTTAACCGGGCTACCGTGTGTGAGGTGTCCACCATGGGCAAGGTTCATACCGAGTACAGTATCACCAGGTTTCAACGCTGCAAGATATACTGCCATGTTCGCTTGTGCACCGGAGTGAGGTTGAACATTCACGTGTTCTGCTCCGAACAATTCTTTTGCACGATCACGCGCGATGTCTTCAACGATGTCCACATGCTCACAACCGCCATAGTAACGTTTACCTGGATATCCTTCAGCGTACTTGTTGGTCAGAACAGATCCCATTGCTTCAATTACTGCTTCACTTACGATGTTCTCGGATGCAATCAGTTCGATGTTGTTCTGTTGACGTTTCAGTTCAAGATTCATCGCTTCCAGTACTGCCGGGTCATTCTTGCGCAATTGTTCCATGATTAAATTCCTCCCAGTTTATAAGTGAATTTATAAAGTGAAACTAATGTTTACACGAAAACGGCGAGTGCAACACCAATCTGAAGAAACAAAGTAGTCGCCAAAAAGCTTTCTTTAGAAAGCTACTCCGGAAGCATAGGCTATCACCGGATTTCCCCTTTAAATAGGGAATTAAAAATCTGGGGATAACAGCGATCGGAAGATGGTGATGCAATCAAAGTCAGGAGTGTAACCCAATTAGTCTCGCTTTATATGTTAGTCACAAAATGTTGAATCTGGTTGTTCTTCCATACGATACACCGCGCGTTCGCCGCCAATCAACTTCGGACGAGTCAACGCTGTGGTCACACGTGCATCTCCAACATAGCGGAGCGCTGTACGATAGGGTACGGCTACATGCCGGAGATGCATCCCAATCATCGTCTCCCCAATGTCCAGTCCCGCATGGGCCTGCACATGTTCAGCCAGGCATGGATCGGTCAGCGAACGATATGCTGCGGATGCCATTGAACCTCCGGCCTTGGGCACGGGTACTGCACCAACCTCGGTCAATCCAAGACGAGTAAGCACAGAACGCTCCATTACCAGCGCACGGTTCAGATGCTCACAACATTGGAATACCGTATCAAAACCGAATTCCTCCTGCACCTCGCGTATACCCGCAAGAAGCTGCTGTGCCACTTCAATGGCACCACTCGTACCAATCCGAGCGCCTGCGACTTCACTTGTGCTTGTACCGATCACAACGATCTGTCCAGGCCCAAGCTGTCCAGCAAGCGCCAGTTCATGCAGAATAGACGCGGTCTGTTCCTGCAATCCGGGTTGTTCCGAATCTAACTCTATAGTCATCCTATCATCGCCTCCCGATAAAATCATGCCCGCTGTCTCTTGGTTGTCCTTCGTATTCTTGCACGGCATCTCAGGTACTATTATAGCGAATAATCAGATGAAAGACGAAAAAAAGAGCAGTCTGCGGGTAACGCAGAATTGCTCTTTTGCCCAGGCGACCGGCCGTTTGTTCCGGTGCTCCATCGTGGTTATGCCCACTTCGTCGCCAGTTACACCGGATCCCTGTTTTCCCCTTCATCATAAAACAACCCGCGGCTAAAATCAACGGTTAATTTACATCACGTGTTCTATTTCTATAACCTGCCTCGCAGGATCAGAATTATCTCAGCTTATCCAAAAGCCGGTCCAATGCCGTCCGAATCTCAGCTGCAGCTATATTGTAATCATCACGACTTCCCCCAAACGGATCAGAGATGTCGAAACTTGGAATTCGTTGTCTAATCTCAATGGCTCGCTCCCGCTCCGATGCCAGGATCTCTTGCCCAAGGGCACGTTTCATCTCCAGCGTTGCAAACAGGCTGTCCAACTCCTGGACATCACTTAATACCTGTTCATCATCCTCCACATATTCTTTCAATGTATAGGTTTTGTGGACTGAATCGGGAAAAACCTGCATGACATGCTGCTTGTGACTCCGTGTTAATGTTAGAACCAGATCGGCCCAACCTACCAGGTTAGAGCTAAGTTGTGTGGAATGAGGTGGACCTTCAACGTTATGATCTCTCAAAACCGCTTCCGCATGACGAGAGATCGGCATACCCGACGTTGCTGCCACACCTGCGGAACGAACTTCTACCTGAATGCCACGCTCCGATGCCAGTTTTCGCAAAAGCCCCTCTGCCATGGGGCTGCGGCACGTATTTCCTGTACATACGAATAAAATATGTTTCATTGTGTTAGCCTCCCCATTTTACATATGATGCGAATGATATGATATCTCAAGTTTTATTCTAAAATATAAACAAAAGTCCAAACGCAAGCAAGATTGCGCCACCAATAGCTTCGCCGTAATCCCCGAGATTCTGACTCACCCGACGGCCTAATAGCAGACCCATAACCGACATCACCCCGCCACAAAAGCCGAAAGCAAGTACGGTTAAGATCAGATCACTGCTAAACATCCCTAAGGAAACGCCAACGGAGAACGAATCCACACTTACACTGAGGGAGAACAAAACAACGCCGAGCAGGGAACGGTGGTCCACCAGCTTAGTATCGCCTTCACGGAATGCATTCAGAATCATATGAGCACCCAGCAAAACAAGTAATCCACCTGCCGCATACGTTGTAATGTCACCGAGCAGGGAGCTGACGTATTTGCCCATATACATGCCGATGAGCGGCATGATGATATGAAATAGCGCGGTTACAATACTGATTCGCAATACATCCCTCAGCCGAATGCCCTTCATGCCAATTCCGATTCCGAGTGAGAAGGCATCGAGGCCAAGCGCAACAGCCATGATCAAAATGGTTACCAACTGCCCTACATGGGCAGACACATCCCACATCCCCATACCCCCAAGTCACGTAAAGGTTCTTGTACACGATATGCGGACAAGGACCTAAACATGACCGATGAAAGGCAAACGGCGGCGACGGATCTACTCGATATCCGTGGTGCATAAAGCTAGATTGGCGTGAAAGTGGATATGGTGGTTTATTGATTGTTTTGAAAAAGAGTACGTAGCTCTCCTGATATATGATCAGGGGAGGTTAAGAGGGTTGCTGGTTGCCAACTTGTATGAGTTGGTTCCCCGCAGCCTTGAGCAGCCGATTCATGACGGCTGCTCCCAGCCCTTCGCGTGAGCAGGCTTCAGCCACAATATATGTGGCGCCTTGCTCATCGCAGCTGCGCAGCGCGGCGTATAGCCGGCGCGCTGCCTCTTCCAGCTCGCTGGCGTCTCCCAGCGAGAACACGGCATCGGCGCGGTACTGCTCCGCGTGCTCGGCGAACGCCAGCACAGCGGTGCGCTCTCCGCGCTGCGCCGCCTCTGCGAGGGCGGCGCTGATCCAGGCCGCCACCGCTGCGAGCGGCCCCTCTACCACGCACAGCGCCCCTGCGGGTGCGTAGTGCGTGTACTTCATGCCCGGCGAGCGTGGCGCCGGGCTGCCCACGCCATCGGCCCCCTCCGCGAGTAGCGCGGGGTCCGTGGCGACATGGGCGGCAACGGCGGACAACTGTTCCGCCGTAATGCCGCCAGGGCGCAGGATGGTGACGGTACCGTCGTCACCGACCTGCACCACCGTGGACTCGACGCCCACCCCGGTGGGGCCGCCGTCCACGATGCCGCCGATGCGGCCATCCAGATCCTCGCGTACATGAGACGCGAGTGTCGGGCTTGGCCGCCCGGAGCGGTTGGCGCTTGGTGCAGCCACAGGGCATGCCGCCGCTGCGATCAACTGCAAGGCCACCGGATGGTCCGGCATGCGCACGGCCACCGTGTCCAAACCGGCGGTCACACGCGGGGACACCGCCCCCGGCCTAACCGGCAGCACCAGCGTCAGTGGTCCCGGCCAGAAGGCCGCCATCAGCGCTTCCGCCGTTTCATTCACTTCCGTGACCAGAGTATCCAACTGGTCACGGTGCGCGATATGCACGATCAGTGGATTGTCGGAAGGTCGGCCTTTGGCGACAAATACAGCCTCCACGGCTGCTGTGCTACGCGCATCGGCACCCAAGCCATAGACCGTCTCGGTCGGAAAGGCCACCGTCTGACCGAGACGAATGCAGGCTGCGGCAGCCTGCAAGTCGGCGAGCGCCTGTTGATCGGCGCTCCCCTTTTTCACATCCAACATTTCAATATTACCCAATCCGTGATCGTTCTCAGCGCTCACCAAGACGCGTACATCCCACATCTCAGTGACCAGCTCTCCCTTAGCTTTCATATCACGTTCTTCTCTACCATCCCTCATCTCAGAGGTGTGTTGCAATGGTTCATTTTCTCTGCTCATATATCATCATTCCTAAACTTCAAGTAGGTTAGTTCATATCCATATTCAATATAAGTAATTATAACATACCTGTACCGCCTCGGATGCCCTTCACACTTCACTCCACGCATAAGTCTCGCTATATCCTCGCCACTAATTCATATCAAAAGGGCAGCTCCCTGAATCGAAGTCGCCCTTATTCATAGTATAAGTACCTTGTTATGCGAACAATCCAGTTATCCAACTCCACAGTTTCACAGCCATATCCCACAGAAAGAATCTTGCTTCCGGTGTATCTCCCTGCACAGATGCCTCTGCATCTCCAGGTTCAGCTGAAGCGGCCGATAACATTGAAGGTTTCGCCAGGGCATCCCCAGTCCCTGCATCAATGAAGCACAGCGGCGGGAACAACACACACCACCAATTCTGACCTTTTCCTTCGCCCAGCGTAATCCGAACCGCTTCATAATCTCCGGCAGGATACACAGTTCCTCCATATAGTTTGGTCGGGAACGGAACGGAACCCAGCTCCACCTGATACTCATAATTTAAACCGCGACTGGCCAACTCTTCTCCTACTCTATTCTCAATCTCGGACAAATGCTCACGAATAACCTTGCGCGCTTCATCCAGACTTTGCGGATTCTCCAGTTCGGCTACCCACTCACCCATCTGAGCTACGACAGCATCCCGAATCTCGCGTTTCACCAATTGATCTCCCGGTGCATCCGAGTTTGCTAGAATGCGCAAGCGAATCGATTGTTCCGGAATTGCTGTGGCCGCCACAGCTGCATCCGTTTTCTGACCTTCCCACATCATGATAATCATCATAAGACATACAATAATAAGTCCAATTTGCTTTACGATTCGTCTGTTCATTCCGTTCTCCCCCTCGGCTCTCTGATCACGTTGCCTACAACTCTCTCATGTCTATCAGTATGCCCCGGAGAATCGGAAGTAAACCTAGCATTTGCAATAAATCTACTAGAGTTTGTCTTTAAACTCAGGCAAGTTATACGACGATGAGCCTCAGCATACACAAAAGCTTGAAGTCTGGGCTGACTCACCCTAGCGAATGAACAGCCGATGTTTTAAGGAACCGAGGAAGTCTTATTTGCCCTTCAGGTCTTCTTTTGAAATTGTAAGGAACATGAGGAACGTTATTTCCCAAATTCATCTGACCCACACGCTACAAAAGGCTGTTTATGCTGACATAACGTGTCTCAGATTCCTTAGCTTTCTCCGGGTACTTCAAATCCCCGAATAAGATGTGCGAGGTTCGTTAGCTCCTAACTTTTAACTCTTAACTCCTAACAGCTGGCACCTGAAGCTCCACACCATGCTTAACACTCTGTTCCCGATTCTTTTCAGGTACATTTCTACTTACGACAAGCTTGAAGACACCCTCTGCATTGATTCTCTCTTTTCTCTTCTCCCATCTCTCATTCACACTTTCTCTCCCATCATGTTAAAAAGGCTGATCTGCACCTGGTTACAGGGCAAATCAACCTCTTCATTCCTACGAACGATTACGTTATAAGTCCCACCACTTTACTTTTCACTGCACCGACTCAACAGTTACACAGCACTTTTCTCTTTCTTGAGCATATTCCATAAACGTTCCGACAACCGGGGTTGCTGCTCCCCCATCAGAAGTTCATCCTCCTCTTCCTGTCCATACAACTTAATGCTCATGACCACCCCAATACAAGCCATATTAATGAGCAAAGAAGTGCCGCCGTAACTGATGAACGGCAACGTAATACCTGTGAGCGGCATCAGTCCGAGGAAAGCCCCCACGTTCTCAAATACCTGATACAATAACATTCCGATAATACCTACAATGATGACGGGTCCCGCGCGATCTCTACAAGTCAGAGCAATCAGCACCATACGTTGAATCAGAATAAAGTACAACAAAATCAGTACGGATGCACCAACAAAGCCAAACTCCTCTGCAATTACAACAAAAATGGAATCAGAATACGTATAGGGGACTCGTCCACTCTGAACGGATGTTCCTTGCAAATAACCCTTGCCCATGATGCCCCCTGAACCGATGGCTAAACCTGCATTTTTCGTATGCCAGGAAGCTTTGGAGGTAGCCTTTTCCGGTACAAGCCAGGGATCAATTCGCTCCGCCCAATGCTCACGTTTTATCTTCTCAAGAAAAGTGAATACTTCATCATGGTAGAAGGTATAGGCTTTAACAAAACCAAAAAACGCTACCCCCACGATCGCCAGTGCAATCAATGCGTGCTTCAGCCTCATATTTCCGATCCAGAATACCGCAGCCAAAATCACCACATACCCGAGCGCATTCCCCAAATCATTCTGAGCCATAACAAGGGCAAACGGAATAAACGCCCAGCAGCCAATCGGCACAATATCTCTCCAAAATTCCAACGTACCTCGTTGTCTCTTCACAATTAAATGGGCGAGGAACAGAATCAGAATCATCTTGAACAGCTCTGCCGGTTGAAAAGAAAATTCCCCCAGCTTAAGCCAGCCGTTAGCATTATTGATCGAACTGCCCAGGACATTAGCCAAGATCAGCAGTATAATTCCCAACCCATACAAATAAAACGCATATTTCACGTATAACTTGTAATTCACAAGCCCGATCACAAGCACCGCAATGAACCCGGCCACATAGAAATAAATCGTTTTGACATGGTGATTCGCCAGCTTGGCATCTGTCTGCGTTCCGCTGTAAATCGCAAATATACTAATAATCATGAGCAACAGCATTACGAAGAGAATCACACCATCCATCTTTTTCAGCATTCTCAACATGACTCCGTCCATCCCCCTGAATCTAACATTCTATGATTTCCAATTGAACTCAATATTACCATTGTATATAATTGGATAATAAAATGGAAATCTGGATCGCTTCAGGTTATAAAGTGAACTATTCAATGGCCTGAATTACACCGTAAAAACAATAAAAACCCCAAAACATCCACCCCAATGTGACTTGGGCTGATCTGTTCCAGAGTTCTATAGTTATCTAGCTAGCTTATATACATAAATCTAACGTGTTTCACGGTTTGATTCGAGAACGTTATTGCTCCTGCTGGGATGGCTTGCGTCTTAGCAATTTCATCACCAAATCGGTAATACTTGGTTGTTCCGCAGAGCCAAGAATATCCTCGTTCTCTTCCGTGTGGACCTTAATACTCATCACAAGACCCATGCTGATCATGTTGATCATAATGGAGGTACCACCTGAACTAATAAACGGTAGGGTAATCCCTGTCAATGGCATCAGACCAATGAACGGACCAATATTGACAAAGATCTGGTAGAGCAGCATCGCTATAATACCTACAATTAGATATGGCCCCGCGCGATCCTTACACTCCAGTGCAATCAGCACCAGCCTGTGAATAAGGATAAAGTACAGTAGAAGCAATACCGAGGCACCGATAAAGCCAAATTCTTCACCGATCTGTACAAAAATGGAGTCAGCATAGGCCAGCGGCACCCGATTTGACTGAATCGTCGTGCCTTCCATATACCCTTTGCCTGTAATCCCGCCAGAACCAATCGCAAGTTTTGCATTATACGTCTGCCAGAGCACATCTCTTGAGGTCAGCTCTGGTACAAGCCAAGGGTCAAAACGATCCGCCCAGTGCGAACGTCCAATGTCATTCAGGAATTTAACAATCTCATCATGATAATGAATATATGCCTGTGTACCGCCGATAAAGGTAGCCACAGCAATAATAAAGCCAATGAGGGCATGCGTAAATTTAATGTTGCCGATCCATAATAGGCCCACAAGAATGACAACATAACTCAACGCATTTCCCAAGTCATTTTGAAGCAATACGAGTAGTAACGGTGGCAGCACACAGAGAGAGATCGGAATAACATCACGTCCAAAATAGAGCGGACGATTCTTCTTTCGGGCCAAAAAGGCCGATAAAAACACAATTAGGCATAACTTGAACAACTCAGCAGGCTGCAAACTGACCCCGAAGATGGACAGCCAGCCTTTTGCACCGTAATACTCTTTACCAAAGAACATTACGAAAATGAGCAGCAGCATACCCACGCCATAGATATATAAATAATTTTTGATTATGAATTTATAGTTGATCATCGACATCCCAAAAAAGACTACGAATCCCAAAATATAAAAGATCACTGCACTTTTCGGGAGTCCCTCCAGCTTTGGACGACCAAACGTTGTACTGTAAATCGACAAAATACTGATAACCATTAGAATAACCAGTATAAACACAATAGAATAGTCTATCTTTTTAAATTTGTGCAGCATGTAATTATGTTCCCCCAAGCATTCAGAAATCTTCGGTATATCTCATTGTAGAGGATTTCACGGCAAAAAGAAAACCCGCGGAACCTTACATTTTCGTCACCTGTTCCGAAGTACGAACACCCAGGACATGCCGCTCGATTCCGGCAAGGTCCGGTACAATGATTATTTCCGGCCAATGTCCCGCCGATTCAAGCAAAGCCGCGATGTCGCGAGCTTGCCCCTGGCCCAGCTCAAAACCAATGATCTGTGGCGGCGCAGACAGTAGCGCCAGTTGCTCCAGCATGATACGGTACGGTGCAAGCCCGTCCGGACCGCCGTCCAGTGCCATGCGCGGCTCATGATCGCGCACTTCTTTCTGTAACCCGGCGATGTCTGCCGCTGGGATATATGGCGGGTTGGACACCAGGATATCCACCCGAGCCCCGGCGAACGGGGCCAGCAGATCGCCTTCACGGAAGTCGATCTGTACCCCGTTCGCGGCCGCGTTCCGCGCGGCCACTTGCAGGGCAGCCGCCGAGAGATCTCCGGCGCCTACCTGCCAGCGCGGGCGTAGTGAAGCCATCGTCACCGCGATGGCACCACTGCCCGTGCCAATATCGACGGCGAGCGGAGCGCCGTCGGGAAACACGCGGTCGGCTTCGCGCAGCACAGCCTCGACCAACAGCTCGGTCTCCGGCCGCGGAATCAGCACGGCCGGCGTGACCTCGAACGGCAGCCCGTAGAATTCCTGGCTGCCGATAATGTATTGCGCTGGCTCACCTGCAGCCTTGCGCGTGACAGCGTCCTCCCAGCGGCTGCGATGCTCGCTGGGAAAGGGCTCCGGCTGCATCATGTAGTACTGGGCGCCATAGACGCCGAGTACATGTTCCAGCAGCAGCCGAGCATTGTTTTGCGGCTCGTACACGCCGCACTTTTCCAAAAAAGAGGAAGCCTCCACGAAGGCTTCCCGACAGCTCTGTTCCGGCGTCATGACAAACTGCGCTCGGGTCACAGATTATTCTCCTCTATCCATCATCTCAGTCTGCTGAGCAATCGTCAGTGCAGACAAAATATCTTCAATCTCTCCGTTCATCACCTGATCCAACTTGTGCATCGTCAGGCCGATACGGTGATCCGTCACACGGCTTTGCGGGAAGTTGTACGTACGAATCCGCTCACTGCGGTCGCCCGTTCCCACTTTGCTCTTCCGCTCAACAGAGATCTTCGCTTCCTCTTCCATACGTTTCATATCGAAGATACGTGTACGCAGAACTTGCAACGCTTTTTCCTTGTTGGAGTTCTGTGATTTTCCATCCTGACATGTCGCCACGATTCCCGTTGGAACGTGCGTTACCCGTACTGCGGATTTTGTAGTATTAACCGATTGTCCACCGGCACCACTGGAACAGAACGTATCCACACGGATGTCTTTGTCATGAATTTCGATATCAAAATCTTCGGCTTCAGGCATAACCGCAACCGTTGAAGTTGACGTATGAATACGTCCGCCAGACTCGGTTGTTGGAATACGCTGCACACGGTGTGCGCCGCTTTCGTATTTCATTTTGCTGTATGCGCCACGTCCGTTGATCAGGAAAACAACCTCTTTGAATCCACCGAGATCATTCGTGTTAACGTCCATCAGCTCTACACGCCAGCCTTGTGCATCTGCATAACGTGTGTACATCCGATACAGATCTGCTGCAAACAACGCTGCTTCATCTCCACCAGCTGCTCCGCGAATCTCAACAATAACGTTTTTGTCGTCATTCGGATCTTTTGGCAACATAAGCACACGAATCAATTCGTCCAGTTCCTTCTGGCGAGTGCTCAGTTCGTCAATTTCCATTTTGACCATTTCGCGCATCTCATCATCCAGTTTCTCCCCCTGCATTTCCTTCGCAGCTTCGAGATCCTGACTTACCTGTTTGTATTCATTGTACGCTTCATAAGTCGGTTGCAGATCGGATTGTTCTTTGGAGTATTCCCGCAGCTTTTTGTTGTCACTTGCCACATCCGGGTCACACAAAAGCTCGCTCAACTTGTCATAACGGTCGGCTAACGCCTGTAATTTATCCAACATGTATAGTCACCTCACGCATTATTTTGTCCAAGCACATCACATTTTCGATACTTATTTCAATTCAACATTAATTACATCTATAATCTATATTCCACAACGCACAGGATTCTCACCGAATCCCCTGACCGCAGCATGTATTCACATTCATGTATGATCGACGTATAACATCGCTACAACGTCATCAAATCCTTTACTTTTAAAGTGATATCAAGAAATCGTGTACCCTGTATGAAACCCGCTTCAGCTCATCTGTTACAGCGCGAATTTTAACGTGGTATACGACTCTTAATTATAGCATATTCTTATGGTTCTGAATAGTAACTGTTCCGCATGCGGATGAACTAATTTTTGTGTTGCAAAATACAAAATGAAATTGTTGTTTGATGTTGTTACGAAACGTTCCTACTGTGGTGTAATACAAGTATAACAAGTGTAAAATAAACAAAAGCCACGATGCGCTAACATCGTGACTTCTCTAACAAAGGCCGGTGGGCGACCACCGCGAATTTCAATCAAATGAATGAAGAACCACCGGATTGCAAGGCGACCAACCTAATCCCGGTGGTTTTTCTTGTTCCGCACTGCAAAACTCTAAGTCAAAGACCCCACGAACTTCACGAGAAGGTCGCAGGGTCTTGTTATTAAATCTACATATAAAGGTGTAACAACCTATACGTTGAAACGGAAGTGCATAACGTCGCCGTCATTTACAACATACTCTTTACCTTCAAGGCGAAGTTGTCCGCGCTCTTTGGCACCGTTCATGGAACCCGCTGCAACCAGATCGTCGTAGGAAACAACTTCTGCACGGATGAATCCACGCTCGAAGTCTGTGTGAATGACACCCGCTGCGCCTGGTGCTTTCGTTCCTTTACGGATTGTCCATGCACGAACTTCCTGCACACCTGCTGTGAAGTATGTGTACAGACCGAGCAATTTGTAGGCTGCTTTGATCAACAGGTTCAGACCGGAATCCTCGATACCGAGTTCTTCCAGGAACATTTGTTTATCTTCGCCTTCCAACTCAGAGATTTCTTCTTCAACCTTCGCGCTGATCGGCACCACTTCTGCGTTTTCAGCAGCTGCGAATTCCCTTACTTTTTGCACATAAGCATTGTTTGCCACATCACCGATTTCGTCCTCAGCTACATTGGCTGCGTACAGAACTGGCTTCAGGGTAAGCAAGTGCAGATCACGTATGATCAGAAGCTCATCATCGGTAAGTTCCATGCTGCGTGCCGGCTTGTCATCGTACAGAACAGCCTTCACTCTCTCCAATACTTCTACTTCTTGAGAGGCAGTCTTGTTGCCGCCCTTCATGTTTTTCTTGGAGCGATCGATTTTCTTCTCAACACTCTCGATATCGGCCAGGATCAGCTCCAGATTGATCGTCTGGATGTCGCTCACCGGGTCAATTTTACCATCGACGTGTGTGATGTTCTCATCTACAAAGCAACGTACCACGTGTACAATTGCATCTACTTCACGAATGTGGGCAAGGAACTTGTTACCCAGACCTTCGCCTTTGCTTGCACCGCGAACAAGACCAGCGATATCTACAAACTCAAACGCCGTTGGTACTGTTTTCTTAGGTACAACGAGTTCTGTCAGTTTGTCCAAACGCTCATCGGGTACTTCAACGATCCCTACGTTAGGGTCAATCGTACAGAACGGATAGTTTGCCGATTCGGCACCTGCTTGTGTAATTGCGTTAAACAATGTAGATTTACCAACGTTAGGCAAACCCACGATTCCAGCTTTCAAAGCCATGTATATGACAACTCCTCATTGATTACTTGTTCGGTATGGATAATCCTATACATTATATATGACAAACCTCAAGGCATCAAGGAACTTCGCCAATTCGACCAGAGTCCCATCCGCTTCCCGAAATCCCCGGTTAATGCAGATAATTCGTTTTGCGCAGATCTTAAGTTTTGCCCAGAATATCCGCTATTAGGTCTACCCTTTGATTTCCTTATACATCGTCAGATCCGTTACCTCATATCCCATCTTGCGATACAGGCTGCTCGCCCGCACATTATGTCCAAAGACATGCAAACCAATGCGATCCACGCCAAGACTCAAGGCCGTCTGTTCAAGCGCCTGCATCGTCTCTGTTCCGTATCCCTTACCACGGTGTGCTTCTTCAACCACAATATCCAGCAAAAAAGCATCTTTCCCGCGACGATTATCCGTGATGTTAAACCAGATATATCCCACATTTCCGTCCACAGAATGCACCAGATTGTAGAGATACGCTCCCGGTGTGTTCAAGCCTTCTGGCAGATAACGTTCGTAAGATTCCTCCGCCAGTTGCTGAGCCTCTTCCTCAGCCCAGGTGCCCGCTTCTACTTTTTCCTGTGCAAAATCCTTAATCGATCGAATGCGAAAACTCGCATAATCTTCCTGATTCATTGGAGAAAGTTTCAACTTTTTCCCCTCCTTATTTCGAGTGATCTTGATTATGTATGATCTCTGTGCAGCCCTTTTTGCACTACTAGTATCTTATTGTATCCTGTTCTTCCGCTTAGCGCATGAAGAATTCTGACGATTCGGATTTCAGTTTTCATATTTATCCATTTTAATTATAACTTTTGATCTCTTCCCATCGTTTATACCTCATGAAGGAAAGGAGTGGATCACATTGAACACACGTCGCCGATTCTCCAAAAAGAAGATGATTATCTTGTCCACTATTATAATCGTCATAGGCATCATCGCCTTTAGGAGCTTGCTGAATGCAGTCGATCCCTTTCGCCACTTAAGGATCACGATCCACAACCAGTCCGACTATGATCTCACCAATATTCAGGCTAGCCTAGTCCAAGGCGACAACTCATCTAACAACAACGAGAGTGGCTCCACCTACGTATTTGATAAGGATATTCCCAGCGGAACAAACGTGAAATTCGCCCCACGGCTGAAACTTTCCGGCGAGGGCGCCATCTCCTTGGCGTTTACGGACAGCCGTGGCAAAACCTATAACAAAATGGTTTGCGGTTATACGGAATACTTGTCAGGCAATTCGTACGTTACTGTAACCAATGAGAATGTCACCGTGAAAGAGGAATGTATGTAATAATTCGGCAACAGTATGTATGTAAGTAATTGAAACATTATTACATAATACTGAATAAGGAGGGAATTACATTGTTATTCAATATAATTTTAGGTACAGGTGTAGCTTTGTCTATATTACTTTCTGCACATCCAGCTAGTACTGTTGAATTAGAGTATAGAGTGAAAGATGCTTTTACTCCCCCTCCAATCACTGTGGAGAACACTGAGGATCCGATTATTAATCCAATGGATGTACAGCTTATCAGACCATTCAATTACAGCAGTTACAATGCATACGAAAAATCCTTCACATTGGATCCTGACAATGGAGAAGATGCCGATGTTTGGATTCAGAACAATAGTACGGATACTATTTATGCCAAACTTACTGTGGGCAATCTTTCCCCAATTGATATTCCAATCAAAAAAGGGACTCAAAAAACAACAAGAATAGGTGTTATAGGCACAACAAACGTCAAAGTTTATATCTATAGTTCAGCAGGTCATAAAATGCATATGAATATCAGTGCCCGACAATTTTAATATTATAAACAGTGTAGGGGATACTTCTTAAATGAAGTATCCTCTACACTGTTTTTGTTCCAGATTATATAGAAAGCAATATGAGTAGACTCAAAATATATAATTAAATAACTCCAATGAAGTTTATATCATCTTCATTTTGACCCCACGCCTAACGCCGTTCCACCAGACGTGACGTCTGCTGCAAATCCTCGATCCGACCTGCGCCAATGCCAAACATCACGGTACGCAGCTCAAATTCAACCTGTTCCAACCGCTCATTCAGCGCATCATCCGAAGCGACTGCGGATTCGAGCAGAGATCGACCGAAACCAGCGAGATCTGCCCCGAGCGCGAGGGCTTTGGCCGCATCCACGCCAGTGTGCAGTCCACCACTGCCGATCAGGGCACCGGTAGGGTTCAGCGCCCGCACTTCCTGAATACACTCCGCTGTCGGAATGCCCCAGTCGGCAAAAGCTTCCGCTGCCGCCCGGCGTACCGGGTTATTGTTGCGGTACTTCTCTACCTGCACCCAGCTTGTACCTCCAGCCCCGGCTACATCGATAAACGCGACACCCGCTTCATACAAGGCTTTCGCTGTAACACCATCGATGCCAAAACCTACTTCTTTTACGCCAACAGGTACGTCTAGCTCACGACACAAGTTTTCAATCCGCTGAAATAATCCGCTGAAATTGGTGTTACCTTCCGGCTGGAAAACTTCCTGCAACGTGTTCAGATGAAGCACGAGCATGTCCGCACCCGCAATATCTACGGCACGCTGGAAATCAGCTGTTGTGAAACCATAGTTCAGCTGCACCGCACCCAGGTTGGCAATAACCGGGATGTCCGGTGCCCAGCGTCGCACATCGAAGGTACTTGCGAGTTCCGGCTGTTCTACAGCAGCCCGGATCGAACCTACGCCGAGTGCCCAGCCTCTGGCGTTTGCTACTCGAGCGAGGCGCTCATTGATGGCGCCCGTTGTTTTGCTTCCACCCGTCATCGAACTGATGAGCAAGGGGGTACGTACTTTTTTGCCAATGAACGAAGTCTCCAGATGCACCTCTTCAAAATCCAGTTCCGGCAGTGGGTGATGGCGAAAAGCAAACCGCTCCATACCGCTGGTTACCCCTTCTCCTGCCACATTCTCCTCAAGACAGAGGCGCACGTGTTCCAGCTTCCGTTCTCCCGTAGCCACTTCGGGAAGCAGCCGTTCGCCGGCTCGCTCTTGTTCATTCATGATGAGACCTCCTATGTGAGAATCGTGCGGATCGACAGGATAACCTGCCCGTTCCTTGCTTCTATGTATATACGTCTTATGTACAAGACAAAAACATTAATCCTATAAGCATTGCAGCTCAGCAGTTTAACTCTATCCAGTATAACGTTCCAAACCATCTATTGAAAGGATGCCCCGACACCAAATGTCTCACTTAAATCTCGGAGCACCACTATTCTATACCTACGCAAAAGATCTGGTTAGCGCGGACGACGCACATAGGTGTCGATCAACAGAATGCACTTCCACTCCATCATCTGCAGAACGAACTTATCTCAAAATTTCAGATGCTAACTGCTCACCAACAAGCTGTCCGGACAATGTCACAATCGGGGTTCCGCCGCCTGGATGTGTTGTACCGCCGACGTACCAGAGTCCTTGTACATCTTTACTTCGATTGCCCGGACGCATAAAGGTCTGCTTCACGGAGTTGGACGAGATGCCGTAGATTGAACCTTGATGCGCCAAGGTATCCCGTTCGATATCTCGCGGCGTATATCGGATCAGCACATCAGATTGGTTCAACCCGGTAATTCCTCGCGCTGCCAATTGTTTCAGTACAAACGCTCCGTAACGTTCCGTTTGTTCCTCCCAATTCCATGAATCCGACAAGTAGGGGGCATTGACCAGAATGAACAGGTTACTTGCTCCCTCCGGAGCCATACCTGCTTCCGAATAACCGGAATAACAGATGTAGATCGTCGGATCTTCGGGCATTTTACGGTCGCGGAAAATATGGTTGAACTCCGGTTGATACCGTTCCGGGAAGAACACCGTATGGTGCAGTAGTGCATCATATTGTCTTCGCACACCTGCCAGCGTCACAAATCCCGAAATGGATGGTTCATACTTCCGTATGCGGCCATCGCTCATCTCTTTCCGATGTTCCGGTGCAAGCAGCAGTCGATTCACACTAAGCACATCTCCATTGGCAACCACCTGATCAGCTTCCCGGAAGCCTTGATCCGTATCCACGCCTGCCACTTTGCCATTCCGAACAACAATCTGCCGGACCTCTGTGCCGGTAATGATCTGTACACCTTTTTCCCGAGCCAGCCGGGTCATTCCTTCGATCAGTTGATAGGTTCCGCCTTTGACCCCGTAGATGCCGACTTCTGCTTCCACATGACCCATCATGGCAAAGATGGAAGGCGATTGATACGGCGATGATCCCACATAGGTCGCGTACCGTCCGAACATAGCCAGCGTATGCGGATGTTGGAAATACGAGCGCAGTAACTTATCCAACTTCACCGTTGGCCGCACGCGGAGCAGGCTGCGCAACATTTGGAGATTGTATTTGTCAGAAGGAGACAGCAGCAACTTACCGAGAAAATGACGATTGGCTTCCGCATACAGTGCAGCAGACTCATCCATAAATGCATCATAACGAGCCGCATCCTCCGGACTGTACGCCGCGATCTGCTCCTTCATCCACCCGCGATTGCCTGACAAATCTACCACTGTGCCATCTGCGAATATATTACGCGTGCGCGGCTCTAACTCATATAACTGTACGTAATCTTCCATTGCTACTCCAGCATGGTCGAAGACTGAACGAAAGGTCGATGGCATCGTGATCGTGCTCGGTCCCCGGTCAAAATGATACCCGTCCCGCTCAATCTGCTGCAGCTTGCCACCTACGTGTTCCTGCCGTTCCATAATGGTTACCTGCAAACCTTGTGAAGCCAGTCGTATCGCACACGACAGACCTCCGAATCCTGCTCCGATAATAATGACGTTACCTCTCAACTGTACCGCCTACCTTTCCATACATACCCCTTGCCGGAGCGGCCTGCCTGCCAGGAAGCAAGTCCGATGGCAATGACACAGGCCATGCTGACCGGTTGCAGAAGGGCGAGCCACCAGGGTTGTCCGCCAGCATGATCCGCTACTCTTTTCACAGCCATACCTAATAAAGTTCCTATCAATCCATACAGAATGGACACCGAACTACCCATCATAATTCCAATAATCAAGCCTAGCGGGGGCACAATATACATCAGTGTATACATGAACATCGTGCCAAGCAGCAGTACGTCTTTGCGTCCCATACCTTCGTACATATTTTTCTTATATCCGTTCCATACTTCTGCCCCGTTCTGATACATGCGGGTATTTGTTACGTCATGCACATCGGTCAGCATCACCGGATGGCCTGTACGCTTGACTGCTTTGGCGAGACTCATGTCATCCACCAGATGCGCCTGAATGGCAGCATGACCACCGGAAGCCTCGTAACTGGAGCGATGAATCAGCAAAAAAGCCCCCGTAGCGGCCACAAACATCGGACTGGATGATCTGCGTATCATAAAAATGGGCAGATGACTGATGATGGTGAAGACCATCATGGGCACAACAAGCTTTTCCATCCATGTCTTTGTTACCTGATAAGGAAAACCGGTTACCAGCCCCCCGCTCTGCTCACACCCTGCTGCAAGAGTCTGCCGAATGGCACTTGGCTCCAGACGCACATCCGCATCCACGAACATATACCATTCTCCCTTGGCCTCCTGAACCAGCCTGTGACACGCATGGGATTTACCCATCCAGCCCTCGGGAAGATCGACACCATGCAGCAAACGCACACGTGTATCGCGATCCGCAATCGCCTGTACCATGGCCGCTGTCTCATCTTCGGAGCGATCATCCAGCACCAGCACTTCCATCCGGAATCCCGATGTCTCGCTCGCTAGTACACTTTCAAGACATCCTTCGATATGTAGTCTTTCATTTCTGGCCGGAATCAGTACCGAGACCAGCAGGTCTGGTGGTTGTATCTTATCTGCCCGGAATGAACGTACTTTGGGCAGACAGGAGACGTTCCATAGAGCGAACAGCAACTGTATGCCCAATATACATGTAAGCACAATCCAGAAGATTTCAGATGCATTCATGCTAACGGTTCACCCGCTTTCGTGCCGCATCGTATTTTTCACTTGTCGAACGTACATGACGAATCAACGGAAGCGCATCTGGCAAACTTCCCTGCCCCATCCGTACAAGTGCTGATCTATGATCGTCTAACTGCTGTTCCAACACATGGCCGAGTCTGGCGGCAATCTCTTCACTCTTCAACGCCTTCCAGTCTTCTAACACAGGCGGGCCTGCCTGCATCGATATTTCCGGTAAATCATGCTGGACCATTCCATGGCACAAGGTTACCGGTACGGCGATGGCATTCGGGGAGCGACGAAGCAGCAATCCGATGCCTGGACGGAACCGAATCGGTCTGGCCTCCTGATGCAGAATTTCTCCTTGTGGAAAAATCCAGACCCTTTTGCCCGAATTCAACAGCTCACTGGTGTACTGTAGAGAGGTCCGAATACCGGACGCACTCTCCTTATTGATCGAATACGCACCCAATTTACGAAAAAAAGCATATTGCTGAAGCTGTTGCTCCTCCATCATCACATAATGATCTCCCCGCGATGTCTGTCTGGCCGCATGATAGAGCAGCAGACCATCCCACCAGGAACTGTGGTTCATGAAATAGATCACCGGACGAGTCGGTTCAATCGGGGAGTTGTCCCTGATGTCCACCTGTGGGTCCAGTGACCCTGTGAGCGTGAAGGAGCGGAAGCGCCGACGTAGCAGATAATAGTGATTGTATAAGGCAAAAATATAATTAAACGGTTTTGATTTTACGGCGCGAATCATAGAGCCAGCTCCCTTCGGCAAGAAGCACACCAGCAATGGCGATGATAAAGCTGCCTGTAATCCCTTCCTTTAGAGCAAGCAGGCCGAACAGAAGAATAAACAGCTGATACAGCCATTTTGCACGCAGCAATGAGCTACGGTCATTAGGCATGGCCGGAAGGAAGAGGGATAGGAATGCACCCATGATAAACCAGCTTATGTAATTGGTCCACGGAACACCGTAGAATCCACCTGGGGCCTGCCACTCCCAGAATCCTCTTGCATGCGCAACAGGGTCGAGTACAAGATCAAGAACAATCGCCCAGAACCCGGTCTTCACTGCTCGAAGCAGTTTGCCAGTCCGTGTTGAACCACCACCACTTAACAGCGCCGAGTTACCAACCACTGCGATCCAGGCAAAACCCAGCGTAACTGGCACACTGAACATATGAATCCCAAAGAAGTCTGAGTAAGCATACTCACCAAAAGGCCAGTGCGTATGCACTCCTATCCACTCTACGCCCATACCTCCAAGCCAGATAATCACAGAGGATATCCAGAGTCCGGGTTTCAGCCAGATGACTGACTGGTCGGACAGACCTGTCCGATTACGCCCTTGGTAGATCAGATCCAGCACATACAATGCATAGAAGATTAGAAATAAACCATTTGAAAAAGATAATACGTCAGGCACACCTATCGTTAGCATCAAGGTTGCTCCAATGACATACCACGCCCAGTAAAGCCACTGGATCATCAGGATACCGCCGTTCGGGAGGCTTGATAGGCCAGCATCGGGTAACGTTTCACAATCGCACCCAGCATCTCCAGTTTCAATTCATCGCTAACATATGCCCGTTTGGTATATACGTCATAGTCGTTGCGTTCAACCGCGTGTAGAATGGTGGAGTAAAAGGCTGCTGCCAGCTCGATGGAAAACGCACTTTCCGTTGGGTACGTATCCAGACGATCCATGCCAATACGGAACCAGTTCAATGCTGCAGCTTTTAATTCATGAACAATGGCAATAAACCGTTCGTCCACGACCCCGTCTTCAAAGTCCTGCTCGGTGTAACCATGCTTCTCCATGATCTCCAGCGGAACATACCGGCGTACTCTGGCCCGATCTTCACCAACATCCCGAATAATATTAACGATCTGCATCCCTTTACCCAAAGCAATCCCGTTCATGGCTACTTCCGCGCCGTTATCATCCCGCAATACAGGCAACAACATCTCGCCTACGGTTCCGGCTACCAGATAACAATAATGCTCCAGTTCCTGCATCGTTGCATAATGCGTTACTTTAAGATCCGTGAGCTGCCCTTCCATCTGACGGAAAAATGGCCCCTTATCCAGATGAGAGAAATTGCTGAACAACCATCTCAGTGCTGGCCAGATAAAATGTCCTTCCGCGTCATCCAACTGATCAAACAAATCATGGATCTCGTGAATTGTATAGGGCGAGTGTTCCGGCTCGTCTACACTGTCATCAATCATGCGGCAGAAGGCATAAATGACATATACCGCTTCCCGACGTGGACTTGGCAGCCCTCTAAAGGCCTGATAAAAAGAGGAAGAACCCTTTTGCATCAACTCTTCACACCTGCTCAAAATCGCTTCATTCATGTTCCCATCTCCTTCATGAGTTGATTGACGGCCATCCGTGCACTCTGCATTACAATCGGCACTCCGCCACCTGGATGTACAGATGCTCCTGCGGCATATAATCCCTTTATATTAGGGAATGGTTTGGGTTGCGGTCGGTATACACCGGACTGGAACAATACAGGTGCTATACCAAAGCTTCCGCCCCCATAGAGCCCGTCTCGCTCTGCGTCAGCGGGTGTACGTACCTTTTTCCACTTGATCGCTGCACGAAGTCCCGGGAATCCTCGTTGCTCCGCTTCTTCCAGTACACGTTCTGCCAATGCTTCACTCTCCTGATCCCAGTCGACACCTTCAGCATCTGGTACGGGAATGAGGAAATACAATACACTCTGTCCTTGAGGTGCTGCAGTTTCATCCAATGCGACCGGATTAAATACGTAAAATGAGGACTTTGCCGGAATGCGTCGCTGATTGAAGACTTCCTGTAAACTACCTTCTAGACTCGGTGGCAAGAAGAACTGATGCGTCGTTGCATCTTCCCAGGTTTTGTCCACGCCCACATAGAGCAATACACATCCGGAAGAGGGACGATACGGTTTTCTTTTACGTGCTACCTCTGGTGATTGTCCAAGCAAACCTGATAGATGGGGGAAATCACCATTGTAGATAACTGCATCCACATTTTCTGCGCCTGCTGCCGTTTCTATACCTTCACATACACCATTTTTAATCGTGAGCCCGGTAACTTCCGCATTCAGCACGACACGCCCACCACGTGATATCAGTTCCTGTTCCAGAATAGCCGGCAATGCTGCATATCCACCTTTGACCATCCAGATACCATATTCATGCTCTGCGTAAGGCAAAAGGGAATAGATGCCAGGGGTCCCGAACGGTGATCCACCGATATACAGACTTTGCAGTGAGTATGCATCGAGCAATTCCTCGTGCTGAAAATAATCGCCTACCGCTTTCCGGACACTTTTGTGTGCGCGCAATCTGCCCATGAGTGACATGAGAGATGGTGTGAAGAAATCCCTTTTGCGCGGAAAAGCCCTTTCCAGGAACGCTGCCCGGCCTGCCGGAAACAACGTGTCCATATCTTTCATGAATCGTGTGAATCCCCGGCTCTCTCCCGGGAACAAACGCTCAATCTCCGCCGTCTGCTCTTCACGTGACGTCATCTTGGTCATGACACGACCACTGTGGTAATGCACTCTGTATAACGGATCACAGCGAAGTAACTCAATCTTCGAACGATCTACGCCTGCTTCCTCAAGTATGCCAAGTAACATCTCTGGCAGCAGCACGATGGTTGGCCCCTGATCGATCCGGTACTCACCTTCCTGCTCATAGCCAATGCGTCCGCCAACGCGGGAACCCCGTTCATACACGGTGACATCCCATCCCTGACGGTTCAATAACAATGCAGAAGTAAGTCCACCAATCCCTGCCCCTACAATAGCGGCCCGCTTCATGAATGCCCTCCGGCTTCTGCCGTCTTCACGTACGAGGATGGTTTGGAGCTTCTGCGCGCGTCCTCTTCCTGAATCAGTCTGACACTGATTCGTGCCGACTCAAAGATCGTTGGCAACCCGCTGCCCGGATGTGTTCCGCCGCCTACCAGCCATACACTTTTCAACTCTTCAAACTGGTTATGGGGACGCAGATACATCATCTGACCCAAATTATGAGCCATATTAAACGTTGCTCCGCGATACACATCCAGTTCATTTTCCCAATCGAGTGGAGTGAACAGCATACATTCTTCAATGCGGCTGCGAATGTCTGCCAGCTCAGGAATGCCCTCCATGCGTTTCATCATGGCCTCCTGCACATTCTCACGTTCTGCTTCCCAATCGATGTCTGCGGTAAGGTTAGGCGTAGGCATGAGAACATATAAAGCGGATTTCCCTTCTGGTGCCAGCGTCGAATCGAGTCTGGAAGGGTTATGAATATATAGAGATGGATCGGCTGACAACATTTTGTGCTTTGTAATCTCATCAACGTTCAACCGGTAGTCCTCTGGAAAATAGATCGAGTGATGCGGAAGGTCCACATCACCATCCACACCCAGATACAGCATTGCTGTAGAGCAGGAATACTTTTTGCGTTTCATTTTCTCCGGGGTATATTTCTTAAGAACACCCGGTTCGAAGAGATGATTCACCGCATGTGCAAAGTCGGCGTTCACCACCACATGGTCCGCTTCGATGCGTTCACCGTTCTCAAGCAACACACCTTCTGCACGACCATTGCGAACAATGACCTGTTTTACCGGAGTAGAAGTATGTATGCGTCCTCCGTATTCTTCCACGACATCAGCCATGGCTTGGAATATCCGATTCACGCCGCCGATGGGGTGGAACAATCCATAGTGGTGCTCAATGAACGATAGTATGGTAAAGGTTCCCGGACAATCCCAGGCAGACATGCCAAGGTATTTGGATTGGAATGTAAATGCCCAGCGTAGACGCTCATCTGTAAAATAGCGGGACAAGATTCCGTAGACCGTATTATGGACATCAAGCTTGGGTAGAGCTGTTACCGCATCTTTGCGCAAATAGTCAGTCAGCTTGCCAAAAGGACGGCGGAGCAAAGGCATGACTTTGCCAAATTTCACTTCTTCTTCTTGCATGAACCGAAGGTAATTGTCTTCATTGCCCGGAAACAATTCCTTAATCTGTGCAGCTGTATCTTCCCGATTACGAGAAGGCGTGAACACCTTATCACCAAAGTTCAGTGCGTACAGTGGGGTTAGCTCTTTCATATGCACATAATCGGATAACTTGCGTCCCACCACGTCGAACATCTCTTCAATCAGCTGAGGCATCATCAAAAATGTAGCACCCCGGTCGAATCGATATTCACCCAGTTCCAATCTGGCAGAACGCCCCCCGATGACTGGCTGTTTCTCATACACATCTACCTCGTACCCCTGACCGGACAATAACATCGCTGCTGCAAGTCCACCTGGACCTGCGCCAATGACAGCTGCACGTTTGCGTTGTTGATTCGGTATCATGCCACTCACCTTTCTATGTAGGGAATTCCTATAGTTCTCTAGCCCCTAACCTATTATTAAACCGCCCAAGAACACTTTAAGCGGTAACTAGCAAAAACATTATACAAATATAATACAAATATTATACGGCCTTGTAAACCAAAAAATGACCCACTGGTCAAAATACGAGGATACTCCATTTATTAACGCAAAAAAACATCCCTTGATCACTTCGTCAAAGGATGTCCTGTATTCACTAACCTATTCATATCATTTGAGATTATGTTTAATTATTGGCCTGTCCGAACCTTGCACCAGTTGCTCGCTCGGAGAGATACTCACGCTCCATCCACGATTGCCAGTCCGCAGAACTCTCCGGCATAATCCATTGCGGATAACGCGCATGCTCTGCACGCTCATAGCCTTTACCTCCCAGTACAAAGCGAATATGCGGGAACTCGTTCATAATACGCTCGACGAGCTGATCACATTTTTCAAGAAGTCCTGGACTTGTGATCGACAGGCAGACCAACTTGATCTTCTGCTCCCGGATAATCGGGAAGATGCCTTCCTCTGGCGTGTTGGCACCGAGATATAGTACTTCCGCTCCATTTTTGCGCATAAAGAGAGAGAACAGCAGCAATCCAACCTGATGGTGCTCCCCTTCCGGACACAACGCCAGAACTTTGGGCAGATGCGGATAGATCGGGAACAGATGGAAAAACTGATAAAACCGCTGTGATATCAGCTGTGTCATGAAGTGTTCCTGAGCCACCGAAGCCCTGCCTTGCTCCCATGCATCTCCAACCCGAACCAGAATGGGCACCAACACATGATAGAACATCGAGTCATACCCATACATGGTGAAACCAAAATCAATCAAACCATTGGCACGTTCACCCTGAAAGTTGTAGAGCGAGTCATAGATCTGATCTGCCATGCGTGCGTAGGCTTCTTCCATCGTAGGCACCGGAGCCATGATCGGCGTGGGCACAGCCTCGGGCGGATTTAATTTGTTTACTTTCAACATCCGTACCGCTTCCGAAATATTGGTCTGATGCAGCTCAACTTGTTCTTTCAACCAGCGCAGATCCGCAACATTCTCTTCGGTATACATTCGATAACCCGATTCCGTCCGCTCAGGGGTGACCGCACTATACCGATTCTCCCAAGCCCGGAGCGTTACCGTCGGGATACCGAGCATGGCAGCGACTTGTTTGATGGAATACACCTTATTACCCACTTTCTTTCCTAAATGTCCAGATTTCAAAGGTTATATCATTGGTTCCCCGTCCTTGTCAGGCATATGAAAACCCTAACATTCTACAAAAATAATACACTCATTATACACAACGCTCAGACACCTGTCGATTGCATCCTGCCAATTTTGCCATATGCATTTTACCGCTACATTCCTTATGCTGGTGGGTTCTCCTGCGTCAACGTTATCATCCGTGTGGTAATAGAAGTCAGCAAGTACAGAAGGGGGAGTCCACCGTTGGTCTCATTACGCCGCCATACATCAGACCGCAAATCTTCACGCGGCAAATTTCCATACATACGAACAGGAATCGTCCTATTGGTCCTATGGCTCATCGCCGTCATGCTCTATCAAACCTACAAACCATTACCAGCGGGCATTTCCTACGAAAGTCCGGAGTATCGTGTGGATCAAGTCGAGTTCCTGCATGACCTCACTTATCCTTCCTCCGACGGACAGATGGAGCACGAACAGCAGATTTTCCAGCGCATGATGCAAATTGTGGAGAAAGCAGAGCAGTTTGTCCTGGTGGATATGTTCCTGTTCAATAATTATCAGCACAAGGGACAGAACTTTCCTCCCGTGAGTACTGAATTCACCGAGGCTCTGGTCGCCAAAAAAAATCAGCATCCTGATATGGATATCTGGTTCATTACAGATGAAGTAAATACCAACTATAACTCAGCACCCAATCCGTTACTGGAACAAATGAAACAAGCAGGCATTCATGTGGTCATCACGGATGTGGACCCTTTGCGTGATTCAACTCCAGTATACTCTGCGGTCTGGCGGACCTTCTTCCAATGGTTCGGTCAATCCGGAGATGGCTGGATCAAAAACCTGATGGCGACGGATGGTCCAGATGTAACTGTACGTTCCTATCTCAAGCTGCTCAATGTGAAAGCCAATCATCGCAAAGTTGTTGTTAGTGAGAAGAAGGCGATTGTCTCTTCTGGCAATATTCATGATGCGAGTGCCTACCACTCAAATATTGCATTTGAAGTAACAGGTCCAATCATTGGCGATATTCTTCAGTCAGAGCAAGCTGTTCTCGACATCTCGGGCGGAGGCCAGGTTCCTGCCTACACAGCTCCTCCCACGGATTCCAAAACGGGAGATTTGCGAGTCCGCTATTTAACTGAAGGCAAAGTGAATGACGCTGTACTCCATGAGATCAATCAGGCTGGCAAAGGTGACACCTTATGGATGGGCATGTTCTATGTGGCCTCTCCAAAAGTATTGGAAGCCCTGCTGGAAGCCGCAAAACGAGGAACCGAGATCCGGCTTGTACTGGATCCAAATGAAAATGCCTTTGGTCAGGAAAAGATCGGCATTCCGAACCGTCCTGTCGCTGCTGAATTGCATGATAAATCCGACGGTAAAATTCAGATACGCTGGTATAACACCACCAAGGAGCAATACCATACCAAGATGATCTATATTGCCAAAGCAACCGGAGATCATATTGTCCTCGGGGGTTCAACCAATTTCACCCCCCGAAACATGAATGACTACAATCTGGAGAATGATCTATGGGTTGCTGCACCTCCAGACAATAAGTTCACGCTTGATATCGCGAATTATTTCGAGCGTATTTGGAATAATGATGATGCGGAGTTCACGTTAGACCTGGATGAGTTTCAGGAGAAGACTACGTTTTTGAAAGGTATCCTATATAAGCTGCAGCTGATTCTGGGTCTTACGACCTTTTGATCAAAAACCACATTCATACCTGTTATATCCGCCTGTACTCTACTGTGCAGGCGGATATTTTCATCTTGACAGGCGATGTGAAGTGTGAAAATATAATTACCTAACGACCGTTAGGAAGGTGATTGAATGACTGCTCAATCCATTCGGGATGCAGCCCTGTTCCATTTTGCGAGAGATGGCTATGAGGGGGCTTCTCTGAGAGCTATTGCTGATGAAGTCGGGATTAAAAAACCGTCCATATATGCACATTTTAGCTGCAAGGATGACTTGTTTTTACACACACTGGCCTTTGCTTTTCACGAGGTAAAACGGCACACACTGGAATATTTCCGTGATCATGCGGATCTGCCATTGGAGCAGAGGCTGAAAGGCTTGTTGATCTGGTTCGAACAAGAATACAATGCCCATGCTTCGGCTCGTTTGATGTTGCGCAATTGTTTTTACCCACCACTTTCTCTGTATAGCGAAGTGATGGATCAGGTGTATCCGTTTATCGATGGCATGGAACGTGCTCTGAATCGTCTGCTGCAACGGGCAATGCGTAATGGAGATATACCGCCCCTTCCGGCGGAACAAGCCGCCATTGCATTTATGACGTTCCTCGACGGTATCACCGTGGAAATAATCTATGGAAGCTCACGTCGGTACAAGAGACGGTTGGAAGCATCCTGGCCTGTCTTTTGGCATGGCATTCATCATTTGAACGAAGAGGCACAACACGTTGTGCCGGAAGGAGATTTAACATCATGAACCGCAACTGGTTATATGTATTTATCGGTGGAATTATTGAGATTGTCTGGGTAAGCGGGCTGAAACATGCCTCGAATGCCTGGGAGTGGACTTTAACGGGGATTGCCATCGTGATCAGCTTTGGACTGATCATTGCCGCTTCCAAAAGGTTGCCTGTAGGTACGGTGTATGCCGTCTTTACGGGAATTGGTACGGCGGGTACCGTCCTTACGGAAATGGTACTGTTTGGTGAGCCATTCCGCTTGGCCAAAGTATTGCTCATCGGGCTGCTGCTCTGCGGCGTAATCGGACTGAAGCTGGTTACGGATCAACAAGAAGCCAAAGGAGGTGCAGTATAATGGCTTGGATGGCAATTGTAGGTGCAGGGATATGTGAAATTTTCGGCGTAATCGGTATTAATGGTGCTTCCACCAAGAAAGGATGGCCATACATCGTACTTATGCTAGTGTCGTTTGTGTTCAGCTTCTCGTTGTTGTCCTACGCCATGACGTCCATTCCCATGGGCACAGCGTATGCCGTGTGGACAGGGATCGGGACTGTCGGCAGTACGTTAACAGGCATGTTCCTGTTCGGTGAACGGAAAGAAGCGAAACGTATCCTGTTTATCGCGATGATTTTGGTGGCAGCGGTGGGTCTTAAACTGATCACATAATGGAACAACTGAATTACACTCTATATCTCCGTTGGTTCTGCAATCTCCGTTATCGTGTAATTCTGAGCTTCCATTATGATATCTAGTAAATTTTAGCAATAAAGTTAGACGACTTCGATCAAGAAGTCGTCTTTTTGGGGTTATAATAGAAATAGGAAACCTCTCTATACTTTTCTACGTAAGAAAGGAAGTCGTAATTATGAAAAAATTATTGGCACGCATGGGCTCTTATACAGGGTATACCCTTCTGATCGGCATGGCCATCTTCTATCTCATCGCTCTGGTCGCCATTATTATACTCGCCTTGTACGCCTTTGCCGGAGTAAACTAACTTATCCATTCTTGATACCTTATCCATAACGTACATACAAGCTACACCTTGTTACTTGCCGTCTCTACTTCCATTTGATCAACCTCTTTTCTCCGCTCTAATTTTCCAATTTACTCCCATTTGAATTCCTTCAACCAGATCGTTTATACTAAGTTTGACCCTAGAGTCAATTCAAGAACTCATAAGTTCCCTGATGAGGTGAAAGTATCGTTAATGAACCCTATACATGAGATGAATGAGAAGAAAAAACTCATCATTACTACAGCACTCAAGCTATTCTCGGAAAAAGGCAGTGCCGCAACCTCCATGCAGGAGATTGCAGAGATATGCGGGATGTCTAAGGGAAGCCTTTACCTTATATTCAAATCCAAAGAGGAATTGGAAGACAGCACGATGGAGTACTGCTTATTTACACTCATAGATGAACTATCCCAGATCGAACATGAAGCTGACCTTACTCCGAGAGAACGTTCACACAAACAGATTGAGACACTGCTGGGCCATGTGTCCGAGCTAAAGGAATTTTTGCGTGTACAGATGCAAAGCATGATGATGAATGATGAGCCACATCGCAAGGAAAAATGCAGCCCGCAGCATAAAGATCTGGAGATTCTTACCCTACACGGTTTCAAGGACAAACTGGAAGATATGTACGGACCGGAGATTGAACCCTATACGATAGACCTTATTTTGCTCATACAGGGTATGTTCCTCTCCTACGTTAAGATCTGGTTTACCGAAATGCCTTCCCTTACCGTCTCCAAAATGGCAACCAATATGCTGCAAATGATTGATTATGCAGCTTACGGATTGCTCGATCAGCGCCCTGCGCCTTTGATTTTGTTGGAAGACTGGCCCGCATGGAATAGTGATCCAAACACAGACTCCACTGTGATGCGTCATCCCATTCACATCATCAAGCAAATGCAGGATATCGCTGGTTCCGAATTGCCCGCAGGGCAAACAAAGAATGATGTGCTCGAAACTATCGCCATTCTCAGACAGGAGATGATGGAATTCACGCCTCGGCGTGCCATCATTCTCGGCATGATGCACAATTTGGAGAGCGTATCTGCCATCAAACCTTTGCACTCTGAGCTTAAGCACAGTCTGGATGCCAAGTATAGCCGGTTTATCCAGGCTGACTCGTCACACATATAAACAGGAGAAACAGAGAGGAGAAGAAACCATCGTATGAAAGGTATTATTAATTTTTCACTGAACAACAAGTTTGCGATTTGGATTCTGACGATTATCATCTCTTTTGCAGGTCTGTACAGCGGACTGACGATGAAACAAGAAACAATCCCGAACATCAACGTACCGTTTCTGAATGTCACTGCCATTGATCCGGGGGCTGCACCGGAGGGGATTGTTGAGGATGTCACGAAGCCTCTCGAAGTAAAACTACGTAATGTAGATGGCGTGAAGACGGTGACCTCCACTTCCATGGAGAATGCAGCATCCATCACACTCGAATTTGATTATGGAACAGATCTGACCAACGCAACGGCAACCGTTCGTGAGGCACTGAATGAAGTTCAATTGCCTGACAGCGTGCAGAAGCCGACCATTTCCAAGTTCAGCATTAACTCTTTCCCGGTTGTATCTCTGAGCCTGTCCGACAAGGACGGCGGTGACCTGGAACAATTGACACGACTGGTTGAATCGGATATTCAGCCTGCACTCGAAGATATTGACGGTGTAGCTCAGGTTCAGGTGTCCGGTCAATATGTGAAAGAAGTTCAATTGAAGTTTGATCAAGCCAAAATGGCCGAGCTGGGCCTGACCGAAGATACGGTAAACGGCATCGTTCAAGGTTCATCCATTCGTGTGCCCCTTGGACTGTTTGAACTGGATAAATCCCAGAAGGCCGTTGTTGTAGATGGAAACATCGTCGACATCGATGATCTGAAAAACCTTGCCATTCCAGTCGTACCCGGCGGTGCTGGCGCTTCTGCAGGTAATGGTGCAAGCGCAGCCCCACAAGGCTCTGGAGCACCAACTGGTGAAGCTGGTCAAGGTACCGCTCCAAGTGCTTCACAAGGAACGGACCAGACTGCAGGCCAGGTTGCTGGCGGTAATGCCGGCGTGGGTAGTCCTTCGGGCGCTGCCAACGCAGCTGGTATCCCTACAGTGAAATTAAGTGAAATTGCCAAGATCGAAGTCATCGGTCAAGCGGAATCCATTTCCCGGACAGATGGCAAAGAATCGATCGGTATTTCCATTGTAAAATCCAACGATGCCAACACGGTTGATGTCGTTAACGCAGTCAAAGATAAAGCGGAAGAATTGCAATCGCAGTTCAAAAATGCTGATTTGACTGTCCTGCTCGACCAAGGTAAGCCGATTCAGGACTCGGTGAACACGATGCTGGGCAAAGCCGTTTTTGGCGCCTTGTTTGCCATCCTGATCATCCTGCTCTTCCTGCGTAATATTCGTTCAACCATTATCTCCATTATCTCGATCCCGCTCTCCTTGCTCATGGCATTGACTGCGCTCAATATGATGGATATCACCTTGAACATGATGACGCTGGGTGCCATGACGGTTGCCATCGGACGGGTTGTCGATGACTCCATCGTTGTTATCGAGAACATCTACCGCAGATTAACACTCAAAGGTGAGAAATTGAAAGGCCGTGAACTGGTCCGCGAAGCAACTCGCGAGATGTTTATTCCAATTCTTTCTTCCACCATCGTAACAATTGCTGTATTCCTGCCACTGGCATTGGTAAGCGGTATGGTTGGTGAGTTATTCACGCCATTTGCACTGACAATGGTATTTGCTTTGCTGGCATCCCTGATCGTTGCCATTACCATTGTGCCGATGCTCGCGCATACCCTGTTCCGTAAAGGGTTGAAGAATAAACAGAATCACGAAGAAAAACCAGGCAAAATGGCGGAAGGTTACAAACGCCTGCTGAACTGGACACTGTCTCACAAACTCATCACGGTCAGTATTGCAGTAATCCTGCTGGTCGGCAGTTTATTCCTGTACCCGTTCATCGGTGCAAGCTTCTTGCCGGAACAACAAGATAAATATGTGACCATTACGTACAGCCCACAAACAGGAGCTTTGCGTGAAGATGTAGAAAAAGAAGCACTCGTTGCCGAGAAGTGGTTGCTGGAACAACCGGGTCTGGAGAAAATGCAATATTCCATCGGCGGAAGTAATCCACTGAGCAGTATGGGTGGCGGTGGTTCCAACTCGGCTCTATTCTATATTGAATATAACGAAGATACGAAAGACTTTACTCAAGTGAAGGAACAGCTTGTAGAAGGTCTGAAGAAGGAAGTTAGCGTAGGAACCTGGAGTGAGCTTGATATGTCCGGGGGGCTGGGTGGCAGCGGACTGAGCCTCTCCATCTATGGCGATAATGTAGAGCAACTCAAACCTGTATCGGATGAAATTCTGAAACTGGTTGAAGCGGATAAGGATAATTTTGAAAAAGCAGATACAACACTTGCTGACACCTACGGGCAGTATACGCTCGTTGCAGATCAGGAGAAACTAAGTTCCTTGGGCCTGACTGCAGGCCAACTGGCTATGGCACTGAGCCCGGCACGGGAACGTCCTGTGCTCACAGAAGTCGATATCGATAATAAAACGTATAAAGTATATGTAGAAACAGACAACAAAACATTTAGCAGTATTGATGAGATTGAGGATGAAACCGTCACTTCACCGCTTGGCATCCAAGTTCCGATCAAAGATGTTGCCAAAGTGGAAGAAGGTACCTCCCCGAACTCCATCATGCAAATTGATGGTAAGGTTGTCGTGCAAGTTACAGCCAACATCCTGGCTTCGGATGTAACAAAAGCTTCGAGTAACTTACAGGCTGAGATCGACAAGCTGGATCTCCCTGATGGCGTTGAAGTGAAGTTCGGCGGTACAACCGAACAGATTAATGATACATTCACTCAACTGGGTCTCGCCATGCTGGCGGCCATCGCCATTGTATACTTCGTGCTCGTTGTTACATTCGGCGGCGGATTGGCACCATTCGCAATCCTGTTCTCCCTGCCATTTACGGTCATTGGTATTATGGTAGGTCTGTTCATCGCTGGTGGTACGCTCGACGTCTCGGCTATGATGGGTGGACTGATGCTCATCGGAATCGTGGTCACCAACGCCATCGTGTTGATCGACCGTGTTATTCACAAGGAAAAAGAGGGTATGCCTACCCGTGAAGCTTTGCTGGAAGCCGGTGCAACTCGTCTGCGTCCAATTCTGATGACCGCTCTCGCAACCATCGGTGCCCTGTTGCCACTGGTTACGGGCCTCGAAGAGAGTGCCGGTATCATCTCCAAAGGATTGGGAATTACCGTAATCGGCGGTCTGATCAGCTCCACGCTGCTCACGCTGGTTATCGTACCGATTGTGTATGAGTTCCTGATGAAATTTAAAAAGAAAAGAATTGAAGATTAAGAAGTAGTTAGTCGTGCTCATGTAAAGATTTGAGTACAACTTAACTACAGACTGTACGCTCTAACTTCTCGCCCCTTAGCGCATATTGGAATGATTGAATTCCGATGTGATGCTAAGGGGCTTTTTTATTTGAGTCGAAATTACGTTACATAGACTGACATAGAAACCATTCATTTTTAATCAAAATCACAAAAAGAATAGTCTCGATTGTCATTTGAAACAAATGAACGTGAGATTTTAGCCCATTGGCTGTAAATCGACATATAATATGGATTAATTATGCAAGTTGACGGATTCCAGACTCCAGATAGATCACATGTGATTGGGGAAGGATGGTGGTTGTGTGGGGGAGACAACGCTTCACATTCAAGTCAGAGACATGTTAAAACGTCCCGTGTTTCGCAAGGCAGAAGTCCTTGCTAGTGAACGCGCACTGGAGCGGTATGTACGCTGGGTTCATATCATGGAAGTCCCTGAAGTAGGGGACTTGCTTAATGGCGGGGAATTGGTGCTGACGACAGGCATTGGCTGGCAGGAAGGTGAGCAGCAAGGTCTGTCTTTTCTGCGTCAGTTAATTGCACGTGGAGCTGCCGGACTCTGTATGGAATTGGGGGATCACACCAAATCACAGCTCGGTGCCATGAAGGAAATTGCAGTGGCAGCAGATTTCCCGTTGATCTGGTTCCACGAACAAGTCCGTTATATTGATATTACGCAAGATCTGCATTTCACCCTGATTCGCAGTCATCAGCGGATGATTGCCGAACTCGATAGTCTCACCACCTCGTTTAACCAACTTCTTCTGAATGGAGATGGCGTACAACCTCTGCTTCGATTATTGTCACGAACAACCGGATGTGCCGCGGCCTTATACCCACTTGAAGGGGAAGCGAGCAGCGTTCCCTATTGCGCTCCAGAGCAGCTGGAGACTCGTCGGCAGGATTGGTTTTTGCAGCGGGAACATTTGGCGGGAGAGGATATTCCGAATATAATGCAGCTCTCAGATAACACATTACATGCGTTCAGCATGCCTGTTCGGGCGTTAGACTACACCTTTGCCGATCTTGTACTCATGCACCAAAAACTGCCGGATCACGATTCAAATATACCTATCAAACCCTCGGATGAATTCGTCATTCAGGCACTGGAACGTTGCGCGGCCGCGATTGCCCAGGACTGGATGCGAACCAAATACATGGAAGAGAAACGCCGCTACAAAGAAGATATGTGGGTCATTGACTGGCTTAACGGACATCACTCCACGAAGGAAATCCATGAATATGTATCCACCGTTAATCCCCTTCTCGCAACGAGCAAAGCCACGATTATTTTATTCGACAGTAACCCTGCATACACAGACAGCCTCAGGCTTCAGAAATTATTGATCCAACGTAACATCGTCGCCCGTTCCGTGTTTGCTCGGGAGAACTTCACCCTCTACAGCACCGTTCTGAATCACCAGATCATTCTTATCATTCTCGACCCATTACCTGGATCTCAGCGCAAAAGCAGTCTCTGGCGCTGCATCGAACAACTGCAGCAGCACGAGCAGGAACAGACCCACTGCCTCTTCTCAGGCCTGTTCGGTATCGGTCATAGCTGCACGGACCTCTCCCGTCTCAAGGACAGCCTGGAATCCGCGAAGGAGACACTGCGAATTCAGAAGGACATCGGTGTGATGCAGCAGCCCTTTTACAGTAATCTTCATTGTTACCGCATCATCGCCAGTATGAAGCAGAGTGGCAATCTGGATGATTTCATCGAAGAATATCTGGGCCCTCTCATTCGTTACGATGTAGAGAAAGGAGGTCAGCTGCTGCGCACGCTCAAGCAATATTTGGTCCTGTGCTGCTCCAAGCAAGAGACGGCAACCGCTCTATATATTGTCAGACAGACGCTGTATCACCGGTTGGACAAAATCGAAGTCCTTCTGGGAGAAGACTATATCCTCCCAGAGAAGCGGGTAGCGATCGAACTTGCACTCTATGCCTATGAGTACATACACGGCCCGATCGCATGAAGGCTTCAGTATGGTCTACGCTCCCCGCTGCTCCTGAAGCTGGCGAATCAGGATGTGACTGAACCATTTTCGTCCAGACGCTGTGCCCACGTATTGCTCTTGTTTCTCTTCGGGAAGATCCGGGTGCCCCCATATGACGTGAGCACCCTCCAGATGTTCCCGTACCGCATAGATCCGATAACCCTGCGCAACCATTCGCTCTATGGCGATCCTCTCGGCCTCAAACACATCATGATCTGACATCAGCTTCTCCCTCCATTCACTGCTGTCACAGGCTGTTTCATCGGTATGGGTGCGCCTGCATCATACTTGTTGCGCTTCACATATTGGCCTGCCCCTGCTGTTCCGGCATACTGCCGATCTCGAATGACATACTCCCCGCGGCAGAACACCGTCACCGGACACCCCTGTACCTGCATACCTTCAAATGCACTGTAATCTACGTTCATATGATGCGTATCTGCCGAGATCATCCTGTTTACAGATGGGTCAAAAATAACGATATCCGCATCTGTCCCTACAGCCAGAGTCCCTTTCTGCGGAAATAATCCAAATAACTTGCTCGCTCTTGTCGAACACAGATCGACCCACTGATTGAGCGTAATCCGCCCCTTGACTACACCTTCCGAATACAGAATGCTGAGGCGATCTTCGATGACAGGCCCCCCGTTCGGAATTTTGCTAAAATCATCCTTGCCCAAGTCCTTCTGCCCCTTGAAATTAAACGAGCAATGATCTGAGCCAATCGTCTGCAACTGACCACTTTTCAATGCATTCCACAACACGTCCTGATGAGCCGCTTCCCGCAGCGGTGGTGACCAAACATACTTTGCACCCTCGAAGTCCGGCTGATCCATGATCGATTGATCTAACGTCAAATACTGAGGACAGGTCTCCCCCCAGATTCGGTATCCCATTTCACGCATACGCGCGATCTGTTCCACAGCCTCCGCACAGGTCACATGCACCACATACAACTGTGAATCCGCAAGTGCAGCCAGACGTGCCGCCCGGCCTGTCGCTTCTCCCTCCAGCATGGATGGACGAGTCAACGCATGATGAATCGGCTCCGTTCGCCCTTCGGCGAGCGCCTGTCGAACCAGCAGGTCAATAACATCCCCGTTCTCAGCATGCACCATGACGAGTGCGCCGTACTCTTTTGCCTTTTGCAACGTCTGGAAGAGAATCCCGTCATCGGCCTGAAACTGGTTTTTGTACGCCATGAACACCTTGAAGGATGACACACCCTCTTCTTCAATGATCTGCGGTAACTCTTCCAGCACCTGATCATTCATCTCGCTGATCATGAGATGGAAACCGTAGTCGATGGCGGCTTTACCCTCGGCTTTAGCGTGCCACTCTTGGAGGGATTCGATTAACGGACGGCCTTTTTGTGTCAGGCAGAAATCAATGATCGTTGTTGTACCACCAAAGGCTGCCGCTGTTGTTCCCGTCGCAAAATCATCCGCCGTTACCGTTCCACCAAATGGCATATCCAGATGTGTATGCGGGTCGATGCCGCCCGGAATGACGTAACAGCCCGCTGCATCCACAACCTCCGTTCGTTCGTCAGGCACCAGTCCGATGCCAATCTGGGTGATTTTACCCTTTTCGATCAAAATGTCTGCTTCAAAGGTATCTGACGCTGTCACCAAAACACCGTTACGAATCAATTTGCGGGTACTCATGATATCGCCTCCTTGGTTGATTGATCTCTAACGGATTGCAGCATGGCAATCGCAGACTGACGTTCATTCCAGGTTACAGGTTCCTGCTCAGGTACAAGTTCAACCATGTCAATCGCCCCATCCACCGGGCAAACGATCGAACACAGATTACAACCAACACAGTCCTCTTCCACCACTTCCAGATAGGAGCCGGACGGGTCGGTCAACATATCAATACACTGGTGCGAGGTGTCCTCACAAGCAATATGGCATTTGTTGCAATTGATGCAGACATCGCGGTTGATGCGGGCGACCACTTTGTAGTTCAGATCGAGATTGCCCCAATCCGAGTAACGTGGAACCGTCTGACCTACCAGTTCTGCTACGCTGCTCAGACCCTTTTCATCCAGATAATCGTTCAGCCCATCAATCATGTCCTCCACAATGCGGAATCCATGATGCATCGCTGCGGTACATACCTGAACCCCTGTAGCACCCATGAGCAGAAACTCTGCCGTATCCCGCCAGTCCGAGATTCCACCAATACCCGAGATCGGCACACCCACCTCCGGATTACGCGCGCACTCAGCAACCATGTTCAGTGCAATTGGCTTCACGGCTGGGCCACAGTATCCGCCATGTGCTCCTTTGCCGCCCACATGGGGCACGGTATTCCACGAATCCAGATCCACACCTGCGAGAGAGTTAATGGTATTGATCAGAGAGATCGCATCCGCGCCACCTCGTACAGCTGCCCGGGCTGTCGCCGTAATATCCGTGATATTTGGCGTGAGCTTCACGATCACCGGTGTGGTCGCCACTTCCTTCACCCACATCGTCTGGAGTTCTACGAGGTCAGGTTGCTGACCAGAGGCGGCTCCCATACCTCGTTCGGCCATGCCATGCGGGCAGCCAAAGTTCAGCTCCAGGCCATCGACGCCGACGGCCTCCACCTTTTTGACAATCTCATGCCACTTCTCTCGCGTAGGTTCCACCATCAGTGAAGCGACAACCGCGCGATCCGGGAATCGTTTCTTGGTCTCGGCAATCTCCCGCAGATTTACTTCCAGCGGACGGTCCGATATCAATTCTATATTGTTAAACCCCGCCACCCGTTGCCCACCAAAATGGACCGCAGCGAAACGGGAGGATGTATTGATAATTGGCTCACCCAGCGTCTTCCACACCGCGCCACCCCAGCCTGCCTCGAACGCACGTTGGACCTGATAGCCCGTATTGGTCGGTGGTGCTGAAGCCAGCCAGAATGGATTGGGTGATCGAATACCTGCCAGATTAATAGATAAGTCAGCCATAACGATCCCTCCTTGGTGTTGTTTGAACTTACTATATAAGTTGAACTAAAGATTATTTACACTGACACTACGATGACAGAATAACCTTCCAATCGCTGTTATCCCCAGATTTTTTTGATTCCTTTTATAAAGGGAAAATCCGGGGATAAAGGCAAGAGTATGCTTCCGATGCAGCTTTCTTTCAGAAAGCTTTTAGCTCTCCGCTTCTTCAGGTTCTTTCTGTCCTCTCCGTTTCGTGTAAATGTTAAGTTCAATTTTTATCGTTGTACTGGATATTTGGTCGTGCTCAGGATCTCTGCGTAGAACGGGTGTTTCTAGATAGTACGCACCTAAATTCTAACGAACTATACAGCTCTTATTGGGCTCATTAGCGGCACTTTCAAAATCTAACGAATCGTAAAAGTCTTATTTGGCTGTAGTAGCTCATTTCGGCTTCATTTCAACAGGTGTTCGTCAACATAAGACGTGTGAGATTCGTTAGATTTTCCAATCCTCGGTAATTGCCACTATAAGGTGTGTAGGGTTCGTTAGCGCGTCAGGGACATTAGGAATTGATGTACCCACACTTCTTGCTCAGATCTGATCTACACCTCTATCACTCTATTAGTCCCTTGCGCCCTCCCACCCGTACTCTCCTTGGATGCTCTCATTCCACGCTTTACGTGTACTCTCCACTTCCCTTTGTCTCCCTCACAACTCACGCCGTCTCTTCCACCTGTCCAGGTAACGCCTTCATGACTGCGGCAGCTGCCAGCTTACCCTGCTGTGCAGCCGAGACAACCATCGCCTCTCCCTGGCCCTGACCAAAAATAACGTCTCCTGCCGCATAGATCTGAGGATGCGAGGTACGGTACGTATGCGGCTCAATCTCAACGACGCCCCAGTGGTGACGAAGAGCAAACGCTTCGATTAATTGTAATAAACGATGCTGCCCAATCGCCCGGATGACCGTATCACATTCAATCATGAACTCCGATCCCTCGACAGGCACAGGCAATGCACGCCCACCGCCAGGTGGGGTAATCAGCTCCATTTTCACGCATTCTACAGCCTGAACCCGACCGTTCTCGTCTCCAATGATACGCTGTGGCATCGTAAACCAGCGGAACTCCACACCCTCCTGCTTGGCAAACGTATATTCAAACGCATACGCCGTCATCTGGCTTTCCCCGCGCCGATATAACATCTGCACCCGCTCGGCACCAAGACGTACCGAACAGGTCGCTGCATCTACCGCCGTATTACCCGCGCCAATAATGGCGACCTTCAGACCATTTAATGCAGGTGGAACCCCCTGCTTGGTAGACTCCACCAGTTCAATCGCATCATAGACACCTTCCAGTGTCTCTCCTTCAATGCCCAGCATAGGTACTGAACCCATGCCACAGGCCAGAATGACCGCTTCATGCTGCTCCAGCAACTGCGAAGCAGGGATATCCACACCGATGCGCACCCCATAACGGATCTGCACACCAAGTGCCTCCACCTGCTCCACTTCCCATAGCGCAACCGATTCGGGCAAACGGAAAGATACGATGCCATACGTATTCAGCCCGCCGCCTTTGGGTTTGGCTTCATAGATCGTCACCTCATACCCTGCGCGCCCCAGTTCACGTGCCGCCGATAATCCCGCTGGCCCGGCACCTACAACAGCAACATTTCTCCCATTGGCAGGTGCCGCCTGGAATAACGGCTCATTCTTCGCCCGTGCCCAGTCGGTGGCGTAACGCTGCAAGTCACCAATTCTAATCGGCTTTGACGATTCGTTCAGCACACATGCACCTTCACACAGTTCCTCAGTGGGACAGACACGTGCGCAGCTGGCTCCAACCGGATTCGCATCCATGATGGTGCGGGCCGAACCTTTCAGGTGCCCTGTTGATATTTTGCTAATAAAAGAAGGGATATTAATGTCGGTTGGACAGGCCTTGATACAAGGTGCATCGTAACAGTACAGACAGCGGTTTGACTCTTCCATCGCTTCCTTACCTGTCATGGCGGGTTTCATCTCGGCAAAACGACTCTCCCACCCATAATCGGATAACGTTGTTCCTGAGCTGTTCATCAATGTCATGCACCTCCTGAAGTTTGATTCGCGCTAGCTTCCAGCCACTTTTACAGACTAACCAGATGTTCGTACGTTTCCGGTCTGCGATCACGGTAGAACTGCCATACATTACGCACCTCACGAATCATCTCGGTATCCATCTCGCCAATGACGACCTCATCCTGATCCCGGCTGCCGATCGCTACCATTCTGCCTCGCGGGTCGACCAGGTACGACTGTCCGTAAAATTCACCCATATTCCACGGTGCTTCCACGCCAACCCTATTGATCGCTGCAACATAATAGCCGTTAGCTACCGCGTGAGCAGGCTGTTCCAGTTTCCACAGATATTCCGATGTCCCTGCAACCGTAGCGGACGGATTGAACACAATCTCTGCCCCCGCGAGCCCGAGCAATCGTGCCCCTTCCGGAAAATGACGATCATAACAGATGTACACACCCACTCTGGCGTAGGCCGTATCAAATACCGGAAACCCTAGGTTCCCTGGTTTGAAATAATACTTTTCCCAGAACCCATTCGTACCCTCACCTGCTTCCACATGCGGGATATGATGTTTGCGGTATTTGCCCAGATACGTACCATCTGCATCAATGACGGCTGCCGTATTGTAATACGAAGCAATGCCCTCCACCTCGTACACGGGTAAAATAATCACCACCGCAAGCTCCTTCGCCAGATCCTGAAAAAGCTTGGTCGTAGGTCCTTCCGGCACCGGTTCAGCGGATGCATACCATTTGGGACTTTGCTCTGTACAAAAGTACGGGCCATAGAATACTTCCTGCAATCCGATGATCTTGGCGCCTCTTGCAGCAGCTTCACGGACCAGCGTTATGTGCTTCTGAACCGCAGCTTCTTTGTGTACCTCAACGGGAGCCGAACCTTCAATCTCATGAGAAGCCTGGATTAATCCGATGCTAATTTTGCCCATAACGTCACAACGCCTCCTCAGGTAAAATGATTGGTTGGTTCATTCCACTGCACATCCTCCGAATGGTGCGATATAACACTTCCGTGCCGAGTCCAATATCCTCCGGGGAGGAATATTCGCTGGGATGATGACTGATGCCGTCCTTGCTGCGGACAAAAATCATGCCATAATCACATACAAGCGAAAGGGCCAATGCATCATGGAACGGACCACTCATCAGTTCTGGCAAAGTAACCCCGATCTCTTCCGCGGATGAACGAATCACCGACTTGATTGACTCTGCACAATACCGCGGCTCACTGTTCGTATCCTCTGTCAGCGAGTAGGTTAGACCATATCGGGAACTCACGTCATCCAAAATGTTCATCAATCGGGCTTCAAGCCGGTTCCTGCGCTCCATCTCCATGTCTCGCAAATCAACGGTGAAGCTGACTTCCTCCGGAATGATATTCCGCGAATCTGGAAACACCCTCAGACTACCCACCGTACCTACGGTTGGAGCTTCCGGGTCTTCTCTCACCATATCGTCAAAAGCCGCAATGACTTTGGCGCTGCCTACTAAAGCATCATGCCGCATCCCCATCGGAACAGAGCCAGCATGACCCGCCATACCTTTCATCTTCACCGTAAGCCACAGCGGGCCCGAGATGCCCGTCACCAGACCTACTGATGCATTCAGCGCTTCCAGCACTGGTCCCTGTTCAATATGCAGCTCCAGATAACTGCCAATGGAACCTGGCGGATAGATCGCTTCTTCAAAATCCGAAGGAGAACAGCCGAAGGCTTCCAGTGCCTCCCGGCGGGTCACTCCGTTTTTATCCTGCCGATCCAGTTCGCCTTCTTCCAACTGACCGGTTATGCCACGTGAGCCGAACAGGCCTTTGTTAAAACGGGAACCCTCTTCATCGCAAAAAGCAATCACCTCAATCGGCATACGGGGCTGAATGCCATTTTCGATCAAGCATTGCACCGCTTCGAGTGCGCCGAGCACACCAATCGTTCCATCATATCGACCGCCATAGGGCTGAGAGTCGATATGGGAACCAATCATGAGGATCGGCAGCGCCTGATCCGCGCCTTCCAGACGACCAATCAGATTGCCGAAGGCATCAAGTCGTGTCGTCAGACCGGCCTTTTCCATCCAGAGACGAACCTGAATGATGCCGTCCATATCTTCCGGGGTCAGGGCAAGTCGGCAGACACCCGTCTCCGCGATTCGGCCAATGCGTGATAACTGCTCAATTCGTTCATTCAGCCGAAGCTGATTAATGAGTGTACCTTTTATGGTCTGCATCCTCCATCGCCTCCTTGCGCTTATTTATCGCGTAATGATATGAAAATCTCCAGCTCGCTTGCTAAACCGTAAACGTCTGTCGTACCTGTGTATTATCCATCTATGGCAACTAACCTGCGTCCAGACTACGTAGTGCAACGAGCAAGCTACCCGCGATCAGATCCAACTCTTCCTCGGTGGTGACAAACGGTGGTGAGATTGTCAAAATGTTTGCAAACCCCGGCACGGTATCGCCGTTCTTGCCAATCAGAATGCCATCCCTTTTACAACTGGCGAGTACCTTCATCACTTTATCCGCTTCCGCAGGAGAACCGTCTGCTTCAATCAATTCCACCCCACAGGCGAATCCGAATGAACGGATATCCCCCACAATGGACAGCTCTAGCAAAGGTTCCAACTTCTCACGAAGCAGGTATCCCAGTTCCTCCGCGCGGCTGACCAGATTCTCTCGTTCCAGAATCTCCAGATTCGCCAGTGCCACCCGGCAGGACACCGGATTCCCGCCAAATGTATTCACATGGCGAAAATGGGCATCCGGTCCGGGTTCGCGGAACGTGTCATACAGATCGGCTCGCACGGCCGTTGCTGATAATGGCGAATAGGCGCTGGTCATGCCTTTTGCCATCGTCACAATATCTGGCTGTACGCCATAGTTCTGATGACCAAACTTCTGCCCAGAGCGGCCAAAACCACAGATGACCTCATCTACAATGAGCAACACACCATAGCGCTGACAGATCTCTTGTACGGTGCGCATATAATCCGGCGGGGGCACAATCATGCCGCCCCCAGTGATCACTGGCTCCATAATTACCGCGGCAACCGTCTCAGGACCTTCCCAACGAATCACCTCTTCATAGATGGTTGCACATTCGAGACCGCATCCATTCTTATTTCGCCCAAACGGACAGCGGTAACAATATGGTGGCGGAACATGAGAGAAACCTACGCCGAGCGGCTCGTACTTGATCTTGCGGGCGGCTTGCCCAGTGGCGCCCAGCGCTCCCATGGAGTTGCCGTGATAGGCACGGTGACGGGAGATGAATTTGTGACGAGTAGGCTCACCATTCTGATGGTGGTACTGACGGGCTATTTTGAAAGCCACCTCATTCGCATCTGAACCCGAGTTGGAGAAGAATATTCGATATTCCCCCTCCAGCCAATCATTCAGCTTCTCTGCCAACAAAATCGCCGGTTCGTGACTCTGCGTCATCGGGACATAAGCGAGTGCTTTCATCTGTTCGTAGGCACTTCTCGCAATCTCCTCACGGCCATGCCCCACATTCACACACCACAGTCCGGACATCGCATCCAGATAACGTGTACCATCCTGATCAGTAATCCAGCTTCCTTCTCCACTTACCGCAATCATTGGATGATCGTTATGAGGCGAGATGTGATGCCATACGTATTTGCGATCTTTCTCCAGCCATTCTTCCTTCGTACCGCCAAGCGGCTGAGGCTGCTGATTCACAGAACTCATTCGTCATCCTCCTTCTATAAGCTGATCCAATATGCTTTACACATGCCCACTCCGATTGCAGTACCATCTTCCGATCGCTGTTATCCCCAGATTTTCTAGATTCATTTTTCCTTAAGGAAAAATCCGGGGATAAAGGCGCACGCTTCGCTTCCTCAGATTGGTTCTGCACTCTTCGTTCTCGTGTAATGTTGGTCCACGCTTATTTCACCGCTTCTTCATAGATGCTTTTCTCCAGCGCTTCATCCAGGTTGGCCGCTTTTTTGATCAAACCATAATTCAGTGCAATATCCGCAGTTCGGGTAAATGACTCATCCACAAAGCTACCGACTTGCTGCTCCGTAAATCCTTCCGGGCGAATTAGCTTTGCAATCTCTTCCAGCATCGTGACCTGGTGTTCACGAGTGGTGCTGCCTTCCGTCACATTACTCATCACGATATCCACCGTCTCATCCTGATTGTCGATGGCGTAATTCCAGCCTTTCAGAATGGCACGAGTCACTTTAACCGCAAGCTCACGGTTGCTGTCTACCCATTCCTTCTTGGCAATCAGCGTATCCTCCAACATCCCAACACCGGCATCTTCAATGTTGAATACATCCAGATCGGATTCTTTTGTTCCACTTTCCAGCACCACGTGATATTCGTTATAGATCGTTGCCGTCGCCACATCTACCTGATCATTAAAAAACTGATCCATTGTGAACCCCTGCTTCACCAGTTCAATATCCTTCTTCGGGTCGAGTCCATTCTTCTCCATGAATGCAAGCACCTGAAACTGCTGACTGCCAAACCAGGTACTGACCTTTTTGCCTTTCATCTGAGCGGGATCAGTAATACCTAAAGACTTCTTGGCAATCAAGCGATAACTGCTCTTCTGTGAGATCTGGGCAAGCGAGACAAGCGGCAAACCGTTATCCCTGCTGACCAGCAAACTGTCTACTCCCGTGATCCCCACATCGGCCGCGCCATTGACTACCTGCTGCTCAATCACGATATCCGGCCCACCCGGAATAATCTCGGCATCAATGCCTTCATCTGCAAAAAAACCTTTTTCCTTCGCTGCGTAAATCCCGGCAAACTGAGCCTGCGGCACCCATTTCAGTTGTATTTTCACTTTGGTTAAGGGTTGATCTGCTTCTCCCGCCCCTCCTGTACTCGCAGCTACAGGCTCAGCCGCTGGCTCGGACTTCGTAGAACATGCGCTCAGCATCGTAACAACCAACAGGACCAATACCAGCAAACCCGGCTTCAACGTTTTGTACATGTACAGAACAACCCCCTGTTTATATACGATTTTTCAAGCATCAGTCCGTGTTCAAAAAGTCTGCTTTTCAGTACCGTGGACTTTTTGAACAACCTCTATCAGATATTACGATCTATGGATGGTTGGTACCCTGATGTATGTTAGTGATCTGTGCGTGCACGATTCCACGGAATGAGTCGTTTTTCTGCCAGGACAACCGCTTCATACAACACAATACCGAGCGCGGCAGCGATGACAATGCAGGACCAGGCCAAGGGCATGTTCGCCAGTCTAATCTGATCCGAGAGCAAGTACCCCAGCCCTTGGGAGGCGATGAAAAATTCACCCACAATGGCCCCGATAATACTGGTGGACATGTTGATCTTCAGTCCTGCAAAGAGGGAAGGCAGCGCGTGAGGCAGTCTTAGCTTCCAAAAAAACTGCATCCTGCTTGCAGCAAGGCCACTCAGCAGATCACTGTACTGCGGCTGAATGGAAGTCAGCCCTTTGAATAGGCTAACGGCCATGGCGGCCATCGTAATCACCGTGACAACAGCAATACGCGACCAGATCCCGTCTCCAAACCAATTGTTCATAATTGGGGCAAGAGCCACGATCGGAACAGCGTTCAGTGCAGACAGAACCGTAACCGCCGCCCTGCCGCTTGTTGGGAAGAACGATGCACCTACCGCTGCCAGAGCGCCGAGCAGTGAGCCGAGCAAGAAACCTCCCAGCATTTCGGCTCCGCTGTACACCGCATAACGAAAGAGCATATTGGCATTTTCCTGTATCGATGCCGCAATCGCGGAAGGCACAGGCAGTTGGTAGCTTTCCAGCGAGAATATCCAATGAAACAGCCTGAGCTGCCAGAGAGCGAGAAACATCACACCTGCCCCCCAAGGAAGCATGCTCAGTACAATTGAGCGCCCGCGAACGCTGGTTCCCGATCTGGCCTTTTCGGCTTGTCCCTGTTGTCCATGAATTTCCGATCCAGGGGCAGATGTCACCTGTGAACCCGTGAGGGGCGTAGCTGCTCCAGTTACAGCAGCAATTGCCACACCTTCATCACGCTTCCGTTGCAAAACTCTACCTTCACTCATGTGGCATCACCTCCTTTGGCCCTGAACTCAGGCTGCCAGGGGGTTAGCCAACGTTCAGCCAGACTGATGACCAGATACGAGATCAGGCCAATGCCAATGCTAAGCATGATGGTGGCCCAGAACATGCCAACTTGGGCATGGCCGTAATATAACGAACTGACCATCAGGACGCCGAGTCCGTCGGGAGCGCCCATCAATTCCACAACGATGGAGGAAGTCACCGCGAGCGGAGCAGCTATTTTCATACCAGAAAATAGTCCCGGTAGTGCTGAGGGCAGCAGACATTTGATATATCGTGCGGTCAGTGAAGCTCCACAGGAACGCATAAGTTCCAGATGCTCTGGTGCTGCACTTTTCAATCCTTTTAACGTATGGATAATGATCGGGAAGAAGGTGACATACGCCGCCATAACAATTCGGGCCCACTCCGCGTTGTGGATGATGCCGTACACGATTGGTGCGAGACCAATAACCGGAACCATCTGTGAGGAGACAACATATGGCGATAACGTGCGCTCCAGCCAGATAGCCCCACTCATGAGTAGAGCCAGACCCAGACCAAGCAGCGTTCCCCCTGCAAAACCAATGGCTGCATTGCCAAAGGTGACAGCCCCCTGCTCTGCCAGCGTACCCGAGTAACGAAACAAGGCTACAAGGACATCATGCAGATAAGGAAGGCGAGACGCCGCCTGCTGGGGTGACAGGAACAGTTGGAGCATCCAGGCGATTCCTTCCCACAGCATCAATACGGATACAATCCAGATGACGATCCAAGATCGATATCCGGGTTTAAAGAACCTCAGGGACATGAGATTCATCACGCTCCTCGTAGAAGCAATTGCGAATGGTTGTGATCATGTGGTAGAAAGCTTCCGTTTCTCTCAGTTCACTATGGCGGTCAGAAGGCAGATTAACAGAATGAATGGAGTGCACTTGCCCCGGATGCGCCGAGAGTACGATGATCCGGTCGGACAGAAATACGGCTTCGGGGATGCTGTGTGTGACAAAGAGGAAGGTCTTGCCTGTTGAGCGCTTGATCTCAAGCAGCTCCAATTGAAGTTTTTCTTTGGTGAATTCGTCCAGGGCGGAAAAGGGTTCATCCATGAGCAGCAATGGTGGATCAAGCGCAAGGGCTCGTGCAATGGATACACGTTGCTGCATCCCTCCACTGAGTTGCCATGGATAATGGTCGGCGAAGCGAGTTAGTCCTACCATTTCAAGCAGTTCACTACTAATGCGGCGGCACTCCTTACGGCGGGTACCCAGCAGTTCCAAGGGCAATTCCACATTGTGACGAACGGTGCGCCAATCGAACAAGGCTGGTGTCTGGAAGACAATGCCGAACTGTCGCTGTAGCCGGGCCCGCTCAGGCTCCTGACCTGCAATGCGAACGGTGCCTGAGGTGGGCTGAAGTAGATCACCCACCAGCCTGAGCAAGGTCGACTTGCCACAGCCGGAAGGGCCAAGCAGCGAGACAAACTCATTGGACTGGATCTGGAATGTAACATCCGACAAAGCAGTGACTTGTTGTGTACCTGTGCCAAAAACAACGGACACATGATCTACATCAATATGGCAGGCTTCGGGGACTGTAGCTGAGGGTGCGGAGGACATGGGCATTCTCCTTTGTGGAAGTTATTTTCATTACACACCAAGGCTGAATGGGAGGTTTATATACACGAACGTAACAGGTTTTGCTTGTTAGATAATACTATATCGCTTTGGGCAGGGATTACATTATACAGTCTGTTTTGAGTATGGGCCTGTTCATGTTACACAATGTAAAATGAGATGGATTCTCAGATACATCCATGTGAGTTTTCTTCGTAGATAGCTAACATTCATTTCACCTAACAACAAGCGCACGATCATTTGTATTTATTGAATAAATATTCGGAAAATATGACATATCCCCTCGTATTCTTGTTCATTTTCTTGTATAAAGATTGAATAGATAGGTTGAATTCCTCTGTCACATATCACTTTGAAAACCACATATATAGGTCTATCCAAAGATCAGTAGAACGAAGCTTTCAAATCCAGAAATCGGGGTGGTCATGATGTTTGATTGGCTGGGATGGAGAAAAGGATTGCCGCTGTGGCGATCGTATCGGTTGAACGCACATATGAAAGAAGATGTGGAACAGATTTTTGAGGGGATTGCCGAAACGAGACGGCAGCTTATGATGGACTGGGCAGATGAACAATGGAATCACCTGGATCGTTTGCTTCAACAGATACAGTCGGTCCAATTACAGGATGTATTACAAGGTTCACAGCAACTAAGCAAACTAGATGCATGGTTTCAATCCAGTTATATTCGAGCCGTAGACAGTACGGAGCTATTCATGGTGAACGAACAGAATCAGGTGGTATTCTCTACATATAAGAAACATATTGGACAGATTTATGAAGATTACGAAGCTTTAATTGGACCAGGATTGAAATACTCCAGAGCAGATCGTCATGGCAAAAAATGCTTGTATGGTCCATATTCTGATCCACTGACGTTGGATATTGGTCCACGCTCGTCCAATTTTCACGATGATGTCACCTTGCTGTTTATCTCCCCAATCCTGCAGGAAGGTCGATATGTCGGTTCGTTATGCAGCCGTGTTCCCGGGGATGTACTGGGTGACCTGATCCAACGAGAATCAGGTCATATCTATCCCGATTCCGGTGACAATTACCTCTTTATGGCTGAGTCGATATTACGGCCCCATCTGCAACCCGGCACCGCCTTATCCCGAAGCCGCTTCGAGGATCATACTTTTACACATGGGGAAAATCTCAAAGATGGAGTCACCACCGAATGGGGTATCGTTTCCGTTAAGGAGCATACCGAGCTGGAACTCATGTTCACTGATCCGTCGACCGGAGAACTGCACCCCGGGGTAGCAAACACCATTCAGAATGGTTCCAATCTGTTCGTAGCTTTTCCCGGCTACTCGGATTATCGCCATATTTCTGTGATCGGCAAAGGCATCACCTTCCAGCTGCCACACTGTCCTGATCGCTGGGGCATGATGTGTGAAGGGGATCTGGAGGAAGTGTATCGGATACGAAGCATCGGCTGGCGCCAGTTCAAGCAGCACAGTCTCTTCACGCTTTTGTCAGGCGTTTCAGGAGCCGCGCTTGTCTATGCCCTCACTGGTAGTGGTTGGGGTGCGGCAGCAATGGCCGCTTTTAATGTGTTATTTGGATTCTTCACTGTATTACAGCTGCATCGTAGCCAATATCGACGGGTTCATGAAGACTTACGTCGAATAAGCCGATTTATCCGAATTAACGCCGAAGGCAGGGGGGATCTGACCCAGCGTCTGGACACGTCTGCTTTTGCCCAAGACGAATCCGGTGAACTGGCGAAGTGGATTAACAACATGATTGACTCTCTGGAAGGCATTATGCTGAAAGTACAACTTGCCACGGTAGACGTTATGGACAACCAGTATCAGATGCGAACTTCAACAGAGACAACCCAGGGTACGACTGAGCGTGTAAACCACAAGCTTGGTTCGATGATTCAGGCCATTCGCACTCAACTGGAAGATCTCGACCAGGCCAGGGTCGCTGCCGATCACATGCGCATAACGCTGCAACAACTGGAGACCTCTGCAACCGAACAGATCGGCGTGGCCCAGCAGGAAGTGGAACGAATCGGCGACAAAATGACCCAAATCTCAGGAGCGGTATCCGATACCAACCGTACCATCCTGTCCTTTATGGATACGATGAAAGAGATTTACCGTGCACTGGCTATTATTGATGAAATTTCAGCTCAGACGAACCTGCTGGCTCTCAATGCTACCATTGAAGCTGCACGCGTGGGCGAACATGGCCAAGGCTTCTCGGTCGTGGCAGGGGAAATCCGCAAGCTGGCCGAATTATCTCGCTCTTCAACTGAAAATATTCATCAGATTCTGGACCGAATCTCAACCGCAGCAGGAGCTGCGTCCCAATTGATCACAGAGGGGGATCAGGTACTTGCTGAGGGAACGACACTGGTTCAGGCCGCTTCGCAACTTCTGAAAAACGCTACCGCTGAAGAACCTGAGCGCACACAAGTCGTGGATCAAGTGGTCATGCTGATGGAGAATATTGCTGCAATCAGCCATCAAAATCGGGCGACTTCTGCCGAGGTAGAAGCCGAGATGATGGAGCTGATCCGTGATATGTTGCAGGTTCAGCATTCTTCGCATAACGTGGAAGCCATTACGGTCTTTCTGCAACAACTCGTGGGACAATTCCATCTAAATCACCCTGCCAAAAATGCTGTCATCTGACGTCATCGTTGACGCGGATTGGAGAAATAGCTAAAATTTGATGCAACTGTTCCTTTTGAAATTGTCGTATCATTTATAATAGAAGATTTCCAATCTGAACCGATGAAAGGGTGGTCTGCATGGAACTGCTTCAGGATTCATTTGGCCGGATACATGACTACATCCGTATTTCTGTTACGGACCGCTGTAATTTACGCTGTGTGTACTGCATGCCTGCAGAGGGCATGGAATTTGCTCCACATGATGAGATTATGAGCTACGAAGAAATAGCACAGGTGCTGAAAGTGCTTGCTCCAATGGGCATGCGCAAAGTCCGACTCACCGGGGGCGAACCGTTGGTGCGCAAGGATCTGCATAAGCTCGTCAGCATGATCTCGGCAATTGACGGGATTGACGATATTGCCCTGACTACTAACGCTCTTCTACTGGATAAGCAAGCTCAGGCATTGAAAGACGCTGGATTGAACCGGATTAACATCAGTCTGGATTCCCTTCGAGCTGATCGCTTCTCCATGATTACCCGCGGCGGAGATGTGAACAAGGTACTGAAAGGCATTGAAGCTGCAACAGCCGCTGGCCTTGCTCCGATCAAGCTGAATGTTGTACTGATGAAGGGTATCAACGATGATGAGATCAAGGATTTTATTGCAATGACGATTGATCAACCTCTTCATGTGCGTTTTATTGAATATATGCCGATTGGACAGGCTTCGGATTCATGGCGCAAATCTTATTTGCCGCTGGAAGCCGTGACAGATGTATGTGCTGAAGCAGGCTGGACGGTAGAAAATACAACAGGCCCTGCGGGCAATGGCCCATCACGTAATATGAAAATTGCGGGCTCCGAAGGCACATTTGGATTGATTCATCCCGTGAGCGATCACTTCTGTGACAATTGCAACCGACTTCGGCTGACCGCTGACGGACATATCAAAGCCTGCCTCTACTGGTCGGATGAGTATAATGTTCGTCGCTTCGTGGATGATCCGGATGCCATGGCGGCGCTTTTCCTCAAAGCGCTGGGTACGAAACCAAAGAACCATGAGATGGCTCTGGCTTTGGAACAAAAAATGCAATCTCACACGCCGACGGTACGGCGCATGTCCCAGATTGGCGGATAGCAACAGTACGCATATAACACAACCGCGCATTCCTTCGTACGGGTACATATTTGTACCGTCAGGATGACCTCTTCACACAACGGATGAGATAACGCTGGCGCGGTGAACCCTTACGTAAATCAACATGGATCACGAGACATGGAGCATTCCATAGAATAAGTGGATAGCAAAGCAGACGAGAACTTGATTGTTCTCGCCTGCTTTTTTGTTATGTTTTCATAAATTCCTGAAAATCATCAATTCTCCTGTTTCATTTATTAAAAATTTAATTAATATACCTTATTGCCCTTGTTGGGCCTTCAAGATTGCGATAATTCTGACGATGTATATACATACATCTAGATAATATGCACACATACACTATAGGAGCTGAACCTCATTGAACATTGTTGAAGCACTCGTTGCAGCGAGTCCATATTTTAAAATTATGCTCAAAGAACACGATATCATGATTGCAGTAACTGACACGGAGAAGTTCTGGTATTATGTTCCCAGCAACGAGCTTGATCTGGGCATCAAGGCAGGAGACCCCGTTTCTCTCGATGACCCTACACTCCGCCGGGCACTTATACATGGGGAAACTTCAGCGAACCGAATTGATGCAAAATTCTATGGCACATCAATCAACTCGGCGGCCACCCCGCTTCGGGATGAGCAAGGAAATATCGTGGGTACACTTGCCATTGGTTTCTCTCTTCAGAATGAGGAAAAACTGGAGTACTTCACTGAATTGATCGGGGGGATCAGCGGAAAATTAACAGATATGGTGCAGACGGTAGCTGCCCAATCCGAGCAATTGACGGCCTCTTCCACACAAATTTTGGATAATACCCGCATGGCTGTGCAGAACTCAGGTGAAGTGAACAAGGTCGCCGCATTCATCCGTGAAATCTCAGAACAGACCAATCTACTGGGCCTGAATGCGGCTATCGAAGCCGCCCGAGCAGGCGAAGCAGGCGCCGGATTCAGCGTTGTTGCATCTGAAGTGCGTAAACTTTCTACCGGTACCAAAGAAGCTACGGTGAATATCGAACGTTCATTGAAGGATGTTCAGCATTCCATTCAGCAGATGGAGCAAGAGATCACATCCATCTCGCAGTCCAGCAGCCAACAGGCTGTGATGGTAACCGAGTTCAGCGAGGTCATTGATCAGTTGAACAGTGTAAGCCATGATCTGAAAGTGTTTATTGAATCCATGCTGCTAAAGGCAGAATAGATCCGATTACGATGATCTTAACTCAAATGACTAACCATATATAAGAGACGCTACACCAAAGCGTTATCGAGCACTACATGTTCCAACTCAATAACTAGATCAGCAGGTTATGCTGATCACCAAATTCAGCACTCATATTGAACTCCCTGCGCGATTAACGTCACGGGGAGTTTTTTTATTTTAAACAAGACGAGCCACATCACGGTCCTGCTAGGAATAGATGAGCTTCCACAGCATCATACACGCCAGCCCAACCATGACCACAGCGGACAACCGATTAAACACCAGACTGATGCGTCCAGTTCGATCCGTTCTCCCAATCACCCTGCCTGCGCCTGCAAGTCCCAAGAACCATATCCAAGATACTACCGCGGCTGTCAGGGCAAAATAGATGCGCTCCACCCCTTCATACTGAAGTGAACTGGTGCCAATCACGGCAACCGTGTCCAGCAGAGCATGGGGATTGAGTAAAGATACCGATGCGGCAAACGCAATCTGTCGCCCCGCTGACATTACCGTCCCCGAACCTTCCACAGATTCGGATGACCTCCAGATACTCCAAGCCATATACAGCAAAAACAAGCTTCCTGCGCCATACAACACATTCGCCAGCAATGGCCAATGCAGCAAAATGAGTGATACTCCTCCAACGGCTGCCCCGATCAACAGCGTATCACTGACCCCTGCCGTTATTACAGCAGGCAGTGCATGTATATAACGCCTCTGGCTCATGCCCTGGTTAAAAATAAATACATTCTGCACACCCAGTGGCAAGATCAGGCCAAACGCCAGAACCACTGCATGAATAACAACCTCCATCGTTCTTCCCCCTTATCTCTGTACTCCATATTAGGGCAGATGTTGGCTGACGTAACCAACCACTTGGATGGCATCAGACCCAACCAAATGATATAGTTTTGGTTACAAAGTGTCATTTCAGAAGTTATCTATATAAAAAATAAAAATTCACACGTAAACGGAGAGGGCAGAAATAACCTGAAGAAACGAAGCTAAAAGCTTTCTGAAAGAAAGCTGCATCGGAAGCATACACCTCGCCTTTATCCCCAGATTTTCACCTTTGTAAAAGCGAATTTAAAAAATCTGGGGATAACAGCGATCGGAAGGTTGTTCTGCCATCGAAGTACCAAGTGTAAATTCAAACGGAGGTAATTCTGCTGTTATGGAACGTTCTGATTCTCGGCTAAACATGGGGTGGAAGCCGAACCCTTCTCTCGACTTGCCCTTGTATCGCCAGATTGAAGCCTATATCCGGCAGAAAATCACAACGGGCGAATGGTCAGCAGGATATCGTCTCCCCTCACAGCGCATATGGGCTGAGTCCATGGGCGTAAACCGCAGTACATTGGTGACTGCCCTGGATAATCTGGCCGCCGCCGGTCTGATTGAAGGCAGACATGGCGGGGGAACTTATATTTCCGGCTCCGGTTGGCATGGCATGGCTCACGGAGCCATGCCCAACTGGAACGAAACCATTGAGGAGGGCTGGTATTATCCCAACCTGCCCGAGATCCAGCAGATTAATCAGGCTGAATTCAGGCCTGGCATCATACGTCTTGGTACAGGGGAACTTGCCCCGGACCTGATGCCTCAGGATGCTTTTAACGACATTCTGTATGCCCTGTCCCATCGTTCTCGTACGCTCAACTACCTGGAACCTCAAGGAAGCCTGGAGCTTCGTGAGGCTTTATCCGTCCATTTGCAGACTACCGGCATTCAGGCCTCTCCAGATTCCATACTGATTGTATCCGGCTCTCTTCAGGCGCTGCACTTGATTTCGGTCGGACTGCTCCCTCGCGGATCAGCGGTTCTGCTGGAAAAACCGTCGTACCTCTATTCCATTCACGCCTTTCAGTCAGCAGGGTTGAAAATGAGTGGTATCCCGATGGATAACGAAGGCCTACACATTGCACGCCTGGAGGATGCTGCGCAGCATGTCAAAGATCAAGATCATATCTCGCTTCTCTACACGATCCCGAGCTTTCACAATCCCACCGGCTCTGTCATGAGTGATCACCGCCGGGAAGAACTGATGAACATCGCTCGAACACTGGGCATCTCCATACTGGAGGATGCCGCCTACAGTGATCTGTGGCTGGACACACCTCCTCCGTCATCGCTGAAGGCGCGTGACCAAGAAGGACGGGTGCTGCATATGGGCACCCTGTCAAAGGCGGTCAGTCCCGGTCTGCGCCTCGGATGGCTGGTCGGGCCAGAACCGGTTATACGCCGACTCGCAGATATCAAAATGCAGACCGATTATGGTACCAGCTCACTTGCGCAAGAAGCTGCTGCCCTATGGTTCGCCGAAGGACATCATGCAGGACATATGGAACGCCTTCGCCCTGAGTTACGCAAACGAAGAGACTTCATGCTGGATCTGTTGCAACAGCACTTTCATGGCATAGCGGAGTGGGAAATACCCGCTGGGGGTTTTTATATCTGGTTGCAATTCACTGTCTCCCCTCTCTCCATCCGCCAATTGTTCCATACCTGTCTGGAGCAGAATGTACTTATCCACCCGGGCTATCTGTATGACCGCTTGGACGCGAGTCACATTCGGCTCTCTTACGCTTATGCATCCCCTGATGAGATGGAACGTGGGTTGCAATGCCTCGCAGAGGCCGTCCACAGACTTATAGACTCTGGCTCCTGACTTAGAAGAATGCTGTTTCCTGATTTCACAACAAAAAACAGCCTTGACCTGGAAGGACCATGTCCTTCAGATCAAGGCTATTTGCGTAAGTTTCGAAAGTTTGGTCAAATACCAGAGCGGGCAAATACTAGCTGCGCTCCGGAATTCCTTCGAATGTTTTATCCCTTTACAGCACCCTCCGCAATCCCCTCCATGATGAACTTCTGGAAGAACGCATAGATCAGAATAACCGGAATCGCAGTCAGTACCAGGGAGGACAGAATCAACGGCCATTCCTTGTTATATTCACCAAACAGCATGTTCGTCGATAGAATCAGCGTATAACGATTCACATCGGTCAACATGAGCAGTGGTAGCAAGAAGTCATTCCAGATCCACAGAAAGTCCAGAATCGCGATGGTGACTGTGATTGGAAGCAAGAGCGGGAAAATAATCTGGAAGAACGTCTGGAACTCATTACATCCGTCAATCTGAGCCGACTCCTCCAATTCACGCGGAATAGACTTCACAAACCCGTGATAGAGGAAGATCGCCATGTTCACACCAAGTCCGATATAGATCAGGGCCAATCCGTATGTGCTTCCCTGTACACCCATGCCTTTGGCTACCCGTGTCAGCGGAATCATGATCGAGTGAAACGGTACCAGCATGGAAGCAACAAACAGGAAAAAGATCAGGTTGCTCAAGCGGCCTGAGGTACGTGACAACTTGTATCCCGCAAGTGATGCACAGAAGACAATGCCCCCGATCCCCAGAAAGGATACAATCGCCGAGTTCATCGAACTGCCCAACAGATTGATTTTGTTAAACGCGTCCGAGTAATTCTCCCAGTGCAACGTTGTTGGCAGCGCGATAAAGGACTGGAACATCTCACCCTGTGTTTTGAAAGAGTTCACCACCGCCATGTAGATCGGCAGCATGGCGACGAGAGAGCCCAGAATCAGCAGCAGTCGAATCAGATAACTGTTCAGTCGTTGCATCCTCATGCTTCCACCTCTTTCTTCTTCATGACGGTGATCTGGATGAGTGTAAAGATGAGTACGATGATGAACAGTACAACCGATTTGGCACTCGCATAGCCGTATCTGAAGTTGTTGGAGAATGCTTCTTCATAGATGTTCATCGTGATAACCTGCGTGGCCCGACCCGGTCCACCACCAGTCAGTCCGTACACCACTTCGAACACTTTAAATGCTCCGTTCAACGTCAGGAAGAAACAGATGGTCACGGCATGAGTAATCATCGGCAACACCACATTGCGCAGTACCTGGAATGCGTTGGCCCCATCAATAACTGCCGCTTCCTTGAGACTTTTTGGCACACCCTGAAGAGCGGCCAGATAGATGATCATCATATACCCTACACCGTTCCAGAGCGATACGATCAGAATGGAGTAAAATGAAAACTTCGGATCACCCAGCCATTGCTGGTCGAGGAACGAAAAGGCCAGTTTCTCTGCGAGTTGTGGCAACACCTGAGAGAAGATGAATGTCCACATGAAAGCACTGATGATTGTACTGATCATGTTAGGCATGAAGAACAGGGTCCGAAAGATCCCTTTGCTGCGCGTCCGTGACTCAATCAAAACGGCGAGTAACAAGGCAATTCCATTTTGCAGAATCAGCATAAATATTACATATTTCATCGTGAACCACAGGGAGTTCAGAAAGTCGGGATCTTCTTTGAACAATTCCACAAAGTTGCCCAGACCGATAAAGCTGTAATCCCGATTGAGTCCGTTCCAATCCGTCAGACTATAGAACATGCCACTAAACGTGGGATACAGCAGGAAAATCGCATAGATGACAAAGGCAGGCGCAGTGAACGCGAGCAGTGACAGATACTTCTTGAACACATTCGTAGCCATAGGTTCTCCCCCTTTTCACTCGAAGCGGATGATTGTAAACGAGGGAACGAAGAACGTTCTGCCTGCCATATCATCTGCTTGGAGACTGCGACGAAATAAAGTACCGCTAATTTGTTGACAAAACTCCCAAAACCGTTGAGATTTTGCCAACAAAAGCAGGTACTAAATTTCTCGCAACTCCTTACTTGTTGACTTTATTGTAGGATTTCCACGCCTTGTCGAGCGCATCGATAACCTGCTGTTGATTTAATTGCCCAGAGTAGTAGCCTTGCAACGCTTTGCCTGACTCGTCTTTCACCGCTTGAGGAAGAGATGGGTCCTCATAAGCTTTACCTTCACTCACATATTTCTGGGCATCGTCTACCCACGGGAAGCTCTTGAAGTCATGGATCTTGGCAATCGGATTAAACTTGAGTGCTTCGTAGAATGCGCTTGAATCCTTGTCATCGAGAATGTAGTTCACGAAATCGAGTGCCACTTCTTTGTTTTTGCTAGATGACGATACTGCCAGTGAAGTGGAGGTGCTCAGATTGATTTTGGTATCATCCGGATTGTCATTGATCGGCATTGGTGCTACACCAAAGTTAAAGTCCGGGTTGGACTTCAGAATGGTTTCGGCAAACCATGGTCCCTGAATCCACATCGCGGCGCTTCCTGATGCAAAGGCTGCTGAACCATCATCTCCGCCCACTTCCAGCGCTTTGTCCGTTCCATTGGCATTGACGAGATCGAAGATATCGAACAATGCTTTCATATCGGAGAAGGAGCCCTGATCCTGATTCATCTTCTCCACGAAGTCTTTGTGCTCAGACTGAGTTAATGCACCCACGGTAAGTGGCAGGAATAATTGCGGAATCCAGGCTTCTTTGTAGGAAAGTTCAAACGGTGTAATGTTGGCTGCTTTGAGTTTCTCCACGACCTCTTTCATTTCCGTTAACGTCGTTGGCACTTCCAGCCCTTGCTCTTTGAAAATATCTTTATTGTACAGATAGCCCCATGATACTGTTTCCAATGGAACAGCTACGACTTTGCCCTCCGCATCCGTTATGGAAGGTTTAACCGAATCCAGCAGCTTATCGACAAAAGGTTGGCCCGACAGGTCTTCCAGATAACCAGCTTTGCTGAATGGTGGAATCTCATTGACTGCATGCAGGGCGAACACATCCGGTGCATCATTGGAGGCGAGGCGAGTCTTCAGAATCTGAGGGGCATTGTCCGCTGGCGGCATCTCCAGTTGCACGTTCACCTCAATGTTTTTCTCTGCTTTCTCCTTGGCTTTGAACTGTTCTATATATTTATCGTAGTGTTCTTTCAGCCGAGGTTGTGCAACGAATACTTTGAGTGATACCGTGCTGCCTGACGCCGACTCCTCCTGCCCATTGTCCGTTCCTGCATTGGAGCCGCAACCTGCGAGCAGAACACTGACTAGCACCGCACTTGCTACGCTTTTCCATACTTTCATCTTTTATGACCTCCCGGTGTGTAACTGGTTTGTCTTTCATAGGCTCATTATATATCAGAGAATGAAAGCGCTTCATTGGACAAAATTAGACTTGTGTATTGGATTATTTTAAACCTTAATCCTGCCACAAATGCTCTCTCGAACGGCTCATTCCGTGCTACTGCTTGAATTGCCTGACATATGAGGTTGTCCCTTCCGCATCTCCCCTGGAGATATTCCGAAATGCTTTTTGAAAACCCGATAGAAGTAGGACACATCTTCATAACCCGCCATCTCGGCAACATGCTTGAACGGAATCTGTTCATCCATCACCCATTCTTTCGCTCTCGTCATACGTAATTGGATAACATAGTCGGTCACGTTCACCTCATACTCTTTCTTGAATACCTTGCTGAGATATTCCTTACTAACAAAAAAGATCTGGGCGAGTTGCTCCAGCGTAATCATCTCCATACAGTGCTGCTCAATGTATTGCTTTACCTCATTCAGGTTCAGCTTGTTCTTGAATTTACGCTGCGCAATCAGCTGCTCCAAAGCCTGGTAGTATGGAGTCGAAATCCATGTGATCGTGGATTCGATGGAAGCCAGCGCTGTTGAAGGAGGTAGCGCCGTTGCTTCGGGTCGCTCGTACAAGCCATTGGAGACGCACAGTTCATCCAACAAAGCCTGTAGTTCATGAGTCACCCTTCCAAGCTGCCGAGGTCTGTTAATCTCGCATCGTTCCAGCTTCTGCTGCAATTGTTGGAACCACTCACGCAGACTCTGAACGTTCAGGTCATTAAACCGCAAGCGAGCCTGCTGCTGAAACAGGGAGAACTCACCTGCGAACGTAGAAGGATACGATTCCCATGATTCAGGCGCTGATTCAACCTTCTCCAACTCTTTTGCACATTTGGCCAGCACCGCATTCAGTTCATCCGGATTCACCGGTTTGAGCAGATAATCAGCAGCCCGATGACGGATCGCATGTTTTGCATAATTGAAGTCGTCGTACCCGCTTACTACAATCACTTTGATCTGTGGATACTGTCCGCTCAGCGTCTGTAGCAGTTCCACGCCGTCTGTGCCGGGCATGCGCATATCCGTAATGATAATGTGCGGCTGATGCTGCTTAACCAGTTGTATGGCCTGCTCACCATCCTCTGCCTCACCTGCAACGGCCATGCCGAGTTCATTCCAATCTCCCAGGTTGCGCAATATATCCCGGTTCCACGGTTCATCGTCCACCAACAGCACTCTGTACATTTCCTTGTTCACAAGGCTTCGCCTCCTCTATTGCAGGGAATTCGTACCGTAACGCTTGTCCCCTGTCCATATTCACTTTCCATGCTCATCCCGTACTCAGGTCCAAAATGCATTACAATTCGTGAGGCCGCATTAACCAGTCCAATACTTGTACCTGAACTCCACACCCGATCAGCCTGCCGGGAAAGCCGATCCAGTCTGGACTGCATCTCCGTTAGTTTCTCAGCATCCATCCCCACACCGTTATCACGAATTCGAATGGTTACATCTGTAGGTTCACAGACGACTTCAATACCCAGCTTCCACTCGCCCTGTTTCTTCTCCAGACCATGCAAAAATGCATTCTCCACAATGGGTTGCAAAGACAACTTGGGAATATAACACGCCCGAAGTTCTCCGGTAATCTCCAGTGTATATTCAAGCCTGCCGGCAAAACGTTGCTTCTGAATCAGCATATAATGCTCCAACTGATCGAGTTCAGACTGTAGAGGGACAAGTCCATCCGGCGCTCGCACAATATAGCGAAACATCTCGCTTAAGGCTCGAATGACTTTGTAACTGTCTGCCGGTTTTTGCGAGTAGACCATGCCACCAATCATCTGCAGTGTATTTTGCAGGAAATGCGGATGAATCTGGGATTGCAGTGCTTTGAGCTCGGCCGTCTGCTTCTCCAGATTCATCAGGTAGTTGTCACGAATATGTTCCCGAATACGATTAGCCATGCCGTGCAGATTTTTCTCCAGCAGACCAATCTCATCTACCCGGCCGCTTCGTACCACTTCCCTGTCCTTGATCAGTTGAATACCCTTCATGGAATTCGCCAGTCTGACAATGGGCTTTGATGTGCGCCAGGCCACGAATACAGCCAGTCCCACAGAAATGACGGTTGCCAGGCCACCCACAACCAATCCGTATTTCATCGTTTCCAAGGCACTTTCATTAATGACATGGGCAGGTACAATCTTGATCACACGCAGTCCTGACGGCTCAATGGAATGAAAGAATACGTATTCCTTGGCTGTACGGATAAACCCCGAACTTTCTTTTGTACCTGCCAATTTCTCTAGTGCTTCTGCAGAAGGCTGAATCTCTTGATTTGGCTGATAGACCGGACTACCCGCGCTATCAGCAATGTATACCGCATAGTCTCCCCGGCTATCCAGCAGCTCCAGGGTCTGGTTGAACTCAGCCCACTTGACCTCCAAACTGATGGCGCCGATCTGTGCCTGATCCTCAAAGCGGTTCATACTGCGGGTCATGTGAAACTTCTGCGGATCGTCCGGATCATTGATAATCGTAAAATCTTTATGTTGTGCAAAAAGCTCATGATACCCTTCCGGTATTTCCGATACCGCCTTGATGCGAGAATCCATGGAGTTGAAGGTGAACAAGGTGTCCAATTCCTTCAGATACAATTCAACGCCAAATACATAATTGCCAGCAGAATAGTATACACTGTTCAGCATATTGAACATGGCCTTCTGTTCATCGAATCGGCTGGCTGCCGGTGCTTCCTGGTTCAACGCCAGATATTGATGCAATTCGTCACTGATCTGAATCGAATAGATAATATTGTTCATGCGGGCGAACTGTTCACCCAGATAGATGGAGGCCCAATTCATATTGGCTCGGTTGGTCTCCATAATCTCCTCTTCCATGGAAGAGCGGGTATTCTCGGCTGCCATAGCAGTCATGGCAATGACGGGCAGAACAGCCAGCAGCGTCATGGTAAGAATCAATTTATTGCGAATGCTGCGTTTAAAAGGATCTATCAGCTTCCGATAACATTCGGTAAACACAGCGCATCCACTCCTGAGCTAAAATAGACAAACGCCCCAGCATGGAAGCCGAGGGCGCTTTGGTCTTTATATTCGTTTGGAAATGTTAAAATATCACGTTATACAATAGATTGAATGGTTACACGAGATCACTACGTGGTCAGAACAACCTTCTGATCGCTGTTATCACCGGATTTTTTTGATTCCCTTTTTCTAAGGGAAAAATCCGTTGATAAAGGCGAGGTGCATGCTTCCGATGCAGCTTTCTTTCAGAAAGCTTTTAGCGTCGCTTCCTCAGGTTATTTCTGCCCTCTCCGTTAACGTGCACATGTTAAATCCAACTTATATACCTATATTTATTATTTCCTATTATTGTTCGATGATCCGTATGCCCCATGGCTCCAGTTCGATCTTCTCTCCTTCAGCAATCGGGGTTCCTGCCAGAAGTTCAGTCCCTTCTCCATAAGCATTCACAAAGGATGTTGCCTCATCCGCATAATTGAAATAGTAGCGAATTGTGTTTCCTTGATCGTTCACACCAGTCTTCACAATGATAGGAAAAGCTAGCTCCTGATCCGCTCCCCATACGCCTGCCTCCTTCATGACACGTTCCAACACCTTACGGATCACCGCAGAACTAGTGTAACAGCCGACATAGGTTGCTTTGCCTTTTCCATAGGCATTCTGGGTAATTGCCGCATATTCACCCCAATGTGGATGATCATACCAAGCGAGTACCTCAGCCGTTGTTGGTGTAATCAGTTCCATCCAGGTATGAATCTGGTTCTGCTCCTCACCAACCTCGAATGGATCGTCCCGCAGCGAAACAAGTTTTGGCTCTACAAAAAGGTTATAGCTGATCCCGCATGCCTCACTGATCAGGCCGGGCTGGCGGGTAGAGCGTACCTTGATATGCTCATTTGTGAATCCGCTTTTGAACGAGTAGACGATATGTCCACCATCCTGTACGAATTGATTTAATTTTTCCAGCAATGCATCCGAAACAGCATACAGAGCAGGTACAACGAGTACGTCATACTCCGCATAACTCTCAACCGACGGGTCGATGAGGTCACAGCCAATGTTCATCTTGTACAATTCATCGTACATCCAGCGCACCACGTCATTGTAGTTCTTGTCACTGGTGAAGTTAAACCCAAACCACTTAATTGATGTCAGCGCCTCATTGCTGAACAGCACAGCCACCCTATTCTTTTTCTTCAGATTAACGAGCTTTGGACTGAGACGAGCAAAATCTCTGCCAATGGTCTTCGCTTCGTTGTACACCGGATTCGGTTCAAAGTCATGACTGAGCAATCCTTTCCAGTACGTCTCAAATGAATTGTGCAATGAATGCCAGTGCCAGTAAGCGACCATGTTTGCTCCTGATGCCAGATGACTGAATGCCTGCAAACGCAGTTGTCCCGGATAGGGAACCCAATGCCAGAACGCCTGCGCTTCGGTCTCCAGTACAAGGTAATTCGATTGTTTGGTGGAACGCGCGACATCCCCGCCAAATGAAATCTCAATGCCCGTCAGATCATCCTGGGAAGGATGGTAGATATCCACACTGGTGATGTCAAAAGGCTTCGATGCTGCAAAATGATCCACATCCCCTTGAATACCGTAGGAATATCCACGCCAATCGAAGTCAAAGTTCTGGGTAACAAACTGTCCTTCCTGTTTGTATTCATTCACGATCCCCACTTGCCAAGCCAAAAAGTTGGTTACCAGCTGTCGCTGGAACTTGGCAAATTCAGCGCCCAGACTACCGTTGATCGTTCCTACAACAGACGGGAAGTCTTCCCAGCTATTGATTCGATTGCTCCAGTAGTCGAGGCCAAATTCCTTGTTGAGTTCATCCAGAGAACTGAACTTGTTCCGCATATATTTGACGAATTGCAGTTGTACATTATCTCCGGCCGTATTGTAATGCTTCGTCTCGTTATCTGTCTGATATCCAATTACCGCTGGATGTGTGCTTACCCGAGAGATCAGCTTGCGGATGATCCGCTCGGCATAGAATAGATAGGTTGGATGGGTAATATCCATGATCTGTCTTGCGCCGTATTTACCAGGTCCCTGTGAGGTTGTAGCCAGAACGTCCGGGTGTTCCTTTACCATCCACGTTGGAACAGCATACGTTGGTGTGCCAACGATGACCTGAATCCCCGCCTCATGCATGGCATCCAGCACACGGTCTACGGAAGAGAAGTCAAATACGCCATTCTGCGGTTCATGGGTACTCCAGGTTGATTCTGCAATGCGGACCACATTGATCCCTGCATCCTTCATCATCTTAATGTCCTTGTCCAATCTTTCGTAAGGCATATATTCATCATAGTAGGCTACACCATATAATAATTTGTCCATGATTTAATCTCCTTTTTAGGTGGAAAATATAATGATCTTGACGTGTGAAAGAGTTGACATATTCCAATCCACAATGGTAGCGTTTACATTATTATCGGTTGAAGAACTTCGATTGTTCAGCAACCACTTCAAACGCTGATGTGTTCCATGGAATATCAATGCCCGCGTTAAACTGATTATAATGAAGTATACTACGAGTGCCGATTGTATAAGGCAAGTTGTTTTTACCCTTTTCCGAGGTGAATATGATGGATATCCGATCACAGCTCCGAGAAATGCCTCACCATACGCTGGCCCACTGGCTACCTATTATCGACTGTAACATCAAATTCTATGGTGCGCACAGCCAACAAGTACCCTATGGATGGGCGATGCCGGAAGAATCACATCCGGGCTTTGAGATTATGTTGATCATCGAAGGTACGCAGGAGAGTGTGATTCATGGTTATACCTATACCGTGGAGGCAGGTTCCATTCTTCTCATTCCTCCCGGGTTCAAACATACGAATCAATGTGTATCCACGGAAGGCATGACTTATTTTAGCGCTCATTTTAATGTGGATGATCCCGTCTTCACCCTGAAGCTGATGTCACAGCATAGCCAAATCTACGCAGCAGATACAGCTGATAATAAGAAGATGCGCGTTGTACTGGAGAGTTGGATGGGGATGATTAACGTATCTGAAGCCTACACGTCCACTGACAAAATGATCATGCAGGCCCGCATGTTTGAACTGTTCGCCCTGTTGTCCCAAGCCGCTGACAATGAACCGGAGACCACCACTTCCGTTGCTGCTTCACATGCACCAGCTCCAACAGCCATGCATTATGCGGGAGCTATAGCGGAGGCAATCAAGCAGGCATTCCATGCCCAGCTTCGTACCAAGGAAAGCAGTGTATCCACGGTCAAAGTAGAGCAGATTATATCCTCGTTTGGCATCAGCCCGGGATATGGTTTACAGGTCTTTCGCAAGGTGTACGGGCGGTCGCCCAGGGCTTACCTGTCCAGCTTGAAGTTGCAGGAGGCCAAAGTACTGATCGAACAGCCAGAGCTGTCGCTCGGGGAAATTGCGTGGAAGCTCGGTTACACCCATCTGTCCCATTTCAGCAGACAATTCAAACGTTGGACAGGCCAAAGCCCGCTTCAATATCGCAATCATCATGCAGATGCATCAGGTGATCCTGTATCCTACAGATCGGAATCGAGTCCAGAATCTTGATTACGGATACGCTCGTACTCTTCCGGCGTGTTCATATTACTCATTTGCATCGCTACTTGATGAACGCCAGCTCTCTCAAGCTCTTCCGCTTCGACATAACAGCAACCAATCTCTTCAAGCCATCGCATGACTCGAAGATGATCCTGAATCAGACGCTGCTCAAGATCAGGGAGCACTCGTTTGTGGTAAGCCCCTGCAAGAGGGTGGACATGTCCATCCACGCGTGGAACGATAGCAGAATAAGAATTATGCGATTCGACCAGCTTTATTATCCCATCAAAAAAAGACGTTTGCAGGAGCGGCATATCGCAGGCGCATACCAGATTCCAGTCTGTATCGGAAGCTTCCAGCGCCGCGTGTAGACCGGCGAGTGGCCCCTTCCCCGGATAGTGATCCTGAACGCAGTCGTAGCCCATTTCACTGTAGGTTGTCACATTGGGTCCGGCAGCCACGATGATACGGGATACGGCGGGTCTCATGGCATTTGTGACATGTTGCAGTACAACGGAACCGTTCAGTTCCAGCATGGCCTTGTTGGTCCCCATGCGGCTGGATAAACCTCCTGCCAATATGATGCCTGTCCATTCCCTTGTGTTCATGATGTTATCCTCCTTCAGATCACGATATGTGTTTGACTGCATCAATTTCAAAACGTTCGCTATGCATTGAATCCCCTTTCAACAAATGATACATTGAACAATATGCATTTGAAAGGAATGGCTTAATTGGACAGACCTGCACCTTCAAGAGGCAATACCTCATTAGTTTCTCTGAAACTATATAACTTTTTCATATATGGAGCCATCTCGATCTTTGCCGGATTCCTGCAGCTTTACCTGCAAGAGATTGGTATGACCAAACTGGAGATTGGCAGTCTCATGGCGATTGGACCCTTTGTATCCTTGTTTGCCAACCCATTCTGGGGTTTCTGGAGCGATAAATCTCGCAACATTCGCATCATCCTGATGATTATGATGGGAGGCACATTTGTGCTCGCCCAAGGTGTATTCTATGCGCCCACGTATACATGGATCTATGTAGCCATGATTTTCTTTTATTTTTTTCAAAGTCCATTATTTGCTCAAACCAATAGCCTGATTCTCGGATATATCGATGGGACAACCCAGAAATTTGGGTCATTCCGGCTCTGGGGTTCACTCGGTTGGGCACTGACTGCCGTCGCAGCCGGACCGCTCATTGACCGTTTTGGCATCGGCAGTGTATCCATTATATTTGCGTGCATGATTGCCACCGCCTTTGTATTATCCGTATTTTTACCCAGACAGCCGATTGCTTCGGATACACCCGTGGTTACTTTTCGGCGGTTTGGCAAAGTCATGTTCAATCCATATTTTATGGCATTTATCGGCCTGGGTGTACTCGTATCGGTGCCTAATGCGATGAACAGTACTTTTATGTCACTATATATTGTAGAAATGGGTGGCGACAAACAGATGGTCGGCTGGGCCATCTTCACCTCATCCATTCTTGAAGTCGGCGTATTCCTGCTGCTCGACCGCCTACTCAAACGCAAGATGAGCATGCTCTTGGCATCTCTCATTTTGATCAGTCTGCTGTTTGCACTGCGCTGGCAGCTCATGGCACTGGCCATCAACCCGATGGAGATTGTATTCATTCAGCTGATGCACTCCATTACGTTCGGTGGGTACTTCTATGTGGGTACACAGCTGACTATGCTGTTCATTCCAAGACCTTACCGTTCATCCGGTCAAGCGGTATATACGATGGCCTGGGGTGGTCTCTCGGGCGTTATTGCCGGTCTGTTCGGTGGCTGGCTGTTCCAGAGCTTCGGTGCGGAAATCATGTATAGCATCGGCGTATTCTTCTCGCTTATCGGCGCTGTTGGATTTGGCATCATGTGGTTGTCTAACCGCCGTAACGGCTATCAGCCGGTTGTGTTGACGGAGATGGGCAATATGGATGAGGACGGTTAATCTTTTGTTAGAAAGAATTGAAAGATTTCCACTGAAGCACTACGAGGACAGAACAATCTTTCGATCGCTGTTATCCCCGGATTTTTTGACTCCCTTTTCAAAGGGTAAAATCCGGGGATAAAGGCGAACGCTCCGCTTCTCCAGCTTTCTTCTGTCCTCTCCGTTATGGTGTAAATAAAACGTTCAAACATTCAAACAAAAGATTAAGAATAGAAGCAGTAAACAGAAAGGCGTCTAAGGTTTGTTGTACTAACGAACCTTAGACGCCTTATTTGCAGCAATTTCACTTAATTCTAAAGCTAAAGAACCTCAGCCACCTTATTTTGCATAAAAGATGTTAAAAACCCCAAAAAGACAAGCCAAATGAGGAAATAAGGTGTCTACGATTCGTTACGTTGCTGGAACGCCCAGATACACTTGAATAACGTGTCTTCGGTTCGTTAGATTTTTGCCTCATACGCACATCTAGGCCTTAGCTCATGTTCATGCGGAATTGTATTGTCTAAAACTGGACCTGGCTAGATCCAGAAAAACAATAAAGGGCACACTTCGCCATAATCATGACGAAGGGATGCCCTTTATTTATCTTATAAATTGGCTGCTTACCAGCACACTGATAAACAAACCCTAAATTCATCCATTAGCCTTATGCCTTCGGCAGTTGGAATGAGCTTTTCAGGGATACGACCCGGTTAAATACGGGGCGACCTGGCTCGGAGTGTTTTGGATCTACACTGAAGTAACCGTGACGGAAGAATTGGAATTTATCTTGAGCATTCGCTTCCTTCATCTCTTGCTCCACATACCCGTGGACAATCTCAAGGGAGTTCGGGTTCAGTTGATCCAGGAACGTTTTCTCCGGTTGCTCTTCCACAACCTCAGTTTCGGCTCCAGCTACTGCCACTTCCACCTCTGCTTCCGGTGCTTCATCCAGGATCAAAGGCTCATATAGACGGAATTCAGCAGGTACCGCTTGAGTCGCTTCTACCCAGTGGATTGTTCCTTTGACTTTACGGCCAGTGAAGCCACTGCCGCTCTTTGTCTCCACATCATAGGTACAATGAATCTCAGTTACATTGCCTTCTGCGTCCTTAATCACATCGTTACATTTGATGAAGTATGCATGCTTCAGACGAACTTCGTTGCCAGGGAACAAACGGAAATATTTGTTCGGCGGATTTTCCATGAAATCGTCTTGTTCAATATATATCTCACGGGAAAACGGAATTTGGCGATTACCCATCTCTGGGTTCTCCACATTGTTCTCTGCTTCAAGCCATTCCACTTGTCCTTCAGGATAGTTGGTAATAACCACTTTGAGTGGGTGCAGGACAGCCATCGTGCGCGGAGCTTTCAGTTTCAAGTCTTCACGTACAAAGTGCTCCAGCGTTTGCAGGTCGATAACCCCTTGGCTCTTGGAAATGCCTGTTTCGAATACAAAATCACGAATGGCTTCCGGTGTATATCCCCGGCGACGCAGACCCGAAATCGTTGGCATACGTGGATCATCCCATCCATCCACATGGCCTTCGTCCACGAGCAGTTTCAACTTCCGCTTGCTTGTCACCATCTGGGACAGGTTCAGGCGACCAAATTCGTATTGACGTGGTTGGCTCTCCATCTCACATTCTGCAATAACCCAATCGTAGAACGGGCGTTGATCCTCGAATTCCAGGGAACAGAGGGAATGCGTTACACCTTCAATTGCATCTTCGAGTGGGTGAGCAAAGGCGTACATCGGATAGATACACCATTTGTCGCCCGTGTTATGATGGTGTGCATGTGAAATCCGGTAAATAACCGGATCGCGCAGATTGATATTCGGTGCAGACATATCGATCTTGGCACGCAGCACTTTCTCTCCGTTCTTGAATTCACCTGCACGCATACGTGTGAACAGGTCGAGATTCTCTTCCACCGAACGATCACGGTACGGGCTGTTCTTGCCCGGCTCCGTCAGCGTTCCGCGCATTGCACGGATTTCGTCGGCGCTTTGGTCGTCGATGTAGGCTTTACCCTTTTTAATCAACAAGACAGCACGGTTGTACATCTCGTCAAAATAATCCGAGGCAAAACGTTTCTCGTTCCACTCGTATCCGAGCCATTTCACGTCTTCCTGAATCGATTGAACGTACTCTACATCTTCCTTGACCGGATTCGTGTCATCAAAGCGCAGATTCGTTTTGCCGCCAAATTCGCCGCCCAGCGTAAAGTTAATCCAGATCGCCTTGGCATGGCCGATATGCAGATAACCGTTCGGTTCCGGAGGAAAACGGGTAATAACTTCCTGGACTTTCCCAGACCGGAGATCTTCGGTAATAATATTTTTGATAAAGTTAGGTGGGGTTGTACGATTGTCCACAGGTATCAAACCTTTCATGAATGGATTGGAGCCTTCGGGAATTGCAGCAATTCCGGCTATAATTCCTTAATAACGAAGTCATTTCCTGAAAAAATCTATTTTCTTGGAAAGTTTCGTACGCGTTTCATTTAAATATACCTTTAACGGGGGAGGAGTTCAATAAAGAACGGCACCAAAGTCAGGATCAGCCGTGCATAAATAGGCCCAAAACCATTTTGACGGGTTCGCTCGAATCATGTAGCATGATAGTAAAAACAAATTAAAGGGAGGGTTTCCCATTCCATCGAACTCGCTTAAACTGACCAAAGAACAACAGGATGAAGCCATTCGCACCATACAGTCGTATTTCGAAGAGGAACGTGGCGAAGAACTCGGCGATCTAGCCGCTTGGGGTGTCCTCGACCTGTTCATGACACAGCTCGCTCCCTACATATATAATCAGGCACTCCGTGACGCACGCACAACAGTCAATCAACGCATGGCCTCAATGGAAGAAGACCTGTTTGCACTGGAGCAAAAGTTACCCAAGACTTCCCGTTAATCCACCAAAACTAAACCCATACTATACAAAGAAAGAAGGTTGCATTCATGTTTACCTATTCATTGGATGAATATACCGAACTCCGGCCACTGGCCATGGAACATACCAAACCGCTGTTCGAACTGACGGATCGTTCGCGGGATCAACTGCGACATTGGTTGCCGTGGGTGGATCATGTCACAGAAGTGGAGCACACCTCAAACTTCATTACTAACGCGTTAAAACAAGGTGCCGAGAATGGCGGATTCACCGCCGGAGTATGGTCAAAAGGGGATCTCGCTGGCGTCATCGGATTCCACGAGATTAACTGGACCAACCGCTCCGTAAGCATCGGATACTGGCTTGGAAAAGGCTTTGAGGGTCAAGGCTTGATGACAAGCGCTTGTCGCGTTCTGGTAGACTATGCACTGGTGACCCTGGATCTGAATCGCGTCGAGATTCGCTCGGCAACAAACAACAAACGGAGTCGCGCCATCCCCGAAAGACTCGGATTTGTTCTGGAAGGTGTCATTCGACAGGCAGAGAAGCTGCCTAAAGGTTACGTGAACCATGCAGTATACGGCATGCTTCAGCATGAATGGGAACTATTACGCTAATTCGTTTACATAATTGAGTTACATCTAACTGAAACCGTCCATATGCCCCTTTCCTGTGAGAATTTCAAACATAGGTGAGGGGCATTGTTGGTAAGAGCACCATTTTTTACTGCCAATTAAGGTTCCACTCAGCCTGCCTTCATTCTTGCTCTCTAATATAACGTTGTGGGCGTACACCCATACCAACCTACAGAAGAAAGAAGGATGATCCAGGATGAAGAGAACCAAAACATCAAGAACAGTAGTGGTTACCAGCACAATGGCTTTGACGATTGCACTCGGCGGAGGTATATTTGCACATTCAGTGGCTAATGCAGATCCGGCAGCTACTCCTTCAGGCCAGACCAAATCGGACAGCTCTTCTACATTAAATTCACATAAAATAAAACCAGAAGACGGAGTTAGAGGTTGGGGACCCGGGCTGCAGCGCCATTCGGACGAACTGACCTCCGTACTTGGCGTGTCTGCCGATGAGCTGAAAGAAGCGCGCAAAGCAGGCAGCACCATTGCCGAGATTGCAGCTACCCAAAATGTGGACGTGCAGACCGTCATTGATAAACTGGTCACAGCGGAGAAAATAGAACTACAACAGCAGTTGACCGATGGCAAAATCACGCAAACCCAGTACGATGAGCGTACAGCTACACTTACACAACGTGTGACTGACCTGGTAAACGGTAATATGAAGGAAGTTGGGGCAGGTGGACGTGGTCCGGGTGGATTCGGTGGACCAGGAGCAGAACGTTATGCCAAGGAACTGGCCTCCATCCTCGGGGTTACAACAGATGAACTAAAGGAAGCCCGTGAAGCAGGCAGTACGATTGCTGAGATTGCAGCCACCAAGAACGTGGACGTGCAGACAGTTATCGACACAATCGTTACTACCCAGAAAGCAGAACTGCAGCAACAGTTGACCGATGGCAAAATCACACAAAGCCAATTCGATGAGCGTGAGGCAGACATCACTCAACGAGTTACCGACCTCGTTAATGGTAAACAGCCAGAAGGTCCAGCAGGTCACGTCCATGGTCATGGAGCAAAACGTGACGGCGAGGCCAAGACAATGCCGAATCCGGATTCCAGCAAAGTCGACACGTCAACTAATGACAGCGGCAAAGACTTATCTTAACAAAGCAATAGGCCCAGAACGTTGGGCAAGCTCGGTTTATCTATACACCCGGTATAATTGTTGTTAACGTTGTTAGGGAGCTCGTTTTTCCACACAATGCATGAATCAAAATTAAGCCCCTCCTTCTCCACAACAAGTGGACATTAAGGAGGGGCTTAATTTTAATAATATCGTAATCCGTTTCCTTATAACTTTGAATCTGTTGATCAAACTCCTCCCTTATAGGGCTCGGACCATGCCACCATCCACGATCAATGAGGTTCCGGTAATGTACGTATTGGCTCCGGATAACAGGAACACCACCGCTTTGGCAAACTCCTCTGGTTGACCATAACGGCCGAGTGGGATCTCCTTACGAAATTGGTCAGAGACCTCTTCCTCACTGATTCCGTTCTGCTCTGCCCGTGCTGCATCCAGCTCACGTATACGGTCTGTTGCAATACGACCCGGAGCCACCGTGTTGATCAAAATTCCGTATGGAGCCAGCTCCTGGGATAACGTCTTCGCCAATCCAAACACGCCGGTACGGAACGTGTTGGACAGAATCAGACCCGGAATCGGCTGCTTCACTGAAGTTGAAGCGATATTCACAATGTGTCCTCCGCTTTCTTTCATATAGGGAAGAGCGCCGCGAATCAGCCTTACATAACTGAGTACATTTAATTCAAATGCACGCTCCCAATCTTCATCCGTCAGTGACTCAAATGAACCCGATGGCGGGCCACCCGAATTGTTCACCAGAATATCAATCTGCCCGAACAGCTCCGCTGTCTTGTGAATCAAAGCCTCAATATCTTCCTTCCGTGTCACATCGGTTGCACAATATTCCACACGTCCACCACCACCAAGCGCCAGAAGCTCCTGCTTCACTGCTGCGAGCTTTTCTTCACTCCGGCTGGCAAGCATGACGTCAGCACCTTCTGCTGCCAATTGAGCGGCTACCGCTTTGCCCAGCCCGCGACTGGAAGCCAGCACCAGTGCTTTTTTACCCTGAAGCCCCATATCCATCGTTGTTCCTCCTCAACTAGTTTCTATTTGGTCTAGATAAAATAACCCATAAGAATATCGTCCACATACTTGCCTCCGATATAAAACTCGGACACCAGCCTGCCTTCCGTCACAAATCCACACTGTGTATAAAACGTGATGGCTCCCGGATTGCTGGAGAGAACGCGCAGCCTGAGCTTGCGAACGCCTTGTTCAAGCGCATGCTGCTTGATAGCATCCATCAAAGCTGTGGCAATGCCACAACGCCGATCATGAGGATGAACTGCAATATGGATCTCGTAGACATGACGGTTAACAGGCATACCTGTGGCTGGCTGGAAGCCCACATAACCACATACCCGCTCTCCCTGCACCGCAATCAATTGACTGCCTGGCGGACAATGCTGCAGGTATTGCTGTCTGGAGCGCCAATGCATCGGTGCAGGAGAGGTGTATTGGTCCCATACCAGGGTGTCCAACTCCATTAGCTGTGTTGCATCCTTAATTTCGGATGGACGAATCGTAAATGTATGGCTGGTAAGCATAATGATTCAACCTTTCGTGCTATAGTCGACAACGCTGTGCGCTACAACGTCGGGAAAGTTAAGAGAGTTAAGAACGTTGAGAAACTTAGGAATAGGAAGACATTGTTCTTTACTTCACTATTTAAGTTTTTTTGTTCTATATATTGTAGCATAGCCCCAGCTTTGACTAAAATTCCACTCAGTATTAAACCTTTTCGCAAAATGAAATAAACACTTAACCTTGCCGTAACGTCATGGTTTATACTGATTCGATAAGGAGGGGATGCAAGATGAATATCAAAGAGGCAGCAAGCAGGCTTGGTATATCAGCGAGAGCCATTCGTTTTTATGAGGAAAAAGGATTAATTCTCCCCGCCAAACAGTCTAGTAACGGCTATCGCACATACACCGAGAATGATATCTGGCGGCTTCAGACCATTGCTGCGCTGCGTGAGATTGGCATGTCGCTACAGGATATTACACACGCGCTCGGAGAGATTGATCAAGGGAATCAGCAGCGGCTGGAAGAATATCTGGAACTGCAACAGGCCGTCATGTATGCCCAGTGGATTGAGCTCAAACGTATGATGGATACAACCCAGCGCATGATTGACCTGAATCGTCAGGACGGACCGCTGGATGTCAGCCATCTACACGATCTCGCGGACAGTGCGCGTCGCCTGCGCGAAGCACGGCAGAACTGGCATGATCGGTGGAATTATGACACACAGGCAGCCATCCACGATCAACGAGTGCAAGCAGCAGGCAGAGTCAGTACTGAACAAGCCAATTCAGAGGGCAGGCATCATTCGGACAACCCCTCGCCTATAAGCGATGAGCATGAAGTTCCACACCCACATCATAATGCAGATGCAGATCATTCCGCGCCAGGCGATTCCAATGATACGGTACAGTCTTCCTTTTATCTGTATCACAACTATGACGAAGCGCTCGAACAGACAGCTCATTGGATCTCTCCCGCCCTTGGTGAGAAAGGACTCGATATTGGTACAGGCACAGGTAATCTGGCTGGGAAACTGCTACAGCGCGGCGCAAACATGACTGCAATCGACCAATCCCGGGAGATGCTACGCAGATGTCGTACCAAATATCCTGAGATGCATGTGAAACTTGGTAATTTTCTGGCGTTGCCTTTTACCGATCATTCCTTCGACTTTGTTGTATCCAGCTTTGCTTTCCATCATCTAAGTCCAGATCAGCAACTATTGGCTTTACAGGAGATGCAGCGGGTATTAACCTCGCGTGGACGTATCGGTCTAACCGATCTGATGTTTGTTGATGCGACTCACCGTGATTCCTATATTCGGGAGGCAGAAACCACAGGACACGAGGAACAGCTGCGCGCCTTGCGCGAGCGTCACTTCCCTCTGCTGGGTGAGCTATGCAGCTGGCTGGAACAACAGGGCTATGTAACCAAGCATGTGCGGCATAATGAGCTGTTGCATACGTTACTGGCGGTTCCGCTGCGGTAAGCAATCGTAAGAGCATATGGCAAAAAGGCCATCCCGCCTTTGAATAAAGGAGGATGACCTTGGTGTACATCATGTTATGAGATTACATATAGATATCAACAACCGTACGCTCAGTTGCACTGCGTGCTTGTCTGAACTCATCAAGCGAGATGCTGACCCCGCCCTGACGGTAACGGTTCGCTGTACGCTCAGTGCGAATGTCTTTGCCGTTCACCGCTACACGGCTCACAGCACCTTCGTTCAAGTGATAAATGAACGTCACCGGCTCACCTGCATACTCGAATTCGAATTGCATGCCGTTCAGCTCAGCTGGCAATACCGGGTCAATGACCAGATCGCCGCCCTCTTGACGAATGCCAAGTGCATTGGAGATCAGCTGGTTCATGTAGATTCCAGGGCCGCTGGAGTAGATTCTCCATCCGCCTTTCACTTGTACAGTCCCTTTACGAAGCTGGTCAAAATGCTCCTGTGCCTCGTAACGTGTATTAAACTTACCGTCCGAACTACTGAAGTATGAGTTCGCTTGGCGAATCTCCGCGTTAGGTACAACCTCGCCGATACCAACCGGGTTGATCATCGCGAGACCATTCCACACCTGATCTGTCTTACCCAGCTTCGCCATCGCTTCTACGTAACGGATATGAGCGTGTACATATTGCAAACCAATCTCACGTCCGAAGTTGGATGCTTGCTCTGCACGTTTGAAGTGTGTGCTTACTCCGCCAGCATATTGAGCCGGACGATTCATCAGACGCACGCCATCCGGGCACAGGAACTGTTCACGGATCAATGCGTAATGAGACTCTGCTTGCTCCGCATTCAGCAACTCACCAATCATGCTGCGCGTCATTGGCAACAGGCGATATTGGATGCCTGTCTCTGTATCCGTTGGATGAAGCATCAGCTTCGCTTGGTCCGCTTCTTCCATGTATACAAAACCTGGAATCACATCTGTGCCCAGCATGTAACGGTTAAAGTCCTCACGAATACCTTGAGCCAGCACATCAAGCTCCTGTGCAAAGTCTGCATCCTTAAATTTCAGCGCTTGCGAGAGCACATTCACGGACTGATACGTCAATGCCACCGTCCAACTGCTCACCATGTATTGCTTCAGCTGTGCATTGGCTGGTTGGAGCGTATCATCCCAGTCGCCATCTCCGTAGGAAGACAGGAACGTATCGTGCAGGAAGTGCGAACGGATATATTCGATTTCTTTTTTCGCGTGATCCAGTACCGTTGCCGTTTCTTCCGTGAACCCGAAGCTATGTTTAACCGTATAAGGTACTTTCTCATCCAGGATTGCATAGTCGCGAGTCGCTGTCAGGTAATCCGCCAGAACTTTCAGCGGCCATACGATGATGTCGCCATGGCTCTCTTCCTGTTGGATCGCAAAGTATTTATCAAACATGAACCATTGCGGCCAGTTGCCATCATCTTCATATTGGTGAGTATAAACCATTTTGATGATATCGCGAACTTGCTCATATTTTTGCGTCGCCATAAAGTACTCCACCGGGCCTTGGCACACATCCCTCGTACCCCAAGCCGCGCCGCCATACTGCTCCAAACCGTGAGGCACAGAGTAGTGAACCAGCATGTTGTGGGTGTACCACCAAGCCAGCGCATTAACTTTGAACAGATCCTCTGCACTCTGGCCTTCTCCACGGGACAAACGGAACCCGTTCATCACACCTGCGAAGAACTCGCGGTATGCCTGCACTTCCTCTTCAAACGTAAGACTTGAGCCTGCTACCACTGCGCTATCCGCTTGGCCTTCCAGTACCCCTTGTACCTTCAGCGTCCATTCAGCACTCGCTTCCAGACTAAGTGTAACCAGTGATGCGGAACCACTGCGGATACCACTTGCCAGCAACGTTTCGTCACCTACATTTACAGTCGCACCATCCACCGACATGCGGTATTGCAGATCCGGATACGTTCCAGCACTAATCGCTTGTGGATCAGCCTTGAAGATCAAAGTATCGCCATCCTGCGTCATATGCAGTGGATATTCGTATTCATTCACATTCATCGTAATCTGGTTTGTTACCAGGTAACGGTATGCTGTGCCACTTGTGGAGCGTACGTTCATGCTCACTTCGGTAGTATGTGCCCCTGTATAGTTCGTCACGATGATCGTATCGGATTCCGTTTTGTAGATCCAACGTACATAGTTGAAGCCAATCTCGAACAGGGAAGGCATCGTCAGCAGACGATATTGTCCGTCCATTTCCACATAGATGCGTTGTCCCGCCGTTTTCGGCACGTTTAATGCATTCCGAGCATTACTGATCATTTTATTAAAATTGGTGTTACCAATAACGAGTTGTGAGTTGAAAATACCGTACATATACGATGTCGTCGTAATAACCTGTGCTCCAAGTTGCACGTTGCCACCACTCATCAGAATGTGACCGTGCGGACGCTCTACAAGCAATTCTTTTGCTTTCAGAACGATATGTTCATAGCTGCCTGTGAAGAAGGATAACAGTTCCTCACCGCTGTGCTCTTCCTGATGACGATCAGGGAACAGATCATGAATCTCATCTTGTGTCAGATCAAGCGTAACCAGTGGTTCACCCAGGAAGGAGGACAGTTTCACCTGTTCCAACGTATCACCATTTTCCACAGTCAGAGCCTGTACTTCATTCCATGCTGCTGTAACTTCATCTCCGAATTCCAGTGCAGAGATTCCTTCCGCATGATTAGGCTTCGCCAGTCCATAAAAGACCACCTGTGCTTCTCCGTTCAGATTCAGCAGTTCAGATTGCAGCGCCGTGTAGGCAAATTCATACTGATACGTCTCATTTGCCAGCGTTGGGCGCTTCAAGCTCTCTGGTTGATTCGTTTCCTTGTACGACAGACCGAAGAATTGGAATCCATCTGTGGAGTAACCGACTGCTTTCGTCAGGGAACCTTGTTGCATATAAGGAAATGCACCGCCCTGAGGCTGGTTTTGACGGGAACAAACGACATAACCTTTCGCCTCATCTTCAAACACCGTATGGTCAATGTATTGTGACAGATAAGCTTCATTGCTGCGTACCGCACCTGGATCAGCAAGACCTACATCCTGTCCGTACACCACGTCTACGTTATGTTGTTGTCCTGTGAGCTTCACATCCCAGAACCATACACCTTGCGGTGTAGCCGTAAATACGACCTGATAGCCAATGCCTTGTTCGCTACCTTCCAGCTGGACTGTGCCCTCCCAGATCAACTGGTTGCTGGACTGTGCTTTACTTGTAATCACCTTGCTGTTCGAACGTACACCGAGCAACGGGAACGAGCTGATGTTCTCTCCCTCGTGTACACGCAGGTACAGGTTATTCAGAGATCCATCAATCTGGTTGCTGAGCAACTGGTTCAACATCGTTGTGCCGGATGTGGCCTGATACAGGTCTCCACTGTTCAAAAAGGTAAAAGATAACTCCCCGGCGCTTAACCGGATCGGTGCATTAATCATCGTTGTCATAAGGTTCACTCCTTGAATTAGTATAAAATCGAAACGTTTCGATTAATCTGAAAAAGAATAGGGGCCTCTTCAAACCGACTTTTTACAGCCCGTCCGGACGATAACCCCATCATTGAACTTTCACTTCAGCATGCAGGCATTTCTTGGTTGGTCAGACTCGGCCTAAACCGAACGTACAGAGCTGCGCTCGATCATATTAATTGTTAACGTATATGAAGGGTCAACCGCTTCGCCATTGAGCATCTGGAATAACAGATGTCCGGCGAGCGACCCGGCTTCATGCTTAGGCTGGCGTATCGTTGTCAGCGGTGGATGCACATATTCGGACAACTGAATATCATCAAAACCGATCACGGAAATATCATTTGGCACCGATACACCACGCTCTTCCAATGCCTTCAGGCCACCAATCGCCATCTCATCGTTACCGTAAAATACCGCTGAGGGAAGATCACCTTGCATGATCATCATTTTGGTTGCACTGTATCCGCCCTCACGCACAAAGTTACCGTTCAGACGCCATTTGGACTTTTCTTCAAGTCCGGCTTCCCGCATCGCTCGCAGATACCCTTGGTAACGGAGCGCGTTGTCATACGAGTTGGATGGGCCACTGATATAAGCGATCTTCTGATGTCCCGACTGAATCAGGTGGCGGGTAGCAAGGTAACCGCCCTGCTCTCCATCCACCAGCACGTTGACCAAATGGTCACTCGACAGCTGACGATCCATCACAATGATTGGAAAGCGATGACCAGCAGATTCTACCAGAATATCATCATGAATGTTATGCGCCAGGATGATGGCTCCATCTACTCTTTTTTCACGCAAAAATCGTACTGCCGTTGAATCCCGTCCACCCATAGAGCTGCACGCAATCAAGTCATACCCGTTCGCGAGGGCTACATCCTGTACACTACGGATCAACTCCGAGTAATACGGGCCCGACAGATCTGTAAGGATCAAAGCGATGGTGTTCGTCCGGCTCCGTTTCAGGTCCATGGCAAAGCCGTTCTTGCGGTAATTCAGTTCTCGTGCTGCCTCAAGCACTTTAGCCTTGGTTTTGGCACTAACCTTGCTATCCCCGCTCAGCGCATAGGAAGCAGTCGAGAGTGCTACACCTGCCAGCTTTGCCACATCCTTAATCGTTGCCATTCCACGTTCGCTCCTTCTAAACTATATATAAGTTCAACTAAAGAATATTTACACTTACCACTCCGATGACAGAATAACCTTCCGATCGCTGTTATCCCCAGATTTTTTTTAATTCCCTTCTTCAAAGGGAAAATCCGGGGATAGCGTATGCTTCCGATGTAGCTTTCTTGCAGAAAGCTTTTAGGCGAACACTTCGCTTCTTCACGTTATTTCTGTCCTCTCCGTTCTCGCGTAAAAAGTTTAGTTGAACCTATAAAGAACAAATTCAAGGTTATCTACATTCTATACGATACATGGTTAGAACAACCACTAAATCCTGTATTATCGTTTATTAATCTTTATACATATCATAGCGATGGATGTCAATCGAAACGTTTCGAGGTGTACTCAAAAAAAATCCTCGTTTCCATCCTTATGGGGCCACGGTTGAATGCGTCCCGTTCCAATCCATACCATAAGTGATGGTCATGACACGTCTTTCAATCTGGCGCTCTATAAACAGTTCGTGCCTAATACAGTGAAACTGGCAGTAAACGCTAGATTGAAACGTTTCGACATTTTCATTATAGTCGGTGTTGATAGCGATTTCAACCACTTTATCTATTTTTCATAGAAAAAGTTGATTTGTTCAATCTGTCCATCCACGTCACTTCAATTATAGTATATACTGCATAATAGTCGAGATCCGAGAATTACGCCAGTATACAAAGGGCATGAGACGAATAATGCCCCTGCTGACTTATGTAAGGAGACAGTTATCCAATGAATATATCCAAGACCATTTATCATAAAAAGTCGCTGTCCCGCCCCGTTTCCTTGCAGAAAATTCAGTCCATCCCCGATGCCCTGTTCAAGCTGCGCAATCTGGTGCAACTTCACGACCGTGAGGCGTTCTCCCGTACAGATGAGATGTGGAGTACCCTTCATGTACTATACGTTATTACTGCTGGCCAGGCCAGGCTGATCAGTGCAGAGGGTAAACTGACACTAAATGCAGGCTGTGCAGTGGTTCGGCAAGCTGGAAGCCTGCTTCAGCACGAGAACAAGCGCGGCTCCCTGTCGCCAGTACAGGGGATTGCTATTGCTTTTGATTCTACTGAAAATGAACAGCTGTTCTGGCCGTTCGGGATACCAGCTCCCATTGTGAGTCGTACTCTCACCGATAGGGCAGTAGAGCTGGTTCAAGCAAGTTCAAAGGGGCATGGTTCCAGTCCATTCAGGCCACATATGCTTTTCTATGAGTTACTGGATATTTTGCGGGATCATGCGGCTCATTCTGCTCATGAAGATCACTCCTGGCTCGATGCCGTGCTCAGACATATCCATCAGATGTATACCCATCCGTTAACCCGCGAACAATTGGCACGGGATGCAAATGTGAGTCCTGAGCATTTTTCACGGGAGTTCAAGAAACATACAGGTCTTACGTTTGTTGAATATGTAACTCGTCTCAGAATCAGAATGGCTCAAGAACATCTGTTGTTCGCGAACCCTACGCTACAGGAGATTGCACAACTGACAGGCTACAGGGACACCTTCTATCTGAGCCGCAAATTCAAACAGATGGTTGGATCAGCACCAACACACTACCGGAAAATGCCCAAAAAGATTGTATCTTTGACTTACAACTATACGGCCTCACTTCTGGCATTGGGCCACACTCCCCACATGGGCGCCGTTGCCAGCTGGATGGAAGAAAAACTGGGGGAACATGGTCATGAACCATTTGAGCAACATTCCGAATATGAGCTGGTTAAACATACGGATCTGATTGCACACGCTCAGCCCGATGTCATTATCGGGTATGCACCGCATCCCGCTTCCGATGAACTACGTCTGATCGCACCGACCATTCTGATGCCCTTTGAGGAACTCGATTGGCAGGAGCAGCTTCTTCATCTCGGCCGAATTACCGGGCTTGAGTCCAATGCACAGGCGTTGTTAGATCGATATCATCAACTTGAGCAAGAGGCCAATCATACATTAGATCAGTGGATGGAAGGGACACGTGGTTCCGCCGTTTGCATGTTTATGATTGGAGAGGACGGCGCTTATATCTATGGTCATGGCTGGGGCAGAGCTTCTCATGTGCTGTATCAATCGCTGGGCTTCACTCCGCCGTCACGCATGGAGCAGGATGGGCAATTACTCACGGGGTACGTTCATGTTCCGTTGTCTGAGATTCACTTGTATGCAGCAGATCACATGTTTGTCGCCTACCCTGAGGAACCTGCCGAACGAGAAATGTTGGATAACCTGCTGAATCAGGAATCTTGGGGCACCCTCTCCACCGTTCGTGAAGGACGCGTATATGAAATTGATGCCGACATGTTCTATGGATTTGATCCTTTGTCCGTTATGGAGCAGTTGCAGCATATCATGCGTCACCTCACATCATAATTGTCCATGCAGTAGTGATCATAGTTGTCCATGTACAAATATCACGTCTTCCTCTATGTTATTAATGAGAATAATAATCATTATTGATTATACATAGGGGGAACAGAAATATGTTTGCTGCAAAAAAACGTTTTTCCGGCTTGCTACTTATGCTCGCCATCATTATGGTTCTGGCTGCTTGCAGCAGCGGAACAGGTTCGACTGCCACTGAACAGACATCGGCAACGGGAACCGAAGCGACAACCGGCTCTACCGAGACGAACACAGACACATCGTCCGGTTCGGATAATTCAAATGCTACACGAATCTACAAATCATTAAGCGGGGATGTTGAGATTCCGGCTGAACCGAAACGGATCGTTACGGATATGTACGTAAGTGATCTGCTCGCACTGGGTGTGAAACCCGTTGGGGCCGTTCAATATTATTTGGAAAACCCGTTCTATGCCGATCAGGTGGCGGGCATAGAGGGTATCGGTGATCGGGCGGCTGTATCCATGGAGAAGGTTATTGCCTTGAACCCGGATCTGATCATTACTTACTCCGACCAGGCCAGCGAAATTGAGAGTTACCAAAAAATCGCACCTACCGTGGTCATTCCGTATGGTACATTCACCAATGTACATGACGAAATCCGGGGATTCGGAGAGCTGATGAACAAATCCGAAGCAGCCGAAGCTTGGCTGAAAACGTACGATGAGCGAATTGAAGCCGCTCGCGCTAAGGTGAAAACAGTCATTAAACCGGAGGAAACCTTCTCCATCCTTGAAGTATCCGACAAGAGTTATTATGGATATGGAGACAATTTTGGTCGAGGAGGACAAGCGGTCTACAGTGCTTTGCAACTTGCCCCACTCGAAATTACCAAAAAAGAACTGATGGGTGATACCCAATGGAAAGAAATTTCACGTGAAGTTGTTGGTGATTATGCAGGGGATCATATCTTCTTAACCGTTGGAGAGAACAATAAAAATTACCAAGGTGACTCCATCTGGCAATCCCTGCCGGCTGTGAAAAACAATCAGGTGTATGAGTTGCTGGAAGACCGTTACTGGTACTTCGACCCGATTGCGATTCAAGGTCAGGCTGAGGAATTCGCCGATATGATCGTAGAACGTGCCGAGCAAAACCGCAAATAACATAAGCATGAATACAGGTGTCCGGACAGGCTAATTAGCCTGCTCGGGCATTTATGTCATATTGAGGAGGACTTACATATGCTTCGCCGTTTTATGTCTTATTATCGTCCTTACAAAAGGCTATTTATCTTGGACTTTTCCTGTGCCATCGCCGCCGCGTTACTGGAGCTGGCCTTTCCACTCGCTGTTAACCGGGTGGTCGATCAACTGCTTCCGGCTGGTAATTGGTCCATGATCTTAGCGGCGTGTGTCGGATTGCTCGGCATCTACCTGCTCAGTTCCTTTTTCCATTATGCAGTGACCTATTGGGGCCACAAACTCGGCATTAACATCGAATCCGATATGCGGCGTGAACTGTTTCAGCGTGTACAGAAGCAGTCTTTCCGCTTCTTCGATAACAATAAGACCGGACATCTGGTCTCCCGCATGACCAACGATCTGATGGATATTGGTGAGATCGCGCATCACGGACCCGAGGACTTATTCATCGCCTTCATGACACTGGCCGGAGCTTTCGGGATTATGCTGGGGATCAACTGGCAGCTTGCTGTGATGACGTTCATCATCGTTCCGCTGATGATTTACCTGTCACTGTATTTCAGTCGCAAAATGTCCAAGGCGTTTAAGCGCATGTTTGCAGATATCGCCGATTATAATGCACGGGTTGAGAACAATGTGAGCGGCATCCGTGTGGTACAAGCTTTTGCCAATGAAAAACATGAAGTAGGACGTTTTGTTGAGAACAACGAACGTTTCCGACTCACCAAACTGATCACCTACCGCATTATGGCCTGGAACTCTTCACTCAGCTTCATTCTGATGAAATTTGTATCGCTGTTTGTGCTGGTGTGTGGAACCTGGTTTGTTATTCAAGGAAGTATGACCTATGGGGAATTCATCGCTTTTGTGATGCTGTCCAATGTCTTCCTCGGACCGATTGAGAAGATTAACTCCGTCATCGAGACGTATCCCAAAGGCATAGCCGGATTCAGACGTTATCTGGAGCTTCTTGAAGCTGTACCGGATGTAGAAGATACACCACAGGCGAAACCGATTCCGGATGTCAAAGGAGATATTGCTTTCCATAACGTTACCTTTTCTTATGGAGAACACAAACCTACGCTGTCTCAGGTCAATCTGGATATCCAGGCAGGCCAGACGGTTGCTCTGGTTGGACCTTCGGGCGGAGGTAAAACGACGTTATGCAGCCTGATCCCACGTTTCTACGATGTGGATGCGGGACATATCTACATCGATGGCATCCCGGTGAAGGACATGACGCTGGAATCACTGCGCTCCCATATCGGGATTGTGCAGCAGGATATTTTCCTGTTTGACGGAACGATTCGTGAAAATATTGCATACGGCAAACTGAATGCTTCCGATGAAGAAATCTGGCAAGCCATTCGCCGGGCCCAATTGGAAGAGCTGGTACAATCCCAGCCGGATGGACTCGATACCATGATTGGTGAACGTGGCGTGAAATTGTCTGGCGGACAGAAGCAACGTTTGTCCATCGCAAGAATGATCCTGAAAAACCCGCCAATCCTTATTCTGGATGAAGCTACCTCCGCACTCGATACCGAAACGGAAGCAGCCATCCAGCTGGCCTTATCCGAACTCGCTCAAGGACGTACGACATTAGTAATTGCCCATCGACTGGCAACCATAAGACACGCCGATCGTATCGTGGTGGTGGAGAACGGCAGTGTCGCTGAACAAGGAAGCCATGAAGAACTGCTCGCACGTAAAGGCTCGTACAGCCGACTGCATCAAGCCCAGTTTGGGTAAATACAACGACAAAACAACCTTCCCTCAAAACTAGAGGTGAAGGTTGTTTTATTCATTTCAGGTATCCTTTTGATTTCCAGAATCGCTTCGCAAATGATTCAGCAGCGTACGGCGGCTCCCCATTCAGTAAATCCTCATTTGCTTGAATGAGCACTTGTCGTCCACGTTCGAGCAATTGAACGGCATGTAGTAATTGAGAGCTGCCTATATAATGAAGTTCAAGCAACACCGGTTCTTCTTCCTCATCCGCGTCCTTCTGAGCCGAGTATTCGATCAACACACTTTCCGTGCCGTCCTCATGTTGGTACAGGGTATAATAGTATTTCTCCACCTGCGTCTCCCCTTGAGTATCCTTATACTCTCTTCCAATACGTAGCATAGCTGGCTGGGGAACACCATCACTCAGCTGACCTGCTTGTCGAAATGCATAATACAAGTCTCCAATCCACAGCCCATGCCGGTCGTCATCATAATAATCGTCATATGGCTCCACGATCGGCAAAGCTAATAAATCACGGATCAGTTGATGCGAAATTAAGGAACGGGCATACTGATAATTCGATACAGACTGCAACAAGGTGCTCCATCCTTGCTCGCTTAACTGCTGAATATCAGCAGGTGAGTTCTCCGAAAATACGTTCCATTCCGAATTCTCATTGTGCAGATAACGATATGCACCTGAGATCATCCAGACAGGTTTACCCGGTTGTAGGATATGTTTATCAGGAGAGTTGAAACCTTGATCTGATGGCTCCATCTTAAGCAACAATGCACAGTTATGGTCATCCTGAAAATAAAGACTGCGGAAATACCCCTCCGTATGCTCATCTCCATAGACCGATACTCGGCAAAATTGCTCGTTCAACCAAAATTCATAGCTGTTGAGTAACTCATCCTCCTCTCTTACAGGCAACAAAGATGGATGAGTAAGACGCTCTATATTCTCAGCGGTAATACGATGATCTTCGAACCAATCCGGCACATCTGGATCTGATTCATCAGCATGAATGTACTTTCGGTTGATTACAGGTTGTCCTTGCTGCAGCCTCTTTAACATTTCTTCTCGCCAAGGAAACGGCTCTGTATCTTCATCAATCACACATTCAGGAACCAATAACGCCAACATGTCAAAGCCCCGCCATGGTCCGAGATCCTCCCATTCTTCAAGCTGACGCTTCACATTACGCTGTCCTTGAACCTGAATCATATATTGCTCGGTACTTACCAGCAATCCACCTTCTACATTCCCTCTCACTGTCAATTCTCCATGGTTATAATCCCCCCAGAACATATCCTCCACATAGAGATTACCTGTAATATATATTTCCTGCCCACCCACGATCATATAGGGTGTTATGAGATTCCCAAGTACAACCAGATTTGAACTGGCCGCGTCGGAACTTGTATTTCCAATATAACGATCCACTGTCAGATTTCCTTCAACCAAGATCAAAAAAGGTCCTTCATCCAACAACAGTTCACTGATATGAAGGTCACCAGAATGTAACCATACTTCCTCGGCTTCAAATTCACCGTTGTGCGCTTCATTCTGAGTGTACATCCAACTTTCCTGAGGCAACTTCGTTTTGATATCAGCAAAAGACACCTTGTGACCTATCTGATGTATGGACATGTCCTGACACTCCTCATCCAATAATATATGGATAGAATCTATCTGATCTACAGATAGACGACTACCCATTTTTATTATACTAGAGGAAATATACACCATTCCATAACAAAAACCCTCACCCGAGTAGAATGAAGGTTGAGCTTGTGAACGACAACAGCCCCAAGCCCATTATATACATATATGATCTAGTCCATTCTTATAACTTCCCATTCAAAATTGTGTTTGCCCGCTCACGGAATTCCACCGCCGCCTGCTCAGGCGTAATTTTGCCAAACAGCAGGAGATCATACAACTCACGTAGCACCGCAGTGACCTCAGGTGCACCTACAGGATCAGGCGGGTCCATCTGAGTGCTGTTATCCGCAACCCAATCGATATAATCAAACACCTGCGCCAGCTCCGGTTCAACCACCAGCTTCATCCGCTCTTTGACACTGGATGAGACGGGCACACCCCGCTCCCCTTTGAGCAGCAGATTGGCATCCAAATCATTCACAAAAAAGCTGATGAACTTGGCCGCTTCCTCCTTATGTCTGGAATTACCCGCCATGGAGAAAAACATGCCTGGCTTCAAGAACAATCCATCCTGGCTGTTTGGCCCAGGCATTGGGGAGATGGTTAAGGGTTTGCCATAACGCTGAGCGGTGCTGATAAATTGGTTGGAATACCCCCAGCTAAACAAAGCCTCTCCCAGATAAAACGGGTCGTTATCAGGCTGGCCAATGTCTGATGTCCAGATATCCGGTGCAAAAATAAGTTTCTTTTCCGCGAGCTTCTGCATCCTGCCAAAGTACTCAATAAACAGCCCATCATCCTCATACCCCAACCTCTTGCCATCCTCGGCATATAGCTTGGAACCATACTGTCTCAAGTAGTAGGCGAAAAACTGTTCCGGCGTAAAATAGGTTCCCAGATAGATGCCTTTCCCGAGCAATTGCTCGCCCATCCGGTCAAAATCCGCCCATGTCCACGTATCCGTTGGCAATTCAATATCATTGGCCTTTAACACTTCCGGATCATAGATGCTGAGCATGGCGTTAACCCCCAAACTGAGACCATAGGTTTTTCCATTCAGGCTACCACTCTCCAACTGTTCCTTCTCAATATCTGTCGTGTCAATCAGCCCGCTCTGCATGTACGGCGTCATATCCTCCAACAGTTGCAGCGAACTGTACTGGGACAGATAGGAGATGTCCATCTGGATAATGTCGGGCAACGCATTGCCTGCTGCATGTGGGGCAAGTTTTCTCCAGTATTCGTTGAAACTGCTATATTCGTATTCGATGTTCACATGTGGATTCAACTTCTCATACAGGTCGATAACAGCTATCGTTGCATTGTTGCGGAACTCTCCACCCCACCAAGCGATTCGCAGTGTTATCGGCTCTTCGTCCACAATCATGCCTGGCCTTTGATCCAACTGGTTCACGCAGCCAGGAAGAGTCAGCATAAGGCAGAGCATGCCTATCATATGCATCCATCTTCCCATAACTTCTCCTCCTTACCTGGTGATGGGGGTGGCAGCAGCACCGTTACTCTCGTTCCATGCCCCGGCTTGCTCTCCAGCAGAACATCATATTCTTCGCCAAAAGCCAGACGTACCCGCTCCCTGATATTCAGCAGACCAATACCTGTGCCTCTGGTTTTCACTTCACCGCGCAGTACCTGTTCCACATATTCGGGTTCCATGCCGGGACCGTGATCCTCCACGATAAGGGCCAGCTTGCCACCTGATATCTCGGCATACACTCGAATCAGACATGATCCAACCTGTGGTTCCAAACCGTATTGAATGGCATTCTCCAGTAGCGGCTGTAGGGTCAACTTGGGAATGGCACAACCCAGATAAGAAGCAGGCACATCCATACGAAAATCCAGCCGCTGCCGGAAACGGTAGGTCTGAATGGTGATGTAATGATTGACGATCTCCAGTTCTTCGGCAATGGTAATGATATTTTGCTTGAAGCTAATGGAGGAACGCAGCAAATACCCAAGTGACAGCACCATACTGGAGATTTGCTCCTGCCTGTTCTTTTTGGCGAGCCAATGAATGGAATCCAGCGCATTATACAAAAAGTGGGGATTAATCTGCGCCTGGAGCGCCTTAAACTCCGTTTCTTTAATGACCAGCTGGCTTGCATAATTTTCTTTGATCAATGTATTAATATGTGTAATCATCATTCGATACGTTCGCTGTAATAACCCCAGTTCATCCATGTGCTGGTGTGTTGGAATGGACAGATTGGAATCCATATTCTCCAGATCCCCATATTGAACCTCCTTCATCTGACTGATGAGTTGCCTGATCGGCCTTGTCAGACTGCGTGCGAACACCATGCCGAGCGCGAGAACAACCAGAATGGCGATAAGATAGACGACAATCAAACTATTTTTTAGCCATATAATTCGTTCAAAAATTTCATCATATGAGGCCATATTATAATACACCCAGCCGGTGTATGCGGATTTCTTCTGGGAAAGAAATATCTCCCTCCCATCCAGATTCTTGATCTCATATCCCCCACTACCTGGAAGTGGATTCAGTCCAGTGGACACCGCTTCTGGAAGCTGACGATAAGGATAGACAACTTCACTGCCTGCTTTTAAAATAATGTCACTGTCCTGGCTGTCAATGCCCGCATACTCCTCAACGAGTCGCTCGATATTAATACGCAGAAACAGTATGCCTACAGGTTCCAGGGTCATCGGTTCGTAGGCTCGCACTTGACGCACCATAACCAGCATCGGGTCATCGTCATCCGGGTATAACCAGCGTACTGCACCATTGGCCTGCTCCGCAGCCGCAATCATCCGATCATACTTTTCCGGGGATACAGTTAGTGTCTCGCCATATTTATTCACTCTTCCCCTGGAATCAATCAGATGAACGGACTGCACATAACGTGCAGCCCCACTAATATGCTCCCATAGCCGATCCGTGATCTTCTTTCGTTCAATAAAGCTTGAATATGCGCTATCATCATCCAACAACGACTTCAAGGCTCTTTGAATCTGCGTATCGGAGATCATGTTTAATGATAACGCTTCCAACTTCTGAAGTTCAACATCCACTGTAGACGAAGAAAGGTTCAGAAGTCGGGACGACTTATCAAACAGCTGTTTGTCATACACCGAGTACGTATAATACAAGGACCCAAACGCCAGGATGATGATAAACGCCATCATGAACATAATCATCAGAAACATTTTCATTTTGATGCTGAGTTTGCGGTAGGCTGTCATGACCAAAGCGCTCCTTTGAACCACGTGATACTACTAGGTATATCACATGCAGGAAGGTTTTCCCAAAGTTTTAGCGCTCGATTTCTCACGTATTATTTGGACTGATATCGGTCATAGGCCGCCTGATGAACCTCAATCGCCCGGTCAATGCCCATGCTCTTGATTGTTTCGGCCATCGTGTCAAATTCGGTGATCGGCTTCTGTCCGCTAATGATGGCAGTCATCGTTTCATTCAAATACGTATTCACCTGGCTCATGATGGACGTACTTGTGGTCACCTCATCTGTTGACAAACGAATTGGAGGAAGCGTTAATGCAGAGCTTGCTTTCATCCATTCCGCATTCGCCGCACGTTGTCCGTCGTCAAATAGTAAGGCATCCAAATAACGACTATCCTGATTGATCGGACCGTCCATAATGGATAAGGCATAGGAAGCTAGTGCCTGATCATACGTCAGACCGTTCGGATTATTAATGATGGTATCTGTGAATTTGACACCTTCCCCGTCGCGAACATAGCTGTCATTTTCGATACCAAAGTTGAACAGATCACTACCCTCTTCGCTATAGTTGTAGTCCATCCACTGTACAATGTATTTCAATTTGTCTTCGTCTGCGGAAGCCGTAATGGCCTCACCATAAGTCAACACTTTAGCGTCCAGATTAAATGTCGCATAGGACGTTCCATCCGGAGATACAGGCCACGGTACGCCGGTTACATTAAAGTTCGGATCCGTATCTCTCATCAGATTGAAGTATTTCCCCATGCCACTGAACACACCGCCCTGATATGCGCCTGCCAGATTGCTGGTAACCTTATAGTCAAATGCTTTACCGTCATTGGTCATGATCTCGGGATCAATAAGCCCTTCCTTGTACCACTTGGCCATGGTCTCCAAGAAATCACGGTAGCCCGGCTGAATCGGTCCAAACTCTACCTTGTCTCCATTCATCTGGAAACCACCAATGACACCAAAGGCCGCGGCAAAATCATGGAGCTTGGTCAGGTTACCCGGCCCCCAGTTTCCGGTGAATGGCAGCTCATCTGGCTTGCCGTTGCCGTTAGGGTCCTGTTCCTTAAATGCCTTGAGTACCGTATACCACTCATCGATGTTGGTAGGTACCTTAAGGTTCAATGCATCAAGCCAATCCTGGCGCATAATTAAACCGGAAGTGGCATTTAGCTTCAAAGCATCCAGCTTGAGCAGCGGGAACATATAGATCGTTCCATCGTCGAGTGCAATCTGCTTTTTCACATCCGGATCGGATTCAATAATCCGCTTTAAGTTCGGTGCATAACTGTCGATCAGTTCGTTCAATCGAATGATTCGACCATCTTTGATCATTTTTTCCGGTCCGCCAACGGCATCTGCCCAGTTATAATAGATGACGTCCGGAAGCTCCTTCGTGGAAATCAACAGATTGAATTGGTCACGCTGTTGTCCAAGCGGAGGATGTGTGAACTTCACTTGGATGCCTGTCAGCTTCTCCTTTTCCTTATAAGCCGCCATATCGCCAAAATTGTTCAAGGAAGCTGTCAGTTTGGCATCATTGGCGCGCCAGTAGTCAATGGTAAATGGCTCACTTGTAATCGGTAGCGGAATCTCGGTCAACGCCTGAACCGCAGGTTCTGTTCCTTCTACTGGCTCAGCGCTACCTGGTTCATTATCACCCGTACAGCCCGCCAGTAAAGACATGGTAAGTAGCGATGACAACAGGATGGACCCCATTCTTTTTTTCACGTAATTCGCCTCCATAGGATACATTTTTTATTGTTTCACAGCACCGATTAAAGCGCCCTGAACAAAATAACGTTGGATGAACGGATATACCAGCATAATAGGCAGCGTCGAGATAATGATGGTCGCATATTTGATGTTCTCCCCAATGGCAAAGCCGGTATCGGCGCCAGCGCCCATGGCCTCCGTACTGCTGCTGATCAGAATATCACGCATAATAATCTGGATCGGATATAACTCCTGACTGCGCAGGTAGAGCATCGGTCCGACATAATCATTCCAATGGTCAACCGCATAATACAGCATCATGACCGCCAGGATTGGCTTTGACAAAGGCAGTACAATTCGGAACAAAATCAGAAAGTCATTGGCACCATCAAGCTTCGCCGATTCGATCAGACTGATCGGAATGCCCTCAAAGTTTGTTTTCATAATAAGGAAATAGAATGTGCTGATGGCACCAGGAATAATAAGCGCAAAACGGGTATCCACCATGCCCAGATTTTGAATCAGCAGAAACGTCGGAATCATGCCCCCGCCAAAAAACATCGTGAACGTTATTAATTTCATCAACGTTTTTCTGCCCATCAGATCACCGCGTGACAGCCCATATGCAGCCAGTGAAGTCATGAGCAGATTGATCGCGGTACCCACCACAACATAGAACAAGGTGTTCATATATCCCGTATAGATGCGAGTATCCTGAAATACCGACTTGTACGCTCCCAGCTGAAAACCTTCAGGAATGAGCATCAGTGAACGGGAACGCAGCATCTGGTCCGGGTCGCTGATTGAAGAATTGAACACGTACAGCATTGGATAAAAGCATAAAATCATGATCACCAACAGCAGCAATGTATTAAATACATCAAAAAGTCGTTCCCCTATAGACTGTTTCATCGCTTCACCTTCCGATTACCATAGACTGGTTGAGTTAAGCTTTCTGCTGATCGCATTTGCGATAATAAGTAGCGCGAAATTAATGACGCCATTGAAAAGTCCGATGGCCGTTGAATACGTATAGTTGCCCTCCAAAATACCCGATCGATAGACAAAGGTGGATATGACATCCGATGTCTCATAGGTCGGTGCCGTTTGCATCAGCAATATTTTCTGAAAATCCGCGTTCATGACTGCCCCCATGCGCAGAATTAACATGATCACAATCGTTGGCATGATGCCCGGCAGTGTAATATGTAACAGCTGTCTCCAGCGGCCTGCGCCGTCAATTTTGGAAGCCTCATACAACTGAGGATCAATACCACTTAGTGCTGCCAAAAAGATAATCGAGGCCCATCCTGCGCCCTGCCATATGTTGGACAGGATGTACATCGGGCGGAACATATCTTTTTCCGCCAAAAACATAATCGGCTGCAGATCGAAAAAGTCACGAATGACGTTAAATAACCCACCATCCAGAGATGAGAACGTTTTCAACATTCCAACCACGACAACAACCGAGATGAAATGCGGCATATAACTGATGGTCTGTACTGCGCCTCTGAACCACTTTTTCCGGACTTCATTCAGCAACAGTGCTAGTAGAATCGGAGCCGGGAAACCAAACACAATACTGTAAAAACTCAAAATCAGTGTGTTCTTAATCAGTCGCCAGAAATAATAACTTTCAAAAAACATGGTGAAGTTGTCAAATCCAACCCATTCGCCTGCCAAGATTCCTTTGATCGGGTTGTAGGATTCCTGAAATGCCATCAGTAGCCCGTACATTGGCCCATAGCTGAAAATCAGATAGTAGGCTACCACAGGAACGAGCATCAGATAAACGTATCTGTTGCGGACAAGTTCCTTTTTCACCGAACTCCATTTGCCAGCTGGCTTCAAACGCCCAGGTTCAATTCCCCGGCTTCGATTCAGCTCCATCCACTCGCCCTCCACTCTCGGTATTGATTCACTAACATGACACTTCTAATGATAGAAGCGAGCGCCTTTTCTTCCCATGCTCATTTCCGTTAAATGGATGTTCAAAACCGAGTTCCGTCCGACAAAAAAAGACCCTGCTGCCGATGAATGGCGTACAGGGCCCGATCACAGATTAGATGTAGAGGTTGCTATCTATATAAATCGAGCTAAAGAATATTTACACTTGCCACTCCGATGACAGAACAACCCTCTGATCGCTGTTATCCCCAGATTATTATGATTCCCTTTTCTAAAGGGAAAATCCGGGGATAGCATATGCTTACGATGTAGCTTTCTTTTAGAAAGCTTTTAGGCGAACGCTCCGCTTCTTCGTGTTATTTCTGTCCTCTCCGTTTTCGTGTAAATGTTTAGTTCAATGCTGTAGAAGCGACAGCAACGCTGTCCTAGGGTACTTTTTTATACTCGGAAGGGGAGAATCCCGTGTATTTCTTGAACATTTTGCTGAAATACGGCCAGTTGGCACCAAACCCTGTCTGCTCGGCAAGCGAGGATACAGTGCAGTTCCCGTCCTGCTCCAGAAGTTCCAATGCTTTGCGGATGCGGTAGCTTAACACATAGTTCGTAAATTTCTCACCGGTTTCTTTTTTGAACATTTTGCCGATGTAGTCTGGATTCATGTATATTTCCCCAGCGATGGACTGGAGTGTTAATGTCTCGTCCCTGTAGCGCTTCTCTACCAACTGTTTCACACTGCCTACCATCTGCGATTGTCTGGAGCGGTGTTGTTCGTAACGGCGAAGCGTGATTTCCTTGGCAACGGCAAGCAGAAACTGTTGAAAAGAATGCAGGGTGCTGGATTCTATCATGCCTGGCAACTGGTCCATATACCTTTTCATCTCGGCAGAGCCACTGAGTCGAATCATCTCCATAAACATCTGAATAAGATAGGACTTCGTTTGGGATATATCGTATCGCAAGCTGGCCAGCAGCTGAAACATCCGGTTCAGCTCTGATCCCACTTCCTGCCAGTGTCCCGCCTTGATTGCAGTAACCATCCGCTCCGGATCGTATTCGAATTCAGGAAGAATGCGTTCTCCAGGAGAGTAAATATCCCGTTCCATAATGAGACTGCCCTCACCGAGGTAAAAGCGGTAATTGAGATAAACCAGCGTCTGCATGTACAAATGGCGTGCCTGCGAGAGGTCTCCTGGCTCGCTTAGCGCTATTGTGAGATCATCATGATAATATCGGGTAAATGTGGCGCGAATCTCATCGATATTATGGAACAACTGCGTTTCAGACAACTTATCCTCCATAATAAGTAGCACATGCCTTCCAACCGTGGCACTTAAGATGGGATTGTGAAAAATATCCTCGGCAATGTTCTTCACCGCGAACAAGTGCAGATACTCATGATCCCCCTCAATCTCTACCAACAGCAATCGCACACGTTGATCCTGAAATTGTACATCGAACAATTCCTCGAAATATTTCCACTCCTTGGCCCCATACGTTCTGTTGGTCACCAGCTCTTTCAGAAAATATTCCTTGGCATGCGGCAGTACACGCTCCAAATTATATTGGATCGACTGTACAAAGCGCTCTTGATCGGTCAACTCCCGCTTCTCACTGACCAATTCACTAATAGCCTGTACAAGATGCTCCTCGCTGCAGGGCTTGAGCAAATAGTGCTTCACTCCATAATGCATAGCCGTCTTCGCATATTCAAATTCCGTAAAACCCGTAAGCATGATAAACGAGATATGCTGATACTTCTCGGCCACTGCTTCAACCAGCTGTAACCCATCCATTCCCGGCATGCGAATGTCCGAGATGATAATATCCGGACGTTGCCGCTCAATTGAAGCAAGCGCTTCCAATCCATCTTGAGCAATGCCGATCAGTTCTGTTCCTAATCGGGTCCAGTTCACAACACTGGAGATCCCGTCCGAGATCATAAATTCATCATCGACCAACAAAACCTTGTACATCGTATGCATCCCCCTGCCTTTAACCAGATCCATTCTATTATATGGGCATTATGCACAAATAGAGGCAAGGACATTGAATGACATGGAATTGCACCCTATCAAGTCTGATTTCTGAACATTTGTATCACATGCGAAAATATTGACTACCGAATCATGGTCTATGTTGATCCTTCGTTCAAACCAAACAACCCTCACCCTGCCTCAGGATGAAGGTTGGTCGTTGCTATGCAAATGTAGGCTATCTAGGTAATCCTGTATGCCCAGATTGATTTATTTTTTTACCGCGTGAATGAAATGTATCGTTTCAAATGCCCTTAGATAATCGGTTCGATCCTGGAAAAACTGTTCCTGAATCGCCTCTGGAGTCAGATGCTCATAGATAAGCAACCCCGCTTCATCAAGCAAGGCCTCCATCTCCACATATGAGTACCCGGATTGCATCGGCTCACCGCCAGCTGCTGCCATCTGGATCATATGGTCCACGCGATTAGATATGCCCTTTGTATCAAAAAGATGTTCGTCAGCGTAGTCAAAAACAATTGAACTGCCGGAAGGCAGTTTCGTAAACAACACTTGTAACAACCGGGACAAGTCTTCTTTGGTCAAGTAAAAAGAGACGCCAAGTAAACTCACAAAGGATTTCTCGCTGCTTAACTCTTCAGTCACGAGCGTTATAAGAGAATCCTTATCGGTCAAATCCATAGCTACAAAGTGCAGATTGGATGGAATAGGTAGTTTCGCGGACGACAGCCGACTGCGTTTGAATTGCTGTGTGGCCGGGATATCCACTTCAATGATGTTCAGTCTATCCTTTAATTCCGGATACCGAAACGCAAACGTATCCAGACCGGCTCCAAGTATTACATATTGCGTGCCTCCTAATGCCATTTCATGAAGCAGCACTCGTTCGCAATATGCGGCACGTGCCAAGGGGGTTGGAGCAAGCTGGGTCTGTACAATCCACCTCAGTATCTCATCCGGGTCGTCCTTGATCAGATGAGCCATGTCCGGGTTGAAAAAATGGATACCTTGAATCATATTCTCACGGATATCCGAAAACTCTTGAGGAGTGATAAGCGCACTGGCTATATAATCATCCAAAATAAGAGGTGTATCGTATTGGCAGTGGTAAGATCGACCAAAAGCCGAAATCAAGGATGTAATGCTGGACTCATTTTGCTTCATCATATTTCATCCTCCCGTACAAACAAAAATAAGATTCCCCCTGGCCAGGAGAACCTTAGTATATACGGAATGTTTTAATATGTAAATTATAGCATAAAAAGATTTTTTTGTCAATATAAATCTAAGGGATAATCTGACAGGTTAAAGTAGCTTTCTTTTCTCCTCCACTCTAACCTGTCCTCTCCCTTCATCATACGATTCAGCCCAAAAAGGCTAGGCGTCCATCCCATACTCCTTCACTTCACGGTTACGGTTCAACACTGCGTGCAGTACAAAACCAAGTACCGCAATAGCTGCTGTGCCTGTTGCCAGCCAAGCTACAGGAATAAGTCCTTGCTTGTCATACATGACCCCCATCGCATAGGGTCCGATAACCCGTCCAACCGCACCGATCCCACCCGATATCCCGATGTAAAAAGGTGCCGCCCTGCCAGCATGCTCGGAGATAAATGCAGGCGTTGCAGGGGAGATCAACATCTCTCCAAACGTGGCCAGTACCATTGCGAGCACCATGCCCGGATAGCTGTACATGGTAATCATCACAATGTAGGCCATGCCATAGAATACCGCACTCGCCGTCATCTGGGCAGTGGAGGTACGGGCCATGGTCCGTTTCACCCAGCTGGTAAAAGGTTGGCCCACAAAGATCAGCACCCCGTTCAGGGTCCAGAGCAGACCGTACATTCTTTTTTCCATACCCTCAGAAATGATATACGGGGACACACCTGTGTTCCAGATGGAGTTGCCGAATAACAGGAAGAGCACGCCCAAGCTCATAAACAGATATAATCGGGTATTACCCAGCAATGCCCAGACGCCCGGCCCATCGGGGACGGTTTTGCGTTTGGTCAGATGCACTTCCCCCTGATCCGGTTCGACTCGCGACAGATAATACCAGAAGAATATCGCAAATCCGGCTGAGGTCACTCCGTTCAGTACAAAGCTGAGGTGATAGGAAAAGTCAGCCAGAAAACCACTCAGCGCCGTACCAATCGCCACCCCAATATTGTTCGCCACATAGATAATATTGAATAATTCACCGCGTCGCTCCGCAAACCGGAAGCCAATAAAGGCCTGAATCGCTGGCAGCGACAATGAACTGAACAGACCAATCCAGCCCATGGCACATATAAATACGACCCAGTACGCACTAATCCACGGCAACGCAAACAAACCTAACGCATTAAGAGCCAGTGAGCCGATAATCAGCTTCTTCACACCCACCCGATGGTACAATGAACCTCCAAGCAATTGTCCAAAGATGCCACCCAGGGACTGAATCAGGATCACAAAACCCGCGTTTGCCATCGTCCGTCCAAGTTCATCAAACACATACATGGTGGTCAACGGCCACATCAAGGCACTGCCTGTTGCGTTAACCAGACTTGCTAATAAAAATATTCTCACTTCTTTTGGATAGTTATCCAGCCATCTCATCATCGTTAATTCATTCTCCTTAGTACCTCTGCACAAACAAATAACCATAAAAAATAGACCTTTGCCCTGACGGCATAACCATAACCAGCCAGAGCGAAGGTTTTATGAAGTGTCACATGTATTGCTCTTTAGATCCTGCTCAAGTTTTATCCTTTGTTCATCTTACCTCAAAAAAATCATGCTGCAAGCACACTCATTGACGCTTCACTTCAACAGTGGCCGAGAAGAAGGTCGCCCCGTTACCCATGTCAGACAATCGGTTGGACGTGAGCGAATTGGCTCGCTGCTTCTTGCCATCACCATCCCACCATAAACCTTGGCTGATGACGGTTCCCGGCAACATGGCTTCACTCACCTTGGCGGTAAGTTCGATGCGCCCACGATCATTCCATACGACCACTGCATCTCCATCCTCCACGTTTCTACGAATAGCGTCCTCAGGGTGTATCTGCAATAGAGGCATCTTTTCCAAACGCTGATGTTTGGCTGAATTGCCAAAGGTGGAGTTCAGGAAATTATGGTTTGGCGGCGACAGGAACATCAATGGATACGTATCGGCAGGTCCAGCCGGATTCTCCCCATCATATCCTTCAACCAGAGCGCTATAGGTAGGGAGCGGGGGAAGCCCTCTCTGTTCCATTGTCTCGGAATACAATTCGATTTTGCCTGAAGGCGTGGGCAGCTGATCCAGATATGTAGCATGTGGCGTCATATCCAGCTTCACGAATCGATGTTCCTTCAGTCCCTCCAACGTGACCCCATTCATGTAGGGGTTGCCTGTGCCCTGAAGTGCGTCCTCAATCATCTGTTCCGGCGTTTCTCCGAAGATTGCAGGATCGTACCCCATAGCCTGCCCAAGCAGTGAGAACAGTTCCACGTTGCTCTTGCTCTCCCCAATCGGTGCAATTACCGGCTCTTGCAGATGAACGTACTGATGCCAATAAGAGGTGTACAGGTCCGTCGCTTCAAATGAAGATGTGGCTGGCAATACGATATCTGCATATTTCGCCGTATCCGTGATGAACAGATCATGCACAACCGTGAACAGATCTTCCCGTGCAAAACCTCGCTCCACCCGCTCGGTATCCGGTGCCACCACCAGTGGATTGCTGCAGTAAACCATCATAGCCCGGATCGGCTGCTCTGCTTCCAGCAACGCTTCACCAATCCGGTTCATGTTCACTACTCGCGGCTCCGGATTCTGCCGCAGCTCCGGACGTTCCAGCGCGTCGCTATTCGTGCTCGCGTAGCTGTTCGTGCGAACGGCACCGCCGCCTTGCTTCAGCCATTGCCCTGTAATGGCAGGCAGACAAGCAACGCTACGCACGTTCATCCCCCCATTATCATGGTGCTGGAGGCCATTGCCGATGTGAATATGGGCTGCCTGTGCGTTGCCGTATAGTTCGGCCAGCTCCACAATGGTTTCCTCCGGCACACCCGTAATGCGTGCAACACGTTCAGGGTTGTAACTGCGGACATGATCACGCAGTGCCTCATGACCCACTGTATACTTTTGCATAAACGCTTCATCCGTTAGTCCCCGTTCGAACAGCACATGCATCAAACCCAGCGCTAGTGCGCTATCCGTGCCCGGATACAAAGGAATAAACCAGTCGCCCCATTGGGCCGTACGATTGCGATGAACGTCGATGACGACGATCTTGGCGCCTTTCTTACGGGCTTTCTCCGCCAAAACGACCTGGTGCATATTCGTACTGACGATATTACCGCCCCATACCAGGATGAGATCCGCGTGCTCCGTATCTTCCGGCACCGTTCCGTGGTTGGCGCCCATCGTATATTTCCAGCCGGTATTTCCAGCAGAGTTACAGATCGTCTGCTCCAGCACACTTGCACCAAGCGCATTGAAGAAACGTCGGTCCATGCCGTCTACGCCGAGAATGCCCATGTTACCGTAAAAGCTGTAGGGCAGGATGCTCTCCGGGCCGTAAGTCTCGGACAATGCAGTGAATTTGGTCGTAATCTCGTAAATCGCTTCATCCCAACTGATTCGTTCAAACTGGCCTTCACCTTTGGCTCCTACACGTTTCATCGGATATTGTAGACGCTCGGGGTGATACACCCGCTCGGTCATATTTCTGACTTTATTACAAATGGCACCCTTGGTGATCGGATGATCCGGATTGCCTGCCACCTTCACAATTTTACCGTTCTCTTTATGTAGTAACAGACCACAAGTATCCGGACAATCGAGCGGGCATACCGCTGCGAAAATTCCATTCTCCTGATCGATCATCGTATGGCTCCCCCTCTTTAAAAAACTATCCCTATATCATATCTTCTTCGAGGTTAATACGTAAAGAGAACAATATATTTTCGCCCAATATTCACCGCTATAGCGGATTAAAATTATTTTCAAAAAAATGTTTTGCCATTTGATTCAACTTCAGAATTCAGGGGTAAATTAAAAATAAGGCATTAGGCTAGTGTTTCCCCACTTCCTCCTCATGCCATATCATGGACCACTCCCGAAATTCGCCATGAACAGGTTTCGTTCCCCCGAACCTTGTCATGGCGAATTTATTTTGCGTTAAACTCCAACAAGGACCCCATACAAAAAAACGATCCCGCCTTGCTCCATCACAGCATATTCGCCATGAACCGAGCAAGATCAGAATCGTCTTCTCTTCTACATGAATGTTCCATTACCCATGTATACATACGTGTATATATGCCCTGCTACGCCTGCTTGCTCCACATCGCTCTGGCCTCCGTCTCCACAGCTTCGATCGACGTGGCTACCTCCGGTTTCACTTTCGGCTCAGCTTGGCGCAGGTACACCACCCAATAGGCTGCAGCTACAAACAGAGCACCACCAGTCAGATTCCCGAGCCATACCGGAATGAAATTCATCACATATTGGCCCCACGAATAATGTCCTTCGAAGATTGCCGCCGGGATGAGGAACATATTGGCCACAACGTGCTGGAATCCAATGGCCACAAACGCCATCGTTGGAAACCAAATACCCAGTACCTTGCCACTCATTGTATCCGATGCATAAGATAGCCACACCGCCAGCGCGACCAGCCAGTTACAGCCGATGCCTGAGATAAAAGCCTGCAGGAATCCGTCATGCAGCTTGTGTCCAGCCATATCCACCACTTTCGCCAGATATACACCCTCTCCGGTCAGACCAAGCACATGTCCAAACGCGTATGCGACAAACAAAGCTCCAACAAAGTTACCAATCGTCACTAAGGTTAGATTTTTCAACATATTACCAACGGATAACTTTCGAGCAATCGTCGCGAGTGGAACTGCCATCATGTTACCTGTCAGCAACTCGCCACCACCGATGAGCACCAAAATTAGTCCCACCGGGAACACTGCTGCACCAATCAGATTAACCAGACTTCCCCACTCAGCAGGAGCAGATGCAATCACCCGAATATCCAGTAGAAAACCGAGCGCAATAAAAGCCCCTGCCAGAAAACTAAGCACCAGTACAGAAGACACCGGATATTGAGCCTTCTTCATGCCTGTTTGCGCCGTATATTGTGCAACCTCAAGAGGTGTTTTTGCTGCCATATCATTCATCCTCTCCTTCATTGTTCATCATTGGATAAAACCATTTGAAATTCATTAGTTATGCGTTGAATACCACATCCTAATTGTATCTCGGTCCTAAACATAACTTTGTGCAAATTATCACAATGTTGTTTAAAAAAATACTTTCAGAGCGTCTTTGAATAGTTAAGTCAGCAGAGTATAGTAAGACCTTTTGAAGCTAAAAAATCACAAAAAAGACTGACGATATACTCGCCAGTCTTCTTTTTCCTATATAATCGTCCGCCTTGTTTCGTAATCCTGGCAGTTATTGTACACCTCATGTTTACAGATAAGCATGACTTATCTTTGTATGGCGTTTATCATGCTCGCTGTTCGACCATCTATTCTGCTTGCTTACACCATTGCTGGTGCTTTTACTTCTACCGGTGGCAGTGCTTGCAGACCAGCCGTGTTCAGGAAGTTCCATGGTTTGTTGTAATGTGGCTGGAAGAAGAAGTCGATGAAGGCCAGCTCATCTACGGTCATGTTGTTTTGGATGCAGACCGAGATCGTATTAATCGATTGGGTCAGGTCAACCTGAGACATCACCTGTGCTCCGACGATCCGACGAGTTGCCTGCTCATATACCACTTTAAGCAACAGTTTCTCAGCCGTTGGCATAAACTCCGGACGGTAGCTATCTTCCAGTACGACAGATTCCACAATCAAACCTTCGTCAGCAGCAGACATTTCCGTCATTCCTGTACCTGCGATATTTTGCTCATAAATTTTGATACCGGATGTTCCTTGTGTACCCATGTATGGTGTCGTAGGACGAACCAGGTTGCGGGCTACAAGTGTACCCATCCGTACGGCGTTGGTTGCCAGCGGAATGTAAGATGCTTTACCTGTCGGGTTGTAATGAATAGCACAGCTGTCACCTGCAGCGAAGACGTCTTTTTGACTCGTTTGCATATATTTATCCACGACGATTGCGCCGTTTGGCAGCATATCCACTTGGCCTTTAAGCAACTCTGTATTTGGACGGAAACCAATGCACAGAATAACCAGATCGGTTTCAAACTCTCCTTTGGACGTAATCACCTTAGTTACTTTGCCATTCTCTCCAGTAAACTTCTGTACCGTTTGACCAAGAGCCAGCTTGATGCCACGCCCAGTCAACGTATCTTCGATCGCATCCGTGAATTCAGGGTCCAGGTATTTGTTCAAAATCCGGTCCACACTGTCGATCAGGGTAACTTCCTTGCCATTCATTTGGAAAGCTTCCACCAGCTCAACGCCGATATATCCTGCACCTACAACGGTAACACGTTTGGCATCTTTGGCTTTTTCAATAATCGTGTTGGAATGATTGTAGTTTTTGCAAAGTAAAATGTTATCCATCTCGATGCCTTCAAGCTTCGGAACGACAGGCCATGACCCCGTTGTCACAATCAGTTTGTCAAACGTATCTTCAAATTCTTCCCCGGTTTGCAGGTTTTTAGCCTGAAGGGTATGGCCCTTGGCATCTACTGCTGTTACTTCATGAAGCATCTTGGTTTCAACACCAAGCTCTGCCAGTTGATTAGGCGAAGAATAGAACAAACCGTCAGGGTCTTTCACAACCCCACCTACGTAGAGCGCAATGCCACAAGATAGGAAGGAGATATTGTCATTGCGCTCATACACCGTGATGGTAGCATCCGGGTACAATTTGGCGGTATTTACGATGGCTGCGGTTCCTGCGTGTGTACATCCGATAACTGCGATTTTCATTAAAAGTTCCTCCTCGAAATATATAAATGAGTTTGAATATAACGTTATTATGGTTGTGAAATATTTCACTTCTTGTTCGAAACTGTGTATGTGATTTATTTCACTTTATACACTCATTATAATGTGATATTTTTCACATTGCAATAGGTTGAGCAAAAAAAGTTTGTCGAAAGAAGTCATTTCCCTGTATTTAAGCCTTTCTCCCCTTCATTGTATTGGTTTCATTGTCCCCGGATTGGGGTCGATTTATGCTATGCAAAGGCTTCCGCGTTCCCTGTATGGACACAGTATGGACGTATAAAATTAGAGTCCTCTCCCACATTCATGTTTTACTTGTACAAAAATAAATACATTCAATTTCCGCTAAATGTTGATTTTTAGATTGGTAAATGATTACAAATTTATTCTGAAGCCAACCTTACCTGTGAAGAGAATATAGCCACGCTATATAATAATCAAAGAAGCCTATCCTTGCTTATGCAAGGACAGGCTTCTCAACGTTCATGTATTAACCGAGTAATTTCTCGATATCTGCAATCATTGTCTCCGGAGATTCTTTCGGTTCAACACGACCTACCACTTCACCTTCACGGTTAACAAGGAACTTGGTGAAGTTCCATTGGATGTCGCTTGTTTCACCTACGCCAGGTTGTTGCTCCTTCAGGTATTGGAACAGAGGATGAGTGTCCTCACCATTCACATCTACCTTGGCAAACACCGGGAAATTCACACCATAGTTAATCTGGCAAAATGATTCCGCTTCCTCACTTGTACCTGGCTCCTGCCCTCCAAACTGGTTACAAGGGAAACCCAGTACAACCAAGCCTTGATCGCGATAACGATCATAAAGCTTTTGCAATTCACCGTATTGCGGGGTCAGCCCACACTTGCTGGCTGTATTAGCAATGACCAATACCTTACCTTGATACAGATCCAGTGAGACTTCTTGGTTCGCGGTGGTTACCGCCTGATATGAATATACGGACATGACTGATTCCTCCCATGACATATGTTGGTTTGGGCTGTTGCGAGCACGTTGGCATAACCAATGAACCCACAGCCTGTCCTATTATTATAGACCTGATCCGATGCGATTACCAAATCCCGGGTCTACCCGTCCCCTTTGCTCCCATGCGTTGCAAATTCCCCATGAATGCAAAAGAGCCGCGTGCGACAGCGCACAACGGCTTCATTCTATAATGTAACGACCACATATGGCCCATTTCGTTAACTTCCTGTCGCTTGAACACGTGGTTCTGTCCGTCCTCCAGCATGAACCATCGCACTGTTCATGACCATCTGCTCTGGCGTCTTCGATTGCTGACGTTCGCCTGCAAGAGCGTAAGGCAAGCAGAGCGGTACACCGGAACGCGGATCAATCACAATATCTGCTTCAATGTTAAATACTTCACGAAGCACATCCGAATTCATAACTTCTACGGGTGAACCATGTGCAATGGCTTTACCTTTTTTGATACCAATCATGTGATGTGCGTAGCGGGATGCATGATTCAAGTCATGTACAACCATAACAATGGTACGGTTAGCTGTGGCATTCAGTTGCTCCAGTAATTGCAATACTTCGAGCTGGTGAGCCATATCCAGGAACGTAGTCGGCTCGTCCAGGAAAAGGATATCCGTCTCTTGAGCAAGTGCCATGGCAATCCAGGCACGTTGACGCTGTCCACCGGACAGTTGATCAATCGGACGATCATGGAATTCAGTCATGGCTGTCACTTCGATAGCCCATTCAATCATACGTTTGTCTTCCGCACGCATGGAGCCAAATCCTTTTTGATAAGGAAAGCGACCATACGATACCAGTTCAGTAACGGTAAGACCTTCAGGGGCTGTTGGATTCTGTGGCAAAATCGCAAGCTGCTTGGCAACTTCACGCGTGGACTGTTTATGGATGGACTTCCCGTCGAGCAATACATTACCTGCTTTTGGAGCCATAATACGCGCCATCGTTTTCAGGATGGTTGACTTCCCTGAACCATTGGCTCCAACAAGTGCTGTAATTTTTCCTTGGGGAATCTGAATATTCAGATCCTCTACAATTAGTCTTTCCTCATAAGCGATATCCAGCTTGGTCGTCTCCAGACGAAACATGCGATCATCCCTCTCTCATTTATCCCGGTTATGTAATCCGGCTATGACAACAAAAACGAAATTGTAATTCTGTGTATTTCCGACGCAAATATCTTCTACACTAAAGATACTGATAATCATTATCATTTGTCAACATAAAAAACCAAATTTTCTTCTCTTTTCGTGCTTTATTTGCTCTTTCTGTAGCAGAAATCTCCCTCTTTTCCCAAGTGCATATGAGATCTTTTCTCATTCATTCCGCGTACTTTATCATTTCTGACTGTCTTTCAAACTCTTGAATCGCAAATTTTGTGTCTGAATTGTGAATGTGTGAGTTTTTTTCATGCGTTTGCTATATCCGCCATATCAAATAAAAAAAGATGACCTTGAAATTCAACTTCAAGGTCATCTCACATACGCTCGTTTAATAAGGTATGAAGTCAGCATTTTTTTCATTGTTGGATCAAAAGACACTCAATGAATCTATGCAACACGCTCAAATAATATGATGATTTACAGCCTAATTAGGCTGCGGCATCAATTGGATTACCGTCATCCCGCCCTGAGTGCTCTGCACACTGGCAATGCTCTCGGCATCCATATTCGCTGGAAGATCAATCTGCAATCCATAGGGATAAAGGCGATCTACCTCTCCAATAGACATCTGTGCAGGAGTGGTCGCATCCGCATCCTGTTCATTGGATACAGATGTGTCAGGTGATGTCGAACCTGTAGCCTGATCTGAATCGGTCCCTTGATCCGTGTCTCCACTCGCAGCATTAGACGATACATTCGTCCCTGTATCCGTTGTTGCATCGGTAGCAGGATCTGAAGTGCCATCACTCGATGTTGAAGGATCGGCCTGCTGATCGCCATCCTGCGTCTGCTCTGTGTTCCCCGTGTCTCCCGCTGAGGACCCATCCGTGCTTCCTTCGGAAGTACTTCCTGAGCCACCATCGGAGGTATCTTGGGTATCAGGCTCTTCATTCCGATTAAAGCTCTCCCACTTGCCTGTAGCATCCAACTCTTGAGTGCTGCCATCCTTCATCGTCAATTGAAGTTTGCCTTGCTCAAACTCAGTGCTTCCCGTATCATTCCTGAAACGGATCACCAGTTGAGCAGGTGATTGCGTACCCTCCTGTTCACTCGCAGGAATCATATAAGCAATCTGCTCCGCGAGCTGCACCTCAGGTTCAGCCGGTATGACAGGCTCCTGGGTAGATGGAGGGGATGCCGCTGGCGGCTCTACAGAATCTTTCATCCATGCATATGTACCGCCAGCAATACCAAGAACCAGGATCAAGAGGATTAATCCGAACAGATTTTTCCTTTTACCCGTTAGCATCCGCACCAGTGGAGAGGACAATTCCGTCTTCGCACGATCATAGACCGGCTTCATTGTCTTGCTGGCTCTTGCATAATACGGTTTGAAAGCCGACTTCGACTTGAAAGCTTCACGGTCATGGGCTTTGAAATACGCCACGATGGCATCCGCATATCCTTTATGCGCATTGGAACCCCGGACAAACATTCGATGATCTCCTGACCAATCGAAGAATGGATACAGCCCTTCAGCACGACTTGCATTGGTGCGGATGAATTCAATCAGGCCAGGATAATCCAACCGATTGCTGCCGCTTCCTCCCCGATAAAAAGCCATCGGCAAAGCTTCATATGCCGCGATCCCCGGATGAGCCTGCAGCTCTCCGGCAAGCCAGCGACGCGTCCAGCGCTGAAGTTCATTGCGTTCTGCCAGGGAAAGTGCCTCCAATGCCTCTTCTTCATTCCCCTCGCCACTAAGCCACGCTCTAGCTGCCAGCATCATGTTTGTTCGAGCGGAAACATCCGAGCCCTGACGTGCCGCCCAATCCCGAACCTCATTGCCATGCTGCAAAATATCGATACTTAACAGCTGTTCACGGTTAACCCGTTCCAGATCCAGATCCTGAATCATAAACAGGTTAATGACATAAGCAAGCTTGTCTGCAAGGCGGGTTAACTCCTCCTGATATGCCGGTTCTTGACTGGCAGACGGAGATTTACCTTTTCGATTAGAGCGGGCTGTAGATTCAGACTGACCAATTCGTGCAGTAATACCTGTATCATAAATACTCTCAGCTGGTACCTGATCCAGTATGCTAACGCGCTGGAGTGCTTCATTCGCAGCTTGCACCGGATTAGGTGCAGAACATAACCGTTCACGCAGCTCACTGGCTGTCCGCTCCAGCAAGAAGCTGTAGTGGATCGCAGATGGATGGGACGTAACCCATCTTTGGATCACTTCCACAACGTTCGCTGCCGATTCAGTACGTTTCAGCTGATTATCCAGATAAGGCTCGAACAATAGCTTGGTGAGCGATTCATTGGCCAGCACTTTATCAAAGAATGCCCGATTCAGCTGCGTATGCCGATCCAGCACAGCATACAGTTCCTGCACAGCACGCATACGCTTCTGGGCGCGGGCATTATTCACACCGTAGATGAAATAGTCCACAATCCAGGATTGCACCACAGGCGCGGCAACACTGAAGTATTCTCCAATGCGAGCAGCAACGTCTTCTTCGGGTACATTCTCACGCTTCACACTGTCCAGTTCTCGGCTGAGCAAGGTCAGGAACAGCTCGTTCAGGCGGGAACGTTGCCGCGATCCACCATCCGGCTTCAGATAGGTCAACAAGCCACTCAGGACATGGCTTTTGTTATCCAGGTACAGATCTTCCATGCCTTGTTCAAGAGCATAGAACACCGATAGTTCGCCATAGGCTTCAATGGAAAGCTCCCGTCCAGGCTCCATGCCAGACAGCATTTCGTCCGCAAAGGTATAGAACGCATCCGCAGCACGAGGTTCCTGCAATAAAGCCCAGGCGAATTCCGCATAAGGTAACTTCGCCACTGATGCATCCGCATGTGTCACTCTGCCGGATACCAGATCAAAGGTGAAGTCCTTCTCCGTATTCCGGTCTTTCGGACGCAACGTCCCCCGCTCTACAAACTGGATGTGGATGCCCTTCTTGGCCTGCGGCTCCTTGGCAAACGTCATGAATCCCAGCTGCCGCCGGAAGGCGTATGGTAACGCTGTGTACAGTAAACGTAACAATCCTTTGGCACCTGCGGTCACTTCTTCTGCTGGAAGGTCCAGCGCAATGTATACTTTTCTGCGTGTCGCTACAGACTGCATTACCGCATAGAGCAGGCGCTTGAACAGCACCTCGTTCATCTTCAAGGCGCTCAGCATCTGGCTTGGCGATGAATCAGGGCCGCTTCCCTGCGATATTGGCAATTCAGCAAGCGCTGGTAGAACTGTACCTTGTTCGATGTCATAGGACGTGGCGAACACGGCATCCAGCCAGCCGTCTTGCTTCATCTGCTCTTCCGAACGTTCGGGAGACAAGACGTAATTATGTGCAAAAAAGGCACTGCGCAGCCCGGTGAAATCCGCAGCCTGGTACACATTTTGCCCAAGAATCGTCTCTCCACTCTCCAGATGAAGCAGGTGAATGGAAGCCGGAAACTTCGTCTCGTCCTTCTCGCTACGGCCTGTCAGCTCCGCTGGAGCGTCATAGACACAGTAGGGGTGAAGCACTTTTTTGATAAAAGAAGGGTCCAGTCCCGGCGATGCCGCAACCGTATCAAACCCCTCTGTTGTGCGAAACACCCCGCGCCGCTCTCGGGTATACAATTGTTGTTCAATGGGCGGGGTTACGGAAGAACGCATCATCCCACTCTCCCCTCAATGTACTTCAGTTTGTACAGCAACCACAGGAAGGGTTCATCCACGCGAATCGGGCTAACCACACCCTGCAATTTCATATCCACCGGATTGCTGCCCAGCGCAGATACTGCGAAATAAGCTGTATCCTTGAAGTACACATCCATCGTGCCCTTGAACGGACGATCCACCTTCTCGATAAAACGCCGGATTTCCCCGTCGATATTTTCGAACTCCGTTAGGTCGAACCAATCGCGGTGCACCATGTTGCGGAACACGTTACTGTTCGATTTGATATAATCCCCCTCTTCATCCTTGAGGGAATGCAGCATGTCGCTTTTCGTGAGCACAACGGCTGTTGGAATATTGGTCTTGGCTTTGTCCTGATACGCGATAAAATCTCCGAACATCGTCAGCACCACATCACGCGGCTCATCGTATCGTGGCGTCCACTCTCCAGGCTCGTTGCCGAGGTTAATGCGGATTTTGTCCCGAATCGAACGAATCTGAAGCGGGTCCACCATGAACAGGATACCTGCCGAGTTCTTGATGTGCTGCCCGTGAAGTCCGAGATAATCCTGCTCCACCATACCTTCGCCCGCAACGTCAAAGAATACCAAGGTCAGCGGCGCTTTATCTTCGTCCTTGAACACAAACTGGAAGATAAACGGCTCTTGCAACTTCTCCTTCTGGGTGGAATCCAGCAAATCGCCCCGTTCGAACAACGGTTCTTCATAATCCGCACGGAACCGTCGGCTGATCTCCGCATTCAGTGGCATGCAAGCCGCGTCAAAATGATCCGCTGTATAATGCTGCAATGTATGAATTAATGAAGTCATGTAGACGGATTTACCCACCTGGGACGCACCAATAATGGAAATGATGTTGCTCGGTGCTTTACCAGCCGTAACAGGTAGCTCGTTATGACATTGCGGACACAACCGGCGGCGTGTAACGACACCGTACCGATCGTTCAGACCCATCACGATGTTATCGGAATAAATCCGATGTTCCTCTGGTACATCATGCGGAGCCAATACGGCCTCCATATCAAATACCGTGTCGAGTCCGAACCTTTCACGATACCGATTCAACTTCGCATCTTCCCCGAGCGCGTAGTCCTCATCATCATCGCGGTGATGGGCGGCGCGGAACACCACCTCTTCCGGTGAAAACTTGCTGAAACAATAAGGGCATACAATATCGTAAAACAGCGGACGTTCCTCCGGCTGTTGTCTCTTCAAAAACCGACTAAAAAAGCTCATAGCCACTCCCCTCCCCTGATCAGTTAGACTAAGGTGATTTACACTTGCACTACGATGACAGAGTAACCTTCCAATCGCTAGTCCAACTATCTAGTCTGATATAAGCCGATAGGCGGCTCCATATTTCGGTCCGTCCGTGAAGAACAATCGTACATAATCATCCTTGGCAACTTCAACGGGCGGCATCTCATTTCTTCCGGGAGCAAAATCACTCACAAAAGGATACACCGTACCATCTTCCTTATTCAGCGGAACCCCGCCCTGTTTGCGAACATAACAGAGGGCTTCCTTTGGAACAGGTACTTCCGCTGTGACGGTGATCAATACACTTTTTCGTTTCTGAAAAAAACCGCTCTTGTAGCGAATGGAAAAGCGGATATCCGCCTTCCCTGCGCTTGCAATCACCATGTTGTCCTCGTCTCGTTGACGAATCAGTACAGGTCCCTCTTCCTCCATCTGACACACATACACGGTGTACTTGATGGCACCAAAACCTGTGATCCGATCCGTGTAACCATTGCTCGCCTTATATTCCTCTCTCGTGTACAGCTTCAGCTTGCCCTGTGCAGGCTCTTCCCCATTACGAACATCGCTCATCATATCCAGCTCCAGCCGTTCCACATACACAGCTTCTACCCGTTCCGGCCAGAGCCAGCGAAGTGTACAACGCCCTTCGTCCACCGCAAGTGTCAGCTTTCGAATCAAGGGTGTCGAAGGGTCTGCATCCGTAAACCGCATTTCCATTGACCTCCCGACGTTAGAATCCTTTGCTGCGTGTATCTCTTGGTCTCTGACCAAACCCTTCGGCAGAAGAAGTTCCGCCGCCAGCTTCACGACGACCCCTGCTCTTCCGCGGCGTGTTCTCCTTAATCGGAACAATCCAGGAGAAGAGGGTCAATACGCCAGACAAAATGAGCATCGCACCAAGACGTACGAATGTATCACCCACGTTCGAACCGTCGAGGCCCCATTCGAGCAGAAGCCCTGCCAGTAGACCCGATACCGCACCACCAATACCGAAGCTGAGCGCGAGATGACGGTTATCAAACACGAGTCCGAGTGACACACCCAGCGCCACGCCAATCAGTAACACGGCTGCTACACGGAAAATCGCCAGATAAACGCTATGCTCCATCATGCCTGTACGCTCCGTCACCAGCGTCCGTTCATCAATCGTATCGTAGATCTGCTGGAATGCCAGATTCAGACCACCGGAATCCGGTACATCATAGTACATGCCACCCGTTTGCTGGGCAATATTACGCAGCAAATCCGTTCCTGATGGGTCCACCAGACTGAGGCCGACTGTATTAATGGAAATCTGTTCGTTGTTATATTGGGACAAAATATCTGCCGTATCCGCTTCACTGAAGCCATCGGATAACAAGATGACAACGGTACCGCGTTTCGGGTCCTGTTTTCCCTGAATCTGCTCCATGCCTTCCCGCAACACGGCATCAAAATTGGTGCCGCCCGAAGTTGTGACAATGCCATCAATTTTGTTATAAACCTCATTCTTGGCCGCTTCACTATCCAGCGCAATAAACGGTTGCAACAACTGCGGCTGGTCATCAAACGTAATGACAGCTACCTGTTTGTCACTCTCCATTTGGCTAATCAGTGTCTTGGCGGCTTCAAAGCGTCCATTATCCGGATCTGTCTCGCTCATGCTGCCCGAGTTATCGATCATGAGTATGATGTCTTTCACTTGCTTCACACCGCCCGGATTGATCTGATACAACAATTGCAGGGCGAGTCCAACAACAAACAACAGAGCCAGTGTTGCCGGAACAAGCAATTTCCACGACAGTCCCAGATACCGGAGCTTCCATGAAGCGCCATTCAGCTTGGGTGAGATCATCTCTGCGATCAAACAGAACAATCCAACGCTCAGCGCAAGTATCCCAAAGTATAATCCCATCAGCAACAGACGTGGCATCTCCCCAAGCCATTGACGCAGCATGATTTCTCCTGCCGCAAAGCCCACTGCCCCGCCAATCAGGCTGAACAGGACCAGGAGAAGATTGATTTTTCGCTGCATGTCTACATGCATCCTTTCCATACCAGCCGTAAGCAGGCTGAGTTAATACAAAATTGGTGCTGGGTATAGGACACCGCCAGACGTCGTCTTAACGGATGGGTGCCAACTTCTCCACCAGACCTGCGGGGTGAAGTTCATAGCCATTTTCCGTATACGAGTCGTAATATACCTTACCGTTCCGATACACCATGAGATCCTCCAGATGGAAACCTCCCATCAGATTCAGCTTCTCTACACCACTGCTGCGTTCTTCGTACACCACACCCAACTTGTAGATGCGTGACGTCTCTTCGGCATGTGCCGCGTAGTCCATGAAAGCACTATGATGGTCACCAAAGAAATACTTCTCTTCATACCGATGTTCCTGCGTATAATCGAATACCCGTACCCGAACCACCGCCTGATCCTCCAGGGTGTGGTACAACCTGCGGAACAGATCATCCCTGGTTAATACGTCTTTATCTCCGTAGGCAATCGTTACATTGGCCCGCTGCAACAGCTCTTCTTCAAATGGCAATCGCAATGGCTCGGCTGTAAGCAGCAACGAGTGACATACCTCCATCAGCCGTTTCAACAGACGGTCATCGCCTTCTGTGGCAAGCCGGTTCATGTCTCCCATGTAACGGTCCTCAAACCATACATCTCGTCCGCGCTTGGCTTCCAGGTCGATGATTAGCTCTTCCGTCACTTTGCCGTAGTACTCCATCACGTTCTGGCCAATGTATTCATCCGCAGCGGCGATACTTTGGGTAGCTGTCTCGCGCAGTGTGCGTTCCAGCGCTTCAAGTGCTGCTGTGACGTGGCGACTAAAACGGTGAAGCTCTTCCATCTCCGTATCGTAGATGCGCAGCAGATGTAATTCATTTTCCAGTCGCAGTAATTCTACCTTCGGTACATACACTCGCTCCAGCATGCAGTCAATCAGATTGCGTACATTCTGTTTATCACGGAACAACGCTCGTTTGAACGACTGATCTTCCACTCGCTCTTGCTGACGTTGCTCCAGCAGAGCACGTGCCGATTCAAGCTGCATTGATTTATCCCGAATCAGTCCGAGCAGCGCTTCACGTACACTGCCAGGCTCACTGTCACTCCAGGCCGCCCACTGGAAGTAACCAACCTCTGAATGCTCCGCGCGGGATTGTTCGGCCTGACGGCGCAGAGAGCCGCCAGAGCTGCGCTCACGCACACGCTCTTCGACAAGACGGACAACGTTATCGCGGAAGTACGCTTCAGCTCCTTGTCCAAACAACGCTCTCTCCGCTTCACGAAGGGAGAGAGGCTTCAGATCAGAGAAACTAACGTTATGCGTCATGATGCCACTCATGCCACTAACCAGATCTTCATTGGGCAGCAGACCTTCGACTTTGCGTTCCACCGAGGCCGCATCCAATCCGAAGAAAGCGAGCTTGTCCTTGATGCTCCAATCCGGCTCCTGCCGCATGCGTGCGAGCAGATACCGATACATGTGATATAACACCGCCAAGGCAATTGGCTTGTTTGGCCGCCTAATCTCGGCAAAACCCGCACTTGCATAACCATGCTGATCAGAGGTGGTACGAATATTGTTTTTAAAAGATGTATTGTTGTATGTGTTCGCTCCCGTGCTTGAAACGGTACCCGAGTGATCCACATCCTGCTTCCTGTTCTTCAGCAGGCAGATGCGGCAGATGATCTCGGCATTTTCGATCCAGCCACCGGGAACGCCGGTTCCACGCTCATTTTTGTCGGACAATAGATATACCAGATCAAACAACGGCGAAGCGGGATGTGTAACAGGAATGGAGATCCCATCCTCCGTCACCAGCAGATTACCGCTGAACGTATAGTCCAAGGACTGCATATAATCCAGTTCCCGTAGAAAAGCAAGACCTGCTGCGCTGGCATACCCGAAGGAATCCACCTGTTCCATCTCACTGACCAATACATGTAGATCCGTCTGCACCGACTTGAAGGCTTGGGACAGAATGGTCTCCGTCAGCTTGGTGAGCTCCGGCAACAATACATTCAACGGATCATCCGCTCTGGTTACCACCGTAACGTAAATCCGATCAAATGACGAATATAACCGTCCATATTCGGCAATCCGGTTACTTACCCGCCGAAGCGTACGATTCAGATCAAAGAGCGCCTGATCCGATTCATGGAAACTGCGATGTACATCCTTACGCCGTGTTTTGGACGGTCGCTCTGTCTGCCCAGCGGACAAAGGCAAGCGGTGACGAGTCACCTGACCATCATCGGACGAGCCACCATTTCTCGTTTCAACCGGACGTGCTTCCTGATCTTCTGTACCGATCTGAACGTAGACCACACCGTCTCCGTTGTCCCACTTCAGCCGATTGATCTCCTGCACGGCAGACACTGCAGGTGCAACCAGATCACCCACAAACAGGAACAGTGCCGGGTAATGGATACTGCTGCGTCCATCACCCAGGCTGCCTTGACGCTCCTGCTCGATTGCATACTGTGCTGCATAATTCTCCAGATCACGCTTCAGGGTATTGTTCGAATTGAACTCCATCCCGGCCGCCATCTTACTTCAGCCTTCTGCGAATGTCGTTCAGCTTGGACGACATCGTTCTGTAGAACTGATAGATGTCTTCTCCGTTAGCCAGCTCTACCCGCTCGTATTCGAGACGATCACGCGATTCCATGAACAGCGCAGCCAGATCATCCAGCTTTGTCAGCAATGGGGTGATATCCTCAGAGGCTGTAAGATCGTTATCGCGACGGGAGGCTTTACGCAGCAATGTACTGCGATCCTTCTCCGCCAGACCGCGGAAGTTGCCAAACACTTCATACTCGGCAAAGTTACGGCTCTTCATCAGGTTTGCAAACGGCTCCCATGCGTCTTCTTCCGGGTCACGGTCATAAACGTAAAGTGCACCTTTTTTGACGATGGTGTCGGTATATAACGCTTCGATGAAGCGGTCATACCACTGCTCTTCGTCCTGGTACTGGGCAAGAATGCCTTCGAGTTCGGCGACTTTGGCCGAGATGGCATTCATCTTTGCCAGTTCCTCACGTACACGTGCGATCAGCTGCGGAGAGCGTACCAGGTTTTCTTTGGCCATATCTTCATTAATACTTCCGAAAATATCCTTAACGCCTACACGCGGTAACCCTTCGGATTGCAGACGTTTCAGCTCGATCACGGCCCGCTTCACTTCGCCGAGGTTCGGCGTGGTGGACGTCAGACGCATGTCGTAGGCTCCCAGTTTGGCAGACAAATCAAACGCTTCTGTTGTCACAATCGCATACCGGTTGCTTGTATTCTCATCAATGGATTTGGCTGTCACAATGTTGTATCCGAGCGCCTGCTCAAACTCGTTACGTACACGGGCGTTATACTGCTTCACGCGGGCGTTCTCGTACACATCTCCCCATGATTTCTCCGGAATCGGAGACGGCAGATAGGTCCAGTTGTTTTTCTCCGTTTGCACCAAGTGACGACCAATGCCTTCTTTGTCCAAAATGGTACGTTCATAACTTTCCTCATATACCTTGAGCGGTGTATACACAAAGAGTGGCACCCCGTTGCGGGTGTTCAGCCAGAAAATCCGGTTACGCACTTCACTTTCCTTGACGGTAAAATGAGACTTGCCCACCGCATTGTTCTGATAATTACGAATCCCTTTCAGAATGCCCGGCGCCTGTGCCGGTACCGATACAAATCCCCATGAAGGGAAATGCAGACTGCCTGTACTGTTGCTCAGATTAAACACCGGAACGGCCTCATCATCCAGCTTGCCAGCAATGAAACGTTCCACGAATTTCTCAACCGACTCATCCTGACCATATTTGATCACCAGGAAATCTTCCATGGAACGCGTAATCAGATCACCGAATTTCTCACTCAGGAAGTCGGAGATGGAGCTGACGATATCAATCTCGTTCTCTTTCACCCACTGGCTGGAGTTTTCCAGCAATTCACGGGAGAAGTCACGAATCAGATCATCCGTATCACGCTTATCCAGTAGCCCGTCCACCACACTGACGATATCCGGTACACTTACGACGTTCCAGTAATATGTTTTGTTGCCTTTGTGATCGGCTTGTTCTTCACCGCGTGTCAGCAAATCACCATTCTTGGCGAATATCGAGCTAAGGGCGTTCAGCGTTTCGGTAAATACGTTATAAATGCGGCTGTTTTCCTGGTTCAGCAACTCATACAGATCTTCATAGAACTCGATCATCTGATCGTTGCGTTCCACGTCGGCGTGCAGCCAGTACTCATGAATTTTTGCTTCAATATAAGCATTCTTTTTCTTCTCTTTGGAGACAAAAGCACTCTTCGCATCGCCCAGTTTCTCTTCGGACTGCTCCTGAGCTGCTTCAATATCACGTGGAATGCGGAAGGCATTCTCACGCAGCGTTTCGATGTACGACTGAATCATCTTCAGTACACAGAAACCTTTTTCCGTATAAATTAGACGAGAGACATAGAACGGACCTTGTTCGGGATGTAAAAACATACGCCGGATCTGTTCAGTGAACTGACCCGCAATCTCACCCGGCAGCTGTTTCTTCGCCTTGATATATTCTTCACGAGCACGAGCCAGGAAGTTCTGCTCCAGTTCGGTATCCATATTCACAACCTGTGATTTCACCACGTTGCCATAGGATAAACGCTCGCTGTTCTGATAACCAGGCAGCGGCTCTGGCACGCGCGCTTCAAAGGACTTGACCACACTTTCGAGATCAATGCCCAGCTTGCGGGCAAACTTCTCGGTATCCTCCTGGTTCGGTGCTTTGGAGAACATCGTGTTCATTTTGTCGAACATCCGGTAAGCCAGATACGTTGTCATCTCTTCAATCGGCAGTACAGCCGAAGATGCACCGATGATGTTGTAATCATAGTTAGCCGGGTACACCTTGTTCATCTGTGCAATGTTGGTCCGAATGTTGCTGATATAGTCATGGATCGCAAACTCCTCACCCGACTGCTTCTCCTCACTTGCCATGAAGTTGGTAATGTTCTCGGCCGTGACGTTCATGCAGTAATCGTAGGCGTTCTCCAGCAATTTGCCCTCTGTATTCGTCGCAGAGATCAGGTGACACAGGTTAAATGGCGGTAGTGGTGAGTTGACTGTTAAAATATTGCCGTACTTCTGTGTAAACCGCTCACCGCGGCTATCCACGTTCATCCAGTAATCCAGCTCTTTGAGCGCAGCATATCCGTTCTTACGAATGTATTCGCGAGTGTGTTCGCTCAAGCTTTTGTTGGACAGGTTCACGTCTGGCGTGAACAGATACCCCAGCGTATTGACACGGTCAATCCCGGCAGAGCCGTGATCACGTTCGATAATGCCGCGTACGATATAGGAAATATCGAGGAAACAGCCGCTGCCTGTACCGCCGGACAGACCTGTCAGCAGGAACACCATCAGTTTTTTGTTGGTGCCTACGGATAAGGTTTTGATCTTTTTGTCGATGGCCTGCACAACCTGATTAATCTTCGTGAACAGGAGCAGACGTCCAGCCTGACGCACACCTGCGGCGCCGTTCATACCGTCCGTGATGCTCAGTTCCGGAGATAGCCAGTCCGTAATGTAAGGCTCCAGCACGCTGCGGTTTTGAAGAAGTCCGCCAATCTCGGCATTGGATAGCAGCACGAATTCATTAATCGGATCAAGTCCGATCCCTTTATACTTTTTGGCACGATCCTGTTCGTTTGTCTCAAAAGCCAGAAACTCCACATTATCCGGCTTGTCCATTTTTTTCTTGGATACCGGGTCCTGTGGCAGCTTGAAACGACGGTTAATCTGATATTTGAGCCGCAGCAGCGCATCAATTCCCGTTCCCCCCAGACCAATAATCAGAATGGGGTTATCAATCGTATCAACTCTGATCTTCTCACTGACAATACCTCCGCCAAGTGATACATCCAGTTGCTGAATATGTTCTCTAACAATCGGCTTCATTCGTTGTCCTCCTTAGATTAACGCACGTATGCTTCAATCTATATAATTCAAACTAAAGAATATTTACACTTGCCACTCCGATGACAGAACAAACTTCCGATCGCTGTTATCCCCAGATTTTTTGATTCTCTTTTTCAACGGTGAAAATCTGGGGATAAAGGCGAACGCTTCCGCTTCTCCAGCTTTTTTCTGTCCTCTGCGTTCTCGTGTAAATGATTAGTTCAACTTATATAGCTTACGTTCACTTAGCTATAATCCTTCACACCAGATACTCAATTAAAATGGTCTTGTCCGCCTGTTGCAGCGGGATGCTCAGTCGGTCACCGTTCTTCAGTTCAACGCCTGAGCTTGCATCAACTGCACGACCGGATTTCTCCAGCGTACCGCCTGCGGTGTTACGGACTATAATTCGATCCCCATTGCTGGGCGTAAATACGTATTTTTCGGTTTCCTTCAGCTCAGGGTCCAGTTGCAACAACTGATGCAGATGGAATCTGCCCCGGAAGGATACCAGCTTTTTATATTGCGGATATGATTTATCTCCCGTGTTCTCATCACGAATTTCCACGACCATCTGGCCTACAAAACCTCTATTTTTTCGTTTCAGCCAGCCCATCAGGAACCAGGCACCAACACCAACCACGATCAGGGCTATAACACCCAGGATGACAGGCAACCAAGGAAACGACTTGTCCTGTTCACCGCCAGACGTTGTTGGTTGAGATCCACTTCCGGCTGCTCCGCTCGCGTTGATCGTGATTGGCGCACTTTCACGGTAGAAGCTGTCTTCTTCCGCACGGATGATCAATTCATAATTATGATTGTCCGGTACTTCAAACGTTCCGGCAAAACCAGAACCTGTGTTTTCCAGCGGTTGTTCCTCGCTTTTCCCTGTATCTACATCTTTCACAACCAGCGTGGCCTTCATATCTGTATACAGATCATTATCCTGAAGTGGCTGACCACCATTCTCCAGTTTGGCTGCTAGATCAACCTTATCCCCTTTGGTATAGGACTTGGTCTTAATTGGGTCCACAACGAGCTGAAGATCATAGTTGAACAACAGGTTGATATCGATGCTGTCTTTCGGAGCCCCTTTTACCCGAAGTTTCCAGTCTCCCTCTTGGGGTTTCAACAGCTTCACGAGTGAATAACTCTTCGACGTTGAGAGCTTTGCTTCGTCTGAGTTCAGGTCCACAGCTTGTCCGGAAGGGTCTGTCAATTGTACTTCCACCGGCTTCGAGGACATGATCGAAATGTTTGCTTCCAGCACACTGTCGTTTGGCACGTTCACGGTAACTTCCTGATAACTGCCGTTTCCCGTTACAGAGGGCAGCTTCACCACATTCAGTTTGGCATGATCGGCGAAGATCTCACTCAAAATCTGTGGCAGATCATCCGGCGTATCGGTAATGAATGATTTACCTCCGGTCTGCTGAGCCAGGTCTGCAAGTGCATTCTTGTTCAGCTTGCCATCGGCGTTCAGTCCAATCGTATATACCGGAATACCCTGATCCTGTGCTTCCTTCACGGATTTTGCCAGATCAGCGTCGGATTGTGCCTGTGTACGGCCTTTGGTTTTGTTAAAGTCATTGTTACCATCCGCCAGCAGCACGATCATCGGCGAGTGGGATGGGTCTGCACCATGATTCAGTATGTTCACAGCTTCGGCGACACCAACTGAGACATCGGTATATGGCCCCCGGCCGAGCTGATCAATAAAATCCTTCAGGCTGCTCTTGTCCGCATCGGACTGAATCTCCAGCATAGCCTTTTCCCGCTCCACCTGATCGGTATAAGCGACAATCCCTACCTTGTCCCCCTGGACTGGCAGCATATCAATAAACATTTTCATGGCTTCATTACTGATCTTGTCACGGTCACTTGTATTCATTGAGTTACTTACATCGGCTACAAGCACCGCATCGATTCCGCTTGTCTGTGCCTGAGCCGCTGCAGCTTGTGGCAGCAACGCTTGAGGTAGCAGTAGCGTTAGAATTGCCAGCAGAACCATCGTTCCGCTGAGCCAGCGTATTTTGCGTGTCCGCAGCATTGGGTGTACTCCTTCACGTTTGAGATTAAAATGGGAATAGTTTATTATAGGCGTCAAGCCTTAAGGAAATCTTAACAGTCTACTAATAAATTCTGAAAAGCACCCCTATCTTGAGTTACAGTTTTGTAATGACTGACAAAAATCGACGATTTCACGCCTGTAACTGGCACAAAAGTACCAACTATGGAAATATGATATAGTTATTGCCAGCAAACTGCAATATAACAGCGCTTGTTTACCAAGCCATAGAAGGGAACGGATTATGGTTACATACGGATGCCTCGCCATATTGTTTCTTTTTGTCATCATAAAGGGTTTTGCACTCCAGCTTCATCGGCGGAAACCAATCTCCCGCGAAGACACGGATCGTACCCTCTACACTATTCTGAATGGTGAGCGTGATTGAGCATGAGTACTAAACTAGTTGTATCCATACGACCATTTCAACGAACGACATATGCCTATGAAAAGTTGCAAGTCTGCTCACGTTGTGGACAGTACACCTGCCTGTGGGAAGATGAGTGCACGGCCTGTGGCCGGGGTACCCTGAACTCCGTTCAGGCGAAGGCGACTTCCCGTGTGAAACGCCGCATTGCACGCGACCTGTTCATTACCATATTGTTCGGTGCAGGTGCCACCTATTTCGGTGAGACCATTGATCAGACCATGGCGGCAGCCAGCGTTTCCCTGCTGCTTCTGGCCTTACTGATCTTCATGCAGAAACGTTCATTCGAGGTAGAGCAGCAGCGCGAGTTGAAGCGCACGTTGCAACAGGATGAGGAAATCATCCGCCAGGGAATCAACCGCAACTGGGCTCTGGTCGCCGAAGCCCGAAAGCAGGATGAAGCACTTGCCTATGAGATGCTCCGCGAGATCGGCTCCCTCGTCTACAATGACCGGATTCGACTGCAACAGGTTGCGCTGTTACAATCCTTTGTCCTGCGCAGTGACATGGATCTGCAACTCAAGCCCTTGCTGTTACGCAGCTTCGAGCGGCTGCTGGCTGAATATATCGGTGAGATTGCGCGGCTTAAGCCGGATTTGATCCGTGAAGATGCGATTCGTTATATCGCGACCTATGAAGTGAACATTTTACAGCTCCACAATGGAATTCAGATACTTACAGCCGTAGCTGCTGCTGCCGTGCGCAAGAGCAAATATATTGAGTTATTCCCTAGTCTTATTACCCGCTACGCCCGCTTTATGCCCAAGGATCGATTCATGAGACTTTATCACACGATTGAACGCTATCCGAGCAAGGCACGCGGGGGTCTCGCGGAGTCGGTAGGCCGGGTGTATAACGAGAAATATCGGGATCAATACGCAGATGTTCAGCTGTAGAGATGATATATTGAGAAAGAAAAACGTAATTTAGTGCAAACTCACTCCTTGTATATAGACGAATGCAATTTCATCCATCCCTGCACACGCGTCAGCACCACAGATCGAAGGTTATGATTCTAATGATATAAGAATTAATCCAAAAACACCCCATCCTTAGGTCTAGGATGAGGTGTTTTGAAGTTTATGGCAGTCAGCCAAGTGCTATGCGAAGGACACGGACAGAAAGAAAAACTAGATGGGGAATACCTAAATGGCATATTCCATGGATCAAACAGGCGCGCAAACAGGCACTCGCAGACGACAAAAACAATAAGCGGAAATGATCATCTGTCCTAGTGAAAAAGGGCCGCGACGTGGTTCCGTCGCGACCCTTGATCTGAGGGTTCGGTACATCTGTACCCGAACCCTCTCATAATGTGCCATGCCCATCCCTGTGGCATGGCATGGTGCCTGCGCAATTGCGGCTATATCGCCGCTTGCGCCAAGGCTTTACCGTCCGCGACGAGAATCGCGACGGTCGCCCTTCGCCGGTCCGCGTCCTGCGGATTCCGGACGGCGAGAGCCTTCGCTACTGCGCCCGGAGGTGCGCTTGTCGGCACTACGGCCAGCCCAGCCGCTGCTAGCTGCACCGCGTCCGCCTTGGCCCGCTGCACCGCGACTGCTGTCGCTGCTGCGCGCGGAACCACGACCTGCGCTGCGCTCGTCGCCACTGCGACCCGCACCGCGTCCACCTTGACCTGCTGCTCCGCGACTGCTGTCGCTGCTGCGGCCACCGCTACGACCACCACTGCGTCCGCCTTCACTGCGTCCACCTTCGCCGCCGCGGGAACCACGACCCCCACGTCCGCCATCTCTGCGATCGTTACGGCCTGCACCGCGACGGGCACTGCCAGTTCCGGAAGAGCGTCCGCCTGAACGTTCGTCATCACCCTGACTATTAATGGAACGTCTAGCTGCTCCAGTCGAAGCAATTGGACCTTCGCTTGTCCACTGGATACGGGACAGCTTCTGGTCAATACCTTGTTCAATACGTGCAAGTTCCGGTCTGTCGTGCTCTGTTGCAAACGTTACAGCAAGACCTGTACCGCCTGCACGGCCTGTACGACCAATCCGGTGGATATAACTTTCCGCATCATGCGGCATATCGTAGTTAAATACATGCGTTACACCTTCAACATCAAGTCCACGTGCAGCTACATCTGTAGCAACGAGCACTTGCAGTTTGGCATCGCGGAACGCTTTCATTACGTTCTCACGCTTGGATTGGGACAGATCTCCATGAAGTTCATCACTTGCATAACCTGCTTCACGCAGATCTTGGTTAAGCTTGGATGCACGACGCTTGGTCCGGCAGAAAATAATTGCCAAGTATGGGCGATACGTATCAATCATGCCGCGAAGCGCTTCTAATTTACCGCGATCCGTGCATTCCAGCACTTGCTGGCGAATCTGTTTGATCGGAATAACAGATTGAGAGGATACTTTTACATCTTCCGGATCTTTCATGTAGGTCTTCGCCAGGTTGCGAATGCCCTTTGGCATCGTTGCTGAGAACAGCATTGTCTGACGTTTATGTGGCAGCTCACTAAGAATCGTTTCCACATCATCCAGGAAGCCCATGTGCAACATTTGGTCGGCTTCATCCAACACCAGTTTTTTCACATTATCCAGCTTCAACGTGCCACGGCGCAGGTGATCCAGGAGACGACCTGGTGTACCAATAACGATCTGGGTACCGTTCTGCAATTTACGCAGTTGCTTGTCCACATCCTGCCCGCCGTATACGGCAAGCACGTGCAGTTTATCGTCGTTTGCCGTGAGCTTCTTCGCTTCTTCCGTAATTTGCAGCGCAAGCTCACGCGTAGGCGCGATAATCAACGCTTGCGGCGAACGGTCGGATACGTTAATTTTCTGAATAATCGGCAGCAAAAACGCCAGTGTTTTCCCTGTTCCTGTCTGTGCCTCAGCGATAATATCGCGTCCACCCAGCAGTACCGGAATCGAACGCTCCTGTACCGGAGTCGGCACGGCGATGCCCTGATGTTTCAGGATCTCGCACCATTCCGGGCGAATGCCCAGTTGTTCAAAGTTTGCCAATCGTTACACCTCTGTATATTCATTTAGATAAGTCCATTTCATAATGACTTCTGTATCAGTATCTGCCATCAAGACTAGTTTTCCTTATATCAATCATGATTATGAAATGAATTTTTTAAAAAGCAATCCACTCGTTGCTCTTCTTCTCCATACCCTGTAGTTTACACGTTAGTCAAGCAAAACAAAAGGGGATACAGCGTTACACCCCTAACTTGTAGCACAAAATTCCAAGATCAGTGTAACTTGTATCGACCAGGTGAGTTTGAGGATGGTTTTGACAGTAACTATAGGAGCCCCTTTGAAAATGAAGATGAGTGGAACAACCTAAAGTGCCAGCTAACTCGAAGTATCACTCTGACTCTATGAATGGGATTGAGATTTCTAGCGGTTAGAAAATAGCTCTTACGATGAAACCTCCTATGCACCACTAATTCTAACGAATCCAGGACACCCTATTACGCCATTTAGAGCCGTTTGGATTTTCTAACGAACTCCAGTCACCTTATTACTCGGAAATACCCGCGAAACATCATCAGTATGGGTGGAATCAGCAAAATAAGATGTCTGAGATTCGTTAAAATAACGAAAACATGAAATACCCCCATATAAGACGTGCCAGGTTCGTTAGATTTTACACACACTCTAATAAAAAACAGCGACGCCCTCTCCCCCATTTACATTAGGGAAAAAGTGCGCCGCTGATAAAAAGTATCTTTATATGTTAACTACTACATAGGGCTGTCGCATGTCTGCTCACCACTACTTTAGGACAGTAGCCTTCATAACTTCATTACTTGTTTAGATCCTTAATTCCAGATTTACTAAACCGTTCATTTTTCACCTTGTCTGCGTAACTACGTTTCGACATTGCACCTTTGTACAACAACCCTCGTTGCAACCAAGTTACGAACCGTGCCCTCCAACTGTCGCAAATCCACTCCGTTCAAGAATGCGAGAGCTTTCCTCGTTTAACCCGCGCAGGTGAACGGTTTTGCCCAGCTTCGCGTATTTGAACTTCACTTTGCCGATAGCCACAACCGCAGTATTGTCCCAGATATGTGACCCTCCAAAATCAATCGTGATCTCCTTCGGATCAGCCTCTGCATCAAACTCATCCACAAAGCGGGACGAAGAACCGAAGAAGAATGGTCCGTGAACCCGGTATACTTTCTGGCCTTGCTCCTGGCTCGCCTGTACGCGGATCTTGGTCTGTTTCCAGCCAAAATGCAGCACACTGAGTACAACGCCGACCATAACCCCGATCGACAGATCGTGGGTATAGACCACAATCGCCACCGTCACGATCATGACAAAGGCTTCCGCGCGCGGCACGCGAGCAATATTTTTGATGGAACTCCAGTCGAATGTTCCGATACACACCATAAACATTACACCGACGAGCGCACCCATCGGTACCTGTTTCACCACACCGCTAAACAGCAACAACAGGATCGCGAGAAACGCACCCGCAGTAAACGTAGACAATCTTCCACGTCCGCCAGACTTCACATTAATGACCGACTGCCCAATCATCGCACAGCCGCCCATGCCGCCAAACAAACCGTTCACAAAATTTGCGATACCCTGACCACGCACTTCGCGGTTCTTGCTGCTTTTGGTCTCGGTCATCTCATCCACGATGGTTGCGGTCAGCAGGGATTCCAGCAAACCAACCAGTGCCATGGTGAATGAATAAGGCAGCAGAATCATTATCGTGTCCCAAGTCCATGCAATATTCGGCAAGTGGAACATCGGCAGAGTACTCGTTATATTCCCCATGTCGCCGACCGTTCTTACGTCCAGATGAAACACCAAGGTAATAATCGTCATCACGATGATTGCAATCAGTGGAGCTGGAACGCCTTTGAAAAACCGCGGTAAAATATAAACGATCGCTAACGTGCCCGCCACCATCGCATACATGATCCAGTTCGCTCCCGTGAAGTGGGTTAACTGCGCCATAAAGATCAGGATAGCCAGTGCATTCACGAATCCGGTCAGTACCGAATGAGGCACAAACGTAATAAATCGCCCAACCTTAAATATGCCAAGCAGAAACTGAATAATGCCCGTCAAAATCGTAGCTGCAAAAAGATATTCCACGCCATAATCCTTGACGAGTCCAACCATCAGTACCGCCATGGCACCGGTTGCCGCCGAGATCATGCCTGGTCTTCCACCAGCAATCGAGATCACAATCGCAATTGTAATCGAAGCGTATAATCCGACCATCGGATCGACACCTGCAATGATGGAGAACGCAATGGCTTCCGGAATTAACGCCAGCGCTACCGTAATGCCTGCCAGCACGTCTCCGCGAATGTTGCTAAACCATTGTTGTTTTAAAGTATTCATATGTTCTTGCCGTTCCTCCTACGTGTATTCCTTATAATGGACAATTCTACTGAAGAGTAACGGAAGCCGTTCACACTAACCAACTACCCAGGACAGCACAAAACAACGGAATCCTCTCCGCATCATTCGCCTATGCTCCTGCCTGAATTGCATCATTCTTCACCATCCGTATAGCCTTGACGGGTTAATGTGCATTCACATTTTTTCCGTTCCAGTGTGTACAGCTGGTGTTCCATTACTGCCTCAGTTGCCTTACTTTCTGCGACATCAGGAGCTGATCCTGACGCCCATAGGTTTTCCCCTCTCAGAAAAACCGGGTCCGTTAATGTACTGACCTATTATTATAGTCACAGGACTGGATATGTACTAATACAGTAAGGGCGAAAAAACAGAACCTTTTCTTCTATTATCTTAATCTTTCTATAATTTACTCACCAATTCTCTATTCACAAAAAATAACCCGCAAAGATCCTTTGAAGAAAGTCTCTTTACGGGTATTCTTGTGATGTAATGCTGTTGCTAGAACCTTCCCGATTTGAATATTGAATAGAGCAGGAAAGCCACCATCAAAATCGCCACCAGGAAACCAATCTCAATGACCGGAATATCCCACAGCATCGTGGATTGATGACTGATGGACGAACCGATAATCAAGCCCACCATGATGATACAAAAAGCGAGTAATACGATACTGAAAGACAGCCGATTACTAATCTGGTCCATTCTACGCATGAGTGCGTCCAGTTCAGGGACACTGATCTCCAGCCTCAGCTTGCCTTTGCTAATAATGGATGATAACTGCCTTAACTGCCCTGGCAGACCAATGACACTTTCGGCCATATCGGCCGCACTTCGGAACAACCGATTCTTGATTCTTCCAGCGCTAAAACGTTCCTTGATCAGCTTCCGCCCAAAGGGTTCGGCCATATCTACAATGCTCAATGAAGGATCGAGATGTTCGATTACACCTTCCATCGTCAGCAACGATTTACCGAGCAGCAGAATATCGGCAGGCATGACAACCCGGTGCCTCTGGGCTACGCCGAACAAGTCATTTAACGCCTGACCCACACTAATCTTGGAAAAGGGAATATCGTAATATTTGCTACGCAACTTGTCCAAATCCACATGAAGACCACGCAGGTCCATGTCATCTGGCATCATGCCAAGTTTCTCAATTGCCCGGATCATACTGTCCGTATCTTTGCGCATTAACCCAATAATAAGCGAGGCAAGCTGCTGTTTCATCTCATCGCTCAGACTGCCCACCATACCAAAGTCTATAAAGGCAAGACGTCCATCCTTCAATACCATCAGGTTACCCGGATGTGGGTCAGCGTGAAAGAATCCATGAATAAAGATCTGATTCAATAATGAGTCCACTAGCCGCTCAGCAATATTGTTCAGATCATGGCCGCGTCTGACCAGTTCTTCACGATCATTGAGTTTGATACCTTCGATATACTCCATAGTGAGCACACGTGACGACGTCTGGTCCCAGTAAATTGTCGGGATTTTCACCTTGTTGTCCTGTTGGTATTGCTGTGCAATCTTTTCCGTATTCCGGCCTTCGACCGTATAATCCAGCTCAGCCATCAATGCCTGGGCATATTCTTCTACCATTTGCGGAATTTGATATTGCTTCACCCAATCCCAGCGCTTCTCGGCCATGGCTGTCAGTTCACGCAAAATATCCAGGTCACGCTGCACAATACGCGATATACCCGGCCGCTGAATCTTGATGGCTACCGATTCACCGCTTCGAAGTTTGCCCAGATGCACCTGTCCAATGCTGGCCGCAGCTACAGGGGTATCCTCGAACCGGGAAAAGATCTCCTCCAGCGGTGTATCCAATTCCTGTTCCAAAATACCCCGTGCCGTCTCGGAAGAGAACGGCGGGACCTGATCCTGCAACTTCACCAATTCACGAATGACAGACTCAGGCAATAGATCTGCCCTTGTGCTTGCGAGTTGCCCCAGCTTGACGAAAGCTGGCCCCAGCTCCTGCAGCACAAGCCTGATGCGTTCACTCAGCGTTTTGGTGGTATGTGCTTCACGCGACATCCACCGTCTGGGCAGAGCCAGCAACTGGAACAATCCCAGCTCCTCGACCATATAACCGAAGCCATGACGCACAAGCGCCATGGCAATTTCACGGTATCTGCCGACATGTTTGATTCGCACTGCCATCTACTCGATCTCGTTTCCTTTGAGAGGAGGAGGAACTTCAAGTGGAGCTGGGGATTCATCAGGTTGAAGCTGTGGTGAGTGGCCCAGTTCGGCAAGTTTTTTCTCCAGAACGGCAACGCGCTGTTCCAGACTGGTTACATCGCTTTCGGATGCCACACCAGCTTCCTGAAGCACACGCTTGACCTGTTCCTGAATCATTCTCTTGAACTGGCCTTGCTCTTCATCGCCCCGTTCCAACAGGCGTTCAACCAAAGCTTTGGATTCACCGGGCGCAAGTTCCCCGCGCTTGACCAAATCATCCACGGTTTTCTCAATTTTTTCTTTGCTTACGACAGTAAGACCAAGCCCTAACGAGATCGCCTTTTTGAACAAATCGCTCATTTTTGTCATCCTCCTCTTCGTTGATCTCTATATTATACCCCTTACACTCCGCATGCAAAAATGTCAGTCCGATCAGACGTAACGTGCAGCCCATTTGCCTGCTTGCAGGAGTAACTTGCGGTATGTTTCGTGTGCAAAAGACGGTACATGGTGACCCGGCATCAAATAAACAATACGTCCAACACCATATCGATGAGCCCATACCGCAGGCTTTGGTCCATCTTCGGATTGATATTCCAGCAATATTTTCGTTTCGGCAAAAGAACCAAATTCGAACTGATACGGCTCTTCTTCCATTGTGAAATTCGAAATGCCCTCCGTCACGGGATGGCTTTCCTCCGTTACAGTGAATTCAAGTGGTGCATACGCCGGATGATGCAGGAACTTGGCACCGATCATCTGTTTGAGTTCATAACGATTTTGAAGCGAAATGCCGTTATGTATAATGACCAGTCCACCTCCATTACTTACATAGGACAACAAACCTGCTGTCTGCTGTGGAGAGACTTTCCCCTTCCAATCGTCCATGTATGAGATACATACATCAAACCCGGTTATATTTTCTTGCAGCAGCATATTCCGATTCTCACTGCACTGCACAGTCATAGTATCATGGAAAATTCGGCTAATCTCCGCATCCACACCTTGAAGCGGGTGCCAATCCGGATGTGTATAATCGCCAAGTAGTAATGCTTTTTTACGATGATCCATTCAATCAATCTCCTTTCTTGTTCACCTCACTGTATCAATCAACTACCAGGGGAGCTTCTCGCCCTTGTAGTCTACATATGCGGGTTGATCTCCTTTAAACTGTTCATGGCGGTCGATAAGTACTGCGATATGCTGTGCAGATTGCTCGGGCGTGAGATCCGCAGCAACATCCAATTCACCCCGCATATAACTCTGTACCCAACCGGGATGCACAAGCATCACTTGTCCGCCTTCATCCTTCAGACCATTGTGCACAAGACGGGCCTGCATGTTCAAAGCAGCTTTGGACATACAATAGGCAAACCACCCATCCCGACTGCATTGCTCTATACTTCCAGCCTCGGAAGAGATATCAACAATTAGCTTGACCTGTCCTTGAAGAAGGAGGGGTAACAGGGAATGAGTCACACGCAGTGTACCTAAGGTGTTCACATTAAATACTTCAGCCATCTCCGCCATATTCAACGGCCCGCGGATATGATCCGTAATACTTCCTAGTATAGCCGCATTATTGATCAGCATATCCAAATGATTCGTATCCAGCTTCAATGTCTCCGTGAACAGAGCTACCGACAGGTCGTCCGCAATATCCAGTTCGATGGCGCGCAGATGGTCCGGATATCCTTCTGCAAGCATACGAATTCCCTCGGAATCTTCCACGTCCAGACCGGCCGCATACACAAGGTACCCTCTCTTCAGCATCTGTGCCGTCAAAGCCAATCCCAATCCTCGGGCAGCTCCCGTTACACATACGGTTCTCATCATGATGTCCCTCCCTCGCATAATGATTCTGTCTTTTATTCATTCCACATATTCATCTGAAAACCTTTAATTCAGAATGGGATCGCCAACTTCACGACCAAAGACTCAGGAGGTAAAAGTGAGATTAGAGCCATTTTGCTTATTGAATTCAGCTATCTATTCAAGCTATAAATAGCTGCTATTATCTCTGTATATATCGCTCCTGCCGATAGGCTAAACAATGTTCCACCCATCTTCGAGCGGCTGCTGGGTAAGAGCCCAGATGAACGTGCGTATACCCCGCCACGATGCTTCCTGCGGCATATCCCTCTTGCTTCAAGCCACGTAACCCCTTGGTCTCATACGCATAAGGGATCGTTTCTTCATCACGATAGGTCATTGTCGAATAATGAAATTCATGACCCCTAAGTACTTCACCCTTTTTCAGCAAAAAGGAATCCCGAACGCTACTTGCTTCACGGTAGCCAAGCGCAGCGCGCTTCTTCTGCATCTGCACCTGTGCGGGGATAATGCCCGCCATGTCGAAAGTAGCGCCCTCACGGTCGGTCAACGTTTCCCCGAGCACCATGTAACCACCACACTCGGCAAATAAAGGCATGTTGGATTGTGCCGCCTGTCGAATTCCTTCCAAGAACCCTTGGTTATCGGCAATCTCCGCTGCAAACTCCTCGGGAAACCCACCGCCCAAATAGACGCCATCCACATCTGTTGGAATGCTTTCGCCAGCGAGCGGACTGAAGTAATGTAATCGAGCCCCGGCCGCTTCGAGCAATTCCAGATTATCGGGATAATAGAAATTAAATGCCGCATCGCGCGCAACGGCTATAACAGGCTGTACCGCATATGATACATGTCGATTATTAACGTGGATCACTGAATTGGAATGTGGATCGTAATTCGAACCTGGTTCAGTATTAGCTGAATCTATGTGGGTAGTAGTCGCAGGACTCACTTTTTCTGCATTCAAAGGCGGGGCGCTTGCTGCCAGCTCCAGCAGAAGATCCAGATCGGTGCCTTCCATTAACACATCGGCAGCCCGCTGAAATAATGGTTCCAGTTCACCGCGCTCAATAGCAGGCACTAGTCCCAGATGTCTCTCCGGGATGGACATGTCCTCGTCACGCTTCAGCCAGCCAACCACCGGAATGCCGCACATCTGCTCAATGGCTTTTTTCACAATGGTATAATGACCCGCACTTCCACACCGGTTAACGATCACTCCGGCAATATTTAATTCAGGCTCCAATTGTTGAAACCCCAGTACAATTGCGGCCGCACTGCGAGCCATGCTGCGTACATCCACAACCAGGATGACAGGGGTCTGCGTGACCAGAGCAATCTCTGCAGTTGAGCCTGTATTGCTGAGTGGATCTTTGCCATCATAGAGGCCCATAACGCCTTCTAGAATGGAAATATCATGCCCCGCCGATGCCTTCTCGAACGTATCTCTCACATACTCAGGCGATGTCATCCATGCATCCAGATTACGTGACGGTCTGCCTGTGACAGCGGTATGGTATGTCGGATCAATATAGTCCGGGCCGCATTTGAACCCTTGTACACTTAAACCACGCTGGGCAAGTGCTCTCATCAGCCCCAGGGTTACTGTCGTTTTCCCTGCACCACTTCCGGTGCCTGCAATGATCAGTCGGGGTCTGGTGTTACGATTTGCAATGGTCATCGTCATTTCCACCTTTACTTCGAGATAAGAAAAGCTTCTGATCGAAGCACTATCAAGGATGTACATTCGTGTTTTAGTTGTAACGTATAAATTCTATAATCTAAACAAAACCGCATCATATAGCGATGCGGTTAAGCTTAATGCACACTCTTTATTCATGAAGCGACGCCAAAAGCTTTTTGTCGAACTGATCTAAAAGCAGGCCACTAATCTCTAATCTTGGCCGCACGCCCTGCTGCAAAGTAACGTCCAAGCTCAACGATGAGTGCGCCCATCTTTTCTTCCTCCGGAATGACCAGCGCCTCAATGCCTTCTTCACGCATGGAGTTTGCTGTAACTTTACCTACAGACGCAGGAATTACACCTTGTCTGAAGGCTGCAAGCATCGGCTCAAGCTTGTCCTGAGAGGCCGCATATTGGGTCAGAAATCTGACCTGCGGTCCACTCGTGAACGCAACAGCATCTACCTCGAACTTTAGAATTTCATTCAATAACTGTTCCAGCTCTGCCTCTTCTGGCGGGACATGGCGGTAAGGAAGCACTTGTCTGACGATTGCACCTTGTTCTTCCAACCATGCAACGAGTTTGGGAGTTGTCTCCCCATGAAGCTGCAATATAACCTTTTTCCCTGCGAGATCATGTGGGGCGAATTCTCGAATGAGCCCATCCGTGCTACCGTCATCATCTCGTACCAGAGGTGTTAACTTGCGCTTTTTGAGTGCATTCACCGTCTTGTATCCCCTCGCTGCAATTGAGGATTCCGATAATACATCCAACAATTGGCCTGCGACATCCATATCCTCAGCCATTTCAAACAATGCATCCAATCCCATACCTGTCGTTAACACCGCCCAGTCTGGCGGGTCTGAGATCCAGGATACCAGCCCGTCCCTGATATTCCGATCATCCAGAAATACCGTTCCCTGTGCCGGTCGCACAAGCGGAATACCGCCCATTTTTTCAACCAGTATGGACATTTCTTTCGATTTTCGCGGTCCTGTCAATGCTACACGTACACCTGCCAAATGTTGAGCCATTCATGTTCCCCCCGTTAGTTCAGCCGAATGTTCATCAGTCTGACTACAGTATACAGGGTACTCCTGTGAAGGGAAACTGCGCTTACCCTCTTTTTGCCCATTTCATCTATAACGATTTTTGATGGAATGTATCAGGAAGGCTGGAGTTCTCCACCATGAGAATCCTGCCTTTTTTTCTCTCCATTCTTCTCCGAATCAGAGGCTTCTTGCTTCTCTTTCTTGGACTGGTCTCCCGATCTCTGTTGGGTAGATTCTTTTTTATCCTTTTTGCGAGGACGAAGGAAAAGAAACAGCACCATAGGGAACAGCACTTCAAAAACAATGGCGATCCATGTCCATTCCCGGGTAAAACGATAAAGCTGAATGGCGTTTCTGAAAAACCAGAATGCACAAACAAAGCCTAACAGTGCCACCGGACCTGTCATGACCTTTCCCGAAACGTTCGGGATCATTCGCTTCAGTCCCCAACAGACAAAGTACAGATCAAATGCAATTTTGGTAATCATGGCAGGCAAGGTCGCCGCTGCCAGTGCCAGGTCAAACCGATCCAGAAAATCACTAATTTGCAGCTGCCTTGCCAGTTCATATGAAGGGTATACCAGTCTGGAAGCAATAGGCACACCAATCGACGTGATGGTTTCCACAAGAATCAGCATCATCAGCAATCCCGAGATGATGATGCCCCATAACACAGGCTTGAAGCGAAAATCACTGCCTTTGACGACAAAAGGCAAGGCGATCATCTCTCCATAAAAAGAAAATATGTACCAACTTCCTTTGCCTACACCTGCCACATCGACATGAAAATAGGGCATCAGATTATCCATATTCAACTGCTGGATAAGCATGAAAGGCACAATGATAGAGTTCAACAGGAACAGAGTAACATATAGTTCTGACATTCCGATCAACGAACCCAGCCCACCTCTGACGATAAATACCGCCATAATCATGAGTGACAATACCACAATGGATATCGGCGTTGTCTCTAGCAAAGTTATACTTACATAATCACCAATTAATCGGATATCTCTAGCGAATATGAAGAAAAAAAACAAAATGTACATTACGCCTGCGAGTCTCCCCATAAAGGGAAACCGCTCAACAAGCGCCTCAAATAGATCCTGATTCGGAAATCTTCGCTGAATTCGGCTTACCATCAACATGGATATAATCATCACGAGAACAACTGGCACATACGAGAGATAAGCGTGCTGCTCCGCATAAAATATGGCCTGTGCATGGGGTTGAATCAACGTGCCCGTCATACTGAGCAGCATCACGAGCAGTGCAATCTGTCGAGAAGTCACACTTTGATTCATACCATACCTCCTTTCTATCATTTAATTGGTACTCCGCACCATTTCTGGTCCGTATCTATGGAAGCGGTAAGAATCGCTGGATGACATGGCTGATCCATACCGCTACAAAAAAGGTTTTACTTAAATGGGTTACATAGAACCAAAGGCCAGTTCCTAATGCAATCAAGCCATAGGATAACCAGCGATTAATGACCGCCGCCTGCTTCAGATGTCTGAAATCCATCACAATGACGATGATGACCATCCCCAGATAGGTGAACAACAGTGGTTTAATCATGTACGATATCCTCCTCCATGACACCGATCGGTTTATTGACTACCCCTACATTTTCAATAATGACGTGGGGGACAACATTCACCTCAACATCAGGATAGATAACATCCCATCGATCCTTAAGTTTGTCCCATTCTTTAGGCAATTGTTGATGGATCGACCGACCAATCCCGAGAATATCGGCATGATATTTTTGCTGTATTAATCGAACCCCTTCAACGATATCCTCTTTTATTTTTTTGTGGATCGCGTCATTTAATTTTAAAATCTCTTTTTCACGCAGATCACCGTAATTGGATTCGTTATCTACAACCACACCTTTGGCATACAATTGAACGGTCACAGTAACCTTGTCATTCTTGACACTGGGGTGCAGTGAAGAATTGTTCTCGTTCAATTTGATGAATATATCTCCATCTCCGCGCGGAGCCTTGACCATAACTTCTGGTGCATTGGCTTCCCCCATGGCGAGAATCAGGGCATCAGCGGGAGCCTTGTCAATCATGCCAACCAGTTTATCCTTCTTGAAAATGGCCAATCCATCCAACTTGATGTTGGTTTTGGTGTCCTTCCAACTTTTCGGAACATTGTCCACTTTCGAAGCAACCGGCAGGAATGGATCTACGCCTTCACTAAGAATGGAATCGGTGAACGTTTTAAGAGAACGTGGATTACGCATATTTAGAAAGCACAACTCTCTCACCATCTCGGATGGAAACTTCTCTATAGGTGCATCCGTATCCATGACTTCATATGCCGCACCTTTCGTAACAACAGGTAATGCAGAGAATCGGTTGAGTGGGTACCGCGTAAACAAATCGAGCATCGGAGCCACGCCATCCCGGGCAAGGTCCTCTCCAATAAGCAGGGTACGACGATGCGCATAATAAATCGTTCGTGAGAGTGCTTTTTGGCCTTCAAGTGTAGTCCCCCTCAGTGTCTTCGCGGTGTTGGACAACATGAACCATGATTTGTCCCCGCTTGTACCACCGCCACCTCCCGAACTGCCGGTAGTACCGGATTGACCGGGAAGTGCAATCTGGAGACTGGATCTGTAATTGTCGTCCTCCTTATCAACAGCTACGCCAATCACAAAGGCAATATCATTAATTTCCTTACGATCCCAACATCCTGCTATGAAAAGGGTACACAGCAGTAACATCAATGCAGCGCGGAATTTACGAATAAGAAACATGTGTTCACCATCCTTCCTCAGCTTCAGGCGAACCATTGATCTTGTCTTTCATCCGTTTCTGGTTATCCTGAACCGTAGAAGGACGATTGATCATTTTCCACCACGGCACACGAATAAGAATATCCTTGGTATCTGTTTTACTGTACGGGCTAAGACCTGACAGATAAGGCACACCAAACGAAGTCATCTGTGTCAGATGCACCGAGATCAGGACCAAACCGATGACGATGCCATATAGTCCAAGCATACCTGCCAGTAACATGATCGGAAATCGGAGCAAACGCACGGTAATCGCAAAGTTAAACCGCGGAATTGTAAATGAAGCTATACCTGTCATGGATACGATAATAACCATTGGTGCGGACACAATCCCTGCCTGAACTGCGGCCTGCCCAATCACGAGCGCACCGAGAATACTTACTGCCTGACCGACTGTTTTTGGTAACCTGACCCCCGCTTCGCGGAGGGCTTCGAACGACAGCTCCATGATGAGAGCTTCAACCAGTGCCGGAAAAGGAATAGCTTCCCGTGCCCCGGCAATACTCAGTATCAATGTGGTTGGCAGCATGTCCTGGTGAAATGTCGTAATAGCGATGTACAGCGCTGGTAGAAATAGAGCAATGGCTACGAATAAAAAGCGAATCCAGCGTACCAGATTACTGATGAAGAATCGTTCATAGTAGTCCTCACTGGCCTGAAGCATCTGCCAGATCGTGACTGGAGCAATTAACGCGAAGGGCGTGCCGTCTACCATAATGGCAAACCGCCCTTCCAATAGGTTGCCTGCTACTGTATCCGGACGCTCGGAATAGTGCATCTGCGGGAATGGAGAGTACGGGTGGTCTTCAATCAGTTCCTCGATATACCCCGTCTCCAGAATGCCGTCGATCTTTATTTTTTCCAGACGTTTCTTCACGTCCCGGATCAACTTCGGATCAGCAATATCGTCCAGATAAGTCAGAACGATATCGGTCTTGGTTTCTGTGCCTAGTGTCATACTCACCATCTTGAGAGAGGGAGTTTTCAGCTTGAACCGCAGTAAAGCCGTATTCACACGGAGCGTTTCGGTAAATCCCTCCCGCGGTCCCCGAATCACGGATTCTGTCTGCGGCTCCTCCACACCACGTCTGACGCCGCCTTTGACATTGAACATCCAGGCTTTACTATTTCCATCGATCACCAGAAGGGCTGAGGATGCCAGTACCCCTTCTGTCGCAGCAGCCCAAGTGTCCACTCGCTTCACCTGTGTCAGCTCAACGGTTGTATCATCCAGTGGAACATCAGGTTCATCTGTACGTTGCTGCACCAGCCCTCGAATAATCGGACGCAGCATATGCTCCTGGATATCAGCCGAATTGACAATGCCTTCGATATAGACCAGAAGTCCTTTCACTTCAGGCGTAATCATAACGTTGCGAAAAACCACATCCGAGCAATCGGAGAATATCTCCTTTACCGCTTGAATCTGAGTTTCATGTACTGCACTAATCGGCTGCCGTAGAAAAGGCGGGGACGGCAGTCCCAAAGGGATATGTTTTTTCTCTTCTGAAGCTCGTCCCGGTTGTCGGGACTTGTCTTTCCCAGATGTTTTGTTCGCCATATGCCGCCCCTCCGTTCTTGTTTTTTATACAAGGTAGCTTGTGCCAGACAGCCGGGAATTATGTGGTCTTTTTTGCAAAATTACGATTAAATCCTCTGAGTTTTCAGACAGCAAAAAGGCCTCTGTATTTAACAGAGACCTTCCTGACACCCAACGCATACATTGTTACTTCACTTTAGTTGATACTTGCGTCCACTTCTTTAATCATTTCTTGAATGGATTCCAATCCACCACCAGACAAGTACCAGTAATTCGGATCCAGATAGACAATATGTCCTTCTTTATATGCTGTTGTATTCTTCACCAAATCGTTCTCGATCACTTGTTTTGCCGGAGATGCCTCACCGTTACCTGCAACCACTGCACTGCGATCAACGACAAAGAGGTAATCCGGATTCTGCTCCATGACATATTCAAATGAAACGCTCTGCCCATGTGTGGATACTTCAATGTTCGCATCTGACGGAGTAAAACCAAATACGTCATGAATAACGCCAAAACGGGAACCGGCACCATAGGCGCTCAATTTGCCTTCATTTGTCAGGACTATTAGCGCATTTTTACCTGCAGCCGTTACTTTGTCACGTAGTGCCTTAACCGATGTTTCAATCGATGCAATGGCTTCTTCTGCTTCTTTTTCTTTACCAAAGATGTCCCCGAGGGTCTTCACGTTACTGGTCAGAGAATTCATATAATCTGCCGTATCTACCGCCATATATATGGTTGGTGCAATCTCACTCAGTTCTTCATACGAATCCTGGAGTCGTCCCGAGATTATGATCAGATCTGGTTTCATCGCATTGACTTTCTCAAAATCAGCTTCTTTCAGACCACCAACATTGGTGTACTTCGCATCATTATACTTGTCCAGATAAGGAGGTACACCTTCCTGCGGAACACCTGCAACTTCTACGCCCAGCTGATCCAGTGAATCCAGTACACCGTAGTCAAAAACAACGACCTTCTCTGGATTTTTCTTTACTGTTGTTTCACCCAGTTTATGTTTGATAACCACTTCTTCACTTGCTTGATCTGCGGGTGCAGCAGCTTCTGATCCTGTGCCACTGCTTGCACCTGTTTGATCTGACGCCTTATTCCCACCACAAGCTGCCAGTACAACCGACAACACCACGAATAACGTAAACAACCAACCCTTTTTCATGAATAAACACCTCTCGCTCTCTATATTGGACTCCCTTTTCACTCACGCAAAATACACACAAATCTTACGTCCATCAATCCATTGCACAGGAATGTGCATGTCATAGACACTCTGCAATACATCCGTATCGATGATGTCTTCCGTCTTGCCTTCTTTCACTACGCGTCCATCCTTAAGCGCAACAATATAGTCGGAGTAACAGGAGGCAAAATTGATGTCGTGAATGACAATGACAATCGTTTTGCCGAGTTCATCCACCATTCTGCGCAGCACTTTCATAATCTGAACAGAATGTTTCATATCCAGGTTATTCAAAGGTTCATCGAGCAAAATATACTCGGTGTTCTGGGCAATCACCATGGCGATATATGCCCGCTGCCGCTGTCCGCCACTCAGTTCATCCAGATACTTCTTGCGGAATGGGGCCAGTTCCATATAGTCGATGGCCTCCTGAATCCACTGTTGATCCTCTGGTGTGAGCCTTCCTTGTGAGTACGGGAACCGGCCAAAAGCCACAAGATCCTCCACAGTTAACCGAATATTGATGTGATTGGACTGTTTGAGGACTGATATTTTGCGCGACAAGTCCTTGTTCTTCCAGCTTTCAATCTCGCGTCCTTCAATCAGGACTTGTCCTGTATCCTTGCTGATTAGCCTGGTAATCATGGATAACAAGGTACTTTTCCCAGCTCCATTTGGACCAATAAATGATGTAATCTTTCCTTTGGCAATGTTCAGTGATACGTCATCCACTACCCGGACGCCGCTGTATTGTTTGGTAACATTTCTGACTTCTACCACGACTTATTCTCCTTTAGCAGTAAATAGATGAAGTACACGCCGCCTATAAAGTTAATAATGACACTTACTGTAGTTGCAAATGTAAACACTCGCTCTACAATGAGTTGTCCGCCAACCAATGCTACGACTGCGATCATGACCGAACCCCAGATCAGCACTTTATGCCGATGTGTCCGGAATACCTGATGCGCCAGATTCACGACCAGCAGCCCCAAAAACATAATTGGACCCACCAGCGCTGTGGAGATCGAAACCAGAACCATCACCACCAGCAGCAGCCTCTTCACAATGTAATCGTAATCCACCCCGAGATTCACTGCGTGATCTTTGCCGAGAGACAATACGTCGAGATATTTGGTAAACTTCTGCGCGTACAGCAGGATCAGAATAATCGCAGCGATTGAGATAATCAGCAGATCCGTATTTACATTGTTAAAGCTCGCAAACATTTTGCCCTGCAGCACAAGGAACTCATTGGGGTCAATCAGTACCTCCATGAAGGAAGACATGCTCTGGAACAGCGTACCCAGGATAAGACCCACCAGCAGCAACAGATAAATATTACGCCCCTGTTCCCTGCGAAACATGAACTGATGCAGTAGTAGAGCAAACAACGTCATGAGCAGGACAGATATTGCAAAATTAAGATTTTTGTTCACAAAGCTGATATGTGTGCTTCCAAAGACAAACACGGCAAACGTCTGAAACAGCATATATAAGGAATCGAGGCCCATGATGCCAGGTGTCAGAATTCGGTTGTTGGTTATCGTTTGGAAAATAGCTGTAGAGTACGCAATGCAGGCACCTGTCAGTACAATGGCGAGAATCTTTTTTCCTCTTCGAGGCAATATGTAATCCCAGTTCCCTCCGGATTGAATGACCAGAAATATGCCGATCAATACTACTGCCGCTGCAATTAACAAGACCAACTTCCATGTATTCGCCGTATATTTCATTCTCATGATCCATAAGCCTTTCTTCGAAGCAGTAAATACAGGAATAATACACTTCCCACAACTCCCACCGTCAGACTGATCGAAAGTTGATAAGGATAAATAATTAATTGACCCAGAATATCGCAGACCAGAACGAAGATCGCACCAAGCACTGCCGTATGAGGCAATGTATCACGTAAGTTATCCCCTTTGTACAGTGTTACGATATTGGGCACGACTAGGCCCAGAAACGGAATTGTACCTACCGTAATAATCACTACCGCTGAAACCATCGCCACCAGGATCAGTCCGATATTCACAACTCGTCGATACGCCAGTCCAAGGTTGGTTGAGAAATCTTCGCCCATCCCTGCGAGTGTAAAACGATTAGCAAACAGGTACACGATAATGAGCAACGGAATACTGATATAGATCAGTTCATAACGTCCCTTCATGATGGTGGAGAAGTCACCCTGTAACCAAGAAGAAATGTTCTGGATCAGGTCGTTTTTGTAAGCAAAAAATGTTGTCACGGAGCTTACAATGTTGCCAAACATAAGACCTAGCAAAGCGATATATATCGTATCCTTGAACTTGACTTTCTCCAGAATTCGCATGAAAATCAGTGTTCCCGCCAGAGCAAAGGCAAAAGCGACCAACATTTTTTGCAGAGGGGATGCTCCCGGGAACCACATTAACGTCACAAGAATACCCAATCTGGCGGAATCCATCGTTCCAGCTGTTGTTGGGGAAACGAATCGGTTGCGTGTCAGCTGCTGCATAATCAGTCCGATTACACTCATGCTGATCCCGGCGACAAGGATGCTGATCAAGCGGGGAAACCGGCTAACTTGTAATACCTGTAGCTGGACAGAGGACAAATGAAATATATCCAATGGTGAAATGTCTGAATTGCCAATAAATATGTATACGATAGACAATACAGCCAATACGATCAACATATAACGTAACTTCATCTCTCTACTAATCCCCTTACCGATCGCCGTAAAACATTTGTAGTTGCTCTACCTCGCATCATTTGATATTGATACTCATTATCAATTAAACAAATTATATCGATATTAAATTCATCATGTCAACCTTCGATTGCTTCTTTTTTCTTAAATTTCATGAAACAACCTGAAATACATATACTATAAGATTAATAATATATAAGGAAAAAAGCCTTCCAAGTGGAAGGCTTAATATTTATATAACGTGTAGTTAATCCGCAAAATAATCTTCAGGCACATAACGAATCTCCGACTTCGCATAGATGCTTAACGTGTGACTCTCCCTGTCGTATACTACCCGTTCACCATCTACGTAGTACCAGTGTTTCAAAAGGGGCTGATCCTTGCGTTGGACGAAGCGAAATACGTTTAGCTCCTGTCTAAGCTCCATAATCTGTTCCACAATCTGCTTGTCCAGGCCCGTCACGGTAAATATGAAACCAGTACCCTCCTGTTGGAATCGGTAGGACAGGGAATCTGTTTTGCTATTAGCCAATCCTCGCCCGGTCACCGCATGTTTGACCATAAACCATTCCTGTTGCGCCATATGTGTATATCCTCCTTCATCTTGGAGTTCATTTCATCAGCCATCTACGGCAAATCAATAATCATATAGAACGTATCTTCGTTTCCTTGCAGTTCGATTGAATCCCGCTGTTCCACACGAGCCGTGTCGCCTTCGTTCAACAGGTACTCTCCATCCAATCCCAGCTTGCCTTCGATGGAGAAAATGTACATTCGGCGGCCTGCATCCTGATTAAAGGTTAACGTTTCGTCTTTGGCTAATCGGCCAAGGTAGATCGTCATATCCTGATGAATGGTCGCAACTCTTGGTCCCCCATCTGGCGATACAATCGGCACGAGTGCTCCTGCCAATGCCGCTGGATCAAATGATGTCGTCTCATAGGAGGGCTCCAACCCTTTTGTCTGTGGCATGAACCAGAGCTGAAGCAAACGTACTTCTTCGGTATCGGATGCATTATGTTCGGTATGAATCATGCCGCTGCCTGCTGACATCCGCTGGATACCGCCAAAGCCTGTAACGGCTACATTGCCCAGATTATCTTCATGTCGCAACTTGCCGCTGAGTACGATCGATACAATCTCCATGTCACTATGCGGGTGAGCCCCAAAACCGCGACCAGGCGCAATCACATCGTCGTTCGCTACCCTCATCGGTCCAAACGCCGTATTCTCCGGGTCTTGATATTCTCCGAAAGAAAAGCTGTGACTACCACGGAGCCAGCCTCGATCGAAGCTGGAGCGGGCATCGGATGGAATGACGTTAATCATAAAATGCATCCTCCTTATTTTTTCTTAGTAGCATACTTATTCTCATTGTAACAAACCAAAGGCATGTCGTCCAAACGAAAAAAGTTCTCTACTGATCAGCCCGGTTCGCAGATACAATTCCCGAACCGGCCTGGCCAATAAAGAACCTCGTTACAGGACTCATCCTGCACTTCATTATTTTTTAGTAATCGTTAGTCAATTCAAGCACTCACATTCTGGCGAGCGCTCCCCTGTCTGGAGAACAGATAATCCACGGCCAGGAAGCGGCTTCCTGTGAAGAGCAGTGTCAGGGAACCCGCCAGCAGCAGGTAATCTAACTCGGTACCACTCAGGAACGGCTCACCCATTTTGGCTGTAAACAGAACGCCAACCATCACGATGGCAAACAGGGCAGCAAACACACGTGTTCCCAGACCCAGAATCATCGCTGCACCACCCACCAACTCAATAATGGCTACAACGGATGCAAGAAATCCGGGAATACCGATACTTTCGAAAAAACCTACTGTACCGCTGATTCCACCTTCGAATTTACTCCAGCCATGTAATACAAAGATCAATCCGATCATAATCCTTGAGAAAAATAATCCAATCTCTACACTTTTATTATTCATGTTCATCATCCTTCCTAGTGTTATACTCGAACTCACATTTAGCTAAGTTGATTCATCCAATGGACCAAACAAACAAGATAGACAGCAACAGGAAAACAGTAGCCGACATCAGAACGGCGTAGCGTGGTAACCTCAGCGTCACGTCCTGTTCTGGGTCCAGCAGACGTGAAATTCGGACATTCACCGACGTATCCGCAAATGAGGATTGAACGGTCAGTTCTTTGGCTCCCCAAGGTTCAGGACAAGCACGGAGCAGCTTGAGCAAAGCACTGCCAATGCCTGCCACATTACCTGTACGCTCAATGGCCTCATTGTCTGCCAGAATTTCTCTAACGATATTGTAATGTTTCGAAGTATGCTTCAATACGGGAATATACGGCATCATGATTGCAAATACCGATAACAGTGTCGTCTTCAGTGGGTCACGGTGCCACAGATGATGGACTTCGTGATACACAACTGCCGTCTCCTCTTCTGTATCCAGCATCGTCAGAAGCCCCGTGGAGAGTACGATACAAGGCCTCCATAAACCAATTGTAAATGCAACCGGAGAATGCTTGTCCACGACAATGAATCCTGGCTGTCCGAGATGGTGATACTTGGACTCCAATTCGCGGGACAATGCACGCACCTCCATGGAGCGGAGTTTACGTACGGCTGCTCTCGTTTTCATCATACGGACCGTTAGCAACCAGCCTGTTCCCGCAAATGTCAGCAATACCAGTGCCAGCAGGAAATGTCCCACAGATAACCATCCCAATCGACTCATCCAATGATTGCAGAGCCAGAGCAGATTAAACGGGATATCCCAGCCAAAAATTTTGTACATCGCGTACATGAACATCTGCATGAACACGAGTAACGGAATGCCAAACCCGACGGTAAACAAAAGTTTCGAGCGGGTCTTCCACATATTAATCGCTATCCTTTTTCCATTGTTTGATCTTCTGTTCCAGGCGTTCAATCAGACCCGCATCTGCTTCGTCCAGCGCATCCAGCATATGATTCAATGCCAAAGCTCCGAATTCATCCACCAACTCATGTGACAGTTCCTTGGATTGGTCGTTCATAAACTCCTCCTTACTCTGTACCGGTTGGTACAAAGATGTTCTGCCCTTCTGAGACTTTCCGAGAAGTCCCTTGTCCACGAGCCGGTTCATCACGGTCATGACTGTATTAAAATTGACGTCTTTGTCTTGTTCAAGTGCGGTCTGCACTTCACGGATGCTGCTGCCAGGACGAGCCCATAAAATGTCCATGATCTTGGCCTCCAGCGGACCGAAAAATCGGTTGAGCCCACGCTCACCCACTTTGAAATTGTGTATTCTCATGTTCTGACACCCCTCACACTACCCATTGTAGTGCCATCAAATGAGAAGTCAACCTCTATGTCAGCTATTTTATGTAAATGATTTGTAAATTTGTTTTCCATTTCAGCAAAAAAAAGCGAAGGACCGGGAAATTCCGCACGTTCACGGTTTGCCCGGTCTTCACCGAATATCAGTCCATATGATTTTGTGAGAATATGGTCACACTGTACTTCATTTTCCATCCTGTGACGGCATATGTGCAGAAATATCCACGCCGAGTCCATGAGCCAAACGTCCGCCAAGCTGTCCATCCGCCCGGAAGAAATGGCACAGGGCACGCATTTGAATATCGACAGATACTCCCTTAAGGTCATTGATCAGATTATCCAGCAAATGCTGCTGCTCTACAGGGGTAAATGAACGGAAAAGCTCTCCTGACTGCGTGTAATCATCCGTTTTCTCGATTTTCTCGCGTGTAACATGCCCTTGCAATGGAGCCTCACTGTCCCGGTATGCCGGATCTTCCTGCGGGCTGGTTCCTGAACTGTTGGGTTCATAGTTCACCGGAGATGGATCTTGATTCACATTCATAAGTCCATCACGCTGATGATTACGAACAGGTGCATACGGGCAATTCACCGGAATTTGCAAATAGTTCGTACCAAGCCGGTGACGCTGTGTGTCCGGATAAGAGAATAAGCGTCCTTGCAGCAATTTGTCTTCGGAAGGCTCAATTCCAGGTACAAGCGCACTAGGAGAAAAGGCAGCCTGCTCCACTTCAGCAAAGAAGTTTTGCGGATTCCGATTCAGGGTCATGGTGCCCACCGTATGGAAAGGCAATACATCTTCAGGCCAGGTTTTGGTTGGGTCGAGCGGATCAAAAGAAAAATCATCCATCTGCTCAGGCTTCAACAGCTGTACCTGAAGCTTCCACTGTGGGTACTGCCCGTTCTTGATATGTTCATGCAGGTCCCGGGTAGCATGATTAAAGTCTTGCCCCTGTACTTCGGCAGCTTCCTGACGAGAGAAGCCTCGTACGCCCTGTGCAGACTCCCATTTGTATTTCACATAATGGACCTGCCCTTGTGCATTAATCCATTTGAAAGCATGTACGCCGAAACCATCCATCTCCCGATAACTTGCCGGTGTGCCCAAATCTGAGAACAACCAGGTCATCATATGTGTTGATTCCGGTGAGAGGGTCATAAAGTCCCAATAACGGGCTGGTTCCTGAATGTTTGTATCCGGAGCCGGCTTCAAGGAATGCACCATGTCGGGGAACTTCATCGCATCACGAATGAAGAACACAGGCAGATGGTTGCCGACGAGATCATAGTTACCTTCCCGAGTGTAGAATTTGACAGCAAATCCACGTGGATCTCGTGCAGTCTCTGGTGATCCCGTACCATGAATAACGGTTGAGAAACGAACCAGTACATCCGTCTCCGTACCCGGATCTTGCAGGAAGTCCGCTGTTGTATACTCCTTCATGCTCTGCTCCAGCGTGAATACGCCATGAGCACCTGCACCTCTTGCATGTACGACTCTTTCTGGAATACGTTCACGGTCAAAGTGGGCAATTTTTTCAATGAGATGGTAGTCTTCAAGCAGTGTCGGCCCTCTTCTGCCTGCTGTGCGGGAATTCTGGTTGTCACCTACAGGTGCGCCCTGATTGGTTGTCATACGTTCTGTCATCATGTCGTCCTCCTCTAATGGGTCTCACGGCTGCTATATATCTACTATTAAAATCATATTCGGCTTCGAATTAAATATACATTTAGACTTGATCTAACTGTTAAATTGATTCTAACATGTCCTGCTCTGCTCTTGCATGAGGTTCACATGAGTTTAAGATGAGGTTCTTCAACACTTCATGAATGAAGCATGAACATGTTTTTAAGGGAATGATTCTGATTTGCCTATCTATTAGGTAGTACCCGAAAAAGCATGGAGTGAAAGATAAAATTTAGGCAAAAAAAAGCGGACTAATCCGCCAGGCGGTAGCCCACTCCTCTTACTGTTACAATATATTGAGGCGAAGACGCGTTATCGCCCAATTTTTTGCGCAAGCTTTTGATATGAACATCGACCACATTACTTCCGCCCGTAAAGTCTGTCTCCCAGATATCACTGAGCATCTCCTCACGGGAAATGACTGCACCTTTGGCATCAATCAGCTTGAGTAACAGATCATATTCAGTCTTGGTTAGATGAATCCGGGTATTATCGCGTTGCACACTCATCCGTTCACGATCGAGCCACAGATCCTTGAATCCAATACGATGCCCTTCCTCAGGCAAAAAACCACGTTTGGGCAGAGCAGGACTGTTGCCAATCATGCGCTGCACCCGGTAAAGTGCTTCCTGCGGGCGTGCAGGCCACACCAGCAATTCCTCCTGAAGCATCGGTCCACTCGCGCTGCCAATCATCTTCTCACCGACCAGATACAGACAAGGCGTGGTATGTTCCGCCTCCCGGTTCAATCGGCTGCTGATCCCAGCGAATGCATCTATGGTTCCGGCAACAGACAGATCATAGATCAACAGATCAAAGACAAGACGCTCATGCAGATCCGGTTCCCAGCGATGAAAGACCAGTACATCAAAGCAGCTATCCGTTAAGGCTTTTACCAGTTCATGAACCTGCCCCGGCATCGGGCTGATCAGAATAACACGCCTTGTAACAGGACAATTGTCCACAAGGGGTGTTGAGTCGGACAAGGCTGGTTTAACCCTAAGGGGTAAACGGCGGCCAGGCAGTTTTATTTTTACTTGATCCGTTTGTTTCTGCATTCCCCGCAGACACCTCCAAAGACCACATGAGCATGATCGATTGCATATCCGGTTTCTTCAGCTACCTGTTTCATCCATTGTGGAGGAACCTCCGTCATCACCTCGTCCACTTTGCCGCACACTTCACACATAATGTGCTGATGATCATCCATACGGGCATCGTACCTGCTTGCTGTCTCTCCGAGTTTAAGTTCCCGTATCAATTCTTTGTCCGTCAGATAACGAAGCGAATTATACACCGTACCATAGGCCAAATTATATCCTTGTTCCACGAGTCGATTCATGACATCAGCAGCTGTCGGGTGATCCTCCGAATGGCGCACCACATCGTATACCGCTTGCCGTTGTATCGTCAGATTTAAAGTTCTCACAACCATTTCTCCTTTATTATTGATCCATTTTATATGAAATCAGACACTGATCTTCTATTTATGATGGTCTTCCCAAAAAGAAGGAATACATTTTGATTTAGATTAAGTATAAATCTTATTGTATATTGAAGTCAATATCGCTCTAACATCCTGTATATGCAAATAAAACACCTTTCCCAGCAATCCCCTCATAAATTTGGGATAATATGGTTCGCTACAGCACCACTTTTCAGATAAAATATAGGGATGTGCGTATAAAGGGGGAATGTCGGTTGTTTAGCACTTTTTTCATTAATATCTGTGTCATGATTACATTTATGTATGTGTCCGGGATCATCGCGAAGTTCTATAGTATCCGATTGCCTTTTCCCTCGTTACGTGTTCAGTTGATCGGCGGCTTATTATTCGGTATATATGGCACAGTACTCATGAACTATTCTTTTCCTTTGAACGAGACTACGATTGTAGATCTACGGCATCTGGCCATCGTTACCGCAGCGGTATATCTGGGAGGATTGGCTTCGGTCGTTACGGGACTAATGATCTCGATCCTTCGTATTCTGATGTTCGGCTTATCTTCCTCTGCCATAGATGCAGGATTTGTCATGACACTGATCGGACTGTCCGGTGTATACTTCACCTATGCTCCCTGGTCCAGACTGACCAAAATAATTACAATGAATCTGCTTGGCATAACATTAATCTTTATCATCCTTATGTTGAACACGGACAGCATGAATTCATTAATGAAGGTATATCCGTTACAAATGACCATTTCCTTTGTCGGTGGATTATTTATCTATTTCATCGCAGAATTCATTAATAAATCCAATGAAATGTTATTTCTATTGGAGAGAAGAGCATCTACCGATCATCTTACCAACCTGAGCAATCGACGACAGTTCGAAAAATCACTTCAACTGGAACTTCAGCGTGCGAGGGATTACCAACAGAAGCTTTCCTTGCTTGCCATTGATATTGACCGATTCAAAAAGGTAAACGACACCTATGGTCATTCCGCCGGCGATGCGGTCCTGAAGCAACTTGGACAACTGCTCGTTGAGCATGCGCGTTCTGCTGATATTGTGTCACGAAACGGTGGGGAAGAATTCGCCATTCTCTTGCTCGACTGTGGACACCGTCAGGCCGTAGCTACCGCCGAATCTATACGGCAGGCTGTAGAGAAATACCATTTTGCTCTGCCCGATGGACACACGACACGTCTAACCATTTCCATCGGTGTAGCCGTGTATCCCGATCATTGTGATGATCATGACGATGACGATTTCTTCGAACAGGCCGACCGTGCTTTATATGAAGCGAAGAATACAGGGCGTAACCGTGTGTGTGCCTTATCTTTTCGTTCCTTGCCTCTTACACTTTAAAGTAAGATCTAACCTTTCAATAAACTAACCTTTTCAACCTTCTCAAAAAAGGGATGTCTCGCTCGCCTATTCAGGCGCACAGGACATCCCTCTTTTTATGGATCATTACATATCATCTCAGCTTGTGTGCTGACAGGAAATCAAGCAAGAATGCTCTCAATCTCTTCGATAATGGCAGCATCCAGCTTCACGCCAGATGCAGCCGCGTTCTCTTTTACCTGCTCGGGACGACTCGCCCCTACAAGTGCACTGGATACATTGTTCTGGCGCAGAATCCAGGCAAGGGCCAATTGGCCAACCTTCAGATCCAGCTTGTCCGCCACTTCAATCAGTTGACGAACTTTCCCGATGCGATCCGCATTGATCTTTCCTTCGTCCCATCCTAGCTTAGCCGCACGGCTATTCTCTGGGATATCGGAAACGGACGTATATTTCCCCGTCAATAGACCTTGAGCAAGCGGGGAGTATACGACTTGTCCGATGCCTTTACGCTCGCCGAGCGGGATAATCTCATTTTCAATATAACGGTCAAACATGTTGTACACCGGCTGATTGACCACGATACGATCGAGGAGCAGACGATCTGCTGTACCTAATGCATCTTCCATCTGAGCCGCAGTCCACTGGCTGACGCCAACATATAAGACTTTGCCTTGGCGTACCAGATCATCAAGAGCGCGGAGTGTTTCTTCAATTGGTGTTTCAGTATGATAACGATGGCAGTAATAGATATCCACATATTCAACGCCAAGGCGTTTCAAGCTGGCTTCACATTGCTCCTTGATATGTTTGCGAGACAACCCCTGGTCATTCGGACCATCACCCATTTTGCCAAATACTTTGGTTGCAAGTACATAAGAGTCACGGGAATATGCTTTGAGCGTCTGCCCCAGCAGTTCTTCTGCTGCACCCCGTTCGTATACATTGGCAGTATCAAAAAAGTTAATGCCTTCATCAAATGCAGTTTCAATTGATTTCACCGCATTCTCACGTTCCACATACCCTCCGTACGTCAGCCAGCTTCCCAGGCTGATCTCGCTCACTTTCAGTCCGCTTCCACCTAATCTGCGATAATCCATTGATTGCATATCCTCCTCTGTTGGTTATAAAGATGAAGTTCACTTTCTATTGTAACGTAACCAGCTCGGAATAAAAGGGCTTTGGCTCAGAAAATGGAAAATGGAAAATGCAAAGAAGCACACCTATAACAGGTGCGCCAATTATATCCCTTCATCTGTCTGCTCGTTTAAGGCAGCGTAATACTCAATGCATTCAACAGATCAGCCTGTCTGACTGGCTTTGTCAGAACAGCATCAAAGGCTTCTGCTTCATGCAATTCAATGTGCATACCATAAGGAACAAGAACAATGACGGGCAGATTCTCCAGTCGCTGTTTCAGTTCATGTACAAAGTCGACTGCGCCGCCTTCCAGTAATCCCATATCCACAACGGCTACATCCGGCATGAATCCTTCCTTGATCCAATCATGCGCTAATGTCAAACCCGAGGTCATGTGTACATCCATCTCCCACCTACGCATCAGGGAAGAGACGCCTTGCAGAATGTCAGGGTCCTTGGCAAGCAACACCTTTTTCCCTTTTAACCGCTGCTGAACACTTGCGAGTTGAGGTAACTCCCAGTATCTGCGTAACGGAAGGGAAATGTTGAATTCCGTCTCATTTTCCTGCACACTACTCACCTGAATACGGCCATGCATGAGAATGGCAAGATTCTGGCTTACAGCCAAACCCAGATTGCTTCCAATCAGTTTTTGAATATTCAAATTTTCATCTTGGCTGTTAAAGGTTTGTGTCTTCTTGTCCGATAACATCTGACCCGTGTACTTCACCTTGAGCAGAAGTGTACCGTTCTCTTCCAATTCTTCTCCATTCACTACTGCTGTGATCAGAACGGAACCTTCACGCGTTGAATCGAGAGCATACTGAATGACGTGTGCAAGCAACTGTCCAATCTTGACTTCATCACCAACGAACACTTGAGATACATTCAGTTCAAGATTTAATCCCAGCTCAATATTCTTGCCTGTCGCAATACCGGCATAGAGATACACCGTATTCTCAATGGTACCTACCAGATCAAACGGATCATCATGTATAACCGTTTTACCTGCTTCATTAATATTGAAATTCATCATATTATTAAGCAAGGAAAGCAGAATATTGCCGCTTGTCTCAATCATGTTCACATATTCGGACTGCTCCTCGGGCATATCCGGTGTGCGCATCAGATCTGTCAGTCCCAAAATACCGTTCAAGGGATTGCGAATCTCGTGACTCATCAACTTCAACATCTGTGTTTTGGTCATCGCCTCAGATTCGGCTCGTTCTTTCTCTGCCTGGAGCTGTTCTTGCATTTGTTCCGAATCACTCAATTTCCGCTCCTGAACATGCAGCGTACTTTCCAGATCGACAACATAACCCAGGAATACAGCCATCGCCTTCAGTGTCTTCATATCGGTTTCGCTGATCACATACCCAGGATCATCCATCAGACAGATGGTGCCAAATGTTTCGCCCGATCTTCTCATAATAGGCACGCCCACGAAGAAACGATTGCCAAGTCCGCTCGTAACGCCCATGGATCGTGTCATCGGATGTTCACATGTATCCGGGATCGTAAGAACACTCCCGTTGTCTCTTAATACCAAGCTGCAATATGAATCCGTAAATGGAAGTGCACTGCCTTTAACAACTAACTCTTCCGTACGATTAAAGGCCTCCAAAATGACATTCGTTACCCCGTCATTGGTGGCAACGAAGATGGTATTAACCTTCAATATACCGCTTAATACGTCTACGATATGGGCCGCAGCCTCCTTAATATCTTCATAGAAGCCTCTCGTAATGCCTTCTGCCGTCCCCATGATCCACCCCTTTTGTCTTAGCTGCACTTTCAAATCTGTATATCAGAATGTTTAATCACGTACAGGGGTTCATCAAGAATCCGAATAACTGTCACAATCTATACTTATATGATTAACACCGTAGAAGTAAAAGAGAATCATACTCCCTGCCTATAGCCTGTTTTTGGACAAAAGCAGGTCTTGAGTTGATGGTTTAACAACCAAAAATGGTTTGCAAATCGCCTTTTCAGATGGATGAAAGTCCATCTTGTCTCACTTCGAATATTATCCTTGCAGGATAACTAGAAATTATACGCTTCTACTCAGACTTTGGGAACCTTTATCCACAGCAATTAAAGGAAAGTCCACGTTGCCCACTACGTTGTGTGACCATTATCACACCCAAAAAACCACATATAGTTTATAAATGGATAATATGAATCTACATATAGTATTTAACGCGAATTGAATGATACCCAAAATCATTTTAGGAGGAACCTTACATGAACATGCTTGAGTATGCCACTCCACCGGCATCCGATCTATTATCCGACCTGGGAAGACGAATTATTGGCGCAGAAGACGCCGATACGCTGAGGGAAAATGCGAATCTGAACGGAGACTCCTTCAGCGGCAAGATGAGCAGGCTCGGTTCGGAGACAGCCAAGTGGCATGCTCTGCGTCATGTGTTGCCGGAAGAGCTTGCCCAAGCTGTGGAGAACGGGGATCTGTATGTACACGATCTGGATCAGTATGCGCTTGGAACAACCAACTGCATCTTTATCCCGTTTGACCGTCTTCTTGCTGCGGGTTTCAATACAGGCAACGGATCGGTTCGCACACCTCAGACGATCATGTCTGCAATGGCCTTGGTTGCGATCATCTTCCAATCCCAGCAGAACAGTCAATATGGCGGTGTATCGGCCAATAAGATTGACTGGGATTTGGCCCCTTATGTACAACGATCGTTCCGCAAACATTACCGCAAAGGGCAACGCCTCTTTGGTGAGCATGCCCTGCTTGAGGATGAACAGCTTTATCTGGACAATATCGAAGCAAAGAATCAGTGCCCACGTGCATATGCCTTCGCCTATGAAGAGACTGAACTGGAGACAGGACAAGCTGCCGAATCACTGATTCATAACTTGAATACAATGAGCAGCCGGGCAGGTGGTCAGATTCCATTCACTTCACTGAACTATGGATTATGTACTTCAGCGGAAGGAAGGTTGGTATCGCGTTCGTTGCTGGAAGCAACCATCCGTGGCCTGGGCAACGGGGAGACTCCCGTGTTCCCTCAACATATTTTCCAATGTAAACAAGGGATCAATCAGGCTCATGGAGAGCCGAACTATGATTTGTTCCGCCTCGCAGTCACCTGTTCATCCCGGCGGATGTATCCTAACTTTGTCAATGTGGATGCTTCGTTCAATCTGCCTTTCTATCATCCGGAAGATCCGGATACGATCATCGCAACTATGGGATGCCGCACACGTACACTGGCAGACCGGTTTGGTCGCAATCGTCAAAGTGGTAAAGGTAACCTGTCCTTCAACACTATTAACCTTGTTAAGCTCGGCATCCGGTTTGGCATCTGCCAAGGTGCCAGAGCTGTCGCTGACCGGGCCGGATTCTATACTGCTTTGGAGTCGGTTATGCATAATGCCGCTTCCGGCCTACTGCACCGCTACCGAATTCAGACAGCACAGCCTGCCAAGGCATCGGACTTCATGATGCGGGAGGGTGTATGGGAAGGTGGAGAACAGCTTGACCCGAACGAGCCGGTTGCCGATCTATTAAAGCATGGAACGTTATCTCTTGGTTTTATCGGTCTCGCAGAATGTATGACAGCTCTCTATGGGCGCCATCATGGGCAGGACCCTCATGTACACCGCGAAGCGCTCAACATTATTCGGACCATGAGAGAGTTCTGTGATCGGATGAGCGAGCAGCATAACTTGAATATCACACTGTTTGCCACACCTGCTGAAGGGTTATCCGGCAAATTCACGAAGATCGATAGAGAACGATACGGCCTCATTGCCGGAGTTAACGATCGTGAGTATTATACGAACTCATTCCATATCCCGGTATACCACACTCTTCCAGCTTATCGGAAGATTGAACTGGAGGCCCCATTCCACACTTTATGTAACGCAGGAGCAATCTCCTATGTGGAGCTTGACGGGAACGTTCGAGCCAACACCGCAGCTTTCCTGCGAATTGTACAGTATGCACTGGCGCAGGATATCGGTTATTTCTCCATTAATCATCCGATTGATCGCTGCCCTGCATGTGGTTATGAAGGCGTCATCGGGGATGTATGCCCAGGCTGTGAAGCCCACGAGAACCATGTGCACTTCCAGCGGTTACGCCGCGTAACCGGTTATCTGACTGGAGATTACAAAGTACGCTTCAATGCTGCGAAGCAGGCCGAAGTGCGGGATCGGGTGAAACACCGGTGAATCTATATGGTTACATTCCGGAATCGGTAAATGAAGGGACAGGCTTACGGGCCGTGTTGTTCATCAGCGGATGCCGACACGCCTGTCCGGGCTGCTTCAGTCCGGATTCATGGAGCTTTCGAGCGGGTGAGCCTTTTACAGAGGATCGGCAGCAGCAGATTCTGCATGAAGTGACGACCCATCCGCTGCTGGATGGCGTTACGTTATGTGGTGGTGATCCCTTTTTCTCAGCAGCAGAATGTACGTCATGGGTTCAGCAGCTCCGCGCTGCACGTCCTGATCTGACGGTATGGGCATACACGGGATTCGAATATGAGGAGCTGGTCACCGACCCTGTGAGAGCGGAGCTTGCCCGATTGTGCGATGTGATTATCGACGGGCAATACGTTGAAGCAGAGCGTGATGTCTCCCTGCCCTTCCGCGGCAGCCGGAATCAACGTTTGATTGATGTGCCTGGCACAATGGCAAGTCACACCATTGTGACGCACACACTCATATGAGGCAGTATATTATCCAAACCATGGCGAAGCGAGTACAACCGCTGTAATGAACAGCAATTGAAGCATCAGACGTGGGAAAACTGGCCACACAGCTTTGCCGCCTATGGTTAACTTCTCACGGGCCGCATGGACATTAGCCGGGAACATGACAATGAGCATGAGCAGCAACCCTGTAGAGGCAATCCATGCAACACCAGGTATAAGTAAACCAACTGCGCCTGCGATCTCCAGGATTCCAGTCCACGTGACGATTTTCTCCTTGTGAACTAATCCACGAGGAACCATCTGAACCAAATCGGATCTGCGTTTGCCCCAGTGTGCGGATGCGCTCAACAAAAACATGACGACAACCGCACCTTGCAACGCAGGATGCCAATGATTAAACATCGGAACTCCAAGCCAGCCGATCCCGCGAAGTATCATAAAAGTTGTGCATAATGCAATAAGTGGTGCCATTTCTTATCCTCCTTCATCATCTTTACTATAAAAAGATCCGTATCAGTCTTGTTGCTTAAGCATGGTAGACATGAAGTTAGCTATATCTGCAGAGTTCAAGTGTGACCTTCCGCTTGTATGCATTGAGGTGCGTACCCGCAGTCCCATGGAGAGCAGTACAAAAAGTTCTCCCATCTGCTCTGCATTAATCGAGCTATCTATCACACCATGTTTGATTCCCAACTCAATCCACTGCATCGAATAGTTGACCGACCTATCGTGAAATTGCTGTAGTGCTTCGGACACCTGAGGTTCGTCCTCTTTGCCCAGCAAATAAAGCAAGACCTTATTGGTCATTGATCCCTGCTCCTCCAGACCGACTAAATTCGCAGCGATAATCTGCATCGGACCTTCAAACGTCTTGATATCTGCTTTCGCAATGGTAGACAGAACGGCAGAGTGCACCGTCTCCAGATGCTCCATCAGAACCCAGATAAATATTTCGTCCTTGCTTCTAACGTAATGAAAAATCGCCCCTTTGGACAATCCCGAGCGTTCCATAATCTCTTTTAAGGTAATCGCATGGCAGGCTTTCTCTTGTAACAGTTCCTTGGTAGCTCCCAATAACTGAGCCGTTGTATGTTTCCGTCTGTCTTCATTCTTCAAGTACGTTTCCTCCCTTGTTTACTCCTCTACTCTTTAAAAGAATTATACAAACCGACTATCGGTTTGTAAATAAGAATAGTAATTAAGCAATCTTTAACTGGTTCTCGGACCATTTCCCGCATAATTGAAGCATTCGTAGAGACCTGCCTTAAAGAAATAGGTTTTATCCATTCTCTCTACTTTCTTCTCTATTGCATGACGATATATTATATAGGTAGTTAGTAATTTAGCATTTAAAATTTAACCGTTTACATAAGGTAGCTAGGGAGGAATCATCTTTTATATGGATATTGTTCAAGCATTAATTACATGTATGCCTTTCTTTCGAGATACGATTCGTCAGGATGTAACCCTCTCCGTTATTGATCATGAGAAATTCCTATATTTCTCAGCAGGGGAATCGTTAAAACAACTGAATTATCAACCCGGCGACCCTCTATTGGATGGAAATCGAAATTTTGCTGATCTCAACGGCGGTACAGTCAAACGATTTGATCACTACCCTAAAGATTTATTCGGTGTTCCTTTTGACGTGGCTTTTATCCCCATTAAAAATGAGAAAGGTGAAGTCATCGCCCTGTTTAACCTGCTCTACAGTATGGATGACCAGGACCAGCTGCAACAGCTCATGGATGCTACCGAAAATCTGACCAACCAGTTAATTGACAGTGTACAGCATGTAGCCGCACACTCCGAGGAACTCAGTGCCACAACCGAAGAGATCAGGAACAACTCCAAACAAGCCGTACAGAAATCAGGCAATGTAACTCAGGTTGCCAGTTTCATTCGTGAAATCTCCGAACAAACCAATCTGCTCGGCTTGAATGCAGCCATTGAAGCGGCTCGTGTAGGTGAAGCAGGTGCAGGTTTCGGCGTAGTAGCCAAAGAAATTCGCAAACTGTCTGTCGATACCAAAGAAGCAACGGCCCGTATTGAAGATTCTCTTCTCTCGGTTCGGCAATCCATTCAAGGCATGGAGAATGAACTTGGTGAGATCACTGCAAGCTCCCAAGAGCAGGCTGAACTCGTAAATAATTTCATGAGCACAATTGAGCAACTAAATGAAACCAACAAACAATTGAAGCAATTTGTGCAAAAAATGATTACGTTTGACGGTAAATAAAAATACGTTTAATGAAACAATAAAAAATGCGTTTGATAGCAAACAATAAACAAAAGCCTCCGAATAAGTTCGGAGGCTTTTTCATGAGTTATTTGACTTAACGAATCTCGAAGTGACTGATACGTACACCTGCGGACAGCACAATGTATACATCCTGCGCACCTGATGCACCCGTGAGTTCCGCCTTCACGGTAGACCACTGCTGGGCCTCACCTTGTGCCAGTTCCACACGTCCTGCGAGCGTACCGTCCGGTGAACCGAGTCGCACTTCCAACACCGCACCTGCTTGTTCTGCGGAGACACGCGCTTCAATTGCTGCTGCCCCACTACCCAGATCGGCATCCTTGAAAGCAATCCATCCTTGCTCTCCAACTACACGGACAGCACTTCCGCCCTCTTTGCTCTCATCCAGATCAACACCCAGGTAAGCATCATAATTCTCGGCACGAGTAGCCACACCCAGATTACGGGCAGGGATCGTCTCTCCTTCCACCGTCAGGTCTGCAACCAGTTGGACATCAGAGGATGACTTGGCAACCATGATGGAGTAAGTTCCACTTTCCACGACATACCGATCACGAGTTACATCCCAGATTGCCAGTTCCTGAACAGGCAAGGTGAAGCTGACTTTCGCTGTAGCTCCCGCTTCGATATGAAGACGACGGAATCCTTTTAACGTTTTGAGTGGACGTTTCACCCGGGATTTGCCTGCACGAACGTACAACTGTACAACTTCGTCACTGGCGATTGAACCCGTATTGCTCACATCTACAGTTACCGTAACGTTGCCCTCTGTACCCACTTGAGCTGGGCTAAGTTCCAAATTGCTGTATTTAAATGTTGCATACGTCAGACCATGTCCAAACGGATACAATACATTACCTTCAAAATATTGATATGTCCGACCGGATTGAATGATATCGTAATCCTTGATGTCGGTCAGTTGATCTGCTGATTGTACCCATGTCATGTTCAAACGGCCTGCTGGCGCATAGTCGCCATACAATACGTCTGCTACTGCGTTACCCAGTTCCTGTCCTGCGTGTGAAGTGTACAATACCGCCGGGATGTTCTCCTGAACCCAATTCGATGTGAATGGATAACTACCCACGATGACCACAACCATATTCGGGTTCGCGGCATAGACCGCCTCAACCAAACGTTGCTGGGATTCAGCCAGATCCAGACTTGGACGGTCAATCTCTTCTTTACCATTTACAAGCGGATTGTTACCAACAAAGACAATTGCCGTTTCCGCAGCCTTGGCAGCTGCTACCGCTTCCTCCAGTCCATTCACAACCACATCCTGCTTGAACGTCTCCGTGGCACCAAATGTTTTCAGTTCTTCGGACACCGCAAATGCATCGTTTCCACCATTAGGTGAAGTCACCGTTTTGCCATTCCAAGTCGTCAGACCTACACTTCCGTCCTGTTGTGGCAACAGGTGGAATACTTCCTTCACAAACCAGCCGTACACTTCATCTGCAGAAGCCGTTACGTTCTCTTCATCTGTGGTCAGATATTTGCCGTTGCTTTCGGCCTGCAAGGTATAACTTCCGAAGCCCCAGTCGGACACCATAAATGTCTCCGCTTCTCCTGAAGCAATGACAGGTGATTTCTCACCATCCGCCATTCCAATCTTCTTCCCATTGGCTACAGAAGTTAACGTAATACGGTCATTACCATCCTTGAACGATACTTTATCACTGCCTACTTTGCCACGGATCGCTTCAAGTGGGGATACGTTATACGGCATGGTGCCTGCATACCAGTCACGATAGACGGTTCCGCCCAATTGACCAATCACAGCCACTTTACCAGCTTTTGTTTTGTCCAGCGGCAGTGTGCCTTTGTCGTTTTTGAGCAATACGACTTGTTCTCTTGCGGCTCTGAGCGACAGTTCTTTTGCTTTCTCTGTCATCATGGACTCTTCACCAATAGCAGCGTACGGGTTGCCTTCTTCCGGATCAAACTCGCCCAGACGGAAACGCACACGGAACGTATTGAACAACGCCTTATCGATGTCATCCATCGTGAGTGTACCTTGTTCCAATCCTTCACGTAGTGCCTGTTTGGACAGTTCGGCATCATCGGTGATGCTATCAATTCCTGCCTTCACAGATTCTACCGTACCCGGTGTGTGGGAATCATAGTATTTATGATCGTTCTTGATGCCCATTACATCGCCTGCGTCGCTGACAATGAAACCATCCATGCCCCATTCGCCTTTGACAATCTCGTTCACAAAAGGATGCAACAACGCTGGCGTACCATTAATGGAGTTGTACGCCGTCATCATGGACTGTGCGCCGCCTTCCTTAAATGGCTTCTCGAACGCTTTCAGATAATATTCACGCATGTTGCGCGGATCAATGCTGGACGAACCACTTCCGCGATCCACTTCGTTATTATTCGCAAGAAAATGCTTCAAGGTAGCGACCGCTTTGTAATACTTCGGATGGTCGCCCTGAATTCCTTTGACCAATGCTGTTGTCAGCTCGGCTGTCAGTTCTGGATCTTCACCATACGCCTCTTCATTCCGTCCCCAGCGCGGGTCACGTTCCATATCCACTGTAGGTGCCCACAGCGTAAGACCGTTCACTGCCGGATTTCGTTTATAAAATACACGTGCCTCGTCTCCGAGCACGGAGCCAATCTCCTTCATCAGATCTGCATCCCATGTGCATGCTAGCCCCACCGGTTGTGGGAAAGATGTTGCTTCTCCAAGCCAGGCCAGGCCGTGTGCCGCTTCTGTTCCGTGTTTGTATGCAGGCACACCCAAGCGTTCTACTGCTGGCTGATATTGCAGCATGGATTCAATTTTTTCATCTTCCGTCAAGCGGGATACAAGGTCCTTCACACGGGTGTCTAACTCTAGTGCTGTATCCTGAAACGGATATTTCGTTTGGTTGGTCGTCATATGGAATCTCCTTTGGTTATCGGTAGTTAATTAAAATGATAGCGAATACATATCTTATGAAAAAACGGGGATTAATTCAGATAAAATCTTACTTCAGATGGATAGATTAATCCTTTTATAATCAACGTTTACAGGTATAAAACTTGATCTCCTTTTCAAAACCTAAAACGGTTTCGGTAATCTTATCATATAGCATGTTTAACAAAAAAAACAGAGGTTCTGCGCAGGAAATTGTGAACATCCCCTCTGCAAAATCTGAACAACACCGTTTTTTCCTGGCATAGTCTGGCAATCATGAATAAGAGTACAACGATGTGCGCTGAACGACAACCGATTCAACCGATTGAAGATGATCAAGGAGGAAGACAAATGAGCGACAATCAGCAGCCCAAAACGGGTCTGCCCCCGGTCCCCGAATCACTGTGGCGTGCTACGCATGAATTCGACGCCTATCCTAAACTGACTGAAGATATCACCGCGGATGTAGCAATTATTGGTGCCGGTATTGCAGGCATTACTACCGCTTATCTGCTGGCACAGACGGGTATGCGTGTGGTCGTGTTGGAGGCTGGAAAAGTATTGGATGGCACGACCGGTCATACCACCGCCAAGGTATCTGCACAACACGGCGTCATATTTGATGAAATTATGCATCACTTCGGACAAGAGCAGGCTCGGATGTACTATGAAGGTAATGCCGATGCCGCCAAGTGGATGCGCAATCTGGTGAAGGAAAAACAGATTGATTGCCAATGGGCAGAGGAAGATGCCTACGTCTACATTCAGTCGGAGGAAAACATCAAAAAACTGGAGATCGAGCTGACCGCCTATGGCAAACTCAATATCCCTGGTGAGTGGGTAGATCCACTCCCTATTCCAGTTCCCGCAAGGGCAGGTATTTGCATGCCGGGTCAGGCACGCTTTGATCCACTGGCCTACCTGCACTACTTGCTCGATTCCGCTGTGAAACAAGGGGTGCGTATCTATGAGCACACCACCGTAACCGATGTAGAGGAAGATGCTTCACTACATGTCAGAACTTATGGAGATGGTCCATCCGTAACAGCGGAACATATTGTCGTGGCTTCTCATTTTCCCGTCTATGATCCCGGATTTTATTTCACACGATTACACGCCGAGCGATCGTACGCCGTATTAGTCGAACCGGAAAAACCGTATGCTGGTGGCATGTATATCTCGGACGATACACCGTACCGTTCCTTGCGTACCGTCTTGCATGACGGTAAGGAACTTATCCTCTTCGGCGGCGAAAATCACAAAACCGGACAAGGCATCTGCACCTTCGGTCATTATGAACGCCTGGAGCAATTCGCAGCGGAGACATTTGGTATCCGCAACATTCCTTTTCGCTGGTCAGCTCAGGATCTGATCTCCATTGACAAGGTGCCTTACATTGGACCGATTACCGGAAGACATGAACGTGTCTATGTGGCGACCGGGTTTGCCAAATGGGGAATGACAACGGGCACGATGGCAGGACACATTCTTGCGGATCGTATCAGTGGACGTGACAATCCTCATGCCGCTATATTCGATCCAGCAAGATTCAAGGCCGATCCTGGCATGAAACATTTTATTGTGGAAAATGTGAATGTAGCCAAGGAATTAATCTCCGGTAAAGTAGGCATTGTGCACAAAAACGTTAGTGATATTGGCGAAGACGAAGGAGCTGTCGTTCGTCATAACGGCAAACGTGCTGGCGCCTATAAGGACACCAGTGGCAAGCTGTTTCTGGTGGATACCACCTGCACCCATCTCGGGTGCGAAGTCGAATGGAACGAGGGCGAGCGTTCGTGGGATTGCCCATGCCATGGTTCACGCTTCGATTATGCAGGCCATGTCATTGAGGGCCCTGCTGTGGAAGACCTTAAAGTTCTGGATGCACAAGAATAACCGACATTTAGCGATTAACCTGTAAACCAAAGAAACAAAAGTTCATCTCACAGACCGGATCGGAATCCGCCTTCAGACGGAAGTAACCGATCCGGTTTTTACGTATGCTGAATTATAGCTAAACAGACAGCTTCAGCTAAGCGTCAGTATTAAACGAACTTCTTATCGATAAATCGTGATACGGAACTGTTTTAAAGTCACTACCTTGCATTAAACAGTACTGAATGCTATGATGACTTCACTACTACTGAACAATATACACTAGCGATAAATGAAGCTACGAAGGAGGAACCTGTGTGAATGTGAACATCCAGTTCAAAAAAGGAGTATTGGAGCTGTGCGTCCTGGTATTAATTAACCGCCAGGATCGGTATGGCTACGAACTGGCTCAGGCGGTCTCCAAACATATCGAAGTTGCTGAAGGTGCACTGTATCCCTTGCTTCGCCGGCTTGTGAATGACGGTTACTGCACTACCTACCTGCAAGAATCAACTGAAGGACCGCCGCGCAAGTATTACCGACTGTCCGAGACAGGTCGCGACTACATGTCGGCACTGACGACAGAGTGGAATGATTTTGTGCGCAATGTCGCAAATCTGATTGAGGAAGGAACTCATAATGAATAGACAACAATTTATGCAGGCCATGGAAATTCATCTACGGCCGATGGAACCGCAGGAACGGGCTGAATTGCTCGCAGATTATGATCAACATTTCCAGCTTGGACTACGAGAAGGCAGACTGGAAGAAGAGATCGCTCGGGAGCTGGGACAGCCGGAAGAGATCGCCAAGGAAGCACTCGGTGAGCGTTATGACATTCATACACCGGGTTCAGATGCGTTTTATGCACCGACGTATCGCGAAATGCGATCCCCAAGAAACAGCACCAGAGCCACTCGCAACTTTTTCACTGCCATCGGCCTGTTATTCCTGAATCTGATCCTTGGCATTCCTCTTGGTCTCATGATGTGGTCGGTATGGCTTGTTATTGCCAGCCTTTCCTTGCTGGTATTGGCTCCTGTGGCAGCAGTTGTGGACTTTGTATTCCTGGGCCAACTCGATAAACCGGAAATTTTCGTTGCGATTGGCGCTTTCGGTGTCGGCATTTTGTTTGCCATCGCATCGAAGTATGTCTTTAGAGCCTTCAAAATCGTCACTCTTCAATATATTAGATGGAATAAAAACACGTTGAAAGGAGATGTTTCCGCATGAGTACCAAGAAATGGCTTGCGCTTGCCGTGATATGTATCGGAATAGGTTTACTTGGGACATCCATTTATGGCGTTCAGTTCGGGGATGAACGGGAGCATTATTCTAAACGATGGGATTTCAAAGCAGATGAATTGCAGAACATTATCATGAATGCTAATTTCAGTGCAGATATTGAATTTGTCATAAGCCCGGATTCGAATGGTTATATCGAAGTGGATGGTAAATGGGACCCTGCCGTAGTCAAAAGCTTCGAACAAGCCACCTTATCCAACGATACATTCCAACTGTCACAGACAGAGCGTGAACGATTGCAATTTTTCACCCTGTACTGGAATGATCAAGATTCCACAATAACGATTGCCCTGCCTGAAGGACATCAGTTAAATGAGGTTAAGCTGGACTCCTCTTCAAGTGACTGGGATCTAACGGATCTGAGTGCCAATAAGCTTGAGCTGAATAACACCTCCGGTTCCATACGTCTGGCAAACATCAAGGTACCCAATATTGAGTTGGCTCTGACTTCGGGGGACATTACCGCTTCCATGATTAATGGAGACATGACCGTGAAACAGACATCCGGAAGCTTCACTGCTGATCAGGTAGTTGGTCAAGTAAACAGTAAGATTAAATCAGGAGATATTGAAATCACTGAATTAAACGGCGCAGCCGATGTTCAATTCACTTCGGGTAGCATTCATATTGAACAGTCCCATTCCGCCCCAATTAATGCGTCTGGAACATCAGGAGATATTTTCATTCAAGCTGCACCTGATTTTGACGGGATCTACGATGCTAAGGCTACTTCCGGAAGTGTGGATGTACCTGAATCCCCAATGGTAAGCCGGGAAGTGATTAAAGCCCGCACCTCTTCTGGCAGCATCGAGATTACCAAATAGTGATGAAGCAAATTTCCGAACTGTGGGTAATATAGTATAATCAAATGCCAGTCCAATTCTAAGGAGGAATTACCCACATGGAACTTAAAAATAAAACAGCTGTCATCACAGGTGCCGGTAAAGGTATCGGCCGTGCCATCGCTGAAGCACTTGCCAAAGAAGGTGTGCACCTCGGCCTTATCGCACGTACCGCTTCCGATCTTCAGGCTCTGCAACAGTCACTTAGTCAAGAATACGGCGTTAAAGTAACCAGTGCTGCGGCAGATATCTCGGATCGCACACAGGCGGAAGCCGCTGTAGCAGCCATTGAGATGGAACTCGGCGCAGTGGATATCCTGATCAACAATGCAGGTATTGCAAGCTTCGGCACATTGCTGGATATGGACCCGGAAGAGTGGGAACGCATCCTGCATGTTAACGTTATGGGTACATATTACGTCACACGTGCTGTCCTCCCAAGCATGATCAAGGAAAGTAGCGGCAGCATTATCAATATTGCTTCCACTGCAGGTGAGCGCGGATTCGCTACAGGTTCGGCATACTGTGCATCCAAGTTTGCGCTACTCGGCATGACCGAATCTCTGATGCAGGAAGTGCGCAAATCCAACATTCGTGTAACGGCACTGACACCAAGCACAGTGAATACGGAGCTTGCGACCAATGCCGGACTGAAAATTGGCGACGAAGATCGCATGATGCAAGCGGAAGATGTAGCTGAACTTGCACTCGCAACGCTCAAGCTGTCCGACCGTGTCTTCGTTAAAGCAGCAGGCATTTGGACGACCAATCCGCAATAGACAGTGTGCTTCTGATTTTTCTAACGAATCTCTGCGACGTTATTTCGCCAGAAGTCTGTGGAATGTAGCCAAATTACACGCACAAGAGTGAATAAAGCGTCTGAGATTCGTTAAATCTTGATGTCTGCTTAAAATCATCTAATAGGGCTCGCTCAGTTCGTTAGAAATATAAAAGGACGTTTCCCATTGTACATGTATGCATGTTCGCATGTTCATGACTTGGGAGCCGTCCTTTTTTTTATTCTACAAATGATCCAGACCCAATTCTTTGGACACCGCAATGAGCACCACCGCAGGATCCTCACCGATATTGGTCACTTCATGGGGCACGATCGCATTCCAGGTAAACGAATCACCCGCTTCCAGAATTTCCACATCTTCACCTTGTTGCGCACGAATCATGCCCTGCAATAAAAGATGACTCTCTTCTCCCGCATGTTTGCTTACCCCGGTCGATGCACCTGGCGGCAACTCCACAATGGACATACGCATCGCACCTTTGGCTGTAAGATGCTGCACTTTGATCTGTCCGCTCCCTGCCGTTGTTTCCTTACGCTCGTTCTTACGTACCACATTCATCCGTTGCTCCGGTGTCAGCAGCAAATAGGGAAGTGGCACTTCCAGATAATCCGCAATACTTTCAAGTGTAGCAATGGAAGGTGACGTTTTGTTATTTTCCACGTTGCTGATAAAACCTTTGGACAACCCCGTTCCCTCGCACATCTGCATGATCGTAATCTGTTTCTGCTTGCGGATCGTACGAATAGCCAAGCCGATATCCATATTGCGTCCCTCCCCTTCTATTGATCTATTTAAGACACCAGTCGTCCGCGTCGCTTCTTCAGGTTATCTATTCGCCACGTGTCTCAACAAATATAATCCGATTGCCAAACGGATCTGTCACGGTCATTTCCCTTGAATTCCAAGGGGTCTCCTCGATACCGGGTCTCGCATGTTTGTACTCTTTCTGACGAAGTGCACCATGGAATGTATCCAAGTTATCCGTATCCACACGTAACGCAGCTCCAGGTGTACAATCTCCATGATGTTCGGACAGATGAATCACGATGGAATCGAGCGAAACCTGCATATATAAGGGCATATCTTGCTCAAATCGATGTTCCCAATCCAATTGGAAACCCAGGTATTCAAGGTAAAACTCTCTAGCTTTATTTTCATCAAATATTCTCAGAATAGGCACGATACTCTTTAACATCCTGATCACGTCCTCGGGAATAAGATATAAACCATGCGTAGCGATACTTCTTTTAAAACTCTTCAAGGTTTCTTATACACAACATATATTCATCATACAAAAAAAGTATTGACCCTACAATGAAACCATGATAAATTTTGTTCATAAATAAGAATATTTATTTCATATTTGTGAACTTTATTGTCTAAGCTATATATCTAACTCAATCCTCATCAGGTGGTGTTTTCAATGAATTCTCCTTATATACATGAAATCCGATTACCGTCTCATTACAATCCAGATCAACGTTATCCCGTAATCTTCGCCTTACATGGCATGGGATCAGATGAACAGGATATGCTTCGTTTAATGGAGCCTATGCAGTCTGATTTTATTATTGTTGCCATCCGTGGGCCTATCGTTCAGGGTAGTGGTTATGCTTATTTTCAGATCAAAAGCATTGGCAACCCCATCCGCGAATTGTATGATGCCTCCGTGCTGGGACTGCAACAGTTGATTGTTGATCTGTCCGCCAAATATGCTATTGATCCCACGCGGCGTTATATCGCCGGATTCAGCCAGGGCGCCATTATGGCAATGACTCTATCGCTGATCATGGGAGATGCAATTAAAGGCATTGTAGCGATGAGTGGGTACATCCCGCAATTTGTGAAAGACGAGTACAAGCTACAACCCGATTCGGAGCTGTCTGTGTTCATATCGCATGGGGATCAGGATCATCTATTCCCGCTCCAGCTGGGCGAAGATAACGCCAATTTCTTCCGTCAACATACCAATCACGTCACATATGTTCCTTACAACGGTGGACACCAGGTGACCCCCGATCTATATCAACAATTCCAACAATGGCTTCGCACGGATGCGAACCTGACTTCCGATGACTCGAAAGGACTGAATTTATAATGATGCCATCCCTGTTTATTGCTCACGGTGCCCCATCACTAGCACTGGAGGAGAATGTGTACACCGATTTTCTGCAGAAACTCGGACAAGAACTGCCGAAACCCAAAGCAATTATATTGTTCTCTGCTCACTGGGAATCCACAACTCAGCTTGTATCCTCGGTAGCCAATTACGAGACCATCTACGATTTTGGCGGTTTCCAGCCTGAATTGTACCAGATTAAATACCCCGCTCAAGGACATGCAGAGACTACAGCCGAGGTGGAGCGTCTATTCGCGGAAGCCGGGATTCCGGTACAAACGGATGATGTTCGTGGCCTGGATCACGGCGCTTGGGTTGTGCTACGCCTGCTCTACCCGGATGCGGATATTCCCGTAGTTGCCTTGTCCGTGAATCGCTATCTGACAGGTGAGCAGCAATATCAGGTTGGACAAGCGCTCGCTTCCTTACGTGAGCAAGACATTCTTGTGATCGGCAGCGGCGGAACCGTTCACAATCTGCGTCGATTGAACTGGGAAAGTAACGGCGTTGACCCGTGGGCATCGGAGTTTGACAACTGGCTGCATGACAAGCTGGTGAGTTGGGATACGGCGTCTCTCTTCTCCTATGATAAACTGGCACCTTCAGCTCAAGCCGCCGTGCCTACCCCGGAGCATTTTGTACCACTGTTGCTGGCGATGGGTGCGGGAGATCAGAACAAGCGAGCATCGCTCCTGTTCAAAGCCTATCAGTATGGCAACCTGAGCTTGTCCTGCTGGAAGTTTGAATAAAGAGGACTATATAAAAGGTTAGTTTCATTTTATATAGTAGATAAATAACTAGCGTGAGTTACAGGGAATGCCCCTGTTGCTCACGCTTTATTTGTTGTTACCGTCCTTGAATAATGAGACCATTGTAGTATATAAAGCAAGGACTCCGGTTTCTTGTGTGCTTTCCCGGATTATAACTATAATATGAGGTGAAATCAGGCACAGTTTGCTCGCATATCACTCACCATATTATCTGAATAGCTCATACGGAGGGAATTGGATGCCAGAACAGCGTATATATGAATTGATGGATGAACTGGATATGTTGCTGGAGGAGAAGGTACAGGATGAGGAAAACCGGGAACTCTTGGAGGCTTATCGCCAGTTTGAAGGCGTGACGGATGGGCAGCTCGACGCATTCGAGCGTGAACAAGGTATTCGTTTGCCTGCTGATTTTCGTGCGTTTTATAAACGTAAAAATGGGAGCGGTTATGCCTTTCACGTCTTGTATCCAAGCCTTGAGGATGGACAGGAATCCGAACCATTTTATCTGTTATCCCTGGAAAAAATTCAAAAGGAGCAGTCCACGCTGGTGGAGAACCGCATGGATGATTATTTTACCGAAGAAGAGATCGGTGAGCTTGATCCCCGAATCAAACCCTACCTTTTTCAAAAGAAATGGATCACGTTTGGCATGCTTGGAGGTGGCTCACTGTATCTGATGTTCGATTTTGATCCGACAGAGCAAGGAACGGTTGGGCAAATTATTATGTATGTACATGATCCGGATTTTGTATATTATGTCGCTGGCACGTTTACGGAACTATTGGAACAATCCAACCGGAATTTACGTGCCATTGAGGCCATCGAGTACTGAGAAAGTATAACGTATCCACACTGGCATCAGCCTACTCCCTATGGATCACATGATCAACATGATGATATGACCTTTTTTGCATAATGCTGGGATATGTCAAAGCGGTTATAATAACATTTAGTGGAAATGCACATGCTGTATAGATAAAATGCCTTTTCTACACCTAATACATTGATCTGGGAGGAACACACGAAGTGGCTGAACAACCGAAGTCTGAGAGCTTTATGTCTCTCGTCAAAAAAGGAAACACATCCTCCGCCGTAGCGATGGCAGGTAATGCTGTTCTTGCGGTGTGCAAAGGGGGAGCCTTCCTATTCAGTGGCAGTGGTGCCATGTTCGCTTCGGCGATGCATTCACTCGCTGATGCCATTAACCAAGGGTTTGTCTTTGTCGGAAGTGTGCTGTCCGAGAAAAAACCTACACGCCGCTTCCCGACCGGATTCGGACGGGTCATCAACATTTTCTGTATGATCGCCGTTATTGTCGTGACGATTATGGCCTATGAGACCATTCATGAGGGGATTCACCTGCTCCAGCATCCTGTTGGTCATACCGGCGGTCTCTGGATTAACATCGGAGTGCTTGTTCTGAACATTGTCATTGACGGGGCCATCCTGATCAAAGCCATGAAGGAAATTCTCAAAGAAGCACGCGCACCCAAAGCCGCCGGATTTGCCTTGGTCCCTGCTGCCATCAAAAATGTAGGCCGTGCTGCGCCACCAACCCGTCTCGTATTCTACGAAGATGTTGTAGCAGTACTCGGTGCGACACTCGCCTTGATCTCCGTTGTAGTCATTGCATTAACCAATTTTGCATTGCTCGATGGCATTGTGACAACGATTATTGGATGTCTGATGATCGCTGTAGCCTTCCGTGTCGGTTACGATAATATGATCGGATTGATTGGTGTAGCGGCTCCACAGGATATTGAGGACAAAGTGTCCCAAACCATTCTGGCAGACACACATGTTGCTGACATTCAGATGATGCGTATTATTCAGGAAGGCCGTTATTATCATGTGGAAGGTCTGATTGAACTGACCAAAGGACTCAGCCTGGCTGATGCGGATGACATCAAGTTCCGTATTCAGGAGAAACTGATGACGAACCCCGATATCGCCGACGCTGCCATCTCCATTATTGAGGATGACGGTGTGAACAGCTGGGGCAAGAAACATTCAGATGTGGTGAAATAACAAGCTTCGTTTTGGATAAAAAGAATGACAGAACCCACTCTTCAACAGAGTGGGTTTTTAGTATGTTCAACTACACACTCATCTACAAAGAGGTAGTTGCCCAAATACTTACCTAGACTTTGGTCTAGGTTCACTTTAACTCCAAAGACGGAGGATAGACTTTTCCAGTTCATGGTATGCTGTGAATAACGAAAGTAATTGCTCTACATACAACCGTTCGGAAAATTGATCTTGTATTAAGAAGGAGAGATATTATGGCTAAACGTACGATCCTGGCGCCTGTTCTCATTTTACTGGGCGTGTACCTGATTCTGAACCAGGGAGGTTCACTCGGTCCGGGTACGATCTTTGCGACTTTCTGGCCCACATTGTTCGTGATTCCACTCGGACTGTTCTTCCACTGGCTGTACTTCTCCATGATTGGCAGAGGGGTTGGACTTCTGGTTCCTGGTGGGTTGCTGCTCACGGTTGGTATCGTCTGTCAGATTGCCATGCTATTTAACAACTGGGGTACGATGTGGCCGGGCTTCATTCTTGCTGTTGCTGTTGGTTTGTTCGAATTGTATTGGTTCGGTGGTCGGAACAAATGGTTGCTGATCCCCATCAACATTCTTACGGTGATATCATTGCTATTCTTCGCTGTGATGTCGATTGGCACGATGCTGAGCAGCTTGAGCTTTATTCAACCGTTCGTGGCGATTGTGCTGATTATGGGTGGGGCATGGATCATGGTGGGTCGCAAAAAGCGCATGTAGTGTCGTTCATATAAGATGATTAGGTGGGATCAACTGAGCCACTACGGTGACAGAACAACTTCGGATCGCTGTTATCCCCGGATTTTTTTGAATCCCAATCTAGCAATGGGAAAATCCGTTGATAAAGGCGAGCGCTTCACTTCCTTCGTTTGTTCTGTCCCCTCCGTTAACGTGTGATCTTAAATGTTCATCTTATATGGCACTTCAAGCGCTATTGCTCTGAAGCAGGTAATAGAAAAGGGTTGCTGCTCATCATTTCACTTGAATGACGAGCAGCAACCCTTTTTGTTTTTTTCAGAATCTAACGAAATGTGCACACGTTATTGGCGGTTATTTACTGTGCATTTTAAACTCCAGGAACAGGTCGTTATAATGCGAGAGCATTTTTTTTCCCAGATTATCGTAGACCTCCAGCTTGCCTGTCAGTGTCTCGTCCGGATAGAAGCGTTCATCCTCCGAGATGTCCTCTGGCAGCAGCTTAAGCGCCTCGGCGTTTGGTGTGGAATACCCGACATACTCCGCATTGCGAGCGGCATGATCCGGGTCCAGCATGAAGTTGATAAACTGGTGTGCTCCTTCAATATTACTCGCTGTCTTCGGAATAACCATGTTATCGAACCAGAGGTTCGAGCCTTCTTCAGGCACCATGTAATCCAACTTGTCGTTCTCATCCATAATCTCGGATGCATCCCCAGACCACACGAGTCCAACCGCTGCCTCCTCGTTCGCAAGCAGCATCTTGATCTCGTCTCCGACAATTGCTCTGACGTTTGGCGTCAGTGTAGACAGCTTCTTCAGCGCTTCTTGCAAATGGTCTTCGTTGGTATCATTCAGAGAATACCCAAGACTGTTTAATCCCATCCCAATGACTTCACGTGCGCCATCAAGGAGCAGGATTTGGTTTTTCAGGCGCGGGTCCCACAGGTCGTTCCAGCTATCAAACGTCAACCCATCCACCAGTTCAGGATTGAACACAACCCCCACTGTTCCCCAGAAATAAGGGATCGAGTACTTGTTGCCTTCGTCAAAGGACAAGTCCAAGAACCGCGGATCGATGTTGCTCAGGTTAGTCAATTTGCTTTGATCAATTGGAACGAGCAGGTCTTCCTCTTTCATTTTGCTAATCGCATATTCGGAAGGAATCGCCACATCAAACGTAGTACCGCCCTGCTCAATCTTGGTCAGCATCGCTTCATTGGAGTCAAACGTCTGATAGATAACCTTAATGCCAGTCTCGTCCTCAAATTCCTTGAGCAGATCTGGGTCGATATAATCGCCCCAGTTATAGATGGTCAGCGTGTTGCCGCCAGAATAACCCTGACTCTTGTTCAGATACGAAGCCAGGATCATCAGGGCAAACGCGGCCACAAAAACAATCGCAAATGTCCGTACCAGTTGCTTCATGGACGCAGCCCCTTTCCTCCGGGTGGTATCCGTGTTGCACGGCGGTTAATGAAGTAATATCCGACCACCAGCAGCACCGTGAGCAGGAACAATAGGGTGGACAGGGCATTGATGGACAAGGATACACCCTGCCTTGCTCTGGAGTATATCTCTACCGAGAGTGTAGAGTAACCATTACCCGTAACAAAGAATGTTACTGCAAAATCATCGAGCGAGTACGTCAACGCCATGAAGAATCCGGCAAAAATACCTGGTTTCACGTATGGCAGTACCACACGCGTCAGAATCTGCCATGAACCAGCACCCAGATCGCGCGCTGCATCCATCAGTGTTGGACTCATCTCCTGCAGCTTCGGCAGTACCATGATTACAACAATCGGTACACTGAATGCGATATGAGACAGCAGGACGGAAGTGAAGCCCAGTTTGATGCCAATCATGGTGAACAGAATCAGGAATGACGCACCAATGATGACATCCGGACTAACGATGAGCACGTTATTGAGTGACAACAGCGTGTTCTTGGTCCGTTTGCGACGCACATGGTAGATCGCCAGTGCTCCTGCTACACCAAGGATCGTTGAGATCGCTGATGACAGGAGCGCAATGATAAATGTATTCAGCACAATGATGAGCAGCCGAGTATCAGCGAATACCTCTCTGTACCATTCAAGCGTGAATCCTTCGAAGCTGCGCATGTGGCCGCCACTATTGAAGGAATAGAAGATCAGATACGCAATCGGTGCGTACAATATGGCGAATACAACGGCTAGATAGACGTTAGACAGCTTTCCGTTTCTTCCCATTACGCACCTCCTTCTTGCCTGATCCAGTCAGGAACATAATAATCGCCATCGCAATAATCAAAAAGACGGCAATCGTTGAACCCATCCCCCAGTCCTGGGTGACGAGAAAATGCTGTTCGATCGCTGTTCCCAGCGTAATTACACGGTTCCCCGCAATGAGGCGGGTAATCATGAACAGAGACAGCGCAGGAATAAATACAGCCTGACAGCCTGACTTCACTCCACTAATCGTCAGTGGAAAGATAACTCGGCGGAATGTCAGCCACGATGAGGCTCCCAGATCACGCGCCGCATAGATCAACGATGGATTCATCTCTTCCAGCGCATTGAAGATCGGCAGAATCATGAATGGAATGAAGATGTACACCGAGACAAAAATAAAGCTGAAATCGGTGAACAAAATCTGCTGTGTACCAATACCCACCACTTCAAGCAGGGAGTTGGTCAGACCGTACGTTCCGAACAGGCCGATGAAGGCGTACGCTTTTAACAAAAGATTGATCCAGCTTGGCAGAATGATCAGCAGCAACCATAGCTGCTTGTGCTTCGTCCGGGTCAGCATATACGCCGTTGGATACGAGATCAGCAGTGAGAACGCCGTAATCAGAAATGCATACCAGAACGAACTGAGCGTCATCTGCAAGTACACCGGTGTGAAGAATCGGGCGTAGTTGCCAAACGTGAAGTTACCCTCCACATCAAAGAACGAATAATAGATGACCAGCAGAACCGGCGCCACAACAAACAACACCATCCATAATACATATGGAATCAGATACGCATTGCGTGTGCTGGCCTTAGTCTGCATGAGCGGCCTCTTGGTAGGCTTCGAGTCGTTTGTCGAACTCTTCTTCGGTCTCGTTAAAGCGCATGACGTGTACCGCTTCCGGGTCAAAATACAGTCCAATCCGTGCGCCGACAACGGCTTTCTTGGTTGAATGAACAAGCCACTCATTGCCCGCATCGTCGTACGTGGATATCTCGTAATGCACCCCGCGGAATAACTGGGAATCCACATTGACCTTGAGTTTGCCTTGGTCTTCGGTTGTAATCTCCAGATCCTCTGGGCGAATGACAATCTCTACCGGCTCGTCCCGCTGGAGACCCTGATCGACACACTCGTGCTGTGCGCCAGCAAACTCTACCACAAAGTCCTGCTTCATTTTGCCTGATACAATGTTCGATTCCCCGATAAAGTCTGCCACAAAGCGGTTAATTGGCTCATCATAGATATCATTCGGTGTACCGCTCTGTTGAATCACGCCTCCATTCAGGACAAAGATCTCATCCGACATCGCCAAGGCCTCTTCCTGATCATGTGTAACAAAGATAAACGTGATGCCCAGTCGCTGTTGCAGCTCCCGTAATTCATACTGCATCTCAGTCCGTAGCTTCAGATCGAGTGCTGAGAGCGGCTCGTCCAGCAGCAGAATTTCAGGTTCGTTCACAATTGCGCGTGCAATCGCAACCCGTTGTCGTTGTCCGCCGGACATTTCACCAATTTCACGGTTCTCATAACCGGACAGATTGACGAATTTGAGGGCTTCCAACACTTTGCTGCGAATTTCAGCCGTTTTCATCTTTTTGATCCGCAAACCAAAAGCTACGTTCTCAAATACATTCAAATGTGGAAATAACGCATAATCCTGAAATACGGTATTCACCTGCCGCTGGTGGGCAGGCACCCGGTTGATGAGCGCACCGTTAAAATAAATACTGCCCTGTGTCGGCTCCGCAAAACCGGCAATCAGCCGCAATATCGTTGTTTTCCCGCAGCCCGATGGGCCAAGAAGCGTATAAAATTTACCCCGCTCAATCTCAAAGCTGACTGCCTTCAATACGGCTTCATCCTGATCGTATTGCTGAGTCACCGCTTCGAAGCGGATAATCGGTTGTTGTTCTGACATGCTTCACATCGCCCCCTTATACTTGAGGTACCTCTTAATTCTGTACACTTTCGTTCATGCATCCTTATAGATAACCCATCTATTATATATGATTCAGGTATATCCGCAATGGTTTTGATGTAAACGCCGCGTGTCATTTCTTCTTATTTTCAAAAATTCTGCATACATTACGGGTAATGTCGATAATACGTACCCATATGGAGTAAATGAAGGATTTTTAGGATTCCATTTTATGTGTGAGAGGAGTCTTGGCTCTTGGATATTCGTCGTAACCTGCCTTTGCTGATGACCATTTGTTTCCTAAGTCAGATGGGCGGATTCATGATCCTGCCCCTGTTTCCTTTGTTTATTGAGGAATTCGGCCTGTCCGGCTGGATGATGGGGGTTATTTTTGCACTTTTTTATGTAGGGAAAGTGATTGGTGGTATACCTGCTGCGGCAATTTATAGAAGGCTTGGAGGGAAAAAGGCGCTCATCCTGATGCTGATCCTGCTGGCTGTCTGCATGGGCGGCTTCGCGGTGTCTACTGCTGCGGTATTATTCGGCCTGCTCCGACTTCTACAGGGGCTCGCTTCCACGGGCCTTACCGTGGTCGTACGTTCCATCATCGGGGATGGGGGTAATGTAGACAACCGCGGGCTGTACAATGGGTATATCAGCAGCAGTGAAGGCGGCGGTATGGTACTTGGCCCAGTCATTAGTGGCTGGCTTGCGCTGCACTGGCCATTGTCGGTGCCTTTTTTACTCGTTACCGTATGTTGTCTGATGGCCGTGGTCGCTGCGATGGGGATAAAGACGACGGCACAAGCTAGAGCTACTCATGAATCCGGAAGTACGTTAAGTGATCATCCATTAGAAGATCCTTCTACTACGGTGACACAAGAACCTCTGGTCAACTCAGCACACTCAGTACTCCACACGGATAAAGTTGTAGACTCCACTACAAGTGACTCCCACCCTCATACTACTGTATCGACTGCGCCTCCTTTATCTTCATCACCGTCTGATGCAAAGCATACTCAAGATTTGTCTACAAAGCTCACACAGCGGCAACAGCTTCTCGGCTACGGCACAGTACATTTTTTGGAGATGAGCGCCTATGCGGTATTCCTCACCTATTTTGCACTGTATGCAGCTCACATCATGCATTGGGACCCCTTTGCAACCAGTCTCGCCTTCACCGTATCCGGGATTTCTACGCTTGCCGCTGCCCCCTTTGTTGGTTATCTCTCTGACCGGTTAGGCGATCGTCTGTTACTCTGTATGCTCGGCATGTTCCTGATTGGAATCGAAGTTGTTGTATTTCTAAGCACGTCCTCCCATCTATGGGTCTACGTTGGCATGCTCATTGGCGGGGTTGGCGGTGCATGTTACATGGATTCGTTCTTTGCTCATATTGGTGATCATATCCCGGACGAGAGTCGAAGCTCTGTTATAGGCAAAATTGTCTCAGCTGCCGAGATCGGCTCCATCGTATCTCCACTGGTTGCAGCGCTACTTATGGAAGTTGGATCGCTTTACTCCGTGTTTGTGTTCAATCTGGTGCTGATTGCTGTTGCCATTGTAGTTCAGGCCGTGATGCGCAGTCGGTACAAGACAAAACCGGTGTAAATGCAAAAGGGAGATGTCCACAAGTCATAAACACGACGGAGGACATCCCTTCATTAGCATAATTTTTTTCTAACGAACCGCACAAGTGTTATTCGCTTCAATTTCCACAGGACAGTATTTTAACGAATCACAGAGGCGCTATTTCCTTGATTTATTGCTCCTGCATCGGTTTCAGGCAGGTTAATGCCGATATAACGCCACTGATGTTCGTTAAATTATAATTTCACAATTAATCAGCCCTATAAGGCGCGCTCGGTTCGTTAGCTCTACAACTCGTGAGAGAAACCATTTCGGTGGCAACCTCTCGATTATGCTTTTCCTAATAATGTTGCTATATTCTCTGCATTTTCTTGGATTTTTCTTTTTAAGTAAGGGTCGGTCGTGTCAGGTAATTCTGTTGGTTTATAAAACCTTGCTTCAAGAACTTCTACCCCATCCGGCTTTAATTCTCCCTCATACTCCGTGCAAATATAACCAATGACCACATTATAGTATTCATGCCCATTTCTTAATTTCGTATATAACTCTTTTCCTGAGAAGACACCATACAGATGAAGTTTCTTGATCTCTATCCCAATCTCTTCTCTGACCTCTCGCATTGCAGACTCTTCCACCGATTCGCCGAGCTCCATATTTCCACCTGGTACTCCCCACGTATCATCCAGATGTCGAACTAATAGAATCTCACCTGTCTTATTCAAGATCAATATACTCGGTCTAACCAAAATAACAGGAGCATTGCCAACCATTCCTCGCAACGTTTCAATATAACCCATGAATTGTTCCCTCCCCTATGTGAAGTCAAAGTCATGGCTTCATTATAGGTGTGTTATATATTTCCATATAGAGAAAGAATATTTTCATTTTTTTCCTATTTTAAAGCCCTTCGTTTGATAAAAAAGGACCACAAAAAATAACCCGCCTGCACAATTTAATGTGCAAACGGGCATTTCATTGGTGCCTCACCAGCCTGTGGCTGGGGATGCTCTACCTGTGCATTCTGCTGCTCGCTGCTTCGCGGCTCCACGGCAGATGCCACACCATCTTTCAGGGTATACGCCTGATCCTGATGGAAAAAGTTCGGCTTCACAATCTCATTGCGATAGGAGCTGTGGAAAATATGCGTTGTCGCCGGAGACACTGGCGGAATCAGCCACACCCAATCCCCGGTCAGCTCACGTCCAGCCTTCTCTTCCCGCTGTTCAAACATAGCAAATTGCGCTGCCGCTGTGTGGTGATCCACAATGCTCACGCCTGCTTTTTTGAACGAATGCAGCACAGCCACATTCAGCTCCACCAAGGCCCGGTCCTTCCACAATGTCGTTTCACTAGATGTTTTCAATCCGAACGCTGCCGCCACCGCAGGCAATTTGTTATACCGGAACGTGTCCGCCAGATTACGGGCGCCAATCTCAGTACCCATATACCAGCCATTAAACGGCGCTGCGGGGTAGGATATACCTCCAATCTCCAGACGCATATCGGCGATCATCGGCACACCATACCAACGCATACCCAGTTCAGCAATCTCCTTCTGCTCCGGGTGCTCAATCATCACTTCCACAATCTCTTCTTCGGGTATAACATACCACTCTGGCGCTTGTCCTTGTGCCTGAATAATGAGTGGTAACACATCATATGAGGTGCCTGCTCCTTGCCAGCCAAGTGACATCGCCGACTTGGTCAGTTCCACCGAAGCAGGATCTCCAATAATGCCTTGCTCCGTCTCATATCCTGCATAACGAATAAGCTGATGATTCCAGACACGTACCGGAGCTCCATTCGGCCCATCCGGTGGAAGGATCGTAATCATCGGAATCACTTTACCTCCGTTGGATGCCACATGAATATGATTCATCACCGCATCCGCTGCCGTTCCTGCCGTATCGGCATGACGGGCATCCACGATCCGAAGTTTGTCCCAGAACAGCCGCCCGATGCAGCGATTACTGTTCCGCCAGGCCATTTTGCACCCCTGCTCCAATTCTCCTGTGGTATGCACATAGGTACCCGTTGCTTCGATCTCTCCCATAACGGCAACAAGCCGGGCCTGCGCGTCTTCACGCGAATGGCCCAGCTCTTCATAACATGTATATATAAACCGTTCAGCTTCTTCCTGCAATTGTTCCAGGTCTGACCGCATCATTCATTCCACCATTCTGTACATCTTGGATGCCATCATTATACGGCAAGCGCACTGGATTTGTAAGCGAACGGACACTTTGTTCACGGACTCTACATATCGTTGTCAGGATGAAGGGTAACCTTGCTTATTTGCCCATAAATGCGTTTAACATCCAGACCTCTTTATCCAGCACAGCGGTAAATCCAATCAGCATATCTTCCGTTGCGTTATCCTCTGCTTCTCCCGCTTCGTGAATGCCTTGATGAATCACTTCCACCATTGTACGCAGATCAGCAACCACCGACTCTACCATACGCTCAGCAGACAAATGCCCTTGTGCTTCTTCAATTGGAGAAAGACGCAGCTGTTCAGCCATTGTAGCCACCGGACGTCCACCAATAGCCAGCAAACGTTCTGCAACTTCGTCCATATTCGCCGTAGCTAAATTGTACAGCTCTTCGAATTTGGCATGCAGTGTGAAGAAATGAGGTCCTTGAACATACCAGTGGAAGTTATGCAGTTTCGTGTACAGTACAGACCATCCTGCGATCTGACGGTTCAGAACCTCTTGAAGTGCTGTGGCGTTGTTGGCAAAAGTGTTGTTTCTAGTTTGGATTGTGCTCATGGAATTTATCCCCTCTCGAATATAAAAATAGAATTTGAATTTTATGATGGATTGCTTTGGTTTGCTTCTTTTAATTTAGACTTAATCTAAATCTTGTTTTAATTATAACACTGCATATCCTGTTTGGGAAGGCTTTTGCACTGTCTTGTAAATGAAGATTCCATGAAGTACAGCTTCATAGAAACGTTGGCACACACAACTAACAAAATGGTGAAGGTAAGCAAACTGTTCCTAAACGATTGGAGCTATGATAGACTCATCTGATCAGATTAACCATAAATTAGTCAAATAGGATGATACCCATCATAAAGATAGTTACCATTATAGGAAGTTAACTTAGTCACTATTGCGGAGGTAAACATGAGGATATTTCAATTTAAACAAGAGTCAGGAAAAAAGATTACCAAATTCGAATCTAATTTTGTAATGTCACGTATTACGCAGACTAACAAAGCAGCTCATATCGGATGTATGCACTTGGCTGAGGGTGGAATAGTAGGTTATCACCAAGCTGTGGTTTCTCAACTCCTTTTAATCGTAAGTGGAGAGGGTTGGGTTAGAGGTGAAGCAAATGAATACATCAAAGTGCATTGTGGCGAGGCCGTACTCTGGGATAAAGATGAATGGCACGAAACCAAAACTGAAGCTGGACTCATGGCAATTGTAATTGAAAGCGAGCAGTTAGACGCCTCATTATTGTTGCCTTTATAGAAGGTATAATATAAAAAAGCAGACCTGCTCCTAAGACGGTAACAGGACTGCTCCTTTAAACATAAATCTCCTTAAGCTTGAACACACTCAAAAGTCAGAATACGACTGATCTCTTCATAGCTTGATGCTACAAAATGAGGTTGATGATCGGACTCCGGCAGCGCCGCCCGATGGTTGAACCAGATAACTGTCCAGCCTGCATCCACTGCACCTACCACATCATTACGCCACGAGTCTCCAATGTAATAGCTGGAACGGGGATCTGTCCCAGACTGCTTACTCACATATTCAAACAACCTGCGATCTGGCTTGGCATAACCAGTCATACCGGAGATGAAAATCAGATGCTCGTCCACGAGACTGAGCACATCCAGTGCTTCAAGCTTGCGCCGCTGATGCTCTCCTTCTCCATTGGTGATCAGACCAACGGTATGACCTTCTGCCTGAAGCCTTCTTATCAGCTCATATGCTCCTTGAAAAGGTACAATCTCGAACTGTCTGATCAGATACTGAGCTTGCAGTTCTTCAGCCTGTCCCGATTGTAGGGGAAGTCCAAACTCCTCCATCGTCAACTCAAACCTTCGACGGCGCATTCTCTCCACCGCATCCGGCTCCGGTACAGCAGACAGATCTTCTTGTGCAGACAACCAGTCACTATAATAGCGAAAACGGTGGTAGGCCTCAGCATAAGGGAACTCATCCGGCAGGCCGAGAACTTCCTGCAACGCGCCACGAAGCGGCTGCAAGTGATCATATAAAGTATCATCCACGTCGAAAAATATGGTTTTAGCATTATTTATCTCATTCATAATCGTTGTCTATCCTCCTGCTTTGAGTCCAAACATTCTCTTCTTACTATATATCTATCCATTGGTTCCGTCCAAACAATGAAACATCGTATTATAACGATCAGATCATTACATATGAGCGTAAGCCTACACAGACAGGTATATAAGCAATTGTCTTATTCCAGTTAATGGAATATAATATATTAAAGACTCTTTTAAAGATTAAAAAGGTGGGATGAATATATGGATATTTCTGAAAAGAAATGTACTGATTGTGGAGGAACGTCTTTCGTACAAGCAACGGATTTCATCAATCTTCGTCCATTGGATAAGAAATTGGCGCTTGGCTCGGAAAGAGTATTCACGGTTTGTTTGGATTGCGGAGAGGTTCTTTCAATTAAAGTGAAAAACCCGGAGAAATTATTATAATTTAACAATGAAGCAACTGGTATAAAACATATAAACATAGCCCACTGAAAATCGCTAAGTTAGCGGTTTTTTTATTTTATGAGGACAAGTTCTTCTCCTGAGTCAAATAAGGATAGGCGAAATCGAGCGTTAGCTATATAAAGAAAAGTTCGTGGCTCTTTTATATAAATAAAGAACACCCCTTTCCACAACATACATCGTTGTGAACTGAGGTGCCCTGCTTTATCTAATCCAAATTACTCCACTATCACACAATCCAATTGAAGGTACATCACAGAATGTGTGTATTCTAATTAGATTACTAACGATACAACCTTACCTGCATTCACATCAATCAGGCCATGGTCCGTGATCTTCAGTGCCGGACTTACCGCAAGAGAGTGAGTACTGATCGACATGATCGGGTTGTAATGCACATACCCAAGAGACAACATCGCTGCTCTCAGTTCCTTCACTTGATGGGACACCACTGCAAGTGGTTCTTCCGTCAAAATGCCACCTACGGGAAGTTCCAGATGGGACAGCACCTTGCCGTCTTCCACCACACAGAAGCCACCCTGGCTCGAAATTACTGTGTTAGCTGCCAATATCATATCTTCACGATTACGTCCTACAACCAACAGGTTGTGATTGTCGTGTGAATATGTCGTTGCAATGGCGCCACGTTTGATGGTGTCTCCACCGATCAGACCATGTGCACGATTGCCGTTCACGCCATAACGTTCAAAGGTCGCGATCTGCGCATATCCGCTTTCTTCCCATAACAATTCACCATCCGCAGACTGAATCGGTGCAATATGTTCTTCCACAAAAGTAGAGCCATCCTTCACCATCATGACACGGCATTGGTACTCGCCTTCATCAGCGAGATCAACACCTGCTCCACTGACTTTTGGGTCTGACAACTGAATTGCAAAATCTGCTACGCCAAGCTCCTCCAACTGCACACTCTTATAGAAGTGAGGTGGGAATTGCCCGGTTACTCGTTCTTGCTTATACGGTTCGGAATTGTCATAAGCTTTGCGGCCGTTTTTGTACACCTGATCAATCGAAAGCTCCTCCAGGTTGGATAGCAACACATAATCGGCCACCTTGCCTGGGGCCACGCTGCCACGATCGGTCATTTTCATCCGCGAAGCAGGGGTAGATGTTGCTGCATAGATTGCATCTTCAGGACGCATCCCCATCTGAATTGCTTTGCGTACGATGTGATCCAGATGACCATGCTCCACCAGTGAATCCGGCATCACATCATCCGTTACGAAGCAGAAATGCTGCGCCACATCATGTTGAATCAGGTACTCCATGACTTCCGGGGTCATCGATTTCTCCTGAATTTCAATAAACATACCTGCCGCAATCCGCGCCTGTAATCCCTCAATGCTCTGATGGGTATGGTCGGAATCAATACCTGCGTAGATCAGTCGATGCAGATCAAGTCCAAGCAGTTTCGGTGTATGACCTTCGATCACCAGATCGGGATAGTTTTTGCGAATATGCTGTAAAATCTGGTTCGTCTTGCACTCCGGATCACGGATGACATCGACATAGTTCATGATCTCGCCGAGACAGATAATCTCGCCAGTTGCGAGCAACACATCCATATCTTCAATCTCAATCGAACCACCTGTTGTCTCCATCGGGGTTGCTGGAACCGAGCTTGGGATCGCATAGAACATGTCCACCGTCGTCTCGCGACTCGCAGCCATCATCTCCTGCACACCTTCAAGACCAAACACATTTGCCATCTCATGCGGTTCTGCGACAATGGACGTTACTCCACAGCCAATCAGACCATGGGAGAAGGTTTCAGGTGTCACCATCGTACTTTCGATATGCAGATGGATATCGATCAAGCCAGGAATCATGTATCTTCCCCGCGCATCAATGACTTCGTCTGCCTGAATCATCTCAGATCCACCGGGTCCAACATACAGGAATCTGCCGTCGAGTACAGCAACGTTGTTCATTTCAAACCGTTTATAATAACTGTTATACACATGTACATTCATAATTAGTTGATCTGCACGCATGGGGCATAATCTCCTTCTTCACAAACATTTCACCGCGATCCGGACTAGACAATGAACCTGTACTTTAATCTGACAATGCACTTGATTGCGTACCACTGCCTCGTCCGGAATCATCGTATGAATTGTCTTCTTTACTGCTCTTATCTCCTCAAGCTACTCCCTACATTCACGACTACTCTACCAATACAAGCTTGTCCTGTGGGAAAATCAAGCTAACACGCTGCCCACTAAGGTACGGTGTTTCCATCTCCTGATTTGCTGTAAAGTCACCCAGCTCCGTCTCAATTACATACTGATAACTGCGTCCCAGATACGTGCTTACTTTGATAATGCCCGGCAAGGCGTTCACGACATCCGCAGAGGTATCTCCACTAACGATCAGATCATCCGGGCGAATCGCGCCTTTACGTGCACCGGGACGTGCTGTTCCAGGATGCGCTGTTGCCGTAAATGTGCGGCCACCTGCATGCAATGTGATGAGTTCACCTACATCGCTGCGATCCGCAAATTCAATGAAATTATGGAACCCGATAAATCGTGCGACAAACTCCGTTGCCGGATATTTAAAAATCGTTTCCGGGCGGTCGAGCTGCTCGACCAAGCCTTTGTTCATAATCGCTACCTGATCCGAGATCGAGAAGCACTCTTCCTGGTCATGAGAGACATACAACGTTGTAATGCCCAGCTCTTGCTGAATCCGGCGAATCTCCACCCGCATGTTGAGGCGCAGGTTGGCATCCAGGTTACTGAGTGGTTCGTCAAACAAGAGCAGATCAGGCTCAATCACCAATGCGCGGGCAATCGCCACACGCTGACGCTGTCCACCAGACAGTTCTTGTGGAAAACGTTTCTCAAATCCATTCAGGTTAACGACTTCCAGGATTCGCATCACACGGGAAGAGATATCCTTGTCTTTCACCTTGCGCATCCGCAGGCCAAAGGCCACGTTGTCATAGACAGACAGATGCGGGAATAACGCATAACTCTGAAATACAAATCCGAAGTTCCGCTTGTTCGCTGGAACCTTCGTATAATCCTTGCCGCCGAACATAAACTTGCCCTGTGATGCTTCCAGAAATCCGGCGATGAGGCGCAGCGTAGTTGTTTTGCCGCAACCGCTCGGTCCGAGCAGGGAGAGCAGTTTACCTTTTTCCAGCTCCAACTGAAAATCCTTCAGGATTGTCTGCTTATCGTATGCCACGGATACGTGGTCTAATGTCAGCAATGCCATAGCGTTCTGCGCCTCCAATTAACGTTTAGTAAAGTATGAAAATCCGCCCATGATCCGTTCGATCACGAACATTAAGAGTCCGGTCAGTACCATCAACAGCACGGAAATCGCTGCAATCGTTGGGTCAAAATAATTCTCCACATACGTCAGCATCTGGATCGGTAATGTGCTTACCCCTGGTCCGGTCATGAACACCGAGATGTCCACGTTGTTGAAGGACTCCAAGAAGGCAATCAGCACGGCAGCGATAATTCCTGAGCGGATGTTAGGCAGCACGATCGTGAAGAACGTTCTTACCCGTCCCGCACCAAGACTCAGCGCAGCTTCTTCCACTGCAAAGTCAAAGCTCGACAGACTCGATGCGATAACCCGAATGATAAATGGAAGCATGATAATCGTATGACCGATCAACAGTCCAAGATACATTGGCAAATGGTAGATTACGATCAGGTATTTCATCAATGTAAAACCAAGCACGATTCCCGGGATCAGTACCGGGGACAGGAACAGTGCGTTCAGCACAGACTTGCCTTTGAAATCGTAACGACTGAGTGCATACGCAGCCGGAACTCCGAGCACCAGCGCCAACAGGTTCCCCAGCAGGGAAATGATGATGGACGTTTGGAATGTGCGGAGGAAACCGCCTGTGTTGAAAATATTCTCATACCAGCGGAAGGAGAACCCTTCCGGCGGAAATTTGAGTACCGTTCCCGGTTCAAACGAAGTGACCGATATGATCAGAAGCGGGCCCAGCAGAAAGATAAAGACCAGCAGACTGAACAGGCCCAGCCCGATATGTTTCTCCCGCATATGTCTACCCCTTCGGATTTAAAGTTTTGGCCATTTTGTTCATGACACCGACCACGACAAATGTAATCACAATCATAATCGCGGCAACAACCGAGGCCAGATACCAGTCGTTGAGGGTCATGGCGTTTTGATACAGGAACGTAGCAATCACGCGTTGCTTACCTCCAAGGAGGGCAGGTGTGGTATACGCCGTCAGGCTTCCAACAAAGACAAGCACGGCACCGATCACAAGTCCTGGCACAGCCAGTGGGAACACGACCCGGCGGAATGCCGTAATGCGCGATGCACCCAGACTTTGTGCTGCTTTGAGCAGGTCACCGTCTATGTTCTCAAGCACACCCACCAGAGAGATAATCATCAGCGGCAGGAACAGATGCGTCAGACCGATCATCATCGCTGCCGGTGTATACAGAATATCCAGCGGCTTGTCCACGATACCCAGACCAACAAGGGTGTTATTGATCAGTCCTTTGCGTCCAAGGATAATCATCCAGCTAAACGAGCGCACGACCGGACTCGTCAGCAGTGGGAAGATCGCCAGTGCCAGCAAAATGCCTTTGCGGCGCGGCGCTTTCTGCGAAATATAATAAGCTGTCGGGAATCCGAGCACCACACAGACGATGGTGGTGACCACGCTGACTTGCAGCGTCGTAAGCAATATTTTCAAAAAGTATGGGTCTCTGAAAAAATGCATGTATCCTTCAAACGTGAAGGAGTTTTCTTGGAAAAACGTCGACCCGATCGTCAGGACAATCGGAATGATCATAAATGCCGCCAAAAACACGAATCCCGGCAGCAATAGCCAGTAGATTACTGATTTCTTCATCGCGATACTCCTGACTCTTAAAATGGTTTTATTCACACGTTTCAGTGGCGCACATTTCAAAAATAAACGTCCACGTTCATCGCACCAGCCGTTCCGGTTACGAATCGTTCTTACGATCGCTGTTATCCTTGGATTTTCTTGATCGCCTTCTTAATAGAAGGAAAAATCCAAGGATAAAGGCGAACGCTGCCGCTTCTACAGAATCGATTTCGTCCCCTCCACTACCAGCAAAATACGTGGGGTTGATTTTAGACTGAACCCCAATGCCGTGAAGATCATAACTACGCGTTTAACGCGTTGATAAACAGTTCAAGGAAGCTTTCTGCATCTACGGTTTCGCAGACGAGGGTGTTGGGCTGCTCGCCCAAACGGTTTTGGAAGTCACATACCATCTGGCCATCGCACAGGCGGCTGGCGGTTTCGACATCGACGTAATACGATTTGCGTCCTACCAGTTCCGGGGCAAGGGCTACGCCTACTGCCAACGGATCATGTAAAGCGCAAGCGCGGACGCCGTTCATTTGTTCGTAACGGTTGATGTAAATCTCCGTGCTTTGAGCAACGTACGCGCGCAGTGCAGGATCAGTGAGGCGCTCAATCGTTGCTTCATTCAGCAATGTTTGACGCGTCACATCCAAACCGACTTGGGTAAGCTTCTCGATGCCTGCGTGCAATACGATGCGTGCCGCCTCTGGATCAGCGTAGGTGTTGTATTCGGCTGTTGGTGTAATGTTGCCATGTCCGCGAACCACACCACCCATGAAGATGACTTCCTTCAATAAAGAAGGCAATTCAGGACACTTCATCAGCGCGAGTGCCAGATTGGTTAATGGAGCTGTCATGATCAATGTCAGTTCGCCTGGATATAACCTGGCCTGCTCCACGATAAAGTCCGGCGCAAAACCATCCTCGGCTTGCTTGGAAACTGCCGGACCAGGCAGCGCACCGCCCAATCCGTCCTGTCCATGTACCCGGTGTTCATAATGCGACTTGCGAGTGAGCGGTCCAGCTGCTCCGGCAAAGACCGGGATCGTTGGTGCACCCGCGAGTTCAAGAATTTTGCACGTATTCTCTGTTGCCTGCTGGAGTGATACGTTCCCACAGACTGTGGTGATGCCGAGAATGTCCAACTTCCGACTTTTGACGGCCAGCAAAATCGCCAGTGCGTCGTCAATCCCCGTGTCCACATCCAAAATGATGCGATTCAGCGCTTCACTCATCCGTTCTCAACTCCTATACGGTGATTGGTTGCTTGCTGCAAATGATATAAGTTTCAACTAAAGAATATTTACACTTACCACTCCGTTGACAGAACAACCTTCCGATCACTGTTATCCCCAGATTTTTTGATTATATTTTTCATAAGATAACTTTTAAGACATCCTGTTACTTGTTTTATTGTGCAATCTCACGGTTCCAACGATCTGTCCAGCCTTTAACCTGTTGATTCACGAATTCCATATCCAGCTTGTTCAGCTTCTCAACAACTTCAGCGCCGTATGTTACGCCTTCTGCTTCTTCAGCAGTCAGTTCAACCTTTGTGTTAACCGGGGAATCGACTTTAGCTTTGGCAGATTTTGCTTGTACATCCTGGCTAAGCTGCCAGTTGATGAACTCTTCAGCGAGCTCTTTGTTTTTGCTGCCCTTCACGACATTGATCGTGTTCATAACGGCATATGCACCTTCGCTAGGTGTAACAAACTTTGCATTAGGCACGGCTGCTTTCAGATCTTTGAAATACATTTCCATGATCGGTCCGCCAGCAATCTCTTCTTGGGAGAACATGTTCACGAATTCGGACGTTTGGCTGTAGAATTTCACCACATTGCCGCTTAGTTTTTTCAGTTCAGCAAATGCCGCATCTTCATTAAACGTATCGTTTCCAGCTACACGAGAAGCTGCATCCACAATCATTGGGCCTGCTGTTGCCGTAATATTCGGAATGGTCAGGTTACCTTCGAACGCCGGGTCCCACAGGTCACTCCATGAAGTCACTTCTTTGGATACGAGATCCGGGTTATAAGCGATACCGAGCTGTCCAACCGTGTAGGCCGGGCCATAATCTTCACCAAGTGGTGCTTTTGCAATATCATAAATGTCATTTACATTTGGAATTTTGGAGCGGTCGATTTTCTCAAACAGACCTTCATCGATACCTTGTTGTGCATAATAATCAGACAGGTAGATAACATCGACATTTGATGTACCCTGACGAATTTTATTCAGACGTTCAGCGTTATTGCCGACTTCGAGCACGATGTCTACATTATGTTCTTTTTCGAATGGACCAAATACTTCTTCATTGAAGAAATCTTCAGAGAAGCCCCAAGTGGAGATAACCAATTTGTTCGCTGCGGTCCCTCCACTGCCTGATCCGCCTGTTGCATCATCCGTGCTGCTGCCACAACCTGCAAGTAATACTGATGTCATTGCCACTGCTGCCAAACCGCTAATCCACTTTTTCATCATGATCCTGATTCCCCCTGATATGTGTGTTTTAACAACCCAACCATTAAGTTGAACTAAATTGATAACACATCTTACGTAGAAAACAGAAAGAACCTGGAGAAACGAAGTGTTCGCCTTTATCACAAGATTTCTCCCTTATTTAAAGGAAATAAAAGAAATCTGGGGATAACAGCGATCGAAGGGTCTTCCTGATTTTCGAAGAATCTGATGTGTTATACAGGGTTAGTTCGACTTAAAAAACAAAAAGAAAAGCATTCTTGTATAAACAAGAACACTTTTCTTCGTAAACAAAGGAAAGCGACACCCGCTGCCGGTACATCATCGGTTTCTGCTTCAGAATCAATCCAAAGACAGACGCCATCATATGAAATTGTACGGAACCTGATCATGAATCGGCCATAACCTCTGTATACATCAACAAGAATTAATCCTGAAGATCCATCCTTAGGCCTGTTCCAGAATCACATTTGTGATTGCCCACTGAGTGGACGCATCATAATCCCGCAATATAGCTTCAATTGGCAAACCCATGTGTTGCTCGAGCTTCTCCCGGAATTTCTTCTTATATAAGACAGACATGCGGAAGTCCACTTCCAGCTTTAAGCCGGGGGCCTCCCCTTCCAGGGCGTCAGAGCGCGGTGAACGTCGGTGCTTCGCGTAGAAGGTCACAATATTCTGGTCAATGGTCACTCTCAGGAGAGTGGTGCCAAATCCGAACAGTTCCTTCGAGATTTCGTTATAATACTGGCACATCTTCTTCTTGCTCTCATTGCTGTCCAGTAGTTCCATGAACTCACCCACATCTCTTACTACCGTACATTCGACGTGTTAACACGATTGATTATACATAAATCTTCTGAAATGAGCAACCCAAAAGATATACTTAACATGTAAATTACACACAGAAGCGAACGATAAGACATTTACCCTCAAAAACAATTCGTCTTAAACCACAGTGAATTTACATTAAAATGCCTTCATGTCAGTCCTATACTATTGTTGCTTCTAAACTACGTTTTAATACACAGCATTCGAGTCTTCGTTTCAACTTTCTCTCTGTAGGGGTATTAATTCCTGCGAAACATAGACAAACTTCGTCATCAACCGTTAAAATGAGACACAATGTTGACATGTTTTTATTTTCTAGAAATTGGAGGCTTATACCATGAAATGTCCAGTATGTAATCATGAAAATGGAGATGCCCATTTTTGCGAGAGGTGCGGCTCTAATCTAACGCAAACAACCTCATCACCAACTCCTGTACCGAACCCGGAATCTGCTGCTGCTTCCGAACCCGAATATACCCGTTGGTCCAGCACACAGGCTACCTCTTCCCAGGCATCCGCTCCATCCAACACACCATCCGTATCCATTCACAAGGAACAGGCGAGAGAATCAACAGGTACCAATGACCATGCTTCTGCAGGAGACAATAGCTCCAATCAGTGGAATAATATTGTGCAGAATGAGAAAGTTCAGCAAGCCAAAGAAGTAAGCAAACAGTATCTATCCTATTTCCTCAGTGTATTGGCCCGTCCTTATCAGACGATGAAAACTGTTGGCGACCAGCATTCCCTAAACGGATGGCTAACGATGGCGCTGATTGCAGTTCTATCTTCTACATACTTCTTAATTACCTTTAGTCGCATAGGCATGGACGGCTTGTTCATTGGTGGATTTTTAAGACCGCTATTGTTCACCATCATTATTCTGATTGCCTCTATTGCACTGATGTACGCTATTCTGAAGATTGAAAAAATAACCTTCCGTCCCAAAACACTGGTTGCCCAGTTCGGTACATTGCTTGTTCCTGCTGTAGTATCCCTTGTTCTGGCGAATCTGTTTATTATCATCTCTTATTCCATCGCGATCTCCTTGCTTGCTGTCTCATATATCATTGTCTTTGTCGCTCTGAACTCGGTGCTGTTCCAATATCCACTGAATCGCACCAAAGCAGCCATCGACAGCATGTACAGCGTACTCATCGCCAATGCGGTCATATTCTTTATTCTGTATCGATTGCTCGGTGAGATTATTATTGGACTCATCAGTCTGATGCTTTCACCTTTTGGACGTCTGTAAAATAGTTCAGTTGGAATAAAGCTGTTTACACTCGTTACTTCGATGACAGAACAACCTTCCGATCGCTGTTATCTCCAGATTTTTTTATTCACTTTTACAAAGGTGAAAATCTGGAGATAAAGGCGAACGCTTCCGCTTCTTCAGGTTCTTTCTGTCCTCTACGTTTCGTGTAAATGGTTATTCCAATAAATAAAATTTTACTGACTCTTTAAATTTATATTTAGGCGTTCCCTGCTCACGCGGGGAACGCCTTTTTTTGGTTTTCCAAGGCAGCGTTGCGCCGAGCATGTACAATACACTATAATGTGTAGTGCAACAGGTATGTTCTTATTTACGTAATAAACCAATCCAGCAACTCTCGTTACGTAATAAGAGGATTTATCGTTGCCATCAACACTACATAATGTAGTGTATTAATTACTCATTTTACAAAGAAAGCAGAGGAACTCTCTATGGACATGACTCATATGGATCATATGCAAATGGAGCACGAGGCAGGTACATCCTACCTGTGGCTCATCGTAGGTGTAATCGTGTTTCTGTTCTCCATCGCCGCCTATATCTGGGCATCACGCACACAGGGCAAAATCCTGGGCCACATGAAAAAGAAAGAACGCGCGGACATCCACAAAAAAAGTCGCTCCCTTCGGCTGGCTGCACACGTAATGATGGCTGTGTCGATTGTTACGTTTGGTCTGTTTTTCATGCAAGGTGCAGGTAAAACCTATAATGTAGCTGATCTGGAATCCAACGCAACAATCAATGTGACGGACGATAAATATTATGGGGCTGACCATACGGAGGACCCTATCCAGTATGAGATGAAGATCCCAACTTCAGGGCCGCATAATCCGCATGATATCAAGTTTGGATTTTACACCGACTTCCCGGGTTATAATTACCTGGTACACAATCTGGAGCACGGGGATATCATCATCTATTATCGTGAGAACGCAAGCGAGGACTTGAAGGAGCATCTAAAATACCTCGTCAAATTCCGGGAAGCTGGGGCAGGTATACTTGCCGTACCAAACAAGGATATTCCCGAAGGCAGTGAAGTCGTAGTGACCGCATGGACCAAAACGATGAAACTCGACCAATTCGACGATGCCAAAGTGGGTACTTTTATCAATAGATATATTAATCAGGGACCAGAAAAGATTCCTGCCTCTGTTCGCCAGGGCGGCGGAACAATGTAATGATGTAATGACGTAATCACTTAGTCATGTGAAGCCCCTCTAAGTCGTAACCATGAGGTTTGTTCCAATGATGGGCATGGTCGATATAGGATATAAACGTAATTAGCTCCCGGATCAAATTGACACGGGAGCTAATTCTTTATGGACCGGATGCCGATATTTCAAGTAGAAAACTGTACATTTGATATATACAATACATACGAACCAAAGAAAAACGACAAGCACTACCAAGTAAAGAGACAAAGAGACGATTCATCCAACAGATCAAGGGGGAACACTTTTACCAATGAACAGTTTGTTTATGCGGATCTTTTTATTTTTTTCCTGTCTGATGCTGGCCGCGGGTGCGGTTCTTGGCATTACAATGTACCGTTCATCGGCTCAACTGGTCGAGCAGTCCATGGGGATGCAGGCACAGGCTGTGGCTGAACGGGCAGCTGCACTAATTGACACTTCTCTTTATGCACCACTCAGTACCGGACAGGGCGAGACAGCGTATTATGGCACATTACGTGAACAGCTCAGTCAACTGCGCGAGGCCAATGGGCTCAAGTATCTGTATACACTTGGTACACGCGAAGAAAATGGAACAAATACATATTACTATGTTGTGGATGGAGCTGCTGCCGATGTGGCAGAAGATGACTTCTCCCCTTACGGTTCCGCAGAAGAGAACCATTATGAAGGAATGCTGCAAGCTTTTGAACAGAATGAACCTATTCGGGGCGAACTCACACAGGATGAATATGGCGCTACCATTACTGCGTATGTGCCGATCCACGGAGATGACGGAAAAGTACTGGGGCTGGTCGGTGCGGATCTGGATTCCACTGCGGTATATGAACTGATGTCACGCAACCGGATGACCATGATCTGGACAGCCCTGGCTATTGTGCTGCTCAGTGTCTTGCTGGTGTATGGATTCGCCCACTACTTGACCCGACCATTGGTGAAGTTGAAGAAGTTAATTACCCAGGTAGGAAAAGGCGACCTGACCGTCAACGTTGAACTTAGCCGCAAGGACGAGGTGGGACAGCTCGCTTCCGAGTTCAAACATCTGGTTACAGGTACCCGGGATGTCATGACGGGCATCCGTCAAAGCTCCGATTCTCTGCTACAGGCTGCAGAAGGAGTATCGAAACATTCACAGGCAACTGCCGAAGCTAGCCAGCGTATTGCCGAGCATACGAATCATACAGCCAGTGGAGCTGCCGAACAGGTGGCTCGTGCTGGCGAAGTTACGGTAGCCATGGAAGAGATTACGCGCAGCATGCAGCACATTGCGAATTCTTCTTCTATAGTCGCAGATGTATCACAGGAAACGACCAATAACGCGGTGCAAGGTCAAGCCAACATCAACACGGCGATGGACAGCATGGATAAAATTCATCAAGCAAATGTGCAGATGGTGGCCTCCACCTCTCAGCTGGAGCAGTACTCAGGTAAAATTGAATCGGTGGCACATCTGATGAAAGGCATCGCTTCACAGACCAATCTGCTCGCACTTAATGCAAGTATTGAAGCGGCTCGTGCAGGAGAATATGGCAGCGGGTTTGCGGTGGTTGCCTCAGAGGTTCGCAAACTTGCGGGGGAATCAGAGCAATCGTCCCAACATGTAACCGAACTGATCGCCGAGATGACACGCCAGACTGCCCTGTTGTCGGAACATATGTCTGCCAGCACATCAGCAGTCCAATCCGGTCTCGCTGTTGTTCAGGAGGCAGGCCGTTCGTTTACATCCATTCATACCGGAATCGAAACGATGAATGAACGTCTCCACGAAGTATCCGCAGCATCCGAGCAGCTGTCTGCCAGTGCAGAAGAAGTGTCCGCTTCCGTGGAGGATATGGAACATATCTCACGCGAATCCTCTTCAAGTATCCAACAGGTGTCTCATGCTACCGGAAGCCAACTGCAATCCATGGATGAGATGAGTGCATCCGCCGAATCTCTGCGGGTATTGTCCAGTGAGCTGAACGGATTGATTAGTCGATTTAAAATATAGCGGGCAGCTTAGATTGTTATACAGATTGAACTAAAGAATATTCACACATGCCACTTCGATGACAGAACAACCTTCCGATCGCTGTTATTCTCAGATTTTTTGATTCTTTTTTCAAAGGTTAAAATCTGAGAATAAAGGCGAACGCTTCGCTTCTCCAGTTTTTTCTGTCCTCTACGTTCTCGTGTAAAATGATTGTTCAATCTATATTGATCAGCCCACAACAAAAAAGCCGCACGGCAGGGACGGGATTATGGGGTCAACCCCATTTCCGGACACTGCCTGCGGCTTTATTTTTGTTGTACCTTTAAGGATGGCAAGCCCAGAGGCTGCCTGAATTAGTAGCGCTGCGGAGCAGCTTTTTTACCCAAATCCGTCATGTACGTAAAGAACGCTTCCGGATCGGTATCATACACCAGTTGTACTGGACGTCCGTCTGCTTGCTCCACCGTGCGGCCCTGGCTAGGACCATCCGGGATGACAATGCAGTTTACGGTTTTCTTCTTCACGATGTCCTCGCGTCCAACGGAAGCCGTTGTCAGCACATCCCACAGATAGTATGTGGAATTTGTCTCACTGTACACCAGTGGCGGACAACCTGCGTAACAGTTACCCAAGAAGTCAACGCCTTCGAAGCGACGCTCTGCTGCCCAGCGGTTACGAACAGCTGGTGTCAGAGGTACTTTGTTTGTGCTTTCCAGTGCAACCAGATCGATCTGTATGCCGCTCTGCCACACACGATAAGCCGCTTCCGGGTCCCAGAATACGTTCCATTCAGCTGTACCATCATGCTCAGGCTCTTCTACGTTACCACGCTCAAATGTGCCACCCATCCATACCAGCTTGTCGATTTTCTCTTCAATGTCTGGTGCTTCGTCGAGTGCACGCGCAAGGTCAGTCAGTGGGCCTGTGAACAGGAGCAACGTTTTGCCTTCGGTATTGCGCACTTTCTCGATCAGATGCTGGTGTGCTGGAACAGTAGAGAGTGGTGCTTCCATTTTGCCGGATTCATTCAGTACTGGAAGTGCATCTACATAGAAGGAATGCAGTCTCCACGCCGCAGGAAATGGATTTTTCCCTCTGGAGTTGGATTTGGATACCTCTACGGAATATGTACCGAAACGATCGATAATTTTACGGCTGGCATCTGTTGCTGGCTCCAGATATCCGTCTGCCGGAATAACCGATACGCCGGTTACATGTACATTGTCCATTTGCAGAAGCATGAACAGCGATACGAGGTCATCCACGCCGCCGTCATGGTTGAAATACACATTAAGTTGGTTCGTCATGCTTGCTTTCATCCTTCCCCTGGTTGTCCCATTGTTGTTAATTCTATCGTCTGCCCAAGGCCGACGCTTCCTCTATTATGTCCCAAAACACTTGGTTACGTAAACCTTCCCCATACAAAGAAAGCCAGGATCATGCCTCATCCTGCGGATATTTTACAGTTCCACCATTCCATCTCAGGAGGACAACGGGTTGAGGTCATCATCGTTCGGAAAATAAAGAAATGGACAGCAGGCTTCAAGCACCGCTGTCCATCTCACCAATCCATGCATTACACGGACTGGTTCTGTTTCTCCTCATTCTTCTCTGCAATTGGAACATACTTGCCTGGCCAGAAAGCCCATTTGCCCAGCAATGCGGTGATAGCCGGCACCATGAACGGACGAACCAGGAAGGTATCCAACATCACACCAACAGCTGTGATTATACCAAACTGCACCAACACCTGAATTGGCAATGTAGCAAGTACCGCAAATGTTCCTGCCAAGATCAGACCTGCAGATGTAATAACAGAGCTTGTCTCGCCAACACCTTCTCTAATCGCTTGACGAAGCGGCATCGTTTTGCGTTTCTGCCAGATGCTAGAGATCATGAAGATGTTGTAGTCTTCACCCAGTGCCACGAGGAATACGAAGGAATACAGCGGAATCGCTCCCTGAATGGCATCTGCGCCAAGTCCGTAGTGAATGATGATCCAACCCAGACCCAGTGCAGAGAAATACGACAGAACAACCGTTGCAATCAGATACGCCGTAGCTACAACTGAACGCAGATATAATAGTAATAACAATGTAATCATACCGATGACCACGGGAATAATGATCTTGGCATCCCGTTCTCCAGCCACTTCAATGTCATACTGTTCAGCCGTCTGACCATCGATCCAGACCTGACTGTCCACATTAGCTACACCAGCTTCTTGAAGCGCCTGTTCCGCAGTAGCCCGCAGATCTGGAATATGCTGCATTGCCTCCATGGAATATGGATTCAGATTAAATTCCACGTCAAAGGCGGTAATGTTGGCATTCTCGGCGCCCTGCTGGGCATCGCCTACTTTGCTAATGTAATCCAGCGATTCGAGACGCTGCTTCAGATCAGTTTCTTTGCCTTCGGCATCAACGATCACTTTCACTGGAGCCAGCTCACCTTGGGAGAACTGTTCACCGATGACGGTGAAACCTTCGCGGGAAGGCACATCCTCCGGGAAAGAAGACAACAGATCATACGTGAATTTAACCTGAGTAGAAAATGCCGCCAGTCCTCCCAGCAATACCAACGTAATTGCAAGAACGGTCCATGGCTTTGTTACTACAACACGGCCAATCCAGCTTTCCTTCACTTTGCGCGGGGCAGGAGCCGGTTTTCCTTTTTTCTTCGCACGTTCCACTTCCATCTCATGTGTACGTGGTACGAACGGGTAGAATGAACCCCGGCCAAAGATCGCAAGAAGTGCCGGAACCAGCGTCAGACTTGCAATAAACATGATAAAGATGGACAGACTGAATGGTACGGCAAAGCGATGATATGCACCATATTCAGCCAGCAACAGCACCAGTAGTGCTGCAACGACCGTGAATCCACTCATGGCAATGGCGCCGGAAGATCCGGTGATTGCCTGGAAGATAGCTTTCTTTTTATCCGGCTCATGATAGAGAATTTGACGGTATCTGGAGATCATAAACAGGCAGTAATCCGTTCCTGCTCCAAATAACAATACGGTCATGATCGAGATCGACTGTGCGTCCACCGTGATCCAGCCCTGATCCGCCATGAATCCGAGAATGGGGCTTGTCACCATATACGCGAATCCAACGGCAATGATCGGGATAATCGCCAGCACTGGCGAGCGATAGATCAACAACAGCAGTACTAAAACCAGTACAACCGTAGCAATCAGCAAGGATACATCGGCGGAAGAGAATAGCCCGCTCGCATCAATGGATATCCCTACTGGTCCTGTCACACGGGCAATCAGTGTATTGGTATCATCTATGGCTACATCGAACGGGTTTGACCCGAAGATGTCTTGTGTTTTTTGCTCAAGTGCTTCAATAGCTTCCTTCAATTGTTCCGAATCGGCACCTTCATTGAAGAAAAGTGGCATAACCAAAGTACTTCCGTCTTCCGAAAGCTGGCCTTTCAATGCCTGTGGTGGTAATTGATAGAGTGGCACAACGGACTGTTGTTGTTCTACCGGATCTTGATCCAGTCGTTCCGTTAATGCCTGTATGTTCTCAATCTGCTCATCCGTCAGACCGCCGGCTTGACGCCATACGATCAGCGCGGGCAGTCCTTCACCGCCAGGGAATTCCTTCTCGGCAAGTGCAGCTGCCTGAACCGATGGTTTGGATTCACTCAGATCCTGTGCGTTATTGGTTTCACGATCACCTACAGCAGGCCATACCATGCCAAGCACAACGGCGATAATGATCCATACCAACAGTGTAATCCATTTGCTTCGTTTGCCGGCAACCCAGCGGCCGTAACCCGAACCTTCCTGCATTGTCTCTTCATCTCCCTATTCTGTTTCTATGAAGCCCTAATATATATGATGGTGTAGTAATGAACCACGGGTCATAGTATAATCGAGTTAATTATATATACCGGAAGGTTAATTTTGCAATGCCTAATTTTGTGAACACTTCTAACAAGCAATTAAATACGTAAAGAGGTATGTACTTATGAGCAAAAAAACAAACATTCCCCGTTCACCGGGTAGACCCAAAACAGGTGTGGATCAAGCATCTGTGCAATCCAACATATTGATGACCGCTTCACGTCTGTTTATGGAATACGGGTATGAGCCCGTTTCTCTCCAGCAGATTGCTTCATTATGCAATGTAACCAAAGCATCGATCTATTATCACTTCACCAGCAAAGCCGATCTGTTCACCGTTGCCATTACCCGAATGATGGCGATGGGCATGCAGCAGACTTCGCTCCGTCTGGAAGAACCCGGCTCATTGCAAGAAAGGCTGGTTAAGGTTGCTGAAGCGAAGATGCAGCACTCCCATATTGAGACGGAGACCATGATGCGAGAAGCCGAGAAACATCTGGATACGGATCAACTCGCCCAGATTCGAGAAGCGGAGGTTCGCATATTTGAAGTGCTAGCCACCCATTTTCAGAAGGAGATGGACAATGGTTACTTGCGGGTCGGGAACCCCATGCTGCTTGCCCATGCATTTACGTCACTGCTGATGCTCGCGAACCGCGAAGATGTACGCAACATGAATGACGGTAGCATTGAGGAACTCGCACGGGAACTGGTGGCGCTATTTCTGGATGGAGCGGTTAAGCGGAACTAAAATATATAGCTGTATCTCAAAAGTAGTTATGCCAAAGAACCATCGGGCGATGCAATGAACACACCTACCGATGGTTTATTGGTTAAAATCTAATCATGATTATAGGACTCTGCTCCTGAAAGTTTTGAATTGATCCTGTAATTACTTACCTGGTACTTAATCGACAGTGATATAAATAGATATATTAGGGCCATCACTACTATTCTCCGTATAGAATTTACCTTCACCCGTTGGTCTTCCGTTTTTAAACATGCCCACATAGACTAACTTACCGTTTAAGTACCCTTTACCTTTGCCGGTAATAGCTCCATTTTTAGCCTGCCCATCATAGATGATTACACCATCTTCGTACAATTTAATTTTGCCAGAATACGTGGGTACTCCTTTATCAAATGCACCAACATAGGCAATTTCTCCATATTGATATGCTTTACCTTGTCCCTGTGGCAAACCATTCTTAAACGTACCCTGATAGAACATTTCACCATATTCTGTATACCACTTACCTTGACCATGAAACGAACCATTCAAAAAATCACCCTTATATTTAACCGTTCCATCTGGATAATATTCGGTACCCTTACCTGAAGGAAGCCATGTTTCCTTATCCACCTTACCAACATAATTAAAATTTCCATTTGGGTAATAAGTCTTTCCCTGTCCATTAGAAATATCCGAGTACAGCTTTCCATCTGCGTTATACCTTTTTCCTTCATGAGGCATTCCCGCTACAAACTTACCTTCAAAGCTCTTCTTCCCATTTGGAAAGTAGGATATTCCTTTACCATTAGGAACACCATTTTTGACTTCTCCCACATATCTGTGTTTCTCACCAGAAAGAGTAATATAGATTTCTTTTTTCGCTGCTAAGACCTGTCCAGGTGAAGTAAACAGCGGTGTAGCCAAAAATAAAAAAACAGTAAACCACTTCAAACAATTCTCTAACTTTCGCATTTCGTTAAATCCCCATTTCTATTCTTATAGAATCTATCGGCCTGCTAAGGTAAACTGATACGTCTCTTTAAGACTATGAATGTCTGGTTTACTACAACGCAGCTATGTATACAGTACAGCAAATCAAAATATGTAATTCGAGCAGAGTAATACGAATCTTCAAACCAGGTTTCTCTTCGACTTAGCAAGCACGACAATACTTATATCGACCATTATAGCTACAAGCATGAGAAAATATGGTAAAGTGTTGTTAATTATCTATTTCCCGTTGATTAATACGATACATAACATGAATAACACTAGCCTTGAACCCATAGGAGGAACAACTAATGTCACATTCAAAACCTTCCCCACGTATCCCCCGTCTGCTAGAAACGTCGCGCATATATCTGCGTCCTTTCGAGATTACAGATGTGGTGCTTATTTCCCCGGTCTGTGTGACGCCGAGATGCGTAGGCTGACAGGAACACAGAACAGTTTCACACGCGCTCAGGTTGAACGTTATGTTGAGAATGCAGCACAGGATGACTCCAGATTGATGCTACTGATTGCTTTACAGGAGAATGACCAGATCATCGGAGATGTCGTCCTGATGGACATGCATGCCAAGAATCGCAGTGCACACATCCGGGTTGCCATCAATCATGCCGAGCATCAAGGAAAAGGTTACGGTAGCGAGGCTTTGCTGCTTATGCTGGACTACGGCTTCGGCATCTGTAACCTGCATCGAATCGAGCTTGAGGTGTACGCCTTTAACGAGCGAGCCATTCGCACGTATGAGAAACTTGGATTCCAGCGTGAGGGTGTGAAGCGGGATGTCTTGTTCTACAACCATCAATATCATGATGCGATTCAGATGAGCATGCTGGAGGATGAGTTCAGACAACGTCATATGAAAGATCAGGTAAGGAATGTTCGATTTTTCGATCAGCTAAAATCTAACTAAAAAACCGGGGGATTTAATAACCCTCCCCGGTTAGAAACTTCAGATGACCCGTCAGCACCGACAGCTCGGCGGGTGTCTTCATATATAATTCGCCATCCGTGTCAGCTGACATCGGCGCATCTGTGTTCACTTTTAGCGTAGATGCCTTGAAGTATGAAATGCTCTCACTCTGAGGTTGCCAATCTCCCTCCGGCTTGTGCGACAGAATCTCTCGCAGCAGCGGAATGCCTGTCTCATGAATAATGAGCACGTCCAGTTCGCCATCCTGCAACGCATCCGTTGCAAAGGGCAGGGCATTTGTTCCCAGAAAACGGCCATTAGCTGCATAGATCATCACCGCTTCGCCTTCCATCTCTTCCCCATTTACTTCCAGTTGATAACGAAACGGCTCTGTATGACTAATCGTCTGCAACGTGCTGATAAAATAACTGAGCTTACCCAGCGCACCTTTCAGATTCTCGTTAATATTCTGCGATGCATCACTGATTAAGCCAATACCGAAAAAGTTCGTGAACACCCGATCATTGGCTCGTCCAACATCAATGGATACCACCCGACCTGCAAACATTTCTTGTGCGGCAGTCTCTGCATCCGGTGAAATGCCGAGCGAACGTGCAAAATCATTACAGGTACCTCCAGGCAATACACCAATCAACGGAGGATGTTGCAGATCAGCCAGTCCATTCACGCATTCATGTACTGTGCCATCCCCACCCAGGATAAACACCACATCGAATTGTTCCCCGCGCTCACGACACAGCTTCTCCCCTTCACCCGGTTCATCCGTACGCACAATGACGAGTTCATGCACAGCTGGAGCCAGCATACCAGCCACAAGGCCCACTGTATTCTCACGATTAGCCTTGCCCGAATGATGATGATGAATTAACAACGCTTTGTTAAACTCCATCCCTCTTCCTCCATTCCAATGCTTGTTAACCTTTACCCACAAAGGTCGAAGCCGTAAACAAGCCTTGCGCTAAGTACTCATCATGATTCCGAATAGGTTTCCCAATCAGGTATGCATCCTAATCCTCATTCATTCGTAATAGCTATATAAGTTCAACTAAGAATATTCACACTTGCCACTCCGATGACAGAATAACCTTCCGATCGCTGTTATCCCCAGATTTTTTTGATTTAATTTTGCAAAGGTGAAAATATGGGGATAAAGGCGAACACTTCGTTTCTTCAAGTTATTTCTGTCCTCTACGTTCTCGTGTAAATGTAAGGTTCAACTTATAAAGATGACCCGTTTATCTTATAAAACCATTTCCTTGTTTAACCAGATGTATGCATGGAAAAAAGGGTTTCTCCGCACCTTAATGTCATAAGGCCGCAAATTTTGCTGGTGAGAACCCATTCAAATCGAGTCAAAACGGTTATATCTATACCATATACGAATGGAGGGATTCCCTATGATTCCGGCAACGTTGGAACAATTGGAGCAAGTTCGCAAGGAATGCCGTACCATGGTTCGCAAAAGAGCTACCGCTTCTGCCGGCACAACACTCGTTCCGCTGCCCGGTACAGACGTACTGGCTGATGTGGGGATGCTGATGCAGCTGTTGCCTGCCATTAACAATAAATTCGGATTATCACAAAAACAGCTGGATGGCATGGACCCCGAGACCAAATCCATGATCTATGGATTCGTCATGTCCATCGGAAGCAAAGTCATCGGTCGTATGATCACCAAGGAATTGGTGGCACAGGTTCTGAAAAGAGTCGGCGTACGCGTAGCCACCAAATCCGTCGCCAAATTCGTCCCATTTGCAGGACAGGGACTAGCTGCCGCACTCAGCTTCACAGCCATGCGCTATGTGGGTAACAAACATGTGGATGACTGTTATGAAGTCGTCAAACGCATGATTGAGCAGCGCGAATTGATCCCGGGTGAACCCGCTCCGTCTGCACTGGAGGAAGTGAACAGCGACGACGCAAAAGTAGAAGTGAACTCGATCTCTAGCAACGGAGCAGATGAACCTGCAAAGGAGACTAAGGATCAGTAAATAAATACTTCATATCTCAGCGTCAATCCTCTGGAGATACGACAAATAGCCGGGAACCCTACTAGGGTGCTCCCGGCTATTCTTTTTAATTACATCTGTAATCAGATCGCCTGCGGTTGTTGCTCCGCAAATTGACTATTGTACAGATCCGCGTAGAAGCCCTGACTTGCCATCAATTCATCATGATTGCCCTGTTCAATCACATTACCATGATCCATAACCAGGATCAGATCGGCGCCGCGAATGGTGGACAAACGGTGTGCAATGACAAAGCTTGTGCGATCCTTCATCAGATCATTCATCGCTTTCTGGATAAATACTTCGGTCCGTGTATCCACGCTACTTGTCGCTTCATCCAGAATGAGGATGGCTGGGTTCGCCAGAATCGCTCTTGCAATGGTCAGCAACTGTTTCTGCCCTTGAGAGATGTTCGACGCCTCTTCATTCAGCACCGTGTCATAACCATCAGGTAGTGTACGGATAAAGTGATCCGCATGTGCCGCAACGGCTGCCTTGATGACATCCTCTTCCGTAGAACCTTCTCGACCATAAGCGATGTTGTCCCGAATTGTTCCGTTGAACAACCAGGTATCCTGAAGCACCATGCCGAACAGACTGCGCAACTTGCCACGCTCCATGTCCTTAATGTCGGCACCGTCAATCGTAATCCGACCATCCTGAATTTCGTAGAAACGCATTAACAGGTTGATCAGAGTTGTTTTACCGGCTCCCGTTGGTCCAACAACGGCTACCGTCTGTCCCGGTTTTACATCAATATTCATGTTATGAATGAGCAGTTCATTTTCTTTATATCCAAAATTAACACCTTGGAATGCAACCGCACCTTTAGGCTGCTGTAATTGCACGGGTTGTTTGGACTCCGGAACTTCTTCCTCTTCATCCAGCAACTCGAATACCCGTTCTGCCGAAGCAATCGTTGATTGAATGATATTGGAGATATTTGCAATCTGGTTAATCGGTTGTGTGAATTGACGGGAGTACTGTGTGAAGGCCAGAATATCCCCGATAGAGATCGATCCGCGTGTAACGAAAATCCCACCAACCACACAGATCAGCACATAACCCAGGTTACCGACAAAACTCATGAGCGGCATAATAATACCCGAGATAAACTGGGCTTTCCAGCCGGATTCATACAGTTCTTCATTGACCTTCTCAAATTGCTGTACGGATTGTTCTTCACGTCCAAATGCTTTGACAACCTTGTGTCCCGTGTACATCTCTTCGACATGACCATTCAGTTCCCCAAGGGATTTCTGTTGACCTGCAAAGTGTTTTTGCGAACGGGATGCGACCAGCATGACAACAACCAGACTGAGTGGCAACGTCAAAATCGTGATCAGCGTCATCCATGGACTAATCGTCAGCATCATGATAATTACGCCGACAATTGTGACGATAGACGTAATGAACTGTGCCAAACTTTGCTGAAGTGTATTACTGATATTGTCCACGTCATTCGTGGCACGGCTAAGTGTCTCCCCAGTTGTGCGGGAGTCAAAATATTTCAAAGGAAGACGTCCAACCTTCGCACTGATCTGCTCACGCATGTCATACACAATACGCTGGGCCACACCGGCCATCAGATATTGCTGAACATACATAAATGCAGCACTGAACAGATAGAGTCCGCCAAGCAGATATAATACTTTCATTAATGCAGGAAAATCAATCCCGGCTCCCTGCACACCCTGAAGGATGGCAATGGCGCCTTTACTGAGAATATCCGTTCCTTCTGCCATAACTTTTGGACTGATGATGCTGAATACGGTACTCAAAATGGCTGCAACCAGCACACCTAACAGACGAGAACTATGGGGCTGGAGATAACGAATCAAACGACGCAGTGTGCCTTTGAAATCTTTTGCTTTCTCAGCGGGAGGTCGCATGCCCATTCCGGGACCTGGACCCGGCCCACCAGGGGGACGATGCGACTTGCGTTCTGTACGTTCACTCATGCGATCTCCTCCTCTGTCAGCTGGGAGGATACAATCTCGCGGTACACTTCATTGTGCTCCAACAGCTCTTTATGTGTTCCTGAACCGACAATTCGGCCCTCATCCATGACCAGAATACGATCGGCATCCATTACTGTACTTACGCGTTGGGCAACAATCAGCACAGCCGCTTCTGTCGTTTCGGTCTTCAGTGCAGCACGAAGTTTAGAATCCGTTTTGAAATCGAGGGCAGAGAAACTGTCATCAAAGATATAAACTTCTGGACGGCGAACAAGTGCGCGAGCGATAGACAGACGTTGCTTTTGTCCACCAGACACGTTGTTACCACCTTGCGCGATCAGGCTGTCATATCCATCTTTCATCTCGGTAATGAAGTTCTCTGCTTGAGCCGTACGAGCCGCATGAACAACTTCATCCATTGTGGCATCGTCTTTCCCGTGACGGATATTCTCTGTAATCGTACCCGTAAAGAGGACTGCCTTTTGTGGTACAAAGCCAATTTTGGCACGCAGATCTTCCTGCCGAATTTCACTCACATCCGTACCATTTACCCGAACACTGCCTTCGGTCACATCATAAAATCGTGGAATAAGGCTGAGCAATGTCGATTTTCCAGAACCCGTACCACCGATAATGGCTGTTGTCTCACCTGAGCGAGCTGTGAAGGAGATATTGGACAAAGCTGGATTCTCTGCACCCGGATAACGGAAAGTTACATTGTCAAACTCAATCATACCCTGCATGGATTTCATGCCAAGAGGCTGCTCGGGATTGCTAAGATCCGGCTGCATATCAAGCACTTCGTTGATCCGTTCTGCCGATGCCGAAGCTCTTGGAATCATGACAAAGATCATGGAAACCATAATCAGTGAGAACATGATTTGCATTGCATATTGGATGAAGGCAATCAATGCACCGATATTCATATTGCCGCTGTCGATCCGCATTCCACCAAAATAAAGGATGGCAATCATCGAAAAGTTCATAACCAGCATCATCACAGGCATGATGGTCGCCATGAGCACATTAACTTTGATCGATGAATCTCTCAGTTCGGTGTTGGCCCCGTTAAAGCGCACTTTCTCATGCTCCCCACGGTTAAAGGAACGAACAACCCGAATCCCTGTTAACTGCTCACGCAGCACCAGGTTGAGACGATCCAGCTTTTTCTGAATGGTTTTGAACAAAGGTAAACCCTTGGCACCAATTAGCGCAATGGCTCCACCCAGTACCGGAAGCACGACCAGGAAAATCGTAGATAATTTGGCGTCCTGAGATACCGCCATGAAGATCCCCCCGATACACATGAGGGGAGCCATAATCATCATGCGCAGCATCATCGTAAGTACGTTCTGTACCTGCGTAATGTCATTCGTCGTACGCGTAATCAGTGAAGCAGTACCCATCTTATCGAACTCCTGTAGCGAGAAGTTCTCCACATGGCGGAAAACTCTGCTGCGCAGTTGTTTGGCAAATCCACCCGCTGTTCGAGATGAGAGGTAACTGGCGATCACCGAACACGCTGTTCCACCAATCGCGATAACCAGCATCCATCCACCAATCTGCCAGATATACGGGATATCTCCTTTAATGATGCCGTCATTCACAATATCTGCCATTAGTGTAGGCAGGTACAATTCGGCAAGCGACTGAAACAGTACCAAAACCAGAATGAAGATAATCGGTATTCGGTAAGGCTTCAGCATGCGAAACAATTTCATCATGGCGTATCATCTCCTTGTGTGGACGTCTCCGTCTGTTGGAAAACCACTGTATCAAAAAAGGTATAAACCTTGGTCAACAACTCCGTCAAATGAATGCTTTCTTCCTCACCCAAATGCTCGACGAGCTGGTTGAATGTTTGCATGCGCTCCTCATGTGCCGCCCGAATAATGTTTCGCCCTGCCTCCGTAATGGTGATACGCACAGCACGGCGATCCTTCGGGTCCATCGTTCGTTCCACCAGCCCTTCGTCCTCAAGCCCACGAATAACCGGGGTTATCGTTGGTGATTTCACCCGCAGTAACGCACTGATTTCCGATACTTTTAGCCCTGGACGACTCTCATTCAGCTCTCTCTCAAAATCTGGCGGATTATCCCGCCAATCCAGACGTTCTCCCGGATGCGTACCATGCAGCAAACAAGCCAGCACCATAATTTCATTGTGATTGCGCCCATGAGGTTTATGTTGCCTCCATTTGCCTTTATTAAACTGCATGATGGAGTACAAAAGCTTCTGAGCGACCGGATCTATATCCGTCATAATGGGTCCCTCCTTCTTTCTCTTTATCATTCCATAGATATCCAACATCATAGGACATCTATTAAATAGCAGTACAATTAAATAGATTCACAATTAATTAGGTTTACTAAGTATATTATCGCAAGAAGCCAATGTCAAACATCTAAAAATAACCAATATAAACCCATAACCAAGAGCCCACTCGCGCTTGATTATGGGGTTTATCATTTTGCCGTCATTGGAGCCAGATATACTTATTATGTGCAATGCCATGAATCCAAATTACAAAAAAGCTCCCATTCTGACTCCAGTGGATGATGACCCTGGGTAAGCAATGGGAGCATTTTTATTGTAATGGAAAATTAGAAACTAGAGAATCTCCTGTATTGCATAACTTGCATGATTAAATGCGCTTGTTAATCATCAAGACTGTGAAGCAGAGACTGTTTTAAGCACTGAGGCAAAAGGGAAATATTCTTTTGCATTGTTGTAGGCAATGCCCTGTACGATCTGACCGAGCAGCTCCAGATCCTGCGGTGCCTCCCCTTGTTCGGCCCATTCACCAATGAGGTTGCAGACGAGACGACGGAAATACTCATGCCGGGTGTAGGACAGGAAGCTGCGTGAATCAGTCAGCATGCCGACAAATCGGCTGAGCAGTCCCACATTCGCTAGTGCCTTCATCTGAGCAAGCATGCCGTCCTTTGTATCATTGAACCACCATGCTGCGCCAAGCTGGATTTTGCCCGGAATACCCCCACCCTGGAAGCTGCCGATGATCGCCGCGAGCACCTCGTTGTCCCTTGGATTCAGAGAATACAAAATCGTTTTGGGTAATGCCTGTTGCTGCTCCAACGCGTCGAGCAATCTAATCATCGCTGCGGAAAGCGGCGTATCATTGACTGCATCGTAACCGGTATCCGGCCCAAGCTTGGCAAACATCCGCGTATTGTTGTTACGGGCTGCATTAATGTGGAACTGCATCACCCAGCCTCGCTCTGCATACAGTTTGCCAAGGAACGTCAGCGTTACCGTCTTGTACTTGTCCTCTTCCTCACGAGTTACCTTCTGACCCGCAAGTGCCTTGGCAAAGATGGCACCCGCCTCTTCGCGTGTAGCCACGCCGTAAGGAACATAATCGAGTGCATGGTCAGAGACTCTGCCGCCTACGGAATGGAAGAATTCCACCCGGGACTCCAGTGCGGTAAGGAAAGACTCATAATCGGAAATCGCGGTGCCGGATGCCTGTGACAGCTTGCCCACCCATTCCACGAAGGTATCCCGGTTCAATTCCAAGCCTTTATCCGGGCGGAAGGATGGCAATACGGCGGTATCAAAGCCTTCGATCTCCTGAATCTTCAGGTGATACTCCAGAGAATCGGTTGGATCATCGGTTGTGCACACAACAGTGACATTGGATTTGGTAATTAGATCACGTGCACCGAATCCGTCACTGTTCAGTTTGGCATTTACTTTGTCCCAGATGGTTGGTGCGCTTGTCTCATTCAGTACTTCGTAGACGCCGAAATATCGCTGTAATTCCAGATGAGACCAGGCGTACAGCGGATTACCGATCATCATGGGGACCGTTTTGGAGTAAGCCAGGAAACGATCGTAATCGGTCACTCCTTCGCCGCCGGTCACATATTGCTCTTCAATTCCGTTTGCGCGCATGAGCCGCCACTTATAGTGATCACCGTATAACCAAGCCTCTGTAAGATTGCCAAAGGTTTTGTTCTCGTAGATCTCCTGAGGACTGAGGTGGCAATGATAATCAATAATCGGCATGTCTTTGGCATAATCCTCATATAACTTGATCGCCGTTTCATTGTGCAGCAAAAATTGTTCATCCAGAAAAGATTTCATTCGCCTCGCACGCTCCCTTTAGGTGAGTTTACGTTCATATGGGTTCACTTCCCATCTTTACGCTACACTGTTTGCCATCAAAGTTCAATATAAAATGATAGCGTTATCAAAAAAGGTTGATTTAGGCATATATTCGGGAACAAGGTATACTGGATTTAACGCAAGGATGCTGATCTGAAGATCACACAAGGAGATGAAATGAATTGAAAGTTACTTTTCTCGGCACAGGAGATATGTTCAGCGTGGAGCAGCACCACAATAGTATGCTGGCTGAATTCGGAGACACGCATCTGGTCATTGATTTCCCAGAATCAAATGCTAAAGCACTCAAGGAATATGGGTTCGCCATGACCGATATTCACAATGTGTTCATTACCCATTTGCATGAAGATCATATTAATGGTGTACAGATGCTGGGTTATTACGCACAGATCGTAGGCGACCACAAACCTCGTCTGTTCATCCACGAACAATTGGTAGATCCGCTCTGGAACATTTTATCCCCCGGCATGCGCTACACAACGGATGGTGAACGTACCATGAGCGATTACTACGATGTCGTCCCCCTGCCAGATGGAGGCACATTCGAACTGGGCGGCGTGACGTTTGAGACGTTTCGGACCCAACATGTTCCCGGTATGGTCAGCAATGGACTTCTCGCCAAGCCTTACTTCTATTATAGTGCTGACAGTACACTCGACCAAGAACGGGTGGAGCAAGTTGCCGCTGATGTGCAGCTGATTTTCCATGAATGTCATATGCATGATCTGGTGATCAAATCCCATACCTCTTTGAAGGATCTGGAGCAGTTACCCGCGGAAGTGAGACAAAAAACCGTACTGATGCATTATCATGACGAGTACGCAGATGCGGACAAACGGGAACAATTCAACCGCAAGCATGATCTGCGGATGGTTGGCACGCTGGAATCCTTTGAACTGGAGCAGGTAAAACCACAAACCTGAGAAGCCTGGAGCATTTTCAATGGAACGAAGTGAGTTCAATCGTATGTGGGATACGATGAATCAGTATTTTGAAAAGTAATAATTTTACTATCTCAAATAGATGAACCGGCAGCGTCTACTCAGATACCTAATACGGGACTGGTGGGTGCTGCCTTTATTAATCTACTCTCTCCCAATACCTCATATACTCAATCGTTCTCGGAGACGGCTCGGCATGGATATAAAAATAATCTTCCGTTCGCTGATCATTTGGCCCATAAGAAATTTTGATATACATATCTGCATAACGCTGGAGGATATTGCTGTCGATCTCTACCTTCGACTTCAAAATATAATTCCTGCCCAAACTCAATCCAAGCGGTTCTTTATCTGGCTCCAGACTTATCTCGTATGTATTGCTCACATTGGAATGAAATAGCTCTCCGGCATCAATTCGATTCATCATCTCAGGACGGAGAGTGAATGATTGAATAACATTCACCATAGGCACACGAGCCCCATTAACCAAAATCTCATAAGAAATCCGGTCAACTCCAGATACATGACTCACATCGACTGTTGCTGTCAGGCTATACTTATCTGGTGAATGCCCCTGGAACGATTCTGGTCGCTTCGTAACCCGTTCATTCAAATCTCTACGCTCCGAATTATATGTATATTTATCGGTTCGTTTGGGTTCACCCCCTGGTCCCTGATTTGTCCCCAAACCGCAAGCTCCTAGACACAGGGCTATTACTAATAAATACGTGACCAACAGGAAGAAACGGTTCAACTCTCTTTTAGGACTCATGTCATCCCTCCTTCTCAAACCCTCTGTAAGAATATCGCTTGATTGTTACATTGTCTGATCTGATTTTCTCATTTGATTTTCTAACACTCCATATTTGGATTATTGTACCATACAGTAAGATATGCAACCCAACGGTTTCTTTTTCACTTCATGTTTTACTTCACGTTCATATTTGTAACAGTGATTGGTTTGCCTATGGTGAGCGTTAACCCACGTTAAGCTAACGAATCTGAGAGGCCTTATTCGGCTGAAATCTGAGTCTTTAATATTCTAACGAATCTCAGACGCGTTATTCTGGTGATGTTGCTCCAATTGGCACTATTTCAATCGTTTTTGAGAGTAATAAGGTTACTGAGATTCGTTAGAATTCCAATAACGCTAATTCAGTGCAAATAAGGTGCGCTCAGTTCGTTAGGATGGAGTTTTAGTTGTACCTAGAAAAATGCAAAAAACCACCTGGACACAGGTATACTCGCTCTCCTGTTCAGATGGTTTAACGATAACGATCTATCTATATACTGTTTGTATGCGGTCGGTGTACCTTTTCTTATCCTGCCTGGCACATGCCGTTACTCAGCGTCAGCGCAGTCCTCATTCTGTTCAGGAAGAGCCCATACCGAGACGCCTCCACCGCATACATGGAAGGTGGCCCAGCCGTCTTCCTCAATGGTAATCTGATCATCACAGCTGTTCGTCAGATCCACCCAGACTTCACCAGCACGATGCTCTCCGATAAACATTCTCTTCTCACCGTCATCCCCGTTGGAGATGACCACTGCACAACCGGAGCCTTCGATTTCCTCTACGCCGCGACGCACCCAGCCAATCGTATTCGCGTGATCGAAGTAATCTTCCTGCTCTCCATATGCCTTGTTGCAGCGGGCAGACAGCAGAATGTCCAGAATCTCCTTTTTGCCATCCACAGGTTCAGGTCCACCAATGCCATAATAATCTCCGTAAAATACAACCGGATAACCATCACGACGTAATAGCGTCAAGGCATAAGCGCTCGGCTTAAACCAATCTCCAATCCATGATTCCAACGCTTCATGAGGTTGTGAGTCATGGTTATCTACAAAAGTTACCGCATGGGTAGGATGCGTCTGCACCAGGGTGTCATCAAAAATTTTGGAGAGATCAAAGTCTCTGCCTGCAAGCGAAGCCTCATGCAACTTGTAGTGAAGAGACACATCAAACAGGTCGATCTGATAGTCTACCGTATCAAGGAATTCACGACATGCATCCAGGTTCGAATTCCAGAACTCACCTACGATGTAGAAATCCTGACCGCGTTTGCGGATCATCTCTGCTGCGAACTCCTTGATGAATTCATGATTGATATGCTTAATCGCATCCAGCCGGAACCCACCGCACTGAAGGGTATCGATCAGCCATTTCCCCCAATCGATCATCTCGCGCCGAACATCCGGGTGGTTATAATCTATATTGGCGAACATCAGATAGTCATAGTTGCCAAACTCATCATCAACATTCTCATTCCATTTTTTATTCTCTCCTGCGATGCGGAATACACCTGTTCGTTCTCCCTTGGCGTCAAAGTCTGTACCGTTGAAATGTTCAGAACTCCACTTAAAGGAGGAGTATTGATCTCCGCGACCCGGGAATGTGAATTTGGTCCAGCCCTTAATTTCGAACGGCTCAGAAATTTCCTTCGTTCGATCATTCGGATCAACCTCGATCACTTTGAACACTTCCGTCTCATCTGCTCCGGCCTTGTGATTCATAACCAGATCCACATAGACGGCAATGCCGTTCTTCTGACACTCAGCAATGGCCTCCACCAGTTCCTGCTTAGTGCCATATTTGGTTCGTACGGTACCCTTTTGATCAAATTCGCCCAGATCGTACAGATCATATACACCATAACCTGTATCTTCTGCTGACACTGCCTTGGTTACAGGTGGAACCCATACCGAGTCAATACCTTTGGCTTTCAGTTCCGGGGCCATTTCAGCCAGTCGCTTCCAATGATCTCCGTCTGCAGCCAGGTGCCATTCAAAAAACTGCATCATGGTATGATTTCTCTTCATTATAACCGACCTCCTTGATTGCTTTCGAAGCGGACCGCGGAACGGATAGGGTAATCGCCGTTGTTCGTTCGTTGCTAACCAAGTTATAACCCTTTCACCCTACCCTTCAATCATATAAAGGAAAGAAATCTGAGAAAATGTTAAACTTCTTGGTTCAGCATTTGCCTGATTCTATTGAAATTGCTGTGGAGATACATCATATTCAAATTCGTTTATAGTCCCGCCACTCCTCGGGCAGCAGGGAACGATACGGTTCCTGGATAAAACGATCGTCGACCAGCACCAGCACACCCCTGTCTTCCTCCGTCCGAATCAGCCGTCCACCCGCCTGCAGCACCTTGTTCATACCCGGGAAAATATAGGCGTAATTGAATCCGTTGCGTCCTGTCCGATCATAGTAATCACGTAATACGTTGTTCTCCAGACCAATCTGCGGCAGCCCCGCACCTACCACAACCACGCCATTCAAGCGATCTCCCGGCAGATCGACACCCTCTGAGAATACGCCACCCATGACGGCAAATACCAAGCGTGTTCGTTCAGGATTCGGCTGAAATCCATCCAAAAACTGCTCCCGTTCCATTTCATTCATGCCTTGCTTTTGTATAACCGTATCCGCTTCAATCGGAAGTTGTGCGTAGGTCTCATATATCTCGCGCATATAAGGGTAGGAAGGGAAGAACACCATTAGATTACTGCGCGGCCATTCGCTTACGAGCTGTTGTAGCATCTCTGCAATGGGACGCCGGGACTGTTCCCTGTCCTTATAACGCACAGATAAGGGCAGGAGTCTCACATCCAATTGTTCGCGCTGAAACGGCGATGGAATCTGCAATGTATAATCCTCTTCCTCTGCACCCAGCATATCCCGATAATAGCGAAGGGGTGACAATGTGGCCGAGAAATGAATGAGGGAGCGGAATCCTTTGGCCGTCTGACGAAGCAGTACCGAAGGGTCGAGACAAAATAACTTCACTCTCACTTCACTTCGAACACACTCTGCATACGTAATAAAACGTTCATCATACAGCTTGGCAATGCGCAGGAAATTCTGTGCCGTGAAGTAGGCATCCAACAGCAACTGATCCGTCTCGGCATTCCCCGAGCCACCTTCAACAAGGCATTGCTCCGCGACCATGACAAAAGGTTCCAGCCGTTCAATCAGTTCCTCCGGTGCTTCCTGCTGGATGATCTTTCCTTCTTCTCCACCGTTTTTCCGAAGGGTAATCAGATACTTATCAATGGCCCCCGTGTAGTCAACAATGGCTTTGGCAGCAGGCACACTGCTGTCCAGCGACTGGAACTCTCTTTTCACATCCAGAAATACTGCCTTCTCCAGCTCGGCGGAAAACATCATTCGGCCACGATCGACCAGATTATGAGCCTCGTCCACCAGTAACACCGTCTTGCGTTTCTGCTCTTCCAACATTCTTTTCAGAGAGATCCTCGGATCGAAAATATAGTTATAATCGCAGATCACCGCATCGGCTGCATACGCCGCATCCAGTGAAAACTCAAACGGACACACCCGATGTTTGCGCGCATACTGCTCGATGACCGGACGTGTCATCAACGTCTCATGTTCCAGCATGTCCAGCACGGCTCCGTTAATACGGTCATAATATCCTTCACACATGCCGCACTGCCCCATATCACAAGCTTCCTCTTCCTTAAAACAAATCTTGTCCTTCGCTGTCAGACTGATCACATGCATCTTCAATCCTTCCGACTGCATCCGGGCAAAAGCTTCTTCCGCCGCCACCCGTGTCGTCGTCCTTGCGGTCAGATAGAACAATCGGCTCGCTTCGCCTTCGCCAATCGCTTTGACTGTGGGGAACAGCACGGACATCGTTTTACCAATGCCTGTTGGTGCTTTGGCCATCAACCCCTGACCCTCACGGATCGTCTTGTATACAGCTCCTGCCAGCTTTCGCTGTCCCTCCCTGTATTTGCGAAAAGGAAACGGCAGCTCTCGCACACTGATATCACGCTTTTCTTCATACGCAGCGATCATCTCTGCATATGGCGCATAACCGGCAATCACTTCTGCAGCAAACCGCTCCAGTTCCTGTCGATCTGCCATTCGGCGAAACCGTCTTTCTTCATGGGTCACCGAATGCACATACGTCAACTGCACTTGCATGCGTGGTTGATCTTGCTGAACGGCGTACATGTAGGCATACATCATGGCCTGCGCCCAGTGTACGGGAAGACCTTCTCCCAGATCATCCAGATTGCCCGCAGTTGATTTGATCTCATCCACCGTCAACTGACCCTCCAACCGGATCAGGCCATCACATCGTCCCTCCACCACATAGGTCAGATCCCCATGTTGAATCTCAGCCTCGAGCACAATCTCTTTTAAATCCTCTTCCGTGTACTCCTTCTGTACCCGCTGATGGATTCGAGTTCCCTCCTGCATCGATGCGTTGGTCCGGAACCCTGGACGTATGCTGCCACTGCGGTACACATACTCCACCAAAGGTCTAACCGATATCCGAATTGTTGTTGTCATACGATCACCCGTTCTGTTTGTAGTGATTATACTTTATCATGAAATATGCTTTTGGACACAGCACCACCTCGAAGAAGTGGAAAATATTATAAAGAGAGATTGACTTCCCATCGTCCCATAAGTAAAGTTAACTTTACGTAAAGCAAACTTTACTTGTGGGAGGATATACTTGCAAAATCTAATTAGAGACAAACGAATACATATGCACATCACACAGGAAGAACTGTCTCAACGCCTAAAGGTCTCCAGGCAGACCATCATATCGTTGGAATCCGGTAAGTACAAACCTTCTCTTGTGCTTGCTCACAAGCTTGCCCAATTATTTGACTGTCAGATCGAGGAATTATTTATTTTTGAAGGAGATGAGAATATTGAGTTCTGAATTACTGAATCGGATGATCGGTATCGGTGGAATTGTAGCTGGTTTGTTATTTGCAATAATCATTATTTTTTTCACAAGGTCGATTGCAAAAAAGCACAACGGACTGGATGAGCGGTACCTCTATTGTATCACGAGAGCAAAGGCCTTCTCCTGGAATGCGACAACCATCAGTCTTGCTCTGGCTTGGATCCTTGTAGTTATCCTAGACGGGATATCGCTTTCCTTTTTCATTATTACTGCAGTGTTTGTCATTCATTGTTTATCTTCTATTGCGGCAAACCTGTACTACTCAGCTCGGAATTAGCCCACCTGTCCGATACATGTGAACCGATTGGACTCGCTGATTTCCATATGCTATCTTGAAATAGAATGTACTTAATAAGGAGGCAGCTTCTATGTATATCTATTTGGTTCCTTCACCGATTCCAGATGCACTTGCTGCATACCCGCATCTGACTTTGCGAAGCGAAGAGCAGGTGCGTCTGGCTCTTGAATCCGCAGAACGCCTGATGAATATTGAGTCTGATGATAAAGTAGCCGCATATGAAGCTTTTGATGCCGCAGGCTCCTGGACTGGCGGAGGTTTTGCTGTTCTCAACAATATCCCTGTCACAGAGGATGGACGAAATGATTTCGAAGAACGGTTTAAGAACCGTGCCCGCAAGGTAGAAGACGAGCCTGGCTTTGTCGGTATTCGTGTGCTTCGTCCTCTGAAGGATGACACATATGTCGTACTTACACTCTGGCAGTCGGAGGAACATTTCAAAGGCTGGCAGGAATCCCAAGCATATAGTCACGCTCACCGTAACCGCAGTACAAGCGAAGGGCTGACCGCACAGAAGCCCACCATGTTCCCCAGACCTTCTTACGTTACAACGTACACTATAGAATAACGAAATTGGGTCACATCTGGCTTTTATCGCAGTAGCCCATGCTTTTTCGAACCTCTTCCTGCATGGAAGAGGTTTTTTGCCGTCAATTGTAGAAGGCTCTCATTTTTGACACAGCCATGCTGAGATAGGATAATACTTGTTAAATGAAACTTCGGAAGGGAAGGCGGTACCTTGTCACGCAGTTCACTCACCCGATTTCTAAGCGGACCGTTTATATTCTTTACCATTATCATGATGATCAAAAGTTCACTGGCTTGGATCGTTATCTTCGATGACATCCCTGTCTGGAAACCACTGCTGACCGAATTGCCGCTCATCTGGATCGGATTCTGTCTAATTGAGTGGTTTGCTGCCAAGCGGCGGATGTGGATATACCTTGCCATGAATTTGCTGCTCTCAGGGATTTTCTTTGCAGCCATCATGTATTACAAATACTATGGTGTAATCGTTAACTATCATGCGTTGGCACAGGTGAATCAGGTGACTTCGGTCAAGAGCAGCATGTTCTCTTTGCTTGATCCCTATTATTTGTTTATTTTTGCAGACGTGCTGATCATTGGGGGGATACTCATTCGTCGTCGGATCAAACTCGGGAGTACAGAACGCCCGAACCGCATTCCGCTTGAACGACATGCCAGAAGACGTGTTGCTTCGGTCATTCTGACCCTGTCCATGATCCTCTGCATGCTTAACATCTATCCCAATCGGGCCAGCATGAGTGAGCTTACACAAGCAGAACAGATGGGCATCCTCGGTTACGAGGCGTATACCATCCTGGATCGACCTGATAAACCTGTGCCCATCGCTCACATTGATCAGACTGACATCGACCAACTGAAACAAACGACCGAACTTCCTGCGATTGTGGAGCAGGGTGCCACGAGCGGACGCAATGTGATTATGCTCCAGTTGGAATCGTTCCAGAACTTCCTGATTGGATTAGAGGTAGATGGACAAGAGATCACGCCTAATCTGAATCAATTGGCTAGACAGAGCCTGTATTTTCCGAACTTTTATCAGCAAGTGGGACAGGGAAATACATCGGATGCAGAATTTGTTGTGAACACATCGTTCTACACCCCGCCGAACGGGGCAGCAACAACTGTATATGCAGATAAAGCTCTGCCAAGTCTACCCAAGTTGATGTCAGCAAACGGGTATAAGACAGCCACATTCCATACAAATGATGTTCGTTTCTGGAATCGGGATCAGTTATACAAGGCACTTGGATACGACCAGTATTATGATATTGATTATTTTGGCACACAGGACTCTATCGCCTTTTCGGCCTCGGATGAAGTACTGTATTCCAAAACACTGGATAAGCTGGAATCCATGCAGTCTTCGGGCGATCCCTTCTATGCCCATATCATCTCCATGTCAGCCCACCACCCGTACACTTTGCCTAAAAACAAGGTGAAACTGACGCTGCCAGAGCGTTACAAGGATACGTTGCCCGGTGATTATCTGATATCACAGCATTATGCAGATCAGGCGGTTGGACAGTTGATTGCTGGATTGAAAGAGCGGGGATTATGGGAAAATAGCTTGTTTGTCTTGTATGGCGATCATCTGGGGCTTCCCATCTATTCACTGGATCGGGAAGACAAAGTCGTCATGAAAGAGTTGTATGGTCGGGAATATACATCAGCAGATATGATTAATATTCCACTCATTATCTCGGCACCGGGCGTTACCCCGGGTGTACAACTGGAACAGATCGGAGGTCAGGTGGACATTCTGCCAACGATTGCGGGACTCACCGGAGTATCACTGGAGGACCAATTACATTTCGGACAGGATCTGCTGCGTGAAGGCGGAAATCTTCTACCGGAACGATACTACCTTCCTTCCGGGTCTGTGCTAAACGATGCTTCTCTCTTCATACCGTCAAAAGGATACGGGGATGGGACGCATTATTCCCTAGCTGATGCGGGCAGACAGGATGCCGGACAACAGCAGATGGATGTTCCTTTAGAAGAAGTGCCGAAGATTTCTGCGGACAAAGTACCTTCAGCATTCACCACACCCAATAACAGTGGGGTGCCCTCTTCACGGTTTATAACAAAGGAACAATATGATCGAGCATTGGATCTTGCACACTTGTCCAACAGTTATTTGAGCCAGCTACCGGATCGAAAGACTATACAATAATTGAATTTTTTCACTCGAACTCATCCATGCGGCGACCTTCCTCTTTATCATAGAGAGAACGGTCGCTATTTATATTACGGAACCAGACTAGTGGCTATCCATTCGTGTGAAGACCATCAAAGAGCCAATTTCCTTCCTCGGAACGAATGAAATAGAGATCCAATGCACTGTTTCCATCAGACCATACTATAGCCATATGTAAAATGACACGATCTGAATCCAGAGGATTAAATCCACGGTACTCCAAATTATTCAGGCTAACGTTCTGCAGGAAAGGGACTTCGAAATCCCCCTGTTCCAGTTTCGAAATAATGATATTGTTCTGCTGCGATATTTCTATGTTCGGTGAAGACACCGATTCAAGATATGTATAGTTATTGGATTGCATCGCCGCCATCAGTTTAAACGTTATGTTCAGCGTTTCTCTTAAACTTTCTAATTCTTCCTGCTCTTTTGCATCTTTTTCCTTCTGAATTTGTTCGGTATCTATGGCATCCTTGCGCTCCCTCTCCTGTACGTCTAGTAGGGAAGCATCGTCACTTGAACTGCAGGCTGTTAAAAATAAAGCGAGCATCCATATCAACAAGATTTTGCTTTTTCTCATCCAATCCCCTCCTTCATAAAATAACACAAACACATATCTTCCATATTTATGGTAACATATTCCATATAAAAAAAGAGTATCTTGTTCGTTCTGAAAAATAAACAAAATAAGACCCGAACCTGTTAGTCCAGGCTCGGGTCTTTCATATGTTTACAACGGCAGTAACGCAACCGACTTGCGAGCAGTCAATTGATCCACCATGGCAAGCCATTCTTGCGGTTTATTCGGTAACACCGCATAATATCGATTCAGGAAATCAGCCACTAAGCTCGCTGACAGTTCACCAAGCGACTCATCACCTGGCATGAAGCACAGGTCCAATCCGCCAACCGCTTCCCCGTCCCCTTGCCAGGATGGATGAACATATGGGAAGTCCAGACGCTGATATCCCAGATGGGACAGCACTTCGCGACGCACATACGGGTCCATCGGCTTGATGCCGCCAAACTCGTGATCCTGACTCAAATAAGGGTTATAGATTTCGGCAAACATGCCGAACAATTCTTTCCCGTTTGCCGCAGCCAGCTTCTGCAGATCACGCTTGCGGTGATTCGCCAGGAAACTGCCAATTCCCAGACCTTCGCGCCCAATAATCGTGAAGTCCGTCATGGCTACGTTCCAGTCCTCGTAATATCGGTACTCTGTCGCTCCAACAACCTGTCCCTCATGCACAGCCACGAACACCCGAATACCCGGATCTTCCAGCGGTTCTTCCCACAGGGGGAAGTCCAGCACTTCTTCCCGCGGGAAGATCTCCTGCATCAACTTGTGCATTTGGGCAAACAATGGATCTTTAATGGATGTAATACGCGTGAATTCCATGACTAAATGCCTCCTCGATCGATGATGTATTGCATTTGATATTTTTTATTTGAACGGGTTCCGCCACTCCATCAGGGCCGCATAATTGCAGGACTCCTCATCGTCCAGATAATCTGCGGTTACGCCTACTGGCATGCGGCCACAGCGAAGCAGGAACGATATCACCGGGTCACGTTTCTCTCCCGCTGCTACCTGATCCAGATATTCCTGCGCAGACAGTTGGTCTGCAACCAGATGATAACCGGGCATTCTACCAGCACCTAGTAACCGGTCCATCCCCTGAGCGATGACAAGGTGGTACATCGCCTGCATCATAAGCTGAGCCAGTCCCCATTTGCGGTACTTTGGACGAACACAGAGATCAACAATATACAGCGTGTTGCCATCTGGCTGGTGGTTACGAATATAGCCGTCATCCGTTACTTCGGCCCAGGTATGACTTGCTGGATGTGCAGGGTCCCACTGCATCCGCAGCGAGGTCATTGAGCCAGCCAATTCTCCACCCACTTCAATACAGATGGCACCCTCCGGGTAATGCTGCACATGACTTGTGAGTTGCTCGTGACTCCAGAGCAGCTCTTCCGGATAAGGAGGAGGGAAACTCTCCGCCTGAATGCGAATGAGTTCCTCAAAGTCGGCTGTAACATAATTCCGGACGACTGCTTTTACCCTTTTGCCACTTCGCTCCGGGTCGGTGATCAGCATTTCTTTGGTATACATGTTGCCGGGTCACCCCTTTCCACTGACAAAATGAATTCCCTGCTCGTTTCGTTCGGTTTTAAGAGCAACTTGCTACTCCCAATCGGTATACAGATCAGTACGGCGGTCACGCCAGGTCGTTACCGATCCACGTTCGCGTACCTCATACAACAAGTCCAGATCCAGATCGGCGGTCACGATCATATCGTTGTTAATCTCACCTTCGGCCAGAATGCCACGTGGCGGGAACGGAATATCATTTGGTGTAATAATCGCTGCCTGTCCATAGTTAGCACGCATGAAATCAACGGTTGGCAGGTTGCCCACTGTTCCGGTTAACACAACGTACACCTGATTCTCCACCGCGCGGGCATGACTCGTATAACGCACACGGTAGAATCCGTGACGATCGTCCGTGCATGAAGGACAGAAGATCACGTCAGCACCTTTGGCTTTGGCCATCCGCACAATTTCCGGGAACTCAATATCGTAACAGGTCAGCATCGCAATACGGCCTTTATCCGTGTCGAACACCTCAAGTCCATCCCCGGGAGCCATATTCCATTCCTGCACTTCGGTTGGTGTAATGTGAATCTTGTCCTGGCGCGCGATGCGACCATCCGGGTAGAACATGTGGGCTGTATTATACAGCTTCCCCTCACGTCGAATGACGTGGGTTCCACCGATAACGTGCATACCGTACTTGGCAGCAAGCGACGTGAACAGTTTTTCATATTGCTCCGTAAAGTTCGGCAGATCCTCAATTGTCAGTGCATTGCCTTGTTTGTCCCCAATGGACATTAATTGTGTTGTGAAAAATTCCGGGAACAGCACAAATTCGGTTCCGTATTCGCTCGCTGTCCGTATGTAATGCTCAGCCTGAGCGGCGAACTGCTCAAACGAGCTGATTGTATGCAATTGGTATTGTACAGCGGATACCCGCAGTTTCATGTTCGTACACCTCCACCATAATTATGCTTCCATTGTAACAACGATCCGGGGTCAACAAAAGAGTATTTACACTGGGCACTACAATGACAGAATAACCTTTCGATCAATCCCTTACTCACCCAGCATCGACTGTGTGAATCCAATCCATTCTCTCGTGGCAAATGAAAGATAGCGATCCTTCCGCCAGATCATGCCGAGCTGCCATGGAATCACCGGTTCCACCACGGGTATGATGCGCACGCGCATATGGTCCACCTCACGACAGATCGTCTCTGGTAATAAGGCTACACCCAGATTGGCGGCAACCATCGCGCTGAGCAGATCCCACTGAGAGCTCTCATATACCACCCGGGGTTGGAACCCGGCATGCTGACAGGCCACAATAATCCGGTCATGCAATGCAAAATCTTCCCGAAACAGTACAAAGGCGTCATTTTCCAGTTCATGCAGCGCAACCGCTTCTTTCCCCGCAAGTGAATGTGAGGGGTGTACAAGCAGGTTCAGTTTCTCTTTGACAAACACAAAATGATCCAACAACTCATCCACGGTTGGCAGTACGGCAACGCCAATATCCAGAGCACCACTGATCACATCGGCCTCCACTTTTTTGGCACCATCCTCAAATAGTTGAATGGTCACCTGCGGGTAGGCTTTGTGAAATTCACCAATAATCATGGGAAAAAAGCTGGACCCTACCATCGGCGGCAAGCCAATCCGCAGATGGCCTTTCTTCAAGTTCATCAGATCGTCCAATTCGGATGACAGACTGCGGAATGATTTTTCAATCTCAAGTGCCTGCCGAAAAAACACATGGCCTGCATCGGTTAGTTCAACTTTCTTCCCATAACGGTCCAACAACGTGATACCCAACTCCTCTTCAAGACTCTTGACCGTCTTGCTGATCGTGGGCTGGGTGATATACAGCACCTCGGCGGCTTTTGTAAAACTCTGCTGCCGGGCAACTTCCAGAAAATATTGCAAATGGCGGATATCCATCGGTTGATTCCCACCTCTCATAGATAAATGGAATAGTAAACATTCTTAATATGCATTTTACTCATGAAAGAATGCCATGTAAAATTTGTGATATCAAATGAATCATTTTCATTTTCATAATAATTCAAAGGATTACGTTGATTATATAAGGAGGGATTGAAGTGAAAAAGTGGGGCCTTGGTATTGCACAGGTTGCGCTCTTAATGGTTTTTTCACTGCTCATGGACCTGCTGGCCCGTACTCTCCATCTTCCTGTACCGGGTTCAATACTCGGTATGGTCGTGTTATTCATTCTGCTTCAGACCCGTGTCGTGAAGCTGCGCTGGATTGAAGTTGGAGCTGCCTGGCTGCTCGGTGAACTATTGTTATTTTTTATCCCGTCAGCCGTTGGCATTATGAACTATATGCCCATGTTGGAGCATGACGGATTGCAAATTTTATTCATCGTACTGCTTAGTACTTTCCTGGTCATGTCCTGCACAGGCCTGGTTGCTACACGAATTGCCAAACGAAAGGAGCGTCACACCGGATGATTGGATTTCTCTGTCTGCTGTTAACCGTCGGTATCTATGGAGTCGCCAAACGAATGTATCGTAATCTGCCAAAAGTATATCTGTCTCCGTTGCTCATTACACCGCTTCTTGTCGTTGGCATATTACTTGCAACCGGAACGGATTATGCCACGTATAGCAGTGGCGGCAAATGGCTGAGTCTGCTTCTCCAACCGGCCACCGTGGCTTTTGCCGTTCCGCTTTATACCTTTTTCCATGTACTGAAAAAACATATTTCCGAGATTGTCTTCAGTGTCATGACCGGCTCGGTCGTTGCAGTACTTTCCTCTGCCCTGCTCGCCAAATGGTTGCGTCTGGATTCCGGTCTCATTCATAGTCTGATCCCAAGATCGATTACCACCCCAATTGCCATGAACGTTTCGGCTACCATCGGTGGCATACCCGCAGTGACAGCTGTTTTTGTTATTATGACTGGTCTGCTCGGGGTGATTATGGGCCCTTCTATCGTCAAAATGCTGCGCATCGATGGGGAGATTGCACGAGGCACACTGTTTGGAACCGGTGCCCATGGCACAGGGACATCCAAGGCGTTTGAACTGAGTTCCCTGACCGGTACCATCTCCAGCATCTCTATGGTGCTCGCTGCATTGTTCACTTTAGCGGTTGCACCCATGCTTTCCAAACTTATTTTCCCATAATAGATGGAATTATCCCACTTTTTTGAAATATTATTGTTGTATTAAAGCCCTTTCTTCCTTACAATAAGGACAGGTTTTAATTGTGAATATTGCGGGGGAGATGCGATGAAAAGAACCGGAATGAAGAGATCTCTGGACCGTCTTGGACGAATTGTCCTTCCCAAAGAAATGCGGGATACGATGGAAATCCATATCGGCGATCCGCTTGAGTTTTTCATTGAAGGGAAAGAGTTGATTTTAAGAAAGTACAAATCAACATTATGTATTTTTTGCGGTGATGTAGATACGGAAATGTATTTCAAAGAACAATTCATCTGCCGGACTTGTGCAATTCAATTAAAACACCCGGATGACTCTCCCGACTGGTTCGTACCTCAGAACAAACAGGCTCCTGCACCCGTGGAGCGTCCTGCTTCCAAATCCGCCTCAGTCTCATCTCCCGCTAGGGAAGAAGGGACCACAGCTGACAACCAAGAATACCCGGACCTGCGGCCAAAGACGGCACGCATGCTGCAACAGATGAAAGAAATTGTTGAACAGAATCCCGGTTTGGCTCAACAGCAAATTGCGGAAAAGCTTGGCATCAGCCAAGGACGCGTCTCTCAATTAAAAAAATTACTATAATCAAAATGGCATTCGATCATTTATAGTCAGAAGACCTTCCGATCAGGAAGTCCCGCTGCAAGAGAACCCGTTGTTTTTCGTGGGTTCTTCTTTTTTTATATTCATATCGTAATGGAAAGGAGTTCTATGGATAAAATTCTGTATTTATCACAATTCGACCTCATGTCCTCCTTGTCGGAGGCAGACCTGATTGAAATGGATGGGATGACTTCTATTACGACCATACCCAAAAACAAACAGATCCAGACACCCGATACGTTTACAGAAGGTTTCTATTTTGTAAAACGGGGAAAGGTTCGTTTATATACATTAAATCCGGAGGGCAAACAGTTCACTCTCGATATTTTGACGGAAGGTAACGTGTTTGGAGAAATGAACGGAATCTCACTCGGAACACGCACCGTTTATATCGAAACGATGGAGGAGTGTGATATTTGCCTGATGAACAAACAACGTTTTGAGCAGTTTCTGATTGAACATCCGAAATTCATGATGAGACTGATGAACGTACTAAGCGAGCGGATCAAGCAAATGAGTGAATTGACACAGACGCTCGCACTCGGAAACCTGCATGAAAAGGTGCTACATAATCTCTTCCGCCTGGCTGAACAGATGGGATGGATCGAAGAAGATGAGTTCTGCAATATTCAACTCGCACTGACCCATCAGGAGATTGCCTGGATGGCAGGAGCCACACGGGAATCGGTCACCGTCGCCATGCAAGAGTTAGCAAGAGCAGGCCGTATTCGTACCGGATTCAAGTCAGTTTCCCTTCATCGTGACGAAATCGCCACCCTTCGGAAAATCACTGCCCACTTGTAAGATGCCTTACATCCCTGTCCTCCAGCAAGTTGTAACGTATAACTCATGATGTTATACAACCAAGGAGGAATATACTGTTGAATGCTAAGCCAGATCTATTTATCCCTGAAGACATTTTTCTTCGCAAAGGTGCCCGTAAAGCAACGGAAATCCCTGAGCATATCCGCAATTGGCTACAAGCAGGACATATCGAATCGGTCAATCTGACCGAATGGCTGGCTGTAGATCATGTTTCTCTTTTTCAGAAGGTTACCCATGAATGGGGAATAGATGCCGAAACCAGAGCAATTACAGAGCAGTTAACACAGATGGATGAGCAGCGGATCATGAAAATCATCCTGGCCATAGCCATGCAATGGCGTAATCTGTTGAAACGTCTAACAATGAATGAACAAACGAATCTCTTTCGTTCCATTGCAGAACATCGTTCAGATAGTGTTCGCTGCTGGGCCGCTTATATCATTGGGCTGGATTCCGGTCTGAACCTGACTGAAAAGTTGGAACATATTCGGCCCTTTGCAGCAGATCATCACTTTGGCGTAAGAGAAATTGCCTGGATGGCTGTACGGGAGTCCATTTCTGCCGAATTGTCCTCAGCTTTGCACGATTTGATCCCATGGAGCGTTGACCCTGATCCACTGATCCGTCGCTTTGCCATAGAATCAATCAGACCTCGTGGCGTCTGGGCCAAGCATATTCAGGAGTTAAAAGAAAATCCGGCCATGGCCCTTCCCTTGCTTGACGCGGTGAAATCCGATGCCCATAAGTATGTGCAGGATTCGGTAAGTAACTGGCTGAACGACGCCAGCAAGACGAATCCAGAGTGGGTGCGGCAGGTCTGCGCCACTTGGACTCAGCAGTCGGATACCCAACATACGCGGCGAATCGTTACACGTGCCACGCGAAGTCTTACATAAAAAAAAGATGACCACCGCTCACTGGCAGTGGTCATCTTCTGCATAGGCATCCGCGTTTACATTCCTTTTGACAGGAATACCTTTTCCACGGTGAACAGCCCAATAACGTCCCCTCTTATCTTTAACTTACGCCTGAACTGCGTCCATCTGACCTTCTTCTTCCGCTTCCAATCTGCGCATACCCACAACCAGAACAATAATGTTAGCTACCAACAACACAGCCGGGAACGGAACAGCAGCGTATTGTGCATAGATCAGATGACTTCCCACGGCCCCAATCAGAATAAATGTCAGTATGCCAGAAGCCAGGATGCGAGTCCGTGGAATGCACAATCCTACTGCACTAAGCAACTCCGCGGCACCGAGCAGATACATCGTCCATGTTGGATAAGAGAAACTCTCGAATGTCTGAATCATCATGTCTGCTCCACTAATCTTGTTAAACCCCGTCATGACGAAGACACCTGCTAACACAACCAGAAAAACGTAACCCAAAATCTTGTTCATATGTAGATCCTCCTGTAACAAATTATATGTTCCTACTATGTAATGATTATTTTTGCTGCACATTGTAAAAAAAGAATCTATGTAAAAGTTCCCAAAGGTCACTTTGTTTTCAACCATTCAGCCCAGTTCAATTTTCAGAATAGTACGCGTTCATATTATACGTATTATTTATCACCAACTTACTTTTGTGAAGTTAGTATATAATAATAATATAATTTCTTCAAGTAATTTTTCACTGTATGATGTATAATACATACAAAAGGTATGTTACAGTATATTTTGTAGTAACCCTCATTTACTTGGATGTCCTATATTCTTAAAGCGGCAGAATCCATGTCCTTTCATATACAACCTGCGAAGAAAATAATCATGAATCGAGGTGAACACGTTGAAGCTGAAAAAAGTAAAAGCACCAAGTCCCTGTATGATCACTCAAGCCATAGACATCATAGGCAAGAAGTGGGTACTGTTAATCATGTACCAACTGTTGTCCGGACCCAAGCGGTTTACGGAGCTTGAAGCAGAGATGGCGATCAGTGGACGACTTTTATCGGAGCGATTGAAGGAAATGGAGACGGAAGGTATCGTAACCCGGCACATGTTTCCCGAGATACCTCCCCGTGTAGAGTATGAATTGACACCGAAAGGCAGAGCCATTGAACCTGTCATTGATCAGATCTACAGTTGGTCATCCGACTGGTTGAAACAGCAGAAATCCGAGTAGTTGAATTGCTGCTCAATAATCTCTACTCAACACAAATACGCCTGAATCAGGCTGATCTGCGGATCATTCCCTGATTCAGGCGTATTTATATTACCTTCAACCTTTTAATGAGAGAGATGTTTTGAAGGCTGAAGCTGTACAGGCAGACCGGAATCTGCCGATGCCAGCGCCGCCGTCGTAATCTCCTGTGTACGGCAGGCATCCGCATAATCGGACAGAATTCGTGAACGGTCTCCCGTACGCAGGGCATGAATGAACGCTTCATTCTCACGCTCGTATGGATTATGTCCTGCCGGAATCTCCAGACCTGCCATCGCATGTGTTGCTGCACTTGGCAGAAGCAAACGTTCTGGCGTCCAATCCCACACGCCTGCATCCGTGTAGAACTGGAGCCCTGCGCCGCCCTCACCGTCTGGCAACAGACATGTATTGGCGATACTGGCAATCGCTCCACTTTCCAGCTTGAGCGTCACATTCGCCACATCAGCAACGGTCACATGCTCATGCTTCTCATGCATGCTTCGCTGAGCTGCTACAGCATATACCTCCGTAACTTCTCCTGCACAATACCGAAGCAAGTCTACAATATGTGTAGTCTGCTCGACGAATTGTCCTCCTGAACCGTCCTGACGCCGCCACCAGGCGACCCCTGGCATTCCGCCCATCCAGCGGCCAAGAGCCATGCCGACCGTCTGTTCTTTCATTGCTTGCTGCAGGACCTGCGCAGCCTCCTGATAACGGAAATGGTAACCGACAGAGGTTAACAATCCGCTCTTTTGCACCTGATCCAACACCTGACGCGGAACATCCATTCCGGTGCTCAAAGGTTTCTCCACCAGGAATGGAATACCGCGGCGAATTAATTCGGACTCAATCGATCCGTGAGACATCGGAGGCACACAAATATACACCGCATCCAGCTTCTCACCATCCAGCATATGTTCAAGTTCCCCGTAACCAACAGCATCATAAACCGAGGCCATAGCCTCTGCCTTTTCGAGCGATGTTCCACAGACACTCGCAACACGAACACCTTCCATCCGTGCGAGAATATCCGCGTGTACCTTACTGAACCAGCCTGTTCCAATGATTCCGATCTGTAATGTCATGGATGTAATCCCCTCTCTATGTTACACGCTTACATGTTCCATTCGACTCTCGATCTTGAAATCCTGCCTTAGATTTTGCCGGATGCTTCCAGCAACAGCTGATCCAGTTCCTGTGTATGTTTAACCTCTTCCTCTTCAGACCAGTTCAAACGACCTGCCATATACGAGATAACCGCTGCTTTATAGCGACGAACTTCATCAATACGGAAGAATAAATCACCTGTTCTTCGTACCAAAAAATCAGACGGAGTTACAGCCATCTCTTCATCAATCGCGTAACTTAACATCAACAATAGCTCCTGTGGCATGCCATGAAGTTCGGACTTGGTGCGTGGATCGGGCATTCGCTCATATAGTGCCTCCACATTGGAACCATACGTGCGGACCAGTCGCTCCGCAGCAGGTCGAGCAAGTCCCAAGGCAACACCATCCTTGATCTTGCGCTCCGCGTACGATACAAATCCAGCCGAACCCCCTACGTCACCGCCAGAGATGGGCATCTTTTTTGTTACACAAGGGCCTATGGAATGTCCACTCTCCTGTTTCATCTGGCGTGCGACCAGATCAACAACCATCTCGGCCATTTTACGGTATCCGGTTAACTTGCCCCCGGCAATCGTAATCAGATTGGATTCGGATACCCAGACTTCATCTTTACGTGAAATTTCGGAAGGATTCTTGCCTTCCTCATGGATTAGTGGACGTACACCCGCCCATCCGGATTCCACATCCTCGGTACCAATCCGTACATCTGGAAACATGCCATTAACTGCATCAATCACATAATCGCGATCCGAGTCGGAAATTTGCGGGTGTGCAGGATCATCCTGATATACAGTGTCGGTTGTTCCTACATAGGTTTTGCCATCACGTGGGACAGCAAATACCATTCGACCATCTGGTGTATCAAAATAGACGGCCTGCCTCAATGGGAATCGTTCACCATCAAAGATCAAATGAATGCCTTTGGTCATCTGCAGCGTTTTCCCCTGGCGCGAACCATCCAATTCCCGCAGACCGTCCACCCATGGACCGGAAGCGTTGATCACCTTGCTTGCTTTCAGCGTATAAGTCTGCCCATCGATCTGATCCATGGCTTCAATACCTGTAATCTTGCCATTCTCCTTCAGGAAACCTTTCGCCTTAACGTAGTTCACTGCCTGTGCCCCACGTTTGACGGCTTCTTTCATAACTTCTATGGTGAGCCTGGCATCGTCAGTCCGGTACTCCACATAGAGTCCACCACCCAACAACCCCTGTTTGCGTAATAAAGGTTCACTATCTGACACCGCTCCAGCATTCAACATTTGGCGTCGTTCACTGCGCTTCACCCCGGCGAGCCGATCATACACCATCAGTCCAATGGATGTGCTAAAGCGGCCGAACGTGCCTGCCGTATAGATCGGTAACAACATCGGTTCCGGTGTTGTCACATGTGGCCCATTCTCATAAACGACAGCCCGCTCCCGTCCTACCTCAGCAACCATCTTCACTTCATATTGCTTCAAATATCGCAATCCGCCATGGACAAGTTTGGTCGATCGACTGGATGTACCTGCTGCAAAATCCTGCATTTCTACAAGCGCTGTCTTCAATCCACGGGAAGCCGCATCCAATGCAATCCCTGCGCCTGTAATCCCACCACCAATAACTAATACGTCAAAATGTACATTCGCCATGTTTTGCAAATATTCGGTCCGGTGTGCTGACGAGAACGTTTCTGTCATTCTTGAACCTCCCATTAATTTCCTTTATGTTTCCGTAAAAAAACAAAAAAAGGACCACGTCATTCGCTCAGCAATTGCTGAGCGGCACGTGGTCCCTCCCGATCTCCAGACATCATTTTTTAACTTGTGCCTTTATCCTATCACAGATTTTTGACGGCGTGAAGTCCTGAAATGACACATTATTCAAAAAAAATTCAAAAAGTTGTTCTGCCAAAGGATGGAATTTCAAATGAATCCACTAACCTTGTATTTTTCCTTATAGTGGGTATATATTCCGCCTTCTTCAGGAAGAATAACCCTGTAAATCATGCATCATTTTCCACCAGTAAATATCATTTATAACATATGTTTAGCTAAAAAGTACAAATACCCACACCAAGAAATATTCATTTCATTCCTTTTATTTAAAAGCCATTGCTGCGTTCACTGCACGCTTCCAGCCTGCATACAGTTCTGTTCGTTGTTGCTCAGCCATAACAGGCTGGAAGACACGCTCCGTATTTTCATGATCCGTCAGTTCATCCGCACTCGTCCAATATCCAACCGCCAATCCTGCCAGATAAGCCGCACCCAATGCTGTTGTTTCATTCACCGTTGGACGTTCGACAGGAATGCCCAGAATATCACTCTGGAATTGCATGAGGAAATCATTGGCCGCCGCCCCGCCATCCACACGCAGAGCATGCACGGGAATACCCGAGTCGGATTCCATTGCCTCCAGTACATCTTTGGTCTGATACGCCAACGCCTCAAGCGTAGCACGGATAAAGTGTTCCTTCGTCGTGCCTCGGGTCAAGCCAAACACCGCACCCTTAACCTCACTATCCCAATACGGACTGCCCAGTCCCACAAATGCAGGTACCATATAAACACCGTCTGTTGAAGGTACACGTGAGGCGTAATCCTCGCTATCTTTTGAAGAGCGAAGCATTCTTAATCCGTCACGCAGCCACTGAACCGCAGACCCTGCAACAAAAATGCTGCCTTCGAGCGCATATTCAACCTTGCCATTCATCCCCCAGGCAATCGTTGTAATCAGTCCATGATTGGATTGTACCGGGCTCTCGCCCGTATTCATAAGCATAAAACAACCAGTACCATATGTATTTTTCATACTGCCCTTGGTGTAACAGCCCTGACCAAACATCGCTGCCTGTTGATCTCCTGCCGCTCCCGCAATCGGAATCCGATGACCGAAGAAATGATAATCTGTTGTGTGTGCATACACCTCGGATGAACCTCGCACCTCTGGCAGCATCGCCTTAGGAATGTCGAGGATATCCAACAATTCGTCATCCCATTGCAGATCATAGATGTTATAGATCAGGGTACGTGAGGCATTGGATATATCCGTGACATGTGTACCCCCGCTCAGTTTCCAGATTAGCCAGCTATCAATCGTGCCAAACAGCACTTCCCCCTTCTCTGCCCGCTCCCGGGCACCAGGGACATGATCCAGAATCCACTTAATCTTTGTTCCCGAGAAGTAGGGATCGATCAATAATCCTGTTTTGCGACGGAAAAGGTCCCCGAGTCCCTGTGTCTTCAAATCTTCACAGATGTCTGCGGTCTGTCTGGACTGCCATACCACTGCATTATAGATGGGTCTGCCTGTTTCTTTGTCCCATACCACAACGGTTTCCCGCTGATTTGTAATTCCAATCCCGGCAATCTGGACAGGCTTGATCCCGCTCTCTGCCAGACATGAAGCCATCACGGCAAGAATGGAACTCCAGATTTCGTTGGCATTCTGCTCTACCCAGCCCGGCTTGGGGAAATATTGAGGGAATTCCTGCTGTGCAATGTGCACAATCTCTCCGCCACGGTTAAACAGAATAGCTCGAGAGCTTGTTGTTCCCTGATCCAGAGCCAATATATATTTTTCCATACAGACAACCTCCTGTTGTGGGTTCTTTTTACGGTGTAAGCGATTTCTCGAAGTGTCGGATCAGATCTGCGTTGGATGTGGTCACTGCCGTAGCCCCGACGCCAAGCGCAAGTTCAACCTCTTCCGGTGAACGGATCAATCCCCCCGCAATAATGGGTATCCCCGTACGCACAGATACTTCCGCAATAATATGCGGAATGACGCCAGGTAGTACTTCAATATAATCAGGTTGAGTTTTGGCCAGCAAGAGATAACTCTTCTCCAATGCATGGGTATCCAGCAGAAAAATACGTTGAATCGCTGTAATGCCTTTCTGCTTTGCTTTCTGAATGACACTCGCTCGCGTAGAGATCAGTCCTGCCGGGCGAATGTGCTGACACAGATACTCTGCCGCATACTCATCGTTTTTTAAACCCTGAACCAAATCTGCATGCAAAAGTATCTTCTTGTCATACCGCCGCGCCTCGTCCATTACACTCTGAAGCTGTGCAATATGGGTTTCCAGCATCACCCCATAGGTATAAGGGCCTTCAATCATCGCTTCAAACTGCTTCATGCTCTTTGCAGCCGGCAACATACGTTGTCCCTCAAATGGCACCTTCGTTCCTCCCGCATTCATCAGATGACTATATTGTATATTCCGTACTGTGAGAACGGCAAGCCATTCCGTGAATCAGGAAAACCTGATCGCTAACCTATCATCCATACAAAAAAAGCCGCTGCTGCACTTCTCCATAACGGAGAGTACAACAACGACTATTCAGCTAATCGAATACGTCTATTAATAATGATTAAGCCTGCGCATGCGGAAGCAGCGTATCTGCCCCAGCCCATCCATCACTTTCTGCCAAGTGACCGGAACGGTTCACTTTCGTTTGCAGGTACTTTTCGTTAAAAGCAGAGCGATCTCCCCATAGTGGAACACGTCCGCCCACATTCAATCCCGCTTCCTGCAAGGCAGCCAGCTTCCGTGGATTGTTGGTGATCAATGTAACCGGAGCAGAACGAAGCGCACGTAACACAGCAATGGCATCGTCATAATTACGAGCATCGTCCGTGAATCCGAGCTGCAAGTTCGCATCTACCGTATCCAGACCTTCTTCTTGCAAAATGTACGCCATGGCTTTACTGAACAGACCGATGCCACGTCCCTCATGGTTCGCAAGATAGAACAGTGCACCTGCTCCGTGAGCGGCGATCATTTTCATGGATTGCTCCAATTGGAAGCCACAATCACAGCGTTTGCTGCCAAAAATGTCGCCTGTATGACAGATGCTATGCATCCGGATCAGCGCTTCTTGTGCTTCGGCAAAGTCACCATACACCAGAACACTGGATTGTTGACGCTCTGCCAGTTCAGCACTAGCAAGAGATTCGATTAACTCGCCGCTCTCCATCGCTTTGTCCGATTTCATCCAGCTGTACCACTGGAATGTCTTGGTCTCCCCATCGAGGTTAACCGGCAGCTTGATTGGTCCCACCAGGTATATGAACTCTTTTCCACTCGGAAAAGTCTGAATTTTGGGGGCAAGCAGTTGAATAATATGTGAATTGATCATTGTCGTTCCTCCTGTTTAGGCCAACTTGTATGTTGATTGATTCGCATCCAGAGCGAAATTGGATCACTTGGATATTATATAGTACGTATCTATATTATTCTCATCATCATTAGTTACTTTATGTAAGTTAGTTTAGAATAAAAATTATAATGTGTCAAGTAACTTTTATTTTTAAAGTAACTACCCAATTTATGTTACGCAATCGACACAAATATGTGTTTCATTTCAGGAATATTGGGTATGAGTTTATAAACTGCTCATACACTAATGTTGTAGTCCAAAGCACTTCATGCCTCGAACTTAACGATGAGGGGGTAATACACATGATCCGCCGGAAAAGAACATGCTGGACAGCCATACTGATGGTCTGCGTCCTGCTCATAAGCGGATGCTCCATCTGGCCCGGACAGGACGATTCAGCGAACAACAAAAAGGTAACGCTTACATTATGGTACTGGAATCGTTCCATCGATGATAAGTTGATTGCCAGGGCTAAGGAAAAGTTCCCCAATATCGAACTGACAGCTCAGAAAATCGGCGGTGATTTCAAAGCAAAACTCAAAACAACACTCGCTGCACGCTCAGGTGAACCAGACATTGTGGCATTGAACGACTGGATCATGGAGCTATTCCCCAGTGAGGACCGTTTCTATAATCTGTATGATCTCGGTGCAGGAGATATTGAAGACCAATATCTGCCGTGGAAATGGAAGCAAGGCGTTACGCCAAGCGGACAGATGATTGGTTTCCCGATGGATACGGGCCCAACAGCCCTCTTCTACCGAGAAGATCTGTTCAATGAAGCCGGATTGCCATCTGATCCCGAAGACGTTACACGCCAGATCAACAGTTGGGATGCATATGCTGCTGCCGGAGAACAGCTCAAGGAAAAATTCGGAGGCAAGGTTTTTCTAACCGACAATATTGCAACCGTTTACAATCAAGTCATATCGCAGTCTGCGGAGCGTTATTTCCGGCCGGACGGGTCCTTTATCGGCATGGATTCCGCTACTGTGCGCAAGAGCTGGGATACGGCCGTTGCTTTCAAAGAGAAGGGACTGCTAGCCAATGCAGATGGCTGGACTCCAGGCTGGAACGCCGCGATGAATAATGGCGAAATCGCCTCTTTTGTAGGTGCTGTCTGGATGAAACAAGTTCTTCAGGAAGCCGCTCCGGATACATCCGGGAAGTGGCGGGTCGCTCGGGCACCGGGGGGAGATGGCAACAACGGAGGATCATTCCTGTCCATCCTGAAGTCGAGTGAACATCCTCAGGAAGCCTTTGAACTGGTTCGCTGGCTGCAAAGTCCCGAAAATCAACTGGAGCAATATCAGACATTGAACCTTTTCCCTTCTGCACCAGGTGTATTTGATGATCCTGCCATGAAAGAAAAAGAACCTTTCTTTGGTGGACAGGCGACAGGGCCTGTATTTGCCGAATCGGCACAGGATGTGCCGGATGCTTTCTTTGGCGAAAGATACCCATCCGTTCACAACATTATCACCCGGCGGCTGAATGATGTCGCGAAGCAAAATGCCGATCCACAGCAGGTCTGGACGGATACGGTACACCGCGTCGAGCGGGAATTGCAGCGTTAACCTGAAGAACGTGTGGTTTCGTTATCCGCAAAGGAGGAATTCATATGGCTGTAACTGAACCTCGTCTTACTCCCGATCCCGGACATGCAAGACCTGATCTGGATCGGCAGAAGTCACTATGGGCGAGAATGTGGGAACATCGTGCACTTTATGTTGCGATATCGCCGTTTTATATTCTGTTTGCGGTATTTGGGCTGTTCCCAATCGGGTTCTCACTCTATCTGGCTTTTCATAAATGGGATGGCATCGGTGTCATGACGTTTAACGGACTCAACAATTTCAAATACATGCTGACTGATGCCGAGTTCTGGCAAGCCGTGGGCAATACGTTCATGATCTGGATCTATTCGACGATTCCGATGCTCTTCTTCGCCCTGATTATTGCCTTTTTGCTGCATGCACCATTTGTGAAGTTCCGTACCCTGTTTCGGGTCGGTTATTTCCTGCCAAACGTCACATCCATTGTGGCGGTAGCCATAATCTTCGGTGCTTTATTTGCCAACAATTATGGCTTTCTCAATTATCTGTTGCAGTCGGTCGGGCTACCGGTTGTGGAGTGGCTTAATGCACCATGGGGCATCAAAGTTGCAATCTCCTCCATGGTGGTCTGGCGCTGGACCGGATATAACGCCGTCATCTATCTGGCCGGACTTCAGAGTATTCCGCAGACATTATACGAAGCAGCCAAGATTGACGGCGCATCAGCGATACAGTCCTTTTTCCGAATTACAATTCCGATGCTGCGTCCAGTGATCCTGTTTACGGTCATTACATCAACGATCGGGGGTATGCAGCTGTTCACCGAGCCTCAAGTATTGGTAGGTAATGATGGCGGCGCTGGCGCAGCAGGCATGACGATTGTACTCTACCTCTACCGTGAATCCTTCATTAACAATTACTTCGGATATGGCGCTGCCGTTGGTTGGGGCATGTTCCTCATTATCGCCCTGTTCTCGATTGTGAACTGGAAGCTTGTTCAAGGCAAATCATCCTGATGTGACAAGGGGGAGCGCTTATGGCGTCCAAACACCTCAAATCGCTGGTGTTGTATACCGGTCTTATCGGGGGCATGCTCATATCCATGTTCCCGTTCTATTGGCTGATTGTAATGTCTACCCGGACAACGTCCGATATCTACAAGTTCCCACCGCAGCTCTGGTTCGGGGGTGAACTGTGGAATAATATTACGCGGGTGTTACAGCAGATTGACTTCTGGGGTGCCTTTCTGAATACGTTGTTTGTGTCGGGCCTCGTGACCATTCTTGTACTGTTTTTTGACTCACTGGCGGGGTTTGCGTTTGCGAAGTTTGAATTTCCCGGCAAAAAGTGGCTCTTCATCCTGCTGCTCGCCACCATGATGGTACCTTCTCAGCTGTCGCTGGTGCCTTCCTTCGTACTCATGGCTACGTTCGGCTGGGTCGGTTCCTTCAAAGCCCTCATTATTCCGGGCATGGTGAACGCCTTCGGTATCTTCTGGATTCGCCAGTATGCGACAGAGTCGATTCCGAACGATCTGCTGGATGCGGGCCGCATCGACGGCTGTAATTTCTTCCGCCTCTATTGGAACGTGGCGTTGCCGATTCTGCGACCTGCCTTTGCTTTCCTCGGCGCGTTCACCTTTATCGGCGTATGGAATGATTATCTGTGGCCTTTGATCGTCCTGACGGATGAACGCAAATACACGTTGCAGATTGCGTTGTCTCAATTGAACGGACTGTACAACACAGACTATGCCATGGTCATCGCAGGCACGTTGCTTGCCGTCATCCCACTCATCGTGATGTTCCTGTTCATCAGCCGCCAGTTTATTTCGGATATTGCCGCTGGAGCAGTGAAAGACTAAGATTGTGGCATTTTGATCCATCCCTCAAGTCTGATATTCTTATCTATAGATGAAATAACAGATGCCATATAAGTTGGATGAATAGCGCCACGTGCGCGGAGGGGACAGAAAGAGCCTGAAGAAATGGAATTAAAAGTTTTCCAGAGGAAAGCTACTTCGAAAGCATATGCTTCGCATTTACGCGATCGGAAGGCTTTCTGTACCCGAAGTGTTAACGTGTAACAGCATTCATTTCACTTATATATTCAAGAAAGAGGGATGACAAAATGGCTTCTTCACCCTATATGATCGGCGTAGATATCGGCACAACCTCCACCAAGGCCGTCTTGTTCGAACAGAACGGAACCATTGTGGCACAAGGCAGTGCCGATTATCCGCTGCACACCCCCACACCTGCGATTGCGGAGCAGGATGCGGAAGATATTTTCAAAGCAGTCATTACATCGGTTAAACAGGCTACCTCCAAAGCTGGAGGTAAGCCAGAGGACATCCTGTTTGTATCCTTCAGTTCGGCCATGCACAGCATTCTGCCTGTCGATCAACACGGCACACCGCTGATGCGGGCCATGACATGGGCAGATAATCGCAGTGCCGAGTGGACTGAAGCACTCAAATCCGAGATGAATGGTCATGAGATCTATCTGAGAACAGGTACGCCGATCCATCCGATGTCCCCACTCACCAAGATCATGTGGCTCACTCGGGATCAACCGGAACTGTTCCAACAGACACACAAATTCATATCCATGAAAGAATATGTCTTCTATAAATTATTTTCTGAATACGTCATTGATCACTCCATGGCCTCCGCCACCGGACTCATGAATCTGGAGAAACTCGACTGGGATGCAGAAGCGCTGCATGTGGCGGGCATTACGCCAGAACACCTGTCCCGATTGGTCCCAACCACACATGTGCTGAAACATGGATTGCACCCGGAGTATGCCAAGGAGATGGGCATTGCGGTCACCACACCGTTTGTCATCGGGGCAAGTGATGGCGTGCTCTCCAATCTGGGCGTTAACGCCATTGATCCAGGTGTCGTGGCCGTGACCATTGGTACCAGTGGAGCGATTCGTACAGTCGTAGATAAACCGGTGACCGATCCAAAAGGACGTTTCTTCTGTTATGCGCTCACGGAGGATGCCTGGGTCATTGGTGGACCGGTGAACAATGGCGGTGTTATTTTCCGCTGGATTCGGGACGAGTTTGCGGCTTCCGAGGTCGAGACGGCGAAACGACTTGGAATTGATCCATATGAAGTGCTCACTCGTGTTGCGGAAAATGTACCTCCGGGTTCGGAAGGTCTCTTGTTCCATCCGTACATGACAGGTGAGCGGGCTCCGCTCTGGAATCCGAACGCACGTGGCTCGTTTTTCGGCCTGACGCTACATCATAAGAAAGAACATATGATTCGCGCTGCGCTCGAAGGTGTATTGTTCAACCTGTACACGGTCATGCTGGCGATTGAAGAAAAGATCGGTCGTCCGAAAAAAATTCAGGCGACAGGCGGCTTCGCCCGCTCTGAGTTGTGGCGCCAGATGATGGCCGATATTTTCGATCAGGATGTCATCATTCCTGAAAGTATCGAAAGCTCCTGCCTCGGCGCAGCCGTACTGGGCTTGTACGCCCTTGGCCGCATCGATTCCCTGAGTGCCGTCTCCGGCATGATCGGATCAACGCACCGGCACCAACCAGACCCGGACAGTGTCCGTGTTTATCGGGAGTTGCTGCCCATCTTCATCCGCATCTCCCGCAAATTCGAAGAAGAGTATGCGGATATCGCTGCTTTTCAGAATAAGACGATGCAAGGATAATTGCGGCAGGGGATTGCAGGCAGGATGACCGGGGATAGGACGCTGTGAGGAATAGAGGGTCAAAAACCCAGGAAGTTGTTACACGTTGAACGGCCAAACGTTGAGTGAGGAATAGGCTAACGAATCGTAGACGTCTTATTTAAAGCTTTTAACATGTTTTCAAAATCTAACGAACCTGAGACACCTTATATCGGCGTACATGCGCACAAAACTGCTCTAGAACCTAATATGTAGCCAATTAACGTGTCTGTGGTTCGTTAAAAAATTATTTTCTCCAAATATCCTCCAATAGCGCGTCACAGGTTCGTTAGAATTAATACGAGATGCCGTAAGTTAAAGAGGCCCACCCCGCCATGGTTATGTCCATATGGGAGTGGGCTTTTTTTTCATGCACAGACTATATAAACTCTATTTAGATTGGATCAAATTTATCTCTCAGCATACTTGGAGCTTCCCTTTATGTTCTATTAAAGTATCCAGGGGCCGCCACAGCAACCGTCCTAAAATAGAAAAATCTCTTTTCCAGTTCCTGATTCTCTGGTGAAAACTCGGTCAGAAACTCAACTGAATTCAACATTTCTTCGGTCATCACGCTAGGTCTCCACAAAGCCAATTGGATGTCTTTGAAAATAAAAGAAAATCCCAACTCCGCATCGATGTCTCGAGTATATGGTGTCTTACTATCTATTAGCTTAACGAGATCATCAGCCTTTGTTCGAAAAACATCAATATTATCATATGTAAGGACAACATCAGACTCATCAGGTGGATAATCGTGTGGATTACTTACTTCAATGAAATAGAGTTTATGTTCCGAATCATACTCCAATTGGTTATAGAGCTGACTAATCTCCGGGGTGATGCACTCAATGATCTCTTCTACCTCTGATTTACTCATTCCCAACTTAAATGGTCCAATACCAACCATGGGTATGACCTCTAAAGGTTCCATGACGTTTCGGTTCCCAACTTCGTTCATGTAGTTCACTCCTCTTTATTCCAACAAATAAGAATTATAACATTCATCCCTGTATTCTAATCCTACCCTAAAAAGAATGATTGATCATGTTGGGTATAACAAAACCCCACAGCTTGAAAAAACGGTGGAGTTAAGTTTTCCTATCTTTTATTGACTCAGATTTCTAACCACTATAGAAATAAAATCCTAGATTTTAATTATTGATTATACTTGCTGAACGCATTCTGGTCGGCTTGTACATTCTCCAGATACACAATCTGCCCCGCATCATTTACACGCGCGATATCAATGCCTGCTTTGGCATATACCGTTCCGTCCGCCGCTTGTCCGCATACTGCCCAGTTCGTTTGGTAGCTGCCGTCAGGCTGTTGCACCCACGCATCCCACATATGTTTTACATCCTTATTGTATTCGTAGAAAGCTTTCATGAAACCGTCGAATCCTGTTCGACTAGTGCCGTTAAGCACAATCTCTGCGTCAGGTGTAAACAGGGACAATAAATCCTGCATGGCGCGATCGTCTGTAAGTGAAGCATCAAATAAACGGAAATAGTTGTTCAACAGTGTAGTTGTATTTGTAGTACTCATTCATATTCCTCCTAGAATAAAAAGCCGTTTTTCAATCTTTCAGTTCGAATATTTTCGAACTAACTGAAAAGAAATGTATCATACTTCTTATACTCCCCGCAAGGTATAGTTCGAATTTTTTCAAACATTGAAAGGTACAGCCGAATATGCTAACGTCATAGATATGAGAACTCCAACGATACCTATGGCTTCGGAATTGAAACTGACCACGGTCTGCAATGCATTGGGCGATCCGATCCGCATGAAAATTGCACACTGTCTGGCCAGCTCTGGCGAGAAAAACTGTTCCGCCTTCGAAGTAGACCATATTTCCAAATCCACGTTGTCCCATCACATCAAAATTTTACGTGAAGCTGGCGTGATCCAGCCTCGCATTGAAGGTAAACAGCACTTTTATTCCCTACGAAAGGAAGAACTAAACGTACGTTTTCCAGGCCTCGTCGAGATGATTCTGAATACAACCGAGGAATACGCTCATTAAGTGGGTCTGAGATAAAGCATCACATTGATCATGATCGCAATTCCCATAAAGGAGGCTAACCATATGGACAAAAAAGCGGCAAAGATACTGCTGAGCACCTTCTGGGGAGGTGGGGGCTGGAAAACAACCTCTCTACCCTTCTCCGGGGAGGAATTTGAATATGCCAAAAGTAAAGGTGTCATGTTCGATCCACTCACGATCACGCATGACGAGATTGTCCAGCGTCTGTACGACATGCATCAGGATGACTCGTTTAAAGAACGGGTAATTTCGGCCTTTTTACATAGTCTGTCCACCAAAAAAGTCTATCTACGCAGCGCATTATCCAGCTGGGCTTTAACATCGAACATGCCTTTGCATACCTACGCGGAACGCCCTGCCCTTCACCCTAACACCAGTGCATGTGGAGATTGTAACTTCCTGCGTCTGCAGTCAGACAAAGAATATTCCAACATCGACCTAAACGTCCTGAACTTTGAACGGATCAAGTGGGGCGGCGTGCGTCACGGCTGGCTTATCTATTGCCTGATGGATCTGGAATTGCTGCTTCAGGACAACGATGCAAACTATGAAGTAACTCCTGAAGACCAAGCCATCCTGGTCAACCTGCTTGAAGCAGCGCAGACGGAAGATCCCAAGGACAGTGCACGTTCACTGGAGAAGAAGTGGAAGGATCTCTTCCCTTCCAGCAAACAGGAGCGAGATGCCCTGCTGGAAATCTGGGCAGCAGCCGGCATACTGGTTCCTGGAGATAAACCGAGAAAACGCAAAGGTGGTTCCAGCGATTTCGTCTTTGCAGCAACCTGGCAAGGTGATGATGGGTATCATGCAGAAGCCGTAAAACATTATTTCGGCTCCTATCTTCCTCAAATGTGATAAAACCTGAACTTTTGCTCACCTTGACGTGTGTCTGGTTACAATAATGACATCGACAGATTTCCTGTTTAACTCGTATAATAAGGGGAAATTGGTAGATGGGAGTGAAACAAGCGAGTTTATGGTATACATACTGGCTTTTATAGTGTCTTTTGCTGTCGTGGTTCTGCTTATTCCGCCGCTTGGTCGATTGGCTCACCGGCTCGATTTTGTGGACAAGCCTCGGGAAGATGTGGAGCGTAAGCTGCACAGGCAACCTATCCCGCTCACGGCGAGTTACGCGATATTTACTGGATTTTTCCTGACATACATTGCTCTGACCAAAGAAATCACATGGGAAACAGCGGCTCTGGTCGCTGGTGGTATGCTTCTGCTAACGATTGGTACCGTTGACGACTGGTACAAAACAAAAGGCAAAGATTTTCCTGCCCTGCCCAAAATGCTCGTACAAGTCTCTGCGGCAGTACTCGTATTTGCTTCTGGTATTGCGTTCACCGGATTCGTGAATCCCTTCAATGCGGAATATGTCATGCTTCCGATCTGGCTGCAATTCATTCTCACGATCCTGTGGATCTTCGGAGTGACAACCGTCATCAACTTCTCGGACGGCATGGACGGACTGGCTGGCGGATTATCAGCTATCTCGGCGATTACCCTGTTCATCGTGGCGCTTGCCAAAGGTCAAACGGATTCCGCACTCATGTCGATCATTCTGGTCGGTGTAACCATCGGTTATCTGAAGTACAACAAAGCTCCTGCCAAAGTGTTCATGGGTGATGCAGGTGCTACGTTCCTTGGCTTCATTTTGGCGGTTATCGCTCTGGATGGTGCATTCAAACAAGCAACCATGTTGTCCATCTTCATTCCGATTTTGGCGCTCGGTGTACCGATCTTCGACAACATCTTTGTCGTTATCAAACGTTTCATTCAAGGTAAAGCGATCTATCAGGCCGACGCGAGTCAAGCACACTATCGACTGCTGCGTGCCGGATTGAATCATAAACAGGTTGTTGCTGTGCTCTATCTCGTCAGCACTTGTCTGTGCCTTTCCTCCATCATATTGATGTTGGTAGAGATGTAAGTATCCGCAACAAAAGCGGTCATATCCGAATATAAAAAGAGACGAGTCCAAGATTACTTGGCTCGTCTTTTTACTATGCTTATCTGATTCGGCGCTCACTCGCTACTCATTCGGTGGCATTTGCTAAGATGCACCTTCATGTGTATAACAGTTCGGTTCAACCATCTGGACTGGTAAGCAGTATCCACATGTCTTAAACCTCAGACGCTCACAGTCTCACACTTATCTGGAAGCTACGGGTGGCAACGGTTGTGCCTGTTGCTGCCGACCTGTCCATCCCGGCCGATCAAGTTCAATGAGACGGCGGTATCGCTCTTCCCCAGCCAGCAATTGTTCGTGAGAACCCTGCATGGCGATCTTTCCATTTTCCATAAAAATAAGTTCGTCCATCTGTTCCGCACCAATCAGGTGATGGGTGACCCAGATCATCGTTTTGCCCTGCAAGCTGTCCAGAATGGTTCGCATAAGCTCGCGTTCAGTCACAGGATCAAGCCCAACGGTTGGTTCATCCAATATAATAACAGGTGTCTCCCGGAGCAGTACCCGGGCCAGTGCAATTCGTTGTCTTTCCCCACCGGAGAAACGCAGACCTGTCTCCAGCATCGGCGTATCATACCCCTGCGGTAAAGATTCGATCAGACCGGATAACCCTACTTGCGCGGCCACCTGACGAATCTCCTCATTCGTTGCATGTGGACGACCAATCCGCAAATTATTGGCTACCGTGGTGTCGAACAGGTGAGGACTCTGATTCAGCACCGCGACAACATCAGTGACACTCTCACCCAAGGTCTGCACAGACATATTATTGATCAGAACTTTCCCCGCAGACGGAATTAATGCCCCCTGAATCAGCTTCAACAATGTCGATTTGCCGCCGCCGCTTCGTCCAAGAATAGCTAATCGTTTGCCTTGTGGCAGATGAAGAGATACATCCTGTACGGCGTAGGAATCATCCGCTGCATAACGGTAACTTACGCGATTAATCTCGATGTCTGCTCTGAGTTTGGGTGGAATGCGAAGACGAATTCGTCTGTCCGGGGTATCATTCGCAGCTGGCACAGACTCAGATGGCTTCCTAGCCATCACGATGCCGTTTTTTACTACAGAGATCGAGTCACCCGTTCCGCCAACATCGTCCGCTCCATGCTGCACCGGAAGATGCTCTTTCCCTTCCAGCTGTTTCAAGCGGTCCAGCGATTCCCGGTATTGTGGAAGATGCTCCACTGCATCCCCTACAGGCAGAAGTGATTCCGTAAGTGGAAATAACACCAGCACAAAAGCAGCAATCATCACGGCAGGTAACTGTCCGACAGAAGCGGCGTTCCCAGCCCATAACGTAACCGATAATACCATCAGGCCAATGACACACTGGGCCATCAGATCACGCCAGCGTGTCCAACGCCGCAACTTGCGAAGAATCGCGTCGACCTGTTCCTCCGCCTCTTCCTGCTGCTGAACAAATTCCGCGGCTCGCCCACTTGCAAGCCAATCCCCCAGTCCAAGCACACCGTCAGTCAGACGGGTATACAACCTGCTATTTTCCTTTTTCAGCCGTACACGCCATTTCCACGTCACTTTCAGGGAAATCGCAGGTAACACGGCAACGAGAAATAACATATACAAGCCCATCCACACCGCAAATCCCAGATCCACACTGCCAAAAGCAATCACAGCTGCACCGTACATCACAAGCGCGGTAACAGCGGGAAACACGGTACGCAGATAGATATCTTGTAACCGCTCCACATCATCGGCAAGTGCTCCAAGTACATCTCCTGTCTGCATTCGAGAGCGCAGGAACAGGGCCTGTGGCTCCAGAATGCGATATAACTTCACCCGCTGATCGGCCAACACCCGCAGTACGGCATCATGGCCTGCCAATCGCTCGATATATCGAAAGACGGCGCGGAATATCCCAAATGCACGTACACCAACAATAGGTACATACACCATCAGAATATTTTCAGGACGCAGCGCAGACTTGGAGATCAGAAATCCGGAGGTGAACAACAACAAAACCGCACACAAGGCAGCACAAGTGCCTAGCGCAATGACTGCAATGAATCTCCAGCGGTACTGTGTCACATACGGAGCAATCCAGCTATTTTTTTCTTTTCCGTTACGGACGGTCTCCATATGTTCATATCCGGACTTCATTTTATATCGCCTCCATCTGGGCCTGAATCATCTGATAATATACACCTTGTCGTGCCAGTAATTCCTGATGTGTTCCCGTCTCTGCCACTGTGCCGCCATCCATGACAATAATTCGATCCATATGCGGCATCCAGTGCAGGCGATGGGTAGCCAAAAATACAAGTTTTCCTTCAAACAGCGGCATCATCGTCTGTTTCAATTCATACTCTGTTTCCACATCCAGATGAGCTGTCGGTTCATCAAGCAGCAGGATGTTCCGTTTACTAAGCAGGGCTCTTGCCAGCGCCACCCGTTGCTCCTGCCCACCACTGAGCTGTCTGCCGCCAGCCCCAATAGGCTCATGCAACCCACCGGATAATGAGGACAGCAGCTTGGTTAATCCAGCTGCGCTAATGGCCTTAGCCACCTCCGCATCCGAAGCCTCCGGCATGTAGAAACGAACGTTATCGGCCAGACTTCCACTAAAGATATACGGATGCTGCGGGATAGCTGCCGTCTGTCTTCGCCAGGATTCGAGCATATCCGATGTAACTGGCTGTCCGTTAGCCAAAACTTGACCCGACGTAGGCAATTGGAAACCAGCCAACACATCAATCAACGTGGACTTGCCTGCTCCGCTGGCGCCAATAATACCGATTTTGCCGAGACCTGTAATCTGAAATGTGACATCCTTTAGCGAATAAGGACCTTCATCATCATGCCGTACCTGTACATCCGTTAGAGCCAATCTGCTATTCTCATTCCAAGAGAACACTGAGGAAGAGGAAGAAACAAGCTCAGGAGTAGTAGAAACAGAAGCAGGATCAGGAGCAAGATGCCCCGCAGCCGTTTTATCATTCAACACGACACGTATGGTCGAAGTAGTAGCTTTCCCCTTACCCGAAGATAACGATGATGCAGATCCCGTCCCATCCTCTGCCATGTCCGCGTGCGCAACAACGTTTGCATAGGCTTCTTTCTGTTTCCGCTCAGCAGCTTTCCCCCGTTCAATCACCTGATTAATGGCCGCTCCGGCTTCCTTACCGTCCAATGTGGCATGATAATCAGCGCCGAGCATACGTACAGGCAGGAAATATTCGGGTGCCAGAATCAGTACCGTCAGTGCAGGACCAAGCAGCATATGCCCTTCCGTCAGACGTAATCCCAGACCAACCGCCACGGAAGCAACGGACAGCATGGTGAAGAAATCGAGCGCAAACGAAGAGAGAAAGGCCATGCGCAGGGTAGACATCGTCGCCTTCCGATACCGCTGACTGACCCGCAGAATGGACCCTTCGTGTGTTTTGCTCTGTCCCAACGTTTTCAGCGTTTCCAGACCCCGCAAGGTATCAACAAAATGGTTAGCGAGTGCTTTGTAGGACCTGAATTGTCCATCTATCTTGCGCTGCGCAGCCAAACCAATCAGAATCATGAACACGATCAGGATCGGGAGTGTCAGCATTAGAATAACCCCGGACATTAGATCCAGCTTGAACACATACAGCAGAATGACGATAGGTGTGAATCCTATGCCCAGCATACGAGGAATGAATAGTTCGAGATACGTCTTGTATTGAGCTGTTCCCTCACGTGCCAGGGTAACCAGATGGCCTGTGCCTTCCGTCTTGGCATAACGCGGCCCGAGCCTGAACCACTGCTCCACCATCTGTCTGCGCAGATCAGTCCCTGTCCTCTCCGCATATCGCGAGGTCACGAGTTGTAACCAGAAGGATAAGGGGTAGCGGGCGGCAAAAGCAGCCAGGAACAGCAGCAGTACCGGGTACTGCTCCGTTACGGATGAACCTTCAAACAATGCCGTGATAGCCTGTGCCAGCCATTTGGCTTGCATAATGATCGTCATCGCCTGTAGCAGCACCAGCGCTGAGGCCAGCGCAAGTACCGGCCGGATGCCCGGCAGCTTCATCAGCCCCCGTCCCATATCAGTACTCCAGGTGGTGCTGCTCGTTCAGACGTTTGCGGAAGATATAATAACTCCAGATCTGATAACCGAGAACAAACGGTAGCAGTGTGCAGGCTACAATTGTCATTACTTTCAATGAATAAGCGCCCGATGCGGCATTGTATACAGTCAGGTCATATGCCGCTCCAAAGGAACTCACCATCACTCTTGGGAAAAGTCCGATAAAGACCGAGGCAAAAGCAATTGCAATCACTGCCCCAGTCATCCCAAAAGCCCAGCCTTCACGCTTCTGACGAACAAAGTATGCCGCAAGTGCAAGCGAGACTGCGCCGAGTACAACCATAATCCAAAGAGCCCAGCCGCGTACGGCGAACACATCGGTCATGAAATACGTCATTAACGCGTAAACAGCGAGCAGTGCAGCCAGCGGCAGCATTAATTTTTGCGCTGTCTTCAAGGCACGCTCTCTGAGATCACCTACTGTTCGTAGTGATGCAAACAGCAATCCATGAACCAGACACAGCAGGGTTACGCTCAAGCCACCAATCACGGTGTACGGATTAACAATATCGAGGAATCCTGCACGCAGCTGCATCTCCCCATCAATGGGCAGACCTTTCATCAATGTGGCAAAGACCACGCCGAATAGGAAAGGCAAGAGCGCGCTGGAGACAACAATGATGATGTCCCACGTTTTGCGCCAGCGCTGCTGTTTCATTTTACTGCGGAATTCGAAAGCAACTCCGCGACCAATCAAGGCGAGTAACACCACTACAAGTGGCAGGTAAAAACCACTGAACAATGTGGCATACCAGTGCGGGAAGGCGGCAAACATCGCGCCCCCTGCTGTAATCAGCCATACTTCATTACCATCCCAGAACGGACCAATCGAGTTGATCAGAGTCCGGCGTTCACGATCTGTTTTGGCGATAATACCTGTAGACATCCCCACACCAAAATCAAAACCTTCCAAAAAGAAGAAACCAACAAACAATACGGCAATCAGCAAAAACCACAACTCACTTAGTGACAACGGAATAACCTCCATCCACGCCGAACGGATCGGCCGATTCATCGTGATCTTCTGGCTTCTCGACCGCAAACGGCCCTGCCTTGATCTCACGTACGAACAGGTATACCATCACGATTCCGAGAACCGTATACGCAGCTGTGAACGCAATGGTCGAGAACAGGATCATTCCTGCGGATACATTCGGTGAGACTCCGGCTTCGGTGGTCATATAACCAAATACCGTCCATGGCTGTCTTCCAACCTCGGTCATAATCCAACCTGATGTATTGGCGATAAACGGCAAGGATATAGCGAATACCATCAGACGCATAAACCACTTCCCAGCGACCTCCAGCTTCTTACGCATGGCTAGGAACGTACCGTATAGCGCCAGTGCAATCATCAAACCACCCGCTGCAATCATGATACGGAAACTCCAGAACGTTGTCCGTACTGGCGGGATATAGTCCCCCGGTCCATACGTCTGTTCATACTCAGCTTGAAGCTCCTTCATGCCTTTGACACTACCGGAGAACTTGCTGTAGGACAGGTAACTGAGCAATCCAGGGATTTTGATCTCACCCGTACTCTCCTGTTTATCCGGATCGATAAAAGCGACCACTGTCCATGGTGCCGGATCTTCTGTCGTTGTCCATGTGCCTTCACTGGCTGCCATCTTCATCGGCTGTGTCTCCACGAGATATTGAGCCTGGAAGTGTCCGGAGAAAGCTACACCAAACGAGGAAACAAGAGCGATAATGATCGCAATATTAAACGATTTGCGGAAGATCTCCACATCCTGCTTTTTCATCAATTTGTAAGCACTGATCCCGGTTACGACAAAAGCCCCTGTCATCAATGCCCCAAAAATCGTATGTGGGAATTCGACGAGAAGCTGACCATTCGTGATGAGTGCAAAGAAATCATTCATCTCGGCTCGGCCGTTGTTAATCTCAAACCCGACAGGATGCTGCATAAATGAATTGGCTGCCAGAATCCACAGCGCGGACAGGAATGTGCCGACAAACACCAGCCAGATGCAGGCCAGATGCACTTTTTTGGACAAACGATCCCATCCGAATATCCACAACCCAATAAATGTAGACTCCATAAAAAACGCCAGTAGCGCTTCAATAGCCAGTGGCGCACCGAACACGTCCCCGACAAATCGGGAGTACTCGGACCAGTTCATACCGAACTGGAACTCTTGCAAAATACCTGTGACTACCCCGACGGCAAAGTTAATCAGGAACAGCTTGCCCCAGAACTTGGCCATCGTTTTGTAGATTTCCTTCCCCTTAACAACGTACAACGTCTCCATAATCGCAACCAACAGTACAAGACCGATGGATAGCGGGACAAAAAAGAAATGGAAAATCGTTGTAAGTGCATATTGGATACGCGATAACATAATCGGATCCATACCGTTACCCCTTCTTTCTGTTTACTTCGCAGTATGTGTATCTGGCATTGAAGCTGCACCTTCGCTGTCTGTCCGCCAAATACGTTGATGAACGTATTGTGCCAGATTACCTATTTTATACATGTGAGAATTATCACAATCTTCGTCTCTAGAGCAAAAAAAAGTGATCCTAGTCACACAAAAGATAAAATTCAGCCTATTATCACAGCTTGCCAACTGCATCTATTCATGGAAGATACTCATGTTTGGGACGGAATGCCCATATGTTAGTCTCAGGCATATCATGCGAAGTACCGTGAGGGCTTTACATATGAAGTGAAAGCATGAAGCAAATGCAGAGCGAATGACGCTCCATATTACAGTCAAGGTGAGGTGAACTATTCATGGAAAAACCTGCACTACTACCAGGTAAAGACACCGAAGCCAGCCTGGATAAGGTCAGTACAGCACAGTCCCCTGTCCGATATGTTCTCTTCCCTCGCAAAGGTGGCTGGTCATCCTTTCCCTATCCCGATATTGCTGCACTGCTGTCGATCGAGGGAGAGGTCTTCTATGTCAGCAGCCTGACGCAAACAGAAGATGTACCTCCGGTCATTACCGTCATCTCCCTCCCTGAAGCCGAGCAGCTATTGCTGGAACCTCGCACCGTAGCCGTAGTCACTCATCCTTACTGGCTCATGGCTGCAGCTTCGCTGGAACCGGAGCTATGTATTGTTCTGCTCCCTGAGCCTGCCGGAGACGAAGCATCTTCCCCACTGTGGGAGAGCAGCATTTCCAAACTGGTCGGTATCGCTGATCTGGTCGGTACATCCTCCGAAACACGATATATGAAGCTGTTATTCCAAGGCGTACGCGCCATCTGGCTAGGAGGTGAAGATCCTTCACCCGCGGGTACGATGCAAAAGGATGATCTCGAAGTCCCTCTCCGGGACTATGAACTGTTCTTCCTGTATGCACTGCGGCAGATTCTGTCAGGCACTCTGGATAGTGTCTCCCTGCTTCAATGCAGTGTACGTGCCGACTTCTACCGCCAGCTTCGTGCCAAAGCAGGTGCACATGAGACGATATCCTTTTTGCTGGCAGCCTATGAATACTTGCTTGAAGATCGGCGGGCCGTCCATTCGTTGCAAGAGGCCTTCACCCATGCAGTCATGAATGGTCGCAGTGATTGTGTGATCTCCCATTATCGATTCCTGTCTGCCATTCATGCCCGGGTTGGAGAGTTGGAGGACGCCCTGCGAGTGTACGGAATTAGTGCATCCGATGAGCAGGAACGGCATCATTATGAACAGTTATGTCGCTGGCTGGAGGCAGGAGAAGATCAACTTGTACGAGCGGAACTACTGCGTATGAACGATGATTACGGAAATGCCCTGCGTATCCTGGACGAACTTGGTGGAGAAACGGCGAGACATTGGAAATTCCGCATCTACCAGGAGACTGGACGTGTGGAAGAGGCACTGGCTCTGGTGCATGCAGTCGATATTCAGGATGATGCCAGTCGCCGGGATTATCAGCAATTATCCGGCAGTGCGCTGGCACTGCGAGGGGAACGGCACGGGGCAGTCCGACATTTTCTCGAAACGGCACTGGAGGATGAAGATGCGCTCGCCCGGATTGTCGAACTGGAGTTGTTGGATCATGCTGTACAGCAATTGCTTGGGGAGGTGCCATGATGCTGGACCCTAAGAAGCGTAGACAACAGTTGAATGGGCCAATGGTTCACAGGGATATCCGAACCGAAACCACCTACACGCCAATCGAAACAGTCGATCGAACACATAAAGACGCATTGGAAAATGGAGATCACACCCCGAATCATGCGCAACCAACGCAGGACATCCGAAGCCAAGTGCATCACTGGAATGATTCACAAGGTCAGGAAGAACAGAGTGCAGCTATAACACAAGAGGAAACAAGTGTATTCAAAGAGCCCTTCTCCATTCGTCGGGTTCGCAAAAGCAAAGGCAACAAGCTGACCGCCATGCTCCAGGTTCGCAATGAACGTGGCCGATACCTTGAAGAAGTATTGCATGATCTGAGTGAGTTCGTGGATGAGATCGTGATTGTGGACGATGCCAGCACAGACGGAACACCGGACATATGCAAAGCCTATCCAAAGGTGGTCCGTCTGGAGGTATTGGAGAAACCACTGTTCGTCGAGGAATGGCGCCTTCGCAACACCTTATGGCAAGCGGCTGCGGGAACACGTCCCGACTGGTTGCTTTCAGTTGATGCGGATGAGCTGTACAGCTCAGAGGCCAAGAAAGCCATACGCACTCTGATTAATCAGGAGTATGCGGACTGGTTTGCATTTCGATTCTACGACATGTGGGGTGGCCGGACCCACTACCGGGAAGATGATCTCTGGTCTCTGCACAAACGGCATACCGCTTCACTTGTACGGTATATGCCTGGATATCCTTATTTTTATCCACAACAGAATCATCACGTCCCTCGTCTTCCCTTGTCCTGCACTGTATTGCCTGGGGTCAGTACGGAACTGAAGGTTCAGCATCTCGGCTGGGCCGGCAGTCTGGAGGACCGGGTTCGTAAATATTTGCGTTACAAGCGCATTGATCCTAGCGGTGAGTGGGGTAATCTTGCACATTACGAGTCTATTCTCGATCCGGAACCTCGGCTGATTCCCTGGAAGGAGGGACCGTAAGATGGGCGTGGTGAGTATTCTGACGCATAGTTTCACCGACGGGTACAACCGGGAATTCGGTCGTGTATTTGGGGGTGGACTGGAACGCTATATTCTGGATCTGTGCAGTGTCATCCGAGGACTCGGGCATATTCCCGAGGTTCATCAGCTGTCCTATTTTGAAGCATTCCAGACTCGGACGGAGCAGATTGATGTATTCGGTTATTCGTACGACATGGATAATGTACCGGAAGCCTTTGACCGGATGGCAGCCGCAGCGCGCGGCCCCGTGATCTATGCCAGCTGTCTGTGGCAACCCATCACCTACAAACCCGGCAGTCTTGGCATCTGTCACGGCATTAACTGGGATCGTCCCGGACTGCCACTGGAGACAAAACAACAAGTAGCAGAACACATTCAGCTGGCTCTGGATGGACTCGTGCGCATTGTATCGGTGGATTCTCATTTCCAGACCTTTTGCCGAGCTGCATGCACCTATACCGATCCAAGACAGGTTGTCCTGATTCCCAATGCAGTGGATACGTCCTATTTCACACCTGCCCCACCAACGCGAACCTTTGAGCAAGAACAGGAAGACGAATGGCTTGTCGCATGGAAGAATGATCTGGCGAGTCATGAAGAAAATGTTGGTGCATTTATATCAGGGGTGCAAGCTGTGGAAGGCCAGGGTGGAACGAGTGGTGATGGAGCGAACAGTGGTAAGGCTAACAGAGATGGCGATGGGGATACAGATAGCGATCAAGAACGAGAGGGGAAAGGAACGGTAGATCTCCATTTGCAGTTATCGAAACTGGAAGAAGTCGAGGCAGATGGCGAAACGTATAGGTTTGCTCATAACCACCGAAATTCAAAGGATTGGGCTACAGATATTCTAGCAGAAGCAGATGCTGAGTATCAGGTTAATGGTCCGATTCAGGGACAGGTTGAAAAGGAAGCTATTGATGCTCGTGTGACCTCACCCCGCCCAATTCGCATTATCTACCCACGCCGCATCAGCATGGAACGGGGTATTATTCCAATGATGCTAGCGGCGGATAAACTACTTGGAGCCTTCCCGGATCTGGAGGTTGAATTTGCCGGGGAACTGGTCGAAGGCAGCACGGTCGGGAGAGTCTTTCGTTACTGGCACTGTACTCATCCACATGCGGAGCGAATTAACCAGCGCACGTATGATTTCCGGGATATTCGGGAGGCCTACCATCAGGCAGATATCGCCGTAATTCCAACCGTCTTCTCGGAAGGCACCTCCTATGCCTGTCTGGAAGCAATGAGCTGTGGACTCCCGGTAATTGCCTCCAATGTTGGCGGATTAAATGATCTGATTCAGGATGGTTTTAATGGGCTGCTGGTACCTCCTGGTGAGCAGGAACTAACCGCTGCACTGGTGCGTCTTGTACAGGATCGGGCCGAGCGAGAACGACTGGGAATCTATGCGCGAGAGACTGCACTGTCGTATGATCTTGCCAGGTGGCGGAGCCGGTGGAGCACGGTGTTGGAATCTTTTTTGGCAGAGACAGGATTAAAGGAGGGAATTCGGGGATGATGGATACGCCCAAGGCAACGGAATTCATGGAATCAAGATACATTAGGCAAAGTGACCCTAAAACGGACACATTGGTCTTCCCGCTGCATCCGGCATGGTGGAGCCGTCCCTACGAATATGAATGGGCCCGGCGATTTGCACGTCCAGATGATGTTGTCCTTGATGCAGCCTGCGGCATCTCCCATCCATTCAAATTCTGGCTCGCCGAACACTGCCGCGAGGTTCACGCCTGCGACTGGGATGAACGTATTTTGTCTGAAGAGGCGATAAGACTGGATATTGTTTCTGATTTTGGCGAGCAAGCCGCCCAGGATCTGCCGGAATCAACTCTCGTCCAATTGCACCGTGCGCAGGCCAATCTGGCCCAGCTTCCGTATGAGTCTGGTAAGTTTGATCGGGTGTTCTGTATCTCTGTACTGGAGCATCTGGATACGGGTACTATGTTGCGGGCGTTCCGTGAATTCGCCCGGGTGCTGAAGCCAAACGGACAGTTGATCGCTACCTTCGATGTACCCGAGATGCGGCCGGATCTGCTGGAGACAATCATGGCTGTCACCGGATTAACCATTGAAGATAAGCTGAATGTGGAAGAGCCGGACGATGCTATCTGGTCTGACATGTACGGCACGCCGATCCGCTGTTTTCGAGCGGTGATATGCAAACGTTGAGACAAATTGGGTTACGTTGAGTACAGAGTAAGGAACGAAGGAATGAGGGATCGAGCTATTGGCAACGGAACCATGCACGGTTCGGGAAATGCTCCGATGACCGGTAGCTCCGTTGCTTTTGCATTTTCAATGGGATAGGCTATTGAGAAACAGTTCGGGATTAAAGGGATTGGGGGTTGGGGACTAGAGACTAGAAATAAGAGATTAGTGATCAAAGATCAAAGATCAAAGATCAAAGATTAAAGATTAAAGATTAAAGATTAAAGATTAAAGATTAAAGATTAAAGATTAAAGATTAAAGATTAAAGATTAAAGATTAAAGGAAATTATAGGTGTACCAGTAACATGTTGCACTGGTTGGTGTACTCTTTGGCAGAGGCTGCGCCGGGTGATGTCAGGCGCAGCAGGGTGTGCAGGCCCGGCGGGATTGCTGTCGCCGGGCGACCTGTGGCGGCAGATTGCCGCGCAGTGAGTTGGGCCGATTTGGCCCATTCACGTGCCTGGTTCTGCCGCCCGGCGAGCAGCGCGAGCGTGCCCGCGAGGAGCGCGTGAGCGGTGCGCTCCGGGGCGGGCACTTCGTCCGCGTGGGGCTGCTGCGCGCCGTCAGGCGTGCCGCATAGCGCAAGCAGCCCTTCGCGGACGCTATCGGGTGCGCGCAGCAACCCGCAGCGTGCCGCAGGCGGAAGCGCTGCAAGCAACGCCAGCGCGCCGCATGGCGGCAGGGCTTGCAGCAGGCGCAGCCATGCGGCCCAGGCGCCTACGCCGGCGAGCGCTTGCGCAGCGGCGAGCACGTCGCCAGGCGCAGGCGTGGCCGGGCCAGCGGGCGTTGCGCCGCGGGGCGGGCTGCCGCAGCTGCACGCCGAGGCGTAGCTGCCGGCCAAGGCCCCGCGCTGCAGCAGCGCCTCGGCGGCGTGGGCCGCAGCGGTTAGCGCTGCCTGCTGGCGAGCCGCCGCTCGGGCGTTGCGCCCGCCGGGCTGCTTGTGGCCCAGCGCCCACAGCGCGAGCGCCGCCTCTGGCCCGTGCTGCGCATGCGCCGCCCAGGGCTGCAAAGCCGCCCGAGCCTCGGCGTCCTCGCCCAGCTGGGCCAGCACAAGCCCGGCGGCCAGCGGCTGTGCCCGCAGCGGGCCAGCAAGCGCAGCCGCATGGCGCAGCAGCCACTCCGGCCGATGCGCAGCCAGCGCGGCCGGGATCAACGCTTGCCATGCCGCAGGCGGCAAGCTTACCCGAGCGGCGGCGCTGGCGATGGCGTGCGGCCGACCAGTGGCTGCGGCCAGCAACAACAGCCGCTGCCATGCAGGCAAGCTGCCGGGTTGCATGCTTAGCGCCGCCGTGTATGCGGCTTCTGCCTCTGCCCAGCGGCCAGCCCGCTCATGCGCCATGCCTTCCAGCGTCAGGCTGCGGTAGGTTCCAGCACCAGAGACTGATGTATACCTGCTGGCTGTGGAAGCAGCGGATTTAGCCTGTTTTAACCAGTTCAAGGCCACATCCTCTCTCCCTTGATCCAGTTCTAGTACAGCACCAAGCTCCAACAAATCCGGGAAATCCTCATACACGGGTGCCCATGCTTCCACCACAGCAAGCGCCCTGTCCGTGCTGCCAATCTCTCGCCAGGCGTAAGCCGTTTTCAGCACCAGATCCGAGTGATATCCGCACTCCGGTGTAAGCTGTGCCAATAATGGCTGCAACAACCGGAGTGCTTCATCATACTTCGCTTGCTGAAACCATTCGGCAGTCAGAGCATATAACAACTCCGGTCGATCTCCCTCCTGATTCAACGCGGAACGTATCAACTGCATGTTGCGTGCACCTTTATTTTTGGCAGTAATCGCCTGCTCCAGATATCCGTAATGAATGACTTCAAGTCCAGAATGAAGCACACCTTGCGGAGCCAGTGCCATGATGGACGAAGCAATCTCTTCATGAATTCTGCCCTGAAAGGCAATTCGGGGATCATTTCGGAACAATCGACATACCGCATCCGTCACACGCTCTTCACCGGACACACCCAGCAGACTTGTGACCTGTATCCAATATCCCCATACGTCGTCTCTGCTTGCCGCTAACAACTGCACGAGTTCTGCCTTCATCTGCGGGGTCTGTACCCAGACTTCATCCGCATCAAGCACCAAAATCCACGGTTTCGTAGCAGCCGCCAGCGACAGATTACGGGCTTCACTGAAATCTCCGTTCCATTCCGCACGGATTACAACAGCACCATGGAGACGTGCAATTTCAGTTGTATCGTCTATCGAGCCTGTGTCCACAACGATGATCTCATCCACAACATCCTTGACTGCATTCAAGCACCGCTGTAGTGACCCGGCCTCATCCTTCACGATCATGCACAAGCTGATCCCTGACTCCACATTCACCACCATCCCTCACCAACGGAGTTCGCCCCCATTCAGAACCCAGCTGTATATACTTTAACTCCCTCACTCACCTGATTCCTCTCAGCTCTCAAACCCGTCCGCTCCCGGCAACTCCAGCCGAATATGCTGAACGACAGGCCAACAACGGTGCCGCTGTCCATCTGCATGCTGAGCGAACACCTCCAGATGATGGTCCGCAGCACTGACCAATCCTTTCACCAGCCAGCTTGTTCCCGTCAGGGTATCCGAAGCCCCAGGGAACGACTCCATGTCACCGGCCTTCCCGTTTTCCTTTTTCCCTTCCATCTCTTTCTCCTTCTCTTCCACTCGACCGCTCTCTCCCACCAATAACCCTGCTCCCGCCAATTGCTGTCGACACATCTGAATCAGACTATGCAACTCTTTCCATCTCCCCGACTGTACACATCCTTCCATCATCAGTCCGAGCGCCTGCCAGCCGTCATACTCTGCTCCCGCAACCGTTACGTCCATGCTGGAGTTCATATCCTTCTTCTTTGCCACTCTCAGACCAACCGTTCTCCCCGTCTGCACAGTAGATTCCTCATCATTAGTTACTGCTGCACCTACCTGAGAACTACGCTTCAACCACAACGCCAATGGATCATCTCCGTTGACTTCCTTGCCCTCGATCCACTCCAACCGTTCGAGCCATCGGGCAGACGAGATCGCAAGCAGCCCTTTTTTCCGCTGCACAGGTTCCAGTTTCAGACGCGCCTTGTTCCATCTTCCCTGTTGGATTTGGAGCATCGCCTCCGCCACAGATAAGCGCTCCCTCATCTCTCCGGTGGGTTGTGAGGATACATCCGGTAACAATTGAAGAGCCGCATCATAACAACGGGATTGTTCCAGAATGCCCAATACTTTGTGTGTTGCCTCTTCCGAAACGAGTGCAAAGCACTCCTTCACCAGCTCTGGAATCTGATGTTCCTGCCCGGAGACTCGCATAATGCGGAATATCCGATAAAGCGGCGGCAACAGACTGGATTTGGTGCGCACCGCTTCCACGTAAGCATCCACCGCACCCTCCAGATCTGCCCTTCCTTCCAGCAATCGTCCTAACGTATACCACGTCTGATAGGTGCCGATGCCTTCTTCCGTATGGTATATGGGCGGAGGTGGCCCCATACGGACAGCTTCACGCAGCGAATATTCTGCCCGATCTGCATCACCCAATGCGTCTGCACATACCCCGCGATGGTGCATCAGATCCGTGTACTCTGGAAAGAGTTCAAGCGCAGCATCAATGCGATCTAATGCCTCCTGCCAGCGATTCAGATGCTGGAGACAACGAACTTCATACTTGAACAGCAGATGCGCGTAACTGGTCACCGCAGGATCAATCCCCATCCGAGCCACACCAAACGTCTCCAACGCCCGCTCCGCTTCCCCCACACGCAGATACTCGACACCCAGATTATAGTGATGGAACGGCTGATCCGGTTCTTCCTCCACTGCCTGTTGCAGCAGGCGGACATTGCGGTTCACCTTATCTTTGCGCTCCACAATCGCCGTCTGATACCCATAATGATGGATGACCATGTCCGTCACATGAAAAGCAGCCTCTGGATTAATACGGCAAATCGCCGCCGCAATCTGCTCATGAATCCGACCTTCGAACCGATGGCTAGGAGCATTGCGGAAGAGACGCAAAACCGGATTCACGGTAACCCCTTGCTGACCCGTACCTGTATAGTTATGAATGTTTAAAAACAATCCGTCACATCCGCTGACCGCCGTCCAGCTCCTGATCTGCTCCCGCGCAGCCCTATCGAGCGCCTCGTCCGCATCAAGAAAGAGAATCCAGTCGCCGGAAGCGCGCTCCAGGCCAGCATTCCGTGCTGCGGCAAAATCTTCGCACCACTCAAATGCCACAACCACCGCTCCATATTGCTTCGCAATCTCCGCGCTGCGGTCCGTCGAACCGGTGTCCACTACAATCATTTCGTCCACCGCTCCCTGGACACTGGCAAGACAATGAGGCAGCAACTCTTCTTCATCCTTCACGATCATGCATAGGGAAATTCGTTCCGCTCGCAAGCTGATTCCTCCTTTCCTTTGCATGGAAAAGCGTACGCCACGGGATGCCTTCGGTCGTTCGTAGCCTTTGTTCCAGTGCAGTATATTGTGCAGAGAGTACACCTGAAGACGAAGAACGAACCATTTCCTGCTGGATGGCCTCCATTGCCAACCGCATGTAACATACAGCTGCTCCAGCTCGGGCCTGCCATATATCAGGCTCCCGCTCCAGAGCCTGCTCGAACAGAGAGAGCGCTTGATCATTGTGGCCTTTGGCATACAGCGTTTCACCAAGCCAGAATAACCCTTCGGCATCCAGCTCACTCTCGGTCATGCACTGAATCAGGATGTTCGCGGCTACCATGGTATACCCCTGACGATACAGCAGACTTGCAAACTCCCGTCGTAAAGTTACAGCCGTTCCCCAATGATCACACATCATCATGGCCCGTAACTCATGCAGTTGCTCAGCAAGTGTAAGCTGTCCTGTCTTTACGGCTTGCTGCACAACCTTTTCTGCTACCATCTCTGCCTGCGGACCCCATTGCATAAGCTTTTGTTCCTGTGAAGCAGGTTTCATGCTTTGCGGCTCTTTGGTTAACTGATTCAGCAGTCGATCCATGACCTTCCAAACGTTCTTTTCTTGTTGAAGCGTAGTTGCGAGGAACGCCTCGGATAATCGTAATCCGTTGGTCCAACAAGCCAGTGCCCAATCCATTCTGTGCTCCCCCAGCAGATTGACTTCATTTACACACCCTGCGCTCCAGTGTTCTTCTGCCAGTTGCAGCGCTTCGGAAACCCTATTCGCACACAACATCCAATGTATTCGATCCGCTACATGGATACGAGCGGTACGCACATCAGTATCCAGCATTTTCAATGCCTGTTCATATGCCCCACAGCCTGCTAGAACATAAATCAACTTCACCAGATGGTCCTCATTTGTCACTGCATATGAATGGGGCATTTCACCACGAATCGAATCACCGCGACCCGATTCCTCGAATCCTCGGCATCTGGCGAGCAATGTTTCTGCTATGTTCTCATCCGTCTCACCGGATTGTTGCAGCACATCTGCCAATCCTGCCCATGCCGGAGCATACGTGAACATGCTGTCCAGAGCCAGCCCGTACAGGTGTGCAGACTCATTCAGGAATCCCCGTTTCTGCGCAAGTCTTGCCATGGCGGTATAGGCGCTGTAACTGTCAGAACCTGCTTCCGTTACATACTGTGCATCAAACTTACCTCTGCCATCACTCTGTCCAACACGGTCCATTCCCTCCCGACAGTTCGTTGCTCGGGCATACGATTGATATGCACGCTCCTCCAAACCTTGCTGTTCCAACGTCTCCCCATACAACAGATGCAGATCAGCATAGGATGGATAACGCTGTCTTTCCACAGCCAGAATTGCATGCGCCTCGTCGTAATGTTCCGATCCTACAAGGGTCTTTGCATAATCTCTAACCAGTGTAGAACGATATGGCGCGAGCGACTCTGTCAGGCGCAATGATTCACGGAACGCTTCAATTGCCTTTTCGACCTGACCAAGCTGGCAATATGTTACTCCCAGATTGTACAGGTGAAAAGGCTGTGCAGGCTCATCTGCGAGTTCCCGCTCAATCAGTTTCAAATTACGTCTTGGCTTATGCTCTTGCGCAATCGTTGAGGCCAGATATCCATCATGAACCAGACATAGTGGAGCAAGCGGTTCAGTCTCGATCAATTGGCTTTGTTCATCTGTATAGGTCTCGCTCTTATTCATATCAGCAGCCTCATCCAGGACAAGCTTGCTTGGCATACAACGAACCAACTGCTCATGGACACGTCCCACATATCGATATCCCTGATGAGCACGGAACAGCCTCACTGGCTGAGAGATAACGCTCTCTTCCACCCCTTCACCGTATCGATTTTCTATGGTAATACGTAATCTCGAAATGCTTTTATGGACTTTAGGTAAATAATTCAGCAGTTCTTCCAATCCCTGCGTAACGTACTCATCAGCATCCAAACATAGAACCCATTCCGTACTCGCCAGAGGCAGACTGATATTTCGTGCATGGGCAAAATCATCTTCCCAACAGGCGTGCAACACCGTTGCTCCGTACGTTCTGGCGATCTCGGGTGTACCGTCAGATGAGCCAGTATCAGTGATAAAACATTCCGTGCTGATATGCTTCAAGCTGTCGAGACAGCGGGGCAGGTGATGTTCTTCATTTTGCACAATCATATGAATTCCAAGTAAACGGTTCTTCAAATGCAACCACCTCCAATACAAAAAAGTACATGAAGTCCACCAAAGGAACTCCATGTACCTATATGACAAATAAATGGGTTATGTGCCTTGTCCATTGAAGAACACATCAATCGTGCTTGGTGCGCCGATTAGGCTGGAGCGGTAGGAAAGACGCGTATATTTGAGAAAACGCTGTGGTACCAATACATCCACTGACCCGGACAAAATGCCCGTTACTGTCGTCACATCCGTGTACCAGTTTGTTCCGTTGGCGCTGATCTCAACAAGAGCATCTACCCGGTTTACACCCGGCCCCCGGTTATATACAAAGAAAGAATACGTGCCAAATACACTGGTCGTAACCGCTGGAAGCGCTGTGAAGGTGTTGGCGGTCGGGGTGCTTATGAGTTGAGACTCCTGAAAACTCTTCTGTGAAATGGACGTCACACTGCTAAGTGTCCCCGCTGTAATTGTGGCTCCGAGCACACTGGTAATCGTTCCGTTCAACAAGTTTGTCAGTGTTCCGGCGGTGATCGTTGCCCCGAGTACACTCGTAATCGTACCATTCAGCAGGTTCGTTAATGTACCAGCAGTTACGGTTGCGCCAAGTACGTTTGTAATGGTTCCGTTCAATAAGTTCGTCAGTGTTCCGGCGGTAATGGTTGCTCCCAATACACTCGTGATCGTACCATTCAGCAAGTTCGTCAACGTACCCGCTGTTACCGTTGCACCGAGTACACTGGTAATGGTTCCGTTCAACAGATTCGTCAGTGTTCCTGCTGTTATTGTCGCTCCGAGTATACCTGTGATGGTACCCGCTGTAATCGTGGCCCCGAGCACACTGGTGATCGTCCCGGCGGTAATCGTCGCTCCCAATACACTTGTGATTGTACCATTCAGCAAGTTCGTTAATGTTCCCGCTGTCACCGTGGCCCCGAGCACACTCGTGATTGTTCCGGCTGTAATGGTCGCTCCCAATACACTGGTAATCGTACCATTCAGCAAGTTCGTCAGTGTTCCCGCTGTCACCGTAGCTCCGAGTACACTGGTGATCGTTCCGGCTGTGATCGTCGCCCCAAGTACACTTGTGATCGTACCATTCAGTAAGTTCGTCAGTGTTCCTGCGGTCACCGTGGCTCCGAGCACACTGGTGATGGTACCATTCAGCAAGTTCGTGAGTGTTCCCGCTGTTATGGTTGCCCCGAGTACACTGGTAATCGTTCCGGCCGTAATCGTTGCACCCAATACACTGGTGATCGTACCATTTAGCAAGTTCGTTAATGTACCCGCTGTAACTGTGGCTCCAAGCACACTGTTGATCGTACCTGCCGTGATCGTCGCTCCAAGTACACTCGTGATGGTTCCGTTCAGAATGTTGGTAATGGTTCCGGCGTTAATTGTAACCGTGGTCAGACCTGAGATGTTACTGATGGTTCCGTCCAAAATAATACCAACCACGTTCCCGCTCGTATCCGTTCTGACAGGCTGGGCTGTGCCTGTACTATCCTGGCCAAAAATCAACGTTCTCAGATTGTCCGGATTCGTATTAAACGTTGTAAAGTTAGGCATGTGCCTCGTCCTCCTCCCTGGTCAAATCTGTGAGATCATAACTCCCTTACGGCATACGCTGTGCCTGAAAGTAAACATCGAGCCGGGTCGGTTGATCCGGTTCAACGGATCGAATTGCAAGCCGGGTATAGTGCAAAAATCGCAATGGTACCAGCGCTTTGGTCTGACCTCCCGCGACCACCTCCTGGCTGTCCACAGCATAATCCACGGCATTGGGGCTGATCTGGATCTGTACAAGAGCCGGATGTTTTCCCCGATTCACAACGCCATAGGTATACATGCTGAGTGATGAGGTGTCTTGTGCCGGGAGTGAATCCATGCTGCTACTGGTTTCGGCTCCGACATACGTATGCTCTGTAAAACAATGAATAGCACCAGGGAGTTTCGTGCGTGAGGAAGCACCCTGCTTGAACCGGGGACGAGTAATCCGGGAACAAGGGGGTTTCAGCAATTTAGCGCGGCAGGAATGACGGGAGCGGCGGCGACTGACATATTTAGTTGCTTGCTTCGTTCTCTTCTTGCTTCGCTTCGCTGTTCGACTCATCTCGATTTCCCCTTAAAAAATGTGCTTACGCATCGTATGCCCGGTTTGTATATGCGGGCACGGCATCTGCCGTTATTTCCAGATATACGGCTCAGTCCCCAATCCATTTTGCTTCTTTTCACATACACTGCAAGTACAATGAAATGCGAATCAATCGGAATGTTGCTCAAATGAACTGGTCTATGGGAGGTGGATGAGATGACCAACTATAATGTATTCAACCAATCTAATCGTCCCCTGTTTACTCAACTGACCAATACCTTCTCAGCCCCCGGCATTGAAGCGTCACCAGACAGCGGTGCAGCTGCTGCAGGCAGTTTTTTTGCCCTGACGACCAACAATTCCTCGATTCCTTCCAACCAGAACCTTCTTCTACAGATCCTGAATGCGGCCGGCAGCGGCCGAACAATACGCATATCCAGCCTCACAGGAGGCACAACAGCGGCAGCTACTCTTGTTATCTATTCTGGAGGAACCGTGACTGTTGGTAGCACACCAGTGCCCGTCAATACGTTACTTGGAAATACCAACGCCAGTGTAGTTACCACAAGGCAAAATACTGGTACCCTGGGGGGAACCTTCACGAGCATTGCAAGTATTCCGCTCACCGCAGGAATGTATTCACTGGATCTGAATGGCTCCATTATTGTGCCACCGGGACAAACATTATCCATTAGCGTAGGCACGGGGAATCAGACGGCAGCCATTAATCTGTTCTGGTGGGAATTCTGAGTTTGATCCTGATAAAAGGAGGTGCACACATTGCCAAACAATAATGTATTCAATCCGTTAAGCCAGCCCGTCTATACGTCCAACACAAACACGTATATTTCTCCCGGCATTGTTGCACCTCCGGAGAATAATGCTGGCAGTACAGGAAATCTGTACAATGCGGGTTCCACCAACTCCACAACACTGGGCTTGCTGGGAGGAACGGTTATCGCCACCGTACAATTGGCCAATCCAGCAGGGAGTGGGAAAACCCTATACGTATCACGGCTCTCCGGTGGAATCACGGTTGCACTGAATCTGTTGTCATCCTTCAGCGGTTCCATGAGTCTGAGCGCTAATGGAACACTGACATCGCCCACCACACTCACGCCGGTAAACAGCAATCTTTCCAGCAGCAATACCAGTGTAGCCATCGTACGATTCTCTGCTGCTGCGCCTTCAGGAGCGACCCCATTGATGGCTATGCCCCTTCAAGCAGGGCCGTTTCTGTCCAATGAATTTGGCCGTTATGTGGTTCCTCCAGGTCAAGCTATTAACCTCTCTGTCAGCGGATCACTTTCGGTTGGTGGACTGATGGCCTCTACTGCTTATTTTGCTTGGTGGGAAGTGTAATTCGCTCAATCGTGCTTAACAATGCAATGTGCAAACAGCCGCCTTCGGATGAGTACCGAAAGCGGCTGTTCGTTATATTGTAGATTTAATGATGATTAAAAATGTCCGGACAGGCTGTCAGACCGATTCCTGCGGAATGATCTCTTTGGCTTCAGACACGAGAGGCTGCTTCCCTTCCCACAAAATGCGTTGCAGCAGTATGCCGGCAAGACCAATCACCAGCGTAGCGAGACCGATATATTGAAAGGTAGGACTCGGCCCTGCAACTCGGATGAGCGCCCCACCTGCAAGTGGAGCTACGACCAGTACAACACTGGATAGTGAATTTTGGATGCCGAAGACGCGCCCTACATAGGCAGGAGGGGTCTCTTTTTGCAACAAATAATTCAGTGTTACCATAAAGAGTCCATTACCTATCCCGATACAGAGACCCCAGATAATGACCCAAATTTCAGGTGTTTGTGGGCCGATCCACCCCAATGCAGCGATTCCAGCACCTACGAACAGATATCCTCCACCCAGTCCCCACCCATACCCAATTCTCGGCAAGCGATTTAACAACAAAATGATGATTACTGCCCCTGCGCCTGCAGATGAACCCAACCAGCCGAGCAGTGATTCATTACCTGGCTTGATCTCCCGAAACAGGGTCGTAAACTGATAATCAATCATTAGAATGGCCATGAGTCCAAAACAGCCGAACAGAATCGTACTCAGCACGGTGCGACTGCTCTGTATAAAACGCCAGCCTTGCTTCCACTGGGAGAACAAAGATTCCGATCCATCCTTTTCACTATTAGCACTTCCGTCTGATTCAACGGACTCCGACTTCTCCACCAAACGCCGCAAGGGCCATAATACCGCACCCGACAACAGGCGGGTACAGGCATTAATGACAATACAGATTTGTGGTGAGAAAAAGGCCAAAATGACTGCACCCAGAAGTGGTCCCGCCACTTTCGAACACTGGCTTACAAAACCGTTTAGGGACGATGCCTGAAACAGATGCTCCTCTGCCACCACCTGGCGGGTTAACGCCTGCTGAGCTGGAACGTGAAAAACCCCCATCATGGCACGTAGAGCAAGAAGTGGAAGCAGCCAGATCGGGCTTGGTGCGAATAAAATAGCAACGGTTAATCCCACGGTGATCACATCACACAGGATCATGATTTTCACTTTGTGCAGTCGATCAGCAAGGGCACCTGCAAAGGAGCCCAGCAGTATGCCCGGGACAGCCATACATACAGGAATAAGCGCAATAATCAGCGGATCGGCACCCCATCGGTAGGCCACCATCACCTGGATGGCAAGTGCATCGAACCAGTCTCCAAACGTAGCCAGCGAGTATGCGATAAACATGCGGACAAACCGGAGGTTGGTCCATAAGCTTTTGGAAGATTGCGCAGATGAGGCGGGTGATTCGGTGGGTTCATTGGATGTGGGTTCATTTGAAATGACGGTCATACATGTACTTCCTCCCTTGATTACAGCCGCTTGTGGTCTGTATGTTCCTTGGCTGTAATCATAAAGGAGTTATATCAGAGGAAGATCAGAGGATGGGGAGGTAGGAGATAAAAAGTTACGTACTTCATCTGCAATTTGTTGTCCATATAAGGGAACACCGTAACTTTTGCCGATCTCAGCGTACACTTGACGATACTTACTCCGAAGTCTGCCTTCGATTCGATGATGACCCAGGAATAGGAGAATCTGATATGCAGCATTCAGATATAGCGGTGCGTTCAGCGATATTTTCAATACATCCAGACCGTCATCCATTCTTAACTCTGCCTCACGAACTCGTCCTTGCCGAAGTAACCATAACCCCTCCATCACCTGAAAACGTCCGATCTCTCGCAGATACGGGGCATCCTTCAATCCCGCTCGCAGGACTGCCATCTGGGCCTCAATAGCTTCACCGCTGCCACCCCACAGTTCCACATACAACGCTGCAAGTGCTACAGGCAGTCTGAAATTCTTGAGCTCGTCAGTCTCTATTACACGATATGTTTCTTCCAGCTGCTCTTTGGCACGTTGATATTGGCCCGCCTCTACATAGACTTCAACGATGTTTAGAATGCGGAGTTCCCGAAGCTGATCGGCAGACAATGCCGATGAATTCAGCGCCTGTTCATACAAAGGTAAGCTTTCTGATGGTTCAATTAGCGAATGAACAAAGATCAATAACCAGTATAAGCGCTCTTCAAAAGCAATTTCTTTCGTTGTAATCAGCCATTCCAGATCTCCCTGTATAAAACGGATATACAACTGATAATACGGGACAATCTGAATACCGAGTGTTTCCTGCTGTTGGACTAGGGTCTGTATGGCGTTTCCCTGCCCAAACAAGTGATATTTACGAAGTAATCCGTGAATGGCTTCCTGCATTTCTGGGTCTTGAGTAGATGGACTCGCGGGTAGAGCGGACTTGTTCTCATGCACAGCAAGTCGATATCCGTAGCCCCGTACTGTATCCAGACGGATCTCATCCCAGCGTTTCAATTTCTTGCGCAGGCGATAGATATGATCGTCCACAGTGCGTTCAACCGGATATTCAAGCGGCCATACCCGATCCAGCAATTGACTGCGGGTGAAGGCTTTCTCCTTGTTTTCATACAGAAAATGCAGCAGTGCAAATTCCTTGGCGAGCAGGCGAATGGACTCTGTACGCCGCGTGACCGTATATGTCCCTTCATCCAATTGCAAAGACATGCCTGGTTCCTCCTACTATGTATAATTCGCTGATCCGAAATCGTATAGATTCATTCCATTTTTTCAACGTGTTCAACATACCATAAAAACCCTTTGCGAGAACGCAAAAGGTTTTTATCGTCTAACTTATAGATGGCTTAGATTGTGGATTACGGTACGTATAGCTGTTCTTCCAACAAGTGTTCCCTTGTCTTAACCCAGCACGACACGATCATCTGCCATTTTTTTGCCGCTAATCCGTTCGAATTCACCAAGCAACTCAGGGACAGTCAACGTACGCTTGCGCTCTTCGCTGACATCCAGAATTATTCGGCCTTTGTCCATCATGATCAGACGGTTACCCAGACGAATGGCCTGTTCCATATTGTGCGTCACCATCAATGTAGTAAGTCTCATCTCACGCACAAGTGTCTCCGTTAGTTCCGTTATCAGTTCGGCACGTGATGGGTCAAGGGCTGCCGTATGCTCATCCAATAGCAAAATTTGCGGCTGGGTAAACGTAGCCATTAACAGGCTAAGTGCCTGGCGCTCCCCGCCAGACAAGAGACCCACTTTTGCATTCGGCCGCTTTTCCAGTCCAATTCCCAGCTTCTCCAGTTGCGTGTTGAAAATCTCCCGTCTGGCACGGGTAACTCCGAAGCCCAGTCCGCGTCCTTTGCCACGTTTGTATGCCATCGCCATGTTTTCTTCAATGGACATATGTGGTGCTGTTCCTGCCATCGGGTCCTGAAATACCCTGCCAATCCAGCTGCTGCGTTTATGCTCCGGCAGGTTTTTAATGGAGCGGTCATTGATCAGCACATCACCCATGTCCGGCTTCATCACACCCGAAATGATGTTCATCAGCGTGGATTTACCCGCTCCGTTACTGCCAATCACCGTCACAAAGTCTCCCGGATTCATCGTCAGATTCACACCGACCAGCGCGGTCTTCTCATCCGTTGTACCTGGGTTGAACAGCTTGGTTACTTGCGTAATCTCCAGCATGATCACATACCTCCCTTCGCCTGTTGACCCCCGGATCGCATCAACTCTTCCGTTCGTTTGCGAGCCAGACTACGCTGCTTCATGGAGCGTTGCATCGTTGGGAATACAAGAGCAATAATAACGATCACCGCGGTGATCAACTTCAGATCAGATGTATCAAACCATTCGACTTGAAGGGCAAGCGCAACCACAATCCGATAAATGATTGAACCAACGATCGCTGCAAGTGTAGCCCAGAATACCGTTCTTGCTCCAAGAATGGCCTCACCGATAATCACGGAAGCCAGTCCGATAACGATCATACCGATGCCCATCGTGATGTCTGCAAAACCTGATTGCTGTGCAATAAATGCACCGGACAGGGCAACCAATCCATTGGATAAGCTGACCCCTACAATCGTAGTCACATCCGTATTTGCACCAAAGCTGCGAATCATACGTTTGTTATCACCTGTCGCGCGAAGTGCCAGTCCAACATCTGTTTTCATGAACAGATCAAGCATGATTTTAAACACCAGCACCACGATGATAATTAACACCATGACATGCTCACCTGAGAATGGATTATCCATACCCATAATGGATTTATTCGGTGCGCCAAGAATACGCATATTAATGGAGTAGAGCGCGATCATCATCAAAATCCCGGATAATAATCCGTTGATTTTGCCTTTGGTATGAAGCAGACCTGTACAAGCCCCAGCCACCATGCCGCCAGCCATTGCCGCCAAACAGGCTAGCCAAGGAGAGAAGTCATTGGAGATCATAACCGCCGCGATTGCGCCTCCTGTTGTAAAACTTCCGTCTACGGTAAGGTCAGGAAAATCGAGTATGCGGAACGTAATATATACACCAAGTGCCATCAGTGCATATAAAAGCCCCAGCTCGATCGCCCCTTCAATTGAATTCCAGCTTATACTCACACTACTTCCTCCCTGTCTATCGAAAAGAATGAGGCGAACCCGTTGCACGTTCGCCTCGCATCCATACTGCCGGATTACATTCCGGTCAGATTATTGAATCAATCTCATAACTCATTATATTAATTCTATTGAATAATGTTGTTTTCCTGGTCTTTTATTTCCGCTTTCATCTCATCCGTAACCGTGATACCTTGGGCTTCAGCTGCTTTCAGGTTCAGGATCAGATCCAGTTTGTCCGGAACGGTGACTTTCATATCACCAGGTTTTGTACCATTTTTCAGAATGTCCGCGGCCATCTCACCCACCTGATATCCATGGTCATAATATTTGAAGCCAACGGTTGCGAAAGCTCCTTTTTCAACGGTATCCCGATCACTGGAGAAGAACGGAATTTTATTACTGTTGGCCGTTTGGATGATCGTATCCACCGCACTCACGACAGAATTATCCAGCGTGATGTAGAAGGCGTCTACTTTGCCAACAAGAGAATCCGTTGCCTGTTTTACTTCAGATGTATTCGTAACTGGTGCTTTCACCAGCTTGATATTATGTGTTGCGAGTGCTTTTTCTGCGTTATCTGCCATAACCACCGCATTTGGTTCACCTTCGTTAATGACCAAGCCTACCGTTTTCACATCCGGCAGATTTTTAGCGATAAAGTCAGCCAATTGTACGATAGCCTCCGGATTCGTATCCGATGCACCTGTAACATTGCCGCCCGGCTTGTCCATATCGGTCACCAGTTTGGCACCCAGTGGGTCTGTCACTGCTGCGAACAGCAATGGCTTGTCCTTCACTTGTTGAGCCAGCGCCAGAGCAGATGGTGTTGCGATTCCGAGTACGAGGTCATTTTTGGAATCACCCGAGATTTTCTGTGCAATGGACAAGTTGTTCGTCGAATCACCTTGCGCGTTATTGTAATCGATTTTGAGGTTCTTGTTCTCTTCAATGCCTGCTTCCTTCAGGGCTGCGATGAAACCTTCGCGTGTAGCATCCAAGGATGGATGTTCAACAATCTGTGAGATGGCAATCTGATATGATTTTTCCTCACTGCCTCCACCTGTTGTAGTCCCCGATCCTTCGGATTCCGAGCCTGTACCGCTGTTATTTCCGCAACCTGCTGCAACGATCATTGAAGCAACCATCATCAGTGACATCCAAAATTTCTTTTTCATGTGTGAGAACCCCTCTCCATCTTATAAAATGTGGTTACCCTTATCTAGATTCCATTGACACGATAGGGCGGGACAAAACAAACGCTTCAACGCATTGTTGCTTTGATCGACAAAAGCAGACAAATATAGACTTTTCTCATGCGACTGAAGTCCATGACCCGTGTTGGTGTTTTATTGTTCCCCTAATATTAAGGGGCGTCCCGATATCCGTCAATGGTTGAACCGCTTCCAATTTACTTTCATCATATGGTTGTGATAGAAAACATTACATAAAACATAAAAACCACCCACATTGTTCTGTAGATGGTCGCCATGGGTACAACAAATAAGGTCCTACTCATGAAAATGGAATATGAAGTCTTCTTCTAATCTCGTCCACGAGCATTGTTTTCTCCCCTTCCTATATGGCATCCGCGATCAATTTGCGTACCGCAACAAGCTTAATCCAGGGTTCGATATCTGCATAACCAATACCGGACAACTTCTCATACTCCTCCATAAAGATGCGAATGCTGGAATAAAGGTATCATGCTCTCGAAGGAGTATGTTACCCGGGTTGGGATTACCGTGACATAGTTGCTGCTTCATGGGTAATTGATAACTGGGCAATCACGGCAGCTATCTCCGCTCCAGACAAGTATTGTGCTTCATCATGAGATTTTTCATATTTAAAATTTTCAAAAAAAGAGGCATCCCTCCCAATGTACTTTGGGTATGGTCGCCTTATATCAATCAAAGGATAGCTCCAGAGTGCTTATTCCTTTTCTTTTTGCAGTTCCTCTAATTCAGATGAGGTTAGCCCGGTAGCCTTAATAATTGTAGCCTGATCAAGACCTAAAGTGAGCATATTCATTGCGATTTTCCGCTTGCTCTCAGCTTCACCTTCTTTGATCCCTTCTTCGATTCCTTTTTGAATTCCTTCCTCCATGCCTTTCTTGAGACCCTCTTCTCGTGCACCCTCAATCATGGAAGCTTCGTCCCATAGAAATTTCTGACGGTCGATATATCGTTGACGTGCTTGCTCATCCTGGCTCAGAAACTCTAATACACTCATGGCTTTTTTCAAAGCCGGTTCCGGTTCGTGCATCATTAACGCCTCCCAGCTTGATTTAGTCATTCCTTTCAGAAATAACAGCCAACGCACCAATCCATCCTTTATTTGAATATTTTCATCATTCAGCTTTGGTATTTCCATAAAATGAATCTCTATAACATCCGTCAACGGAATATCAGTATGGTCTTCTCTTAAATGAAATACGTTGTGGTACTGATCATTAGCGAGCATTTTAAAATTAACAATGTTGATCGCTACGCATTTTTTGAGTTGACTATATCTCTGTCCTTCAAGTAATTGTCCGGAATATTGTTTACCCCAATAGAACAAAGTCCTCTTCTCTAAATCATACTGATTAAACAACTGCATTTCAACATTAATTAGCTCACCTTGATCTGTTTTGGCCCGTATGTCCAGTATGGACTGTTTATCTCTCGGTGTATCCTTGTCCAGATAAGGGTTAATTAACACAATCTCGGTCAGTAAAGATTCACCTGCATTTTTGAAGGTATGATTCAGAAAAGCCAAAAGAACATCCTTATTCTCTTCACTTCCAAAGATTCGTTTAAACACATAATCGTTCTTGGGATCAAGCAACTCTGTCATTATTATTCACTCCTACGCGCAAAATGGACAGGATATATCTGCTGAAGTATCAGCAAATATAAGGATGCGAACATGCATTGGATTTTAGTTCCATTATAACACGCATCGCCATACGAAAATAGCGTTTATACGTAATTAATTATCAAAAAAAGAGACTATTTCGACGAATCGAAACAATCTCTTTGTATAAACCAGTTAATTCCCCGACGCTTCGCGAATCTCATACTTGCACCTTTTGCCGCCATCGGCGTAACATTCGGTACGCTCCACCTCAGCTTGAAGCAGCGAGCGGAACAGATCGAGTTCACAGCGGCAAGCCTGCTTGTATACACTCGCGACTTGCACAATCGGGCAATTCATTTCCGTAATGACGTAGGTTCCATCTTCTTCTCTGGACGCATCCGCCATATATCCGTTGGCATTCTGGATTCGCGCGAGTTCCTCCACCCGTCCGGCCAGATCCTGGCCCTCCATCTGTGGCAATCCGCTACGAAGCAGCTTGTCCCGGCGACTCTCGAACAATGCATCCACCACACCGCTCCCGGCTGAGTCAGACAATTCTTCAAGTAGCTCCAGCGTAAGGGACGAATATGATTTCGGGAAAAAGCTGTCCCCACGTACCGTCAATTGGTACACCGAGGACGGACGTCCAGCCGTAGCCCGCGCCTCCCGAACCTCGATCCAGCCGTCCTGCTCCAGTGCCGTCAGATGACGGCGAATGGCCATGCCGGTCAGACCCAAATCAGCTGTCATTTCCCTCGCGGTCAATGTGCCTTGCTGCTTCAGCATGAACAAAATCCGTTCACGCGTCGTTCGTTCCTCTTCACGCTTCACGATCAGCACCTGCTCTCCTGCTTATGCGTGTACCGGTGCTGCCTCCCGGCAAGCATCCGAGCAAAAGCGGTTATGCGTCTCTTCGCAATCCTCACAGCTTACGTGCTGCAGGTTGCAGGTTGGACAATTAATATATCGGTCATGTGTCGTTCCACAGTGATAACAGCTGGCAATGACAATATCCTCGTCTGTCCGGTTAATCGGCACAGAGATTCGCTCATCAAACACGTAACACTTGCCATCAAACAGATGGCCTTGTACTTCAGGGTCTTTACCGTACGTGACAATACCGCCATCCAATTGAGCCACGTCCTGGAATCCTTCATTGATCATGAAGCCAGTCAGCTTCTCGCAGCGAATGCCGCCAGTACAGTAGGTAATAATCGTTTTGTCCTTCATGTCACCCAGGTTCTCCCGAATCCACTCCGGAAACTCACGGAACGACTCAACATCTGGACGGATAGCCCCGCGGAAATGGCCGATTTCGTATTCGTAATCATTGCGACCATCGATAACGATAACATCATCACGTTGCAGATGCTCATGGAACTCTTTCGGTGAAAGGCGTTTGCCGCTAATCACATTTGGATCAAGGTCTTCGTCCACGCGGAACGTAACCAGCTCTGCTTTGTGACGAACAAAGATTTTTTTGAACGCATGCTCTTCCACATCATCAATCTTGAACACCATATCGCTGAACAGCGGGTTCGCATGCATGTCTTTCATATACTGTTCCGTCTGTTCTGGCGTTCCGGATACCGTGCCGTTAATACCTTCGGATGCGATCAGAATACGGCCTTTCACACCGAGGTCCTTGCAGTATTGCAGATGCTCTTGTGTAAACGTCTCAGGGTCTTCAATCTTCACGAACTTATAATATAAAAGCACGCGGTACGCGCTGTTACACATGTATATCACCTGTTCCTATTCCATGTTGTTATTAGCCGGATCATCCGGCAAGACGACTACGTTGCACCCTTACTTGTAAAAAGAAAAGAAACAGCCGCCCGAAACTTCGTCTCGAACTGCTGCCTGACATTCGACTTTTATTCCTGCATTCTAGTTTATCGGAAGCGGAATAGCTTAGTCAATATAAATGTATAGAAAGGGATGAAAGATATGGAACATATCTATCCGCAACAATTATCCTATTCCGAGATCGTAATGACCGAGGTCACAAAGTGATAAGACTCGTTCTCCAATATGGCCTGCGATAAAAGAATCTTGTTGCCTTTCGGACTCCAGGCGAGCGGGTCAGAGGCGTTGTCCATATCCGCCGAGATCTGGAACTGCTCAGCCGACTCCGTGTTGGAGACAAACAGCCCTTTCTCATTATCATTCTCAGAATTGATGGTGTATGCAATCTTGGAATCATCACCCGACCAGCTTGTGCCGAAAATCTGCGTGCCTCTGGCGAGAGTGGCCTTCTCATTGCCTTCTAGATCGGTGAGCACCAGCGCCCGTTTGGTATCCGCTGTTCTTTTCACAATCGCAAGCCTTGTTCCGTCATTGGAAGGAATGACCCACTCCACACTTTTCAGCACCTGTTTCACGTCACCCGTCTTCACGTCATATGCATTCAACTGGCCGTCTTCGCCCGTAATATAATAGATGGTATCATTCGCAACCTTGATGCTTCGAACATTGAAATTGCCTGTCTCCACCAGCACTTTCGTTGTACCGTCCACACTTGCCGAGATGAGATCACCCTTCATATTGGGAAAAACAACATGGTCATTATCGAGCCACGCACCCTCTTGGATAAATCCATCCTCCTTACCAGCAGGGGTTGTTTCCCCGTTATGCAGGTTCAGAATATAGCCTTTTCCCGTGTTTTCCTCCGGCTCCCGATAGAATAGGTACTGACCATCCGGTGACACCAGCGGTGCACCAAGATTCGCTTCACTTTCCTTGAGCGGCGTATCTGTACCTTTGGTTAGATCATACATGTATAAGTTATGCGGGTACCTTTCCTGACCTTCAACGGTGACGGGTTTCAAGGACTTGTTCTCCTTGTCGGATACAATCCAATCATCACTGAGCCAGGTAATCCCGCGCATATTTGGCAATTTATCTATTTTCTCCAGCTTAAAGCTCTGGTAGACGGATGTGTTGGTGTTATCTTTCACCGTAATATCGGTTCCCGTCTTCCCGCCTTGTGTGTTGTCCCCCGGCTCTGTTATTCCCCCGCATGCTGCTGTTGTTAACAGGACGATGGCCCCGAACGTGCCCAAAGCTGCTTGTTTCCAATTCATCATGGTCCCCCCTGGTTTCTCTTCTATAAGACCAAGCATACACACGGCATACTTCCAAAGTTATTCAGACTTGTTTCGAACTTGTAAACTTGCATCAGCCAAAGGAAATACGAGTTGGAATGCCACACCTTCCCCATCTTCTGGATCACCCGACAGCAGGGTGATTGTACCGCCCTGTTTTTCAACAAACTGCTTCACGAGAGATAGTCCCAGTCCTGTTCCGCCAGTTTTTCTGGCCCTGTCTTTGTTCACGGTGTAAAAGGGTTCAAAAATCTTCTCCCGTGCCTCTGCCGGAATCGGTGTACCCGAGTTGTAGATGCGAATGACCGCTTGACGCCCCTGCATCCGTAGTTCACTCTTCACCCGGATCACACCATCCGGAACGTTATATTTGATCGCATTATCCAGCATGTTGATGAAAATATGCATAAGACTCTCCCGATCACTGCGGATCACCGCCGGTTCAAGATCCAGTTCCATGTTCAGCGCAAACTTCTCCGCTTTCCCACGCATCCGGCCACAGGCATCCTCCAGCAGAGCACTGACCTCTACATCTTCGGCCTGGTTCTCGAAGTCATACTTCTCCAGGGCAGATAAATGTAATACTTTCTCCACCATCTCGTACAGCCGCTCCGTTTCTTTGCCAATGTTACTTGTGGCATCATCAAGCAGTTGCGGATCATCCTTATACATGTCGAGTAGCTCCACATAAGCTTTGATCGACGTTAGCGGTGTCTTGAACTCATGGCTGATGTTACCGATATATTGTTTCTGTTGCTGTTCCAGCGCCTGAAGCTTCTTAATCGCCAGTTGCAGCTTCTCCTGCTCCGCATGCATGGCTGTGATGTTTTGCTGAATGGATGTACTCATATAATAAATGCCCTGCCCCAGCTCCCCCAGTTCATCCTTGCGCCTTACAGGAGACTCCGTAATGTAGTTCCCTTCGCGAATGGAGTCTGCGGACCTCTTCAGCCGGGTAATCGCGACAGCAAACCGATTGTAGAACAGATAACCTAATATGAAGCTCAGCGCCACAACGGTAATTCCGGCCCAGATGAACAATTGAAGGATGCGAGTATAAAATTCATGGTAGCTCTGGACAGGATATTGTATCCATACGGCGCCCATCTGTCCATCCGGACCATCCAGCGGTGCGGCATAGAGCAGGGTCTCACCCTGCTCATGATAGGCTATTTTATTTTGCAGCGCATAGTCTAGCGTTTCCTGAACAAGTTCACTCTCGCTGGAGGCGAAGGATGCTCCCACCTGCTGGCCTGTCATGTTATAGAGTGCTATTGGCAATCCGGTAGAGTTGGCCAGTTCCTGTGCCAGCCTGCGGCCATTTCGCTGTAAAAAAACGTCCTGATCCAGATGAACGGACTCGGTGTAGTAGGACTGTCTCACATTCAGATTCACCAACCGTGTCTGCTGCGATAAAATACCTTCAATCTGTGACTGCTGATTGCGTTCAATACCGCGCAGGACCAGTGAACTAAGTACAACCACGGTCAGGATAAGCAAGGCTGCCAGAAAAACACTGAACTTCAGCTTGATGCTGACTCTCATATGGCCCCGCCTGTTTCAGGAGCAGATGCTTTGTAACCAATCCCGTATACGGTCTGCAATTTTTGCTGATCTGTATCTCCAATTTTCTTACGCAAACGCTGGATGTGAATGTCCACGGTCCGTGTCCCACCCGCATATTCCATACCCCAGACCCGATCCAAAAGATCATCTCGTGTATACACACGCTCAGGATTAGACATGAGAATGGTTAGCAGATCGAACTCTTTTGGGGTCAGATCCAGCTTCTCCTCATTCACGGTCACGGTGCGGTGAGCAACATGAATACGCAGTGTGCCATTCACGATGGCCTGATTCTTCGAATCGTCAGGTGGTGGACTGCTTTTCTCGACACGGCGCATGAGCGCTTTCACCCTTGCGAGCAGTTCACGGATCTCGAATGGCTTGGTCATATAATCATCGGCGCCCATTTCCAGGCCAACGATTTTATCCACGATATCATTTTTGACAGTTAGCAAAATAATGCCGATATCCTCCCGGTCTTCCAGCCTCCGGCATACACCGTACCCATCAAGTCTTGGCATCATGACGTCCAGAATCATGACTTGCGGGTGAAACGATGCGACCTTAACCAAGGCCTCTTCGCCGTCACTCGCAGTCTCTACTTCATATCCTTCGCGCCGCAGCGCGTAAGCAATGGCACTGACGATGCTTGATTCGTCATCTACCACGAGCACTTTTTTATTCATGGGATTCATCCTCTTTATCTATGTCATGAGTTAGTTTATGGGTCTATGTTAGCAAGGTCCGTGGGAATTAGCTATGGATGAGTTTGCAATTTGTATGAGAGACTTTCATCCTCTCAGCTTGGACTTGGCTCTACTTTCTTTATACCCCAAAGGCAACAAAAAGAGCCAACCCATCATTGGATTAGCCCTTGATCTATAGATTTCCAATTCATGTTACTGTTTATGTCAGCCGATTAATGCCACCTTCTGCATTTACTCCTCAAATGACAGATTCAGCGGATCGTCCGGCATCTCATACTCTGTCTCCATATGTGTCAGCGGTGTGTTCAGATCAACTTCTTCGAAGCGGAAGCTGTCGACCCACACTTTTCCTTTACCGTTCAAAATAACCCCGAATGAAATGACCGCGCTGCCCTCCGGTACATCAAGCACAATACTATACTGATTCCATGGCTGCGTACCCGTAATTGGCCGATCATGCATGTTATCAAATTGGAGTACATCATGAACGTTATTATCCACACGCATCCATAATCCGCAGAACGCATCCACATGCTCGGTCTTCACGAATCCCGATAACTTCATCCGCTTGCCCACATACTTGTCTGCTCTGAACTGTTGCATCATAGTTGCAAATTCGTTGGGCTCCATCGGCGTAACTGCCTTCAAATATCCTGAAGCTTTTCCCTGATGCACTTCGGCAGGATCAATGCCCATCTCATAATTTTGCGGATGACTTCCGGTTAACATCCAACCTGTAATCGTTGACGTCTGATTCATCTGTAATTCCCCTCCTCTGGTTCTTCCTTCGAATAATTTCAGATCGAACAATTTGCGAAAACGTCCTGGTGGCATGCCATATAATTTACGAAATGCACGGGTGAACGCTTCCTGACTCTCAAAGCCACATGCCAGCGCGATGTCCAAAATGCCCGCATCCGTCGATCGGAGGGTCGTGGACGCCAGACTCATCCGACGGTTTCGGATATAATCCACCACGGTCATGCCCACCTCATTACGGAAAATCCGATGGTAGTGATATGGCGACAACAAGGCCTCGGATGCCACTTCTTCCAGTCCAATCTGCTCATGCAGATGAGTCTCAATATAGAACAAACTTTGCTGAATCATTGCACGGTAACGGCTCAACTGTGGTAAAGCCCCCTTCCATATCCTTACTATACGTGAATGATGTCATCGCCGTTTTGATCATTTTTGCTATCTTCACTTCGGTTGGCCTCTATCCCGAACGCAAAAAAGAGCCAATTACGGATGGAATCCTTTCCGTAATTGACTCTTCTGGGAAACTGCTGCCCTGTGGCTACTGTAGAGCCATTTCATTGATCTACAGCAGGTTCATTTAACTATTTGCTTTGTTTATCCGCACAACACTTCGTCAGACAGCCGGTACCGGCTGTGCACCAACCTCTTCGTCATCATGCTCCACCAGTTCATGTTTCTCCCAAGCTCTACTCTTCCAGCGGAAGTACATAATAACCGCGCGGGTCCACTCATCCGCCGCAATGGCAAGCCACACACCAGCGAGCCCCAGATGAAGCTTGAATATGAGCAGGTACCCCAGTGGCAGACTCATGCAGACCATGGAGATCAGCCCCATGTATACCGGGAATTTTGCATCCCCTGCCGCACGCAGGGAACCAATGATTACAATATTGCAGGTACGTCCGGTTTCGAGCAAAAGACTGAGCAAAATTACCTGAGCCCCCAGCTTGATAATTTCCGGATTATCCGTAAATATGCTCATCAGAGGCACACGGAAAAAAATGATGATTACATCAATGATAACCGTGGCCAGAAGGGCCCATTTTACACTGTCAAAAACACGTTTGTACGCATCGTCTTTGCGCCGCGCACCCACAAGCCGGCCTACAATAATCGATGTCCCCATACCAATCGCCATGCTGAACAAGTAGATATAGCTGGAGATATTACCCGCATACTGCTTGGTTGCCATAGCTTCTGCACCCAGATAGGTCACATACAGCGTGAACACGAGCTGGCAGGAATGATATACCATCGATTCCATCGCAGACGGAATGCCAATCCGCAGAATTTTGCCAATGAATTTCTTGGACAACTTAATGTAGTATTCAAAATCCACCCGTACCTCGCTCACACGATACAACAACCAGAAGAAGATCAGCAGGCAGATAAACCGGCTTCCCACCGTGGAGATTGCTGCACCTTCCACCCCAAGCTTTGGCAGGCCGAAGTGTCCAAAGATCAATGCATAGTTACCAACAACGTGAATCACGTTCATGAATACAGCAACATACATCGTTTCTTTGGTGTAACCATGTGTACGAATCGTCGCAGCCAGCGCATTAATGAGTGCCTGGAGGAAGATCCCGCCACCAACGATATTTATATACGAACGGGCAAAATCATAAATTTCGCCTTGAATATTCAGAAGTGTTAGCAATTGTCCTCCGAACAGAAGGAAGATTCCGCTCAGGACCAGACCTACGATAAGATTCAGTGTGATCGCATTACCTGTAACCTGCGCTGCTTCACTTAACTTTTTCGATCCGATATATTGTGCGACTACAATCGCAGCACCATGTCCAATGACTTCCAATACAAGGATAGCGATAGAAATAATCTGATTGGCTGCTCCAACGCCGGAGACCGCATTATCGGACACCGAGCTGAGCATGAGCGTATCCACGCTCCCCATCAACATAAATAAGAAGAGTTCCAAGAAAATAGGCCATGTCAGTCGAATCAGATTCAGATCCTTGGCATCAGAACGAAGGGACTCTTTGGTTGAGGATATTGCTGTCATTTTCTCACCTTTCCCATGTGGGCTTTAATTCTTAGGGTATGTTAGCACAGGTGGTTTGAAAATGCAGTAGTTTTGCGAAAATAGTTGAAAGTTTTTTGTAATTCCATAAATAGGTATTTTCAGCGTTTTCATCAAGCCCTGTTTCCGTACGCCTGCCCGAGGTTTTAGAAGATAAAAAAGGCCCCTCCCGACTCGCTTTTAAGCAAGTAATGGAAGGACCTAGATCCTTAGCCTTTTAACCTTTAACAGAACCCGCAGCAATTCCCTCTACGATTCGATTACTCAGGATGAGAAACGCAATCAGGATCGGCAAAATACTAATCATCAGCGTTGCACCAATCGCTCCCCAATCTGTTGTATATTGACCGATAAAGTTCTGTACCCCAACAGTTAAGGTCTTGTACGAATCTGTACTGATGAACGTATTAACAAAGATAAATTCATTCCAGTTATAGATCATGTTGATGATCGCCGTTGTGGAAATGACCGAAGACGTCATCGGCAGCACAATCCGAAAGAAAATCCGATGCACGGAGCAGCCATCCATCACTGCGGCTTCTTCCACTTCACGGGGAAGCGCGTAGTAGAATCCCAGTAGAATCATAATGGTAATTGGCATATTAAAGGCAATATAAGACAAGATGACTGACAAAGGATGATCGGTGAGATTAAGCTTCAGGAACAAGCTGAACAGTGGGATCAATGTGGAGTGCACAGGGATCATTAGACCCACCATGAATAACCCCAATATCAACGAGCGACCCTTCCAGCGCATACGTGTAATGGCAAAGGTCACCAGACTGGCAAACAGCACGGTGAACACAACCGAGACCGCCGTAATCCATACACTGTTGAAGAAGTATAAGCTGATATTTCCCTCTGTCCATACCTTGACATAGTTTTCCCAACGCGGGGTAGCAGGAAGGGAAAAAGGCGCCATGTCGAATACTTCCTGATTATTTTTAAGCGAGAATAACAGCAGCCATACCAAGGGCAAAATTTGCAGCAAAGCTACCAGGGACAAGAGGAAATACAGCAGAACATATCCGAATCTCCTTAACCATGCCGAACCTCGGCCTGTCCCCGGGTAAGTTGGCAATCTTACAGCCGTATCCGTCTTCACCGGGATGGACCTCCTTTCATTTCACTAGGGCGTGTCTGGAAACTCCGAAGGTGGCAGATTTTGCCGAATTTTCGTTCCAAGCAAGGAAATTTTCCGCAGGCGTGCCGGGGCACGTCAAGGGAAAGTGACGCAGCAGGGGGCGAAAAGGCGGTAAAAGATGCACTTCAGCGAGTTTTCAGACACGAACTAGCGTCAGGAATACTGGATCGTATCTTTGGATGCTGTCGCTTTTCGAAGCAGCCAGGTAACCAGCAGACAGATCAAGAGCAGGAAGAAACCTACAGCACTGCCGTAACCAAAGTCGAAGCTACGGAACGCCTGACGATACATATAGGAGGCCATCACTTCGCTGGAACCATTCGGTCCGCCATCGGTCATCACGTAGATGAGATCAAAATACTTGAGTGAACCTACCACAGCCAGTACAACGGTCACCTTGATCACCTCAGTAATAAGCGGCAGCTTGATTCGAAAAGCGATCTGCCAAGGGCTTGCTCCATCAATCCGGGCTGCTTCCACCAGAGATTCCGGAATATTTTTGAGTGCCGCATAATAGATCAAAATATAGAAGCCTGCATACTGCCACAGTATCGGTACGAACAATGCATACAGCACCAGGGATGGTTCCGCCAGCCAGGCTGGCGGATTGCTGAAGCCGATCGCTTCCAGAAAGGTGTTCAGCACACCATTGCTGGGATGATAGATCTTCAGCCATAACTGGGCGATCGCGACCGAAGACAGCAGCATCGGGATCAAATATATTTTGCGGAACAGATTGGCACCCTTGATTTTGCCTGACAGCACCAAAGCAATCATCAGATAACCGATCAGACTCAGCGCAGAGAACAAAGCAAGCAAAAAAGTATGACCCGCACTCTGCCAGAATGTTCCGTCCTGAAGCAGTCTGGCGTAATTATCCAATCCAATATAGGTCATTGCACCGATCCCGTCCCATTGCATCAACCCATAATACCCGGTGAGCACGATCGGGATGTAAACCAAGACCAGCAGCAGAAGCAGTGCAGGAAGCACGTACAACGCAGCAACGAGACGGTTGGACATGACTTTGTCCATCACATTATCCTCCCTTCAAGCGTTCAAACGTGTGTACGTCAATTGCCTTTATCAATCGCAGCCTGATGATTCTTCACAAAGTCCTCCGGTGTTACCGCTTTGCCAAACAACGCCTGAATCATATCCAGATGAGCCTGAGCGGCTGCCGGTTTCATCTGTACGTCTGCAAAGAGTGTGAGACTGCTGGCCTGATTCAATTCGTTCAGCAGGTCAATATAGAGCTGTGGCAGCTGTACTGCAGCCGTATCCACTTTGGTTGCCGGGATGACGCCTGCTTCAGTCACCGAACTCTCACCCCATTTTTCTACAAAGTATTGCACGAACTTCGCCGGTTCTTCCTTCACTTTGGAGTTCTGGGCCACGAACAGCCCTACGCCTGGTCCACCTACCCAGCTGTTAATATCGCTCTTGCCATCTTCCATCGTTGGGAATTTGAAAAATCCGATCTTGTCCTTGAATTCCTGCGGGATGTCCGGGTTAGTCGTGAAGTTTGGCAGTTCCCAGGTGCCCATCAGGTACATGGCCGCCTTTTCGTTCATGAATTCGGATTTGCCCTCATCGTTGGACAACCCGTTGAAGCCTTTGTTGAAGGCATTCATATCCACCAGCTTTTGTACCTCGGCAGCAGCTTGAGTCAGCGCAGGATCGTCAAACTTGCCGGAGCCATTGATCGCCTTTTCCAGTGCATCTCCACCTAACCGATTCGCCAGATACATATACCAGAGTGAGCCAGTCCAGCGGTCTTTATTACCCAGTGCGATCGGAACCTCACCGTTATCTGTCAGTGTCTTAAGCACACTCAGGAATTCATCGTATGTTGCTGGCGGCTGCAAATTATATTTCGCAAAAATGGCTTTGTTATAATAAATGGGGGAGATATTCAACTCGATTGGTAACGCATACGTTTTGCCGTCTATGGCATAGGCTTCTGTTGTTCCGGCTATGAATTTTTCGCCCAGCGAGCCGCTCAGCAGATCATCGACCGGTGCAAACAGATTCCCCTTCACATAAGGCTCCAGAAATCCAGCAGCCCAAGTTACACCCACATCGGGAAGTTCATTGGATGCCGACAGGATTTTCAATTTGTTCTTGTATTGTTCATTCTCCAGCACTTCCTGCTTAATGGTCACATTGGGATGATCCGTCTGATACTGCTTGATGATATCGTTGACCAGTTTGTTTTGCTGTGCGGAACTGCCTGCTGGCCAGAGGTGCATGAATTTGAGGGTTACTTTCCCATCTGTGCCGTTGCTGCCTGTTTCACCCTCTTGATCCGAACTTGAACTGTTACATCCGGATAAAATTATGGCGAGAACCAGCGTCCATGACAGAAGAATGGCCATCGTCTTTTTGCTCATTATTCCAACCCCCTTGGTTTGTTCGGTTAATGTAACCGCTTTAACCAAATTGTAGCACGGGCCTATCACACCTATAAGACCAGAGTAATTTGGAAAAACTCCACTTTTTTGAGGTTATTTGTTATCTCGTTCAGATAGGGAATGCCGATATTTGCTTGGACTTAGCCCCTCAAGGCTTTTAAATACCGTGATAAAATACTTATCCGTTTGATAACCCACCTGTTCCGCAATCTCCGAGATGGGCATCGTTGTCTGCACAAGCAACTCCTTCGCGCGCTGAATGCGTTTGCGGGTAAGATATTCACTAAAATTGATGCCGATCTGTTCCTTAAACAATACGCTGAAGTAACTGGAGTTGAGATGGAGCAAATCAGCGATTTCACGCATGGTCACATGTTCACCCAGATGAGTATCCACATAGGTCAAAGCTTCACTGATCTGGCTATTGAGCCTTTGTTCCCCGCGCTCTTTAACATCCAGCAGCTTGGGGTCAACCATTTCTTGCATTGTTTGAATACGTCGCTGTTGTTCGCTGAACTTTAGGGCTTTTTCGACGGTCTGCAGCAATTGTTCCTTATCAATCGGTTTCAACATATACTCCACAACACCCAACTTAATGGCCTGCTGGGCGTATTGAAAATCGGCATGTCCTGACATAATCAGGACAACAGGCTTGTTCGAAAAATGTTGAATGGCTTCAATCAGAGACAAGCCGGAGAATTCGGGCATGCGAACATCCGTTATTAACAGGTCTGCCGGCTTTTTCTTGAGCCATTCGACAGCCTCGACGCCACTTTCTGCAGTCTGAATGTGATTTCGTCCTGCCGACCATCCTTCCAGTGTTTTGCGAATACCCTCTCTTGTACGCGGCTCATCATCCACGATAAGAATTGTTTTGTCATGAATCATATGCACCCTCCGTTCCCATGGGAATCTCAAAGCAAATGACAGTTCCTTCCCCAACCTTACTTGTTATGGAAAGCCTGCAACGTTCGCCAAGTTGGCTGCCAAAGTAAAGCATCAGTCGCCGATGTACGTTGATTAGACCTACACCTGTCCCCTTCTTGGACACAGCCGGCCCGCCATGTAAAGCATGAATGACAGATTGTAGCCGTAATTCATCCATACCGGGACCATCATCCCGAACCTCAATGCGAACCAGATTCGCCTCGGTCGAAGCATCCACATGGATGCTTATCTTTCCCGGTCCCAGTTTACTTTCAATCCCATGGAGAATCGCATTTTCGACCAAGGGCTGTATAAGAAGTTTAGGAATTGCGACCTTACGCACCGTATCACTCAGCTGAATCTCCCATTGCATTCTCTCTCCCAACCGCATCTGCATAATTTGAAGATAACGCTCAGCGTGTTCCAACTCTTCGGCCATCGTAACCCATTCATCCTGCTGCGAACTGGAGATGATGTAGCGAAATAATCGGGACATCGCCACAACCATACGTGCCATCTCCTCGTCTCCCTTTTCCTCAAGGGACCAATAGAACGCCTCCAGGGTGTTGAATAAAAAATGGGGATTAATCTGAGACTGCAACGCCTTCAGCTCAGCCCGGGACTGCATGACTTCCTTCTCATGAACCACACGGGTCAATTCGTTCTGCCTGTAGACCATCTGGTTATATACGTCGTTAAGTTCATTGATCTCCATAGTAAAGCTGACCATTAGATTAGGTCTCATTGCTCCCGGCTGTGCACTGCGCATGGCCCGCATCAGGCGTATGAGCGGACGTGTAATCATCGTGGACAGAAAGAAGGACATGATAAGGAACAGAACAACACCAATCATTCCCGAGACGAGCAGCGCCGTCCTCAGGATGGATACACCTTCCGTTGTCTCCCGCAGCGGGGTCAGGACAGCAAGTGTCCATCCCGTTAACTCCGATTTTTGCCGGACGACGATGTAGGATTCCTCCCCGTTTTGCACGACTGATCCGCTGTCCAATATGGCTTTGGGATCAAGATTAATCTCCAGATCGGAAGTCACCACTTCTCCTGCCCCATCCAAGAGCATGATCGAGTCCTGCGAACCATCTGCCCCGTTCGAATCATTGAGTTGAAAAAAGCTGCGCTGCATCCGCACTACCACATATCCCCCATGTTCAAAAGAATGATCCAGCAGGTTAATCCGCCGAATAGCCAGGAGCACACCAGGATCTTCAGGGTCAGCACCTGCCCATACCAGTCTGCCTTTTCCTTCATCCGCCAGGTTGATCCAGTTGCGCTCTACTCTGAGATCGAGGGATCGGTCATCCATCGGAAATATGCGGTTATAACCCGTAGTGTATATCTCCATACTTTGCGCTCCGTTGATGAAAGACTGATAACTGCCTGCAATCTGCAAGAGCGCTTGGCGCTGATTAAAGGTAGCCGGGTTGCCTTGCTTCTCATCGCTAAGCAGACGCTGCACGTATGAATCATCCGCTACCTGGGCGGTCAGCGAATTCACTTGTGCAATGAGTGCATCCAATCTGCCACTGGCTTGGACAGCGGTTTGATGAATATGTTTCTCTGCATTGCTTTTCAGCAGAGCAGCTACCCGATCATAGGCCGATATGCCTGCGAGCAGCAGAACAACAAGCATCACCATAACAAAACCAATGAAGATCTGATTGCGAAGTGAGTTAAATTGTCCTTTTCTCCCGTGCAACTTCCCCATTCTCCTCTCTTTTTGGCATGTAAAAGAACCCACCACCTTACGCCCGTGCTCTTGAAGACTGGGTACAAACGATGCCGGATTTATCTACGTATTCAGTTCCCCTATATAAAATGAACGAAAGAATATTTACACTAGCCACTACGATGACAGAATAACCTTCCAATCGCTGTTATCCCCAGATTTTTTGATTCCCTTTTTAAAGGGGAAAATCCGGGGATAAAGGCGAACGCTCCGCTTTTTCAGGTTATTTCTGCCCTCTCCGTTCTCGTGCAAATGTTTAGTTCAATTTATATATTTAAAGCGCTTGCAAAATTGAACCTCAATCTTCTTCTCACTATCTTTGTTTACCGATTAAACTAACGACTAAAAAATAGCATAGTTTTACAGGTTAATCAATCCTCTCAATAGTTCCCAAACGTTAAATGACAAGGATCAAAAACAAAGAGAGGGGACTTTTACAGTCCACCTCAGTTTACTCATCTTCCCTTTACATATGTCCATTCCTTTTACATCTATCTTTTTCTTCCCCACATAATTTCAGTTATTTCACAGACCCTTGCGTAACCCCGTTAATGATCCACTTCTGCGCAAACAGATAGATGATAATCATCGGCAGCAACGCGAGCAAGTAGGACGCAAATGCAAGGTTAAACTCGGTATTGAACTGCCCTTGGAATACATATTGCACCAGCGGCAGCGTGTACTGTCCCGGATCACTGATAATAATGAGAGGCAGCAAGAAGTCGTTGTACGTGGACAGGCAAGTCAGAATACCAACCGTGGCACTGATGGGTGCCATGAGCGGGAAAATGATTTTCCAGAACGTGCCCCAGGTTGTCGCCCCGTCCACAAACGCCGCTTCCTCCAGTGCTACCGGAATGGACCGGATGTAGCCAACGTATACAAATACGTTGAATGCCAAGCCATAAACCGTGTGAAGCAGGATCAGACCTACCAAGTTCGTCATCTCCAGCGATGCGGTCAGTTTAACAATCGGCAGCATGATGATCGGGAACGGAATGAACATCGCGCTGACGAAGTAATAATACAGTCCTTTGAAAAACTTGCGTTTCTCCATATTCCGTGCAATCGCATAGGCCACCATCGAGTTACTGAGCAACGTCAAGAGCACAGTTGATGCGGTAACGATTGCACTGTTACGGAACGATTGGAAGAAGTTTGTCATGTCGATGGCTCTCGCGAAATTCTCCCAGTGAAGTGTCGTCGGAATGGCAAAGACCGATTGGGCCATCTGTTCCGGATTTTTCAAAGCTATTGTAACGGTCATATACAATGGGAACAGGATAAACAAGGTACCCAGCACAACAAGCAGCATAACGAGCCAATTAATTCGTGTACGGCTTCTCATTACAGATCCATCTCCCTTCTTTGCAGGAACCGGATTTGCAGAATTGAAATCACCGCAATAACGATGAAGTAAATAACCGAGTTCGCAGATTGATATGCATATTCGCCGCCTTCAAATCCTCCGGTGTAGATCAGATGGGAGATGGACTGCGTCGCCCGTCCGGGACCACCGTTGGTCAAGGCTACGATTTGGTCGAAGACCATAAGTGAGTTTTTCATCGCCAGCACCATATTAATGGTGAAGAAAGGTGCAATCAGCGGGAATGTAATGCTCCAGAATTCACGCCATTTGCCTGCACCGTCGAGGTTGGATGCCTCGTATAGTGTCGTTGGTATCGTTTGCAGACCAGCCAAATACAGAATCGTATTCAGGGCCACGGATTGCCATACTGCAACAATGACGATACCGATCCAAGCCAGACTCTCGCTACCAAGTATGTTGGTGGATAGCGCGTTGATGCCCAGATTTTGCCCCCAGATCGGGAATACGTTGGAGAACAGGTAGTTAAATATGTAACCTACAATCAGTACACTCAGAATATTGGGCAGGAAGTAGATGCCGCGGAAAAAGTTACGGAACTTAATCTTGGCATTCAGCCCGAGTGCAATGAGTAAGCTCAGAATATTGGTCAGGATCGTCACCACGATCGCGAACTTGAACGTAAACCAGTAGGCGTTGCCTACATTGTCATCCTGGAACAAGTTGAAATAGTTTTTAAAGCCAACAAAATCATACTCTTTCCCGAATCCGTTATAATTCGTAAATGAATAATAGATGCCCTGGAGGGCCGGCAGTGTCATAAATACAAAGAACAATACAACCGCCGGAACCGTCATCCAGTAATAAGGTGCGATACGCTTGTTCATATTCCATCCTCCTTCAGACAAGGCCTAGCGCCGATTGGCAACCTTGTCCCATTCTTTGTCGAGTGTATCTAGATAGTTGTCGATGTTTTGGTTCTGCAAAAAGGACTGTACGATGGAATTCAGCTGCACCGCAGCCGGAATATAGTGATCGGGAAAGTCAATAACTTTACCCTGCTCGATATATGGCATCAATTCCTGTACGGCAGGATCATCCTGCTTCACGCCTTCTACCGCAGAGAACAGCGTCTGTTCGTCAATATATCTTCCGATATTTTCAGGCTTTAACAGGAACGCAATAAACGTCTCTGCCTGCTCACGGTTAGGCGTGTCCGCCGCAATGGTAAACAGGGAGTCGATCCCGTTCACCAGCTTGATCTCGCTTGCATCGTTGCCCGTTGGGAATGGGAAGAAACCAATGTCTACATTTGGGTTCGCTTTGCGAATCTCCGAGATGGCCCAGGTTCCCTGGATGTACATGAAAGCTTCACCGTTAGCAAAGGCACGGTTACCGTCCGAATAAGCTTTACCAAAGTTATCTCCGTGACCGTACTTCATGATTTCCAGCTGCTTCTCAGCTACCTCGCGGTACTTCTCCTTGAACGTCACTTTGTTATCGCGCCGCTCTTGGTAGAAATCAATACCGACCAGATTGGAGGCCAGTGCATTGAACGGCAGGCTTGTCTGCCAGTCATCCTTGTATGTGAAGTAAAATGGAATCTCACCTGCATCTTTTATCTTTTGGGCGGTTGCAATGAGTTCATCCCACGTCTTGGGCACGTCCAATCCCATTTCCTTAAACAGCGTTTTATTGTACATGATGCCGTTTGCATTAGTCGCGTAAGGGATACCAGTCACTTCGTCCATACCTGTGAGATCATTGAGCATTTGTATGTAGTTTGGATCAATCGTCTGGAGTAATGAGCTGTCCGTCAGATCGGTGAAAATATCACTCTGGGCCAGAATGGAATAGGTGTCGGTTGCACCCATGGCCATAATATCCGGTATATCATTTTTGACGACACGGGTCTTCAATACCGTCTCCGCATCCGGCGGATTCACCTGTGTCACCTGAATATCGTCATGCTCCGCATTAAACGTTTTAATTAATTCATCAAAGGTTGTTTTAGCTTCAGGCTTGTTCTGGAAAAATTCAATCTGCACTTTGCCATTCGCGCTATCTCCACTGGTACAGGAAGATAAAAGTACAGCCATCATTCCACAAAGCAACATTGTCCCGAGAGCCTTGGTAAGCGTTGTTCTCATGTTGTACCTCCCTCAGCTTTATACGTAAAGATTTACCCATCCAAATGGTAAATAACCATATGGTTAGTCCTTCCAAACCAACTTCAATCTGAATGGATGATATAAGTCTTTATTATTTCTAAAACGGTTTCGGTAAAAATGAATCACGGCAGTTCTTCCCATCACCTGAATCAGGCATAACAAAAAGGACACTGGATGATATCCAATGTCCCTTATTTATTAAGCTTATATTCAGCCACTGTAAAGCTTCTATCCACGTGTTACGAACGCTAAACTTTTGGCAAAGCATTACGTAAACGCTTGGCGCGATAACTCTGATATGCACGAATCAACATGCCGATGATGATCATGACCACACCGATGTTAATTGCGACATCAGCGAGATTCAAAATCCCGCGTCCTGACGGAAACACGAGGAAATCCGTTACCCGCGCATATATAAATCGATCGATCGCATTTCCTAAAGCCCCACCGACCATAAAACCCGCGCCAGCTTGCATCCAGAAACCGCGAATCTCACCTTTACTCCGATAATACAGCATGCCCGCTATGAACAGAACAGCAATCACACCGAACAGCCGTGCATTTCCCTGAAACATGCTGCCCGCCATGCCACTGTTCTCGTAATGCTGTAACTGCATGCCCGAGTTACCCAGTCTCATGACGTCGCCAACTTCCATATACATCCTCACTGCAATCTTGGTTCCCTGATCCACCAAAGTCACCAGCAGTGCTACAAAATAAAACAGCATCGTGCTTCTCCTCCTGCCTACTTAGCGATAACTTATTTTAACTTTAAGAGTTTTGAGTATATTAGGTTCCCTTCACTTTAACACAGCCGATGTATGCTCTCCAAATGAGCCGTCTTCAACCACGCCTATAACATCCACTAACATCGTCCAGTCCGCATTTGGAAGGTACTAAACCTATTCATGTCGAATGTAGACATCAATCATATATGTAAAGGGGCTGCCTGTAATTTGAACCTGACCATGATCGAAAAATTAAAGGAAATGCAGCAGGAAGAAATGGACTTGGTATTTGGCACATTTGATTCTGAAACGGCGCTTAACCTTGGCCTGCATCTGGTTGAAGAAGCGAAGCGTCGCTCCCAAGCCGTGACCATCGACGTTACCCTGAAAGGACATCGTCTCTTTTTGCATGCGATGGAAGGCACTCATCCCGACAACGAAAACTGGATTCGCCGCAAGAACAACGTGGTGAATCATTTCTCCTCCAGTTCTTGGCATACGGCTCTACGCCTAAGAAACGAGGACCAAACGCTTGAGCAGGATTTCAACCTGCCTGCATCTGACTATGTTCTGGCTGGTGGCGCTTTCCCGCTTATTCTGAAAAATGAGGGACAAGTCGGCACCATTACAGTATCGGGTTTGCCTGATGAGGAAGACCATGATCTGGTCACGACAGGCATTCGCTCGTTTTTGTTGCAGCAGCGTTAGATTAAATGGCGCAAAAAAAGCCCACCAGATCAATATAGATCAAGTGGGCTTTACTAGCTAAAGCAGCATGCTCAGGACGGATTTTTGCTTTTCATAATATGGTACACATTGCTAAAACTCCCGGAGAGAATGCCTGTAATCGGGAATATGGCCCAATTGATATCCCACCGTTGATATACAAAGCCTGTGAACAAGAAGATAGCTGTCGCCAGCGGCCATACAATCGCTTCCACGGCTCTCACAACCTTTACTTCTTGCTTCTTATCTACCGTCAACTGGTGCTTCTCCAGCAAGTTCGTGTAAGCCCCCTGAATATTACCGTAATATACAAACAAGAATGCTCCTACCCCAGCCATGACCATAAAGGCAGATACACCATAAGAGGCGTAGTTATCATTGATAGAGGAGGCTGCGAAAATAAACACAGGAGACAGAATGCAGAGGCAGACACCCGTAATGATGGCTATTCGATAAGTCAGAGCGAAGCTCTCCCGACTATGCTGAATACTCATTTTAAGTGTATAAGGAAGCTGGAAGCCCTTCTCCATATAACTGAAGCGTTCAAGCTTCATGCCACTGTGAATGAACATGCCCACCGCAATGGCAATGAGCACGAACATGCCGATCAGGCCCAGTACAGCCCCCGTTTCCACCGAACGGTTTGCAGCTGAAGTGGCATAGTTCTCAAATAAAGTATCCATGAAAATCAGAAACGCCACACCCACCGCGCACAATAAAATACCCAGCCCGATCCAAAATCCGGCATTTCTTTTGGCAGTGGTATATGCGTAGGCTTCTTCTTCCGTCAGCACAGGTACTGCCTCTTCCGCACTGACTGGCTGAATACCGAGTTCTGCAGTTAACTCCTCGATATTACCAAATTCCGAGATCACAATGCCGATGGCTTCATTCTCCGACTTGCCTTCCCGCTTCAACTCCAGGTACTTATCTTCCATCCCCGAAAGAAGCTCCTGCTTCAGATGCTCCACCTCGGGGGTCTTCGGCAGACCAGCAAACATGTTCTCCAGATACACCATAATTGTCTCCATGTTTCGTCACAACTCCCTGATAAATAGATTAACAACCTCCTGCGTAACCTTCCATTCCTCACACTTTTCTCTGTAATAGTCGAGGCCGGACGGCGTAATCCGGTAATAGGTACGACGCTTTCCCAAACTATTCTCATCCAGGTAAAACGATTCAATATAACCGTTCTTCTCCAATCGGGTGAAGGCCGAGTATAACGTCGTCTCCTTCATGACGTACTTTTCCTCTGTCAGCTGCCTAATGTTCTTGGAAATCTCGTAGCCGTACGACTCCCCTTCGAGCAGCATGTAGAGGATCAGCGTATCATTGTAGCCACGTATAACGTCACTGCTGATCACAAAAGATACTCCTCCTCATTACTTCATCTGTCGTAGTAGTTGAAGTATAGCACAATTTACTACGACAGGTGAAGTAGTTATTCCAAAAATGGGAAATAAAAAATCCGTACCTGGGATAGGCACGGATTTTCTTCTTTTTCCTGCAGTTAAATTCCTGCGTTTATTGAATCGCTGACAGAACATCCAGTAGCATGGATTTGAATTTCGGCCGATCAATGCCCTCACAGACACGTACATTGGGCTCTTTGCCAAAACGTCCGTTGATATCAACCACACTGTATCCACGTGTCAGTTCTCCTGCAGCTTCCACATCCACATAATATTGACCCGACTTGGTCATGATGGATTCATCTGCGGCTACAGCCATCAACAACGTATCCGGATGAGTGGTGCCATTGAGTTTATGTACCGACTTGTTGAACTTCATAACCACTTTGTTGATTGCGGTGAAGAAATCGGCACCCGATGTTCCGAGAGCTGCAATCTCTGCATGATCGTCATCGTCCATGACTGAATATTGCGTACACATTTCCCAGCCAACCATCGTGATTGGAATGCCCGCATGCAGTACAATTTTCGCCGCTTCCGGGTCCACGTAGAAGTTATACTCCGCCGCTGGTGTGATATTGCCCAGTGCATTATTCGTTCCGCCCATAATGTACAGGTGAGCAATTTCTGGAATAATCGTTGGGTCTTTCTGGATCGCCATTGCAATATTGGTCAGCGGGGCAATCGCCAGAAGTTCAATTTCACCCGGATGTGCATGCACCTTCTCAATGATAAAATCAACCGCATGCCCGCTCTCGGGACGTTGATCCGCCTTGGGAAAATGCGCGCCGCCCATGCCGTCATCGCCATGCACATCTTCCACTGTCCGGTGCTGAGCCTTTCCGTAGGCCATTAGTGGACGCTCGCAACCTTTATACACAGGGACCTTGCCGCCATGTCCAGCAACCTGTACCGTGTACAGGGCATTTTCAACCTCCTGGTCGAATTGTACGTTACCGCCCGTAATGGTGATGCCTTCCACCTGAAAGTGGTGCAATGCGGTCAGGATCGCAATTGTATCGTCTCCTGCTGTATCTGTATCGATGATGACTCTTCTCATGATGCCGCGCTCCTTCTACCGTTTGATAGTAAACTCTATAAACACTATGTCTTATTTTACATCAAAAATGTACCGATGACGATGGAAACGCCGATGATAATCGAACGCAGCAGTTGTGCTACTGCCATATTGCCTCGTGCGATTTCGTCACATACACGCATTTTGGGAATCAGGAAATCAAATATAATATAGACCAGGCACAGCACAATAATTCCAAACGCCGACCACAGCAGCATATCCAACCACGAGTGCGTCGAGAAAGATACCATGCCCACAATAATACACAGTCCCAACAATTTGCTGCCCATGTACATGCCTGCCGCCTCGTTACCTTTGGCGATTTCCTCACTATCGTTATACCGGGTCAATTTGCTAAAAGCGAAATATCCACATACCAATACCACCAGCAGAATGCCTACACCCACTGCCACATTCACGAGGTTTAATCCCAAGTTCTCCATTCCTTCTCCTCCTCATCATTCATCCGTTCACGAACCGTAGCCGCGCAATAATAAGCCATATCTCCAGTTACTTTCTCCCCGATCCGGGGCAGTACTCCTGCCAAACGCCCACCGATAACAAACACCCCTGTAAGCAGATAACCGCTGTACGCTCCATCTTCTGTCTCGATCACGGCCTGTTCCATCGGAACCAGCTGCTGATAGATTTTGGGCTGATTTTCGTAATAGGCTGTAATCTCTTCATCCTCGTCTGTTGCCCCAGTTGCAAGATTCGATTCTAACTCCTCGTTTAGGGGGTCCTCTATATTCTGCTTTCCAGAAGCACTGTCCGTTCTACCATCCAGCAAAAGAGTTCCTCTGCCTTCGCGCCCCCAATAGCTTTTGGCTACATATGGCGTGGCGTTCAGCTCGAAAGGCTCAGCCGAAAAATAGGTTGGTAGCAGATATCGGGAAATCACATCCATTTCTGCTTCATCAAAGAGGGTAAACCCGCAATATTCCCTGGTTTGCTCGTTACGCTCGTAGAGCGACCAGATCGCCGCCATGAAGCCTTTGCTCTGCATCAGGACATGCTGAACGGGATTCATCAGGCCCAGCCGTCCCTCACGTACAAGATCAAGTAGTGCAGCACCAATGTCCACCCCGGTCGTCTCATCCCGATCATCGATCAGATACTCCAGTGGATAAAGGCGATACAGTAGATTAATCTCCCGACCCTTATGGTAAAGCGCCTCTCCCGGAACAATCTCCAGTTCCTCAAGTGGAGCATAAAAGACTTCGTATCCGGCTTCACGACAACGTCTCATCAAGTATTCCGTATTTGTTCGATCTTCGACATGTTCGCCAAAAGAAGTAAACGTCACCGGACCCTGCAATCCTTGGTTTGTATAGAATTCCAGCCATATCCTGAAACACTCCCGAATACGCGTATCCATCTCGGCAGATGGCGCAGTTAGCGTAGCATCCTCAGCAAGACCGACCAGGATATTTTCTAATGCAGCAGCCTCCGGTATGCCTGTTGGAGTGTCCGTATTATTTTCAATACACTTGGGCCCAGCCTCTCCAATAATCCAGTCCTGACGGGTAATGCCTCCAGTTACCATCTCCATACGTGCCGCCGGAATAAGCCCGGGATGGATACCCAACTGATGCTCCAAAAAGGAATCCGGCATGTATTGCTGGATAAATCGCATCACTTTACAATAAATGCCGTCTACCGCCTCAGCTGCGGTACGCAGCTCTTGTATCTCCGAGGGAGAATAGACCGTCAATGTAGGTACACAATACTGCTTCCCGTACATTCGATGGTATGGAATCTGTTGTCCCGCTTCACCCTGAAACACCTCTTCGTGACTAAACGGCAGTTGAACCACTTGCCTCATCCGGTTATCCTCCCGAACTGCGGAAGAAGCTACCGAAGCCGCTTGATTTGGACTTTGATTTGCTATAAGAGCTGTTACTGTCCTTATTGCTTCGATACGACGACCCACCGTAGTAATAGTGCCCACTGCTGGAATCATATTCACATCCGGTATCATACTCCGGGTCACATTCATCATTGTTGCTGCCACAACCGGATAACACGGCAGGAACCGCCAGCATCAGGGAGAACGCAACCAGCTTTGCTTTTGAACCGGGTTTTGATGCTTGCCCCCGCTCTTGGTCACTCATCACAGATCCACCTCTTTCATATAAAACAACACTTTCTTGCGATCCGCATCCAGCACGGAATACAGGAACTCATACGTCTTGCCACCGCGAACCATGTAATGGTCCAGCAGTTGCTCGGCAAGCTCCATCGTATAGGTGGATGAAGTTGTGAGCTCCAACTCCTGAAACGAACTTCCATTCCACAACATATACTCTGCGCTGTACATGGAAGACATTTTGCACATCGCCAGCGCAGCATCCGCAATGGCTGCACCGTACTCATCCGGCATCTGTTGGTCATACGCCGTCACGTATACCGCATGTTCCCGCCCATCCTGGCATTCATTGGACAGATGCGCCCAGAGTTTGTTTTTCACCAGAGTGGCATCCACCAGTTTGCGCATGAACAGTTCATCGCGTGTGACTGAAGTCTGTTCCAGCACCCCCGTCTCCGCCTGTCGATCATCCGACCAACTCCGATACGTCAATGAATAATAGATACCAATAACCTCCCTTTTTGCGAGCTCTTAGGTGAGCCGTTTCAATTCATACAAACGTATTTAACGCATGTGGAGGTAAAAAGTTACACTAGGGAATCAATTTCATAGTACCTTTAGCTACTTCAAATCAAGGCTAGACATAGATCAAAATGGTTTAATTTGTCTATGTCTAGTTACAAAACTCCATTTTTAATAAGTTATGAAATTGATTCTATTCCCCATGACATGTAAAAATAAGAACAGGTTGTCGCCCAATCTCGGATCAACAAAGCTTGAAAAAACAAGTAAATTCCGCGTTTGGTATGTAACTCCGGCCCAAAAAGGCCGGAGAAGATTCTCCGACCTCGTATGTTCAATCTTATGCTCATGCCATTCGGACTTATAACTCAGCCCACTGGGCCAATAGATCATTGTATTCAGCGGACAATTGCTCATGTTCATTCCAGATTTGTTCCAATTCAAGCGGATTGTTCTGCACCGTTTCCAGCTGTTGATCCAGCACCTGAATCTGTGCCTCAAGACGAGCCAAAGTCTGTTCCAGCTTCTCCGCAGACTGTTTGTTGCCACTGCTGTTTCTATGATTCGATACAGCTGTTGCTGAAGGAGTTAACGCCTTACCTGATTCAGTAAAAGCTTCATGATCTCGACTTCCATCGATAGCTGCAACAGTGGAACCGTTCAATGCCGAGATTGCTTCTGATTTCTTCCCTGATCTGGTAGTCCCGCCGGGCGCAGACGTTAAACCTGACTTCACCTCAGACTTGGCGTTTCCACGAGAAGAAACTCCCACTCCTGCTGTAGCCTGAGTTGTCGCCGCCGAACGAGCTTGCAAATCAAGCTTCTTCTCGCGATACGCCTCATAGTCTCCCAGATAAGCGGTCATCTGCCCGTTCTCCAGTTCCCAGACACGGGAAGCGAGGCGATTGACGAAGTACCGATCATGCGAGATGGCAAGTACAGTTCCTTCAAAATCAACCAGTGACTCTTCCAGCGCTTCTCTGGATGCGATATCCAGATGGTTAGTTGGCTCATCGAGCAGCAGTACATTGGGTTTACGCTGCACCAGTAAGGCCAGCCGCAAGCGCGTCCATTCCCCGCCGGATAATTGCCCGACAGAGCGGAATACATCCGCTCCATAGAAAAGGTATCGAGCCAGAATGCCACGTGCCTCTCCTTCCTCCACGCCCGCTTCCAGACGGAAGTATTCAAGTACGTTCAGCTTTGGATTCGTAGGTTCCTCCTGTTGAGCCAGATACCCCACATCCACACGTGCCCCCCACTCCAACTTGCCCGCATTGGGCTGCTCGTCACCAAGCAACAGCTTGAATAGGGTCGTCTTGCCGGAACCATTGCGGCCAATGAGTGCAATTTTATCCCCATATTCCAGCAGACCCGAAACCCCGCGCAGGATTTCACGCTCGCCATAACTCTTTTCGACCTGTTCCAATACCGCTACCCGTTTACCCGTTCGATCCGTAGGACGCACATCGAATTCGGCATTGCGGCGCTCCAGCACAGGACGCTTCACCTGTTCCATCCGCTCGATGGCTTTACGCATAGAAGCCGCCCGTCTGAAGAACTTTTCATTGCCGCCCACACGACCCCATTCCTCCAGTTGGCGAATTGTTTCTTTCATTTTCTTGATAACCTTCTGCTGCTCCTTGAACTCTTCGAATTGCTGCAACAGCCGTTGTTCCTTCACTTTCATATATTCCGTATAACCGCCAGCAGACGTTTCCGCTTCTCCATCCTCCAGCTCCAGTGTTTGATTCACGACCCGATCCAGAAAATAGCGATCATGCGAGATCAGGACAATGGTGCCGGGATATTCTCGTAAAAATCCTTCCAACCACTCGACCCGCTCCAGATCAAGATGGTTTGTCGGCTCATCCAGCAATAACAGATCAGGTTTTACGATCAGCTGCGAGGCCAGCACAACCCGGGTCTGTTCCCCACCGGACAGGGAACCGAAGCGCCATTCATAATGCGCCTTGGCGATATCCAGACCGTCCGCCACCTGATCGATCCGCGCATCCATTTCGTATCCACCCTCACGCTCAAACTGGTCTTGCAGCGCTGCATAACGTTTCAACAGGCGCTCCAATTGATTAGGGTCTGCTGCACATGCCGGATCGGACATCTGCTGCTCCATTTCCTTCATTTGCGTGCGACATATCATAAGCTCTTTGAATCCAAGGCTCAGCACATCCAGGACGGTATGGTCATCCAGTCCTTCTGGAACTTGTGCCACGTAACCGGTCCGTGTATCTTTTTTAATCATCAATTGCCCTTCATCCGGCTTGTTCAGTCTTGCCATCAGGCGCATAAGTGTGGTCTTGCCGCTTCCGTTGCGGCCGATCAGAGCAACCTTGTCACCTTCCATAATTTCAAATGTAATGCCGTCCAGCACCAGATGTGCTCCATGGTATTGAGTCAGTTGTTGCGCGCTAATTATCATCATAATAAGGTTCCTCCTATGGTATGGAAGATCCTGACCGCAACACAAAAAGAGCCGCAGGAGGTTAGCTCCGCGGCCCTTCAGAATTCAAGCAATATCGCTTATCGTCCGAATGAGGTCAAGGCAGGCATCTTCTCGCAAATGTTAACTTCCGTATATTCAAAATTGGACAGACTTCTCCCGTTGGTCAGAAAAGTATGAACAATGCCAGCCATAGCAATCGGCAGCTGGCTAATACGGTTGTTAAGCATCTCGTGATTCACCTGTCTTCACCTCCCTTGTCATAATTAATGTCAATATATCACAGACGGTTGCGTTCCTGCAACCATCCCTTCGCCCAGTTCATCCTTACTCCACAGTAGCTTTACTGCTTGGTCTAGTGCCTGCCCCGTCGCCGAAGCATCACATCCCTGATCGCCACCGTAATAAGTGTTAACATTCCCGCGGCACCCAGTGATGCACCGAGCAGGGCATATCCGATGCCGTTCCACCCGCCAATATCGATGCTGATCATGATTACGACGGCACCGCCGAGCAAGGCCACACATGGCAATATATATTGAACCCACGTCATTCGCCGTCCTTGCAATCGGTAGATAAGCCATTCAATCAGCAGCTGCACCGCCCACATTCCCAATGTCCACAAGATCAGTATTTCCATAAGGTTCCCCTCCTGTTGCTGGATGGATCAAGCCCTTTGTTACAGACCTTACGTTACTTCAACCAATCCGAGAAAAAGTTCCGGTACCCTTCTTTCATCTTTGTGCGCGAAAAAGCACCAAACGCATACTCACGGTTGTCTTCTGACACACTGCGCGGCGCGGCCGCAGCCATGTTCGCCAGTTCAAACCAGTTATCCTCGTTGCCTGCAAAGGCATGCGTGGATCGAATGTGACCGTAGCAGGCATGCTCCGGTTTCACAACCATTTTGCCCATCGCCATCGCTTCCGTCAGCGGCATCGCAAACGTATCAAAGGCCGAACAGTTCCAATACACCTTGGATGAGTTCATCAACGTAAATATCTCATCCTGCGTGAGCGCAAACTTAAGCTTCACGTTGGGAGGAATGTCGTACTTCTTCATGGTTTCCTTATAGCGTACACCGCCAAACACCATATATACTTCCTTGTCCGGGTTCTGCCGAGCATATTCCAAAACTAGATCCGGTCGACGGTTTGCTTCATCCCGACCGATCCAGAGCACCCGATTATGCACAACCTGGCTCGGGTCATAGTGCCGATTCGCCAGCTCTTCGCTAAAACCAATCGGGATGACGTTCACGTCATGTACGCCGAAATTGCGGCCCAGTTCTGTTTTCAAAAACTCGGTCTGTACAATGGCTTTATCCACCATCGTATAAAATGGCTTCATCATCTCATATCCCGTCAGCGCGGGATCGGGGAAACTGTGCGGGAACAATACACTCTTCGGTAAGAACATCTTCAAGAACGTAAACCCGGATACGGTGTAGATGACATGCTCTATATTTTGGCTATGAATCTGATCCAGCACGATATCGTAGTTCACCAGGTCACCTTTCTCATGCTCATACCCCGGCAACCAGTCGTATCCGCTGACATGACGCTCCGGCGAGATGAACACAATATCCACACCCAGCTCCAGACCAATCTGCTTCAGCCGATCCGCAAATACGCGTGGCCCCTGTGCTTCCGTGAATTGAATTTTACGCATTACGAGTCCGACTTTACGCAACCTTCTCACCCCTCATCTCTATTCCTCACTTATCTGCTTCATGCACTGTTCCAGCGTTGCTGCCGTCTCATGCCACTGGTTACGCAACTGTTCCTTCGGCCACACACATTCCTCGCTTCTCAGGTCACCATCAATCAAACGCAGCATCCAGAGCGAGAATACAATAGCATAGGCGTTGTACCATTCTGCAAAAGAAACCCGTTCAATCTGCACGCCCAGGCTACAAAGTTTGTCCAGATACACATCTATAACCCGCTCTCGCAATGCAGGCGTAACCGTTCTGGGAAACAGCGGATGCGAGAGATCCACTAGGTGAACTACATCCCACAGCGGTGTATTCAGATGAGCATGCTCCCAGTCCAAGACGACCAGTCTGCCGTCTACTTCCGCCAGATTACCGGGATGCAAGTCTCCGTGACATAAAACGGTTGGAAGTTGCTCCTCAGCTGTGAGAATCAACGTGGCAATCTTGTCCCAATCCGATGGAGACAACCGTATATCCAGCTTGGACAACAGGTCGTCCGTAGATAGTCTGTGCATTTGTAACTCATCCAACATCGTGCGAATGGACGGTTTCTGGCCCACGCGAGGCAGCTCACTCCAATTCGTAACAGGCAATGCATGCCATGCGGCCATATGTGCCGCTGCGCCGAGCATCGTCACTTCTTGCGAATCATGCACCAGTTGCCCCAGATCCTCGTAGATCATCCAGCTCTGTGCCGGTGCAATGGTAAGATCCGACGCTGCAATAAGCTGTGGATAGATCTGTGGTAGACCAGACATTACACGCTCGTACATCCATCGTTCCCGTCCATGCTGTGCAGGATTCGTCAGTGGTTTAAAAATATAACTTTCACCGGTAGGAACAGTGAATCGCTCCACATATCGTCCGTTCATTCCTTGATACAACTGTTCACGGCTTGTTATATATTGATCATTCAGCATTCCTTCGGGCGTCACCCAGTTGTATGCATCCATCTCTTCTTTCACGCTATACACCATCCGTTTCGTTCTTCCTGCGGCTCCGATGTTGATTTCTATTCATCATACGTCGCCGTTCACAAGCCTGCAAGCTTTGGTCGTAAGCGCTTATTCAGTGTCTTAATTTAGCGTTTCAAAATTGCTTGTTGCATTTTGGTTAGTAATCACTTACTATACAATCATGAAGAACAAATCTCATGTGGACAGCAAAAAGAAAGATATCCTACAAGCGGCGATGCGCTTGTTCGCAACCAAAGGCGTTGACGGCATATCCGTCAAAGAGATCGGTGACGCCGCCGGAGTAACCGATGCGGCGATCTACAAACATTTTAAAAACAAAGATGCCGTTGCACTGGAAGCCTTCACCCAATACTGTGTCGACTATACTGCACTAATTGATGGGTATGTTCGACAGGAAGGTCCGGTGCTGGAACGCTTCAAGCAACTGGTTACCGAGGTTCTCCATCTGCATGATGAAGATCCCTACGGGCTGCTGCTGATTTCACAGAATCATGAAATATTCATTGAAGCCGGAAGCAGCGAGGATTACCGTCAGCCGTTGGATGCGTTAATGGATCTGATCGATCAGGGAATGATGCGGGGCGAGCTGCCTCAGCAGGATTCACGGCTCACAGCCGTTCTGGTGATCGGTGCAATCACACGCATGGCGGTCTCCAGTATGCAAGGTGAACTGCCAGAGTTGTTGGTACCCTACACTGGGGAGACGGTTCACCGACTTGCATCGATGTTGGGACACGTACCTCAGGAGTAACGATGGAGATGGGATGAAGCTAGAAATGGAGCAGCGGAGCGTAGGGAAAACGGCGTCAGCAACTACATTGTTTCCGAAGCAAACAACCTTCGTAAGCACCCCGCTTATTTCGGCTGAATCCCATATTCGATGCGGATGATGCCGCTAGGCATGATTTGTAATCAAAAGCGGACTTGTTGAATAACTTCTAAAAGAGAATCGTCAGCATACCATCAGGATATACAGATGGATTACCGGGTCATACGTGACCTTTTCTTTTTGCACATGAGGTTAGTGTTCATTAACTAAAATAGTCAGGACGTGTCATCTTCCATGAAAAAAATATTAATTATTCAAGGCAATCCCGTCTCCCCCAGTTACAACGGTGCAATCGCCGAGGCGTACCGCAAAGGTGCGGTGCAAGCGGGTGCCGACGTTCGCATGATCACCCTGAACGAGTTGGCGTTCAACATGAATCTGGAAGGAGGATATCGTAATAAACTTCCACTTGAACCAGATTTGCTGGAGGCCCAAGAAGCAATCAAGTGGGCCGAGCATCTCGTATGGGTGTTCCCAATATGGTGGGGAGGACCACCTGCCCTGCTGAAAGGTTTCGTTGACCGAATCTTCATGCCAGGTTACGCCTTCAAGTATCAAAAAGGAAAACCTTTCCCGGATCAACTGCTCAAAGGCCGCACCGCTCGCATGATCACCACGATGGATGGTCCGAGCTGGTACTTCAAATGGTTCCAAGGTGAGCCCGCACATAAAATGATGAAGATCTCCACATTTGCACTGACTGGCATCAAACCTGTGCGGATAACAACTGTAGATCAAGTTGGTAAGAAGTCAGATGAACAGAGAAAGAATTGGCTTGATAAGATTGAGCAGCTTGGGCGGAAGATGGGGTAAAAGATTTCTGTAAGAAAACCTCATCGGAAGTATACGCTTCTCTCCAGATATTCACGTTGTAAGTTAAATCAAAAATCTGGGGATATGCGTAATTCAGAGGTAGTCCTGTTTTTCGCGAGTAGCGCAATTGTAAATTTTAGTTTAATTTATATCAGAAAGCAGGAATTGTGCTTACTCCCAGTTACAAAAAAGGGTTGTCCCCTACGTCTTGAACAAGACGTAGGGGACAACCCTTTTAGCATTCATTATAGTCTAATGAACCGTAAACACGCTATTAGCGCCATTTTCGACAAGTCTGAGGTTTAACGAATCGTAGACGCGTTATTTCCTCGATCTGTGTATCATTTGGCGGTTTTAAACTAGTTTGCACCGGAATAACTTCACTGAGGTTCGTTACATTTTGCATTCCTTGCTAAATCGCCAATTAACGCTCACTCGGTTCGTTAGCGACTTGCCCATCTACAACCATACAAAACAACGCATTACCCAAACGAAATACGACCCGATGGATGCTCAGGCAAAATAGCTGTAACCAGCTGCTGGACTGCCGGATGGTCTGACTGCATTACCGAATCTCCCGCATCACCGCTATAGACCAACTTCCCTTGATCCATTACGGCAATGCGGTCACAGATCGTCATGGCGGCCCGAATGTCATGTGTGATAAAGAGATACGATAACCCGTAGGATGCTCTTAGCTCAGCCAATAGAGATAAGATTTGCGTCTGGTGCACCATATCCAGGCTGCTGATCGATTCGTCCAGTACGATTAACTTTGGCTTGAGCGCGATAGCTCGTGCGATGTTAACTCGCTGTAATTGGCCACCGCTGAACTGGTGCGGAAGCTTATTTGCATCCTCTGGTGTAAGTCCAACCTGCTCGAGCAGTTGTCCAATCACACGAAATTGTTCTTTTGCCGACAATCGTTCGTAATTATCCAGCGGCTCCCCAATGATCTGCGCGGCAGTCATGAGTGGATTCACAGCCGAATAACAGTCCTGGAACACGACCTGCAGATCACGCCGTAATCCCTTGAGCACGGGTTTGCTGGATCGGTAGATATCCTGTCCTTGAAATAAAACCTGACCCTGGCTGGGCTTCTCCAGACCAAGTATGATTTTACCCAAGGTACTTTTACCTGCCCCGCTCGTACCCAGCAGTCCCAGACACACACCCTTTTCGATCGTAAGCGAGATATCTGCCAGCACAGGAGGACGCGCTCCCGAACGATCCAGCCAATTGCGTTTGCCATAGCTATGGCTTACTTCACGTACCTGAAGCATCAGGTCATCCTCCTCTCTTGTACTTGGCAGAAGCAATCTCCGAAGAAGGAATTCCACATGATCATGTCCATTCCACCCCTGCGCTACCCGCTTCAAACATAGCTCACACCAGTACTACACTTACATTCACTAACGATTCAACTCTTTATTAATCGCTATCGTCCTATCGTCCCAAAGACATACTAGGCCTGGCATTTAACAACATCCGGGTATACTCATGCTGCGGGTGATCGAACAGTTGGTACACATCCGCCTGCTCCACAATTCGACCCTTCTGCATGACCGCGACTTCATCCGCCATTTGCGAGATCACGCCCAGATCGTGGGAGATGAGCAAGATGGAGGTCCCGTATTCAGTACGTAGCCGATCCAATTCCTGAAGCACCTTGAACTGATTCACGACATCCAGTGCCGTCGTTGGTTCATCAGCAATAACCAAGGCCGGTCGCAGGCACATCGATATGGCGATCATCACACGCTGCAACATACCGCCACTCAGTTGGAAGGGATATCGCTTCATCAGTTTGGCTGGTTCGGGTAAGTTCATATCTGCCAAGGCAGCAATGGCCCGCTCCCTGGCAGCTGCTTTGGACATTCCCGTATGCGTACGCAAGGTTTCAATGAATTGAGATCCAATCGTATATACGGGTGTAAAAGCATTCATCGGATTCTGCATAATAAATCCGATTTCCTTGCCGCGGATGCGCCGCATCTCCTCACCTGACAACGAGCCAAGCTCCCGTCCATTCAGGTGGATGCTGCCCGACACTTCCATCCTGCGCGGATCAAGCAGATGGAGCAACGCGTTACACGTAACGGTCTTACCGCTGCCACTCTCACCGACGAGACCGAAGACACGACCTTTTTTTAATTCAAAATCAATGGGCTCCAGTAACGGGACTGAACCCTCCGCTGTTTTTAGATTCACTTGCAGACCACGAACTTCGAGTACTTTCGCTGCATCATCCATCGTTACGTTCACCCCTCATATGCCTTCGATTCCGAACCACTACCTTTTTGCAATGCCATAACGCTCGGATAACGCTTCTCCCAAAATGTTGAACGTAATGACTACGAGCAGAATCAATGCCCCCGGGTAGATCATCAACTCCGGATGACTGCGAATATATCCCGTTCCTTCATGGATCATGGCTCCCCACTCTGCATTCGGTGGTTGAATACCGAGTCCCAGGAAGGACAGAGCAGATATATCCATAATCGCCCATCCCATCTCCAGCGTGCCCATTACAACGATGGGACGCTGCACGTTGGGGATGATATGTTTGCGAATAATCGTCCACGAAGAAGAGCCGCTAATCCGCGCCGCAGCGATGAAGTTCCGTTCTTTCAGACTAACGACCATGTTCCGGCAGATACGTGCATAATACACCCACTGCACCATCATGAGGGCCAGAAGCACCTGCATCAGACCTGGACCAAAAATCCCCACAATACCGAGCACCAGCACCAGATTCGGAAACGCCATAATGCCTTCACACAAGCGCATCAACAGACTGTCCACCCAGCCACCAATGTAACCGGAGATTGAACCTACAATGACACCTATGAGCAAAGAAGAAAGAAAGATCAGGGTAGCAAATCCAAGCGACACCCGCGCGCCATACATCAGCCTGGTGAGATTGTCGCGTCCCAGATGATCCGTTCCCAGCCAATGCTCCAGCGATGGACTCGCCAGCTTCTGCAACAGATTCACCTTCACAGGGTCATGAGGAGCAATCCATGGAGCTAATAACGCGATCACGAAGAAAAGCAATATGATCACCGAGCAGATCTGGATGGCTCTCTGTCCTTTAAATACCGCACGCCATTTGTTTATCAATGTTCTGCCCGTCCTTTCGCTGAAATCCGTGGGTCCATAACGAGCTGCACCAGATCAACGAGCAGATTGCATACGATGAACAAGCATGCCGCCAGGAAGACATAACATTGAATCACGGGAATATCCCGGTTAAATATCGCATCGACAAAATAACGGCCGAACCCAGGCCAGGAAAACACCTGCTCTACAATAATGGTGCCTGTGAGCAGCTTGCCCATACTCATCCCCATCCCCGTAATAAGGGGCGATATGGCGATTTTCAGCACATGTTTCAGCATAATGACTCGTTCTCGAATCCCGCGTGTTCTTGCGTACTGTACATATGTCTCCTGCAATTGCTCCAGTACACTGGAACGCAACAATCGGGTGTAGACCGCAATAAGAATCAAGGAAAGTGTAATCGTAGGCAGAACCAGATTCTCCCACGATCCACGTCCTTCCACAGGCAGCCAGTCCAGCTTTACCGAGAAAAAGAAGATCAACAGATAACCAAGCCAGAATTGCGGAATAGATGCTCCAAAATAGGAAATCGCACGGCTGACCATGTCAATCCAGCTATTCTTATACACCGCCGCCAGTATTCCCAAAGGAATACTTACCAAAACCGATAACAACATACTCCAGAAGGCTAGCTCAGCCGTAGCCGGAAGCCTTAATTTCACTTCATCCCATACAGGTTTATTGGTGAGATACGAAGTGCCCAAGTCGAGCTTGGCAATCTTCTGAATCGTATGCGCATATTGGGTTAATAAAGGCTGGTCCAGACCGAACTCATGCCGCTTTTGCGCAAGTAGCTCCGGTGTCGGATAGATATGAGCGGCTGTCAGATAAGCCTCGGCTGGATCAACCGGTGAAATATGAATAAGCGCAAAGGTAACAAGTGTAGCGATAAAAACGATAGGAATGATCGCGATCATTCGTTTACCAATATAACCGATCACTGAACATTCCTCCCTGTTCTCAAGCTACATGAGCTTATTACTCTTGAAATCACTATATAAGTTCAACTAATTTTTTTACACGAGAACGGAGAGGACAGAAAAAACCTGAAGAAGCGTAGCGTTCGCCTTTATCACCGGATTTTCCCTTTAGAAAGGGAATCAAAAAAATCTGGGGATAACAGCGATCGGAAGGTTATTCTGTCATCGGAGTGGCACGTGTAAACATTCTTTAGTTGAACTTATACAAATTATTGATTGCCCAATTCAATGCCCACAAACGGATTTTCATCACGATTCGCCGGGAAAATAAAGTTGGAAATTTTCTTCTGATACACAGCCGTTTTCTTAATATAAGAGATCGGTACAATCGCCGATTGCTCCTGAAGTGTTTTCAGGATGGAGCCATATAACTCCTGGCGTTTCGTCTCGTCTGTAGATGACAGTGCTGCATGCACCTGATCGTCCAGTTCCTTTTTCATCGGCAACGCACTCAGGGTCTCGGAAATCCCGAATCCAGGGCTCGCCACAACGTTAATGAATGAATGTGGATCATATGGAGCACCATAGTTGTACCAGAAATACAGGTCGAAATCATTGGCTTTCAAGCGTTTGATCTGAACCGTAAGTTCCAGCCCAGTGAGGTTTACTTTAACCCCAAGCTCGCTCCATTCCGCCTGAATGGTCTCAGCCATCGCTTTCTGAATCGGGTCCGTTTTGTCAAAAATCATCTCGAAATCAAGCTGCTGACCGTCTTTTTCACGAACCGTACCACCAGCCGGAAGCTTCCAACCTGCTTCATCCAGTAAAGCTTTGGATTTCTCCACGTCATACGTGATCGGTTCCAGGTCTACATTGGTGTACGGATAGTTTTTGGACAATACGGTATCGGCTGGTTCTTCCAATCCGGAAGTAACGCCTTCCACCATCGCCTGTTTGTTAAACCCTTGCTGGAGCGCCATCCGCACTCTGACATCGGACAGCTTTGGATTAGAAGAGTTCAGCAGCAGACTGCGTGTGCCCACCGGATCAGACAATTGGGTCACATATTTATCATTGTCACGCAGCTCCTGGAACGCATCCAGACTGATCATACCTTCACCATAGATCAGGTCGAGATCGCCTTTTTCAAAAGCAAGGACACGGGTTTCACCGTCAGGAATGATTTTGACCGTAATCTGATCTACCTTCGGTGCTGTTCCCCAATAATTCGGGTTGCGTTTGAAAACAGCATATTCGTCCTGCTTGTATTCAGCCAGCATCCACGGGCCCGTTCCAACTGGCTCTTTGATGCCTTGGGAAGTATCTCCGTCATCAGGGAATCCAGCTTCACCCAGGAAGCGGAACGGACGGACCACAGACAAGTCCTGAAGAACCGGATAATATGGCTCTGTGAGTGTCAATCGGAAAGTATGGTCATCCACAACTTCTGTCTTGTCGAGCACACCTACAATGCCCAGCCAGCTATGTGTATCTTTGTTTTTCATTACAGCGTCAAAGTTCTTTTTCACAATCTCAGCATTAAATGGCGTACCATCTGAAAATTTCACACCTTGGCGAAGCTTGAATGTATATACCTTGCCGTCATCGGAGATGGTCCATGATTCTGCCAGAGCAGGTTCCAGTTTTCCGTCCTTCTGGTAACTGATCAGTGGCTCATAGAGCATGGATTGGGCAAATAATTGCGAAGGATTGTACGTATGCGGATTCATTGTACCGATATCACGTGGCCATGACATCGTAATCGACTTCGTAGATGTTTGATCCGAAGCAGCAGATGAGGATTCATCTCCACTTCCTGTATTGCTGCAACCCACAATAACGAATAACAACAAGAGCATAGTTGCCAGCGTGAGGGCCGAAGATTTGCGATGTTGAACAGACATGGATGTTGAACCCCTTTTCTCTATTTTATGATAATGATTATCATATTCATCCATTAAGAATAGGCAGGAGCCCTCCTTTTGTCAACAAAATTCGACATAGTATGTGTTGTTATTAAAATAGCCAAAAAAGCCCTTCCTATAGGAGGAAGAGCCTCTCGACCTGAATATAAATCGCAACTGCAAAAATAAGTTCCACAATAATCTGCTATTCCTTGCTCACAGCAAGGTAATCACGAAAGTACATATGCAGATATATTACTGAAATCCATCTTCATACGCCTTCTTGTTTCTCATTTAAACGTCTACAGCGATGCCCTCATAGAACCGACGAATCACCTGCTCCGCTGGCTTGCCGTAAACTCCATATCCGTCATCGGTCAGCGCATCCTTCTCCGCGTGCAGATGTGCGCTCCAATCCCACAGACCGAATCCGCGTACCCAATGACGCTGACTGACATGCCGGAACATCGCCTCATAAAAACGCTCTTGTTCCTCCGCATTCACTTCGCCTTCCAGTCCCCAATCGTTTGGTACCTGGGCTGATCCACTGCGGCTGGGACAGCCTGCTTCTGCTAAGAAGAAAGGTTTGCCGTAGGGAGCAATCGCCTGCTCAATTCGATCCAGCTGTGCCTCCCAATCTCCGATGGGATAATACCCACTGGAAGAGATGACGTCCACAGCATCCCACCATTTCACATGACCTTCCTGATATTTGTCCGTATTGTATGACACCGGTCCCGTGTACACTTCACGCACACCAGCGATTACCTCGCGCCATTCCTGATCCCGACGCTCGGATTGCACCATCTCACAGCCTACGATGAACATCTCACACTTTTCCTGCTCTGCAATCCCTGCATAATGCTTCTGAAATGCCGTGTAACTGCAGAACCAATCCTTCCACTTCGGCTCACAAGGCACATCGATATCAAAAAAGTTAATGTGTGCACGCCATGTGCCGTCGGTGCAGTTAACGGTTGGTTTCAGAATGATACGCAGCCCGAGTGTACGGGCATAACGAATCATGTCGATTAGTTCATCATCCTCCACCAGATGTTCACCCCGATACTTGACCTCTACCGCCTGCGGATGATCCTGATGTGCCGCCAGTGCAAAAATAACATGTGAACTGCCTGTACGTTCAGCCATCAGGCGCAAGGATTCTTTGGCTTCCGGCTTGCGAAAGTCGCCCTTGCCACTCATCCAGCCAAATGTAAATCCCTTAATATAATCCATATGCATTGCTCCCCAGTGTTCCTGTTAACTTAATGTAAATACAATGACCGAATATACACACTTTCACTTCAATTACAGCTTGCCTTCCTCGTGATCTCCTGCAATGACTTCGTCCGTCTCGATCACATAGTTCACGATCTCTTCGATGGTCGTGTAAGCCACGCCCACATACGTGTCGGCTGCGCCGTAATAGATGGCGATACGTCCGGTATCAGCATCATGCAGTGTTGCACACGGGAAGATGACGTTATCAACGAAGCCTTGCTCCTCGTACCATTTTTCCGGTGTCAGTACAAAGTTAGAAGAACGATATTTTACTTTGGAGGGTTCATCTAGATCCAGAATGACCGCACCCATGCTATATACCAAACCGTTACAGGTTCCAGTGACGCCGTGGTAGAACATCAGCCAGCCTTCGGACGTTTCAATCGGAGCAGGACCGCCGCCAATTTTGACCGATTGCCACCAGCCTTGGCCGCCTTTGCTCATCACATGACGGTGCTTGCCCCAGTACACGAGATCCGGGCTTTCACTCAGGAAAATGTCTCCGAATGGGGTATGTCCACTGTCGCTCGGTCTGGACAACATCACATAGTTATCCTTGATTTTGCGCGGGAACAATACGCCATTACGGTTGAATGGCAGCATTGGATTTTCGAGGCGGACAAATGTTTTGAAGTCATCTGTTTTGGCCAGACCCAGTGCTGCGCCATAGAAGTCTGTACACCAGATGATGTAATACGTGTCTTCGACTTTGACCAAACGTGGATCGTACGCATAGTTCGGCATAAACGGATCGCCATTTTCATCTACAAATGCAATGCGCTCTTCTTCAATTGTCCACTCCAAACCGTCGTCACTCGCCCCCATGTGCAGATGCGGACGTCCATTAACGGTTTCGGCGCGGAATACACCAATGAATTTTCCTTCATACGGTACAACAGCACTGTTGAAAATGCGGGCAACACCTTTGACCGGGTTACGCGGAACCACCGGATTCGCCGAATGTCTCCATACCGGGCCTTCCGTTCCCTCCGGTTTGGCTTCCCATGGCATATTCGGCAAAGCATCCCCAACAATGTGTACGTTTTTCGTTTCAGCAACTGACATTTTTCATTTCTCCCTTCGGATTTTATTTAACAGAGCCTTGCGCGAAGCCGTTGTAGATGTACTTCTGTAACAACAGGAAGATGATCATGGTTGGAATAATGGCGATCATGATGCCAGCGCTGATGACTTCCCACTGCGATCCAAACGGTCCCTTGAATTTGAACAAGGCGGTGGATATGACCTGTAGATCGGTCTTTGGCATGTACAGGAACGGTGTGTAGAAGTCGTTATAGATGTTCACGCCCTTCACAATAATGACCGTTACAATGGCTGGTTTCAGCAATGGCAGAATGATTTTCCAGTAGATCGTGAAGTACGACGCGCCGTCCAGCATAGCGGATTCATCCAATGCACTGGAGATAGAGCCAAGGAACTGCAGGAAGATATAAACCGCAATGATATCTGTACCCAGGTACATCACGATGGCCGCCCAGCGTGTGTTAAACAGGTCGAGCGCGTTGATGATCTGGAATGTGGCGACCTGTGTCGTAACACTTGGAATCAGGGTAGCGAGCAGGAATGCCGCGACCATGATTTTCTTGCCTTTGAATTTGAACCGATCCAGCACATACGCGATCATGGAACCCGTTAAGGTCGCCCCTATAATGGAGATGACCAAGATAATAATGGTATTTTTGAAACCAACCAGCATGTTGCCATCCACAAAAGCCTTCGCATAGTTCGCAAAGTTCAGCCAGTTGGCTGGCGGGGCAAGCGGGCTGCTGGTAGCGTATTCCGCATTCGTTTTGAGAGATGCAAACAGGATGACCACGATAGGTAACAGTGCGATAAACGCCGCAAGCACCAGGGAAGCATATTTAACCACGCTCGCAAGGGTGTATTTGAGTTGTGTCACGTTTATTCCTCCCCTTTCATGGTGACGCGCTGCACAAGCGTAACGAGAATAACGATCAAGAGCAGCACCACAGCCATGGCGGATGCCAGTCCCAGCTTGCCGTATTTAAACGCCAAATGAACCGTCTGGATTACAAATGTCATACTGCCGTTGGAACCATCGGTCATGATATATGGAATATCGAACGCACTAATTGCGCCGCTAATGGCCAAGATCAGGTTAAGCTGCAGGATGCGCGTAATACTCGGCAGAATGATATGGCGGAATTGCTGCCAGCGATTGGCGCCGTCAATATCCGATGCTTCATACACATCCTTCGGAATGGAGGAGATTGCACCCAGGAAAATGATAAAGTTGAAGCCCATGTATCTCCATACCGATGCACCTGCGAGTGACACGTTAATAATATTCGGATTACCGAGCCAGAGCTGCGTGTATTGTCCCAGCCCTACAGCATGCATGAGCATATCGAGTGTACCGTCAGGTTTGAAGAAAAAGAGGAAGATAAAACCGATGGCTACCCCATTCAGCAAATAAGGGAAAAACAGTATGCCTTTGAAGAAGTTTTTGCCTCGAACTTTGAAACTCAGAATCGTGGCAAAGTAAAGCGCCAATCCCATCTGTAAGAACGTAGCCACGAAGTAGTACAAGCTGACAATAAATACTTTGAAGTATTCGGGATCACTGAATATGCGAGTGTAGTTCTCAAAGCCAACATAATCGAACCTTTTACTATATCCGTTCCAATCGGTGAAACTGTATTTGAACATGTTGATGACTGGTAAGTATGCAAACGTGAACAGCAACGCCAGCGGAATAATTGAGAAGGCACAGATGATAAATATGCGTTGCGCTGAGTAGCCCCAATTCGAAAGTTTTAAGTACTTCATGCTCTCCACACCTCCAAGCGGTTCTCCCGCCTATATATCGAAAGACTCCCGTCCAATGGAATTCCTGCGGAATAACTGCCGGGGGAAGAGCATGGGTATCATGCTTTCAAATACCACATACTCCATGCTCCATTCATAAATGGATTCCTATATCCCCGCAGTTCATTCATCACCTGATCCACTTACGTTAATCCAATTATTTCGTGAGTTCTGCTCTTGCTTTGACCCACTTATCGTTCAGATCTTTCATAATGTCGTCATACGATTCCTTGCGGTTCCCAATACCTGCTTCGATAATGCGTTTCTTGAAGTCAGGCTGCCAGAGACCGATTTCGCCTTCGTTATCAATCTTGTCGACCAGACCTTCCTGACCTTCTTTGGCAGGTGTAAGCGTGGAGAATTTAACGTCTTTATATTGATCCAAAATGGGTGGTAATTCAGCATTCTTGTCTGCATCCATACCGCCACCCTGTTCAACCGCGTAGTTTGATTTCGCCAGGAACCAGTCAATCCAGGCTTTGGCAGCAGGTTTGTTCTCACTGTTCACGTTCATGCCGATGTTATAGTCTGCGGAGAGCGGAACCACAACCTCACTTGCATTGGTTGGGAAAGGTAAGAAACCAATGTCGTCGGGAGTATCCGTCATGCCTTGGATCTGTGTGATCGCCCAAGATCCAAGTGCCATCGTAGCAATTTTGCCTTTGGCGAGATCCGCTTTGGAGCTTTCCCAGTCGGTTGTTGTTGGATCTTTCTCGATTAGACCGTTCTTGGCTGCATCATAGAGCACTTTATATAGTTCATAGTGCGGCTGACCAGGCACAAAGTTCTCATCTGTATTCGGTTGGTCCACGTTAACGTAATCCACACTGCCTGCAACAGTTGGCAGGTCCGATTCCCATTGGGTGAGGGCCCAGCCGGATGCATAGTTGGTGTAGAGCGGAACCGCATCTGTATTGTCTTTGACCAGTTGAAGCGCAGCCTGGAATTGCTCCGGTGTTTTTGGAACTTCCATAATGCCTGCGTCTTTGAAGACCTGTTTGTTATAAATGATTCCGGAGAACGTGATCACGGTAGGGATACCGTAGACCTGACCATCCACCATGCGTTCTTCAATGGCGGTGTACTTGTCTTTCAATTCATCATACGTGCCGAGCGGCTCGAAAAAGTCCGGGATATCCGCGATCGGAACACTGGTCGGGATCATCAGTACATCACCATAATCCTTGGTGCTCATACGGATCTTCACTTGTCCTTCGTAGTCGGCTAGTGCCTGAAAGTTCACTTTGACATCCGGGTATTCCTTATTGAACTCAGCAGCGTAGTCTTTGAATACGGTATCAACAATATCTGTACGTTGTGTAAGGACAGTAATCTCACCCTTGATATCTGCCGGATCTGTACTGATCTCCTCCCCTACCTGCGAAGATCCACCTCCGGATGAACATGCAGCAAGTAGTGAAGTGATGAGCAGCATCGTCAGCAACATCATCCAACCTTTGTTTTTTCTCAATTGTTTCGACCCCTCTCTTAAGTTAATTAAGTTATCGTTAAGGTTACAAAATGAATTCTATTATGGTAACGCTTACCTGTCAATTAAATTATTTATAACTTAACAAGAAAAATTGCGAGGTATTTCGTTGACATCTGTTTTTCAGAGCACTAATATTGTTTAGTAAAGTTACCGATAACTTAATTTAATTAGATTGATGCACTATTTAGAAGGAGCGCTCACTTATGAATACAAAAACAACCGAACTCCAATCTGAAATTAAGGCGCATTGGGAGAAGCAGATTTTACCCTTCTGGTCCAACCTTAAAGATGCAACCCACGGTGGATTCTACGGCTGGGTTGGCAATGATCTTCAGGTGAATCCACAGGCCCCCAAAGGCGGGATCGCCACGGCACGACAACTCTGGTCTTTTGCAGCGGCGTATCGGGTTACCGGAAACGAAAGATGGCGCGAGCATGCTGAACATGCATACCGTTTTCTCGCTGACCATGTGATGGATACCGAATATGGCGGTATGTACTGGATGGTAGATTACACAGGGAAAGCACTGGACACGAGCAAACATGTGTATACGCAATCATTCGGCGTGTATTCACTCAGTGAGTACTATCGTGCAACTGGGGATGCTTCTGCATTGGAACTTGCGAAAACGCTTTTTGCTCTAATCGAGGACAAAGGTCTGGATGCCGAACTACCTGCGTACAAGGAACAATTTGATCGCACATGGAAGGAACAGCCCAATGAAATGCTGAGCGAAAATGGGGTTATTGCGGATTACACAATGAATACGCATATCCATGTGCTGGAGGCCTACACCACGCTCTATCGCGTGTGGCCGGATCAACAAGTGAAGGCGGCGCTGGAACGCCTGCTCGGAATTTTGTATGAACGCGTGTATGACCAAGACACCAAGTTTCTCGGGGTATTTTTCAACAAACAGTGGGAATCCATCATCGATCTGCGCTCGTTCGGACATGACATTGAAGCCAGCTGGCTGATTGACGAAGCACTGAAAGTTCTGGGGATGGAACAACATCCGGAGTATGCAGCGATGGTAACGGATATCGCCTATAACATCTCCAATGTAGCCGTGAATGCCGATGGTTCCCTGTTAAATGAACAAGAAGGTGAACATATCGATGAGAAGCGAATCTGGTGGGTTCAAGCTGAGGCGATGGTCGGTTTCTATAACGCGTATCAGCGTACAGGCGATCCCTTGTTTCTGGAGAGAGTGGAACGCTTGTGGACCTATACAAAAGAAAACATCATTGATCAGCGCGCTGGTGGGGAATGGTACTGGTCGGTTGATGGGAACGGTACACCGGATCAGAGCGAGATTGCTGGACCGTGGAAATGCCCGTATCACAATAGCAGATTCTGTATTGAACTAATCGAGAGGATGGGATCAGAATGATACACCCGAAATACAAGGAGTTACTGGAGAAACAGGAGCAGCTACTTAGTCGCCCCAATGAGATCAATTCTTCCTTCTACAATGGCGTATATGATCGGTATCAATATCCGGTAATCACTCGCCATCATGTACCGCTGCATTGGAGATTCGATCTGGATGAGACGACGAACCCGCATTTTATGGAGCGTCTGGGCATTAATGCGACGTTGAATCCGGGAGCCATCTATTTCAATGGCAAATACGTCATGGTTATTCGTACGGAAGGATTAGATCGCAAATCAATCTTTGCGCTCGCCGAGAGTGACAATGGCATCGATGGATTCCGTTTCACGGGTAAACCATTGGTCTGGGATGATATCGATGCGGATGAAACCAATCAGTATGATATGCGCCTTGTTCAACATGAAGATGGCTGGATCTATGGCATCTATTGCTCGGAACGCAAAGACCCGGAGGCTCCTGCATTTGATACGTCCAGCGCAGTTGCACAGGCAGGACTGGTTCGGACACGGGATCTTACAAGCTGGGAACGGTTGCCCAACATCACGACCAATTCCCCTCAACAGCGCAATGTCGTATTGCACCCGGAATTCGTGGATGGAAAGTATGCCTTCTACACCCGTCCACAGGACGGATTCATCTCGACAGGCAGCGGCGGCGGAATCGCCTTTGGTCTGTGTGAGGATATCTTGAACCCTGTCATTCATGAAGAGACCATTATCGACGAACGGCAATATCATACGGTATATGAGGTCAAAAACGGTCAAGGCCCTGCTCCGCTCAAGACGAATCGTGGCTGGATTCACATTGCTCACGGAGTTCGGAACACCGCAGCAGGCCTGCGTTATGTGTTATACACTTTCGCTACGGATCTGAATGATCCGGCGCGTATTATTGCCAAGCCGGGCGGCCACTTCATTGCCCCTTATGACGATGAGCGGGTAGGCGATGTGTCCAATGTTATTTTCTGCAACGGTGCTGTGATCAATGAGAAGGAAGAAGTCTTTATCTATTACGCATCCAGTGATACCCGCTGTCATGTGGCAACAACCACGTTGGAGAAACTGGTCGATTATACGTTCAATACACCGGCTGATCCATATCGTTCCTTGGACTGTGCTAGCCAACGGGGTCAGCTGATTGAACAGAATGAGAAGCTTCTACAGAAACAATTGACATAACATCGGTAGAGCGTCCTCTCAGGGAAACCTGCAATGTGATGAAAATTAGCGTAACAACAACCAGAATGGCTTTATTCCGAGTGGGTAACGATGTATACTGATATGGATTGTTATTATGTTGGAAGAAAGTGTTCATCATAATGACAGCACATTGTGCCTATACCGGCTTGAAGGAGGCGACCATACTGAAGAACAATATCACCATGCGGGATATCGCCGACAGGCTCGGGGTCAGCAGTGTGACCGTCTCGAAAGCATTGAATGATAAAGATGGCGTGAGTGGCGAATTAAAGGAAAAAATTAAAGTGCTTGCTGTTGAAATGGGCTATCGGTATAATGCTGCTGCCCGTTCCATGAAGGAAGGCTTAACCCATAATATTGGCGTAATTATCCCGGAGCGTTTTACCGGGCCTACGCAGTCGTTCTATGTACGCGTGTTCCAACGCATCACCAAACATCTGGAGGAACAGGGCTACTACGGCATTCTACACATTCTGAATGTGGAGGATGAGGAGGAATTAACACTGCCCAAGCTGTACAGCGACAACAAGGTCGATGGTTTCATCGTGCTCGGACAGATCAGCAAAGAGTATATTGAACTGGTGCGATCAATGGAAGTTCCCAAAATGTTTCTCGACTTCTACGATGAGCATTCCGATATCGATTCCGTCGTTACCGATAACTTCTACGCTGCCTATGAGCTGACGAACTATCTGGTTCAGCAGGGCCATCGTAACATTGCTTATGTGGGAAACCTCTATTCCACGAGCAGTATCCAGGACCGATTCCTTGGGTATTACAAATCCTTGCTGGAACATCGGTTGCCAATGAATCCGGATCTGGTTCTGAATGATCGGGATGAACGGGGTACGTTTATTGAGATTGATCTGCCGGAACAGCTGCCAACCGCTTTTGTATGCAACTGTGATCAGGTCGCTCATCTGCTCGTTCAGAAACTGACTTCCATGGATATTCAGGTGCCTGGCCAATGCTCTGTTGTTGGTTTTGATAATGATATCTATGCGATGCTCTCCGATCCCAAGCTGACAACTGTTGAAGTGGATGTGGAACAGATGGCGCGCACGGCAGTCCAGTCGATGCTCAAAAAGGTCGACAACCCGAACCGCAGTTTCGGCCGTGTACACGTGAAAGGTAATATCATCTATCGTGACTCGGTGAGTGCTGTGTCTGCCTCATCAGATACCATGGATATCTGAATTATACAATTAAATAAACGAACACAGATGACTGGCCTTTATCTACTGGCCAGTCTTTTCTGATGCATAAGAGCTTAACGAGGGCGACGATCTGTTGAATTCTTCAAAAATGTAGTCGTTCTCCAAATCGAGAGGATGAGGATTAACTCATACACATTGGTTAAAGTTCCGGTTTCCACTGGTAAGGAGATTAACTGTCCTACAAACAATAATGCAGTCCCAACAAACAGCCATACCCATTTATGTTTGAAAAGAACGATCAGGCTAACAAATAAGAGTACAAGCCCCACGATGATCACCATCATCGGCGGACCTCCATGACCTTCTGCCATATATCTCAGTACTCCATACTCTTCTATAACCTTGAGATTTTGAACCTCGGATAAAGTAAAACCTACAATCTGGTAGATAACCAAACCTAAAGTTATCAGCCATGCTACCACACTCGTTATACTTCTATTTGCAAACTTGGCACCTGAGCTACGCAAGATATGGTAGCCAACCAGAATAAGGGTAGGGGTAGCAAATGCATGTAGCCAAAATCGAAGGCTACTAAGAACAATTAACAATTCCCCTTCCCCTATCAAATTACCTAAAGCAATAATTCCATTATCATATGCCAAGCTGAACGCTACAAATAGCTGAAAACTGGAATACGCGAGCCATTGCTTCCTCTGGGTTAAATCGACGCCCATCCGAATAACAAGTATCAAATAAACAAGAGTAAGTACGGAGTATATCCATACATCCAAGCTGCTTCACCATCCTTATTGGTCAATTCTAATAAATTATATTTACCGGTAAGTAAAATTACAAGTCATACTTGTAAAAATGGATAACTTGTCATAAATTACTCGCTGATGTAATGAAGATGAATATCGATATATAACGTTTACCCGGGAGACCAACACATGCTGTAGCTGGAGATGTTCCACCCTAACAAGGAGTCACTTTTCAAGCGGCCCGCCAAACTGTTAATGAAGCTGATTTATATAAAAAGAGCACTCCCGGCTATCGTAGCTGCAGGAGCACTCTTTTCCTTATTTGAAGAACGTAAAAGCAACAGGTTACTCTGATATCAATAACTTGTCTTCAACCAATTGTCCTTGGACCAGGTCAGTTTACCCGAACCCGCGCCATTGGAAGCCGTGAGGCGAGCATTCAACGTAGATGGATCATCCGTGGTATAGCTGTAAGGAAGTGTCGAGAAACCGTTCCAGGAGAACGATTTTACCACTGCCGGGATTGGCGCCAGTGGACTGCCAGACGTATCACTGCTTCCACGGAATGAGCTGCCATCCAGGGAGTACATGGTATCGGTCACTCTGATTTTGCCGGTATAGGTTGGATCTGCCGGATCGGTCTGATTGTTACGAACAGGATATAGCACGTCCTTAATGACTGATTTCTCAACCAAGACGGCCCCGCTTTCCGTAGAAATCGCTCCGTTGCCAATGATATCGAACTTATAACCTTTGGACGCAATCGCTGTTGCCATCGCCGTTGTAATTTTGGCTTTAGCGGCACGTGCCCCTGTCGCATCCATCACGATGTTGTATGCATGTGCGTTGCCTCCACGCAGGCGTGGCATCCGGTCCTGAATATCCTTGTACAAGTTATGGTGCAGCGTCATGGACAGGTTGGCGTTAGCTGATTCCAGGCTGGTCGAACCGACCAGATGTCCTTTCTTTTGTGGTCCCGAGATAGCGATAATATCGGCTTTGCTAAGACCTACAGCACTGCTGCGCAAGTAGTTGTACATGGGATAGGAAGCCTTATTTGCTTCCAATTCGTTAATCTGCTGGGTAACCCAGCTGTTCGAGCTGCCGTCATCCCCTTTGAAGAGGGACCAGGAGATGGTCACGCCGCTGGTTCCTTTTTTCGAATCGATGAGTCCGTCATAGGCTTTATTAAATGTGCAGTGATCAATCCATACGTTGCTGTTCTCCTCCAGGGTGATGTAATCCCAGTCATTCTTGTCGTAATCACCTTTGGTGGATTCATCCCATTCCCATAACTCATCAAATTCCAGGTTGCGGATGATGACATTTGAGCTTCGTTTCACGCTGATCGCAGCGTGTTTGATCTTGGAACCATTGGCGGAGAAAATCGTGAGTCCATTGAAACCATCAATCGTGAGCTTGCTAACACCGGTCTGTTTCAATACGGGATGCGTCAGCGCATCATTATGCTTGGCAAAAGGAGAAGTCTGCGCTGCGCTCGGAATTTCATTCCATCCCAGATTCAGATCGTTCATGATCTCAACGACTTTGACACCGGAGTTCTTTTTCAACGCCAATGCCAGATCGGTCGCATTATACACTTTCTTATACGTGGCTGTGTTTGATTCGCTAATGATGCCGCCGCCCGCGTTCCCTTGGGAGAAGCCTGTTAGATTGTAGTCTGCGTTACCCGCTGCCTGCACACTTGCCGGGCCGGACAATAAAGTTAACCCCAACGTTAGAGCCAGAGCTGTGCTGCATAAGCTTCGAAATTTGGTTTTCATCGATTCCATTCCTCCCAATATATGATGATGACATTCGTCCATCGCTGCCATGCCAAGTTACGAAGGACATGTTCTCAATGTAATTGTTGAAAGCGATTACAACAATAATCCCTATCTCACATGTGGTTAGGAAAGGCTGGTATGGTAAGGGTTTGTACTGTAAGCAACCTTGAATCGTACAGAGTTAACTTGGAGAGTGAGGTTTCAGGGATACATCGAGGTAACAAGAACATTCTAGATGGGATGAAATTAAAAAAGCAGGACTGCATCTGCCGCAGACCTGCTCGATTTTACTTTTTGATGGAACGTGTCCAGAAGCCACCATGGAACTGTTTGGGCTCCACAGTAATGACAAATGCTTTCGGGTCCAGACTGAGAATCGTCTGATAGAGCAGTTTCTGGTTTTTACGTTTTGCCAGAATCTCCATCACAAGCCGATCTCCATCACGTCCACTGCCCACCCATGCAGTAACGCCGTAGCCCTTATCCCGTAGGGCATTCGCGACGCTTCCATCCAGCTGATTACAGATTACTTTAACGGTGATATAACCGAGCGCAATCTTTTCTTCAATCCACGCTCCGAGCAGCACACCCAATCCGTAACCTACCGCATATACAATCAGGGCCTCCGGTTGTTTCAGATAGTTTAACACCAGATTCAGACCGAGCACATAGATCACAATCTCACCCATGCTGATCAGTGCGGCGATATATTTCTGTCCTTTGAGTGTCAGAATCATCCGGAGTGTATAAGCCGATACATATACAATCTGGATCAAAAAGATAAATACCAATATTTTAAACAATCACAATCCCTCTTTCCTGGCCTTCACAGCTAACTCGGCCCTCTGCTGCATATCCTCGACGATTTCGATTCTTCCATGCTTCCTTTACGTTCGCTCTATCTCCATCATTGGACGTTATACCCTCATTCTAAACGGTTGGATGTAAATCCATAGGCATTTTCTGCTCTCTGGCATGCCGGAACTGCCATTATAGAACCGTTTGTACCGATTATCAACCCGGCGGAGGTCCCAGGGTCGAAAACGGGGGTCTTTGAATATGCTGTATCATCATAAAGCCAAGCACGCTGGCACAGGATATCAGGTCAGAACCAGGATGGATGGGTCAAAACAAAAAGGGGGTGCCGTCATGCAGCTATGGCAGGAGATGGAGCGGGAAAGCATGGAGGAACTCATTTTTTGCCATGATGCAGATAGTGGATTGAGGGCAGTCATTGCCATTCACAGCACGGTCCTTGGACCTGCGCTGGGCGGATGCCGCTACTGGACGTATGCGTCCGAGGAAGAGGCTGTCCTTGATGCCGTGAAACTTGCCAAAGGCATGACGTACAAAAATGCAATCTCCGGACTGCCGTATGGTGGCGGGAAAGTGGTCATATGGAATGTGCCTATTGCGAAAAATGCAAAACCGGATGAGGATGATTGCGGATCTCAAAGTGCTGAGCAGGTCGCTGGAGATCTAGGGGGAGAGCAGCAAAAGGGCGCTGCCGCTGAACGGGAAGTCGTCGCCGATCAGGGTGCTGATCGTATAGATAAAAGCCTGGATACGGACGTATCCAAGCGGGAGCAGCGCTTTCGCGCACTGGGTCGTTGTCTGGAGCGGCTGAACGGACGGTACGTGACCGGTCTTGATCTGGGTACCACGGCGACAGACATGGACCAGATCCGACTGGAGACCGCACATGTGACGGACACCACGGGTTCACTTGGGGCGCAGGATGACTTCACTGCCGAGATGACCGCCTACGGTGTACACATCGGCATTGTGACCTCGCTGCGCCAGCAAGGCATTGCATCTTTGCAGGGCATTCCCGTTGCCGTCCAGGGACTGGGCAAGGTCGGGTATGCCCTGTGCCGTTACCTGCATGCAGCCGGGGCACGGCTCATTGTGGCAGACGTTGTACCGGAGCGTGTACAACGTGCCCTTGTGCAGTTCAGCGGCGCCATCCCGGCCGATCCGGCCCATATTCACGCCGCTGACTGCAAGGTCTTCGCCCCCTGTGCCTTAGGGGGCGTACTGACCCCGGCAACGGTGGAGGAGCTGCGCTGCTCCATTGTTGCCGGGGCGGCCAACAACCAGCTGAGTGAACGACAGCTGGTTGCAGGCCGCATGCAGGCGCGCGGCATCCTGTACGCGCCTGATTATGTGCTCAACGCAGGCGGAATCATCTCCACCGCCTACGAGCTGGAAGGCGCCGGGCCTGACCTGATCCGCCAAAAAGTGGCGGGGATTGCAGGCACGCTGAGCAAGGTATACGCAGAAGCTACGCAATCTGCGATCTCCACAGCGGATGCAGCCGATCAGCTAGCGGAATCCATCCTCCGATCAGGCCATAAAAAATAAGGTTTTCCACCCTGCCATCTAAGTATAATCATACCACCAACACATTCTCCGCCACTCTATAGGTTCTAAGTTTGAATGTACCAGGAACTCATTATGGGCTTCATTGGATTCCGACTTACCTCTGCAAGAGAGCCTCCACTGCTTTACCTCATTCTAACGAACCTGATACACGTTATTAACCCCTTTTAGCATGCATCTAATATCTAACGAATCTCAGACATCCTATTGTGCCTAGTTTGGTCCTTTTTCAAGCGAAATAACTACTTTTCCGAAGGATAGTGTTCCTGAGGTTCGTTAGAATTTATATTTCAGATTTTGACCGTGAATAGGTTGCCTCAGGTTCGTTAGCGCTGCGGATGAAGTTTCTTTGGGGGCAGCATCACCTAACTAAAAGAGCTAACCCCGACATCCATGTCCAGGTTAGCTCTTCTTAGTTCTTCTTAGCACTCTTAACTCTTCTAGGCTCTTATCACTTCGTCCTTTTACTTTCTAATCCCTTATCGCTTTTCTTTTATTCTTCTGTTCTGCTGTAACTTCTTAAACTGCAACCGACCTCTTCTTCGCTGTCTTCTTCTCTCGAAACAGCAGCGTCCACAGCAACACATTCGCTACGATCAATAGCGCACCATAGATCCATACGCCCCCCGATGCCGAACGGAAAAAGACATGGACTCCCCATAACATGGCAAGCACAGGGAGGGCGGCGAATACATACCAACCATCACTTTGCTGCGCCATACTGAAAGATTGGGAGAACGGCGGCTTACGCAGCAACAATTTGCCTGCCAGTGGGACAAGTGCCGTAGCCGTCAACAAAATTATCGCAATATCCGGCAGTATCCGTGATCCAAATGCCCAGGTGAACAGAATGGCATTTGCCAGAAATATAGGCAGGAACATGTTGCACAAGAACGCCTTCAGAGCGCCTTTATATAACGCGCTATCGTTCGCCATCGGTGCAGCGCGAAAGGTCCAGAACGCTTTGTATTGTCCCGAAAATTTCAACATGACCACAACCGTTACAACTAGCATCAGTACAATGTAAAAGGTGTATACAAACGAACTTTGCCTGAACTCCGCCCAGGTAGAAGATTGTAATTCGGTAAACCAAAATACATAAGGTAAAACAAATGATAAACCAAGCGATGGATACACCTTCAGCTTGAATTCCCGTTCATTACGCATCATGCTGGCTGACAGACGGAAGCAAGCCTGCTCCTCTCTGGAACGACTGACCACCTTTGAGATCAACCGATCCCATCTTCCACGTCTTCGTCCGGAGGACTGACCCGAGTGTGCCATTTTCTCCAGATACAACTCAAAGGAAGGCATAAGCTTCACATAAATGATCAGACTTACCACCGGAACCAAGACTGCCAGTGCTGTGAACGTATAGATCCACACATTCCCGCCCCCTGCAAATAACCATTCATATGCGGCCGCATACCATAACGGAGGCAATAGCAACTGCCACCAAGCCGGGGTAAATACCATACCAAAGTCAATAATGCTGAACGAACGAATCACCAGCTGATAACCGATCGCAATCCCCACCGAAAGCAGAATCTGCACCATATTGATCATATCCTTCAGCTTCTCGCCATCCAGAAACTTCATCATGAACAGATAGATCAGAGACGTTGTCACCAGAATCAGCATATTGATCAGAATCAGTTCTACAAGGAAAATCAGAAAGAATCCGATCCCATGCGTCACCAACGCGGCTATTAACGGTATACCGGTTAATGAACCCGTCAGCAATAGCAGATAAACGCCTGCATGGATGGCTCGGGCCATACCCACCGTTCGCCCATTAACAGGCTTGGTCATAATAATATTACGATCCCGAATGTCCAGCAGTACGGAGGAAAAATCCGAGATCATGGACGTCATGATCATAAACATTAAGATACCAAACACAAGACCCATCTGAAGCATGAAATGCCCTGTATCCCAGACGATGAAGGGAACCATCATCAGTCCCATTAATCCATACAACCACAGGGAACGAAGAAACTGATTCCCTTCCTTGCGCTCTTTTTTCCCTGAATTGTTGGACAAAATGGTAGGTACTCTGCGTTGATCCATCTGGAATTTCACCCGCAAAATCAGGCGAAGCACATCATAATCCGCCCCTGTTCTGACGATGATCGGACGAAAGCGATCCAGAATTTTGAGTGTGCGGAAGTCGGAGGATTCCTCCATATCAGTACACCTCCTGCACAATCGATACAAATCGCTCCGCAATGGCTTTGTGCTCATTGAAGCCCGTTAATTGATTAAATACTTCCTCCAACGTCCCTTCCATGGACTGCTGTTGGAGCTGCTTGAACGTTCCGTCCGCCACCACGCGTCCTTCAGCGATCAGTACAATTCGACTGCTGATCTTCTCCACCACATCCATGATGTGTGACGAATAGAAGATCGTTGTGCCTTTAGCTGACAATTGTGACAAAATCTCTTTGACCACCATCACACTATTGGCATCCAATCCGCTGAGTGGTTCATCCAGAAATAGCAGATCCGGGTCATGCAGCAGCGCAGAGATTAACAGCACTTTCTGACGCATACCTTTAGAAAAGGATGCAATGCGGGAATGATATGATTTTTCCAGTCCAAAACAATCCATCAATAGCTTGGCTTTGTAATCCGCATCTTCATAGGACATGCCGTATAACTCTCCCGTAAAAGTCAGATACTCGGCAGGCGTTAATTGTTCGTACAATTCCGCGACCTCCGGAACATAACCGATTCTGCGCTTATACTCTACATCCCCATCCGCAATATCTTTACCAAAGATTCGCACCGTGCCTACATATCCTTCAACCAGCCCGAGTAAAATCTTAACCGTTGTACTTTTGCCAGCCCCATTCGGACCAATATATCCAATCATCTCACCGCGATTCACTTCCAGATCGATGCCATTCAGCACATAACGTCCGTTATATCTCATACGTAAGCTTTCAATTGACAGCACTTGTTGTTCACTCACTTCGTTATCCAGCTCCTGTCTCTATCTTTTTCTACAATTCTACTAGTTTACCACAGATTGGGATGGTAATGATCGGAAATAGGTCACGATATGAGCCATCAACTGGATATCCCTTTCGAGTAAGAGCATCACGTAACAAGCTCTAATACATCACAAAGCCCCTGTCCCACCTTAAGGTAAGAGACAAGGGCTTCCACATTATTTTGAATTTTATTATTTTCTAATATCTAAAACGTCTTACTGCACCTTAACAATCTGAAAATGCTGATTCGTACCACCATTATCCGTCCACTGGATGGCCGCAGCACCATCTGCCAAGGATTGACCGGAAATATCCAAAACCTTGCCTGTACTGCGGTTTTTCAGTTTATAATAACCACCACCTACATGGACGAGCTGCCATTGTTGGCTAGCCCAGCCACCATCATTCCACTGTTCAATGACAGCCCCATCGGTCGTGGCACCATTTTCCACACCGATTAGCTTACCACTGGAACGGTTGATGATTTTGACATAGCCGCCACCCGCATCGGTAATCTGCCACTGTTGACTTGTTGTTCCCCCATCTGCTCGCTGCTCCAGATCCGCACCGTTGGCGGAAGAACCCCCGATGACATTAAGCAACTTGTTACTTTTACGACTAATCAGCTGATATGAAGCATTCGGGTCCCATACATCCGGTGTATTCACTCCGGTCACGATCCCTGTTGCTGTATCAATCGTAATACTGCTGGCCCAGTTCATCGCCAGACTGGTTGCGCTTGGGAATGAAAGTGGCAGCCAGACATACTTGGAATCCTGCACAGGTCCGCTCCACGCTCCAGCCCAGCGATCACCCATGTAGAGATAGGAGGTTGTTTGTGAACCCTCTACCGGAACAACATAGGTAGATTGGGAACCATACGTTGTACTGTCTCCAAAGTTACTGAGACCGCTCCATGTGCCTGTAATGCTGGAGGCTGTCGCATATTTCGCCTGATTCGGATTCCAGCCAGTGGCACCCGAGGTGATCAGGAAGTAGACGCCATCTTTTTTGAATAGGGCAGGTGCTTCACGATATTGTCCGGGCCACAGTGTTGTGACAAGGGATTCCACACCGAGGAAATCCGGGGTCAGCTTATATATATTCAGATCTGCATTCACTCGGGTCGCGGAGATCAGATAAGCGGTTCCGTTATCGTTGTACACCGTCATGTCTCTGGAATCATACCCAAGTGGACGATAGCTGCCCACATACGTGTAGTTGCCATCAACCGTATTCGAAGTAGCTACGGCCACTCGGGCCTCGCCATAATCCAGACCATTCTCCTTGTGCATCCACAGCACATATTTGCCAGTCGAACTGTTATAGATGACTTTTGGGCGTTCAATGTTGGAGATATTTAACTCGGCTGCCGAGCTGCTGGTGAGCACATCATTGCGATACTCCCAGTTCTTCAGATCCGATGAACGATACACCGATACCGCCTTGAACGTTCCATTCGTATTACGATTCTCCCCAAACCAGTAATAATACCCATTTGCCTTGATCATCCCGCCCCCATGAGCATGAACGACATTGCCATTGGTATCCTTGAACTGTATCCCGTTCGTTACACTGAGCGGAGCAGCTGAAGCATTCGGTCCGGGTGCGAGCAGCATACCTATTGATTGCAGCGCCAAAACCAAAGCAAGCAGATAACTTAAGCGGCGGGTAAAGCGACGTGAATGTGTATTCTTTTTCAACCATCCATCGTTCATAGCCATATCGTAATGCACCTCCATATTTTTTGTGAAGCGCTTACATGAAATAAATCGATATGTCTCATCTGCCTCCGATCGATGATGCATTTTAGCAAAAGAATTCCTGGCAATACTGGCTGGGCGATCACCTCCCTGATTCCGATTGTATCCGCCACATTCCTGCTTGAATAGTGAACAATCCGGCGGAAAATGTACAATCTCATACTCAGCTCTCTCCATAAACAGAAAAAAGACGCTTCCCCCGAAGCGTCCTCTGCTATACCTGCCCTGCCCCTCCATGATTTAACGATCTCTAGCTGTGTGCGGCTGTTCATAGGCAGGTTTTTATATGATGTTTTATCGGCGTATACTCGCCCTTATTGCTTAATCTTGGTCGTCAAAATCCTGGTCAAACGATAACACTTTACCTGTGTTGGCATCGATATCTACATCTGCTTCACCTTGAGCGGTTCTCAGTTCGATCTCATACACATAGCGACCATCATCATGATCCAGCTCGACTTTGGTTACTTTACCACCCGTAACTTGTTTCAACGCAATGTTTGAAGCTTGGGATGCCGTCAATTTGACCTGCTTGGAAGCAGAGTTATTAGACGTGTTGCCTGTTGCAGTACCTTTATAATCGTCGTCATCATCGTAGTCTTCATCATTCACGACCGCAAGAATTTTGCCTGTATAAGCATCCAGACGAACGACAACATCATTGGTTCCTTTTCTGTCGATCTCAACTTCATAGAACGTTTGGCCGTTTCTACGCTCCAGATCCACGTCATCCACTTTACCATCGGCTGCTTTTAACGCCAACGCTTTCGCTTGTGATGCATTCAGCATTTTACCTGTGCTGTTCTGATTCTGTGTTACAGATTGTGTTGTTGACGTTGGTGTAGTTTGCACCGATTGTCCGTTCACATTCCCGCTAGCCGCTACGGCTGATCCACCAAGTAATACTGCTGCTGACAAGCTACCAATCCAAAGTTTATGTTTGTTCATCATCATTCATCTCCTCGTTTGTTGTTTCGTTCTCGTCTACATTTATAGAATAACCTGCAGGAATGAGAGATCAGCGAGAGTTAGATTAGAATTTGATGAGAAAATGAAGAGAATGCTCATTTAACAGGTATTCATTGTCCATCTAATTGAAAAAGATGACCCCTAAAATAGGAATCATCTCTCTAAAGCAGTTTAACACGATAACTATATTTAATGGGTTCTTTGCAAAAGGTTAATCATCGTCCTCATCCCAAGTCACCGAACGAATTGCTCCTGAGATGGCATTCACCTGCACAATAGCCTCTCGGCCATCCTCCAGATCAATTTCAACCAGATAATATGGATTCCCACTGTTGGTTCCACGCAGTTCGATGTCGTCCACTTCTCCCGGGACCTCCGCAAGTGCCTTCTGCTTGGCTTGTTTCTCGCTCAGAAACTGAGGTTTGGGATCATCCTTGGTTGGTTCAGTTGTCGGGGCTGCTATTGTTTTGGAAGCTATCGTCTCTCCCGTGTATGGATCAATCGTGAGTTCTTCACGACTGTTATCCTTCGCCTTCACGACCGCGGTGTATACCGGACTGCCTTGCTGCTCCACAAGTTCAAGCGAGACCAATTGGTTATCTGTTTGTTGTTTTAACAACGCCGTCTTGATCTGCTCGCGGCTCCATAACGTCTTCTCTTCCGCTTGTGGGTTCGACTCCAGCCGTTTGATGGAATTCACGGTAGCCGTGACGGCATCCACCTGCACGTCATACAGTCCGGTCTCCGAACGGAGCTGCATGATATACGTGCCGTCCTTCAACGTGGAATTCACAATCTCACCTGGATATTGATCCAGCACGGATTGGGCCGCCGCATCTGCCGTAAGTACCGCACCAGTCGATTGCCACGGCTTCCACCACACAACTGCTGCCACAATCAGCACAACGAGAAGCCCCGACCCCCACCAGAGTGATCTTCGCGATTTCGCCCATCCGCTATTCCCCTGTTCATGCCGTTTCATCTCCGGTGGTCGCTGCTCATGCTCTGTCATCACGTTTCCCCCTATGCACTCTCTTATCATCCCCAGTTGATCTGATGCTTATCAGTATATAAGAGAAGAATGAGAATTTCATGAGAGCGGCCCGTTCTGAACCGATAAAGGCAAAATAATCGAAGCCTCGGTGCCTTCACCCTCGGTGCTGGTCAGTTCGATCCGTGCTCCAACTGCTCCTGCAAGCTCTTTGGCAAGTGACAATCCCAGACCTGAACCACTTGCGCCTAGGCTACGTGTTCTGGCCGGATCAACCCGGTAGAATCGGTCAAATACCTTCTCCAGCTCTTCCTCCCGCATACCAATTCCGGTATCCACGATCCGAATTCGGCACTCTTGCCCCTTGGCTTCCAGCCTGACTTCAATTGCATCTTCACTATACTTCCGGGCATTATCCAGCAAAATAAACATTAGCTGCTTCAGCTTGCTCTCATCGCTGATCGCCCAGATTGAACCTGGATCTTCACACCGGACTTCGCGGTGATAGGCTTCGCGAAACGCACGTGTGGAGTCTGTCGCCAGTCTCGTAATATCCACACGCTCCAACTGTACATTCCACTGCTCTGGCTGCTTCGCGAGCAGTAGCAGTTGCTCGGTCATCTCTCGCATGCGAACCGATTCGGACAGAATCGCTTCCACCGCTTCATCAAATACCTCGGGCCGCTCTTTCCCTCGCCGCTGTAGCAGACTGGCATAGCTTTCAATAATGGTCAGCGGTGTTTTGAGCTCATGAGATGCATCGGATACAAACCGTTCTTGTCGTTCAAAGTTGGATTCGAGCAAGTCCATCATCCGGTTAAATGTCTGTCCCATCGTTTTCAGTTCATCTTTCGATCCTTCCTCCAATGGAAGACGCTTGAATTGGCCGCTGGACTGAATGTCACTCATCGTGCGTGTCATCTGCTGAATCGGTCTGGTCATCCGATTCGCCAGAATCCGGCTGGAGATAATGGCTGGAATGAGAGCAATAATTGTGACTGCCACAAGCACAGTCCGAAGTACAGACAGACGATTCTCCGTCTCTGCAATGCTCTCGGTGACCTGTACATTCACCACCTCGCCATCAGGCCAGATGACCGGGACTGATACCCACACATAACCAATCTGTTCAACTTGGGTATACTCCGATTTTTTCTCACTTTCGTACTTATAAGGTAGCTTGCTCAGCTGCTCGGAAGCTGCTGTTGTTGTCACCGGGGAACTGGTGCCGTCTTCATTAACGATCCGAAGCATGCCGTTCACAGGCGCGTAGGCCCGCAACAAGTCATCCGGCGGAATGGAGCCGGCAGACTGACGCACTCCTTTGACAATAGACTCCGCTTCCGCTTCCACCCGATTAACCTCGTTATCAATGGACATCCGTTCAAACACGATGTAGACCGACAGGTTCACCGCGATTAACAGCACAGCAAATAATACAGACGAATACCCGTAGATTTTACTGCGCAGGCTCATAACTGTTCCTTCAGGACGTATCCTACGCCCCGTACGGTATGTATTAAGGGTGGTGTGAATCCGTTATCCACCTTTTTGCGCACATAACGGATGTACACATCCACCACATTGGTATCTCCATAATAATCGTATCCCCACACGGCCTGCACGATCTGGTCACGACTGAGCACCTGACGTTGATTCTGCAGCAGATACACGAGCAGGTCGAACTCACGTGGAGTAAGCTCAATGGCCACACCATCTCGGGATACCTCTCGCGTACCTTCATTCAGTTTCAACCCGGCAGCCGTCAACCAGCCCGCCTCAGCTTCATCCTGATGCCCAGAAGAGCCATTCCCCGTATCAGCAGGTGTAGACGAAGAAGCGGAAGAAGCAACCGACGCCACTGCACTAAGCCGCAATGCAGCTCGAACTCGGGCAAGCAGCTCTTCAATCTGGAACGGCTTGGTGATGTAATCATTGGCTCCGAGATCCAGGCCAGATACTTTGTCTTCTACCGAATCTTTGGCAGTGAGCATAATGATCGGAACTGTAGCGTCTTTGGCCCGAACTCGACGCAACACCTCAATGCCACTCAGACCAGGCAACATCACATCCAGCAGAATCAGATCCCACTGTCCTTCTGCATACTTCTCCAGTCCTTCTGTTCCACTACCAGCCTTGCCTACCTGATAGCCCTCATACTGTAGTTCCAGTTCCAGCAGACGTGCTATTTTGGGCTCATCCTCTATGACCAGCACGGCTTCGTTCATGCAGCGCTCCCCCTCATCCCCATCATTTCATTCTCCCGTTATCTTACAATAACATCTACAATTTGCCCAAGGCATCTTCAACCGGATGCTCCCCGGCAATCAGATCAAAGGCCATCCGGTACGTCTTCTCTTCCTGCAAAGAAGCCACGATGACACGGGCCACATCTTCACGCGGGATGCTTCCCGGCTCCAGATCGGTTCCAACTGCAATCTTGCCTGTGCCCGGTTCATTCTTGAGACCACCTGGACGTATAATCGTGTAATTGAGATCACTTGCAAACAACGCACGATCCGCATAATGTTTCGCCACGTAATAAGGCTTGATGGACTCTGACCATTTCTCCCGTTGATCTGCGCCATACGCACTGACCAGAATATATCTGGAGATTCCTTGCTGCTCTGCGGCTTCCATCGTTTTCACCGCACCGTCGAGATCAATCAGCAGTGTTTTGTCCTGACCGGTAGATCCGCCAGAACCTGCCGTAAATACAATGGCATTATGATCCTTCATTGCCTCAGCCAAGTCCTCTACACTACCCTCCAGGTCACCAATTACCACTTCGGCACCGAGTTCCTTCAGTGCATCCGCCTGCTCCGGTTTGCGGATCATGGCCGTTACTTTATGTTTGCCTTCCTGTGCCAGCTGCTCCACCACAAACTTGCCGATTTGTCCATTTGCTCCTATAACTAAAACGTTCATACGTCATTCTCCTCTCAGTTGAACGGATGGCTTGTTGTTGCTCCCCGTTCCTTTTATTTAAAGATGCTCATCCTATAATTTAAACGAAAGCCGGCGCTTCTAAGCGCCGGCTTCATGTCCATGCCTGTTCAGTACCTCTATGAAATGTGAATTCTTCCGTTGTCCCATTAATATGCCATATACCCTAGGTGGTTTATACGCCACCTCACATTGACCACTTCTGCCATACCTTTTTCCCATCTGAATATCTGTTTTCCTTTGTAATGGTTACAACCAAAAAGGACGCCCAAAAGGGCGCCCTTGAATGGCATGAAGATTAGTAAGCCAGTGCGAACAAACCGTGAATATGAGCCAGGTAACGGATGTTACTTGCTTCTTTCATCATGGTTGCAGGCAGACCTTTCAGACGAGTCTGGTTGCCACCGATCATGCCGACAGCATCTTTACGACCCAGACTTCCCAGCGTACCGGAGAATACTGGTGTGAAGGATTCCATTGCGCCACCTTTGAACATAACGCCCAGGTTGTGACCAATAGTCTCACCCATTTGCCAAGCCAATTGTGCTGTTGGAGGGTAAGGGCGAGCGCCTTCGCTAGGGAAGACCACTGCGCTGTCACCAGCAACAAACACGTCTTTGTGTGAAGTAGATTGCAGAACTTCCGTAACTTTCGCACGGCCACGATCCACTTCAATTCCGCTGTTAGCAACAACAGCGTTGCCTTGTACGCCACCTGTCCATACGAGTGTGTTCGTAGGGATGGAGCTGCCGTCTTTCAGCAGAACTTCGTTTTCTTTCATCTCGGTAATCGCTACGCCAACGATGAAGTTAACGCCACGTTTCTCAAGACTTGATTTAGCACGTTCAACCAGCTCTGGCGGGAATCCTGCCAGGATGGAAGGACCTGCTTCAACTGTGTACAGGGATACTTCTTTGAAGTCGATGCCTTTTTCTTGACATACTGCAGGAAGCAGGTCAGCGAATTCGCCAACAAGCTCAATACCTGTCAAGCCGCCGCCACCAATAACAAACGTAGCGTCTGCTTTGTTGCCGGACTGTTTGTAAGCATCAAGACGTGCTTCAACGTGTGCACGAATACGGTTTGCATCGCTAACCGATTTGAGCGTGAAGCTGTACTCTTGCAATCCCGGAATTCCGAAGAATGCCGTTTCGCTACCCAAGGCAACGACAAGTGCATCGTAAGAGTATGTGGAGCCGCTGGTCATCAGAACTTTCTTCTCGTCCGGCTTGATTGTATCCACCGTATCGATTTTCAAGTTCACGTTTTTGCCACGCAGCAATTTTTCGAGTGGAAGAGCAACTGCTTGTTCAGCAATGCTTCCCGCTGCAAGACGGTGCAGTTCCGTGATAATTTGGTGTGTAGGGTAACGGTTCACGACAGTAATTGTCGCTTCTTCCGGAGACAAGTATTGACGTGCAGTCAATGCAGTCAACAGACCGCCGTATCCTCCACCCAAGATCAAAATTTGCTTCGACATATCCATCCTCCGTTCTTCTAAGTCTTAACGTTTCGGTTGTTGACGCTCGTTCAGGATGCTCAAGAAAGATTGAGCAAAACGAAGCGATTGTTGTACGTTTGGATCTTTAAGCATTTTCAGCATAGCGAACAAGCCAACTGAAGTTTGCTCTGTTTGCGCACGGTCATTGGCTTCGATAGCAGCAGAAGCTACACCTTTAGCTTTGTCTACAACAGGCTTAGCGAACTCGCCCATTGCGCTCATTGTGTCGCTGATCAGAACTTTGTCTGTTGCTACACTTTGTGCAAAGTCATAAGCTTTGGTCATAGCAGTAACCATTTCAGCCAATTTAGGCAGGTTCTCCACCAGAACGGTTAAAGACTCCTGTACCTCAGGCTTCATCAGTTGATCCAGAACGTCCAAGGACTGGCGCTCGGAAACGTTGGCACCTTCTGTAACTGGCACCTCTTGTTGAGTAGGCGATTGTGACATAAGAGAAAGTCCTCCTTTACTTTGGGATAGAAGTCCGCGACTTTCATGATGCCTGTCAAGCAGAGCCGAACCACAAAATACATCGAATACATCTAAATGTACCAAATTTCACACAATAGGATGAGCGTAGCTCATGGCCACTCCCATATCATGCATTGTATCTTGGATCTATTGCGGACAACATGTGTTGACGCACAAAACGACAAGCAGGCCGAAACCGAACTCTATACCCTTATATTACACCTCTTACACATGAACATGAAAAAGAAATTTTTTACACTTGTGAAGATATTGTGAACATTGTAGCAAAATCGATTTTTTTGTCAAGCATTGCGGTCGGATTAAAATCGATTATTCTCCTGTCCCAGATCCGTCATCCTACCACATGTGGTATGAAGACAAGATCCCATATGACCATATGTGCGATATGTACACAAGGAAGGATTTTTTCAACTAATGATTCAGGAATTGTTTTCCAAAATCATGAATTTCATGCAACGAAATTGGTCACTGTCGTTATTATGCAGCTAGGGGTACAGCCTTATTCCTGAAATGACATCATTTCTTGTTCAAGTATGAACCTATTCTGGCATGAAAGCAAAAAAGACACCAAGAAGGCCTGACGAATCGTCATACCTCCTGATATTTTGCTTTACTATACGCCCGATTGAATCATTCAGGTCATCCCATAACTATTCCTGGGGAATGCTGAGCCATTCCTTCAAGCAACGCTTTTATTACAACGACGGCGGCTCGCTCCAATTCCTCCACTTCCAGAAGTATCGAGATAGCCTGATCGGCATGAAGCTTCTCATCAGGCAGTCCTCCTTCTGGAAAAGGAAATAGTTCCGCGAGTGTATTTAACTTTTGGGACATGTTTCGATATAACTCTTCTGCCTGAAGACAGAATGGAATCAAGCTGGAATAACAGGCAGTCGACGCCCACTGTAGAGAAAGTTCTTTGAAAAACTCACTTGCATAACGTCTTGCATCCCACAAAACCGCAATGTTATAGGCGTGACCGTTCGGTTCTACCCGTCTATATTCTAGGGCTTCTCTCCAAACTGCATAGACAGCAAGACCACTGACAGTGTTCGGCAAGGTATAAGGGTCCTCCCCACGATAATGAGCCAAAACAGCTGTTAGTGCCGCGTGCAAGTTCATTTCTCGTATCATGCCATCTGATTCCGCTGCCAGCACAAATACTTCCTGATTCACACCCCGGCCTACATGATCATAGGGAATTGTTCCTGATTTAATGAAATCGGTACCGTATAGGGTCCGGGCTGCGTCATCATAGCCATAGATCAACCCGAATTCGGGAATATTCAGGTCCCACACAACGGCCGGAATTCCCCGATGAATGGAGTAACGTATCAAGGAAAGGGCCTGAACAAGTCTTGGATTAAGCAACCTTTTCCCCTTCGCTTTCTCCTCTAGCATCGAAGGATCGACCAGATTGGCATTAAGTCCCGCTTCGCTCGCCAAAGCCTCAACCGCATGGGAACGATAACCCATATGTTGCAATCCTCTTGTAAGCACCTCTTTGAAGTTATAGGCGGTAGGTCCAGCGATATGTATGTCCTGAGGCAGGATGGTCAGACGAAAAGAAAGTCCACTCATCCCCATAACCATGGGAAGAGACGGAGATGGACCGATATAACCTAACATCTCGTGAATGGATGCTGCTGCCGAGTTCCAGGTTTGGGGAGCCCGAAACGAAAGGGGCTCCTCCAGAGTCACTCGATTTTGCCCAAGTGAATTCCACTCTGCCAGCATTTCTTCTACAGATAAATGAATATGAAACTGAGACACTTTTTTACGTGAACGGGACAGAATTTGATACACATTGGCAATTGTCAGATTGAATTTGTAGGCCATTTCTTGCGGTGACAGCTGCTCCATCCAATATGATGTGAAGACCTGTTGTTCTCTTTCATTCAGACAACCCAACAGCCTGTGGAGATTGTTCCTCATTTCCTGCTGAACAACAGCTTGATACGGATCATAGCCTGTCTCCTGCGATCTCCAATTTGAGTCATTCAGAAGATGATTCAGCGTCATGTCGAGTAAGTCTTGATCGCTCCATGAGGTATCATCGGCTCCAAATCCAAATGCAAAAAACGAAGAAAAATGTTGTTCCCGCTGCTGCTTTTGGCGCTGCATATGTGAGTACGCCTGATTACGAATAATACGCTGCATCCAGGCCATAAAACGCTCAGCATTCTGAAGCTGTCCCATATGAATGAACGCACGAATAAGCCCATCCTGTAAAATGTCTTCTGCGAGATAAGAATCATACGTAAGTGCTCGCACATAACGAAACAATTGCCCACGGTGACGGTGAATCAAATCTCCAAAAGCCTCTGTATCCCCCGTTTGGGCTCGTTGGATAAGCGTGATATCCGGCTCATTTTGACGATCCTCTAATATCTCATCTTCCCCTGGCCTGATATGGCGATTATTAGTTAATCCATCCATGTATATCTCCCTTCCTTATAACGCCGCTCCACTTTCATTACTCCATCTTCAGAATAGAAGCTTCGATCATGGCTTCCGTCTCCGCGAGTGCCACCATGATTGTCGCAGCAGCCTCCCAGTTCCGAGAGACAAGACGGGATTGGCATTCCCCGAATTGGCGGGATTGTGCGTATTTCAAAGCAGATAGGTCAGGATGGATTGTTTTAAAAAACAAACCATAATCATGGGCACGACGCGCGCCTACTGGCAGAGCAAAATACACATAATGAGCCCACTCATTATCATCGATTGCTCCAGCACGAACCTGTTCCGCCTTATGCAGAATGGCTGAAGCTCCGGTTCGTCCTTCCTGTGCAGCAATATCATGGGTCTGTTCTGTAAGGGTTGATTTGAACCAAGTAAAAGCCCGACGGTTAATCTCCTCCAGATCAGGATGTTCAATGCGTTCAGGACTCCACCATCTTCGATACACACCGCTACTCCATGGGAATTCAGACTTCCATGCTTCCTCAAGTTTATCCAGTGTCAGGAAGACATTGGGGAATCCGGCTGGGTCATGCAGGCATATTTCATCGCCCTCCATGCTCAACGCCACTACATAATGATCGCAACCACCCAGGTTGGGAGAGTTGGGATTGTAGACGAGTTTGCCCATATCCAGCGGACCCATCATGACAGGACCCTGCTTCAAAGCCTCTCTTAGCTCATCTACAGGCATCTCTGTACCTCGTGCTTGCACACTTTCGCGCACACTAAATCCCAGAATGCTCATCGCCTTGCTGATGGCCAGATCAGGACTAGATGTACAGTCATCAAAAAACAGAAGGTCTTCCTGCGTGCGGAAAGCTCCCAGGGAAAAGCCACCTATAGCTTCAAGGACACTCGGGTCAACCTTTTCTCCGATGGACGACAGCAGCATTGAAGCTGAATTAGCATAACAATACGCACCATTGCCAATATAATTGCTCATATCATAACATCCTCTCATTCCTTTAATGAAGCACGCGACTATGCAATGCCTATACTTATACTGACTCTCCATACAGTTCATTTCTGACAGAATATCCAGAACAATTTCTGCCTGCATCACAATAGCAACGTTTAGAATAAGGACATCCCGGTTAATAAGGACTACACCAGAAACGAAGGAGATGTTCGATATGAGTAATTCAACTGGCGATAAAATCAAAGCAGGCGTAAATAAAGCCAAAGGCGAAGTGAAGGATCAGATCGGTAATGCAACCAACAACAGATCCCTTCAGGCTGAGGGTAAAAAAGACAAAGCCAAAGGTGCTGTACAGGATAAAATTGCCGACATTAAAAAAGATCATCACTAGATCCTTTTAATGTGAAGGTCCAACAGCACGATGATTTCGTGCAATAGATCGTTATGAACTAGCCTAACTGTCCGTGTTCGGATGAAATCTGAAAATGAGACGGAGGCGCAAAAAAGCCAAGGAAGGTGTTACTCAATACACCCTTCCCTGGCTTTTTTTGTGCGTTCTATACTGCTGGAACTGCGTATCTTGCCATATCGATAATGAAACTGCGCGTTTCCCTTGTTGTATGGTATTCACGACTGAACTGTCTGACCCATTCGGGATGTTCCCGATACCAACGGAAGGTTCTTTCCAATCCTTTTTCCAAAGTGGTTTGAGGTAACCACCCCAATTCCGCTCGCAATCTCCCTGAATGTACGACCAGACTGGACCCCCTGGACTGGGTTGGTTCTTGCTCCCGGATCTCTACAGCAGCTATAGATCGATCCATCGGTTTCAACAATTCCCCGATTTCCTGCATGGTTGTTCCAAGCCCTGTCGATATGTTATAGACCTGTCCATCTTTGCCTTTCAGCATGATCTGTTCAATGGCACGGAGGGCATCATCTACATACAAGAAATCACGTACTGCCGATCCCTGGATATCAAGAGGCAGTCCATCCAGCATTCGACCGAAGTTTCGGGGAATAATACGGTCTGGCAATTGCCATGGACCATAGAGGTTGGTCAAACGAAAGAGTTTGACTGGAAGCTGGTAACATTGAGCGTAGGAGTGAGCAAGCATTTCACACGCGACTTTGGATGCGGAATAAGGTGAGACAGGTGCATACGGATCTGATTCGTGATAGACTCTGCCCCAATCACCGCCATACACTTCAACGGATGAAGCCAGCAAGACTGGAATGTGATGTTCGGTCGCATATTGCAGAATAGCCTGTGTGCTGAGTGTATTATTGCGGAAAACTTCTCCTGGCTGATGATACGAATAATCCACGTGTGGCATGGCTGCCAGATGAATAATGTAATCTGTTCCTGGAGGCAGATGAATCCGGTCCGATGCAAGGTCACAACAGATGAACGGCATCTCATGCAGAGGAGAAATGTGAACAAGCCTCTGACAATAATCATCCCGATCCAGAAGGATAATTTGATGCCCCTTTTGCGCCAAATACTGCGAAAGATTAAATCCCACAAATCCAGAAGCCCCTGTAATCACAATGTTCACACACGATTCCCCCTTGCGATTTATACAACGAGTGCATTGAAGAGAGTATATGTACTGAGTATAACCTTAAAATGATACATTTTGTATCATTTTACAATTGTTTTTTGTTCGTCTTTGAGTTTATAGGGTAATTTATAGTGAGGTGATGTGAGATGAATGAACGGAAAAAGGACATAGAGACGTTATTCCTTCAGGATGACGGTGTAATTCCCAATCATCCGACCCTGCCTGTGCTTTTGTATAAGAATGTATGGGCTGAAGAGGCTCTTCATGCAGAATCGTTGCTGAACCGTAATGGATGGGGGAATAGCTGGTTGAATGGTGTGTTCAATTATCATCATTATCATAGTAATGCTCATGAGGCTCTTGCTGTGGTGAGTGGATTCGTGGAACTGATTTTAGGCGGAGAAAATGGACAGAAAGTTTACCTTCAGACAGGCGACGTTGTCGTGCTTCCCGCTGGAACAGGGCATAAACGTTTGGAGTCCAGCACGGATTTTCGTATTGCCGGTGCTTATCCGGGCGGCATGAGTTACAACACACGCACAGGTGAGGAAGACGATCGTGCCAAGGCTCTTCAGGAAATTCGAAAGGTTCCGATCCCAGATACCGATCCCGTCTATGGGCAGCACGGACCGCTACTAGAAATCTGGAATGGGAAGAAATCTTAATACAGTGATGATCATAAAGACGATTGGACAATGCACAAGCGAAGTTGGTTCAGTAATCAAGGATGAAAAATAGACTGTTCCCCGGACAAGTAGGAGAATCATGCCGGAGTACAGTCTATATGTTTTTCTTTAATCTCTAATCAATCGCACGCTAGCAACTTTTAGTTCCGTTCCGTACTCGCAAGTCGGATACCACTGTACCCCGAAACTAAGAGGAAATCGATTTTCCAGAGGGTTGATTCAGATCATGTAGATCTTCACCATCTGACGATGACCGGGTAAAGTGTCGCTCCAGTTTGCGGCTTGCCCACAGGGATATCGCAATAAACAGCAATACGCCTACCCAGCGTACAGGGTGCTCCAGAAATTGTTCCACATTGGAACCGATATACGTAACAGAGAAAATCATGATCGCTTTACCACAACCCACTGCAAGCAGGAAGGATAACAATCGCATTCGCGCGATACCTGCCGCCACATTAATAATGACGAATGGACCTACCGGGAAGATACTCAGCAGAAAAACATAACTGAATGCATTCCTTCGAATCCATACCATGCTGCGTTGCACACGAGGTTTGCGTGCCCATCGCTCTACAAAGGCGGATTTCCCAATCTCCCGCACAATCAGGAACGTAACGGTACAACCGAGCACCATGCCGATCCATGAATATAAAAATCCTGCCCACAGACCATATACCGCACCGTTCACGCCTACAATTAATAGCGTTGGAAGCGGCGGCACAAATGATTTCATAAACGTAAGTAAAATTCCCGGTAACGGGCCAAGGGAGCGAAACTTCTCCAGCCAGAAACGAATATTTTCTTCCGTAATATATGACATAATGTCCAATGCTGCCGGGGTCATCTGCATCCATCCAATCTATACAGTCTAAATTCTCAGGCTTGATGTTCACTATACATTTCATCATTCATATGGATGATGAAGCTTCTTTAGTAACTCCCTCCCAGTATAACGTACATCTTCGATGAACACCGTTGTCAATTTGAAGAAATTATTGCACAGCAAACTCACTTCCCACCCAAATCAGAATTAAATCAAAAAAGCACACCTCGACCTCTGTGGTCTTGGTGTGCTCTTCATATCAAAACCCCGATTCCATCTTCGGGGGCATTTATCCTTCTTCCAGCTGCGCTTCCTGCATGGCCATTTCAATCAGTTCTGCCTGATGTGCAGCATTCCATTCGGGAATACCGGAACGCATGAACTCTTCGGCATCCATCGCTGCTTTGGACTGGTTGCACAGATTACAGGCGCAGACACAGTTGAGCGGGGTGGTATGTCCACCTTTGGCACGCGGCAGCAGATGGTCAATCGTATCTCCATACGATCCACAGAAGTAACAAGTGTAGTGATCCCGGGTCAGAATATACCGTTTGAAATCCTTGTTGCTGAACAATCGGCGAATCGTGTACCGATTGACCACCACAGCGGCTTTTTCCTTCACCAGCGTGACCGCAAGCTCCATGTCCACTTCCTGATGCCAGCGTCTGCCCTTGTCGGTCTTGCCTCGCATCCGCACCATACCTTGCCGGTTGGTCCGGAGCGAAGCCGGATCTTCCGGGTCGATAGCGACCGGGGCCGACGGCGTCTGGCGGCGAGGACGGCCATCCGTGCCAGCACCGTGACTACGGCTGGCATGGGCGGGTCGCTGCCCGGATGTAACGCGGGCAGCGTCTTCGCCGTTCGCCTTGGGCGCACGCTCCTTGCGCGCCTGGCGCGGCTTGGACCCTGGCGAGCCAGGCTGGCGCACGGGCGCAGGAGGCCCTGCCTCCGCAGCAGCCCCCGGCGCTTGCCGAGGCTTGCGCCCGGTGGCGGCAGGCTGTGCCTCCGCCGCCGTAGGTGCAGCGACCGTGGTGGCATCGCCACGGTCGCTCAAGGCCGGCGCATGGGCCTCAGCAGCTATGCTGCGGGCCTGCCCTGCGCCGGGCGCGAGCGCGGCAGCACGCTTGCGGCGCCGCTTGCGCTTGCGTTTGGCTGCGGTCGGTTGATCCGCAGCCATGGGCTCTGCTGCCGGGCCTTGCGGCGCAGCTGGCAGCAGAGCCTGGTGGGCCGCCGCAGCTTGCTCGGCGGCCTGCCCTGCAGCGGCTGCTCGCGCGCCAGCCCGCTGTGCAGTGCCCTTATCATTCGCAGCAGCATGAACCTCCTGCGAATGCCCTTCTACCCCACGCCAGCGCTCACCTGGCTGTGGCTTATCTCCTACCTCACCCGCCAAACCATCCTGCTCCAGACTCGTCTCTCTCAGCTCATTGCCCGTTATGCTCTCTGAACGCTTGCTCTTCCTCCGTCTTCTCCTCTTCTTCCGAATACCCGAAGAAGAGGGTGAGGAAGTCACCAAGTCAGCATGTTCATCGTCATTCGAAGATGAAGAGTCTACTGACGGTTGAGACACCAGACTTCTGTCAGACTCAGCCAACGTAGCAGTTCCCTGCTCCATAACATGAGAGGTACGACCTGCCTCATTTCTTGCAGATGCAGAGGGTCTGGCAGTAACAGCACGTGTCTCCAAGCCATCCCGTTGACGCCCGATCCGTTCATTCGTTTGCCCGCTCACGCTTGAACCTGCATCGTGGTCAGCCTGTCCACCGAGCTGACGACAGCTGCGGCAGGCTCCCCGCCTGGCTCCGGGACCTGCCCGCTTTCCGGTTCTGCGCCGGAATTCGGACATCGGCCGCTGTTGTCCGCAATACATACACGTTTTGCTCAGTCGCGCTTCTTGTTCCGTCTTTCCTTGCCGGAAAGGGGCTGGACCCGTCTCCATGTTGTCACCTCGGTTCCGTATGAATCCGGTTTCTTTCTATTGTATCACATCTGCTCGCGAACACCCTCATGGCCAAAAGCCTGATAATCTTTCGAATTGTACTCCTGAGTCTGTTCACTGCATTCGTGAAGAATGTGTTCCACATATTCCAATATATCTTGCATCGGTCTCCCGCATTTTTCGCATGTTGTCATTATATTCACCTTAATCCTGTTATCCATAATGTATTATCGTTCCGCCTTATGATTACCCCTCATTCATGAAAAAGAAACACTCGTTCCCCACATCCAGCATATCTGTATAGACGAAAAAACCGTTCCCTGCTCTCCCCTAAGGTCGACCAAGAAACGGTTTATTATTCCTGTGTTGGAAAACCATCTTAACGAACGTCCAGTTGGCCCGAGTTCTGTTGTGGGACGAGACGTGGTTTGGGTTTTGGCAGATTGCCAAAGATGACCCATGCATATGGAACAAACCTTGCCGTCAATCCAACGACGATCCACGAAGCGATTAGAGCTACACCGAATCCTCCGGCATACCACAGATGCACTAACCAGGAAACACCTGTTTGCGGTGGAAATTCACGATACACCAGCAGGAAGAAGGGATGGATCAGATAGATGCCAAAGGACAATGCCCCAAGCCGATTCAGCGGCTTGACGATGAGTGAAGGCCCTTTGCGATAGAGCAGATAGGCAATCTGGATAAGCACCAGCGCACAAGCAAAGGTATGCACATTCCAGAAGAATTCATACCACAGTGTGTTATACGTTGCGATCTTCAGACGCAGCAGGTAATAGATATACACATGGCCAAGTCCGGCAATGATCCAGACCGCCCAGAGCAGAATCCATGAAGCTACGCGTCCTTTGGTTGCATTGGCCCGACTGATGACAAACCATTGCTTGATTTTAGGGAAATATACCCCGATAAAAGCACCCAGCATGAAATAGGAGAAGTATGAGAACGCCCAGCTTCCCTTGTTGGGTACCTGGAATCCATATTTATTACTTACGATAAATGCCCATTGAATCAATAATCCAATCGGAACAGACCATTTCACCACAGAAGGATACTTCTTAAGCAACCATAACACCAATGGGAATAACAGATAAAATTGCATGTTAATAAACACAAAGTACAGATGCGTATAGGCTTTACCCGTAAACAATTTCGTAATGAAACTTACAGCCGATTCGCCAAACGGTCGGCCCTGATAATGCGTGAAATGCAGAATAACAAAATACATCAATGAAAACAGGAAGTACGGAAGCAAAATATACACAAATCTTTTCTTGTAAAAGTTACTCACGAGTTTCTTATCCAGCGGACGGGAATAATAGTTATAGAACAGGACAAAACTGCTCATAAAAATAAAGGTTGGCGTACCATATTTCATAAAGATATTAATAAAGTTGTACAGCCAGTAGTAGCCTGAGCCCGTCATGTCCACAGTCGCATAAGACGTGGAATGCACGCACAGTACGCCGATAATTGCCATGGCACGCACCAGATTCAGCTCTGGAATTCGCTCTCTTTTCAGTGTTTCACTCATGTTTACGTTTCTCCTTAATGTGTTCGTCAATATGTCAGATATGACTTAATACAATAAAGCTCTCTATCTATTAAAAGCCATAATGCTTAAGATGGATAGTCCATTTTCTTAACAATTCCTAAATTTTCAACACATTTCACACTATTTTCATGTCTATATATGTAAAAAAGACCGCGAGTACGCGGTCTGTGGGACATCCTGCTCTCAACCAAATGAATATTGGATCAACCGGATGAAAATGGTGAATTTGGGTTTGGGCATGAATCCACCCCTGACTGAGTCTACTTCCCACGACTCGCCAGAATCTGTTTATACACGTCAATTGCCGCCTGTCTGGATGCCTTCAGATCAACAATGGCATCCTTGCGCGGCTGATGGATATCCTTGCTATGCAGATCCTTCAAATCTGGCAACCACTTTCGAATGTAGTCTCCTTGAGGATCGTACTTCTCCGATTGCGTTACCGGATTGTTCACCCGGAAATATGGAGCTGCGTTCTCACCAAGCGAGGCGCACCACAGCCAGTTACCTCGGTTCTGAATGTTATCATAGTCACTCAGCTTGCGCCTGAAATAGGCTTCACCCAAGGTGAATGGGCATTGCAGGTTTTTGGTGAGAAACATCGCCGTGAGAATCCGCAGCCGATTCGGCATATGTCCAGTTTCGTTCAATTCCGTCATCGCTGCATCAATAATCGGAATGCCTGTCTCCGCCTTGCACCAACGTTCAAAGTGATCATCATGGAGAGCCGAGAGATCGTACACCTTTTCATATGTAAAATAGTGACTCTCATAGACCGCTCGATACAGATAGAAGTCGCGGAAACACAACTGCCTGATCCATTCCCCAGCCTCAGCCGTGCGACTCGCCGCATCATACATTTTGCGAATGGATACAGCTCCCACAGCTACGTAAGAACTGAGATGACTTGGCTCGTACGCCTCATATTCATCCCGATGATCACCATATTCAGCAATTCGATCTGACAAAAATTGATCCAACAGCAGATGCGGGTCCTCGTCATTCGAACCACTGCCCTCCAGCAACTCCGGAGGTACCTGCATTGCATCCGGCCATTCAATCTGACGATCACTCACCTTCAACTCTGCAACCGTTGTTGCCGAAGGAAGGTTGGGATGTTCATTCATGAATTCCACCCACCGCCGATGAAAAGCCGCAAATACCTTATAAGGCTCCGACTTGCCTGTAAAATTGGCAAATCCATTCAGATCCATCAGCAGATGATCCGTCAGTTGTGTGAACGTAACCTCGCGTGCCTCACTGACTTTGCGTATGGCCCTATCCCGCTCGATTGCATATGGCGTCATATCCCGATGGACCACAATCTCGTTAATCTCACCTTTGAATTCGTTCAAGATGAATTCAACCACTTCAGCTGGATTGCCATAAGCAACATGCAGTTTTCGTTTGGCTTCAAGATAACGTCTGCCTAATTCCGCTGCATGCTGCCTAAAATTCACACCGCTGTGTTCCTTCTCTCGGCCTTGCCGCAGGAGAAATGCATCGTAGATGAGAACATGCACACTCTCTTCTTGGTGTTCCCGCAAATAATCGAATGCAGCCAGATCATCCGTACGCAAGTCTTTGCGGTGTATGAATAACTTCATGCCTCACCCTCCTGTCTGCACTTACGTTTATTTGTCCGTCAGGTTCTTATATAACCTGCTTGTTTCGGGCTCGGGCTGATACCCCAGATCCTCATTTAATGTCAATGTAAATGAATGATATAAACGAAGTATGCCTTGCTGATCATCCATGGATGCATACACTTCCATCATGAGTCGGCAGATCTCTTCCGAATAAGGCTCCCGTTCCTGCAATATCGTTAATTGCTCAATCGCTTCCTTGCCACGACCATGCTCCATGTCCCATCTCGCAATATCCATAACCAGCCCTGTGTACTTCCGTCTCAGTTCCCTTGCTTTGGCCTGTGCCCAGTGATAATCATGCTCTTCCAAATAATCGGCACGATAAAGCGGAATCATATGCCTCAAGTCATCAACATTGTCTGATGTGATGACGTTGTAGACCATGGATTTTTCGAATTGATCCACATCACTTACCAGATTGCCTGATAACAGGCGATAACGGTTCATATTGTACTCCAGCTTGCCTGTCATGTTCCATTCCTTAAACAGCTTTCGAATCTGGTATACGGAAGTATGTAGATGGGTTAATCCCTTTTCCTGGGAAACATCACCCCATAGCTTATCCAGCAGAATCTCCTTGCTTACCCATTCTTCCCTGTGATGAAACAAAAAAGCAAACAATTCCTGTGATTTGGTTGTGCGCCACTTATGTTTCTTGGCACCCTGATCCAAACTTCTGTAGATATCCAGATGTTTGAACGTAAGCAGCCCCGGAACTTCAGTATCCAACTCCACAGATACAGGTGCCGATTCCTGTATCTCGGCGGTGGCTGCAACTTGGGAAGTATGCGACATTATGCCCGCAATTCGATCAATGGTTTTGGTCAATCGGGCGGAGCTTACCGGTTTCAGTACATAATCCAGTGCATGTAGCTCAAATGCTTCCACTGCATGGTCCGCATAAGCCGTAACAAAGATGATACGAATACTCTGATCCAATTGCTGTATATATTCAGCCGCTTCCAGGCCATTCATCTCCGGCATTCCAATGTCCAAAAATACAACATCTACACGTTCGTTTGCCAGAAAATGCAGACCATCACGAGCTGTTGAAAAACATTGCACGGGTGTAATTCGTCCGTCCGCTCGTAGTAGTCGCTCCAGATGAAGCTGCGCTGGCTTCTCATCATCGATCACAATGGCTCTCACCGTTATTTCAGCCTCCTGCCATGAAAGATTCAATAGGAATACCGATTTTATCGGCATCCGCTTATTAGTCTGTTAACCATAATTGCTTAACTCGGCACATTAATTGGAATAATCCACCTTTTGCACAGGGATACGGAATCGGATCTGCGTGCCTTTACCCACATGGCTATGAATCTCGAGTCCCTGACCATAGAGAGACATCAGGCGACGGTTTATATTTTGCAGCCCGACACCTCCTGGACCTTCGGTGCGCCCTGACTTGACCTGAGCCATACGCTCAGGAGGGATACCTACACCATCATCTTGAACCTGAACGACCACATGCTCGCTCTCTTTGAAAATTATAAGCTGAACTGTCCCACCGGCTGCCCGCTCCATCACACCGTGGCGAATGGCATTCTCCACAAGTGGCTGAATACTGAGAGGTGGCAGATATAGATGCACGTCCGATTCCACCTCATACTCAACCACCAGTCTTTCCTCAAATCTCGCCTGTTCCAAATGCACATAAGACTCCACCAATTCCAGCTCTTTGGTCAAAGGAACAAGCTGCTCCCTGTTCTGGAAGTCAAAACTTCCACGCAGGTAATGACTCAATTCAATCAGCAGATCGGTTGCTTTGTCCGGATTCACTGCACAGGTCGCGATAATCACATTGAGTGCATTATATAGAAAATGCGGCTTGATTTGCGCCTGCAAAAAGGCCATTTCGGTCCGAATAGCCTCCTGCACAGAACTCCGCATCTCAATTAACGTCCGAACTCTGGCGCGCAATTCGCCGGCATCCACCGGTTTGCTCAGGAAGTCATTGGCTCCCGCCTGGAATCCGTGTTTGATATCCTCAGGCAACCCGCGGGCGGTCAGCATCAGAATCGGTAACTCTGACAGGGAACTGTGCTCACGCAGTTTGCGACATAACTCAAGTCCGGACATCTTAGGCATCATCCAGTCCGTTATGACAAGATCAATCGACGGGAATTCTTCACGAAGTTTCAATGCGGTGGACCCGCTATCTGCTGCGATAACCCGATATCGTTCCGTCGATAAAAGGTTAAGCAATACCTGTCGATTCACGGGGTCATCGTCCACAATCAAAATCGTATGCTCAGCTTCCGTAAGTTCATCCAGCTCATCTGACTCTCTTGTCACAACCTCCTTCGTCCCTGCCCCCTGTGCAGCAACATATCGGGCGGCAGCTGGTTTCGAATGAGATTGCAGCAGCGGCAACTTCATAACAGGCAGGGTGAAATGAAAGGTCGAACCTTGCCCCGGCTCCGATTCAACCCAGATCTCACCACCGCCAAGCTCAACGAGTTTCCGTGTAATACTCAGACCCAGTCCGGTTCCATTATTCAATCGCTCGATCGTGCCGTTATTCTGCTCATACGCCTGGAAGATATCCTCCTGTTTGTCCAAGGCAATGCCTACCCCTGTATCAGCAACCGATACCTTCACCCAATTCCCTTCAACACTAGCGTACAATCGAATCTCACCCTGCTCAGTGTACTTATAGGCGTTGCCCAGCAAGTTGTACAGAACTTGCCTTAGGCGATCTTCGTCCGCCTCAACAAGTGGCAACGACTGGGGCCATTGTTGAATCAATATAACCGGCTTGTCCTCAAACGTGAAACCCGAGACTTCAACCACAGTACGAGCAACGGATTCCAGATCAACAGGTACCCTTTTCAACTCGATCTCACTATTTTTTAATTTGGAAAAATCCAAAATATCGTTAACCAGCAGTGAAAGGCGCTTTCCGGTTGAAGTAATCATGGACAGATTTTTGGCTTGCTTGGGCGTGACTGCTCCGGCCGCCCCTTCCAGCATGGATTGCGCAATATTAATGATGCCATGCAGGGGGGTGCGCAGCTCATGAGACGTGTTTGCCATGAACTCGTCCTTCAGGCTGTCGATGGCCAGCAAGCGCTCAGACAGGGCTTCCACGTCTCGGAATGATTGTGCAAAGCGGATTGCGGTCACAATCATCTGGGCAAATACAAATAATAAAAGTTCAATCAGCGCAAAGAACGCTGTGTCTAGGGTAGTGAACGCACCAAGCGTATATAACACAACAACCATGAGTATGCTCATCATACTCACGAGTGCAAAGTGGCTGTCATTCGGCCGTCCTTTCAACCAATAGAAAATGGCTCGCAGCGTATATAACATGACAACAAGCGAGATCAGCAACATGGGAAGCTCAAGAGACGAGAAAAGCGTTGGAGGAAGCGTAAGACCCACAATGGTCTGGGTAACGATCAACACTACAGCCAGACGAACAAACCACTGATGAACTGCTCCTGGTACACGGGCATCCATATACCGAAGCAAAAAATAATAGGCAAAGGCTGAACTAAGGAGCTGAATCCGAAGTATCTCATTATTGGTCAGGAACGGTACAAACGTACCCAGTAACTTCTCCCCATGTGTCAGAGCGTACACCGCACCAGAAAGGCTGAATAATCCGAGAAAACGAAGCTCCTTCTCCGTACGTCGTAATCTGAACAGAAGTAGAAAAAAGGCGGCTGGCAAGATAAAACCGAATAAGGCCATCAGATCCCTGAGCCAATCTTGTTGCTGACTTTTCAGAATACTATGCTCGTCTCCAAACAAAATGGGCGCTACTATGCCCCCGGACGAGTAACTATAATTTGATACTTGAATGATAATGTCAGCCGTATTGCCCTCAATGGACGTGAATCCTGTAAAGGGCAGATTTAATTGTATATCTGTCGCCTTGGTCTTTCCTGGCAGGCCTTTGCCGCCAATCTCTTTACCATCGATAAATACCCTGTGGGCCATGCGTATATTCTGTGTGCGTATACCATAATCATTTTTCATCGTCCGGGGTGTAAGCTGGACTTGCAAATGATAGGTTCCATACCCATGCGCTTGCCCCAGAGATTTGTTCCATCGGGCCGGAACCTGAGTGCCAGAGGAAGCCGGCAATGGCTTGCGACCGGATACACTTGCTTCAATATCTGCCGGGCTCAGCAACTGCCCAGGGTAGAAATCCCAGATACCCTTTAGAGACGCTGCACCCTTGCGATCAAAGTCCCATTGGGTCAGGTCAATTTTCCCATCTGTAGCCTTGGGGTTAATCCGCTCGCTAATTAACGTCTGGGCGATCCAACCCAGTGGAACAATGACAATACATATGAAGCTTATGGTCAGCATAATCCAGTGTTTTCTCATCTATGTATTCCTTCCATCCACAATGGCGAGAGACGTCTAATTTTGTCGATTTATTACTATAATTCATGTTACACGTTTCTGGTGCTCACGGAAATAGTTTCCGTATCATAATCGGTCAACTTCCTTATAATTTTAAGGATCTCTATCTGTTTTCGCCAGCTCCTAGTACACCAAGAAACCCCAGGCCGAATTTCACCGGAATGAACGGGCGAAATGGCCTGGGGTTGATTGAATGAAGATTTATTTAACAACTTGAGCAAGCTTCTGAACGATTCCGGCCATCCCTGCTCCATACGTTCCCGCACTATGGCGTGAGCCTGTCCAAACTCGGTCAGTTTATCCGCATCCCAACCGCTGTGAATCAGTGTGAAATCCGTACCTTCGGGCTGTTCATTCAGTTGGAACGTCAACGTCCAGTCCTTACCCCAGCGGAATGACAGCTTGTGCAGCGGAAGAACTTCCGTCACCTGACATGGTGATTGGCCGAAGGGGCCTGCTTCCAATATAAACTCGTGACCTTCCACGGGTTCCAGATTGCCTGGCATGAACCAGGTTCTCAGTCCCTGCTCGGTCGAGACCATCTCCCACACTTTCTCTACAGGTGCATGGAGCATAAGTTCCTGCCGGATATCTGGCAGTGCACTTGATGAACTTGATGATGAATCCATTCGAATCACCTCCTTATACATTTCATTTCGTATAACCACCCGAATAGAAGTTGACCTCCGCTTTATCCCCACCCTATAATTGGAACATATTACATAAAAGGTGCGTGATTCCTATGATAGTCTGCTCTGAAAAATCCAATTCCAACCGTTGCCGGAAGGGATAATCCTGCTCATTCCCCTTCCACGTTTTCATTTTAATACATTTACATGTGGGGGACACCTATACTATGTCATTCAGTTATTACGGTCCATTATGCACCGCCGTTTATGATCTCACGAAACCTGTGGGGCACTCCTTGGGAGGAGACATTGAATTCTATCGCCATTATCTTCAGCGCTGCAATGGACGTATCCTTGAAGCCATGTCAGGATCAGGCCGAGTGCTCATTCCTTTGCTTGAAGCAGGCTTGAAGGTGGATGGAATTGATTATTCAATGGATATGATTGACTCTTGCCGTTCTCGTTGTATGGAGCGGGCATTACCCATGCCTGAGCTGTTCGTTGCCGATCTGGAGAAGCTTGACCTTCCATATCGATACGAGGCAATTATCATTCCCGGAGGTTCTCTGCTCCTCATCCAAGACAGACAGGCGTCGATTAACGCATTACGTAATCTATTTCAGCATTTAGAACCCGGCGGCAGGCTCGTGTTTGATCTGTTTCTGCCCGATGTGACACAACCCTCTTCTGTAGAAACATCAACCGTTTCATTACCCGATGGTGATACGATCACGGTAGAAGTGAAAACCATTGAAGTGAACCTTCTACACCAATATAAAGTAAGTCTGATTCGCTACGAACAATGGCATCAGGGTGCTCTTGTTGCTACGGAGCTGCAACAACTCACTCTACGTTGGTACGGCATAGAAGAGTTACGCCTAATTCTCGAACACATTGGTTTCTCTGACATTAAAGTGTACGCCGACTTTAACCCGGATCAACCACCCACGCAGTCCAATCAAAAATTCGTCTATGAAGCGACTCGAAGAGCGTAGTCATCCGTAATCGGATGGATATGATTCTCAATATCCAAAATCAGGCCACAGCATGAGGTTTAACCCATGCTGTGGCCTATTTTACTATATAAAATTTGCACTAACATTTACACGAGAACGCAGAGGACAGAAATAACTTGAAGAAGCGGAACGTTCGCCTTTATCCTCAGATTTTCACCTTTGAACAAGTGAATCAAAAAAATCTGGGGATAACAGCGATCGGAAGGTTATTCTGTCATCGGAGTGGCAAGTGTAAATGTTAGTGCAAGTTAGTATCCACGAGAATATTGCTCTGCAATGGCAGCTCGATCCTTGCTGACACCCAGTTCCAGAGCCGCATGGTTCGCCCAGTACGGATCACGTAGCATGCCTCTGCCAACGGCAACCAGATCCGCATCACCGTTGCCAATCACCGCCTGAGCCAATGCTGCATCCTCCAGCATACCCACTGCGATTACAGGAACGTTCAGTTCTTCACGGAAGCGACGGGCAAATGGCACTTGATACCCTGGATAGTTCCCCGGTTTCCGCTGTCCCGAAGGTCCTTCGCCACCTGAACTGATATGGAACATGTCCACGCCTGCATCTTGGTAGGCACGAGCGATATTGATCGTGTGGTCGATATCGTATCCACCATCCGCGTATTCTATGGCCGAAATCCGCAAAATCATCGGCATGTCTGCTGGCATTTCTTTTTTCGCTGCCCGAATGACTTCAACGCCAAAACGGGACAGATCCTGCCCATATACATCTTCACGATGATTCATCAGCGGAGAATGGAACTGGTGGATCAGGTATCCATGTGCGCCATGCAGCTCAATGGTATCCACTCCAGCCTGTACTGCGCGGCGAACACCGTCTGCGAACTTCTGCACCATGGCTTCTACCTCTTCTGTACTTAACGCACGCGGCTCCTTGTACTTTTCTCCCGGGAATGTGACTACCGATGGGGCAACCGGCTGCGGTGCATCCTCTGCTTTTCGTCCCGCATGTGCGATCTGAATAGCTACTTTGGAGCCGTAGGCATGAATTCCATCGACAAGTTTGGTGAAGGCAGGCACATGCTCATCTGACCATATACCCAAGTCATTATCGGTAATACGTCCATCCGGATCTACATCGGTCATCTCGATTACAATCAGTCCTGTTCCTCCAACCGCACGGCTCACATAGTGAACCTGATGCCAATCGTTCGGAATGCCGTCCTTCGCAGTGACAGAATATTGGCACATCGGTGCCATGACGACACGGTTATTTAATTGCAGGCTCTTGAATTGATAAGGGGAAAATAATTGTTCAGTCATTGATGTTGCATCTCCTGTTCCATGATCATGATATATATGAAGCCTTACTTATTTGTCTAAATCCGAAAACAGTTTTCCGTTCTTGCCGTAATTGTCCTTCTCCAAATCCTCAATGAAGATAAAGACTTTGCTCGGATCAACATCCAATGTCTCACAAGCCACCTGAGTCATACGTTCAATCAACTGACGTTTCTGCTCGACCGACTTGCCTTCCAGTACCTTAACCGTGATAAATGGCATGTCTTGAACACATCCTTTCTTCATCATTTATTATGAACCTCGGTTATAGAAATACAAGTACGTACATTTTTGTGACCTAGTACCCTTTTTGATACCTAATCATCCTCATATTTCGGTTCTGCTCCATTCTGGAAATGACTGCAAAACATGATATGATAACCATAGAGATCCACAATAATTACTATACCCAATTTACATAAGTTGTGACTAACGGTTACACGATAACGGAGAGGGCAGAAATAACCTGTAGAAGCGAAGCTAAAAGCTTTCTGCAAGAAAGCTGCATCGAAAGCATACGCTATCCTCAGATTTTCACCTTTGTAAAAGTGCATCAAAAAATCTGGGGATAACAGCGATCAGAAAGTTATTCTGGCCTCGTAGTGGATCAGTGTAAAACAAGTAGCTCAACTTATATACTACTCAAGCTAGGGAGCGATTATAGATGAAAGATGTATTAATTCAAAGACTGAGCACTTACGTTCAGATGGATACCCAATCCGATGAAAATAGTGAGACATGCCCTTCCACACCCGGCCAACTGGCCTTGGGCAAACTGCTCGTTGAAGAGTGTACCTCCATTGGTCTGCAAGATGTGACGATGGATGAGAATGGTTATGTCATGGCTACACTGCCATCCAATACGGACAAAGATGTTCCCGTGATCGGTTTCCTGGCTCACCTCGATACAGCGACCGACTTTACTGGCAAAAATGTCAAACCACAGGTTATCGATAACTATGACGGTGCTGACATTGTGCTGAACTCGGAGCTAGACGTAGTACTGTCCAACAAGGATTTCCCGGAGCTGCACGAGTATAAAGGCCAGACCCTGATCACAACCGACGGTACAACGTTGCTTGGTGCCGATAATAAAGCAGGCATTGCCGAGATCATGACGGCGATGGCCTATCTGATTGAACACCCGGAAGTGAAACACGGTAAGATTCGGGTTGCGTTTACCCCGGATGAAGAGATTGGCCGTGGACCGCACAAGTTTGACGTAGCTGCTTTTGGAGCCAAATATGCTTACACAGTTGATGGCGGACCGCTTGGTGAGCTGGAATACGAGAGCTTTAACGCAGCTGCCGCCAAAATTACAGTACGAGGCACCAATGTGCATCCCGGAACAGCGAAGGATAAAATGGTGAACTCTCTGAAAATTGCAATGGAATTGAATCGACGCCTGCCTGTGGAGGAAGCTCCTGAATTCACGGACGGTTACGATGGGTTCTACCATCTGTTGTCTATGGATGGTGACGTTGAGCTGACAAAGATGAGTTACATCATCCGTGATTTCGACCGGGAGAAGTTTGAAGAGCGCAAAACAAATCTGCTCCATATTGCAAACGAACTGAAGACCAAGTATGGAGAGAAAAGCATCAAGGTTGAATTGAATGACCAGTACTATAACATGCGCGAGAAAATTGAACCCGTACGCCAGATCGTCGATATTGCCCATGAAGCCATGACCCGACTGGACATCGAACCTGTTATTCGCCCCATCCGGGGAGGAACAGATGGTTCCCAGCTATCCTATATGGGCATGCCAACACCAAATATCTTCACTGGCGGTGAAAACTACCATGGCAAATTCGAATATGTATCGGTAGACAATATGGTGAAGGCAACCCGTGTCATTGTAGAGATCGCTCAATTGTTCGAGCAACGCGGAGATATCTAATTCACTTGAAGTGCAGTGCAAGAAGAGCACCCCTTGGTATATTGGGGAGGGTGCTCTTTGTTATGCCATATTGTATTTTATTGTGTCGCGTCATGTCGCATAGATATGTAGGCTTGATCTTTATTTAAAATGCCATCACTCATATATATTGCCTCCCGCGATGACACGCAACTGTTCCAGATCACAGATAACAAGCTTTCGTTGCACTTTGTGAATAATATTTCGATTACACAGATCTTGAACGACTCTATTTAGATGTCTATAGCTGGTGCCCAGCATATCCGCCAGTTCGGTGAGCTTGGAGGTCTGAATCTCTTCCGAAGAGGACTCGTCCTGGCCCATTGTGGACAACAGATAGCTGGCAAATCGGCTCTCGACCGGATATAACATGTTCAGACTCGACAGGTTCGAGAAGGTATACAATTTGTGTGTAACTTGACTCAGCATAAAGTGGAGAAATTTAGGGTTCTCTGCATACGTATTCTGGAGAGCGCGATAACTGATACCCAGCAACAGGCTTTTGCTCACAGACTCTACCGTATTCATAGCCTCCTTGCCATTCACCAGTTCCAAATCTCCCACAAGCGCAAGTGGTGTACTGAAACGAAGCAACAGAGACTTCCCGTTAGGCAGGGTGGTATAGATCTTGAGTTTGCCCTGCACGAGAAAATACAGTCGTTCGGGTCGTTCACCTTTGGCACATATCATCTCACCCTTTGCAGCCTCAAGTAGTCTCAACTCCGCGAGTGCAGACTCGTCTAACACCTGATCCAACCCATTCTCACGGGCGAGTTGCCGCACAAGTCCAAAGTCCATGATTTCTTTCATTCCGACTTCCCCTCCGTTGTCGTAGATAACGTATGTAAAAGGACATATGTCCCATAATTGATATACATTCTTACAAATATCTTGATATAAAAATAGTTACAACTAACACTTATATCCAATAAATCAGTTCACATGGTAAATATTTTAAAATTTAATCATAAAATGTTCATTCTTTCATGCAAAATGCCGTTCACGAAAAGCCCTTCCTGTCCGATGAAAGATAGAGCATTCCATAGATCGTTAAAAATAATACATTCAAATATTGAAAGGATGGTCCTCTTCCATGAACGTTGTAGATGCCCTGCTTAAAGTAATGCCTTATATCAGCATGATCCTTAGAGAACCAGCTAGTTTAACTGTATATGATCACGAAAAGGTATTGGAGGTTGTTACCACCGACAAGTTTGACCTTGGTTTTGAAAAAGGAATGCCACTCTTGGAATCGTATCAAAACTTTGCCATCTTAAAAAACGGAAGAGAAGCTACTCTCGCTACTCTCTCCAAGGAAGTTTATGGTATCGAACTGGATATTTTGAACATTCCGATCTTTGATGATAACCAGAACGTTGTTGCTGTTTTCTGTGTATCTTACGACCAGTCTAACCAGAACCAACTTGAAGACATTATACAAGAAAATCAAACCATCAATGGTAACCTCGTTGATATGGTGCAGCATGTCGCCGCTCATGCCGAAGAATTGCAAGCAACCAGTGAGCAGATCCTGCAGAACACACGGATTGCTGTTCAGAACTCTTCCCAAATCAACAAAGTAGCCGGGTTCATTCGTGAAATCTCTGAACAAACCAACTTGCTTGGCCTGAATGCCGCTATTGAAGCCGCTCGCGTTGGTGAGGCAGGCGCTGGCTTCGGTGTGGTTGCTTCCGAAGTACGCAAACTCTCTGTGGATGCCAAACAAGCTACAAGTGATATCGATACCAGCCTGAGAGATGTACAACAGGTCATCAAACAGATGGAAGTTGAAGTCTCCCAGATTGCAGCCTCTTCACAGGAACAAGCAACGCTTGTAGCATCCTTTACGGATGTGATTGAGCAGCTTAACGAAACAGGGGCACGAATGAAAACTCTATCCGAACAACTGATCAGTTATTCGGTTAAAAAGTAATCAAAATAAAAACAAACAGGACTCGGGTTGCCCATGATGGATAATCCAAGTCCTGTTGTTTGTTGTGTCCATTTTATATAACCAACTACATTCAGATAAAATCTTAATTGGCTACATGTATTGATTTATCTCCAATAACTTCTTCTTCCGACTGCCAGCATTCCACTTCACCCGGAATATGAATTCGGTCCCGGGTAAAGACGGGATCACGTCCTTCAGCCTTTTGTTTCTTGTAGTCCTTCAACGCTTCGAAAGTCACCTTGGACAGCATCAGAATTGCAATCAGGTTCACCACCACCATGAGCCCCATGAACAGGTCAGCCAAATCCCATACCAGCTGCACTTTGGCTACCGCACCAAACACCACCATCGCGATAACGCAAATACGGTATACCCACAGCCAGACTTTGTTGGATTTGATAAACTCAATGTTAGTTTCTCCGTAGTAATAATTTCCGATTAGTGTACTGAAGGCAAACAGGAACACCATAACCGCCAGGAATCCCGATGCCCATGAACCAATATGTACACTTAATGCTGCCTGAGTTAACTCAATGCCACCCAGATCGGAACCTTTGTACACTCCTGATAGCAAAATAATCATGGCTGTGCTTGTACATATCACTAACGTATCTGTCAGCACGCCAAACGCCTGAATAAGTCCCTGTTTCACTGGATGTGTTGTATCCGCCGTTGCAGCAGCATTCGGGGCGCTACCCATCCCCGCCTCATTGGAGAACAATCCACGTTTCACACCGTTCATCAGTGCAGCGCCCAACGTTCCGCCAGCCACCTGTTCAATGCCGAAGGCATTTTTGACGATCAATGCAATCATGGCCGGAAGCTGGGTAATGTTCGCCAACACAACAAAAGCCGCTACCCCAATGTACAATACGGCAAGCACCACGACGATGTATTCCGACGCTTTGGCAATCCGTTTGACACCGCCCATAATAATTCCTGCAAATACCACGGCCATAATGATCCCTACCGTTAACCGATCCGTTCCAAATGAGTTCTCAAATGCAACGGTAATCGTGTTAGACTGCACCGCATTAAAGACCAAACCGAATGAAAGTGTGATGAGAATGGCAAATAAAATCCCCATCCAGCGCTTTCCTAGCCCACGCTCCATATAATACGCCGGACCCCCGCGGAATCCGCCCTTATCCTTCACTTTATAGATCTGAGCCAACGTGCTCTCCACAAAACTGGAGGCAGAACCAATAATCGCAATAACCCACATCCAGAATACAGCCCCGGGTCCCCCCAGTGCGATGGCCAATGCAATACCGGTAATATTGCCTGTGCCTACACGGGCCGCCATACTAATACAGAACGCCTGAAAAGGTGAAATTTTGCCTGGTTCCTTGCTTTTCGGCTCTAGAAGCACCTTCACCATATCTCCAATCATGCGGAATTGCATGAATCGGGTCTTGGTGGTGAAGTATATACCACATACTACCAATAGTATAATTAACACTTTGGACCATAGAAAATCATTGAAAATGACGACAATATCTTGTATTGTTTGCTCCATCGGTATGCCCCTTTTTATGGTGTATTTCAAGCACAGAGATGGTCACGTGAAAAGTTTGTACCATTCTGCACAACACTAGCCCCAGACTTCGGGATGTTACTTATACTACAAGGGCATCTACGAAAATCGACAAATACCTACATGCAATTCCTACATTTATTTTAAAAATGGGCTTTGATCGCCCAAACATTGTCATAGAACCTGACATGTCAGGTTCTATGCAAGAAGGAAAGGAACGATTACACTGGAACGAGAGTTCATGGCGGAGTTAACCGCCTTTACCATAGATTTATCAATCACACCATTCGCAGAGAAAGGGAATGACTGACATGCGTTATTTTATCGTGGATGATGATCCTGGCGTTCGTTCCATGTTGATGGATATTATTGAGGATGAAGGCCTTGGCGATATTGCTGGGGAAGCTGAGGACGGAGCACATATTCACGCGGAACTGTTGGAGCTGCATAAGGTGGATGTACTGCTGATTGATCTGCTGATGCCACAACGAGACGGGATACAGACCGTGCGGGCGCTTGAGGGAAGGTTTGAGGGCAAGATCGTTATGATCTCCCAGATCGAGTCGAAAAATATGATCGGAGAAGCCTATTCACTAGGCATTGAATATTATATTACGAAGCCGATTAACCGGTTGGAGATTCTATCTGTTCTGCGGCTGGTGAGCGAAAGGCTTCGGATGCAGCAATCCATCGCAGATATTCAGCGGACATTGCAGGGATTGTCCGGTTTGAATTCTACCGAACGTGCTGCGGCTCCGGTTCCGGACAAAACCATTACTACAGCAGGACATTTCCTGCTGTCCGAGATGGGCATGATCGGCGAAGCGGGTAGCAGGGATCTGCTGGACATGCTGGAATATCTGGAACAGGTAGAGACAGATGAACATAAGCTGTCGCCCTATACGTTCCCATCCCTCAAAGACATCTTCCAGAACGTAGCGATACGCAAGCTGGGAGACAACGCATCACTCGCAGAGGTGAACAAGGAGATCAAGGCATCGGAACAACGTGTTCGCAGAGCCATCTTCCAGACGCTGAGTCATGTGGTGTCTCTGGGATTAACGGATTATACACATCCCAAGTTCGAGAACTATGCATCCAAATTTTTTGATTTCACCGAAATCCGCAAGAAAATGCTGGAGCTGCAAAACAATGTGGAGCCTTCCTTGTCCCAGACACGCATTAATACGAAAAAATTCGTACAGGTTCTATACTTGGAAGCCAAACGATTGCTCCATTAAACAGGTATATATTGATATTTGGCAAAACAAACGGGCATGAATACTATGCCGGAATGGTACTGCCTCTTCAACGGAGGCAGTACATTCCGGCCATATTCATGCCCGTCTGTACGATCAAGTGTTACTCATCTATGTGATTCGTTCTGTATTTAAAATCAAAATCCCTTCGGGTTCAGGCCCGTGAATGGTTTCGGCTAATTCGGTTATACTCATTAATCAATTCGTCCAATGCCATAGACTGCCGAATCACATCGGGATGTCCAAGACCACCTTTGTTATGCTCTACCAGCACATAAAGGTTATGTCTGGCCTTCTCTATTTTATTTTTCAAATCCAAACTCATAACCATAACCCCTGATACCTCCTTATTCTGTGAACCATTTTAGTTTTTCCTGTCAATCTATAGTTGGATTAACATATGGCATAGGAGACAAGGATGTTTTGTATTCTTCTCCATTTTTTTGATAAAGATTATTTTATCACACAAGAGCTTATCCGAAAATGGCTGATATGACGCAATTTAGCAGTAATAACGAGGCCTTTATTCTAACGTCTGGCCTCACCATTCACGGCCAGAATGGATTGTGTCGTAAATGTGTATATTGAAAAAACAAAAAGTCTATTGGTTCAAAAGGTAATAAAATCCCTTTCCATAATGGGGGCATTCAGGTACAATAGGGCGATGTGTGTGTCCGGACCCGGCGGATACAAATGATGTAATTTAGAGGACGGCCAACGACGGCCATGGATCCTGATTTGATATTATTGGAGGCTTATCATCACCATGCAGACCGATTCACAGACTAAAGTCAAAATTGTTAACGCCGATCCCAGCGCAATGGGATTATTTGGGTTGGCTATCGTAACCCTGGTCGCTTCTTCCCAAAAGCTTGGCATTACGGATGGACTTAGCTACGCTATTCCTTGGGCGATCTTCCTGGGTGCCTTTGCCCAGTTATTCGCATGTATTCAAGATTCCAAACGCAACAACACCTTTGGCACAACAGCATTTGGCGCGTATGCATTCTTCTGGTTTGCCATGGCGGCCAACTGGATGATCAAAATGGGCGTATTTGGCTCCACGCTTGCTGAACAGGCCGATGGCAAGCAGCTCGGATTTGCTTTTGCCGGATACCTCGTATTCACCCTGTTCATGACAATCGGTGCTATTGAAGCAAATAAAGTATTGCTTATCATCTTCATTCTGATTGACTTCCTGTTCCTTGGCTTGACCTTTGACGCTTTCGGCGTAGCTCCTCACATTTTCCACACCATTGCAGCATACGCTGAAATGGCGATCGGAATTGTGTCCCTGTATGGTACAGGTGCTTCGGTACTGAATGCTCACTTCGGCTATGCGTTCTTGCCGATCGGCAAACCGTCCGGCATTTTCAAACCCAAGGCTTAATATACAGCAGTAAACCGCCAGCGCGCCGGTCCGCGCCTGGCGGTTTTTTTGCAGTCCAACTTCATTTGAATATGTATCTGACCGACACCTATACTAGGGATAATAGACCAAAAAAAGACCTTGTAACACATGAAATGTCACAGCAGCCATACTGTAAGGAGGAAAAAACATGAGAGAGATACCGAAACCAACGGAGATGGATCAGGTGGAGAAAAAATATGTACGCGAAACACGTTGTTTCAAGACGGCACGGGTGTTCCCAACCGATGTCAACAATCATAATACGCTATTCGGTGGGAAGCTGATGTCCTACATCGATGATATTGCATCCATCGCCGCTTCCAAGTTATGCCGGGTCAATACTGTAACGGCTTCAACCGACTCTGTCGATTTCCTGTATCCGATTAATCCAACGGATTCGGTTACGCTGGAATCGTTCGCGTCCTGGACAGGACGCAGTTCCATGGAGATTTTTGTGAAGGTGATTCGTGAGGATCTGAAGACCGGAGAGAAGAAAATTGCGGCGACGGCATTTCTGACCTTTGTGGCCTTGGACGAAAATAATCGGAAACTGATTGTACCTCGGATCATCCCGGAGACAGAAGAAGAGAAGAAACTATACGAGACCGCTCCGGATCGGGCGGCCATGCGGAAACAACGGCGGGAAGAGAGCAAAAAATTCGCTGACTTCCTGACCGTTACTTATCCTTGGGAGTAAGAACACACTAAACAAGCACAAGCTTGAAGCAAGGCTTACCTGGACGATGCCGGATAGATGGACATCGCTCTATTATCCGGCAGTTCGCCACCCATGGAGACACACCACTGTTGATAGATGCGATATGCTGCACCACTTTCCAACAACCCCTGACAAGTGTATATGCCCTCTTCGATGGAATTAACACGCCCCGCAGCGTACAAGCGGAATCCTCCATTTAACAAGACCTGATTCACAAAAGCAATATGACCATCGCCGCTTAATACACTTTCCGCCACTTCAAGCTGCTTCGCAGCCGTCCAGACCAGTTCCGGCACGGGCATATCCAGTTCATAGGCTGCAGGATCAACCAGTTCCAGCTTCATATCGCCGTCTTCCACGGCGTATACGCGGGTTGGCCGATCAATGTACAGATCCTCAGAACCTTCCATCCCCTGTACAACATAAGCACGACGATAGTTAAACCGGGTGAGCAACTTCGCAATCCGATCCAGAAAGGTATTATGAAACACACCAAACACCAAATACGGTGAATGGTTATAATCAATCAGTTTCTCTGCCGTGTTAAACACCGTACGGAATCCCAGCTCTTCCCGTAACGGACGAAGCTTGCGAAGAGGCTCACACCACTCCTCGGAGGATACGTACATGACACCGGAACGCAACGCAGCCCCACGGGCATCTTCCCGATCCATTTTACGTGTATCAATTCCCGCTTCCTTCAACAGTACCGACAGCGTAACGCCCCACTTGGGCGGTAAAGGATCACTCCCGTGCAAAGTCACCGGCAACCCAGCGGCCGCGAGTACAAACGCAACCGGAAACGTGGCCATGAACGACTTCGTCCGCCCGTCATAGGGACCCGCGCAGTCCAATCCATCCTGAAATATGGAGAAACGTTCCGCACTGTTACGACAAGCATGAACAAAGGCTTCCAGTTCCTCAACGTTTTCCATTTTCATTCGTTCAGCCATTAGAAACGCAGCCGTCTGGGCAGGGGAAACCTCCTGTTTCAGGATTTTCTCTGCTACGGTCAGCGCCTCTGTATAATTCAGATCACGCGAGCCTCGTTTCCCACGTCCGACCTCTCGGAGTATCTGAGACATATCCATGGAGAATCCTCCTTCCAATTAAGACTGGAGCAGTTGATGTGCCTTTACAATTGCTGTGGCTACATCAACCATCCGTTTGCGTTCATCCATCGCTTTCTTGCGTAACAGGTCATAGGCTTCGGCCTCGGAGATCTGCTTCAGATCACTAAGGATGGCCTTCGCCATATCAATCCATTTCCGATCCTCCAGCCTGGATTGCAGCTGCTTCCGTTCCTGCTCCCACTGCTTGCGTTCCATGTAGCGCCGAGCTGCAAAGTGAAGAGTCCAATGGATCTCGGGCCCGGTCATGGATGGTGTAAGTATTCCATCAAATGAAGTTTCGACCTCGCAGGATTCTGCGGAGGAAGAAGCCGTATCTGGCGCGCACCACCAGAGCAGCGGGGAATCCGACTTCCCCTTTCCCAGGCAGTTCACCCAGTACTCCACATCAGCCAGCGACAGATGCAAGATGGACGCTTCCGCTGCAATAGCCAGCTTCAACGCTTCCGTTTCACTGCCCGCCACCTGTACATGGTACCCGTTTGCTCCCAGCAGCCTCTCCGGTGTCAGAGGGATTGCATCGGATGAGGCAGCTATCGTTGGTTGAACACGGATGACCAATAAAGATCGCATGATGGATCAATCCCTCCCTATGGCGTATAGTCAGAGTCCACAACATTTAAGACGTTAATACATGAAAGCAATAAACATGTCACATTACCTAACAAAATTAAGTAGTGACGATTATGCGTCTTATTTTCAACATTAGAATGATCTTTTCATGCCTCAAAATGATCTTTTTATGCCCATCATGTTGCAATAAAAAAGGGTCAAACACTATACATGGCACCTTTTCTACAAGTGTTTATCATATCCAGCGTGCTAACTTTATCTAAATCCTTCAAATTAAGAAGATATACTCGTAAAACTTCGTCGTCCATTCGGTATTCCAATAAACTCATGTAAACATAATTAACTTTAAATTTCAAATACTTTTTTATGTTAACTATATTGACACGGTTAGATCGATCTTTTATAGTTAAGCCATAACAACTCCATATTTAAATCGATCACAGTTACAACGGCGTAGCTGGTTGAAACGGCAATGAAGCCTGTTTTGCAATCTCGGAGCAAGGGATGCGTATGTATATGCGCAGTCCTCCGAGGCATAACAGGCTTTTTCGATTTTAGAGACAAGGTTTCGAGGCAGTTTGCAGAATGGACCTAAGGGGGCTAATCATAATGAGTACAACGAAAAAACTGGTGCTGGTCGGCAATGGCATGGCAGGAATCCGCACAATCGAACATATCCTTAAGCTTGCTCCGCACGCTTATGAAATTACAGTCTTCGGCGCAGAGCCGCATCCCAACTACAACCGGATCATGTTATCCTCTGTATTGGCTGGCGGAACATCCATCGAAGATATCGTAATCAATGAGTGGAGCTGGTACGAAGATAACGGCATTCAGGTATACCCGGGTGACCCGATCGTTCAGATCGATACCAAGCGCAAGGAAGTTGTATCTGAAAATGGTGTACGCGCAGCCTATGATGAGCTGATTATGGCAACCGGTTCACAGGCGTTCATCCTGCCACTTCCCGGAGCTAACAAGGAAGGCGTTATCGGTTTCCGTGATATCAAAGATTGCGAAACCATGATGGCAGCATCGCAAAAGTATCGCAAAGCTGCCGTCATTGGAGGCGGATTGCTTGGACTGGAAGCAGCGCGGGGGCTGCTCAATCTGGGCATGGACGTCACGGTCATCCATATTAACGGTCATCTGATGGACCGGAATCTGGATTTGCCAGCAGGCCTGATGCTCCAGCGTGAGCTTGAAGAGCAGGGCATGAAGTTCCTTTTGAATAAACATACCGAAGAAATCACAGGCAAACATCGAGTAAAAGCCATTCGTTTCACTGATCAAACGGTACTTGAAGCAGATCTGGTTGTCATGGCTGTCGGGATTCGTCCGCAGATTGAACTGGCTCGCAATACCGGTCTCGATGTGAATCGTGGAGTCATTGTAGATGATTATATGCATACCAGCATTCCTGGTATCTCTGCCGTCGGTGAATGTGCAGAACACCGCGGTATTGCCTACGGACTGGTTGCTCCATTATATGAACAAGGTATGGTGCTCGCAAAACGTCTGGCTGGCGCGGCAACCGAAGGATACGAAGGTTCAGTCACTTCTACCAAGCTGAAAGTATCCGGTGTTGACGTGTTCTCTGCTGGACAATTCAAAGACGCTGCGGACACTCGCAGCATTCGTATTCAGGATGATGTTGATGGTGTGTACAAAAAGATGGTGATTAAGGATGGGCAGCTTATTGGAGCTGTACTGTTTGGGGATACCACAGATGGCGCATCGCTGTTTTCTCTCATTAAGAGTGGTGAGAACATCAGTGGTCGCGAGAAAGAAATTCTACTCGGCGTACCTTCCGGTGGTTCAGGCTCAGGTCCATCTGTCGCGGAACGCATGGCAAGTATGCCAGATGACGAGATTGTCTGTGGTTGTAACGGTGTTACCAAATCTTCCATCGGGGACGCTGTTCTGAATAAAGGCTGTAATACACTCGGTGCAATCAAGTCGTGTACCAAAGCCTCCGCTTCTTGCGGTGGGTGCAAACCCATTATCGAAAACCTGCTCACATATTATGCCGGCGATAATGTAGGCGAACAGACCAAAGAAGGCATCTGTGGTTGTACATCCTATGATCGGGATGAAATTGTTGCACAGATCAAGGAGATGGGACTCAAAAGCGTCAAGGAAGTTATGAATGTTCTAGGTTGGAATGAACCGGAAGGTTGCTCCAAGTGTCGTCCTTCCCTTAACTATTATCTCGGTATGATCTGGCCGGCTGAATACACAGATGAGCGTGTATCCAAATTCACCAATGAACGTTATCACGCCAATATCCAGAAGGACGGTACCTATTCCGTTATTCCACGGATCTATGGTGGTGTTACTTCTCCAGCCGAATTGATCAAAATTGCAACTGTCGCAGAGAAATACGATGTGCCGTTGGTGAAATTCACGGGTGGACAACGTCTCGATCTGCTTGGTGTACAAAAGGAGAACCTGCCGAAGATCTGGGAAGAGCTCGATATGCCTTCCGGTTTTGGTTATGGCAAGGCGCTGCGTACGGTGAAGACTTGTGTAGGTAATACGTTCTGCCGATTCGGCACGCAGGATTCCATCGAGATGGGTATTCGTTTGGAGAAAAAACTCGACAAAATGGTGGCCCCGGCCAAAGTGAAACTCGCTGTATCAGGTTGTCCGCGGAACTGTGCTGAAGCGACTATCAAGGATCTGGGTGTTGTCGCCATTGATGGCGCTTGGGAGATTCATGTTGGCGGTAACGCCGGAGTCAAGGTTCGTGCAGCCGAGCTACTCTGTACGGTGAAGACCGATGCGGAAGTGGAAGAGTGGACATACTCTTACCTGCAATATTATAGAGAGAATGCAAAATGGAATGAGAGAACAGCGGCTTGGATTGAACGCGTTGGTCTGGATCATGTGAAGGAAGCATTGGCGGATCGGGATGTACGTCTCGCTCTGGTTGAACGTCTGGAAGTTACCCTAGGTCACACGGTTGATCCTTGGAAAGAAATCATTCAAGACGAGAAATTACGTAAAAACTTCACCCCACTGTCCGGTGCCGAGCCGGTAACCCACTAGAAGAGGAGGAACAGCGATGAACAAATTCCGAATTGGACACCTTGCAGATATTGATGAAAAGGGAGCACGGACCTTCCTGATACAGGATACCGAAATTGCAGTCTTCAAACTGAGCGACGGAAGTCTGCACGCCGTCGAGAATCGCTGCCCTCACAAGGGCGGCAAGCTGTCGGAGGGCATGGTATGCGGGACAGCGGTTCATTGTCCTTTACATGATTGGAAGATTGATCTGCGTAACGGTAAGGTACACGAGCCGGATGAAGGCTGCTTGAATACCTACAAAACAGAAGTGGACGGCAACAGCGGAGAAATCTACATCACAATTGCGGGTTAAAGGCTAGAGATACCCTGACATCAAGGAGGCGTGCGCTATGGATTTTGTTAAACCTGCAGAAGTGCTGCAATCGATGGTCGAAGCTGGTGAGAGCAAAGCCAGAATGAATCGGATACAGATGCTGATCCGCGGTTTTCTGGCAGGGGCGATCCTTGCTTTTGCAACCACATTGGCATATACCGCTGTAACTCAAACTTCCGTTGGTTTGGCAGGTGCACTGATATTCCCCGCGGGATTTGTCATTATTATTCTGCTGGGCCTTGAATTGGTGACAGGAAACTTTGCGATGCTTCCACTCGCCATGATGAAACGCAGAATCACACTGATGGATATGCTCCGAAATTATTTTTGGGTGATCACAGGTCATCTGCTCGGATGTGCATTCTATGCTCTGTTATACGGCCTGACCATTACCAAGATGGGTACGGATATGAGCAACCCTCTGATTCAAACGCTGATCCAGACCAGTGAAGCCAAAACATTAGGATATCAGCATTTGGGCGGAGCAGGCATTGTACTGGTGATCATCAAGGCCATTCTATGTAACTGGATGGTCGCACTCGGGGCAGTGATGGCGATGACATCCACTTCTACTCTGGGTAAAATCGTAGCGATGTGGCTGCCTATTACGATATTTTTCGCCCAAGGTTTTGAACACGCTGTGGTGAACATGTTTGTCATTCCCGCAGGCATAATGCTCGGTGCACAGGTCAGTGTCGCTGACTGGTGGCTGTGGAATCAGATCCCGGTGTTGGTGGGTAACCTCATTGGCGGAGCTGTATTTACAGGCCTTGGTCTATATGCCGCCCATCACTGGGGAAATCCTGTAAAGCTCTCATCCAAACTGGCAACCATTCCGGGTGGTCGTTCAGGATTGGCAAGTTCCGATGTTACACCGAAATTGGGGACACGACCATGAGCCGGGGCCTGGTTAGTATTGTTGGCGCTGGTCCTGGAGATCCGGATCTAATTACGGTAAAAGCCCTGAAACGTATTCAGTCCGCAGATGTCATTATGTATGATCGGCTTGTGAATGATCAATTGCTCGCTGAGGCTCGTGAAGGAGCACTCCGCATCTACTGCGGCAAGGCGCCGGGCCTTCACTCCATGAGTCAGGAGATGATTGGACGAATGCTGGCTGCACATGCAGCGGAAGGCAAACAAGTCGTACGACTCAAGGGTGGCGATCCGTTTATCTTTGGCCGTGGTGGTGAAGAAGCACTTGTGCTGGCGGAAGCAGGGATTGCATTTGAGATCATTCCTGGCATCACTTCAGCTGTAGGTACATCCGCTTCATCCCTTATTCCGTTAACCCATCGCGGGGTTGCTTCATCGTTCGCATGTGTCACAGGAACCGGCAGTGATGGAAGTGTATCTTCGGTTCGCTGGGACCTGCTCGCTCATAGTGTAGATACTTTGGTCATCTACATGGGCATTAGCCAACTACCCCAGATTCAACATGAATTGCTTCACCATGGCAAAAGTGGGCACACTCCTGCGGCTTTAATCGAACGTGGAACCACTTCGGAGGAGCACATTATTACCGGCACACTTGCCGAACTCCACTCCCTCGCCCTGTCACATCAAGTGAATAACCCGGCTTTAATTATGGTCGGCGAGTCGGTCCTGATCCGCGAACAGTTGCTTCAGATGCAACAGGCAGCTAATGAATCCATGACCGGATAATCGAATTGGATTCCTTCATCTATATCAATTGAACTAAACATTTACACAAAACGGAGAGGACAGAAACGACCTGAAGAAGCGGAGCGTTCGCCTTTATTCCCGGATTTACCCTTTATAGAAGGAATCAAAAAAATCTGGGGATAACAGCGATCGGAAGGTTGTTCTGTCATCGGAGTGTGCAGTGTAAATATTCTTTAGTTCAATTGATATAGAACAAAACTCTCACTCGACCTTTAATCCAACATCATACGCTCGTGAATAGTCCGGCCCTTCTGCCCTGGTTCAATCAGCAGACGGGTCGGTTTGATGTTAATCAGCGCCGTAAGCTGCTCTCCCATATAATGCGCAGAATACTTGAATCCAATCTCTGCCCAATGCATGATTACACCTACCGTTGCAGATACCAGATAACTTAACATGATGTCGTAATTAATCGTCCACTCACTATCCTCGGTCACCAATACAAAATCTTCGGTTAGATACGTTCTAAACATATTGCACAGCCGGGAACTCATATCGGAATGCATCGTTATTAATGCACGAAAGATATCCTGATGGGCCTCAATATATTCGAACACAGGCATCGTGGATGGCAGCAATGCAGTCATGTCCACTTCTTTGAGCTGTGCGTATGGTTCTGCATAAGCTCGCCCCACTCCCTGCATAAAATCATCCAGAATAAACTGCAACAACTCCGGTTTGCCGGGAAAATGTAAATAAAAGGTTCCGCGGTTGTAATCCGCCCGCTCCGTAATATCCCGGATTGTGAGGGCATCCGCTCCCTTCTCCAATATCAAAGAAACCGCCGCAGCGATGATCGCATCCTGCGTTCTTCGTGCTCTCCGGTCCTGAGGATGTTCAATGATCAACATTTTCGCCTCCTTTGTTCATTATTGTAATATAAATGAACACCGCTTACACCTCTGTCCGATAGCTGACATATGCGCTGTCAATGATTATTGTCACATTGCTATGTATATCTTAACATTGAGACAGGAAAGATAGACGACAGGTTGAAACTTTTTTTGAGAAATACCTGCCAATAATGAATAAGGAGCGAATATATCATGAGTACAACGTATACACATACAGCCGTCATTACAGGAGCAGCCGGAGGCATTGGTAAAGAATTGGCACGCCGCCTTGCAGAGCGCAAAATCAATCTAGTTCTGGTTGACCTGAATGAAGAAGCCATCCAGCAGACGATTACTGATCTGAACCTCGACAAAGAGCACGTCATCGCAGTAAAAGCGAACGTATCTCAAGAAGCAGACGTGAAAAACTATGTGCAAAAAGCATTGGATGCGTTTGGCCGAATCGATTATTTTGCTAACAACGCCGGAATTGAAGGTCCAACAGGGCTGATCGAAGACCTGAGTGTTGAAGCACTCGACACCGTATATAACGTCAACATTCGTGGGGTATTCCTGGGTCTGCAAAATGTCATTCCAGTGATGAAAAAACAAAAATCCGGCGCGATTCTCAATACCTCTTCCCTCGCGGGTCTGATGGGTGCACCTGCTGTATCTCCATATATTATGTCCAAACATGCCGTAGTTGGTCTCACGCGTACCGCTGCAAATGAACTGGCACCTTATAATATTCGGGTTAACGCTGTATTGCCAGGTACAATCAATACACGCATGATGCGCCAGATCGAAGCAAATTCCGGTAACGTGGAAGATTATCAATCAGCAACCGTATCCAGCATTCCAATGGGCCGTTATGGCGAACCGGAAGAAGTTGCTGCGGTGATGAACTTCCTGTTGTCCGAAGAAGCATCATATGTAACAGCTTCCCTCTACACTGTAGATGGCGGTATGGTTGGTCAATAAGAAGCTGTAAACTGTAGGATCCGGTCCGATAGAACTTCAAGTCCATCCTTAGAAAAGTTATACCGACAGGTATTCCCGAAGGGATGCCTGGTCACTACAATCTAAAAAAGGCCTCAACACCACAGTAATGTGGAGTTGAGGTCTTTTTTACATTACAACGCTTGCTGTGCAGAAGGCTGCATAAGTGAAATGTCACTTTTGAAAAAGCCATTTAAAGCCTCGTTGTATCTTGTGATTCACTCTAACGAACCTAGGGCACCTTATATCGGCTAAAAAAGCTTATTTCCCGAACTAACGAATCTCAGACACGCTAATTCCGCGGAAATGCTGCCATTGCACCGAAAAGTCCTAAAATCCAGAGAATAACGCTTCTCAAATTCGTTAAATTTCCAAACAAGCGAGAAATAACTGGATAGCGCGTATCAGGTTCGTTAGATTTTGCCCGGACCACAGAAATGCTTGGTCGCCGTACTGAACAACCATCGAACACCGATAATCAAGCACCTCATGCCGCCGTCCATCATTACGAAGCTCATTAAACCTCACGCCACAGTCCAAGCTCCATATCCCACACTCAACTTAATCGATGTATCCCGCGTGACCCTTGTCCATCAAGTAGTCCATTTCAGCATCCAGGATGCTTTCCACAGTCAACTCATCCAGCTTCACATCTTTACGACTAAGGATGTAGTCAGCCAGATCATCGCCGTCAATATCCACATCGTTACCTTTGGCATTTTCGTGCGCCTTGTTGATGTACGCTTGCTCATGCTTCAATACAAGAGCGATGTTCGCCTGGCTTGCCTTCGTTTTATCTGCAATATACTGCATCATTTCTTGTTCATTAATTGCGTTTGCTTCTGCCACGTTCAGTTCATCTCCTTGATTCATACATACTGTTGCCATTGTAGCATAGGTTAACCCATTAGAGGCAGAACTTATGCCTGACGAACGATTATAGAGTGGGAGGGAAGGTTAGTGTGGAGCCGAAACGTAGGTAGCATTTTTTCATACGCTGGCTCATCACTCCCACCTTACGACAACCGCACGTAAAATGTAGCGCCCTCTCCTACAACGCTTCGAGCATACACCTCTCCTTTGTGCTGATCCACAATGGAACGAGCAATCGCCAAACCCAGACCATGCCCACCATGTTTGCGGGCTCTTGAAGAATCCGTACGATAGAATCGATCGAAGATCCGATCGAGATGTTCCGGTGCAATGCCTTCCCCTGTGTTGGACACGGCCAGCATAACATCATTATTCTGTCTCTGGAGCGTAACGTTTACGGACCCTTTGGGACCCGAATACTTCACAGCATTATCGAGCAGGATCAGAATGACCTGTTTGATCTGCTCACTGTTCCCATGAACCATAAGATTCGGCTCAATGTTGTAATCGAGGGAGATATTTTTCTCAAAAATAACGGCTTCCATCGGCAAAATAATACTCTCTACCGCATCGCTCATATTAAACTTCGCATGAATCATCGTGGAGCGTGAGTCGTCCATCTGTGTCAGATAGAGCAGATCATTCGTAAGTCCAGTCATACGCTCAGTTTCCGACTTGATATAGTGAAGCCACTTCGCCTGGTTCGCTATGGTATCCTCCTGATTCGCAAGCAGCACGTCCGCATTGGTATTGATGATCGCCAGAGGTGTCTTCAACTCATGTGAAGCATCACCGATGAATTGTTTTTGCTTCTCAAACGCTTCTCTGACGGGTGCAATGGAACGATTCGCAAAATAACGGCTCAAGAAGTAAATCACAATCAACATGATTAATCCAACAACAGCAAAGGTATAGATCAGATTCGTAAGAATGCCCTGTTGTGCCGTCACATCAATGAATACGATCATATGCCCGTCACCGCTCGGATCAACCACATAGGCCCAGTCCGTTCCATCCAGCGCAAATTGTCCAGTCTGCCGTTCCGAATCACCAACCTTATTCTGGTCAACCTTTTGCAGTGCCTCGGCGTAGAACGTATCTTCCATATCAAATCGGGAATGCGTATCCGTAATCTTCCACTGGTCATCCGTCTTAATCATGAACGAAACGGAACGTGCCGGAGGTGAGTTGGGATCCCCTCCCGGACCTCCATTATCACCACCCATGACATCGGAAGGTAATGAGCCTGAGCTTGAACTCGAGCCTGTACCAGAGCCCGTCCCCATCCCGCCATCTTCCCCATGCGGCATCTTGGATGAATTGTAAGGATTATGATAGAAATCAGACACCTTGTAGAGCTCCATATTGGTCTCACGTTGCACATTCTGATAAGTAATTGTATAGATCGTCGCAAATGCCACCAGCATCATAATGGATATGGACACCAGATTCACGATCAGGAATCGATTTCGGAGTTTCTTGAACATCAGGACGTCACCTCAAGCACATACCCCACACCCCGAATCGTGTTAATGCGGACAGCCGAGTTCAGGAAGGTTAATTTTTTGCGCAAAAACGAGATGTACACCTCCACATTGTTATACTCCACTTCCGAATCAAATCCCCATAACTTCTCAATAATCTGCTCTTTGGAAGTTATCGCCTGTTTGCGGGCAATCAACAGCTCCAGCAGTTCATTCTCCTTCAGATTCAGCTTGATCTCCTTCCCCTGAACGCTCAGCTTCAACTGCGTTGTATTCAGCTCAATGTCGCCAAATTTCAATCCGTCCTCGGGAACCACTTCGCCCTTCCGCCTTAAGGCTGCTCGAATCCGGGCCAGTAATTCCTCTGTGGCAAAGGGCTTGGCGATATAATCATCGGCACCATAATCGAGGCCTGTGACTTTGTCCGATAGTTCACCTTTCGCAGTAAGAAGAATGACAGGCGTATGATTGCCTTCACTGCGGAGTTTCTTCAGGACGGCGATCCCGTCCATCTCCGGCATCATGATGTCGAGTAGTAACAGGTCGTAGATGCCGCTCTGCGCATAATCCAATCCTGATCTGCCGTCGTGGACCATGTCCACGGAGTAGTTGTTTTTTTTCAAAATCTGCGATACAGCCTCTGCCAAATGAACCTCATCTTCCGCAATTAATATTCTCATGCTCTATTCATTCCTCTGCTTGAATTATTCGTCTTCAATTAACTCTTTATGATATCACCTATTCTACCAATTAAACCTTGAATCAATCTTAATTCATTTTGTGCATGCGAACTATTATAGGAAGGTAAAAAAATGTTAACGCAATGTAAAACCATTTAAGATTCATTCAAGGTTGGGGCTCTAAGATACAGACATGGAAGCAATACACGATGCAACACAACATACAACCCACCCACGAAAGGAATGAGTCCCACATGGCTATTGAAGTATTCAACCGATATGAGAGCAAGTACCTTCTGACGGATGAGCAGTACGCACATTTCTACAATGACCTGCTGAAATACATGGAGCTGGATGCCTACAACAAGAAACATGAGTATTACTCCATCAGCAACCTGTACTTCGACACTCCGCAGGATTCGCTGATCCGCGCCAGTCTCTCCAAACCAAAATACAAGGAGAAACTGAGACTGCGGGCTTATGGAATCCCTGAAGAGAACGCCAAAGTGTATCTGGAGATTAAAAAGAAAGTATTTGGCCTGGTGAACAAACGCAGAACAGCATTAAAGCTGGATGAAGCTTACGAATTCGTTCGTTCGGGACAGGCGCCGGAGCTGGCGGATTACATGAACAAACAGGTTGTCGAGGAGATTAAATATTTCCTTCGGGTATACGACTTGGAACCGAAAGTGTATCTGGCGTATGAACGCAAAGCGCTCTTCGACAAGAACAGCCGCGATCTCCGCATTACATTTGATACCAACATCCGCAGCCGCAGATACGATCTGAAGCTGGAACAGGGAGATTACGGTGAGCCGCTGGTGAAGGACGGTCGATGGCTGATGGAAGTAAAAGCCGAGAAAACTGTTCCGCTGTGGCTGTCGCAACTGCTATGTGAGCATGGTCTCTACCGCACCGGATTTTCGAAATACGGCAACGAGTTCAGACATCTGGCGAGAACAACCAACCTGAATTACCAAACAGAGCGCATTCTTGTACCAGGTACCGATTTCAACCCATCCATAGAACAAGATAAAACGATTATAGAAAGAGAGAGTGTCCTATATGCTTGATTCACTGTTCAGTTCAGCCCTAACCGATACCAACCTGACGTTTAACAACGCAGTCATCACCATTGGTCTTGCCATCATTCTGGGGTTAATCATCAGCCTCACCTACATGAAGACTAACCAAAGCACATACTCCCAGAGCTTTACCTTAACGATGGTTGTCCTGCCCGTCATTGTCGCTATTATCATCCTGCTCATCGGCAGCAACATCGCTCGAGCATTCAGCTTGGCAGGTGCCTTCTCCATCATTCGTTTCCGTAGTGCACCTGGTGATCCAAAAGACATTGCTTATGTATTGTTCACGATGGCTTCCGGTCTGGCCTGCGGTGTAGGCGCTTTTGGATACGCGGTGCTGTTCACCATTATCCTGTGTGTACTGATGTTTGTTCTGAGTCGCTTCAACTTCGGCGGCAAGAAAAGTCAGCTGAAAACGCTGAAAGTCACCATTCCCGAAAACTTAAGCTATGAAGAAGCCCTTAATGAAGTGTTCCATAAATTCAACGTACCATTTGATCTAAAAAAAATCAGAACGACCGAACTCGGTAGTCTGTACGAGCTGGTCTACAGTGTAACCATTCACGAAAGTGTTAGCCAAAAGGAATTCCTCGATGCGATCCGCACACGGAACGGCAACCTGGATATCTCGTTAACCATGAGTCCAACCACGGAATATTAATTTGTAATTCGAAGGGAACGATCTAATATGAAGAAAAACATGATAACAGGTAGCAAACTTTGGTCCATCGCCATGATTACCAGCCTACTCGCAGCATGCAGTTCACCAGCAACGACAAGCACAACGGCCAATGCCGCAACGTCAACGACAGGAACAACCAAAACGGTATCCGTCAGCGAGCAAACTTCAGTAAAATACGCGGATTTGGTCTCTCTAGATGCTGACGATACCAACATTAGCTGGAGTGAGACAGATTCCACAGCGATTAAGTTGAACGGAACAACTGCAACGGTGACCGGTTCGGGCGCCAAAGCAGCGAATGGTTCGGTAACCATCTCCGAAGCAGGCACTTATGTACTTAGCGGTGAGCTAACCGACGGACAGATCGTGGTCAATGTTGCCGATAAAGGCACCGTTCATCTCGTATTAAACGGAGCTACCATCCATGATAATGACAGTGCAGCGATCTATATTCAAAAAGCCGGTAAAGCGGTAATTACGCTCGAAAAAGGAACCAAGAATACCGTTTCCGATGGTAAAACGTATGTGTACGCCGATGCTACGACAGACGAGCCCGATGCTGCAATCTTCAGCAAAGCAGATCTTACATTCAACGGTGCAGGTCAATTGACCGTCACAGGTAACTATAATGAAGGTATTACGAGCAAGGATGATCTGAAAATCATTAGTGGTAGCATCAGCGTCAAAGCAGCCGATGACGGGATCAAAGGTAAGGATATGGTAGCCATTCAAGCGGGCACCATTACCATTGAAGCCGAAGGCGACGGTATTAAATCCACCAATGACACGGATACCACCAAAGGCTTCGTTGCAATCGCAGGAGGTACCTTCGATATTCAGAGTGGCAATGACGGTATTCAAGCCGAAACCGCACTTGTTACGGATGGCGGCACATACACCATTGTAACTGCCGGTGGTAGCGCCAATGCACCAGCCAAAGTAGAAGAAGGTCCATTTGGCGGCGGTGGCGGTGGATGGGGTGGCGGCACACCACCAACCGATATGGGTACACCACCGGATGGCGAACCTCCTGCGGATATGCCAGAGATGCCTACTAACAGCGGTACGAATGCGGGAACTAACACGAACGGCGCAACAGCATCCAACTCTGCTAACACAACAACAACAACAACAACAACGGATAACAATGCCGATGCGGACACAGCAACAACAGCAACGGAGTCCACAAGTGCCAAAGCACTCAAAGCAGGTGCAGATCTTACGGTTAATGGTGGTACGTATACCATTGATTCCATGGATGATTCCTTGCACAGCAACAATAACGTAACAGTCAACGACGGAACATTCAGCATCGAATCCGGTGATGACGGCATCCATGCCGATCAGGCCCTGACGATTAACGGCGGAACCATCACGATTGCGAAGAGTTATGAAGGACTTGAAGGTGCAATCATCACCCTGAACGATGGGGATGTAGATGTAACGGCATCCGATGATGGCGTAAATGCTGCAGGTGGCGAGACGGAAACAGCTGCGAATACAGCGGCCAGTACAGATAGCACTACTACAACCGATGCAGCAACGACATCCAACATCTCTGTAACCGAAACAACAGGCACAACATCAACTACCGATCAGGCATCCCAAGGTACAGCTACTACTCAGCAAGGACGTGGACCGGGCGGTATGGGTGGTGCAGCAGCAAGTAATAACGAGTTCCACATTAACGGCGGCTCCCTCACAGTGAACGCAGGTGGTGACGGACTGGATTCCAATGGTTCCATCAACATGACTGGCGGAACGGTTATTGTGAACGGACCAACGGATAGCGGCAACGGAGCATTGGATTATGACGGTACATTTGAAATCAGCGGTGGATACCTCGTGGCTGCCGGAAGCTCTGGTATGGCACAAGGAACATCCGATACGTCTACGCAAAATACCATTGTGATGACATTCCCTGCAACGCAAAAAGCTGGAACACTTGTACATGTACAAGATAGCGAAGGCAACAACATTCTGACATTTGCTCCGGCAAAAGATTATCAAACCGTGGTTGTCAGCTCACCGGATCTTGCGAAAGATGGTTCATACGTAATCTACTCCGGTGGTACGTCTACAGGTAAAGCGGTGGATGGACTCTACACAGACGGTACCTACAGCGGCGGAACTCAAGTGGTTACCTTCCAATCGACTAGCAATGTAACTTGGGTCAATGAATCAGGTGTAACTACAGCTAATTCAGGTATGGGTGGTCCTGGTGGCGGCGGTGGACAAGGTGGATTCGGAGGCGGCAGAAACAGATCCCAATCGGGTACAACCTCCGACAGCACAGGCACTACGGATTCTGCAAAATAATCATGATTTGTAGTTAAGTTATAATAAGAAGCACTAGGTCCCGAAATCACGATAACAGTGAATTCGGGACCTAGTGCTTTCATTTTTCAGGAAGAACATGAGTAACTGTTCATGCGTTCCTTTTATTTGTAAGATACAAACTAGGGATTAGAATAATTACAAGAATAACGCTGGATAATAGAAATCCGGCATGGTACCCTTTCAACTCATTTATGACCGTTGGTTGCAACCCTTGTATGACCGTTGCAACAACCGTCGCGATAATAGCTGAGCCAAAGCTTGAACCAAGATTCTCAATCATATTAATGCCCACACTCGCTTCGGGGAGCTGCGTGCTATCAAGCCCAGTGTATGCTTCACTTGTTAACGGCAGACTAATCCCTCCGATACTCGCACCACGAATTAACAATATAATAGAAATCCAGATCATACTTGTTTTATCAGAGATGAAAATAAGCGGAATTGATCCAATGAGAGAAAGAAATAAACTGACGATCACTACATATTTGGGTCCAATTTTATCAATCATTTTTCCAAGTAAAGGCCGAGTAACAAGCATCCCAACCCCTTGGGGGATAAGAGCAACTGCTGTTTCAATCGCCGTAAAATGGCGAAAGTTTTGAAAGAATAGCGGGAGGATTAACATCGGGCCCATAAGAGCAATATTTGCCATGAACAAGCCGGCGCTTGAAGCAGCAAAACTTTTATAAGTAAACAAACTCATGGGCAGGACCGTTTGATTCTTGCGAATGAGATTATAAGCCATATATATGACAGCCAAACCCACACCAATACCCACCCATAAGATCGTTTCATTATTGTTAAACGTAGCATGTTCCGCAGCTCTCGTTATCCCGTAGATTAAAGCCCCGCTCATGGAAGATAAATTAATAATGCCAAACAGATCAAGCTTATTCTCTTTGTTGAAAGGTTCAAAGTCAGGAATTGTTTTCATCATTACTGGCGCAGCAATCAACACGATAAACACGTTAATGAAGAAAATCCATTGCCAGGATGCCACCTGAACGATGAATCCTCCAAGGACTGGACCCAGAATAGGGCCGAAGATCATAGGCGTACTTACGATGGCCATCACTTTTCCCAAGTGATCTTTCCCTGCCGTTTTCACCAAGAGGGTAAACATGAGGGTCGTAATCACCCCTGCGCTGAACCCTTGAAGTAAACGAAAGAAGATAAAACTCGAAATGTTCCAGCTAACACCTACTAAAATAGAAATCACTCCAAAGAGGATAACAGCACCAATGAAAATCTTCTTGCTATTAAACTTGTTCATAAGCCAACCGGAGATGGGAACTGCCATGGCAAGAGCGAGAATATAGCCTGTAATGGCCCATTGAATAATGGTCAAGTTTGTATTGAAATCATGTGTTAATTGATCTATGGCAATATTCACCATGGTAGAATCAAGCAAAGGTGCAATGGCTCCAAGAGCTATAGCCCAGGCTGCAATGAGCACCTCTTTGGGTAAATCAGTGGTTTTGACGTTTTCTTTAGTCATATGTGTCTCCTCTTTGCATTTTTGTTTCCTATTCAACAAAAAATGTAACTCTTTTTAGTTTCCTTGTCAACAATAATTATTCAAATAAAAAAGCAACCTACCCTCGATTAGAGTAAGTTGCTTTTTTGTGTTACCCTTCATTACACACATTTATCTAAATGTCCAAACCCTGTTTCTTTATCTCTGCGTCCAAATGTTTGCTGTATTGCTCCATAAACCTGAGCATGCCCTCCAATTGCGCTTCGGTTACCTGCTCAAACACAGCCTGATCCCGCTTTTGAAATTCTTGGTGAAGTTCCTCGTGAATACCGAATACAACGTTCCCTTTCTCGGTCAGTCTGAAATAGACTTCTTTCTTGTTCTCCGGCTTCTGGTAGACTTCGATCAGTTTTTTTTCGATAAGTTTCTTCGTCAATTTACTTATGGCACCCTTGGTCATATACAGCGACTCTGCAAGCTTTGTCACATTGGGATCGATATTCTTTCCAATATATTCAATGCAATGAACTTCGGAAGACTTATAACCACGAAGACTGGCTTCCATCTTCGACTTGTTAATCCAGACCATTTTATTAAATAATTCTCTGAAATGATCAGTCACTTGTTCTTGTTTATTCATAGCTATATACACCCCACGTGAGTTATAACATGCATTGAAAAAAAGCAGAAACATGAGGGTCTCATTCCTCCGGTTTCTCCTGTCTCCAATCATAAGCTTCTTCATTAAAAAGCATACACATACACTTTGGTACGTAGGGCATCTCGACATGTTATTGTGCGTAGCGGTTCCTTGCCCGGCAGGGCAAAACAGATACTAATCACCTTGGCACCCGGCGGAAGCTCCCGACTGAACTTGTCCAGAAGTCGGGTCATCGCTCCCGGAAACAGATAACAGATCACACAATCCGCATGTTCATAGGAACTGGTGTAGATATCCCCGCGCATGAAGCGCAGTCTGCCCTTGAGAGAGTGCTTGTTTCCCTTGGCTCGGCGTAAGCGAACACTGAGATAGGCAATTATTTGGGAAGACCATAAGGGAATGATAGAATTCTCAATCCCGGTCAGCCTTTTACCAGGGCAATGCCTTACAACATCCATTCCCAGTGTGCCCCATCCGGAGCCGGCTTCGAGCACATCGCCGTACCCTGGAATGCGGTTTACCTCTTGAATGACCACCTGCCTGACGCGGCCGGATGTGGGCATCGGGGAAATCCCGTTTTTCCAACTGACAAGTACGATGGATATGACACCGATCAATGTCACCACGGCAATCAGCCATGGAATCAGGTAAATGATGAACATGAACTCATCCCTTTGTTATCACTCATTCATTCTGGCACATGAGACTTCATATATACACCCTTTTTATAAACGGACTTGATGGTAAAGTGCACACCCAGCTTACGATTCGTCCGATAGATTAGCGAGTTAATCTCGTCGATCCCTACCGCTTCACTCTCCAGCATGCTCCGCTCTGGCCACACCTGAGCCACAATCTGTTCCCTTGTCACAAAGTGGTCCAGTTGACTATACAGCAGCTTGAACAGCTGATACTCTTTCTTGGACAGCGGAATCTCCACTTCACCGATTTGTACGGTTTGCAGGTGATCCAGTAAACGTACGCCCTCACCCAGCAAGTCCGACACCCGATATTCCCTCGTCTCTCCAAGATCACCTTCCGTGCGAAGCTGGATCAGGCCGTTGACCAACGTCAGGCTATCGCCCTCGCTAAACGGATATTTCTCATAGGGAACGAGGCGCTGCCCGTTCAGTTCGGTTCCATTTTTGCTATCCAGATCTTCGATCCATAACTGTTGCTGTACATCATAATGAATGCGGCAATGCCGCTTCGATATCATCTGATTATAAACAGACAAGTCCAATTCACTTCCGCCTGTGTAACGTCCCACCGTAATGGAGCGACCTTGGCTTACATAAGCGAATGAGCCGTCACTTTCCTGTCCTGGCGTACGAATGACGATTTTTGCCGTCTCCCGCATGTTATTCTCCCACCTTCAATGATCACTCACTCGATCTCTATAAACATTTCATAACAATAATGATAAATTCATCAGATTTGTTCCATTGTTTGCACCGCTATAGTTCAATATAGTGGTATACAGGAACGATTTATGTTCGGTTCTACTTACTCTACTATACCAGACGTTGTGCTTTTTTTCTCATGGCGGCCGGATGTCTACTTTAGCTCATTCAACAAGAGAGGTACCTTCCTATGAACAAAAAAAATATTTTCATATACGTATTGCTCGCCTTTGCCCTGTCCATGACATTAACCGTGCTCTCCCGTATGAATGATGATGGCGGAGAATCACTGAAAGGCACATCGGCTTCCGAAACCTCATGGTTACAAATGAAGATCCAACCCTAAGTCTACTCTATTATAACGTGATCTCTGCGTAAAACGTTTCACGAATGTCATATTAGGCTAAGCCATAGACTAACATCAATAAGGCCCCAGATTGCTGTTCACAGCAGCCCGGAGCCTCATTTTAATCCAAAAAATCTATATTACACGACTTATTTCCCAAAGCGAAGTGAAGTGGACAGCGGACATTCCCGCCATCTCACCCACACTCACGTCATTGCCGCTTCTTTCTCGCGCCGAATTTCCTCCAGCCATGCACGACAAGAGCTATAGGGCCAGCAAGCCATAACAGTTGCCAAAACATGATTTTCATGTCGAATCCCATTTCAAAAATCCCTCCCCATATAATCGCAAATGCAACTTCGGTCGTTCAGAATCAAAGTCAGTCTTGTTCCTCCTCAGGGACAGTCGGTTCGTCGGCAGGCTTCGCTGTCTCTCTGGACTGTATTTCCTCCATCCGGCTCGACACCTTCTGGTACAGGTAAGAGATCCCAAGCAATAGTACGCCGAAGCTGAAATAGGCAAAGATTTTGCTGCCCGAGGTAAGCATCCCTACATCATAGAACACCATCTTACCCGTGGCGAACAACGTTAGACCCAGGCCCAAGCGCCGAATCATGACATATTTTCTACGGAATCCATAGGCAATATAGAGAATCGCCAGCAGCAGATAGATCAGGCTGAACATCAGCCCCACATCACCCCAATGGAACTGGATCGTCAGGAATACGGTGATGACCCCTAGCAGATATACCCCTGCGATAACCGGGTACCATTCAATGCTCTTGAACTGCCCGCGGATGCCGGCAATCAGCAGATCCCTTCCTGCAAAGAATACCCCTACATTAAAGATAATCAGCACCAGCAAACCAACAATCTCTGCCGCTGTATGCTGCTGAACCTCCGGCTGAAGCGCTGGCATGGTTAAGGTTACGGCCAGTGCAATACAGCAGCCAATAGCATGCAGGAAGGTGGTATACACCTGTACGTATCGATCATGCAGCAGCTTCACCTTGCTCAGTCCATAGGCCAATGCAATGGTGAGCGCTGCGAACATGAGCAACTTGTAGAACATGTATAACAGGAACGTCCCATCGACAGCTCTGGTATACAATTCATTTGACTCATACAGTACGTATAACCACACATTCGCAAGTGTCACATACTTGAATCCGTTCAGGAAACCCAGCTCCAGTGCGCTGTAATTGAATCTCTCTCTGGAAGATGAGCTGCTGTGAACTGCCCAGGCATAATACAGTGTAATAAGCACAGTCCCCAGCGTAATGCTGGTGTATTTTAACATAAAGTAAGAACGTTCCCCGATGAAGAATAGCGCCAGCAGGTCGTAGTACACAAAAGTGAATAGACATAGAAGCACGATGCCCCATCCGGCACGTTCCACCGATTTGAACCGTTTCAGATGTCCGAGTGTGACCAGCAGAACGCCTTCAATTAACCAACCCATGGATAACCACTTGGCCCCGAACTGGAACGGGATAATCAGAATGGCAAAGGTCAGGGAAGTGACATAGAAGAGCAGAATCGTCTGTTTCTCCTGAGCCATATGGCGCTGAACGAATCGTGCGAGGCCCAGATACACCACGCAGAAGATTAACGCCAGCAAGCCCTGAGCATCATTCCAACCTGCCACATCAAATAACACGTATAACATCAGACAGCTGATGCTTGTATTCATAGCGAGTAGTGCGAAATCCCACCAGGTTAACTTCATCCGGTGTTTGAACGGATACGCCAGTGTAATGCCCAGATATAATGCAAACGTCACAATGGAATACAACATGCCAATCTTCTCACTTGGCGACAGCCATAAGAGGATAAGCATGGATGGTGTGTTGAAAAGGAAACTGATATAGTGCACAACCGGCCACCGTTTGCCAAACGAAATGAACACAATAATGCCGTTTAAGAGCAGCAGATAGATCATGGCTACATAGACAGCAGTGCCCTCAAGCCCGAACGAGAACATATACGAGAATAGCGGAAGATATCCGCCTACCAGACCCAATGAACAGATGGTCTTCGATTGGTATCTCAAGGACAACAATACGGAGATTGCCGATACCAATACAGACAGGGCAAGTCCCGTATATAACCCGATAATATGCAGTAAAAAATAACTATAGAAGATGGACCCGAACAACACGGAGATCCCGCCGCCGAGCAGCCCCATTGCAAACGTCTGCTTTTTGCGGCGGAACAGCAACTCTCCTCCAGCGAGCATCAGTGCACCGAGCAGGAAAAAGGCCCCGCTCTTCATCTCGTCATTAAACCAGGTCGAGTACGAGTATTGAAACGCTGCTCCAACCCCCAGAATGAGGAGCAAGATGGCTACTTTGTTGATCCAGCTGAGTCCAATCTTCATCTCCATGCGATTCTGCCTGATCCGGCGCTGAATGGTCTCTTCGCTCAACCCTTCCTCCGCCATATGCTCATATCCACGCTCCATGTGCCCACGCAGAGCCTCTTCTCGCTCCCGTACGGCCCGCTTGTGCGATTCAATGCGCTCATTCACCTCTGCAGCAAGGTAAGCAATCCTCTCCTTCACCTCATCGGAATCCTCTTGCAACTCCTGTGCGGCCTGGTTGTACAGCGCGTTCAGATTGGATTTGGTTCGATGTTCATGGAATGCAATTCGATCATTATGTACTGCTGTTTTCCCTTGAAAATAGGTCTCCATCTTCTCCCGGGATACCCGGATCAGATTCAGCTTCTCATCCAGCATCTGCTCGGATAACGCCATGCGAAGACGTGCATTCTCTTCTTCCATCTTGCGCGAGCGAAGTTCGAGCTGTTGCAGCTTGAGTTTGTGAGCTTCATACTGTTCCTGTAACTGTTCATTCTTAACGATCAGGTCATCGGACTGGTATTCCTGGAGCAAGGCGTGATACTCCTTCGCCAGCTGTTTCTGCTGCTCCTGAACCTGCCCAAGCCGTTCCTTAAACTCCTTCATGAGTTTCCTCCGTTGGTTGATGTTTAATCTTTTCCCTATATTTTACTATATGTATGCCATAAAAAGAGGTTTAAACATTAGATATATCTGTGCAATATTTCATCCGCAGGATCTCAAACGCAAAAAAGCCGGGAAGCAACCGCTTCGCCGGACTTATATTCATATGAGTTTTGCACAAGAATGGATGCTTATGCTGCATCAGGTGTATCTGCCTGGTCCGCTGACTCCGGTTCAATAATCTCGGTAGCATCCGGGTCCAGCCAACTGGCGATCATGCCACGCACATATTGCAGATCGTCCTCCGACAGATCGTAGTACCATGTGCCACTGCGCGTTGCACCCTCACCCTTCAGCATGTAGTTGCTGATCGTTGGTATGCTATCTTTCATATATAAGGACTCGGCAAATTTCACGATAAAGTCCGAGGTCATGTTGGTTGTAAAATTCGATCCGGCAATCTGGATTACGTCCGGGATCTTGGTCAGATTTTTGACCTCCAACGCACGATTCATGAAGGCACTTAGGAAAATCCGGTGACGCATCGTCCGATTGAAATCGGAATCTTCCCGGTAACGCACATAACCAAGCGCTTCTTCACCGCTATAGATCGGTTTATTCGCTTCAACAAACAGCTTCTCATGAATTTTGAGCTTGTTCTCAATATTTTTCTTGATCGGCAGTTCAACGCCACCCACCGCATCAACAATATCCTTGAGCCCGTTAAAATTAATCGCGGCATAGAAATCCACTTTGTTCCCCAGCAAATTCTCCACCGTATCCATCGCCATCTTGGCTTCACCGTGGGCATATGCTGAGTTGATCTTTGACTTCACATCCCGGCCAACAATCTCGGTATAGGAATCACGTGGAATGGACAGCAGCAGCACTTTATTGTCTTCTGGACGCACGACGGAATAGATGATGGTATCCGAACGGCTTGGTTCGTTATCCCGCTGGTCAATCCCCAGCAGCAACAGCGAGAACGGGTCCGTATGTTCCACAACAGGGGCATCCTTATCGCCAGCTGGTACAAAGGAGTCATCCAAGGCTTCCTTCACCGTAGCTGAAGCGAACAAATTAAAGGCAAACACGACGAGTTGCTTTTGATAAATAAATCCGAGTCCTCCCAACACAAGCAGCACACTTAGGGTGATGATCAATGGCTTCTTCCATTTCTTCTTCGGTTTCTTCGGCTTCCGTCTTGTTAAATGTGCGGCACTGTTTTCCATCATATCTCCTTTAATAACGGGTTCTTAGAATCATTTAACTATATTAATAACACGTTTTCAATAGATTACGTTATAATCTGCTATACAAATACTGACAGAGAAGGAGCGACGAAAGATGGATTATCGACGTTTAGGCAATAGTGGTTTGCGTGTTTCGGCGTTGGGGCTCGGCACCAATGCGTTTGGCAAACGCGCGGATGAAGCAGCTTCTACCCGCATTATTCATGCAGCGATGGATCAGGGCATCAACTTTATCGATACCGCCAATATCTATGCAGGCACGGAATCGGAACGCATCATTGGACAGGCCCTGGCGGGTCGACGGGAAAACGCAGTGCTTGCTACCAAAGCCGGATTACCCCGGCATGATGGTCCCCATGGGCGGGGTTCCTCCCGCTACCATCTGCAACAAGAGCTGGAACATAGCCTGCGGCGTCTGCAAACGGATTATGTGGATCTGTACCAGATCCATACTTTTGATCCGCATACACCGCTGGATGAGACACTGCGCACACTGGATGATATGGTCACTTCCGGCAAAGTCCGTTATATCGGAGCCTCCAACTACGCAGCTTGGGAGCTGATGAAAGCTCTGGGGATCAGTGAACAGAAAGGTTATGTGCGCTACATCTCCACCCAAACCAGCTACTCCCTGGCAGACCGTACGCCTGAGTTGGAACTGGTACCGATGTGTCTTGATCAGGGTGTAGGCATTATCCCGTATTTCCCGCTGGCAGGTGGTATTCTGACAGGTAAATATAACGGACAGACCAGCGTACCTTCCGGGTCCAGAGCAGACACCGATCCATCTTTCAACCGTTTCCTGCTGGAGCATAATATCCAACTGAGTGAACAAGTGAGTGCTAAAGCTGCCTCATATGGCTGCTCCCCAAGTGTGCTGTCACTTGCATGGCTGCTGACACGTCCGGCTGTATCCACAGTCATTGTTGGCGCCACACACACCGATCAGTTGGAACATAATCTGGCTAGTCTGGACATGTCTCTACCCGTTGATCTGTTGGTCGAACTGGATCAGATCAGTGACTCTTTCCGTCGCCGCGAGCCGTTTGCATCCTACCGAATCGATTGAGCAACCGAAATAGACCTCCCGACAAGATGAAGTCAGGAGGTCTATTTGTATTTTGCATAAATATTATTATCATTAGTATTCAGAAAATTTTCCAATCCCACTACAATCTGTAGTTTAATAAAATAAAAAAATGTATATTATGGATTAGCCCTCTGTTTTTTGACGAAGAAACTCCTGCATGATCTCCATGTACTCTTCCTTGCGATCATCCAAAGTTTCAAAAAATGCCTTGTCCGACTCCTCACACAGATGAATCCCTTCAATAGCCAATCGGGTTCCTTCTTCCGTTGTTGTGATAATATTGGCACGCGTATCCGTCTGATGACGAGCCCGGGTAATTAATCCTCTCTTTTCAAGAGCACGCAGCACCTGAGAAGTCACGTTAACATCCACCTTGGCAAACTGAGCAATTTGAACCTGAGTTACTCCTTTGCCTTCCTCATCATGTTCATTGAGCCACAGACATGCGTGCAACAATACAAATTGAGGTTGTGTCAGTTCGAGGGGCTCCAGCACCCTGCGTATTTCCTTTTGCCACATGGATGTAACCTGCCATAACAGATATCCCGGACTTTCTTGTGCATTTTTATACCGTGAGCTTGTCATCTCATACCTCCATGATGTGCGACTTATGCAACAGATTATGTACCCACCAGTTAATGAAGTAAATCCATTATTCATATAACGATGATGGAAACATATCCGTTGCAACTCTGTGTGTTCTTTCTCAAAAAAATAATTAGCGGGCAGGGATAAACTGCTTCACCCATTGTCCGAATCCTTGCGGATTGCGGCTCTGTATAAGAATGGTTCCTTCTCCCCGGAACCGACATACCAGTCCTTCTCCACTTGTAACACTGGATAACCAGCCCTGTGAAGCTTTCTCAATACGGTAATCTACATAATGAGGCCATGCCACCAAATGGGCGTTATCCACGATCATTTCTTCACCTGCTGCCAGATTAATCGCATGGATGGCACCATAGGAAGACAGAAATACGGTTCCACGTCCACTGATCTCAATAATGAAGAAACCTTCTCCCGAAAAGAGACCTTTCTTCAGGTTTTGCATCTTGGTATTCACCTGAATGCCCTCGGTTCCTGCCAGAAATCCGTCTTTCTGCACATAGAGTGAATAGGAACCGTCCAATTCAACAGCTTCTACATCACCCATGCTTGAAGGTGAGAGCAGAATCTCTGCCGACCCACCCGCAGCCGTCAGTTCCTGAAAGAAAAACTTCTCCCCGCTCAGCATCCGACCGAACCCGGCAAACATCCCACCTTCTGCTGAACCCTTCAATTCAACCGTAGGAGTCATGGAAACCATCGCACCACTCTCGGCCTTGAACCGCTCTCCCCGCTGCAAATGTACCTTGAGCATCGCAAAAGCACCATCATATAAAATCTCATAGTTCACGGTTGCACCAGCTCCCTATTGTCAGAGTTAAAATCATTGAGTCCATTATCTTCCAGAACTGCTGATTTGTCTCCGTATTCCTTCACAATATGTTGATCTCCCCAATTACATAGCGCATTGAGAATCGGTTCAAGACTTCTCCCGTAATCACTCAATTCGTATTCCACTTTGGGAGGGACCTGATTATATACGATTCGGTTTACGATTCCGTCGTTTTCAAGCTCTCTCAGTTGCTGTGTTAACATTTTTTGTGTAATTGCGGGCATAATACGCTTAAGATCACTGGTTCGTCTTTTCCCATGTGTCAGATGACAGAGAATAACGCATTTCCACTTGCCACCGATCACTTCTAGGGTAGCTTCAACCGAGATGTTATATTTTTTTCTGACCATAACTTGCTTCCTCCCTGATGAATTGGATACATCCGTCGCATGCTGTATAGGCACCAAAAAGTACGTAGGGTACTAAAAAGTACGTACTATTCAATCTATACCGAATAACTCATAATAGCATTTGCCGGTACGTAAATCTACATTCGGGGGAGTTGAGCAAGAAATGTTACAAGATTCAAAGCGCAGCACGTGGGCATTGCTTGCGCTGGCCATTAGTGCATTCGCGATCGGTACCACAGAATTTATCAGCGTTGGGCTACTGCCCCTCATTGCAGATGACCTGGGCATTTCCGTAACTTCCGCGGGACTGACCGTTACTTTATATGCATTAGGCGTTACCTTTGGGGCTCCTGTGCTGACCTCACTGACGTCTACCATATCACGCAAAACGCTATTGCTTGCCATCATGATCGTCTTCATTGCGGGTAACACGATGGCTGCACTATCGACGGGCATCACCATGTTACTCATTGCAAGAGTAGTATCCGCTCTGGCACACGGGGTGTTCATGTCCATTGGCTCCACGATTGCAGCCGATCTGGTGCCTGCCAACCGTAGGGCAAGTGCCATTGCCATCATGTTCTCCGGTCTTACCATTGCCACAGTAACCGGTGTACCTCTCGGTACACTCATTGGTCAACATTGGGGCTGGCGTGCTGCCTTTATCCTGATTGTTGTGGTTGGCATTATTGCAATGATCGGAAACCTGATACTCGTGCCATCCACGTTGAAGCGAGGAACAAGAACGGCAATTCGGGATCAGCTGAAGCTCGTTACAGGTGGACGCTTGCTGCTTGCTTTTGCCATCACTGCCGTTGGGTACGGAGGAACATTTGTAGTCTTTACGTATCTGTCCCCGTTGTTGCATGATATCAGCGGATATTCCGAGAAAACGGTAGCGTTCATTCTGTTGTTGTACGGAATCGCCATTGCTGTTGGCAACATCATCGGCGGCAGAGCAGCCAATCGCAACCCGCTCAAGGCGCTCTTCTACATGTTCATCATTCAGACCATTATTCTCGGCGTGATGTACTTCACCGTCCCGTTTAAGTTGGCAGCACTGCTCACCATTATGGGTATGGGTCTGCTCGCCTTCATGAATGTGCCTGGTCTTCAGATGTACGTTGTAACCTTGGCTGAACGATATGCACCACAGGCCAAGGATGTAGCCTCAGCCTTTAACATCGCCGCATTTAATGCAGGGATCGCTATAGGTGCCTATTTGGGTGGAGTGATCAATGACTCCATTGGTTTGATTCACACGACATGGGTCGGAGCCTTGATGGTTCTCGTTGCTGTAATCCTGACCGCATGGGCTAAAATGCTGGAAAGCAAGGATCAACATGCATCAGTCGAAATGGAGAAAGCTTCGTTCTAATTTCCATTCCGACCATAGGTCTCACTCTTATATATATCAGTTCCAGTCTTCGAGGGGAACCGGTTTCACATGGTATTTTATTATACTATATACGTTGAATACAATTTGATCTACTATGATTTAATTTTGTATGATGAAAAAACGAAAATTCAGCTTAAAATCACTGATTTTTACACACTTTAAGGAGGAAATCTCATGACAACAGCTCAAACCGCACAACATTTACAATCCACAGTAACTCTGCATAACGGCGTTTCTATGCCTTGGTTCGGTCTTGGTGTATTTAAGGTAGAAGAAGGATCTGAACTGATTGAAGCCGTGAAAAATGCGATTAGACATGGCTACCGCAGCATCGATACTGCTGCAATATACGGCAATGAAGCCGGTGTGGGCCAAGCGATTGCCGAAGCTTTGCAAGAAAACAACCTGAAACGTGAAGAACTGTTTGTTACATCTAAAGTATGGAATGCAGACCTCGGATATGAAGAGACTCTTGCGGCTTTTGATACCACATTGAACAAACTGGGACTGGAATACCTGGACCTGTATCTGATTCACTGGCCTAAGGCCGGCAAATACAAAGCAGCCTGGAAAGCAATCGAGGAACTGTACGCAGCTGGCCGCATTAAGGCCATCGGTGTAAGCAACTTCCAGATTCATCATCTCGAAGACTTGATGCAGGATGCCAAAGTAAAACCGATGATTAATCAGGTGGAATATCACCCTCGCCTGACTCAGGTTGAGCTTAAGACTTTCTGTGAAAAACATGGTATCCAGCTTGAAGCTTGGTCCCCTCTGATGCAAGGTCAGCTGTTGGACAATCCAGTGCTCACGGCTATCGCTTCAGCCAAAGGCAAATCGGTTGCACAAGTCATCCTGCGTTGGGATCTGCAAAATGGGGTCATTACCATTCCGAAGTCCACCAAGGAACACCGGATTATTGAGAATTCCTCCATCTTCGACTTTGAACTTTCAAATGAAGAGATGGATCAGATCAGTGCTCTGAACGAAGATGTACGCGTTGGACCTGATCCGGACAACTTCGATTTCTAATGAATAGCCTTTTTGGAGCCTGCTTTATTTGACATAGCATAACGAAAAAACACCGGACCAGGAGCCGGTGTTTTTTCGTTATATTCTCTTCCCTATAGCCAAGCCTTGCTAAAACTGCACGCTTCAATTCAAAATGTTGTAATCCATTTTTTAACTATTGAACCTGCCATAATGCAGGGACATTGGATGGTTCCCACCCAGGCAAGGAAGTGTGGGCCTGCAAACATTTATATGTCTTGCCGCTATACGTGACCAGCTGTCCTACAGTATAGGCTGTATTCGCCTGCCAGGCGGAAACGCCCGGGTTCGTCGTTCCTGCTGTTGTTTTCACGGTCACCGCATTGCTCGCAGCAGAAACATTCCCCGCCGCATCCTTTGCTTTTACCGTAAATGTATACGAGGTATCCGCAGCAAGCCCGCTGATCGTTGCTGTCGTTCCGGTCACGGATGTCGCAAGTGTCGTTCCATTGTACACATCATAACCCGTTACACCCACGTTATCCGTGGATGCCGCCCAGCTCAGCGTTATGCTGGATGTTGTTTGCGCTGTCGATACCAGGTTCGTCGGTGCAGTTGGCGCTTGCGTATCCCCTCCCGGCTGAGTGGCAGTGCTTACGGTTACAGCATTACTGGCGGCAGACAGATTGCCTGCCGCATCCTTTGCTTTGATCGTGAAGGTATAAGAAGTCCCTGCGGTAAGTCCGCTAATTGTTGCTGTTGTTCCGGTGACGGATGTTGCAAGATTATTGCCATTATAGACGTTATAACCGGTAACCCCTACATTATCCGTTGAAGCATTCCAAGCCAGTGTCACCGAGTTTGCCGTCACGCCTGTCGAACGGGCATTACCGGGTACGCTTGGCGCCGTCGTATCTGCTGGAGGCACTGTACCTCCGGTAGGCAGATCGGCTTTCAGTTTATTTTGAAGTGTTTTGTTCCGGTCACCGCTAAGTTCCCAGAACATCGCTCCGCCGAGTCCTTTGCTTTTGATATAAGCGGTTTTATATCCAATAGACTCCGCATCGTCATAGCTAATAAATCGCTTGTTGGTCGCATTATAAAGATATGGCACCTTGGCCGTATCATTCCAGTAACGGGTGTACCCGTTTTTGTTAATGTAATTGGTCTCCAGATCATAAAAATCAAAGGAGCCTGCTTCCCATGTTCCAACGGACGAACCTCCCGTGCAGGTCTGATACTGGCCATTGCCCGCCTGTGCGCATCCATCCCAGCCGCGGCCGTAGAATGGAACACCAAGCACAAGTTTGGCGGCCGGTACCCCAGCATTCAAATGCCCTTGCGCTCCGGCAGCTACGTTAAATGTATTGGCATCCGGCACCCCAGCAGCTGAAGCCGCAGGGTCATAGTTCAACGGCGCATTATGCGCGCTGACTTTTTGCCAGGCCCCGTTAAAATCGTATGTCATAATGTTAATCCAGTCGACGATGGCAGCTATATTTGCAAGCTCTGTATTTGCAGCATAAGTCGTCGATGCACCGCTTGCAATTGTAAGCAGATACTTCTTGCCGTCCACAGCTCCGGCAGCATCCAGCTTCTCACGGATTTTGCTCAGAAGCAGGGTATAGTTCTGCTTATCCTCAGGACGTTTGCTGTTACCATCAAGTCCGCCTGATACCGGGTACTCCCAGTCCAGGTCTACTCCGTCAAAATTGTATTTTCGCAGGAAATCGACGGCAGAGTTTGCAAATACCTCTCGCGTTGCAGCAGTCGCAGCTACATCGGAGAAACGGTTGGACCATGTCCATCCTCCCACAGAGATGATTGTCTTCAGGCTGGGATTGATCTGTTTCAGCTTGTTAAGCTGATTGATATTACCTGCAATGGGCTGATCCCACGTATCCCCTGCAAATGTCTTGCCGGTATCGATCCAAGGATCGCCAAGCACGATTGTTCCGTTAGGTACATTGATTGTCTGGCTCTTCTCATTCTGACATGTCCAAGTCACAGGATTTGGCCCTGAAGGGTCTGGATTTCCATGAATGCCGTTCCAGCAAATATCGGCAAAAGCATAGTTGATATGCGTGACTTTGGTCGGGTCGATATCCGTTACATTATAGTTTCTACCATACGCAGCCCATGACGGGTAGTAACCAACAATTTTATAAGAATCTGCAGCTGCTGCCGTAGCGGGTTGGAGCATAAAAGAAGGAACAATGACGGATAAGAGCAGGGATAGACCCAGGAGAAACTTTGCGGTTTTCTTGAAAGCAGTGTGTTTATTTAAATGTATCATCTAATACACAACCTCCTTTGTCGTTTGCGTACTCAGCCCGTTCAGGAACGGACGATGTGCGCTCGAAAACTGGTTATTCGTATATGCGTCCCAGTTGATTGACCAGGTCATAATCCCTTTTATCCCCGCATAACCCGCAGGCTGGAGCAAGGTATAGGAACCGCCGTATGACACACCTTTGATCAAATAATTCAGTGACTTTTGCAAATCGGCTGGCGTTGTATAACCACCTCCGGCAGCCTGTTGGGAAGCCGGCACACCTATGGCAATCTGGTCCGGTCGCAAAGGACTAAAGAAAGGGCCTGTGCTGCCGCCTACATGAAAGCCTTGAAGCAGCATTTCCGCCATGGCCACATGGAAATCAGCTGTTCCTTGGGCGTAAGAGCGTCCATCCAGACCCACCATGGAGCCCGTGTTATAGTGCTGCACATGAAGCAGGGTCAGGTCATTACGCAAGGCATGGATGACTGGCAGGTATGCTCCCCAAGGGCCGCCGTAGCTCAAATATCCTCCCTGTACATAGGCCGTCTCCGGCGCAGCCGTCAGGATGAAATTAGCGCCGAAGTGTGACTTAACCGCTTTCACGCCTTGGATGAGGTTAATAATTTTTGGTGTAGTTGGACTACGGAAATCGGTATCCCCTGCATTCAGAGACAGGGAGCTTCCTTCCAGATCGATATCAAGACCATTGAAACCATACGTGGAAATGATTGATTTTAACGAATCTTCGAATTGCTGTCTCTTGGTCGTGTCGGTGAGCTCAATGGTACCGTTGGCTCCCCCCATGGAAAGCAGTACTTTTTTCCCCTGACTTTGAAGATAGGCAATATCGGATTTGAATTCGGCTACCGTTGCATTGTATGGAGTAAAAGCAAGCGTTCCGCTGCCATGTGAAATCGGTTCGGCAAAGGAAACATTAATGACGTCATAGGCTGTTGATACGTTACGAAGTCTGATATTCGTTGAACCATTATCGAAGTTGTGCCAGTAGCCGATCAGCCATTTGCTGCCGGTTGGCCCAGGGTTAGAAGATCCGTTGGAAGTTGTTACACTGAGGGAGTTGCTCGCAGCGGATATATTGCCTGCGGCATCTTTGGCTTTTACCGTAAAAGCATAGGTTGTGCTGGCTGTCAGCCCCGTGACTACAGCCGATGTAGTTGAAGTACTTGTCACAAGAACGCCGTTCCGGTACACCTCGTATCCCGTTACGCCCACATTATCCGTGGATGCATTCCAGGAAAGACTAACGGAGGTGTCCGTGATGGAGGATGAGGTCAGACCGGCAGGAATAGAAGGTGGTGCCGTATCTGGCGTTGGCGTTTCCCCTCCCGAACCTTCCCCGACGTATTTCCACAACGCAGGCACAACAGAGGGCTCCCATCCGGTCAACGCCGTGTGGGCCTGAATACACTCATAATCTTTATTTTGATATGTTACGAGGTCTCCTTTCTTGTATGCGGTGCCTGCCTGCCACTGGGCGGCGGCATCGGCTCTCGGTGCAAACCACAAAATAAGGAGAAGAAATGCCAAAGCAAATGTAATGACCGGGCGGAATCGAACAGCTTGATTCAAGCAAAATCCCTCCTGTACTAAGGATACGTTCACCTTGCAAACAAAAGCTTTAATAGTCCACCTGCATCTGATCTGTGATCGATTAGAGCCAACCTCATTCAGCCATCTGATGCTGCGTGTCACTTCACTCCCTTCCCTTACCAAAATGGACCTTCCCTCTCGTGTTCTCTTTTTGCAGGCACCATCCAAATTTTACAGGGAATTTACAGATCCTCACCCTGTATTTAATCAGTAAAATGCAAAAGAGATAAGGGATAAAATAGTTCTATTGGGGGCGAAAAATGTAATATAGCGCACAAAAAAGGTTTTCTTTCAACTCCTTAGGAGACTTGAAAGAAAACCTGTGTTAGATATTGCGCAGAGAAGAGGGCGTATCTTACTGCCGCTGCTCCCCTCTCCCTTCCAAAGGCTGCCATCCATCCACGCCGGACAGAATCAGAGGTACAGTGTACTCGGCCGCTTCCTGTTCGGTCAGTATTTTGGCCCAAGCCACACGATCAGCAGCACATCCGGCACCAGGCCCTGCGCTGTTGTATTCCGCATACTGAACGGTCTGCTCTGCATCTGTCTTGTTCCAGTTGTGCCATCCCTCCCGCTTCACATGAGCGCCGATCCAGCAGTTCAGAAAACAGACTTTGGCATGATGACGCCACGGTCTGCCCAGATACACCGACTGCGGCGGTGCATTGCTGGTCAGATCACAGTCCAGAAACACATAGCCGTAACGCACATCCTCCGGCGTAGAGGCTGCGGTAATCCAACCGTTCACTTGTCCATCCGCAGCCTCTGCCTCAGTCAGGCGATTCTTCGTAAAGATCTCGCAACCCTTAAACACCACCGTAGCCGAACCAAAAATAAAATCGATATCACCTTCGATGTAACAGTCTTCGAAATACTGCCGCAGTTTGCGCCGTTCGGCACCATCGCGTGGCCCGCCAAAGTAACTGCGATCCATGGGCTGCTCCGGCAGTGGTCCGGTGAAGATCGTATCCTGGTGACCGATCAGACGACAGCGGCGAAAGGCCGCCCGGTCTCCATCTACGTAAACGGCCAGCGCCTGACCAACCTGCTTGCCCGGTCCGGCAGCATTGACGAAGGAAATGCCCTCTGCCGTGAAATCATCAGCACCGATGAAAGCTGTATAGGAATGAAACGTATGATATGGCGACCCGTCCGGGAACTTCTTGAGTGCATGATCATCATACGTAATGATGGTCTGCTCCGCTCCCTCTCCAATAAGGTGGATGCCCGGCTTCTCCATATGCAACTTCTCATGATATACACCAGCCTTCACCCGAATCGGGATGTTTCCCATGCCATTCTCCGGCAGCGCATCAACTGCAGCCTGGATCGTAACATAATCCCCCGTCCCATCTGAAGAAACAGTCAGACATTGAGCCGATGATTCCAATGCTGTATTCGGCAATCTCTGCTGTGTCATGGCAATCGCTCCATTTCCAGTGCTGCCAGCAGGAGAGGAGCCATGCCCATAAAGGAATCGCTTACAACTGCTTCGCTTACATAGTAGCTGTACGAGCCATCCCGGTCCAGACTTAGTCCTGCGCCATGACAGATCCCGTTCAACCGAACGCCCTCAGGCGTCTCCTCCACCAATCTGGAGGACAGCCCCTGCCATCCTTTCTCCGCCGCAGCTCTGAAATGCGGCTCCAGATACCTCAGCCTCACACCCTTGGCAAGTGCATATATAAACATGCTTGACCCGGATGCTTCCAGATAGTTGCCTTTGCGGAAGCCCTGATCCAGCACCTGGAACCATAACCCGCTCTCCTGCTCCTGCACGCGTACCAAAGCGTGGCACATCCGTTCGAAGATGCCGATGATGGTGCCGCGTTTTGGATGATTCACAGGGAAATGCTCCACGCTGTCTACAATCGCCATGGCATACCAGCCCATCGCCCGGCTCCAGAAATGTGGCGAGCATCCTGTCGATGAATCTGCCCAGACCTGTTCCTTCGATTCATCCCAGCCATGATAGAGCAGCCCGGTCCGCGGATCACGGGTCTGGCGTTCGATAAGCAGAATCTGATGTGCCACTTCATCCCATAACTCTGGGCAATCGAACTGCTTCGCATATTGAGCCAGAAAAGGTGACGACATATACAGGCCGTCCAGCCACATCTGGAATGGATAGATTTTTTTGTGCCAGAAACCGCCTTCGGATGTTCGGGGCTGCCCTGCGAGCTGTGCTGTCAAGAGATGCGCCGCTTCCGCGTAACGCTGATCTTCTGCACCATCCAGTAATGCAAACAGGTTTTTCCCCTGATTAATCTGATCCAAATTATATTCTTCCAACGTATACGTGCCAATAGAGCCGTCGGACTGGATATACAGATCCATATGTTTTTTCATAAAATCAACATACTCTTGCTTGCCATAATACTGCCCGGTTCGTGCCATCGCCATCAAGGTCATGCCTTCCACGTATGCCCATCGTCCCGAAGGGAACGCATGATAACCGTCCCCGTTACATTGCTGGATGATCGTTGCTGCAATTCGCTCAGACCAGGATAACTGTGTCTGTACCTGCATAAGCAATTCCTCCTTGAATGTTGTACTCACCTAATAGATGTATGACTAACGGCTGTTGAATTGCGAAGGTTCAGCTTAGGCTGAATAACTACCGGAACATCGACCTGTTCATCACGGATTAACGATACGATCAGCTCTGCTGCCTGCACGGCCAGTTCATCCAGAGACGGGCCAATCGTTGTCAAGGCTACTTCCGCATACTGCATATCCGGCAGATCATCATACCCAATTAACGAGATATCGCGTGGAACACTGTAACCTGCCTCAAGCAAAGCCCGAAGCGCCCCTCGGGTGACCAGATTGTTCAGTCCAATAAAAGCTGTTGGCGACTCCGGCCCAAACGCATGATTACGTATGGCAAAATACCCGTCCTCCCAAGAGGAATACGCTGGCAGCACATGATCTTCGTTAAAAGCCAGACCCGTACGTTGCAACGCTTCCCGGTATCCCTCCAGTTTGACGTGCTGGGAGTTGCCGATGAATCCGATTCGGCTGTGGCCCAGCGATTTCAGATGCTCCACTGCTTTGAACAGCCCTTCTTTGCGATCAATCTTGATGTAAGGAGAGTTCGGCGCTTCATCTGTACCGAGCACAAAACATGGCATGTTGAGTGTGGCGAACTTTTTCCAGAACATCTCCCGATTGTCCAATGCATAATCCCACAGAATACATCCGTCCACGCGCAGCTGGCTGAAGACATCCACACCATCATCCGCCACAACCAGGATCATCTGATATCCCCGCTTCTTCAGCTCGGTGTGCAGACGGCCGGAGATGTTCGAGAATAACGGATTGCTCAGCTCATCCAGCACAAAACCGATAATGTTGCTCCTGCCGGTGGAGAGTTGCCGGGCCAGCATGTTTTTTCGATACTGATGTTTCTCAGCGACCGCAAGCACCTTCTGCTTTGTTGCCGGTTTGATTCGGGGATCATCATTCAGCGCCTTCGATACCGTGCTATAGCTCACCCCCGCCAGTTTGGCAATGTCTTTAATGGTTATCAAAATCAATCAACACCTCTCATACGCCTGAAACCCTAATTTTCTATTTCTGTGCAGCCTTATAACGATCATATTGTGCCTGTCTGCCTGCAATAACCTGCTCTATATTCATCTTCTTCAACGTCTCAATATAACTGTCAAACTGGTCCAGACTGGCGTCACCGCTAATAAACTTGAAGTTCATCTCTTCCACATATGTGGTGATGTCAGGCATCGCCATGCTCTCCACACTCGCTTCATCCGGCAGGGCATAGACAAACGGGAACGGTTCGCGCACATACGGCTCCAGTTCCTTATCCATCTTTGCATGCCAAGGGGCTACGACGGAATCAGCAGAATCGGTCGATTGGATGTTCGGCAGATTTACCGGACCAATGCCGAGCTTCTGAATGTATTCATTGTCCTTGCCTTTGTCCGTAAATGTCTTCACGCCATTCTCTTCCGTATACGTGTCATCCTTGATGCCCCACGTATAATACGTCTGTGCCTCTTCACTTACCGCATAATCCAGGAAGCGGAAAGCCAGCTCCGGATTTTTGCTGTCCCGCGTGATGCCGAAGATGCCGCTAACCGGGGTACGACCGATGTAGAACTGATCGCCTTGCGGTCCTTTTAGTGGCAAAATGCCTTTGATGATTGGCTCTTCCGGATTGTAATCCTTGAACAACGGGCTGTAGACCATCGACATGTACCAGCTAAAATTAAACGTTGCGCCCGTCACATCCTGAGAGATGCGCGATGTGACCTGATCACTCGTGGTACTCGCATAATCCACCCCAAGCAGACCTTCCTTGTACAGTCCGTTCAGATAGGTCAGGTACTCCTTGTACGCCGGCTCATAATAGCTGAAATGTACCTTGCCCTGATCGTCTGCATAAAACTGATTGGACAGATCAAGTCCAAATGCCGGGCCAAAGGCCATGGACACAAATTTGGCTTCCATGGACAGCGGAATCTCATCGGCTTTTCCGTTGCCGTTCGGGTCAGCTGTCTTGAACTTGCGCAACATCGCCGTAAACTCATCCAGCGTAGTCGGCTCGCTTAATCCCAGCTTATCAAGCCAGCGCACATTGACCATAAATACCGGCATGTAGTTGCGGGTTAACGTCTGCTGCGGAATATAATACATTTTACCATCTGGCGTCGTTAAACTGGCTTTAACTGAAGGGGACTTTTCATATATTTTTTTGAGATTCACGCCGTACTTTTCTACCAGCTCGTCAATCGGGATAAACAGGCCGCTATTGATGTACTTCATCAATTGATCCTGATCCGGCAGGTATACGATATCGGGCAAGCCCGTACCGGCAGCCAGCCTCGGATTTACGGCATCCGCATAGTTCTGCGGCGGAATTAGATCCCAATCCACCGTAACACCGGCATTTCCTTCGATTTTCTTAACGATCGCTGCGGTGGACAAATCCACGTTCGTCGTCCAGGCGTTGGTGCCGAGAATAGACAGCTTGGCATCCGGTTGATCCGTTACCGGCCCTGCCCCGGTATAGTTGAAAGCTGGCTCCGAACTGGACGGGGTGCTCCCCGCATCGGTTCCCGCCCCTGTTCCACCGCTGCATCCCGCCAGGCTGATTGCCAGTATCGCTGCCACTACACTTTTTCTTCCTGCCCCTTTAAATCTCATCCATCATTCCTCCTTAGGTATGAACCATTTTGAACTCCCTTGAATGACATGACACTTAAGTAAGTAAAGCTATCCTTTCACGGCTCCGAGGGTGATCCCCTTAACGAAGTACCGTTGGATAAACGGGTAGATCGTAACAATAGGCAGAATGCTGACTACAATGGATACATAACGAACCTGAAGGGTGGATACCGCCAGCGCACCGGATGTCATCGTGCCGCCCATCTTCTGCATCACTTCCGGCGAAGCCATGATCAGCACCCTTCGCAGGAACATCTGTAAGGGCTGCATATCCTGTTTGCCCAGATATAACAGGGCCGAGAAAAAGTTGTTCCAGTGGAATACCGCATAGTACAGCGTGAGCACAGCCAGTGTTGGCTTGATGATGGGAACCGCCAGACGATACAGCATCGTCATCTCGTTGGCCCCGTCTATACTGGCACTTTCGAATATTTCATTCGGAATACCTTCGAACGCTGAGCGGCAGATCATGACGTTAAACGTAATCACCAGCACAGGCAGCACCATAACCCAGCGGGTGTTGTACAGCCCAAGCGAGGTAATCAGCATGTAGACCGGAATGAGTCCACCCGAGAAATACATGGTGAAAGCGATGAAGAAATTCAGCTTGCGTCGTAAGAAAAACTGCTGTCTGGATAATGGAAACGCCGCAAGACATGTTGCCACAATGTTTAACAGTGTGCCTACCACGGTGTACCAGAGGGTGTTGTAGAACGAAACCCATAACTCCTTGTATTGCAGTACCATTTGGTAACCTGACAGGGTAAACCCAACGGGCCACAATACCACTTTTTGTTTGTCGATGGCATCCACCGAGCTGAATGAAATACTAATGACGTACAGAAAGGGATACAACGTGATAACAACCGCCAGTATGGTCAGCAGGTAGACACATCCGTAGAACAAACGGTCACTTCTCGATTTTTGCATACAGGTCTCCTTTGGTCGGGGTTATAGTCTTACCAGAGTGACATCTTGGTCAGGCGGCGGGTCATGGAATTGGCAGCAAAAACAAGGATAAAGGTGATGATCGAGTTGAACAGGCCGACCGCTGTGGCGAAGCCGTAATTCTGGCCCTCAATCCCCATCCGGTATACATAGGTGGACAGGACATCAGCTGTTTCGTAGGTGGCTCCGTTGTAGAGCAGATATACTTTCTCGAAACCTACACTCATAATGCCGCCAAGCGACAGAAGCAGAAGAATGACAATGGTTGGTTTGATACTCGGAAGGGTCAGGTGCCATAGCTCCTGGAATTTGTTGACGCCATCAATTTTGCCGGAATCATACATCTCGGGGTCGATCCCCATAATGGCCGCAATGTAGATGATGGAGCTGAAGCCAAAGCTCTGCCAGATGTCGGAACTTGTGAAGATGGTACGGAACCAGCTGGCATCCATCATGAAATTCACTTTTTCCATGCCAAGACTCGCGATGAGGGTGTTCACAATACCGTCTGTTGGTGACAGGAAGTTAATAATCATGCCGGCTACAACAACAGTGGAGATGAAGTGAGGAAGGTACGTAACCGTCTGGGCAAATCGCTTGAATGTCCGGTTCTTGATTTCCACGATGCAGACAGCGAATAAAATCGGAATGGAGAAACCAAACAGGAGCGGCAGGAAGGCGAGCAAAAATGTGTTACGCAGCAGTCGCCAGAAGTAAATGGAATTCACGAACTGTTCGAACCAGCGCAGTCCCACCCACTCCCCACTGAGCATGCCCTGCCCCGGCAAGAAATTGCGAAATGCCAACAGCACGCCAGGCATCGGAAGGTACATGAAGATGAGGTAATACAGAAAGATAGGCGAAAACATCAGTAGCAAATACTTATCCCGTCTGATCAGGCTGAACAGCGTGGACATGCGTTTTTTCAACGTAAAACACTCCCCTTTTCTACATAATTACAACGTTTGAATTTTTGATTAAAAAGGAACTGTCATTTCACTGACGTATTTGTTATTCATCCCATCCACATTTTGTAAAAACCTATATTATTCTGCATAAAACGAGTTAATTGCTCGAAATAATCCTCCTTACACCATAGTTCTGTCTTTTCAATAATTTCCAAAACCATAATTACAACGTTGTAATTTTAACTTAAATGTATACGCTTACATAAACTTTTTCTCATCTTAGCAAAGTCTTCAATGTTTGGCAACAACAAAAATTAGTGTCATGTTGTAACGTACTAAAATACAGTCTCGCATATGCGAGACTGCCCGTTAAAATCTAAATGTGATTCCGATATTCCATCGGTGTCATAACATACACTCGCTGAAAGGCTCTGTAAAACTGGCTGACGCTGGAAAACCCCAGTTCATAACTGATTGTGGTTACTGAATCCGTTGTATGGCGAAGCCTCTTGGACGCTTCTTCTACGCGCAAATTCAGCAAATATTGATACGGTGTTGTTCCCGTAAGAGCCTTGAAAGAACGCATAAAATGATACCGGCTCTGATGCGCAACCATCGCCATCGAATCAATATCCATTCGACCTGTGTAGGCACTGTGAATGTAATCCAGCACTCGTTGGAGATGAGGATCAATGAATGTACCGGGATTTACAGTCCTTTTTCCATTTTCCTGCCCCGTCAACATACGTCTTAGATACGTCTCGATCGCCAGTTCTGTTTCCTGCACTTGCAGCATTTCGGGCACATCATCTAACAAAATGGAATTCCAGCCACGAAACAGACTGTTTATCTCAGCAGGATCAAATGTCTGGGTAGGTCGAAACTCAGCTCGCCCCCCACTTAACTCCGCACCTCCGAAACTGCCTAATGGCGGTTTACGGAACTTGATCACAATGACAGCCGAATCCGACCCTATCTCAAAATAATGCTCAGTCTGGGGATGAGCAATAATCCCTATCCCTGCTTTTAGCGGGTATGCATGCCGTTCCTGTACCAGATGACATTGACCTCTGACCGGCAGCGTTAGCTGATACCAGTCGTCATGTACATGCGGCTCATTCGCAAACCCTCCGGTAGCTTTCCATAATTCCAACCCATTTAGCGTCATGTTTAATTCCATCGTTTGCTCACCTGCTGACATTATAGCAAATCGTGCTCACTTTCCAAGCACTTTTCACAAAGACATGATCTGCCCCCATCTTTTATCATAGAAAAAAATAATTCGAGGTGATCTCCCATGGCTCAGGCCACTTTAAGCAAAATGCAAATCAACTCCTCCGCCAATTGGGCACTTGCCGGAGTCAGCTTCGCCCATCTGCTGAATGATGCGATGCAGACAGTGGTTCCATCTGCTTTCCCACTATTCCAGCAGACCATGCAGCTCAGCTTCGCCCAGATGGGCTGGATTGCTTTCACCCTGAATATTACCGCATCCGTCCTTCAGCCACTGGTCGGTTATATGTCAGACCGCAAGCCCATGCCGATCCTGCTTCCCGGAGGCATGTTATTCTCCCTGATCGGTGTTCTCGGCTTAGCCTTGTCTTCCGAGTTATGGATGCTGCTTGTTTCGGCAGCATTGATTGGCATAGGCTCATCCATCCTGCACCCCGAGTCATCACGCGTGGCTCATATGGCAGCCGGCCGTGGACGCGGAATGGCGCAGTCGATCTTTCAGGTGGGAGGCAACACAGGACAGGCTATTGCTCCATTACTGGTCGCCTTCATCCTGCTGCCACATGGGCAGCGTAGTTTTCTATGGCTGATGGGCTTTGCCCTGATCGGTATCTTCATTCAGTCTTTGGTCAGTCGTTGGTACAGAGACAAACTTGCCGAGACTCGCATTCGTCAGCAACCACCTCTAAAATCAAGCGGCGCAGAGCCAGCAGCTCGGCCTGTGAGCAGGGGATTCATCGCATTTACAATGGGAATTCTCATCCTGCTGCTGTTCTCCAAATTCGTATATATTGCAGGCATGACCGGGTACTACGCCTTCTATTATGCCGATGCATATGACTTGCCTCTCTCCCAGGCACAGATCTGTCTGTTTATTTTGCAATTTGCAGGCATGGTCGGAACCTTGCTCGGTGGCCCACTCGCTGACCGCTATGGACGCAAACCGATGATCTGGTTCTCCATCGCAGGCACTGCACCGTTTTCCCTACTGCTACCTTATGCAGGACCCGTCCTGTCTATGGTGTTGTGCGGAATGATTGGACTCATCCTGATGTCTGGCTTCAGCGTCATCATTGTTTATGCGCAGGAACTGCTTCCTCGTCATATTGGTACGGTATCCGGGTTATTTTTTGGCCTGTCGTTCGGCATGGCTGGACTTGGCTCGGTTGTGCTGGGGTCCTTAATTGACGTGACCAGCATTTCGTTTGTTATCAAGTTATGTTCGTTTTTGCCACTGCTTGGTGTGTGTGCTGTATTTCTGCGCAGGGACCAACCAAGAACAGTGTGATAACCGTTGAAACCTCACTGATTTTGTGACTACAATACACCTAGGACACTCGAGGATAACAGGAGGAAGGAATAACCCATGATAATTGATGTACAGCATGTCACTTGGAAAAGGGGACCTCTTACCCTGCTGAATGATGTAAGCTGGCAGGTTAAAGACGGTGAACACTGGGCGTTGCTTGGCCTGAATGGCTCCGGCAAAACAACACTCCTGAACATGATCACCGGGTATCTCTGGCCGACCGAAGGCAAGATATCCGTGTTAGGCCATGAATATGGGGATGTGGATCTGAGGCAGCTTCGCAAATCCATCGGCTGGGTCAGTTCATCTCTGCAAGAGAAATTGTACGGCACGGATCGCACACAGTATGTCGTGATCAGCGGCAAACATGCCACCATTGGCCTGTATGACAAGCTGTCAGATGATGATCTGGATCAGGCACAGGAATTGATGCAAACGCTGGGCTGTCAGCACCTGTGGGATCGCGAATATCGCACCTGTTCTCAAGGGGAGAAACAGAAACTTCTCATTGCCCGAGCACTGATGGCCAATCCACGCGTACTCATTCTGGACGAGCCTTGCAATGGACTGGATCTGTTTTCAAGAGAGCGATTACTGGATAGCATCCGTGAACTATCACAGCGTCCAGATACCCCTTCGCTCATCTACGTCACCCATCATACCGAGGAAATATTGCCCGTGTTTAGTCACAGTCTCTTGCTACGCAGGGGTGAAATCGTGAATAGCGGATTAACTAGCGAGCTGATGAACACCGAAGTGCTGAGCAACTTCTTCGAGGCACCTGTGGAAGTTGATCGGCATGGAGAACGTGTCTATGTTAGAGCTGCGGCGGATTCATAATCGCATGGTTATACACAGCAAACGTAACATAGGTGAAGAAACTTAACAGTAAAAGCCCAATATCTTATCCACATGTGGATAGATTTCGGGCTTTTAACTGCTATATCTAGTGTTATCCACCGTTTTCTGTGTAGAACTTTCTAATTTATGAGTATAACTTAGTTATGTCCTTCTATTTATCTATATTCTTCTCCACGATCTATTTCCGGGCTGCCAGGAACAGAAACAATGGAATACGCTGCCTGCGCAGATAGGTTTCCTCGTTTACAAAATAAGCACGTTGTGGTGCTGACTCGCGCAAATGTTCTACACGGAATCCTGCCCGCTGCAATGCCATAAAGTATGATTCAATGGAACGATGCATCTTTTTCACAGAACCGCCCAGCCACTGCTGCTCACGGAATCCTTCCACAAAATACTGATCAACTACCCAATTGGTTCGGGTTCCCGAGGGCTGCAGGGTGGATGTAATAACAGGATGTTCTACCGAGAATATGAATGTGCCATTTTCATTTAACGTGTTATATATCTTGTGGAATAGGCTCTCCACATCCTCGATATAGTGAACAGCCAGTCGGGATATAACCAGATCGTATGTACCTGCCGGATAGGTCCAGTCTTCCATGAATGCCTGTTCAATCTGTGCATTCAATCCTTTTACTGATTCGTTAGCTGCCTGAATCATATTTACCGAACCCTCAATCCCCGTATACGTCGCACCTTCGTGCTCCCCACTCAGCAATTCTACGCCAAACCTCGCATCCCCGCAGCCAAGATCCAGTATGCTCTTGCCCGCAACGTCTCCGATCAGCTCTAGCATCACGGGTTTCTCTAACGTATCATTGGCATTCTCCTGCCACTGGCGGCGTTCCATATACTTCTCAAAGTTTTCCTCATTATCGTAAAAATCAGGTCCCCTGTAGCCCATTCCACACGCCTCCGTTTCCTTTATGCAACGTTCAATATGTACAGCCTGAAAGAGTATACATAATGCCAACCAATCTTTCCATAGTAAAAAAGACTGCCTTCTGAACGAATCCAGAAAACAGCCCTTCATTTATAAGTTGATGTTTCTCAGCCAAAACGCTGCGTTTTGTACCATTTGGTTTCTCTCCGGAATAGCTTATCTCCAATAAGCGAGATAAATGCTTTGACGGATATGACCAGAAATAACTGGGCATATGTGAAATAGGAGAGGCAGGCCACAATAAAATTCTGCGTATTGCTTTGCCCAATATCTGCTGAGAGTGCGAGATTAATTTGTAGTACATAAATGTAGTACATTAATGCCCATGCTATTACGAGATACACGTAAACATCCCCCGAGAACTGGAAGGGAGAAATGACATTCGGATTAAATAATGCAATAACCTGATACACTAGATTCGAGACAAAAATAATATCCGATACAATAATAGCGATCATAAACCAGAAATAACTTGCAGCATAGTACAGAACATGCAGTTTAATTCTCCAGCTAGTACGGTCAAATAAATGCTTCACATTGTCGATAACAACCTGGTAATTTCCCTTGGACCAGCGCTGGCGCTGTTTCATATATACCGATAATTGCTCAGGTTCCTGCTGGTAAGCCTCTGCTTGTGGCGCTAATGCAATAAGCTGACCCCGAGTAAGAATATCAAACGATACGGCCGTATCTTCCGTGATCGCATCAGGGTCCCATCCACCAATCTCACGGATCAGTGCTGCCTTGATAATATAGTTCGTACCAGGAATCGTGCCCAGTTTGAATAACTCCCATAACCCCGTATGGTGAACACGTTGGACCGTTACAAGTTCCAGATTAATGCAACGGGAGAGAAAATTCTGACCCCGATTACGAGCTTTGTTTCGACCAAATACAGCACCATACTTCTCCGGGTTTTCCAATGCTTTTTGTGTCAAAAACATCAATGCATTCCGCTCAGGCGCCGCATCTGCGTCATAGATACATATCCATTCTCCCCACGCCAGTTCAAGGCCATCATTCAATGCTCCCGACTTCCCACCTGTACCGGTACGCTCCAGAATGGTAAAGTCACGATCTGCATAACTCGTCTTGGCCTTGAGTTCCTTCAGGCGCTCTGCTGTATTATCTGTACAATTATCTGCAATAACAATAACTTGAACTTTATGCTCAGGGTAGTTCAGACGCAATATATGCTCAACGGTAGACACGATAACTACCCCTTCATTATGCGCAGGCACCATGACAGTCACAGTGGGGTAATCATCCATACTTTCAGGAATTTGAATTCCCTTTTTTTCTTGTTTGTTAATGAAACGAATAGCTCCAGCCATAATGACAATCGACTCGGTGACGGATATCCAAATACTGAGGATGGACATCAACAGCAGGAAATCAGCCATTCAATTTCCTCCGATCATATTTCCTGTTAATTTTCCCTCGAAAACGAAGAGTCGCAAAGGTTAATATAAGAATCGTAATGGCAAAGAAACTGCTAACTACAATACATAATGGAACAAACCATGTTAAATAATTCACAGAAATACTCCTCCCCCATAGCATCTAGATGTATTCACCAATGAGATCTGTCTCTGTGTTCCGTTCCAGTGCCGCAATAACAGCATCGATATCCTCATACTTACTGAATTGCTCCTTCTGGAATACCAGTGCACCCGATCGAATAACCGTCTGCAACTCATTTCCCTTTTTATCGATGATTTGCAGATCCATCATGGCTTTTTTGATCCGTTGTGTCAGGATGGGCAAGTACTCCACATTGGTCATTGGACAGATAATCACAAAACGTCCTCGATCCACAAAAAATTTATAATCCTCAAACCGAATCTGCTTCTGTATGGTAGTGGATAGTTCAAGAAGGAACTGTGCATAACGTACGGAACCGAGAGATTCCAGTACCAACGGCAAAAACTCGATCTTGAACATCGCCATGCTGAATCCATATTGCTCCGAATAACGTCTGGCTAGATTACTTTGCTTAACAAGCGTATCCGCAAGTGCATCCTTATTGCCCAGAGAGGTATCCAGATCAATCTCCGGATTACGCTCCTGAAGCTCCTGCAGACGCTCCATGACACGCGCATTGCGCACAAGACTTGCCTTGATGAACGCAGCCACGGCAACGTTGGCTGGAATGAGCAGCCACCAAGAGAACGTAAGTACACTTACATCCGCGTAGGTAACAAGCCATACAAAATAAGAGACCAGATAGATAAATCCGGCGACGACAGATACCCCGACAGGTATCACAAAACCCAGGATCAGCGCTGCAAGCGACACAATGCTAAACACCACATCCAGTGTAGTATAACTCTGATTCATATAAATCTTAAGATAGACAACGAGCTGCTGGATTACGGCTAATCCAATCAAACTCGCATATCCCCATGCAATACGAAGGATGGGTGCTTTATTCCTCATAGGTTTCTTCTCTCCAGTAGATTGGTTAGTGATATTTCGAGTAAACAATATATGACATGAATAGACAAATATTATGTTAACACATTGTTGAATATATTAAACGACATTTTTATTACTTTTTAAGTAACTTTTGTAATTCAGTCTCCCCAAGCAAAGGAAACAGGTTATCAAACATATGTGTGTTTCCACTAAATACATATCCGCCTGGATAACTGGCATCCAGACTACGCATGCTGATCATATGCTTATACAGCTGTTTCGCCCATTTTGGATCACCTGATTGAACCGCAAGCAGTATCGCGAGTCCATATACGGATGGAGATTGGTAAGATACCGCAGGTGTGCGAGTACTACGCTTATATTGTCCCGGCAGCTGATGACGGGTATTGAATTCTTTTTTCAAAAAAGCAATGAGCTTGTCCGGTTTGCGGCTGGTCGCAGTTAGATGGTTCGCTACGATCAGCTGATCAATCAGATTCACTGTGTCATCATATGTATACTCTTTCGTCCCCACATTGAATGTTTTCGGATAAAATATCCCGTCATCCGGCATACTCTTCAACATGGATTCGTACTTTGCATATGTGCCCGGCTCCAGCATCTCATGCTTCTCCATTAATTGGAGAGACGGTAGATCCACATAAACCAGGCTTAACATATCCGCGGAGTAACCGTTGCCAAAATCGTGAAAATCAACATAATATCCTTTATTCTGAACCGACTGCGTCAGTGTACGGGAAATATCCGAGGCCGTTGCCAGTTTGGCTTCTCTTCCCTGTTGCCATTGATCTGCTGCCTTTAATAAGGCACCTACAATTCGGAAATCATCACCGAGCGCGTTGGTGGTCACGTGAGATTTTCCCTCAGCATCCAGCTTCCAGGCAATATATTTTTGCGGCATGAGGAAATAGGTCGTCAGCAGCTCATAGCTTTGCTCAAATAACGCCTGATCGTTCTTGGCTACAGCATATTGCATCCAAAGACCAAGTGATTCAGATAAAACCTCTCTGCCTGCTACGATATCCGCTTTTTCGGATGTGGCATCCTGCAAATAGGACGCAAGTAAACCATTGGGATTGGTCATATGATCTTGGACAAAGGATACTGTAGGAGATAATTCATTCATCACGAACCGCTCCTTCATGAAAATAATGAACGCTGCTGCAATACTGACCACCAATATGACCAACCACGTTACTGTTTTCCGGTTCATTCTCTTCATGATTCCCTCCTGTACTTTTGCTATTGTGAGATAATGACTCTGCTCCTTGAGAACGGTTCGGCTAGGGTCTGGGATGTAGGGGTCAAGGATAGAGGTATTGTTCATTCTGAGGTATCCATGTAGGGTCGCCGTCCGCCCTTTTTGACAAATTTCCAGTCTACCTCGATGTTGTGGCGCATTCGGCGGAGAAGCTTAACCGTTGTCTCTATCTCTTCATCCGTAAAGCCGTCCAGCGTCACCTGGTCGGAATGCTCGCCCTCTTTACGAATGAATTCCCATGCTTTCAGGCCAGCTTCTGTCGGATATAACAACTTGTTCTTCTTATTGTCTATTGCCGACTGTTTGACAATAAATCCATCGGATTCGAGTTTGCTAATCGCTCTGGCCGCTGTCGTTCGATCTACTTTGATTAGTTCAGCCAGCTGGTTGGGAATAATGCCCGGATTCTCACATATGCGATAAAGATACAGATATTGGCCTCGGGACAAGTTCAGATGTTGAAATTCGACATTGCTGATCGAATCCAGACAGCGGGCAATCATGCCAATTTCACGCAACACTTCTTTTTTATCAGTCAATGCACTCACGCCCTTTTATAAAATTGTTGCATTCACAACATAAATAGTGATATAACTACAGTTAAATTGGATTAAATTTTAACCAAGATACTCACATGGAACGGCTGCAATGATTATGCTATATACCAGTTTATCATGCCCGGATATGATTACTATCGTCCAAAGGAGAAACATTCATGAATACAACGATTGTTGAAGTTACTAATCAGGAATTGCTCGATGCCTGCTTCGCCATTCGCACGGCTATTTTCGTCGAAGAACAAGGCGTACCCGCAGCGGATGAATTCGATGCTTATGATACATTAGGCGCGGAGGCGCGCCACATTCTGCTCTACGTAGACGGTGTGCCTGCTGCTTCCTCCAGACTGCGCATTGTGGAACAGATCGCCAAATTGGAACGGATCTGTGTCATGATTGATTACCGCAAACACGGCCTGGGCCGTGTGCTGATCGACAAGCTGGAGCAGATGGCTGTTGCCGAAGGACTTGAGAAAGCGAAGCTGCATGCACAGGTACAAGCTTCCGGGTTCTACGAACGTCTCGGATATGCACCCGCTTCGGAAGTATTTATGGAAGACGGCATCCCCCATCTGTTGATGACCAAAAAACTGAAATAATGAAACTCCAAAAAACGCCTCCGTTATCACTTCTCAGTGATATACAGAGGCGTTTTGCATTAAGACCAGGCAACGCATTCGCAACCCAACAACGGTAAATGGCACGTAGAGGCACCCATTAGAGCAACCAAGTATCCTAACTTTACTTGCCAGCTCCGCGTTGTATCTTATCCCAATGCCAGACGGTCTGGCTCAGATCCGGCAGCGTTGTTCTTCATTTGTTTACTGCGCAGCTGTCCGCAAGCGGCATCGATATCCGTACCATGTTCCATACGTACAGTGGAGTTGATGTTGTTCTTTTTGAGCGTATCATAGAAACCCAGAATCGATTCTTCTGTACTCCGTTGATACTGACTGTGCTCATCCACCGGGTTGTATGGGATCAGATTCACACTGACCATACTTCTGCGACTGGACAACAGTTCAGCGAGCTCCGCGGCATGCTCACGTTGATCGTTAACATCACGCAGGAGGATGTACTCAAACATGATACGTTTGTTCGTTGTAGCCAGATAATAATCCACAGCATCCATCAATTGCTCAATCGGGAAAGCCCGGTTGATCTTCATGATGTGCGTACGCAGTTCATTATTAGGTGCATGCAGAGAGATTGCCAGGTTAACCTGCAGACTGCTGTCTGCAAATTCCTTGATTTTATCCGGAAGGCCACTCGTGGACACAGTAATCCGTTTCGCCGCCAGCGCCAATCCTTTGCGATCCTTGATGACTTCGATGAAATCACTCATGTGTTGGAAGTTGTCGAATGGTTCGCCAATCCCCATCACAACGACGTTGGTTACCCGCTCGTCTTGACCCGCTGCATCCAGATGTCGCTGCACATGCATAATCTGTTCCACAATCTCGCCAGCGGTCAAGTCACGGCTCTTCTTGATCAGACCGCTCGCACAGAAGCTGCAACCAATGTTACAGCCCACTTGTGTGGTCACACAGACGGTAAGTCCGTACTTTTGCCGCATCAATACCGTCTCAATCAGGTTGCCGTCCTGCATCCGAAGCAGAAACTTCACGGTACCATCTGCCGATTCCTGCTTCACATGTTCGCTAAGAGAGTTCATTGTGAAGTACTCGGAGAGTACATCCAGACATTCTTGACGGACATCGGTCATTGCGGGGAAATCGTGTACACGCTCTTGATATAACCATTCCCAGATCCGGGATGCACGGGATTTTTTCTGCCCATGCTCCGGCAGCCAGGAACGTAATTGCTCTAATGTTAATCCATATATGGATGATTTGTTCATTGTATAATCCTCTTTTCGCAAAAAAGCATATGGCTTATCGGTCCTACCCAAAAAACCTCTACTCCGTATTGTCCCAAAATTGACGAGGGAAAACAAGGGCTTTTGCATTTATTCCAAGAGGTTTTATCCATGGTAAATCTGCACAACAGACCATATTTCACCCTATCGGGCCTTCACCATTAGAAGTGAATGATACCGGATGTGTGCAGTAGAACCAGCAGAACCAGGATCGGAGCTACGTAACGCAGCATGAACAGCCACACCCGGAACCATCCGGAACGCAGGCCGGAAGCTTCCGCAGCCGTTTTCCAGAAGTATCCGGCAAAAATCGTCACAAGCAATCCACCTACAGGCAGCAGGATGTTGGATGCTACAAAGTCCATCCAGTCGAACACACTCTTCGATCCAATCGTCCATTCAGGCTGCAAGCCGAGCGACAATACCGAAGGAAGTCCCACGATGAAGACCGCTAGCGAAATAACCCATACCGCACGACTGCGGCTCCAGGACAAACGTTCCATGAAATATTTCACCGGAACTTCCAGCAAGGATACTGCTGACGTCAATGCCGCAATAGCCAACAGGATGAAGAACAGTCCGCCAAACAAGAAGCCAAGTGGCATCGCCGAGAAGGCCGCCGGAAGTGCCACAAAGATCAGTGACGGTCCTTGGTCCGGTGCAATACCAAACGAGAATGTTGTTGGGAAGATGATCAGACCCGCAATGAATGCATAGATCAGGTCACCTGCACCAACGGCGACGGTTGCCGCACCGAGCGATTGGTTTTTATCCACATACGAACCGTAGGTTACAAGAATACCCATCCCCAGTGACAGGGAGAAGAAGGCATGTCCAAGCGCCACCAGTGCGGATTCCGTTGTAAGTTGTGAGAAGTCCGGATTCAGGAAGAAGGAAACCCCAGCTCCTGCACCCGGCAATGTAACTGCACGAATCATCAGGATAATGAGCAGTACCAACATCGCTGGAATCAGCACCTTGTTAAACTTCTCGATTCCGTTAGATACCCCTTTGGCAACAATCCAGCCTGTGATCAGAACTGAAACCAGTTGCCATACAATCGGCATATAACCGCCTATGAAGGAATTGAACTGTCCGGCATAATCCGGATTGTTGAACAATGTTCCACTGAATGACGTAATTGCATATTGCAAGGTCCAGCCTGCAATAATGACATAAAAAGACAGGATGATAAACGGCGTCAGTACTTGCAGCAATCCGGCTGCGAGCCAGCCCTTATGTCCACCTGCTTTGATAAAAGCAGTAGCTGCACTACCTCTGCCACTGCGACCAATCGCAAGTTCAGCCAAGAGCACTGGCAGACCGATGAGCAGCAAACAGACGATGAAGAGCAGGAAAAACGCAGCCCCTCCGTTCTCACCCGTAATGTACGGGAATTTCCACATGTTGCCCAGACCAACCGAACTACCAATGGCCGCCAGGATAAATCCAGCTTGGGAGAAACGTTCTCCTTTGCCAGCGTTGTCTTGATCTAGATTAGGCTTACTAAAATTCATCGTATCTACTCCATCACTTTAAAGTTTTCCCGTAATTATATACTACTCACCTTGTCAGGTCATTCGAAATTCGAAATTTGTCGAAATGTTATTTTTTTACATATAAAACACACGGAAATCATTGTCTTATAAGTTCCTTAAACACAGTATGTGATAAAGTCCGTTAGTCCAACCGTATGAAGTTTCATCAAATCCATATTTCCAAACGTTCAAGCCCAATAGAATCAAAAAGAGGTGTCCCCTCAGCCACTTGGATGACTGCGGAGCACCTCTCTTTTTAAATTACACTTTAATTTGAAGTAACTCGTACTTGATAACGCCCATCGGAGCATTGACATGAATGACGCTGCCCACTTCTTTGCCCATCAATTCCTTGCCCAGCGGGCTCTCGTACGAAATTTTATTATCCGCAACATCGGCCTCGGCAGGACCAACCACTTTATATTCAATCTTCTCGGCGAACTCAATGTCATTAAGCAACACCGTCGATCCAATGCTCACTTTGTTGGAGTCTATATTGTCTGAAGAGATGACTCTTGCTTTTGTCAACATCTTCTCCAAGATCAAAATCCGGGTCTCCATAAAGGCCTGATCATCTTTGGCTGAATGATACTCACTATTTTCCTTCAGGTCACCGTAACTGATGGCGAGTTTCAGACGCTCAGCCAGTTCCTTACGCTTCACCGTCTTCAAATCCCTCAGTTCGTCCTCCAGCTTTTCCAAGCCTTCCTGTGTCAAAATCACTTCATCATTAGCCATTTTTCCATCTCCTAATCCTGCTATCTATCTATATTCTAACCTATATCCACTCCAAAGGGTTAGCATACCCCAGAAAAAGAAATAGCTCATCCATATATTGTATTTCAATGACATCAAAACCATGTCCATCTCATGAGATGATTTTAAAGGCTATCCTATGAATTGTACCGTTACAATCAACTCAATTGATGATGTTGTTTTCACCCGTTGAATTTTACAATGAACTCAGGGCAGCAGAAGTTTTATAAAAATTTGGGCTGCAGCCCACCATATGACGTGAGGTGACTCTGAATGATTGAACTATTGAATACAGCTGAAATACAGACCTATCTGAAACGGATCGGCATTGATGATATAAAGGAACCTACACTGGAATTCTTATTTGAACTCCAGCGAGCACATGTCCAATATTTATCCTGGCAAACGGTCGATATTTTTGCAGGTCGTCCTGCGGGAATCGGTCTTCAAGATTCCATTCAGCTTATATTACAGGGACGCAGCGGCTACTGCTTTCATCTAAATGGTGCATTTAGTGTTCTTCTCCGCTCGCTGGGTTATACGGTTGATTGGCATCGCGGGGGAGTACAGCCTCATGGGGAACAACCCCGTGTGAACTCATTCCATCTCGGTCTATCTGTGCTTCTACCGGATGCTGACCCAACAGTTGAGCGCTGGATTGTAGATGTAGGTCTGGGCGGAATGCCCTTTGAACCTCTGCCACTTCGTTATGGAACCTATGGTTCAGCTCCGTTCACATACCAATTGATCCCTTCATCTGTTGCTAGTGGGGGATGGCGACTTGAGTACGAGCCGAATGGGCCAAGTGAAGGCGTCGACTATGCTCCCGAGGTAGTCCACGATCTGGAGGAGTTCATCCCCAAACATGAATTCTACAGTCGGGCTGCCGAATCACCTTGGCATAACGCATTTTTGCTTCGTCAGCGGGATAAGAATCGCAGTCATGAATTACGTGGATGTATGCTCCGAACTCATGATATCGAAGGAATCCGGAAAACGGAGATCCGGAATTATACCGAGTGGCGCAACGTATTAACTGAAATATTCCATGAACCCTTGGTGAATTACAGCGAACTGGAATGCCAAGAGATGTGGGAGCGAGTGCAGTCTGCGCATATAGAATGGAAACAAGCGCAAGAAGCATGAGATAAAGATGCATTACCTGAAATCTTAACATGAAAAGCGAGACAACCGGCTTACTTGTTAGGGGCATCCGTATAGTGATGATTTGGGAGGAAGAGTTGAAGGGACGTTCCATATAAAGGGAAGTTACTGAACTGCGCCGAATACGTATTCAGGTGATAAATGATGATAACTATTCGTGTGCTCCAAGTTCCAGAAGTATTGCCCGAGGCGTACTGGAACCACTTTTTGTCGCAAGTTTCTGCCGAGCGACGTGCTCAGGCTTCGCGTTTTGTGCGTCAGGCTGACGCGTATCGCTCCGTGCTGGGCGAGATATTGACTCGTGTATCTTTGAGCAAATTAACTGGACTGAGACCTGCTGAGCTTTCTTTTACCCGTAATTCCTACGGCAAACCTTCGCTCAATCACCATTCGGATGTACAATTCAACGTCTCCCATTCTGGTGATTGGATTGCTCTGATCTCTGGCAGTACAGATGAACTGGGCGTGGATGTGGAAAAAATAGCTCCAATTGACATGCAGATTGCAGAGCGTTTCTTCTCTCCTAAGGAGAGCCAGTTCTTGGCTGCCGAGCCTGACGATCGGCGGCTGGAAACCTTCTACCGTCTATGGACGCTGAAGGAAAGTTATATCAAGGCAGTCGGTATGGGCTTGTCCATACCACTGGACTCCTTCGCCATCCTACCTGATGAGCGGGAAGATTGGCATTGCAAACAGGCCGAGACTTATCTCTTTCTCAGTCAGCGATTGGATGAAGGACATATGCTTGCGGCATGTTCGGCTGGTGGAGAGCTGCCAAGCCAGCCCGAGATTATCACCTTGGAGGATCTGTATACAGAGTTGGTATAGAGTGGTACTGGGCTGAACTAGTTGGGATCAGTTGAGTTTTGTAAGAGGCTGGCATCAAGAAGCCCTGACTAAGGTTAATTAAAAAAAGCTAACGACGTGAGTATCACGCGTTAGCTTTTTGACTTTTTGACTTTACATTCACACTACGTTTACGTCTCTTACGAATCGAATAAGACTAATCCCGGCTCCGCAATTTGCCAAGCAGACGGATGATCTCAATGTACAGCCATACCAGTGTAACCATCAATCCAAATGCACCGTACCACTCCATGTACTTGGGCGCACCACGTTCAGCACCACCCTCGATGAAGTCGAAATCAAGGACCAGATTGAGGGCAGCCACAATCACGATAACGACCGAAATACCAATGCCAATCAAGCTGTTATCATGCAGGTAAGGAATCGAAATTCCGAAGAAACCAAGTACAAAGCTCAGCAGATACATGATCATGATACCGCCAGTTGCAGCCACGACCCCAAGCTTGAAGTTCTCCGTAGCTTTGATCAATCTGGTTTTGTATGCCATCAACAGAGCAATGAATACAGCCATGGTCAACAGGGCCGCCTGCAAGGTAATTCCGTTATACAGTGACTCATAGGTCGCCGAGAGTGCTCCCAGGAACAAACCTTCTGCCACAGCATAGACGGGTACCAGATAAGGTGCCGCTACTGGTTTGAACGAAATCACAAGTGCCAGAATGAAACCAACGATTAATCCGCCATAAGCAAGCGGCATCACTTGTTGTCCGTTAAAGAACATCATCCATGTTGCAAACGCACTGCCCAGCAGGATCACAAGCGTAATAAACGCTTTGTTAACCGTACCGTTGATCGTCATGTAATTCTGATACCGATCTTCTCCATATCCTCTGTTTTCAAACGTGCTGTCTTTAAGTGTAGGGTTACCGCTACGACCGATCAACACAATCACCTCTTCATATGTATTTGATATATCTGTGATACTAAATTTGGGCGTACTACGGTTCAATTCTACAAGCTACTCCCTCGAAAAGATCGGGATGGCACCAGAAGGAATCGGATGCAATCCTTCGATTACATCCGTACCCACTGGCGCAACATTTAGGACATATGTCCCAGACATTGCATGTTCATGTGCTTTTTAAGTGTCTTATTTGTACAAGACTTTATCTACATTGTATTTCGCACGCATCGTGTTGATGATATACGTCTCGTAAATTTCACGATCTACCGGATCTTCAACCAGGCATACTTCAATCTTCGTTACTTCTTCGCGGTGATTCTTAATTGGTGATACCGTGTCTTCAAAATGCTTTTTGATACGTGGTCTTAATTTACGTGCTTTCCCGACAAATAACAACTCTCCATCGGCATTGTAAAACATGAAAATCCCGCCTAGTTCCCGGGTAATCAGGTGAAAATCAGTAAATCCATAAATGTGGCTAAGCTGTGGATCAGCCTGCTTTGTGATGGTTACATCCGGTGTTGGCACGGTAATATTAATCAATAGGCTCACTTCCTCATTATCTATAGGTTTACATCCTATCACATATTATAAAGGGACACCATTTCAATCTATATGAAGTACAATTCACGCAATTTTCGCTATTACGACAAATATTTCAAAAAAAAGGTTAACTTCCCTGATTCAAAGTGGTACTATAGGGGTATGAGGAAGAAATTGGGCACTGAGACATACGTCTTTATATCTACCTCCGTCTATTGTACCCTATGATTGAATATCTTTTTCATGCTGAATTCTGTTACGTGATCACGACAAGAGTACAGTTAGCAAGAACCCTAGCTTATAGATTGTGGATTCATCATCTACTCGACCCTTGCAGCAAGCAAACCTAGAAAGACCTAGATTCATGATTCACTGTAGATTTTAAGTATCACCTAGAAAGCCTGCAATTATAGTCGTACTGAAGTTAATAGACACACGTAGAAGGTCAGATAGCTATCGATCCTAGAGAGACTAGTCATGCAATGCAACTGTAGAAATTATAGCAGCAGTACTATAGAAAATGGATCAAGTTTCACCACCAGGCCCCGGCATACTGCCAGGGCTTTTTTGCGTTTGTGCGAACAACCAACCACACGCTCAGGGAAACAGAGGTATCGTGGTTCTTTCTGCGGGGTTTATAATATGGCAAGATACCAGTAGAGGGAGTGATGGGATGTATTCCGATCTGCAACTGACGGAGGACCGCCCTGTATATATACAAGTCAAAGATTATATGAAGCGATTGATGCTCAAAGGCGGCCTGCAAGCCAAACAAAAACTGCCCTCGACCCGTGAACTCAGCACACTCATGAAGGTTAGTCGCAGTACGGTCCTGCTCGCTTATGCCGAGCTTGAAGATGAGGGACTGATCTATGCAGTCAAAGGCAAGGGCAATTACGTCAGTGCCTCCATCGAAACACCTGAGGCAGCAGCAAGCTGGAAACTGGACTGGACGACAGAGGTAAGCGAGTATGCCATTCAGGCAGAGCAGTACGATCTGATGAAGCATGGCTCCGGAGCAGAGCGCGGTGAAATATCGTTTACCAGCATAGCACCGGATGAAAAGCTGTTTGATCTGCACAACGTGAAACGGGCTTTTCTGGATCGCATGTCACTTGAAGGCGAAGTACTGCTGAATTACGGATATGCGCAAGGATACAGACCGCTGATGAACTATTTACTACGTTATATGGAGAACAAAGGTGTCGACCTCCGTGGCAAGGACATTCTGATCACCAACGGATTCACGGAAGGTTTCGATCTGGTGCTTGGAGCGTTGCGTAAAAAAAGCGGAAAAGCGCTCTGTGAGAATCCAACGCACCACACGGCGATCAAAAATCTAAAATTACACCAGTTCCACCTGACCGGTGTGAATATGGAGCCGGATGGCCTGGACTTGAAACAACTGGAACATGAACTTGAGGCAAGTCCATATGATCTGGCGTATCTTGTGCCCTCCTATCACAATCCAACCGGGATTGTGACGTCCCCTGCAAAACGGGTAGAGATCATCCGGTTGATGAACAAGTATCAGGTTCCCATCATTGAAGATGGATTCAACGAAGAATTGCGCTATTCCGGTTCCCATGTATCTCCCCTGATCGCCAGCATGGGCAAAGGCAATGCACTGGTGTATCTGGGCAGCTTCTCCAAAGTCCTGTTCCCAGGTCTGCGGGTAGGTTGGATTATTGCTGATGCGGCGCTGATTGATTATCTGGAGAGTATGAAACGGGCACGCAGCATCCATACCTCCACGCTGGATCAGTCGTTATTGTATCAATATTTGAGCAACGGTAATTTCGAAAAATATCTGAAGCGAGCTCGCACGGAGTATAAGCGAAAATATGAATTGGTTGTGCGTTGCCTGAAGCAGCATCTGCCAATGTGCTGGATTTCCGGTGCGGGTGGGCTGCATCTGTTCGTGCAGTTCCCGTCCGAATACAGAACCCGTGAACTGCTGGCCGCCTGTAAAGTGAAAGGTGTAACGTTCACACCTGGGGATACCTTTTATCTGGAAACCGGTCAGGGTGTAAACACGATGCGTCTGGGTTTCTCCAGAGTCAGCGATGAAAATATACGTAAAGGCATTCGCATCATTGGCGAGACAGCAGCTCAAATGAGATAAGGAGGATTTCACATGAAAGTTGGCGTGATTATGGGCGGTACATCTTCAGAGCGGGATATTTCCCTGCTCACCGGACAGGAGATGATTGCAAACCTGAATAGAGACAAATACGAGGTTGTACCCATTGAGCTGAATACCAAGCGCGATCTAATCGACAAGTCAGCGGGGATCGATGTGGCACTGCTTGCCCTGCATGGCAAATACGGCGAAGACGGTACGGTTCAAGGCACACTGGAATCCCTGGGTATTCCCTACACAGGTTGTGGCGTGCTTGCGAGCAGTGTATGCATGGATAAAGACATGTCCAAACAACTCATGCAGCATGCAGGTGTGCTTACCGGAGAATGGCTGCGAGTGAGTCATATCGAGGAACTGTCCTCTATTGCTGTTCAACAATTAACGTACCCCGTGGTGGTCAAACCCAATTCAGGCGGTTCCAGCATCGGTACCCAAGTGGTGAAGGAAGCTTCCGCCCTGTCCGCTGCTGTAGAGGCTGCCCTTGCCTGGGATGACACGGTCATGATTGAACAGTATATCGAAGGTGAAGAGATTACCTGTGCCATTCTGGATGGTAAGATGCTGCCGGTGATCTCCATTCGTTCGAACGCGGAGTTTTTCGATTATTCGTCCAAATACGATGACCACGGAGCCGATGAGCAGGTTGTGCAATTGCCTTTGGACCTTCACAATCGCGTTGAAGCCGCGGCCTTGGCCTGTTATCAGGTGCTCAAATGCAGTGTTTACGCGCGCGTGGATATGATGATTCGGGAAGGCTTGCCGTATGTGCTTGAAGTGAACACGCTGCCGGGTCTTACCCGTAACAGTCTGCTGCCCAAAAGTGCAGCCGCGGCAGGCATTTCTTTTGCAGAGCTACTGGATACCATTATTGAACTTTCATTGAAGGAAAGACCCAAGGAGGATACAACATTATGAGCCTGGATGTGACGATTAGACATAGCTCCACTACAGATCTGCAGGATATGGTCATTCTGATGGACCAACTTGGTTATCCCACCACGTACGCCGAGATGGAAGAGCGCTATACCCATATCTCTGCGGACGCAAACTTTACTACACTGGTTGCTGAAGCACGCGGACGCGTAGTTGGACTGATCGGATTACAGACGTCTTATCTGTATGAAAAGAACGGAAGACACTGCCGTATCTTGGCATTGGTTGTGCACGACCAATTCAGAGGCTCAGGCATCGGCCGTCAGCTCATTCTTGAAGCTGAGCAATGGGCAGCCACGCATAACGTGGATTCCTTGTCTCTGAACAGTGGTAATCGCCCAGAACGTGAAGCTGCACATGAATTCTATCGCCAGATGGGCTTTATAGCCGGGAGTACCGGGTTTAGCAAAAAGCCGCAGATTCTACAGCACACTTAACCTGCCGGATACAGGATACGCCCTCTTGAATATCAAACCCAAAAAAGAACGCCCCAATCCGCATCTTGGCGAAAAAGGGCGTTCTTCAGTATATATCTATGTCGCATTGATGTGCTGTTGATGATTATGGGATCAATATTTGGCTGACTGCGCACCATCAATCGGAATAATGGCTCCATTGATAAATGGTGCTTCGCCGGACAGCAGGAAGGCAACGAGGCGCCCTACTTCCTTCGGTTCACCCAAGCGTTTCGCCGGGTTGTCCTTCACGAACTCTTTGGATGCTGACTCCCAGTCATTCGGATTGATCTGTTTGAACGAGCCGATAACCATATCTGTCAGAATGGCTCCGGGTGCAATTGCATTAACGCTGATCCCATGCTCGGCGTATTCAATCGCTGCATCTTTGGTCATGCCGGCCACGGCATGTTTGCTCGCTCCGTAGGCAATCTGGTTTGGCACGGCGCGAATGCCACCGACAGAGGACGTATTCACAACGTAGCCTTCGCCCTGTTTTTTCATTACAGGCAGGACATGTTTCAACCCGTAAAATACACCCTTCAGGTTGATATCGATAACTTTATCAAACATTTCTGTCTCGTAGTTCTCGATCAGGTTTTGCTTGCCTTCAATGCCTGCATTGTTGAAAAATGCATCGATACGTCCGAACTCATTGACCGTATCGCTAACATACTTCTTCACAGCTTCTTCGTTGGCTACGTCACCTTCAATTAGCAGAAACTCGGCATGCTGTACCTCTTCCGAGATCACACGTTTGGTCTCTTCCAGCGCCTTCATGTTCACATCCACCAGGGCAAGCTTAGCCCCTTCACGTGCAACTTCCACAGCAGCTGATCGTCCAATACCGGAGCCACCACCTGTAATCAGGACCACTTTACCCGCAAATCGTTCAGTCATCATTCATAGACCTCCCTTTGCTGTTTTGGACATCTTCCATAGATAAATACCCGTTTCCTCAATTATTCTAATCAAACGAGAATCTGTTACAGCCAGCATCTCAACCGGATTAGTATGCTTCCGTATTCGCCCTGGCATTCGTCCTCAGGACTTCATAGCCTCATAGGCTGCAAGTAATTCCTCTACTTCTACTCCGTTGATCTTCATCCCGGTCACTTGACATTGTTCCAACTGAACTCCAGATAGATCGCAATCGATAAAACGACTTCCCCCAAGATCACAATGCGCCCACTGCATAGGTACACGGTCAGATCCAAGGTGTGTGTCCTGGAATTGAACGCCATCCAAAGCACAGAATTCAATCTTGCTGTCGGTTAGGCGCAAATCAGCTAGCAATATATTCGTCATATTTAAATTGGTAAATTTGCTTCCACTCAGGTTGCAGTCAGTGATCCGACTATTGGTCAGATTACTGGTACTGTAACGAACCGAGTCCAGATTAGCTTTAACATATTCAACCACCGACTCACCCGAGTCCTTGGCTAATGTCTCATCACATATTGGATCAAAAGAATCAACGGACATGTTCTTCTCATATACAAACTCATCCTCAGATGCATAGATACAAACATATCCCATTTTTTCGTAAAAATGATGATTATCCAGCTGCCGACCTGAGGTCTCCAGCTTCCAGGTTTCAATCTGCGGAAATTCAGCCTCAATAAGCCTCATGACTTGAGTTCCCACGCCACGGCTCTGGCATACGGGGTCAATATAGATCTTATCGATCCTGGCATGTTTTTGTCCAAGCACGTTAACACTCACTCCACCAATGGCACATCCATCTGATTCCACAACATAATAATCCCATTCACGGATCACGTAACGATGCATGCGAACTGACGAATAATCAGGTGGGCATAGATTGCTATCGATATCTTTCTCGTTATCCGCCCAGACTTTTATGACATGATCAAAAGCACGAGTGCAAATCTCTGTAAGCACAACAGCATCTTCCTGCTGTGCTCGTCTTAAGCGAACTGTGCAATGCATCTGCTTCAATTGCGCTGGTTCGGACTTTACTTTGAGCAGTTCAAAATAATCATAGCACTCCTGGTCCATAAGCATTCTGCGAGAGATATAACGAAAACCTGTATGCTCCAGAACTTTGCGTGACGGCTGGTTGTACGGCTTCACAATGCCCACGATTCGATCCAGCAAGGTATGCTCAAATACATATGCTGTTAGCGCCTGCACAGCCTCTGTGATGTATCCTTTATTCCGGTAATCCCGTGAGATGGCGTAAGCCACTTCACGGTCAGCCCGATCCAGCAGGTCATTTGGAAACACACCACACCAACCAATGATACGCTGATCTTTATTGTGTACAACGGCAAGCAGGATGCGTACATCTTCCGGGTTGAACTGTTCGTAACTGCCAACGACAAACTGTAAGAATTCGCGCAACTGCTCCTCGGTCATCTTCCAATCGGGTAGCATATTGGTGATTTCAGGTTGTTGGGTTAATGCATACACGGTAGCCTGATCTTCAAGCGTAAATGGACGCAACGTAACGGAGTTTGAATGGATGAACAATTGACTTTTCATATACAACACCTCTGGGGATTTATTTAGGATGACACAACAAAGAGGAGCACCTCCAATAGAGGCACTCCCCGATCCGTTTCATCATTTCAGAAACGCCGAAGCTCCTCGTAATGGGTTAAAAGGACACACGTATCCCGTTCATGGTCTAACGGAATTTTTGCGGTGTTCTTTTCACGATCATTACGAGAAATCTGGCATACTCTGAAATCCCCTCTCATGCTAAGGACTACTTCAACGTCTCACTTAAGGACGGTCAATATAAATCCAGCCTGTTTCTTGTTCCTTATCTACAGTAGCTCCAAGGGATTCAGCCATAAAGCGCAGCGGCACATAAGTCTTGCCGTCCTTGCCCACATAGGCGGATTCCACCATGGTTACTTCTTTACCAGCAACGGTTGCCTTCTTGGAACCTACGGTCAGGACAATCTCGTCACCAGTGATGTCGTCAATGACAACGATTTGGTTTGAACCTTTGGTCCATTTCACTTCAGCATCCAATTCCTCAGACACGTAGCGAAGCGGAACAAATGTTGTATTCTTAACCGTGATCGCCCCAGCGTATTCATCATCCGGGAAGAGCACTACACTTTTACTCGTGATCCCAGCTTCATCTTTCAGCAATTGGTATGCCAGTGAATTGGAATCAAAATTGCGCAGCATCTGTCCAGGCGTAATATCATCCTTAATCAGATCCATAACGCCGCCTGATACATCCACTTCATCCACTGCAACCGTTCCACCGATATTCCACTGTTCACTGTCTCCACTTACGGTTACGGAGTTCACCGGCAGATCTTCGGAAGCCGGCAACGCTACTTTCAGTTCAAAGTTTTGCTTGCGAATATCCAGCTTGCTGTCGAGATAGAAATCCAATTTCAGTGTGGTACCTGTGCCAAATACCGTTTTGAATTCAGGGGTCTCATTCAACAGGTTGTTCAGCTCCTGATCATAATTGACCAGCATACTGTCCAGTCCTACTTTGATGATGGCATATAGTGACGCAACGGCTTCATCTTTCGATTCAGGAACGATCGAATTCAGCGTGTCGTCTCCCCCACCTTCTACCTCATTCACTGCTTCCAGTACAGGGTAGAACACATCGTACAGATCGCCAATCAGGTCTTTCAGTCCTTGCTCATCCTTCGAGATACTCGTCAGGAATGGTTTAACCATAGCAAGCATCTCTTCACCACTAACTTCCAGATGCAGCTTGGAGAGGCTAAGCGCTTCGCCATTCACGGATTCCTGTACCGGTGTTACGGAGATGTTCTTCGGATTGGACAGATGCTTCAGGACAAAAGAGAACAGTTTCGGGGAAATTTCCTCGAGTTGCTTCTCCAGAGCCTTCGTATCTACCATTGGAAGAGCCTGTGCATCTTGGAGCGTATCCAGAGATATGTACAGCGGTTTCTGGGCTCCGTCCAGATCAATGACCAATTGGGACTCATTCATGGACAGGTGGAAAGGTAATTTCGTTCCCTCCATGCTCAGTGTACCTTTGATCGATGCTGTCTTCGCATCTTTCATTTTGGCTTGATCAATATCCAGGGATATGGAATTAATGAGTTCGATCATTTCAAGGTCTTTTTCTGTAGCAAATTCCTTAGCCGGTTCTATGTTTATATTCATGGATTGTCTGGATTCACCGGACTTGATACTCGCGCCATTGGCCATTGCTTTGCCAACGTCTACTCCACCCACAGCCTGACATCCTGTAAGAACAACCATTAAAAGTACTAGTGGCACTGCCATCCATTGGACTAACTTCCGATTCGTAATATGAACTCCTCCTTAGAAAAATATGGTTCATTTCCATTATGAAGGTATAGGTAATTCTTGTAAACGGATACGCAAAAAAATAAACCAAAAGGCCGGAACATGTCCGACCTCTGGTCTATCTATATTTCAGCATATCGTATGTTTCGATAAAACATCCTGCTTCATTATGCAATGCTGGGAGTTATTCTTGCTCCTGATCTTCTGCGAGTTTCTCATCCGTTTCTTCATCTTCCGCAGTTGCGGGAGTCTCGAATTGATCCGGCTCGTCCTCTTGAATCGCTTTGTTCTCTTCGTTCTGATCCTGTGTCATATCGCATTCCCTCTCTTCTACCGGATTGTCATGTATCAAGGCCTGAGCCTTGTGTCTATCAATAACCCGAATAAGCGTAGTTCAAACCTGCCTCAATATCGGCATGACATTTTCCATCATAATTTTAGTGCTCATTTAGAAAACATAAAAAATGATGCCGTTCCCACTTGCAGCCGTGGCCTGAAACAAGGCCTGGACATCATCCACAGTCTGAACGATCTCCTGAAATGTCTCTTCCTCATCCCAATCTTCCATGACAGGATAGACCCCTTCAGCGATCATCCGGTCCAGACTATACCGCTGCTTCAATTCCTCCGGTGTGAGCTGCTCCAATGCCATGTAGGCTTCCAGCACCTGCTCATTACTGAGCAAGAAGAGATCCATATCCGAATAGTTTCCCAAGTACTGCTCACCTGCTAGAGGCACCACATAGCCCAGGGGCGGCTCCCCTTCTAACAAGTTACCGTTCAGCGTGAATTGAAGCATCTGCCACGTTTTATCAATATCCAGATCCACTGCACAATCATGCACACTAATCTCACCTGACTTGATGGATTCAACTAACTCCTTCGTTACCACAAGATATCTGCCGGACATTCCCATACCGCTACCCCTCCTGTGTAATTCCTTCTATTGTTCCCCATTAACCGTGCTTGTTGGTTCAGAATCGGGGTAATCCCTATCAAGGAGGGTGTATACATGAAAAAATTTGATTACAGTCTCAATTATGATGAGTTGGATCTGCGCAAACATCCTGAGCTCTACACCGTAGGCCGGGGAGAGCAGGGTGTGCTGATGGTTGAGCCGTACAAGGGCGAGATTCTGCCACACTGGCGATTCAAAACACCCGAGATTGCGACAGAGTCATCGGAGAAGATCTATGAGCTATTTTTGGAGTATAAGAAAAAGGGAGATTTCGTGGGTATGGATATGGCTCGTAAATTTCTCCAGATGGGTTATACACGGGCCAGACGGTATACAAATCACAAAGGAGGACGCAAATATTCGAAGGAGGATGGCTCGATCCTGCCCTATCAGAATGATAAGGTGAAGGCAGAAGCCGCGGCTATATTCAAAGCGCAATGGGAGATTGCGAAGACCGATCCAGACTATGTAAAGATGAAGAAGGAGCATCGGGAAAAGTACGAGTCTGATGAAGCGTAGGATCAACGGTGAAAAGATTGACTTATGGAAACATTTGTCTCAGAATCGATCTTGTTACTGTACATTTTCAACCATTATATTGGAGAAAAGGGGGGCATCCGATTATGACAGATTCGCTCGTCCACTTAAACACAGGCCAGAATATTAGCATCAACGAATGCGCTCAACTTCAGGTAACCATTCAATGTACATCATCTCCCTCTCCCTTGGATGTTAGCTGCTTTATGGTAAACGAAGAGGGAAAGGTCCCATCTGACGACTATTTTGTATTTTATAATCAGACGTCCGATCCCCATCAAAGTGTACTTCTGCAACAGGCAGAGGAACTGAAATCCTCGTTTGTACTAGATACGAATCAATTACGGCAGGCCCCTGTGGAAAAATGTGTGTTTACGGCTACTCTGGATGCGGGAGGGACTTTCGCCGATGTTCAGGCATGTCAGGCGATTGTACAAGCGGGTTCCCAGCAGATCACCTACGAGATCACACAGGTCACTGCGGAAACAGCGCTTATTCTCATTGAAATCTATAAATATCGTGACGGGTTCAAAGTTCGTGCGATTGGACGAGGTTTCTTTGGTGGGTTGCAGCCGCTGGCAGAGTCATTCGGTGTTGAAATTGAGAGTAACGACACCTCGGAAGCCGAACAGGTTCTTCTCACGGCACAAGCTGAAGTAGCAGCGGCCTCACCAGAAGTCTTGGCACCTGTTGCTGCACCAAACACGAATCATCCGCCGCTTAACCTGACCAAAATCGATCTCCTCAAGCATAAAGTAACCCTGTCTCTGCAAAAGAAAAAGATTGAACCTATCCAGGCACGTGTTGCCGTTGTATTTGATGCATCAGGCTCCATGTACCATCTGTATCGCAAAGGCATCGTGCAAGAGGCCTTCGAGCGTATCCTGGCGATTGCATCAGCGTTTGATGATAACGGAGAGTTGGACGTCTGGTTCTTCGCCAAAGACTTCTTGCGTGCACCTAGCGTCACCGCCAGGGATTTCGAGAATTATATTGAACGCACATATACGCTGGGAAGCAAAGGCGGTACCAATAACGAACCTCCTGTGATGCAGGATGTCATTCGCAAATATACGATCGAGGAACCCGATGTGAAGATTCCAACGTATATTATCTTTTTTAGCGATGGTGGAGTCAGTCAAAAAGGGAAAATCATGCGGCTTATTACCGAAAGCTCAACCAAAAACCTGTTCTGGCAATTTGTTGGCCTAGGCCAAGCCAATTACGGTATTCTCGAGAAACTCGATGACATGACTGGACGTTTCATCGATAATGCTGACTTTTTTGCATTGGACGACATTTCCAAGATCAGCGATGAAGAATTGTACGATCGTCTCCTCACTGAATTTCCAAGTTGGATAAAGGAAGCTCGGGCCAAAGGCATTTTGGCCTAAAGCTTTTACCCTATACCACTAATCAGGCTTGTACTTTTTCTGGTTTACCATCCTTGGAACGTGGACGGAGCATACTTCCTACGATTTGCAACATCAACTTGCGTGGCACGAGGCGGGTGAACTGCGCTGTCCAGTAATTACCAGCCCCCGGCACAGCATAAGGTTTGCCTGACTCGAGTGCTCTCATGGCCACCGCCACGACATGCTCAGGGGTATCACGTTTACCCACCGAGGCTTCATCAGCACCTACTACATCAAAGAACGAGGTCTCGGTTGAGCCTGGGCATAGTGCCAAAAACTGTACGCCACGCTTCCTATTTTCTTCGTATAATGCCTCTGTAAAAGAAAGTACAAATGATTTCGTTGCTCCATACACAGCCATATACGGATCAGGTTGAAAGGCAGCCGTCGACGATACATTAATGACAGCACCATTTTTCTTCTGTAACATGCCTGGCAAGAAAAGATGTGTCATGTTCGTTAAGGCGAGCACGTTCAACATAATCTCCTCCTGCTGCCGGGAACCGTCCACCTGTTCAAAACATCCATGGGTAGCAAATCCAGCATTGTTGATCAGCATATCGATGTGTATTCCCCGATTTTGACATTCCTCATATACGTTCTGAGGTGCCTCTACTTCGGAAAGATCCGATACGATTACCTCAGCCCTTACTTGATATGTACGTTCTATACGTTCTGCCAATTGATTCAGTTTGGACTCTGTTCTAGCCACCAGCACGATATTTTTACCCTTAGAAGCCATCTCGAGTGCAAAAATTTCCCCAATACCTGAAGAAGCGCCTGTAATAAGTACCCATTGATGCTGTTCCTTTATCATCTCTCATCCATCCTCTGTGCATAATTTAAACACTCGTTTTCATTAGGAAACACTGTTTCTTTATAGAATCATCGTAACCAAAACCCATGACGCTGTCAAATACATTTGTTAAATTTGGATCTAGAACGTTTTGCTCACTTACCAAACTCGGATTAAATTGACGTTATCCGGCGTAAAACAGTAGAATGACCATATGAAAAGGAAACATAGTTTCTGATCAACAACAATACGGTTACGAGGATGAAATCAATGAAGGATCTTAATTCGGGTTCCACGGAATCTGCACATACGGTAACAACCTTTCAGGAAGCCAGACTCCAGCACTCAGATAATCTGCGGCAAAATATTGTGCATGCTGCTGCTGCTTTACTGCAAGAGCATGGACCAGAAGCTGTCACGGTACGCCGTGTAGCTGAACGCATGGAGTGCTCCACCAAAATCATATATAACCTTTTTGGCAAAAAAGAAGGGTTAGCCAAACATCTGTATCTAGAGGGATGCTCCCTCATGGCCCAGCGTTTTGAAGTTATACCCCGGCAGGCATCGTTCGAACAATATTTCCGTGATCTTGCCCACGTCTACTGGGACTTCGGCATTTCTCAATCCAGCTTCTATCAGCTGATGTTTGGAGGATCTTTTTCCGAATTCAAACCAGATGGAGAGACCTTACAGGGAACAGCAACTGCACTGAAACAAGTGTCTGCCTTGGTTGAGGTAGCGATTGAACAGGGAATGCTTCAGGTGCAAGATCCCCTGCTTGCGGTTCGAATGATCTGGGCTCCCTTACACGGTGTTATTCATCTGTATTTGGGAGGCCATATTGAGAGCGAAGAAGCTGCCAAAACCCTCTATGATCATACGTTGTCGATGGTTATACACTCCCTTGTGAGTACATCTGCGAATGGATAAGCATTACATCTGTGGTGTTTTAGATACTTTTAGAAGATAAACGAAAAAGGAGCAGACCCATTGGCGTAATACGCCTAGGGCATGCTCCTTTTCTTCTGTGTTCGCTCTATTATAGTTCCGTAACGGTTTCAGTCGATTAACGTGCCTCTTCGTTCTCAGCTTCCCAACGTGCAATTTCTTTACGCACGATTGGAGCGACTTCTTTACCAAGTAGCTCGATTGCTCTCATAACCTCGTTGTGCGGCATTGTGCCGAGGGGGGTGTGCAACATGAAGCGTGTAATCCCAACTTCTTTGCGCAGGTAAATAATTTTCTGAGCTACCGTCTCCACATCACCCACGTACAAAGCACCCTCTAGGCTACGCGCCGCATCAAATGTTGCACGGCTGTAGTGTCCCCATCCACGTTCACGGCCCAGTATGTTCATGACCGCTTGCGCTGGCGGGAAGAATTTCTCCACGGCTTCGTCTGTTGTATCGGCAATGAAGCCGTGAGAGTGAGAAGCAACGGTCAGCTTGGAAGCATCATGTCCTGCATGTGCAGCTGCTTTCTTGTACAGCTCCACCAATGGTGCGAATTGCACCGGACGGCCACCAATAATGGCAAGCACCAGTGGCAAACCGAGCAGTCCTGCACGAACTACGGATTCCTGATTACCGCCACTACCAATCCATACCGGAAGTTTCTCCTGTACCGGGCGCGGGTAGATGCCCAGATTGTTAAAGGAAGGGCGGTGTTTGCCTTCCCAGGTTACTTTTTCCGAATCACGCAGTTTGAGCAGCAAATCGAGTTTCTCATCGAATAACTCATCGTAGTCGTTCAGATCATAGCCGAACAGTGGGAACGATTCGATAAATGATCCCCGCCCTGCCATAATCTCTGCACGTCCGTTCGAAATGCCGTCCAGTGTCGCAAAATCTTGATATACCCGTACCGGATCATGCGATGACAGCACGGTTACCGCACTCGTCAAGCGAATATTCTTGGTCTGTGAAGCTGCTGCCGCCAGAATGACAGCTGGTGATGAAGCGGCGTAGTCAGCACGATGATGTTCTCCCACGCCATATACATCCAAACCCACCTGATCTGCCAAAACAATCTCTTCAACAACATCCCGAATACGCTGCGCATGACTGATAAGTTCTCCTGTTTTTACATCCGGGTTTGTCTCCACAAATGTACTAATTCCGATTTCCATTGTCTGTTCCTCCCTGGTATGAAGCGATCCGTCGTTCATCTAACCTATTGTAAGTAGATCACCTTTTGTTATGTATCTTAATATTGAACTATTTTGATGAAAAACACAAGTACCCTCTGTTTCCAGAGGGCACATTTATGTTTATTTTCTATAGATTATGGCTTGATCAAATTCCATAAACCTCTGAAATTTTCATCGAGGACCTCTCATGCCAACATATCGTTCTCTTGCCACAACTTCTGGACGTGAAGTGTGAAAAAAGCAGTATTCCCGTCTGGGATCTTCCTGATGCAATTCACCATAACGTTTTAGTGCCTTTGTAGAATCATCAAATGAATCAATCACTGCCATCTCTTCAATATAACGCTGGCCTTCTCTAGAATGCGCCTTGGTTGCCTCAAAAACGACCCACTCATTAGGGAATCGCTCCTGAACTTCCTTCCATTGCATAGTGACACCTCCAGACCATTAGATAGAGATATTATATCATGTGGAAACAGTATTCCACGGGCTGAAATTCTAAAATACATAGATTTTTAGAGCATTGCCTGTAAGTCTATTATTTCTTCCTCCCGATGTACAGCAGATGCGACGAGATTCCCAATATGGAAGGGTCTTTGGCGGCTTCGATCATATATTGCATGAGTTCATCGTACTCGCCACGCTCTTTCCAATATTGCTGCTGCTCATCCGTGAGCATGGCTCTAAGACTGGATGAACCAATCAAATCTACGGTTTCAAATCCATGTTGCTCTATGAAGGGTGTAACGTCCTGAATATTAAAATAGTATGCTCCCGTAAATCGTCCTTGATCCTGATGATCGAATATACCCTTTTCCACAAAAGAATGGATTGCTGCCATGTTATCATTCGGTTTCCAGTGCTGCGGAGATTGTAACGAATTGATACTCATGCGCATTCGGCTTTGCATGGCTACAAACACCACGCCCCCTCGCTTGGTCACACGGTACAACTCCCGTACAGCAGCCATCCGCTCTTCGTCTGTCTGTAGATGATATAACGGCCCCAGCATGAGGCACGCATCGTACGTCTCGTCAGCCATACCGGAGAGTGAAGTGGCATCGAGAACATGGAACCCATCGAATTGTTGTGTCAAACCAAACTCCTGAGCCTTTTGCCTCGCAGTATCCACGGAGGAAGGTGTCAGATCCGATAAAGTGACTTGGTACCCCAGCTTCGCAAGCTCCACGGCATACTTTCCTGGTCCTGCGCCATTATCCAGAATACAACCAGTAGCGGGGAGATGTTCCCTGATGTAATGCATGTTAATGATGAATTCAATTGGTTCCCGCTCCAGTCTGCCCCACTCATCAAACCCGGAATAATATTCAATAATGTGATCTCTCTTCATCGCTCTGACACCTACCTTTTCTTATATGTAGACTACTCATCCATGTTCAAAAAAATTAAATTCCAACCAGTGTATACCTACTAAATATTTCCTGTCAAACAAAAAACGTTCAATTCCCATTGAATACGGAACTGAACGTTTTTCGATCTTATATCTTTTTCACAAACTCAGACTTCAACTTCATTGCACCCAAGCTGTCGATCTTGCAATCAATATCATGATCCCCATCAATCAGGCGGATATTCTTCACCTTCGTGCCTTGTTTGACCACGAGCGAGCTACCCTTAACCTTCAGATCTTTAATGACGGTAACGGTATCGCCATCACTCAGCACATTTCCGTTGGCATCGCGGATTACTTTTGCATCCTCTGCATTATCATTGTCTGCTTCCAAAGACCATTCATGCGCGCACTCCGGGCAAACCAGCAGGTTACCATCCTCGTACGTGTACTCTGAATTACATTTGGGGCAGTTAGGCAAATTAGACATATGTATTAAACTCTCCATTCTACGATTGGCATTCCCGCAAGTATACGTGATTTCGACGGTATATTCCATACGCAAGGTCACTGCATGGATGGATTTAAACCAAATTTAAGGTTCATGCATCCCTCACTTTAAGGGTAACTACTTATGATGTAACTAATAGATACGCACTACACATACATGAATTTTAATGTCTATATGAATGTTATTATATTTAAAACCAAAGGAGTTCTTGCTCATGTCCTCATATGTTTTCCCTGTGCAAACGGCTTTTTTGATCTTTGTTGTTGCGGCCATGTTTTTGCTGGTGCCGTGGTTGATCTATGGTTATCGTAAAGACGGTTTCTTCAGCTGGTCACGGTTTGGCATCAGCTTTTCGTTTATCTTTTATATTCTGGCCGCCTATTGCCTCGTCATTCTGCCGTTTCCGACTACGCGAGATACCTGTGCGCAGCAAGCCGCTGATACGATCTACTACAATCTGGTTCCATTCACTTTTGTCAAAGACATCATGAAGGAAACACCCATTGTATGGACTCAGCCTTCCAGCTATCTCAGCATGATTCAGGGCAGAGCCTTTCTGCAAGTTCTATTTAACGTCCTGCTTCTCATGCCGCTGGGTGTATATATCCGTTATTTTTTTCAAAAGAGATCATTCTGGAAGTACGCCCTGCTTGGTGGATTCGGGCTTTCCTTATTCTTCGAGATTACTCAGATCACCGGATTCTACGGGTATTATAATTGTCCTTACCGCCTCTTCGATGTAGATGATCTGTTATTGAATACTTCGGGAGCAGTCATTGGATTTTTCACAGCGCCCATCCTGCTTGCTTTATTCCCATCACGTGCAAGCATTCAGGCGAAGAGTGAACAGATCGTGGAGCAAAACCGAGTGTATACTATGCCTCAATTGCTCGCGTTAATTATTGATGGAATCATTGTTGTCTTCCTTTCGAATCTAATATCGATCTTCACAGCGTCTGATGTGATCAGTGATGCGCTAAGTACATCCATTGCTATGGTCATTGTACTGTTCTTCATACCTTGGGTGCGAAATGGGGTAACTCCAGGCTCGGCCATCTTGCGATTCCGCTATGTGAATCGTCAGACCGGCACACCCACCAGTGAATCGTTATTCAAAAGATTTGCCGCACTCTATGTTCCATGGCTGCTCGTTACGATCATTCGCTTGGTCAACGATTATGCTTTTTCAGGTCATCAGGATGTTATGCTTCAGCCTTATCAAATGTGGATCTCCTTGGGGACATTTGGTATCTATATGTTAGTCTACGCCGTGCTCTTTGTTCATGTCTTGATCGTACTCTTCTCCCGTGGAAAACGTTCCTTCTACTTCGATGAGGTGTCCCGCACACGTGCCTCTCGTAAATAATGTTTGGAGTATAACGGCACAATGTACCTCTATTCAGTGCTTACGTTCTACTTATTATTCAGCCGGATTACAAAAAGAGGACGTTCATTCTGAGAATGAACGTCCTCTTTTGATCGGGCACATAGCAGTTATTCAGAGTATCCATTCAAATAATGGCCTGGATTATAATCCTAACAGCTCTCGCTTGGCTGCATCCGGATCATGTACGACCTCAATCTCATGGTTGAAGATTAGTGTCGCACGATCCTGCTCATATTCAGGCCAGTTCACACCTGCAACTTCAGGTTGGCCATTCTTGGCAAAGGAAATCCAGGCATCCTGTACCTTGAGGGCAAGTGCCGCAGCAGCTTCATCCGGCTCTGCATTCATGAATTTGAGGACATGCAGTGTATTAAACACAAAGAACATCTCGATGCTGTGAATCGCTCTTTTTAACAAGGGATGTTCCGGCATCACCCAATCAAATCGATACATCCACACCGGGGCATATTTCTGTTGTGCCGCAGCATATTGCAGCGCTGACCGCCAGAAGTACATATCCGTCATGACTTGGGCTTGTCCATCTGCCGTTTTTGGATAACTATCCGCGATGGCTACCCGGTTCTCCAGATCTGGCGTCATAAAGTCTACGCCCTGAACCATATCGATCTCTTTTGAATAAGGCACATGTGGCTGGATGAACAGTGCACCCTCGTGTAATGTCGTACCAATCAGTACTGGAATATCCTGCGCTGAGCCTTCGCTCACTGCCTGAAGTGGCATCTGTGGTAGTGTCTGCCCATCCAATACAGGTTGGAACAATAATGCCATACCCGCCCCGCTTTGCTGTTTGACCGTTTCACCCGCTGCAATAATCTGCTCTACAGGAATTGTATTTAACTTCTGCAAGTTGTCCCGATCCACCCCAAGAATCTTTAACATCCCTTCCCGCAACGCTGAAGCTTGCTCTGCCGGCATGAACTGGGATGCACCGCTCTCCATAATGGCACGTTGGAACAGTCCTTTGGCCGCTGGCATCGCCATCAGTGCTGCAATACTCATGCTACCTGCTGATTCGCCGAACACCGTAACTTGATCCGGGTTACCACCAAAAGCAGAGATATTATCCTTCACCCACTGTAATGCCGCAACCTGATCCAGCAGCCCTGCATTGGATACATATGAATCACCTAATGGAGCCATATGCAGGAAACCTAAAGGTCCTAATCGGTAGTTGATCGTGACAACGATGACGCCCCCCCGAACCGCTAACTGCGTACCATCATACATCGGCTGGCTACCTGAACCTGATACAAAGGAGCCGCCGTGAATCCATACCATGACCGGCAGTGGTGTTGCTCCTTTTTCCTTAGGTGCCCAGATGTTCAGATATAGACTATCTTCTGACTCATTCGGAATTTCTGTCTGGCCTTCTGGTTGATGATTTCGAGGTTGTATATTCTCAGGTCCAAATTGAGTGGCCTGTCTGATTCCATCCCATGACTCGGGCTGTACCGGAGCCTTGAAACGCAGCTCACCTACCGGGGGTTTCGCATAAGGAATGCCTTTCCATACGCCTGCATCGTGCAAAAGTTCGCCTTGAACGGTACCATATGTCGTTTGAACCTGAAGTTCTCTCATGCCTCTTCTACTTCCTCTCCGTAAATAGGTTAAATTAACGAGTAAGTGCATATCATGTGTACTTATTTGAGTATAGTTTGTAGTCATACCCATTTACAACTTTACCCAACCCTAGCCTCCCCTGCTACGTTTCACGTGGAACTTTATGGGGTGGAGGTTCTGATACATATCTTTAAGATGGACACCAAAAAGGCCACCCATTGAGCAATATCATCAAGTCTAACTTATCTTAATGAGATTGACCCTTAGCATGACCCTTTATCGTTGACTATCCAAATTACTACCCTACTGTAGGAAAACGCACCGTAAACTCAACACCCTCAATCCATTCGCCCGCGACAAAGTTACGTCCCTTCACAACCACTCGACCCTTATAAACCTCCACATGAAGTCCTTCACTGCCCTCCAGATGCTCATCCTGATCTGTCCAGAGATAACCTACAGACGAAGCATTGAACATCGTTGGCATCTTGCCTGCGCCATCGTACATCGTATGCTGTGCCTCCAATTGCCAATGGGTATGGCCAGAGAAGAGAATTGCTTGCGGGTATTTAGCAAGAACCGCTTTGAGTTCAGCATCCTGATTCACACCATACCATCCCTGTTCCTTCAGCGATCCAGCTACCGTATCCATAAGCGGCTGGTGCAAGAACAGGAAGATGGGATGATCTAGTGTTGCACGCTCAGACAATTTCGCATCCAGCCAGTCCAACTGTTCAGCCGACATATCACAGTCCTTCGGATGAGGTTGCTCGGTGCCCAGGAAAATATAATGATACCCATCAATCCAATGGTCGTGGTATGCGCCCTTCATGCCTGTTGTCCCTTCAAAATCACTTAATCGACGTTGCCATAACCCTGCGACTGTAATGGGGTCTACTCCTGAAGAGATCGGTCCCCCGTCTTGGCCCTCCTGCTCCGAAGTTACAGCAGACAACGTATAGGTCCCGCCGGATAGTTGCTCAATTAGTGCAGCTGATTCAGCAGCGGTTTGTTTTGTGACCAGTTCCATATCTGCTTCCTGCTCCAACAACTCGGCTACTTCATCCTCTTTCATCTCAAGCAAAACGATCGGCTGATCTTGCCATACCACGGCTCCAATATCATGATTACCTACCGTGTACCGGATGTCCGGCAAGCTCTCCGCATGTTGCTTCCATATCCGTTGCAACTCACGATATTCGCTCGGCAGCCCCCGATCCGTCACATCACCCACATGCATAATTCCGCTGCTTCCCTGACTGAATGTAGCTATGTCGGCTAATGCCTGGTCCAGATGCCGGTTATGAATATGGTCTGCCTCATCTCGCACATGTGTGTCTGTAATGACCTGGAAGCTGGCAATCGGTTGCTCCGGTGCATGTTCATTTTTCATCAAGAATCACTCCATTTCAGTCCAATAATGCCAATCAGAATAAAACCGATCCATACCATCGACGTGAGCCGCAGACGTTCACCAAAAAAGTAATGCCCTACAACGCCAATGAGCGTAATGCCCACCCCAGACCAGATCGCATATGCTACAGCCAGCGGCATATACTTCACTGCAAAATTAAGAAAGGTAAAACTTGCGCCATAACAGACAAACATCAACACCGAAGGCCATAACCGCGAGAATCCATCCGATACTTTCAGCAAAATGGTAGCGCTCAGCTCCAGCCCGATGGCCAGTGCCAACAGTACCCAGCCCAAGTAGGCGTGACTGTTTGTCATCGATTCAGCCCACCATTCAGCAATTCATGGAAGGATTGAATCGTTCTGTCCGCCAAGCGGATTTTTCCCGGTTCTCCAATGCCAATCCTGTACCCCGCACCAGCGGTTCGTGCCATCTCCATGTCTCCGTCCGTATCTCCAATAACCACAGTATGCTGTACAGATACTCCCAACCGCTCACAGGCAAGCAGTAGCATATCGGGAAAAGGTTTCCCCCGTTCCACCAGATCTGTACCAATCACCACGTCAAAAAAGGAATCCAGTCCCATCCACTGTAAATGTTTAATTGCACTTGGTGTATCATCTGCCGTCACAACACCCATAACCACGCCTTCGCTACGGCACTGTTCAAGGAATCTTTGAACTCCCGGTAACGGACGTGCCGGACGATGCTGTTCCATCTCTTCCTCCGCTCGCGCCAAACACTCCCGAACCATGATCTTGGCTTCCGCCCAGCTGAGACCCGCACGATATCCATGCCACGTCAGCACGGCATACACTTCATCCATAGTTCCCATCGCAAGTGGCCCCCGCACGTCATACCCATTCATTCGGCCTTGGTCATCGTGGAATGTACCCCAGATCTGTGGAAGTTCATCTGTATTGATACGAAGTCCCCTGGTCGCCAACTGGTCTCTGAAATCGTTCAACACACAATCGGTCCAGAACCCCCACATGCCCGTAAAATCAAGTAATGTGCCGTCCTTGTCGAACAAAACGGCTTCAATCGGATTTGGTAATCCGTCTACATACGTTTCATCTTGCATTGGTCAAACTCCTTGTCTGCAATCTTTATGAACGGAAAGGACGGTACAGCATGTACCGCCCTTTCCGCGTGAGTTACTTATAGTGATTAGTGATACGTTATGTTTACAATCTGGTCAGGCTCACGACCGAGTCTCTTGGAAACAGTTCTTGTCGATATCGTTACTTCGTTACCCGATCCAGTTCCTTCTGCGCTTTCTCTTTTGCTTCCTTCAGCGCTTGTTCCGCTGGCATATTATTGATCTGCACCTGATCAGCTGCATCTTTCAAAGCATCATTGATCTTGCCACCCGTTGGATCCTGGAAGGGAGCCGAAGCGTGTGCTGCCTGTTGCAGTGGTACGGTGATCTGCGGATTTTCCTCACTGAATTTCATGAACTCTGGATCTTGTTGAGCCGACTGACGTACTGCAATATATCCGGTGTTCATGGACCATGAAGCTGTGTTCGAAGTTTCAGAGAAATACGTAAGCCATTTGTATGCTGCCTGCTGTTGCTCTGGACTTGCCGCTGACGGAATACCTGCCGATATGGCACTCGCTACCGGTTTTCCTTCACCAATACCTTCCCAGCCTGGTTGTTGCATTGCAGCGACTACGCTAAAGTCCAAGTCGCCTTGGTCACCACTAGATCCGGTATAACCTGCTGCTTTATTTTTCATCACATCATCAATCGTTTTGTACCAGTACTCCCAGCCCTGACCTCCATAATGAATGCCCATAATCTTGTCTTCGTTAATCCATTTACGGAACAAATCCCATGTCTCGATCCATTCCGGAGAGTCGATCATGACGGTTTTGCCATCGTCGCTAAGAATCTGTCCGCCCTTACCCAGCACGGCATCAATCATATTGTCTCTACCCCACATCGGTTCCCAACCGTAGAAGGTAGTCTTGCCATTCTCTTGTTTGCTCATCTTCGCCGCTGCCTCAGCCAGCTTCTCCCATGTCGTCAGACTGGCTGGGTCGATTCCGTTCTCTTTGAACGTATCCATGCGGTAATACATGATCTGGGTTGTACCGTACATTGGCAAAAAGTATTGCTTTCCATCCACCTGTCCCTGGTTCAGGAATGTCTGAATGAAATCGTCTTTCTTAAAATTCGGATCAGCGGCAATCATCTCATCCATAGGTGCATAATATCCTTTACGTGCCCAGTCTATATTGGAGCTGAGTACAGCGGCTGGAACCTTCTTGGAAGCAATTGCTGCTTGCAGCTTCTGTTCCGTTTCCGTGTAATCTGCTTGTACAATCCCCTTCACAACGACTTCGTTCTGGGAGGCGTTGAACGCGTCAATCGTCTTTTTCATGTTATCGCCCAGATTACCACCCAGACCATACCAGAACTCAATCTCCACCGGATCTTTTGCCTGAACTTCGGTTCCACTGGCAGCAGCTGTCGTGCCTGATTCTGCGGGTGCTTGTGTTCCACAAGCGGTCAATAGAGCAAAGCTGGTCGCGAGTACCAGCGACATGCCACCCTTCCAGTTCAACCTCAATCTCTTTTTCCATGTCATGCTTGCTTGACTCCAGTTCATTGTCGTTCCTCCCGTTTTAGGTGAAATGGTAGTGCATATCAGTTCTTGTTCACACCAGCCGTGATATTCACGCTCTGCATGATCGTCTTCTGGGTGAACAGGAAGAGAATAAGTAAGGGTGCGATGGTGAAGGCACTCGCAGCCATAATCTGTGGCCAAGCCAGTCCATATGCCCCGCCTTCTACAAAGAAGCTGCGCAGACCCGCCGATACCAGCTGTAAATCAGGGTCTTTGGTGATGAGCATAGGCCAGAAATAGTTGTTGTACTGTTCAATAAACGTAATCAGAACCATCACGGCGAAGCTTGAGCGAACAAGCGGCGTGATAATCGTCCAGAGAATCCGGAAGTGGGATGCACCGTCCAGCTGTCCGGCTTCCACCAATTCATGCGATACCTGCATGAACGCCTGCCGGATCAGGAAGATCGAGAACACGCTGACACAGTTGGATACAATCAAGCCTGTGTAGGAATCTAGCAGATTAAGTTCGCTAAGCACCAGGTAACTAGGCAGATATACGGCTGTACTCGGTATCATATAACCCACCAGAATCAGGGAGGTCAGCACACCTTTGAGACGGAACTTCATATGTGTCAGGGCGTACGCCATCATACTGGAGTTGACGACCTGAAATAAACAGATGGCTAAGGCCACCCCGGTACTGTTCAAGATGTAACGGGCAAATGGTGCCGCGTTCCAGGCATCCACATAGTTGCTCCACAGGAACGTCTCCGGCCAGAAGGTCGGCGGAAACTGCCAGATCTCATCATTGGTTTTGAATCCGCTAATGACCATCCAATAGAAGGGAAAGGCTGTACCCAGCGCGATAATGGCTAACAGGAAGTAGCGGATTAATTTACTTATTTTAAAATTCGGTTGTGACACGTTCTGCAACTCCTTGCGCTTCATCCGTTTAGACTTTTTGTTGGGCAATGTCATTGTCATTAGTAGTGCACCAGACGTCTGCCAAGCAGGAACGATACTCCCGACAGCAACACGCAGATCAGAATGATCACAACGGCGATGGACGAAGCTTCACCTACGTTAAAGGATTCGAATGCAGACTGGTAATACATGTACAGCAACGTTCTCGTTGATCCCGCCGGTCCACCCTGCGTCATGACATTGATCTGGTCATAGGCTTGCAAGGACTGGATGGTAAGAATAATCGAGAGAAAAAATGTCGTTGGTGAGATCAGTGGCAATGTAATACTTCTGAACTTGTCCCAACCGTTTGCTCCATCGATTGAAGCTGCTTCGAGCAGATCGGAAGGCAGATTTCGTAGCGCAACGAGATAAAATACCATCGCCCATCCTATCGACTTCCAGAGCGTGACGATCAGAACGGCAACCAACGCCCAGTCCGCGTCACGCAACCAGCCGATCGGAGATACGCCAACCCAGCCCAGCATCAGATTAGCGAGTCCCACTTCGGGCTCGAAGATCCAGGACCACGCGATGGACACCGCAACTGTCGGGGTGACCCAAGGTGAGAAGAGTAATGTCCGGAAGATGCCGGATGATTTGATTTTGCTATTCATGAGCATCGCCAGTGCCAATCCGCCCACAATGGTTGGGATTACACTTCCAAGTCCGAATAACAAAGTGACTTTCAGTGACCGATAGAATTCAGAGTTTGTCAGCAGATAACTGTAATTGTCCAACCCAACGAACAACTTGTCCGGGCTCATGAAGTCCCAGTCGGTGAAACTGAGATAAACGATATATCCCAGAGGTCCCAGCCAGAAGATCAGCAATGGGATTAGAGCTGGCAGCGTGAATAGGACCGCCTCAGACTCCCTCCATAGTTTTAAACGCAAATCCCCCACTCCTTACTGTCCAATTTTTCTTTAATTATTGGGAATTTTTGAGTATAATCGACTTTATATTTCTTCTGTACAAAATTTATTGTACACTCGTATTGAAAATTCTAATTCCGGCTTATGTTAAAATTGGAGCAAGTCATGTAAAATATGAGGCAGCTAGTGGGAACGCTATCATAAACCAGAGGTGACAACGTGGGAAAAGAAACCGCCAGGAACCCGAATCATTCTTCGTTACCTGATCGGCATGCGCTGAGGGAGAGAGTCATTGAGGCCATCGCCAATACGATGGATCTGTATGGGGTGAATCATACATTTGGCAAATTATACGGCATCATGTATTTTGAAGATCGACCGATGACACTTGAAGAGATGAAGACCTCGATGAATATGAGCAAAAGCAACATGAGCTATGCGGTTCGTTCACTTACAGAGTCACAGATGATCTACAAACTGGAGGAGAAGAAGGACCGCCAGGATCAGTATCTGGCAGAGACCGACTTCTATCGTACATTCCAGAATTTCTTTGGGGCCAAGCTCCAACGGGAAGTAGATGTCATGTTAGAAGGCATTCGTGAGGTCATTCCTGACCTGTCCGCAATGATTCTTTCGGAGCATACCTCTTCTGAAGATCGAGATGATGCACTGCGTGATCTGCACAAACTCCAACACGCAGAGCAATATTACGTCTGGCTCCAAGGATTCGTGGATCAATTGCGAGACGGGAAATTTTACGAGAATGCTGCACACGCACTCAACAAAGAGTAGTACAACTGCGTAAACAGAATAACTAGTAGGTGACCCAGGGGCGCTAACGAACCTAGACGATCTGACGTACCATTGTTGAGTCACACTAAAGCGCAAAAAGGAGCTGTTCCTAGCCAATGTATGGCTTTTTGGAACAGCTCTTTTTTTTATTCTATCTATTGTATTGTCATATCCTATCCGTCATTAGGGGTTCTCTTTTCCATATGCTACTGCGTTAATGACCCCTTTTTTTCTTTTAAAAACATTAATTCTGCGCAGCAGCTTCGATATCTGCATATGCCCAGTGTGTTGCTGGTACATCACTAAACGTTGGCGTAACTGCACCAGTGAGCGGTGTGCGGTTGAACAATACATTCAACACTTTCACCGCTTCCGCACGCGTCAGCTTACTGTCCGGTTTGAATGTACCATCGTTGTAACCAACCATCAGACCAGCGGATTGCACATAAGCAATGGCTTCTGCTGCCCACAGGTCTGCGGATACGTCTGTGAAGGAAACTGCTGGACCATTTACGGTTGTTGCACTCGCTTGTTGCTGCATCCAGCGATGAGCAATCGTCGCCATCTGTGCACGGGTGATCGAACCTTCCGGTGCAAATTGAGTGTTGCTCATGCCGTTCATGATACCAGCGGATTGTGCTTTTTTAATCTCACTTGTTGCCCAGTGTGTCGCAGATACATCCTTGTAACTCACGCTATTCGCGGAACCTGCTGCCGCTTCAGTTGGAAGATTGCGAGCCAGCATAGCTGCCATCTGTGCACGTGTTACGAATGCATCTGGACGGAAATCTGCACCAAAACCTTGGATATACGGTTGATGTGTACCTTGCGAAGCTTTCAGTCCATCCACAACAACGAGGGTGAACGTACTGAATTTGGTTACGGTAAATTCGATGCCTTCGCTGTTATCTGCGAGTTGCACCAGTTTGCCTTGAATCAATTCTTTTGTGCCGTCACTGTGTTCGATGTAGATCGCAAGGTTGTCCAATGCTTGCTGACGAGCAGCCGGATCAGTTGGCAGACTGTCACGCAGTGGCAAAGTCAACGTCACTTCACGGCTCTGCATATTCGTTTCGATCTCTACTGGGCGAGCCAATACGCGAACATTCGTATTCGGAGCAATCTGTTGGATCAACTGTTCTTTCTTTGCACGCTCTTCAACTTCTTTGCGCTCGGATTCCTTTTTCAAAGGTACAACGCGGAAGTACAAGTCTTGATCGAATCCGGCGATGGAATTCGTCGGAACGGAAATCACTACATTTTCAGTGGAGATTTCAAGTTTCAGCGAACCATCATTCAATTCTTTTACCGCTGCCTTAGGCAGTTCAATACGTGTCTCGGACACGGCATCTTTGGTATCTGGAATAACAATACGTGCGGTGTTCATGTTTAATTGCTTCGCTTTTTCCACCGATTCCTTGGCAATCGCTTCGGTCATCTTCACCAGATCTTTAATCATGCCGCTGGTTTCGGTTGTACGTGTGATTGGTGTCTTGGTCAAGTTGGTGCCATTTGCACCATTAACGTCAACCACGATCTGCTCTTGTTTCGTTGTTGGTGCAGGTGTAGACGTTACTGGTGTAGTTCCTGCACTTCCACCGCCAGTTGATGGTGTAGGTGTAATAATAATGATTTGGTCGAAGAAACGATCGAATGCTGTCTGCACTTCGCTAATACTGCTATATCCGTTAGCAGACTTGCGATCAAGCATCCATTGAGCCAGTTTTCCCATTCGAGTATCATCTTCTACTAGATCCTTCATAGCATTCAACTTAAGTAGGAATGGTTCGAAAGGCTCCATCATCTCAGTAGATTGCTGGAAGCTGTATAGCATCAGCATGGCTTTCTTCATCTCGCTAACGTCTATAGCATCATTAATGTAGGAATAATTCATGACTAACATTAATGAAGCACCGTATACCTGTTCAATTGAAAGATCCGAACCCTGAAACAGACGTTTTGCAGTATAAGCAAGCAACTCTTTATCCACATTGGATGCATTTAAATATTTTTGACCTAACTCTTTAAACATTTCCATCCCTGGATATTCAAAGTACTCTGTTGACTCAACAAAAAGGGAATAGAACTCATTCAAATGCTGTTGGAAAAGAATCTTGTCTGTTTGTTTGATCGTCTGGATGCCTTTATACCCAATTTCTACAGCATATTGCACTTGTTTCTTAAGATCGTAGGCATAGTCAATCGGTAAAAAGGTCATTACCACATTAGCTATGGCTTTCTTCTCCTCAGGTTGGAGAATGTCAAAGCCAGCCGGAAGATCCAACCATTCCGGTTGAGTAATTGCCCCGAGTATAGCATCAGTATTCTTCGTAGCTCTCGCTTCGTTGATAACTCTCAAAGGATCTGCTGGATTAAAGAACTGATCAAAAGTTTTTTGGATGTTTTTATAGTTTTCATAACCACCAACTGGACGCTTATCAATCATCCATTGGGCAAGTTTTCTATATGTCGCATAATCTATGCTATCCACTTTGTCCATGTTAAGCGGAAACTCTACCATATATTTGATAGTACTAGGGAGATTGTTATACTGTGTTGATTCCTTCTGTACTAAACGTAGACGTACCAAAGCATTATACATCTTGGTTTGATTAGTTACATCATTGATTGCATTGTAAGTAGATAACGACGTAGAAAGTTGATCTCTGTTCTGATATGAAGGAATTTCATCACGCATTGAGTAAAATTTCATGCGGTATGCAAAAATTTGTTTATCTACAACAGACAAATTTTCATACGTTTTCCCTACTTTATATAGTGATTGAATACTTGGGTCGAGGTTTATGCTAAAAACTTCAGGTAAATTTAATAATTTGGAAAAATAAGCATTGATATTCTCCTCAACATCAGTCAGTGCAGGTTTATTAAAGAGGTTTCGTGGTTCTACAGCCATATCAAGTACATATTGCACTTGTCCTTTACTCACATATCCTTTTGCCCCATTCATTAAAGTGACAAATACAGCTACAGATTCTTTCTCATCGTTGCTCCAATCACTGAAATCTACAGGCAGTTCGAGTCCTAACGCGGAATCTTGAATTTCGCTAAGGACACCTTCTACATCTTCATTACTCTTAGCTAGATTCAATGATTCAAGCGGGTCTGTTTCTTTATTCTCTGTAAAGATTAAAATCTCATAGAGACTTGCGGCATTACTTTCGTTTGCTTTAACACGAACCCATACCGTTTTATTCCCTTTGAATTCGGGTGGGTTAGTGGTGCTGTAATCAAACCAATTCTCGCCATTATTCTGAGTGTATTCCATAGTATCATCCGCACCAACAATGACATTGACATCATCATCTACGGTTACTAACGGTGCTGCCGAATTAAAGAACTGATCGAAACTTTTTTGGATATCTTCTATTGAAGCAAAGCCACCTTGCGGCATCTTTTCAATCATCCAATTAGCCAGTTCTGTCATTTGTTCCGAGTCTTCCTGAATAGATTTCAATTTATCAAAATCCAATGGATAGGCTACTGCACCAGATTCAGGGTTATCATCAATAAACTCATCAATGGACCCTTTAAAGAACTGGTTAAAGTTCAACGTCTCTAACATCAATTCCTCGCCTTTTGCTTTATTGATTTCAGGATACCCGGTTATCCCAAATATTACTTGGAAAAATGCGTTGTCTAACTCAGTTGATCCCTCACTACCATGAAATGCAATTAAGGTCATTTGGATAAAATGAGAAATTATTTGTCGATCAACACCGCTCATTTCTTCATACTTCACACCCGATTTATACATCATTTCTGTGGTGTCATTGGTGAAGTAGTTTTTAGACTGGCTCAACAGACTGTAGACCAGATCCATTTGCAATTGTATAGCAAACAAGTCCGTATTACTGATTAAAATCATGCCTTGATATGCCAAGTTAAAAGTATATTCTAATTGTTCCTCACTAGAATACGCTTCCCCTTTTGGCAAAGTAGCCACCAATCTCGCTATCGCTTCTTTCTCTTGTATAGACAACCCAGAGTAACCAAGTGGCAAAGTCACAATCAGGTTCCCTTCCAGTACCTCCTGTATTTCGCTAACAGATCCCTCGCTGATTGCATAATTTAACTTCTCCAAAGGTGTCATCGGATTCGCTTCAACAGGTACTACAGCGACAACTTGGATTAACATCAGCAACACCAGTACCGCACTGATTATTTTCCTCGCATATATTTTCATTATTTCCTCCTTGAGCCTCCCAGCTCGAATCATTTATACTTTTCATTCTAGTACTTTGGTCTGAACGGATTCTGAACAATTGGCGTAAAATCGCGAAAAGACATTAAAATTCCGTATTTTTTTCGTGATTTTTCAACAATTTCCCTATGAAATTCATCTTTTCTTGCATTTTTCTGTAATTATTTTAATCTATAGACCCATGCATTTCTTCTCAGCATGTAAAATTTTACGAGGAATGCGAAAAAGAAAGTGAGTGAGTATGTTAATCTTTAGGACTCGTTACAGCAAAGTTTCTGTCTAATACATTCATTGGATTCTATTCAAGTTCGTTAAACTGCAAAAGGCCACCCCCAAGGATGGCCTTCTTTAACTACTTTGATATTACTTCTGCGCTGCAGCTTCGATATCTGCATATGCCCAGTGTGTTGCTGGAACATCGCTGAACGTTGGCGTAGCTGTGCCAGTGAGTGTTGTCCGGTTGAACAATACATTCAATACTTTCACCGCTTCAGCACGCGTCAGCTTACTGTCCGGTTTGAATGTACCATCGTTGTAACCCACCATCAGGCCAGCGGATTGCACGTATGCAATGGCTTCTGCTGCCCACAGGTCTTCGGATACATCTGTGAAGGAAACTTCTGCACCTGTCATTGTTGCAGTGTTTGCTTGATGATTCTGCATCCAGCGATACGCAATGGTAGCCATCTGTGCACGGGTAATCGAACCTTCTGGTGCAAATTGAGTGTTGCTCATGCCGTTCATAATGCCAGCGGATTGAGCTTTTTGAATTTCACTTGTTGCCCAGTGTGTTGCAGATACATCCTTGTAGCTCACGCTATTAGGGGAACCTGCCGCTTCAGTTGGAAGATTGCGAGCCAGCATGGCTGCCATCTGTGCACGTGTTACGAATGCATCTGGACGGAAATCCTCACCAAAACCTTGGATATACGGTTGGTGTGTACCTTGCAAAGCTTTCAGTCCATCCACAACAACGAGGGTGAACGTACTGAATTTGGTTACGGTAAATTCGATGCCTTCGCTGTTATCCGCGAGTTTCACCAATTTACCTTGAATCAATTCTTTTGTGCCGTCACTGTGTTCGATATAAATCGCCAAGTTGTCCAATGCTTGCTGACGAGCAGCCGGATCGGTTGGCAGACTGTCACGCAGTGGCAACGTGAGTGTCACTTCGCGGCTCTGCATATTCGTGTCGATCTCTACCGGACGAGCCATTACGCGAACATTCGTATTCGGAGCAATCTGTTGGATCAACTGTTCTTTCTTTGCACGCTCTTCAACTTCTTTGCGCTCCGATTCCTTTTTCAGTGGAACCACACGGAAGTACAAGTCTTGATCAAATCCGGCGATGGAATTCGTCGGAACGGAAATCACTACATTTTCAGTGGAAATCTCCAGCTTGAGTGAACCATCATTCAGTTCTTTCACTGCTGCCTTAGGCAGTTCGATACGTGTCTCGGACACGGCATCTTTGGTATCTGGAATGACAATACGTGCGGTGTTCATGTTTAATTGTTTCGCTTTTTCCACCGATTCCTTGGCAATCGCTTGGGTCATTTTCACCAAATCTTTAATCATGCCGTTGGTTTCGGTTGTACGTGTGATTGGCGTTTTAGTCAGGTTGGTACCGTTTGTTCCATTAACATCAACCACGATCTGCTCTTGTTTCGTTGTTGGTGCAGGTGTAAACGTTACTGGTGTGGTCGTGGACGATCCACCGCCTGTGTTTCCACCCGGGTTAGGTGTTGGCGTATTGCCATTATCTGTGCTGCTATCACCATTCTGTGTAAAGACAAACTTCACAGCGCGGCCTGGCAGTTCATCGCTGATTGCTTTGTAACGAACCCATACCGTTTTGTTCCCGCTAAGGTCCATTTTTTGAATGAAGGCAACATCAATCCAGTGTAGCTTATCGTCAAAGGAGATCTCCATCGTGCTGTCCAAGCCAATTATGGAGTTATTGATGTCATTCCCCTTCACATTAGGAGCCGTAAAGAATCGGTTAAATACATATTGTAGATTTTCAACATCTTCGTAGCTGTCTTGTTCAGTAAGCAACCATTCTGCCAATTCCTTTTGGTCTTCAGGACTCAGCTCTGCTCTTTTGGATAAATCAAGGGCACCTGTACGGTCAAATTTGTATTTGTTGAAGAATGCTTCACCCGTAATTTGATCATTCATAGCTGAATCAAGCCATTGATCCATTCGATCAACTTTCGTAGCCTTATCGATAGACTGGTATGGCGTAGTCAAGAGCCCTAGCACAACCATAGGTTCCACGATATTCCCTTGAAAATTCCCTTCTAACCTCTCGAAGGCCACTGAATACAAGTATCTATAAGCAAAAACACTTTTGTCTACTTTGTTGGTACGTTTCAAATACTCTTGACCAATGCTCCGAAATTCTTCGCTTTGTTGATCATTAAAGGACACTGGCAAATCTGCTAACTTCTGGCCAAGTGCATCCAGCTTGTTTTTGAGAGTAATAAGTTCTTTTTGCTCCCAAACCGATTGTGTGAGGACACCAAGTTCAATCATGTACTGAACCTGTTCTTTATTTTTGAACTCTTTACTTACATATTGAATAAGGAACCCTGCAATGAAATTTTTGACCTGCGGGGTTAGAGCGCCGTAGCCATCAGGCAGAGTAATACCCAAGTCGGGATTCTCCATAGCTACACGCATAGCCGCTACATCAAAGTTGCTCTTTGCCGTATTTAAAACAGTCAATGGGTCAGCTTCGTTATCATCAGGGAAAAATTTATTAAATGCAGTCTGAATTTCTTCAAAACTTGCATATCCATTAACCGGTCTTTCACTAAGCATAAGGTCTGCCAATTGCTCCTGCTCTTCGAATGAAAGGTTTTCCCATTTGCTGATATCCAAAGGGAATTTTCCAAGTGGTTTTTCTTGATTTTCTTCTTTGGAGTTATACGATTCGATACCTTCTTGAATTTCAAACATCTCATCTAATACTTTCATCATATCTTCTGACGATACGACCTTATTTATAAAAGGAGTATCACTTACTACTGTATCCCTATAACCCAGAATCTTCTTAATGGAAGGGGCCCCTATAATTTTACGATCATATATATAACCAGTCATACGTTTTTCAATATCTGAAGAGTTGAGATACAGATCAATACGTTCATAGTATCCCTCTTCGGCACTAGGATAATCAAAATGTAGTTTCCGCTCTGCTAGCTTTCCATAAAAATCATCAAGAACTATTCTGGAGTCTGATCCTCCAATTTTACGGGGAAGTTCCAGAGCTTGCAGAGCCAACTGCACCAGATATTGAACTTGTCCCTTATTCTGATATCCATCGCTAGTTGGTGGATCAAGATTTAGTAAATGTACTGCGATATCAATTTGATCGTCTTCAGATAACAATTTAAAATCAGGCTTGTCTATGAACTGTTCGTTACGAAAAAGGTCTATAACTTCCTGTTTGAAGTCAGAAGTATCGCCCTGCTTTATCTTTTTTTTGATTTCGTTAAATTGGTCCAACTCACTTAACTGTGTACTAGGGTTAAAAGATTTCATCTGGTAAGCAGATTCCAAACCATATCGATCTACAACCATCACATTATAATAGTACGTTTCCATGTCGCTTAAACCCGTGATTTTTTTAGAGAACGTACCGTCTGAAGACTCTGAACCCAACACCCAATCTTCGTCTCCATATTCTAGTTTTTCCCTGATTTCTGTCATGTTATTGAGGTCAGGAACACCGGAAACGAAGACCTGGTATTTTAATTCATAGGTTGCAGTAGAATCAGAATCAGCATTACCCCAATGTACTTCAACGTTATGATCATCCGTCCGCTTGATTGTGAGTTGACCATCATTTCCTGGTACAGGATATGATGCTCCTGCACTAACCTTCCCTGCTGGTGCCAACCATGGAGCTACCAGCACCAAGATGAGCATCAAACTAATTATTTTTCTGTAATTCATTTACTTGATCCTCCCTGTCTCATGTTTTTTACATATAAATTCAATCCCTCTGATACGTAAGGCCTATTGTATTGCAATGCAATAAACAGAATCTAAACAAAAAGAGTAAATAAAAGGAAAAAGATCCACCCTGCAGTACAAAAACAGGATAGATCTCAATTTTTTTCGCCAAAATTCATCATTTCATTTAAAAAAAAGTATTCTTCGGGACCTATATAGCTCCAGCCCTTAAATCAAGGTGTACCCGCCATCCACATACAATGTGCTGCCTGTCGTGAACGTATTGGTCATCAGATACGTAACTGTATGTGCAATTTCTTCATTGTGCCATCAAGGGTAAAAATAACGCGAACGAAGCGACCTGAACGACAACTATACAATGGAACTTCACAGCAAAAAAAACGAGAGACAGATCACCTGATATCAGGCATATCCGTATCCCGTCTTTGTCACATCACATTTCAATCCAGCCCCATGCGATCCCGATGGTCACCGACTTAAGAAAGTAACCCCAGCTTCAGTACTCTTGCAATATTCTCGGTGGTACGTTCCACATTCTCCGGGCCTTCTCGCAATAGTCGATCCAGATCTGCTGCCCCAGGCACAATACCAAATATGGCATCAATACCTTCAGCATAGAGGGTGTCGATCCCTTCGCCAACACAGCCTGCAAGGGCAATCACAGGTTTACCCGCTTCCTTGGCTGCCCGAGCAACACCATAGGGAGTCTTGCCAAATTTCGTTTGGAAGTCGATGCCGCCTTCGCCCGTGAATACCACATCCGCAGCGATCAACTTTTTACGCAACTCAGTATATTCAATGACAATCTCGATCCCTTTACGTAATACAGCCTGTGTAAAAATCAAGAGTCCTGCGCCCAACCCTCCAGCCGCTCCGGCTCCTGGTACATCACGGATATCTTTATGAAGCTGCTGTTTCACCACATCTGCATAATGGGACAGATTCGTATCCAGCTGTTCAACCATCTCTGGAGTTGCCCCTTTTTGTGGTCCAAACACCCTTGATGCGCCATGCTCCCCACATAGGGGATTGGTCACATCACAGGCCACAATGAACTCCACTTCCTGCAAACGCTCATCCAGACCAGATAGATCAATCTGAGCCAGTTGATCCAGAGCCCCGCCACCACGCGCAAGCGGACGACCCTCTGCATCCAGAAACTTCGCACCAAGTGCTTCAGCCATGCCAGCCCCACCATCGTTGGTCGCACTACCACCAATGCCAATGATGATCTTGCGTATGCCAAGGTCCAGACATGCGCGAATCAACTCGCCTGTTCCATAGGTTGTCGTCCGGAGCGGATCCCGGGTCTCCTTGGTTACCAAGTGGATGCCGCTGGCCGATGCCATCTCGATGGCCGCCGTTGTTCCGCCACCCAGAATGCCATACTGTGCAGTGACTGTCTGACCCAATGGTCCGCTCACCTCGTGCTGGTGAAGGACGCCGCCGGAAGCGTCCACAAGGGACTGCACCGTACCTTCCCCACCATCTGCCATAGGTACATGAATATAACCTGCCGTCGGGTATATTTTACGCAACCCTTTTTCCATCGCGATACATACTTCTTTCGCTGTCATGCTTTCTTTGAACGAATCCGGTGCCAGAACAAATGTCTTCTCTCTAGTCTCTCTCATATCTTAAAGAAGAACACGGTTTTCCATAATATTTTTCATGCTGATATGGGATTTGGAGGGTCCCAGCTTCACCAGTGAATCCTGGAACTCGGCAAGTTCTTCAATGGACGCCGTCTGTACCTTGATCAGATAGTTATACTCGCCGCTAATCCGATAAACGTCCGTGACTTCGATGGCCTGTTCACAGAACTGGACCAACTCGTCGCAATGCTCTGTTTTGAGCAAAATAAACGTCGTGGTTCCACGGTTTAACCGGGCCAGATTATAGATGGTTGAATATCCCGTTATCACACCTCTTTCCTCCAGTTTCAGAATTCTTTCCTTAACCGAAGGTTGGGACATGTTAATTTCTTTGCTTATCTGTGCAACGGGGATACGTGCATGATGTTGCAACAAGCGCATAATCTGCTGATCGATCTCATCTATCATGTGTTCCATTTGTAAGACCTCCGAGTCATGACCTTATTTAATAAGGTTATCCTAATAAATTAGCTAAAAATAGTTAGATTTCATCTCATTATATCCTTTGATATTGTATGGTTCCAATGCGATATCAGCCCTATAATTTAAACTACAATCTGAAGAAGGAGCGATGTAATGTGAGTGTTATTGGACTTGCACATGTGGCAATTCAGGCCCGAAATTATAAAGATACGCTGGCGTTTTATACAAAAGTATTGGGATTCAAGGTCGGTCACTCCTGGAGTTTGCCTTCCTTCCACATTACCGAGGCATGTATGCTGATCTCTCCGGATCAGCGCACCTGTATTGAGGTATTTGACCCAAAAGCCGTCATTCCCGCCGAGGGTGAACCTGCCACCTCGCCTGAAGCGGTCCGGCACGGCGCACTATTACATTTCGCCTTTTACGTGCATGATGTAGAAGATATCTATCAGCAAGCGCTCGCACATGGAGCCAAGGCCTACGTTGAACCGGATTGGATATCGCTTGGCGAACCTGCACTTCGGGTTAAAAATGCGCTCGTCCACAGCCCCAATGGTGAAGTGATCGAATTCCTCGAAGAGGTTAATTTCGACCGATCCTTACCATCATCCATATGAAGTACACAAACAGCCTGTTGCCTCGTCATTCGTGGCAGCAGGCTATTTCATGGTTCGATTCCTTGGCAAGCATCAGCACACGCACCTACCCTACTCTTGCTCTGCATTCCCCAGCGTATACTCGCTTAGCTTCCCTTCATAGACCAATTGCAATCGTTCACTCTGGCGAAAATCATCCGGTGTCACCAGCGCAGGCAGCTTGTTCCACAACTTGATGCCTGAACGCTGCAGAATCTCGGCTACAAATTGGGAGCAGAAGTAGGAGTTGCTGAACTCCACCGGCTCCTTGAGCGTAATGCCGATCACGCCGAGCAGATTGTACATATATTTCTGGCGGCTGCGGATGAAGATGTGCAGCACTCGTTTCATCTTTTCCACTTCACGATCCGTCACCTGAAGCTCGTATATGACACATGTCGTATTAGGATACTTGCTGTATGTACCTGTCTGAATATCTTCCTTCACAAACCCGCCATTCAGCGGATTGCTCGGATGCTTGCGGCCGAAGCTGTACAGCTCGGTTAACTCCCGGTCAAATGAGATCGATGCGTGATTATATGGCGCTCGGGTATAGCTCTGAATAACCTTGGTAAACAACGTTCCTGTATTCGTAAGCAAGATATAGATGGAGCGTTCATCTGTCATAGCAAAATTTCCCCTTATCAAGTTGGCACTATTCCTTCATAATAACATAGGTACCCTATAATGGAATCTTACTTTGAATAAGCAGGTGATCGGTACGTGAGCAGTTCACTCTTTACACTAACGTTAATCTTCACAGCTTTACTTGTGATACATATCGTGTACAAAATTATTGCAAAGCTTCAGCCAAGCAAAGACTATTCAGGCATCGGCCAAAAAATCAAAACCTGGTGGGGTATGTTTGTGATCTTCTGCCTCGCCACCCTTTTTAACCCCATCGTGTCCCTCATCTCCCTTATGGTGCTTGCATTCTTCTCACTCAAAGAATACTTCTCCATGATTCGCAGCACACGTAAAGCCGACCGCAGGCTGTTCCTGTGGGCGTATCTGGCGATTCCGGTTCAGTTCTACTGGATCTACATTGGATGGTATGGCATGTTTATCGTGTTTATTCCCCTATATGTGTTCCTGGTGCTGCCCTTGCCACGCCTGATTAATAAAGGTACGGTCGGGTTCCTGCGCAGTGTCAGCTCCACACAATGGGGACTAATGCTGATGGTGTTTGGGCTGAGCCACCTGGCCTATTTCCCATTTGCCACACCGGAATACGGCTCTAAGCTGGTACTGTTCCTCGTCGTGTTAACACAGCTTAATGATGTGGTGCATTATCTGGTCTCTCTCTATCTGGGCAAACGAAAAGTGGTGCCTACCGCCAATCCATTTGTCACTTGGGAAGGGTTCGCGTGTGCGTTCATTGTAACGACAGCAACTTCTTATTTCATCCATCCCTACCTGACTCCATTTGATTGGAAATTCTCGCTGTTCATCGGGGTGTTGATCAGTCTGGCCGGATTCTTCGGCAGTCTGACGGTGTCTGTACTGAAGCGCGATCTGTTAATTGGAGATGACAACAAGTTCGATTCGCTCAAAAAAAGCTACCTGAGCCGGGTCGACAGCCTTACCTATACCTCGCCGGTTATGTTCCACGTAGTCCGTTATTTCTTTGACTTTATGTAGCAACTATATAAATTGAACTAAAAAGTAATTTTTACACTTGCCACTCCGATGACAGAACAACCTTCAGATCGCTGTTATCCCCCGATTTTTTAACTAATTTTATAAAGGTGAAAATCAGGGTATAAAGGCGAAGTTTATGCTTCCGAAGCAGCTTTCCTTTAGAAAGCTTTTAGCTCCGCTTCTTCTGGTTATTTCTGCCCTCTACGTTCTCGTGTAAATCTTCAGTTCAATCTTTATAGATGTAGCAACAGACAGATCGGCGATCTTGTAATTATGTATGTCAAAAAAAGCAGCCCAAGTGGCTGCTTTTCCTGTTCAACAGACTCCTGACGGAGCCTTCATGATATGCCTGCTACTTCAACGTAATTTCTTTCTCGGACATGATTTCGTTCCCCTCATCATTGGTGAAGACAAATGTCGCTTTGCCCCGCTCGCCCTTCATCTCATCCGAATAGATAAAGCCTGAGAACTGTCCATTGCCGCTAAAGTAAAAGCCATCTTCTCCATTTCCACCATGTTCAATGGCTTCCTGTAGCGAATTCACAATCGTCACCGTGTTAGACGTCCATCGCATCTCCGTTAGTGTATACCCCTTCGGAACCTGTTTAATTCCAAAATCAAAGCTGTTACCCTCGCTCGGTTTCTCCGACTGGTCAATGACGATATCAATCTGCTCAGACGGTTCAGTGGATTCCGATTGAGCCGTAGGCTTGCCCTCATCACCACTGGCACTGCCTTTGTCATTGTTATTCTTCGCATCCGCATTCGGAACAGAGTTTTCTCCGGCTTCCTCTACAGGTTGCTTCGATTGCGGATAGGCGTGCTCCTGAACCGATTCATTATTATTCTTGGCGCCACAGGCACTAACTAATAGCGAAATACAGAGCACAGACATGCAAAGTGCAGATTTCTTTATATTTATTTTCATCATCTACTTCTCCCTTCATCCATTTACAGCACATATATCTATATCAGTTGAACTAATCATTTACACGATAACGGAGAGGACAGAAAAAACCTGAAAAAGCGAAGCTAAAAGCTTTCTGCAAGAAAGCTACTTCGAAAGCATACAGCTCGCCTAAAAGCTTTCTGAAAGAAAGCTGCATCAGAAGCATACGCTATCCCCGGATTTTCCTCTTCGGAAAAGGGAATCAAAAAATCTGGGGATAACAGCGATTGGAAGGTTATTCTGTCATCGTAGTGTCAGTGTAAATATTCTTTAGTTCAACTTATATAGCACACCACTTACTAATCACTACACCATATCGTCCCTCATGAAGCTCCATTATATGTAAATGATTAATAAATTCAGTATGGAACTGCACCTCGATGAGTAAAAAAAGAACTCTGTTCATGACGTCGATCACTGTTTAATTTATCGATCAAACCCAGGCAAGACCAACACTTGTCCAATCTGAATGGCGTTATGCTCGATTTTGTTCACTTTCTTGATTGCTTCTACATACACACGAGTGTCCATCTGCTGAGGTTTATGTGCCAATGAAATGCCCCACAGTGTATCTCCCTGAGATACAACGATCTGGTCCCCCGACAACAATTGCTCATCCCCGGCAAATGCAGTGAATACAGCACTACACCCTATGATTATAATTAGAGTTATGGTGACGATCTTCACTAGCCAGGTTGGCGTTTTCACACGTTGCATGAATTGATCTTTAACATACATTGTGCGAGACTCGGACGTTTTGGTATAAGCGGATTCATAAATACTTTTGTACGTGGAATATTTCATTCTAGTCGACCTCCAAACTTTCGTTCCGCTAATCTTTAATTTCATGTTTACCTATGTATTTTTCCTATAACAATGAATGATCAATAATTATATTTTTCACTATATAGGTATCCTTGCCTAAGTAACCCTACACTGATAGGTCTATACTACCAGTTCACTCTAAACAAATTCTGAACAACCGAATTTCAATGTGATAGGCAATTTAATCTATTCAATATTCATGCCTGATTTTCGGCGATGCTTGCTGCAACGTTTTTCTATAATAGGTGTAGATAAAGATTCTAATGAGTAAGGATGTGCCCCCATGATTTCTGCTGATCTGAAGGAACAATATTACGAGGCGCTTGTAGCCAAAGATTCGGAATACGAGGGTTTATTCTATGTTGGAGTCCGAACCACAGGTGTGTTCTGTCGTCCCACATGCCCTGCGCGAAAGCCAAAATTCGAAAACTGCGAATTCTATGAGACGGCTCAGCAGGCACTTCTGGCCTCTTTTCGCCCTTGCCAGCGCTGTCGTCCGCTCTCTCACCCTAACCAAGTATCCGATGTCGTTCGCATATTAGTGGAAGCTGTGGAGAAAAATCCGGAGAAACGCTGGAAAGAACAGGATTTCAAGGCCCTCTCCATCGACGAATCCACTGCTCGCCGTCAGTTCAAGAAGCGGTTCGGCATGACCTTTGTTGAATATGCTCGCGCTCGCCGCATGGGACTTGCCCTGAAAAATATTCGCTCCGGCCGCACCGTGATTGATAGCCAATTATCTACCGGATATGAGTCAAGCAGCGGCTTCCGCGATGCCTTTTCACGGATCATGGGTGCCGCCCCTACGCAAGTCGATGAAGGACATATCCTAAAAGCGTCCTGGATTGACACCCGCCTCGGCCCGATGATGGCCATTGCAGATGAGGAGTCGCTATATTTACTGGAATTTGTGGACCGCAGAGGTCTGGAGCGCGAAGTTGAGCGTCTGCGCAAACGAACCAAATCAGCGATTGTACCCGGTACTACAGCTCCCATCCAGTCCATTGAGCGTGAACTAAACGAGTACTTTCAAGGTATTCGGACAGCATTCGACACACCGTTGTTCTGTTTAGGAACACCATTCCAAAAGCGTGTGTGGGACGAGTTGCTGGCCATTCCGGCTGGTGAAACGAGGTCATATCAAGAGATTGCAAATGCACTGGGAAAACCGACTGCTTGCCGAGCTGTGGCACAGGCAAATGGGGCCAATCAGCTTGCGATTGTGATTCCATGTCACCGTGTAATTAATGCCAGTGGGGAACTGGGTGGATACGGCGGGGGATTAACTCGCAAAAACTGGCTTTTGACTCACGAGAAACAAAAACAGGGTAGCTGAAAAACAGAATGAAGTAATGAAGTACGCATCAAATGTCCAAAGGAATGCATGATATAACAAAGGAGAGTCAACATAATATGAGTACCTTAGAAGAAAAAGCAACGTTGTTCCAACAATACCATGTGAAAGGAAAACCACTTGTTCTGGTCAATGTGTGGGATGCCGGAAGTGCACAAGCCATTCAATCCGCTGGAGCAACGGCCATCGCAACCGGAAGCTGGTCCGTTGCTGCGGCCCATGGTGAGCAAGATGGGGAAGCCATGCCATTCCATCTGGTGCTTGCCAATCTCGCACGGATTACAGCGAGCGTGGATCTGCCTGTAACGATCGATATAGAGGGAGGGTATGGGAGGTCTGTGTCAGAAGTGAAGCAAAATATCCTGCAAGTCATCGATCATGGTGCTGTAGGAATCAACATGGAAGATCAACTTCCCACTGGCTTGGGATTGTACTCTGTGGAGGAGCAATGCCCGAGACTGTCCGCCGCCCGGGAAGCTGCGGAGCAGGCAGGCATACCGTTGTTCATTAACGCCCGCACAGATATTTTTCTGCAACATGCACCTGAACACCATAACCACTCCCTCCTGGAGGAAGTACTTATACGTTCGAGCCATTATGCAGATGCAGGAGCCAGTGGTCTGTTTGTACCTGGTTTGCAGGATCACCAACTGATTCAGGAATTGTGTGAGCGTTCACCGCTGCCAATTAACGTCATGGTTACGTCTCCTGAACCTTCACCAAAACAACTTGCTGCACTCGGTGTAGCTCGCGTAAGCTATGGACCATATCCTTATCTGCAAGCTATGGAACATCTGAAAGAACTGGGGAGAAGTATTTTATCGGGAAATTAACTGGAGGGCATGTTATAATCACCTCTATTGAACATTTACAGGAGGCAATTATGCTTAACGTGGAACAAAAGCTTGAAGTGCTACAATCGTATCCCCAACTGCAACGCAAAGATGTTTCTCTCGGTCGTGTTAATTTCCACTACGAGGATAGTGCGTATGATAAAAAAATTGTTGCTCTCCATATTCACCCTAACGGTAACGGTTATATCTATGCAGGGTTACTGCCCAACTATGAGACCGATGCTAAAGGATTCGTCAATATTCGTGATTACTCCGAAGCAGATCTGCGCACCTTGTTAGATGAAACGATCCAAGCGATGTCTCACAATCCCAACGCAGTTGAATTCGAAGAGCCAGAACAAGTAAAAGCTGTTGCTCCTGACTTGTCTACAACCTCTACGGGTGGCGGAACATGGGTCGATGAAGATGGACATACGCTGACTTTAAAATACGAAGATGACATGTGGTATGTGTATTCCGGTGTTAATCTGGATATGGCTTTTGAAACGCGTAGCGAAGCCGGCGAGTACCTCAAAGACGAAGGATTCAAACCGCAGGCTCAGGCTTAAGGGATACACCTTCATTTTGAATTGCGCACAAAGATTGCCGAATAGGTATATTCAGAGATTTAGGATGATACAAAAAACACGAGGCGTGTTCGCACTCGTGTTTTTCTGGTTACAGGAAGTTTCCCTTAGATTCCTTGCCCAGTTCCTTTATAACTGTTTCCTGTCAGTCTTTTTTGGATTTCATGGTAAGCGGCGCATTCTTCATCATCGGGTACGTAGACAGAAGTAGCGTACCACCAATACATCCCAGAACGGTGAACAATGTCATGCGATTGATCCTAGCAATCCACAACGTAAACTCACCAAGATCGCCCAATGTAATGATCAGCGTAATGACCAAGCCTACCCCAAAGAACATAATGAAGAAGTTACGCAACCCCAATCGCATCCAACAAACCGTTGGGAATACAGAGATTCCCAGTACGAGAAAGCCACACATCAGATCGATCCAAAGGTAAGATAAGAAATGATATTTGCTTGAATACAACATGCCCGGTTGATAAAGGGTTACGTCAACAATTCCTTTTTCCTGAAGCAGGTGTATGAGGAAGTACGCCACATGCAGAATGATCATGGTGCCCGCAACCATCCATACCGAATTCATATAGAAGGATTTCATGAATTGAATTCGTGTACTGCCCATTCCAATCGCAACCGGAAACAGTGTAATAATTCCCCCGATTGCAAACGTACATATCCCTCCGTACATGGGACCAAACAGTTGCGTAGCATACGAGACATCAAATATGAAACCAATGGCCAGATATACAACGGTGAGCATTAGAGAGATGGATGTAAATATCATCAAATACAAACGCATATCATCCTGAATTAAACGATTTGTGCCTTTTACTGCGTTCATGGTTTAACCCCCTCTTGTTTACGGGTCCTGTTAACCAAGTAATCCTGTAATGTCGCTTTCTCAATGGAAAGCCCCTGTGCATGAGCGATATCCTTCCACATTTTCGAGTAGGGCTCATCAATCATCACTTTCACAATCGATCCCATTTGGGAAGACTCTATAACTTTAACACCTGCTGTGACTCGGTTGATATCGTCAATTCCCCCTGTTAGAAGAACTCCTTTTTCGCGTATCTCTTCCATTGGTTGATTTAACAACACCTCTCCGGCTTGCAAAACGATAAGGGACTCACATAAGGGCTGAATCTCCTCAATATGGTGGCTGGATATCAGAATCAGACGCGGGTTATCTTCATAACTTTCCAGTAACGCATTGTAGAAGAATTTACGCTTCTCAGCATCGAGCCCATTGGTGGGTTCATCCAGAATGGTTATCTTTGCATTACTGGCAAGACCCAATATAATCTGGGTGGCAGTCTTCATGCCTTTCGAAAATTTAATGATCTTCTTCTTCTCCGGTAGTTCGAACACATCGATTAAACGTTCTGCCAAATCCTGATTCCAATGCGGATGAAAATATTGCCCCATTTGAACCATGTCACTAACCGTCCAGTTTTTCCCTAGGGGATGATTCTCCTGGATGTAACACAGATGCTCTTGGGCGGCCAGATTATTATAGGGGTCTTGACCCATTATTTGAACGGTTCCACTGTCCGGGCGGTTATGCCCTGCCAGTAAACTCATCATGGTTGTTTTACCCGCTCCATTTCTTCCCCAGATTGCACTAATGATTGGCTCACTCTCATGTAGCGTAACCTGATTCAGAACGGGCGTCTTCTGATAGCTATAGTTGACCTGCTCCATATGAATCATAACTCACTCTCCTTATCCTTCTTGCCGCGAATCAGATCAATGATCATGTCCTCATTCATGTGAATCCGTCTGGCTTCTTCAAGTAAAGGCTTGATGTATTCTTCATAAAAATCTTGCTTCCGTTCAACGAGCAATGCTTCTCTTGCTCCCTTTGCAACAAACATTCCAACACCTCGCTGTTTGTATATAATCCCCTTGTCCACGAGTTCCTGCAGTCCTTTGCGGGCTGTAGCCGGATTGATATTGTAGAAGCGTGACAGTTCATTGGTTGAGGGAACCTGTTCTTCCACCCTCAATCTCCCCTCCACAATATCGTCCATAATCATCGTGGCAATCTGATGAAAAATAGGCTGAGATTCATCCAAAGTCGATTTCATGTGCTTCCAACTTTCATACGTATTCATTAGTCAGTTAGTCGGTTAGTTACTCATGTAACTAACTATAGTATACAAAGACGCAAATGTAAATAGGCGAACTTAACTCATTGCCTTTCCTACCTTGGCTCTGTTGTATTGATTAATAAGACCGTCCAGGACTACGGATTGCTGGATCACTTCCGGATGAAGCAGACTGCCGTATTCCATATGCATGCGATATAACAACTGTCTGGCATCTTCGATCCGTGATATCAAATCCAGGCGATCCATAGTATCCCTCCTTTTTGTCATATTTTAGTGTATTATGCCAATCATAAGCGCATGTGAGATACGACATACTTATTCTTCCACTTTGATACACAAAAAAAGAACGCTCCTGAAATGAATTCAGAAGCGTTCTTTACTTTTATTAAGTTCCAAATCCATGATCAGCGGGTCTCATAATTTCGGGGTTCGGGCTTTCGGGATTCGGGCTTTCCTTGCCTGGGACAGGTTCCGTAGCAGGAGCTACGATGAATACAACGATACTACAGGTAGCTATCAGCAAAGCCAACTTTCTCTTCATTGAGTTTCTGCACCTCACTAATTATCATTTTGTATTGCTGTTTCGCCGTCTCAGATGCAAATTCCCGGTATTGCTCAAACAGTCCGACACCTCTAAGCATACCTCGTCCACTGCTAATTTCAATAGAAAATTTTAAACTATCTAGCACAAATTCTATACCTAAATGATATTCGTCTTTCTTTAAATAATATGCACCCAAATCTGCTAAAAGTCGTAAATATCGATCATCCGTAACCTGTCTGCTCACTTTGCCAATTCGGTTACTCTGTTCCTGATAAGTGAAGTACGATTCATACTGTTTGAGAACATGATCAATATCCTTATCATAACGATTAGCCGCTGTTACAATATCACACAGCGCTGGGAATATCTCATTTTCCTTCGTCGAGATATACGCCAGGTAATCTGGTAATACCTCAAACTGTCCACCCATTAAATGATATATATATCGATTAGCTTCAGCCCATTCTTGAAACTGATTCATAACTACGATTTCATCTTTATCCGGGTTCCTCACCCAGCGATTATCCGAATATAAAGAAACATATTTAAGTGCCCCAGTGTAGTCCTTCAATTGATAACAGGCACTTCCTGCAGCTAGATCGGAGTATAGAATATAGAAAACAATTGGTCTTTTTGTCTCTTCTTGTTTCCGTCGGCCATTCATCTCATAATGGATGGACGCTTTTATTTTCAATTTTTCAGATAACTCCTGAACCTTGTCCCATCTATGCAATGCTCCAAAAGCATTAATCAGTTCGTTAAGCGCATCCAACTGGTAGCGTTCATCTAGCCGATCCACATAATATTCGAACCGAGATGCAATAATCAGATTCCGGTGCTGATCATTAGTCAGTCCCAACCGGAACAGTCGATACTGACAGAGTGCAAGCCGCTCGGAATGTTGCATTTTCTCGCTTTCAGCGATATTTTCATATAGAAGAATGGCTGGTTTGAATTTACCCGCTTGGAAGAATTCTTCAGCCACATCAAATAACAAAGGAATATAGGATAGATTATCCATCATCAGACGAATAACCTCTTCAATACAGTCCAACTTGTCCAACTCAGCACAGCGATGAAGGAAGGGTCCCAGTCTTCGCCAGTCCGGGGTCGCGTGTACAAAACACTCATCTATGTATAACTCATAGAAGTAACCTTCTTCAAGTTTCATGGCGGAAGTAATGCGATCCAACTGCTGCATGGCAATAGGTCGATTTTTATTCAAAATATTGCTGAGCGTACCCGAATTAATCCCTGACGTTTCCGAAAAATGACTAATGGACATCTGTTCACGCTTCAGATAACTTTCCAAGTGATCGCGTATCGTGGTTGTCGACTCCAAACGAACACCACCCTCCAAAATAAAAAACATAAACAGGATTATCGGTATGCAAAAGTAATTATATGTAATTAGAAAGTATCGGTCAATATAATAATTTCAACTAATTTGTATTAAAACCATTTTAATCCTTTTATAAAACAGACAATCCTATCCTTATTTTATATCGGAAACGTGCCTGACATCAAACCTCAAAATAGACAAAAAACACGAGCCATCTACGGGCTCGTGTTCTCAACTGACTCAGCAGTCATCATGCTCACTATAACTTGAATTTAAGGCAGTATATTGCCTGCCGCACGGTAAATTTCATACCACTCTGGACGTGTGAGATGAACATCTCCTGCTTTTACACAGTCTTGCAGACGTTCAATATTCATCGTGCCTGTCACAGGTTGCATCTGGGCAGGGTGACGAAGCAACCATGCGATTGCAATCGTTGTATTGCTCACGTCATACTTCGCAGCAATCTCGTCAATCTTTGCATTCAATTCCGGGAACTTGTCGCTACCCAAGAATACACCTTCGAAGAATCCGTACTGGAACGGGGACCACGGCTGAATGGTGATATCATGAAGACGACAGTAATCAAGAATGCTACCGTCACGGTTAACCGCGGCATCGTTCTCCATGTTCACGTTGATGCCACTGTCAATCATCGTCGTATTGGTAATACTCATCTGCAACTGGTTGGCTACCAGTGGCTGTTTCACGTATTTTTTCAACAATTCGATCTGGTTCGGATTCTGGTTGGATACCCCGAAGTGACGCACTTTACCTTCGCGCTCCAGTTGATCAAAGGCTTCAGCCACTTCCTCCGGCTCAACCAAAGCATCAGGACGGTGCAACAGCAGAACGTCAAGATATTCCGTTTTCAGACGTTGCAGAATGCCATCGACTGAATTCAGGATGTGCTCTTTGGAGAAATCAAACATGCCTTTGCGAATACCGCATTTGGATTGAAGAATCATATTTTCACGAACTTGGGGATTCATCTGTACCGCTTCAGCAAAGATCTCCTCACATGTTCCTGTACCATAAATGTCGGCATGGTCAAAGAAATTCGCCCCAACCTCCATTGCAGAACGAACAAAATGTTCGGCTTCCTTACCGTCTAGTGAATTAATCCGCATGCAGCCCACCGCGACTACAGGTACTTCTAGTGCGCTGCTGCCCAATTTAATGGTTCTCAAGATGTTTTCCCTCCATATTCGAATATTATCGTGTATCTTACCTTTGATTGTGACATATATCTGCAATCGGTTTCAATAGATTTATCCTACTTTCATATGGAGAAATGATAGGTTCTTCATTCCAGCCTATAGATCCCAAAGAATAAGTTATACTTCTTCCGGTATGATAACCTCAATATGCCTTGGCAGGACAGTGATGTGAATCGGCAGGGCAGGACCTTCTTCCCCATCTACATTGGTGCGAATGGCTTCGTCTGAGCGAACATGAACCTCTTTGGCGGTAAAATAGTCCACATCCTTATGGTCCTTCAGATTACCAAAAAACAGGGAAGTACCTAGTGTGAGGCTGTTGAACACACTGATGTTACGAACAACAAAACAATGTATCAGACCATCATCCACCTCAGCATCCGGGGACAACTTCTGGAATCCTCCAACCGAATTGGTCAGCGCCGCCAGAAAAAGGGGAGATTCCCCCTCCCAGATCTGTCCGTCATATTCGATGGTTAGATGATTGGCTGGTGTATTCACCAGGTCTTTCAAGCCTTCTTTGAGATATGCGAATGATCCCAACTTCGACTTCTCTTCCGAGGATACGGAGAACAGAGCTTCTGCCAAAGAACCTGCAGCCACAACGTTGGCAAACAGGCGATCATTGATTTTCCCCAGATCCACGATATGGGTCTGATTCGAACGTAACTGCCTAATGGCCTCCTCCGGGTCAAGCGAGATATTCAGCGCACGCGCAAAATCATTCACCGTACCTAGCGGTACCACGCCCAGTCGGGGACGATGATCCTGATCCATCATGCCGTTAATCGTCTCATGTAGTGTACCGTCGCCCCCGATGGAGATGACCAGATCACAGCCGTCTTTGCAGGCGCTCAGACAGTAGTTGGTGGCATCACCTTCCCCGGCCGTCTCATTAACAACTACCTCGTACTGCTGTGACTCCAGAATTTCTCTGACTTGGGACACATACTGCTCGGCCTCTTCCTTACCTGACGATGGATTACTAATGATCATGGCTTGGCGCATACTCACATCTTCCCCTCCAAAATGGCATCTTTACTTCATCTTTACCCGTTTCAAGGGTGGGTTGAATAGGGTCTGCGGGAGATGTTTTATTTTTTTTGATAAACATGTCTCTGAAGAGTGCAGAGCAGGGTTTGTTTCATATAGAATAGAAGTAGAGAATTACCCATTACGAAATTTCTTGTTCCTTTTCCCTGTTGACGGGTTAATAACTATAGATATGCTTTGAGCCGAACCTGCATATGTTAAACTGTTCCATTTACACTGAACACTCCGTGTGCAGAACAACCTTCCGGTCGCTGTTATCGTGTAAATACTATACTTAACTAACTCAATCTGTTCGGATGATTTTATAATTCTAAAAATCGGAGGGAATGCATGCAATGAGAAGAATGACGCTACTATTTCTAGTATTCATCCTGAGTCTCGGGGCATCGGGGCAAGCCATGGCTTACACGACTTCAGACTTGGGCGAGGGAATCATTGAAGATCCCCTACTTGAGGACGGACTGAAGCTAATCCTGAACAAACCTCTGGATGTTCCACTGACTTCATCTGATCTGGAGCAGCTTGAGGTGGTGGATCTGAGCAATGCAGGTATTCAAAGCCTGTCCGGTCTGGAATATGCAACCAACCTGACTCACCTCCGATTATATGGGAATGAGATTGAGGATCTCACACCGCTGGAGCACCTAACCCAGCTTCGCGAGATCGATGTTCGCAACAATTACATTACATCCATAGACGCACTTGCTGAATTGAAAGACTTGGGAAGGCTGTATATCAGCAACAATTCCATTTCATCCATAGAGGTTGTACGTGGGTTCAACCGATTACATACGTTCCACGCCAGCGGTAACCAGATCACTAGTCTTGCGGCCCTCTCGGATGCGGATGCACTGAAGTGGCTTGAGATCTCGAACAATACGATTAGCGATCTGACACCGCTCATGGATAAAACCCGGCTTCAACAACTCAATGTAGCAAACAACCAGGTTCAGTCGCTGGAAGTATTGGCTGAACTGCCAAATACACTACGGAATCTGAATGTGGCAGGCAATCAAATCACGGATCTGACACCACTGGAGCACATGACACGGCTGCGGACACTTGATATCTCCGGTAACCAAGTACAACACCTCAAGGGGCTTGAGGGACTGACTGGGCTGAAGGAGCTGAATGCAGAATCCAATCAGATCTATGATCTGGAACCTCTTCGGCAACTATCCAGCCTGGACGTATTAAAATTATCCAATAACCGGGTGTGGGATCTGACACCGATCGCAGGTTTTACGTTTACCCGTGATCAGTCAGCGACGAATGCCATACAGGATATCTCAACGTCCACCTCGTTATCCTCTGGTATTCAGACCTCTGTCTCAGAGGTTGTGCCTGCGGGGCTTACGGTGCAGAACAACTATCTAGATGTCACAAGTGGCAGTCAGACGATGCAGCTTCTGAACCGGATGAATGTGCGGGAGCAGAAACGAACGCCGCAGGGCAGCTTCCAGCGTCTGATTGAGGGGTCCACCACTGCCTATGTAGGAGATCGCGCTTATGCACTGGATGCTGCACCTTTTATCGATGAAGGGCGGACCTATGTGCCTCTGCGTTTTGTCTCGGAGCAGTTAAACGCCAGTGTGAACTGGAACAGCGGTACACGCGAAGCCGTGATCACACAGAATGACAAGACCATCCGCTGGAGCGTGGGCAACAAACAAGTTGTCGTGAATGATTCACTTGCGATCAATGATGCTCCTCTTCTAATGAAAAATGGCAAAGCATTTGTTCCAGTTCGCTTCATTTCAGAGCAATTCAATACCTCTGTTGGTTACATCGGAAGCAGCAAAACGATTCTGATTTTTGAAAATAAACAGCTTGGTGAGAGTGTACAGCCTTAAGTTGTGTCTCACGTTCTTTTTCAGCCATAAGAGAATATGAGAAACATAGCGCAAGTCCCCGTCTGAACAATCAGCGGGGATTTTTGTTGTGCCATGACAGTTTTGCTATGACATTGGATAATGGTATATGGACATCGCCAATCTCAAGCAAATACAGCATTCCATCTGTCTGTGCGGACATGAACTTGTGACACTCTATCTTGGATTAGGGCAAATTTTACACGGTTTAGCCTATCTTCTTTTGCCGCGGGAGTTGGTATACTGAACTTAATATATAGGACAGCTGAAGTTCAAGCGAGGGGGAAATTCATATGACATTCACATTCACTGGTTATTCAACAACCCAAGGTAACTCATGGAAAGAGTTATCTTTTGTGCCGACTAATGAAAGCGCTAACTTGAAATTAACGGGTGAACAGCACCAACTTGTGGAAGGGTTTGGTGGCTGTTTCAACGAGCTTGGTTATATGGCTCTGTCCCACTTAAATGAGGAGCAGCGCCATGAGGTATTTCACTCTCTCTTCCATCCAGAGGGTGAGCACAAGTTTAACATCTGTCGCCTGCCGATCGGCGCAAGTGATTATGCAGAGCAGTGGTACAGCCACAACGAGGTGGACGGAGATGTGGCCATGGAACATTTTTCAATCGAACGTGATTTCAAATATCTGATTCCTTACATTAAGGAAGCTCTGACTTATAACCCGAACCTGCAATTCTTCGCCTCCCCATGGAGTCCACCAACGTGGATGAAATCGCCAAAAGCCTATAACTATGGCACGCTTCGTTGGGAGAAAGATATTCTGGAGGCCTACGCCCTGTACTTCGTAAAATTTGTACAGGCCTACCGTGAAGCAGGCATTACCATCCATCAGGTGCATGTGCAGAACGAAGTGATTGCAGATCAGAAATTCCCTTCTTGCATGTGGACAGGCGAGCAGCTTCGTGAGTTTATCGCCGATTATCTGGGCCCGGCTTTTGACCAACACGGTCTGGATACGGAGATCTGGCTGGGGACGATCAACGCCCCTGATCCATGGGAGGAATTGATTAAGAAAAAAACAAACGACTTCGACGAGTACGCCGGGCTTGTCCTGAGTGATCCAAAGGCCTATTCCTATATCAAAGGTGTTGGGTATCAATGGGCAGGCAAAAATGCCATTCAACGTACCTCGGCGAGTTATCCGGAGCTGCGTTATATGCAAACCGAGAACGAATGCGGTGATGGCAACAACTCATGGAACTACGCCAAATATGTATATAACCTCTACCAGCACTACTTCAGCAACGGAGTGAACGCGTACATCTACTGGAACATGGTTCTGGAACCCAAAGGCCGTAGCACATGGGGCTGGGAGCAAAACTCCATGATCACCGTAGATCCGGACAATAAGGAGGTTACTCGAAACCCCGAGTATTATGTGATGAAACACTTCGCTCATCATATTGTTCCTGGTGCTCGAAGAGTCGGTCTGTCAGGTGCGTGGAGCGGGAAATCCGTTGCTTTCCGCAACCCGGATAACAGTCTAGTCATTGTCATCAACAATCCATTCCAGGACCGTCGTGACCTGTATCTAACCTTTGAAGAAGGACATACCCTACACATGAAGCTGGAGGCAGATTCGTTCAACAGCATGGTTATCCAACCGAAATAACTACTCCAACACATCGTTAAAAGCGTCGATATTAAAAGCGTCAGGCCCAAGAATTCCCGGGGCCGGCGCTATTTTTCATGGGCCAGACCATGCTTATTGTCACCATGACTACTCCTGTAGAACACAAGCCGAAGACAACTTAAAGATATGACGTTTCACCTTTTATATTTACAAATCTATAAATCTAGATATAATGTAATCCAGAGAACTTACTCTCATGTCCATCATATTATAGGAGGCAAGGCAGGCTCATTTCAGCATAATATATCTACTTTTCTGTATATTTAAATTCATTGGAGGTACGCTTTACATGAAATCACAACAGGTCAACCCACTCCTTATCCTGATGCTGGCACTCGGGGTATTCGGGATTATTACAACAGAAATGGGAATCGTGGGGGTACTGCCTCAGGTTGCGAATAAATTCAATATTACGGCTGCACAGGCAGGTTGGCTGGTCAGTATATTTGCGCTGGTTGTAGCCGTTGCGGGCCCTTTTCTCACCTTGCTGGCGTCTGGAATTAATCGCAAAATTATCCTGTTAGCCGCTGTGCTGATGTTTGCCATTTCGAACGTCGTATATGCCTACACTACAACATTTGATACCATGCTGATCTTCCGTATCATTCCCGCGTTATTCCATCCCGTCTTCTTTTCCGTAGCCCTGGTCACCAGTGCTCAACTCGTGCCAGCAGAGAAAAGCAGTCAGGCCGTCGCCAAAGTATTTACCGGAGTTACCGCGGGCTTTGCCTTTGGCGTACCACTGACATCGTATCTTGCTGAACGCCTATCCCTCGAAATCGCCTTCATGTTTGGAGCGATGGTCAGTGTAGTCGCTTTGATCGGCATATGGATCTGGTTACCCTCGATGCCCGTGAAGGAAAAGATGTCCTATGGCAAGCAACTCGGTATTCTGCGCAAACCTGGACTATGGCTGAATGTTGCCGCAGTCATTTTTATATTCGCCGCCATGTTCTCCGTGTACAGCTATTTCGCCGAGTATCTTGGGCAAGTCACTCACATGAGCGGATCATGGATCAGTGTCATGCTGACCGTCTTCGGTGTCGTCATGATCATCGGAAATTTGGGGTTTGGACAGTTTCTGCGTAAGAGCGTGGTCCGTACTGTTCTCATGTTCCCCCTGCTCTACATAGCAGCTTACGCACTCGTCTATTGGGCCGGTCCCCACTTCATGTGGATGATTATTGTAGTCTTTATTTGGGCATCGGTGCATTCAGGAGGATTAATTGTAAGCCAAACCTGGTTAACCGCTGAAGCGCAGGATGCGCCTGAATTCGGCAACAGTTTGTATGTATCCTTTTCCAACCTTGGTATTACCTTGGGTACTGCCATCGGAGGCTGGTTCATCGCGAACCTGGGGATACATCAACTGATCTGGAGCGGAATGATCTTTGCACTGATCGCTTTTGTATTGGTTTGGATTAAAATTAAATGCTTCCCTGCACCATGAATTGCCGAACACTGTTGAGACAAAGTATTAACACAAAAAGCGCCATGTTCCCATGTTTAACATGTGGAATAGGCGCTATTTGGTGTTATATGATAGTGATCGGAATCAAAAGGGAAGCTCAGACTCATCAATACGCAAACTTATGGATTGTTCGCCAGGTAATTTCTCAGCCATTGCATAGCTGGACGTTCTGTACCGTTGCTATTAACCAGATGTGAACCATTTACCCACGTTTGCCCCTGATTGTAGCCCCACAGCGTCACGCCTTTAACGGCTGAATGCTTCCAAAGCACAGGGAATTTTTGTTGGTAACGCTGCAATTGCGTATTATCATCGCCCGTCATATCCAGCTCGGATACATAGATTGGTAGCCCCGTAGCAGCAAGCTTGTTCAGTACCGTGTTCATCGTGTTCACAGAAACGTTGTCCATATTGAAGTGATGCGCTTGAATACCAATACCATCAACTAGACCTCTGTTTTTCAAAAGGTTAATGATCTGAATATATTGATCTGCTTTAGCCGGATCTCCGATAATACCATATTCATTGATCAGCAATTTAGCGTTCGGGAAAGCTTGTCTCGCCTGCTGGAATGACCAGATTACCCAATCCCAGCCAGTGGCTCCATCTCCACCTATCGCGTTGCGATAAGAAGGCTTAGCATGCAACGGCTCATTGACGACATCCACATATGCTGCCTTGGAATATCGCTGTCCTGCGGCTTTAATCCATTGTGTCACTTCAGCCTTCTGATCTGCGGCTGAGAGACTGTTAATCCAATTTGGCTGCTGACTTCCCCATACGAGGGTATGGAACTTGAACGGGAACCCGTTGTTGTTAGCATAGTTGTAGGCCATGTCCGCCTGGCCCCAATTCATTACGTTGCGTGTGCCTTCAACAGCATCCCACTTGGTAGAGTTCTCCGGAGTTACCTGATTCCAATACGGGCTAAAATTCGAAGGAACCTGGTTGGCAATAATATTACCCAGAAATTTGCTACCTTTCGCCAGACCAGCGCTCACACTACCAACCGCAACAGAAGCAGCGAGAATCCCTACCAATGCCAGTGAGCCGACTGTTTTAAACCACTTAGACTTAATCAATGATTTTCCTCCTTAGTATTCATTTTTTGTTAAGCGCTTACAAAAATCATTTTACTGGATAATTTTGGTTTTTAACACCTGTCAAATTATAGTATTTTATTGTAAAAAAGTAGAATTAAGTTATTTTTCTGAATCTATTCATAGATTCACTCTCTTAAATCGAACAACCTCTTACATTGGAGTTTACATTCACCACATGTTTATCTAGTATGAAATGATACATATCTTTACATACACTAGATAACAAGGGAGATTACAACATGCGCAAAATTTCAACGAAACGTTTCGCCGGATGGCCTTTATCTTTCCTCTTATGTGCCTCCATTTTGTTCGCCCCTTTTGCTTCCACTCCGGTTCAGGCTGCTGAGGCAGACAAGGAGACCAAGATCACGTTGCTGGGTACATCGGATATACATGGTCGGTTTATGCCGTGGGACTATGCTCTGGACGGTCCAAACCCAACCGGTAGCATGACACAGCTCTACACCATTGTGAAAAAAGTCCGTGCTGAGAATCCCAACACGATTCTGCTCGATGCAGGCGACATGATTCAGGATAACTCGGCTGAGTTGTTCAATGATCAACCTCAATCTCCCATGATGGTTGCAATGAACGAGATGAAATATGACGCATGGGTTATGGGTAACCATGAGTTTAACTTTGGACTGGACGTACTGGAGAAAATCTCTTCCCAATTCAATGGACAGCCTCTCGTGGGTAACATTTTCAAAGAAAACGGCGACCGCTACATGCCTGCCTATACGATTATCGAGAGAGACGGAATCAAAGTGGGTGTTATCGGAATGAACACACCTATGATTACCGAGTTTGAGAAAGGTACAGATCACCTGGACGGCATCATCGTCAAAGATCCTGTGGAAGAGACCAAGAAGGCCATTGCTGAGCTGAAAGGCAAAGTTGATGTCATGGTTGGACTCATGCATATGGGATTGGATAACGAGAACGGAAACCCAGGCACCGGAGTGACAGATATCGCCAACGCCAACCCGGAGCTGGCTGCCATTTTTGCCGGACACATGCATACCTTGATTGAATCCCAAACGGTTAACGGTGTATTGATCTCCGAACCGAATAAATATGGCTCACATATTTCACGAATCGATCTGACATTTGAAAAAGACGGCGACAAAGTTGTGCTGAAAAGCAAGGAAGCTCAAGCTCTCGCTGTAAAAGCAGCAGACGGAACATATGAAGTCTCCGATCCTGCGCTGGAAGAGACTTTGCACCCATTCCACGAGTTCGCTCGTGCCGATGCCAATATTGAAGTGGCTGAACTGAAAGGAACGAATCTGGTCCCTGCTGATGAGATTAAGGGTATCCCTGCGGTGCAGATCCAGGAAACAGCTTTGTCTGACTTTTTCACCGAAGTGATGTTGCATTACAGTGATGCCGATGTGGTCGCGCACCAGATTGATAACGACAAGGCCAAGCTGGATGTAGGCCCGATCAAGAAAAAGGATATTGCGTTCAACTACCAATACACCTTCGGTGAAGTAACTGTATATGAAGTGACCGGACGCGATCTGATGGATTATATGGAGTGGTCTGCGGGGTACTTCAACTCCACACGCCGGGGTGATGTGACCGTCAGCTTTGATCCGAAACGACGTGCTTCCAAATACAGCACCGATGATTTCTTCGGCGGCGTAACGTATGAGATTGACCTGACCAAGCCATATGGCAGTCGGATTACGAATCTTAAGTACAGCAATGGATCCGTTGTCAAAGAAGACGATACGCTGAAGCTCGGTATGAATGCCTACCGGATGGAAGCCCTGATTGCCAAAGGCGGCGCGATGGAAGGACGTAAGTTCAAGCAGCTATGGTCCTCCAAGGATGCTTCGGCATTTGGTGAGATTCAGGGTACGATTCGCAACCTGTCCATCGCCTATCTGAAAGATGTCATGAAAGGTGTCTACGAACCGAAGATTCAGCACAACTGGAAAATCACTGGCGTAGACCTGACTGCACCAGAGCGTGCAGATGTGGTCGAGTTAATTAACGATGGCATTATGTCTGTGCCAACAACAGAAGATGGCAAGTACACCAACATTGCCTCCATTAACATTTTGGATACGGTGACTCAAGAAGAGATTGATGCTTTATCTGCCAAAGCAGGTGTGAGTGCAGCGCAATTCGCAGGCGTGAAAACCAAGGGAGCGTTCTATCAACAGCTGAACAAAACTCGCAAAACAGTAGGTAATGGTGAGGAAGAAACTACACCTGAGAAACCTACGACACCAACTGTACCAAAACCAACTCCAGGCACGTCGAAACCTGGCAAACCATCAACACCAAGCACGGGTAAACCGGGAACTATCACCAAAGGCAAGCAAGCCAAGGTTACTGCGGCTTACCTGAACGTACGCGCTGGCGCTTCATCCAAAGCCAAGGTCATTGCTTCCGTACCGAAAGGCACCCTGCTTGAGTTGATCAGCACAGACAAGTATGGCTGGGTAAAAGTGAAGCTGGATGGACGTGTAGCATTTGTATACGGGAAATACGTGAGTTTTTTGAAATAAATACAATCGTTACGCATCACGCTTAACGAAAAAGAAAAAGGGTGATTCTCCCATGAATATCATGGTGGAGATCGCCCTTTTCTAGGTTAACGAAGCGTTATGAGTATTGCTTCAACTGCTCTGTGGGAGTACGTACCATACCGGGTGAACGAATTATATACCTTCGATACTCAACCTCTCTTCACATCCCAGTTCGCAAGCATGCCTCTCGCCATCTCCATGTCCGACTCTTTTCCTGTAGTCATTGCAAACTTGGCAACAATTGCAGGATAGGCTGCCCACTGCTCCCGAATATGCTCCAGCATCTGGGGCCATGTTCTTCCCCCTGCCTTCTCATAACGACTCAAAAGCTCACGTAGCCCATCCTCCTGAAAGAGTGCATAGTAGATGACAAAATCCTTACCCGGATCTGCAATCTCCGCTTCCGTCCAATCAATAAGTCCAGCTACTCGCTGGGCATCATCGACAATAATATGCGGCGGATGCAGATCACCATGGATGAACGCCGAGTGCTGTGGCCAATAGCTATTTATAGAAAGCCATACCGTCCACCGTTCAACTAGCCTGGTTGGTACCGTAAAGTTCTGCTTAATCTCCTCTATATTGGCTGCAAATTCTTTGCGAGCTTCCATAGGTGTCTTGATCCGCACTCCACCTTTCTTCGCCTTGTCGGGATCGATGTTATGCAACGTGGCGAGAGTCGTAGCCAGTGAATCCAGGAATGTATCCGATAAGCTCTCCTGAGGGAATCGCCATACATACCCTCCCCCTGCGGGATCCACAACTGCGATCGGATCACCATCAAGTAAAGGATAAGCTATCAACTCTGGCGTGCAGATCCGCCAATCTGGTACTTGTGCGGGTATACTGCCTCGGACCACATCCAGAACCTTACGCTCATTCTCGGCTCGCTCCCATACGTCTCCACGCCGCGGCTGGCGCAGAACCCATCTGCGGCCTTCTTCATCCGTGGCAAATGCTACACGAAAATCCATACCCGACTCGTTGATCTCCAAGGATTCCTCAACGATAAGAAGTCCATTCTGTTCTGCTAAAGATAATAGTTCCTTTTCAATTGCCAAATTTTCATTCAAGTTCGGTTTTATCATATTAGGTACTCCCCTTTTCCTGGATAAAATAAAAAACACAGACATGTTCGCCTGTGCAGTTCATTTTGGATATTGGCATACCTGAATGCTCACAAAAAAAATAGTAGTACATCAAAGAACCACTTCACAGAGTGATTCTTTCACGACTAGCGGCATACGTGTAAAATGGCAAACCAATCCCGATGAGCTGCACACAGGCAGAAACAGCAAGCGTAAACAGACGTTTTTCGCCACACTATCTCAATCGGGAAAAATTTTGCACACGTATCCCTCCGTTCAGTAAGTTACCCATATGCTAACATATTCCAAATTCCAGTTCCAGACTGAATCGAATGATTTCAGTTCTTTTTTATTGATATACAGGAACTTCGTCACCTCAGGTAACGTCCATAGTTATAGATGCATTAAAATGGATGAGAGGTGAGTAACCCGATGTCCATTGTACGAAGATTATTCGTATTTCCGTTTATCTTGCTTCTGCTAACGCTCGGATGCGCAGATAAATCCGAGGAACAAGGGAAAGAGAAGCCACATGTGCGAGGAATTATTACGGATTTTGAGGAAGAAAGAGGTCAGGTACTCATCGAGAATAAAGAAGATGGCGGTGTTGATTCAGGACCGATTTGGATCTCGCTCAACAAGGACTCCGAACTCATCATCGAAGGAGAGACTGTCACCGTCTCTTTGGATGAGACACTCGTTGGTCGAAGTGCAGAGGTGTGGATCAATGGAGTTATTGCTCAATCTTACCCTCCCCAAACCAAGGCTGTAAAAATGGTCATTCATTAACACCAAGCAAAATACGCCGATACATTTCGTTTCACGTGGAACGTTATGATACAGATACGAACAGCAACGGGTGGTTGCTACTAAAATCGGAAATGATGAAAACAATTTACACACTTGAAGCATTTACTCCGTTAGCCTGCCTGCATATAGAGTATAATGAAGAGGTATACGATAAATGTACGGTGCAATAATTGTACAAAAACTAACGCAAAAGAGGTAAACGATGAGCGAGCAACAATTTAAAGATTATGGACTTGGTGAAGAGATCGTAAAAGCACTGGACAGTCTGGGCTATGAGACACCAACCGAGGTTCAAACCAAAGTTATTCCGGTAGCACTAGAGAATCAGGATCTTGTGGTCAAATCACAGACAGGTAGTGGTAAAACAGCTGCTTACGGCATTCCACTTTGCGAGCTGGTGGATTGGAATGAGAATAAGCCACAGGCTTTGATTCTTACACCAACCCGGGAACTGGCTTTGCAGGTTAACGAAGATATTACGAATATCGGCCGCTTTAAGCGTATTAAAGCAACCGCACTATACGGACAGTCCCCTTTTCATATCCAAAAAGCAGAGTTAAAACAAAGAACCCACGTGGCTGTTGGTACACCAGGTCGGGTACTGGATCATATCGAACGAGGCACGCTGCCACTCGAACGGATCGCGTATCTCGTCATTGACGAAGCCGATGAGATGCTGAACATGGGCTTTATTGAGACGGTACAGTCCATCATTCAGAAACTGCCGCAGGAGCGAGTAACGATGTTGTTCTCCGCGACATTCCCTGAAGATGTAGCCAAGCTGTCACGCAAATACATGAACAAACCGGTGGAGATCGAGATCAAGGCAAGTGGACTAACAACAGCCACGATTGAACATGCTGTGATTAACGTACCCGAGGTGAACAAAACCGCACTGCTTCAAGACTTGTTTATTGTGGAAAATCCGGATAGCTGCATTGTGTTCTGCCGTACGCAGGAGAATGTGGACAAACTGTTCCGGGTCATGGCTGACCTTGACTATCCAGCAGATCGAATCCATGGTGGCATGGAGCAGGATGAGCGGATTGAAGTAATGAACGCATTCCGACGGGGACAATTCCGTTATCTGATCGCGACCGATGTAGCCGCACGTGGTATCGATATCACAAATATTACTCATGTCATCAACTACGATATTCCTTTGGAAAAAGAGGGATATGTTCACCGCACAGGCCGTACGGGTCGCGCAGGCAAAACAGGTAAAGCCATTACGTTGATTACACCGAAAGATGGCAGACGTCTCGCCGAGATTGAATCCTATATTGGATTCGAAATCCCTGTCGTGAAGGCACCTTCCGAAGATGCTGTAGATCGCCGCAGAGAAGATTTTGAGAAGCGATTGAAGATTGTACCTGAACGCAAAAAGGACAAGCGCGAACAGTTGAACCAACAGATCATGAAGCTGAACTTTAACGGAGGCAAGAAGAAGAAACTTCGTGCCGTTGACTTTGTAGGTACCATCGCCAAGCTTGAAGGGGTAACCGCAGACGACATCGGGATCATTACGATTCTGGATAATGTGACGGATGTAGAAATCCTGAACGGCAAAGGCCCACTCGTACTAGAGCTCATGCAGAATACAACGATTAAAAAGATGCAGCTCAAGGTTCGTAAAGGCCATAAATAGATTGAGAACTAGCGTAGAATCATAGGGGTAGATTCGATTTAATTTCCTATATCTATCGCTATGGCCGCCTATACGCTTTAAAAAAAAGACAAGCAGACCTGATAACATGATGTTATGACAGGTCTGCTTGTTAGGCATGCCAACATCGCCCCTCTCTTCATTCCACCTTCCTCTGGAACCCGTTTGTTCATCTTCTAACCTCCAGAGAATATCCATTGCGTTCCACGTAGGTCTTAACACCAAATCTCCACCTGTCTGCTATGAGGGTTATCCTACACCATCACTTTCTAACAAGGAGTAAAAATTATCGCGGTCTTCATCATCGAATTTGCCAAGCGCCCGTACCCTAATAAATTCATGTCCACCAAACATGTCGATTTCCTCGCCGCAATTATTGTAGAGTGCGATCATATGTCCATCCCGATTCAGCTCCATATACCCGTAACAAGTTGCCTCTGGTGCTTCGCCGTTTAAGAGTAAAAATCTGATTTTATCCACGCTGTTCATGCAGATCTCCTTTCCTTATTTCTTATTAATGTTAAGAATATTTTACGTAACACCAGATAAATTGGAAAAAGCGATTTCACCCTGCATACCGGGATATACATTCCTATTGAGCAAGCATGAGGGGGGAACACTCGCTAAATCGTTCATTCTCACATTATCTCTTGACGTGATGCGATTTTGGGATTATTATAACGTGCCGGTTTATCAACAAGATAAATCAAATAAAAGGCTGACTTTTCGAGTGTGTTGGCACCGAATCATCAGCCTGTTGTGCAGATCATGAAAGATAAAGAATAATTTTATGTTATTGGTGATAAGAAATGGATGACTATAACAACGATAAAGTATGACATGATGCTAGACTAAGATCTCCGAGTAGGAGAGCTTGTTCGTTTCACCTTCGAGATGGTACTAGTGGCTGTACCACAAGTAAAAGCATTTCTATAAGGGTTTTTTACCTCTTCTTTTTCCGCACTGTGCCGCCTTCCACCGTATACCGGAATAGCGCATCTTCCGCGCCCCCGATATCATCCGTAACCTGAAACATCGCTGCATCTCCCGACTTATAGACACTTCCCGTCAGAAAGCTGAACACAACATGGTCATCTTTGCCCCAATATTGATTCAGCATGACAAATGTACTGCCGCTCACGCCCTTTACCGTGCGTTTGCCATTGGCATTATAGAGACCATTCTGATCCATTGCCCAACTCTGGGGATCGGCATCGAAGAGATGTGTAAAGCTGGCACGATCGATATGTTTATTTGGTTTACCCCATAGATATACATGATCGGCATCCACTGCCCAGCTCCCGGAAGGTGTTATTAACTCAAATGTCGATGCATCCGCCCCCTTAATCATTTGAAGCACATCGTCTGGATGACCAAAAGGCTGACTTGTCCGAACAACCTCGGCACGATACACATAATGCTGATCCTTGGAAAGTCCGAGATGCTCCGTCCCGGCAAACACTTCAAACTGCCGAGCATCTGCTTCGTCGACACGGTATCCGTTGTAATACACATGATTGCGGTCACGTCCAAAAGTTCCACCTAGTGGCTGAAACGTATTCGGGTCTGCTCCTTTTACAGTACGCCACTGAAAATAAACCCGTTCCCGGTCCCGTGCAAACTGCTCATCCAGCGGTTCAAAGGTAGATCTGTCCGCTCCACGGACAAGGTTAAATACCGCTTTTGCTTCTCGACGATACGTACCGCCCCATTCTGTTTTATAAAAAATAGACGATGCAGTCTCAACCCAATTACCTGTGATCTGTGTAGCGCCCTCTGCACTGTGGGCATAATGCGCATGCCACCAGCCATGTACGTCGGGATGATGTTCTTGCAGCCATGCCCTCACCTCATCCTTTTCCCCATTCGCATAACGAAGAGAGCTGGACAGATGGAACAGATGCTCCTTGTCGGTGCAATAGTCGTGATGAGCAATCACAGTATTCGTATCAATATCCTCAAAAAGATGAAAGTGCGTGCTACTCTTCACATATAAATAACGTTGGTCCTGAGCAAAGTAGGGCGTATCCGGCAACAGCCGGAAGCTGTTCGGATCGGAGTCAGGCACGGCCTGATCTTCCAGGTAGACGTACTGAGAGTCGCAGCAGTAATCTTCATCGATCACACGAAAACCTTCCGTATCCCGACTGAACAAACTCGCCTTGTTCTTGCGGGCATTGAACCACCATATCCCCTGACAATCTCGTAGGTAGGCGAAGGTCAGCCACCCCTTTGTATACGTAGAGATGACTTCAAAATCCTTAGCAGTAATGCCTCCCTTAATCGGAGTGTTCGTTCCATCCTCATCATTATGCAATTTCACCTGAAGGTCTTCATCTACAATAAACTTGTTCATGACGGTTCACCCTCCAACCATGATGTGAATTCAGTCTATCCTTATTTTAACGTGTGTTCCTGATCCTCTCTACATCATCGCACTTGATATTTAGGAACATTTCCTCCGCTCTCACCGCTCAGCCACGATGAAATGAAGGTTTGTTCAGCAATGGATGGATTGTTCACTTGAAAAAGAGTCTAGTCTAACTAAAATATAAATGAGAGCGCTATATTTAATGCGATATCTTACGGGAGGTGTATGTAATGGGTAACAGGAAAGCGGTCTGGTTTCTGGTCTTTGCACTCACGTTCACCCTATTTGGACTTCATCCTGAACGAACAAGCGCAGCAAGTGTCACGATAACCAATGGCACCGATTGGCTCGACACCGCAGGCAACCCCATCCATGCGAACAGTGGCAACATCCTGCAGGTAGGCTCGACGTATTATCTGTACGGTGAACATGCGGTGGGCGGCAGGTTCGACAGCGTGAACGTCTACACCTCCACCGATCTGAAGAACTGGACTTTCAGCAACGCCATCCTGACGAAAGATTCTGCAACCGAGCTGGCCTCCAGCAAAATTGAACGCCCCAAAGTCATCTATAACGCCTTCACTAACCAGTATGTGCTCTGGGCACACTATGAGAACGGTACGGACTACAACCTCGGGCGTGTAGCGGTCGCAACAAGCAATACCCCGAATGGCAAATTCACGTATGAAGGCAGCTTCCGCCCAATGAATTATGAATCCCGTGACATGACAGTCTTTGTTGATACAGATGGATCAGGTTATCTGGTTACTGCTTCACGCAAAAATGGCGGAGCCAATGATACGATGGCTATTTTCAAAATGAATGCAAGTTATACCGGAATACAATCCTTCGAGGGCTGGCTGTTCGAGAACGCCTATCGTGAAGCACCTGCTGTTGTGAAAAAAGGAAACCGCTACTACCTCTTCACCTCCCAAGCCGCTGGCTGGTATCCGAATCAGGGTGCTTATGCTACAGCAACTTCCATGACGGGCCCATGGACTGCGCTTACGCCATATGGCAATCCATCTGCCTTCGGTTCGCAGATTCATGATATTGCCACGATTACAGGTAGCAACACCACATCTTACATCTACATGGGGGATCGCTGGAATCCGATGAACCTAGGAGAGCACAAACATATCTGGCTGCCGCTAACCTTGAATGATTCGAACGGAACAGCATCACTGGAGTGGTATACAACATGGAATATCGATGCAGTAACGGGTGCAGTAACACCACCTGCTCTTGTCAACCATGCCCAAGGCAAAACAGCTACCGCTATCTCCACAGCCTCCGGATCGTCTGCATCCAACGTTAATGATGGCAACTACCAGACTTCATGGGTGGCTTCCTCCAATAGCTGGCCTGCATGGTGGCAGGTGGACTTCGGCACACCAAAGACGATCACCGAGATCGACACCTCCTGGTTTATGTATAAAGGTTCTGAAGGGTACTACAAATACAAAATTGAGATTAGCAACGATGGTGTTAATTACTCCACCTTGGATCGCACCAACAATCTGACCTATGGTTTCACCACGGATGCCGTGCATTTCACCGCCCGTTATGTACGGATCAATATGGTGAACGCCGTCTTGTGGAATAATCCGGGGAACTGGTACACCCCAACTCTGCACGAGGTCAAAATGTTGGGTCCTGCAACACCGGAAGCCACAGGTTACAGCCGGTTCAGTTCACACAATTATCCGGATCGATACATCCGTCATGCCAATTACACGGCTCGCGTGGATGCCAACGTCTCTCCTGCCCAGGACTCACAATTCCGCGTCGTACCGGGTCTTGCCAGCTCCACGGGAATATCACTGGAGTCCATCAACTTCCCGGGTTACTTTCTGAAGCGTAATGCCAGCAACAAAATTGTACTTGAAGCTTATGCCGACACCTCCGCCTATAAGGGAGATGCTACGTTCCTGAGCAGCCCTGGTTGGGCTGACAGCACCAAAGTATCCCTTCAATCGTACAGTCAGCCCGGATATTACATCCGGCATTATGATTACGTATTACAACTCGATGCCATCAATGCATCCAGCAGCTCAACGGTGAAGAGTGATGCCACGTTTGGGCGAACCAATTTCTAAGCCAATGAATTGGAAATGAGGATTAGACACCTACATCTACAATTCATATCTTGGGGGAGAACCGTTTTTTCAGGATTCAAAACTGAAAAAGCGGTTCTTTCTCTGCTGCACCATTCCAGATATAGATTACGTAACCCTATCTCAGACTGAGAATGGAGGTTTCATTAGAGCGTAATCGCCAGCCAAACTGGCTAGTGGCTGCCAGCTCTCGATCGCTATTTTATAATGACCGGCATATGCCTCTGCATTCACCCGTACATGCTCTACTTTTCCAAGAACCAGATGATCTGTACCCACTTCAATAATACGATCCAGTGTAAGTTCAAAAGCAATCGGAGATTCGAGCACGGAAGGTACATCCACATGTATACCCGGTTTGGGTGTAACGCCTGCCAGCTCAAACTCATTTTCGTCCGATGCCACATCCGCAGACGATCGCTGCATCGACTCCACCAGTGAAGCCGGAACCATATTGATGACGAATTCCCCCGTCTCTCGAATATTGAGAAGTGTATCCTTCACGGTACCTTGCCTCTCACCTACACCGGGTCCAATGGATAAGAGCAGCGTCGCCGGATTGCGTGAAGCAACGGTAAAAAAACTGAATGGAGCGAGGTTAAGCACACCCTCCTTACTTCGCGTAGAGACCCAAGCAATGGGCCGCGGCACCACGGAACCCGTCATTAATTTGTACATTTCGTTCACGGTGATATCACCTGTTGCAAACTCAAATACATTGTTTTTTGCCAATGACACTCGCTCCTTTTCCCCCTCCCAACAGAAGCTCCTTCGGTTTACAAAGCCCCATGGGAAACATATAGTTGGTATAAGAATATACACTTGTTCACCACAAAAAAAGTACGCACTTTGAAGTGCGTACCTGCATAAAGGAGCTTATTCGTGATGGATAATCCGGGTACAATCCCAGTGGAAACACTAACTCCCTTCAACTACACCCTGTCCATTATCGGTGGGAAGTGGAAGATGAAGATCATGTATCAACTTGCCTTTCATGGGGTCACACGTTACGGCGAACTCAAAAGACGTGTCCCCGGGATCACGTACAAGGTATTAACCTCTCAACTGAACGATTTGGAACATGAAGGTGTGATAAAACGAGTGGAGTATGATCAGACTCCGCCCAAAGTGGAGTATTCCTTAACCCCCCGAGGCAAGAGTCTAATGCCCATTCTGGAGGAAATCTGCAAGTGGGGTGTGCATAACGTGCCGGAGGCACAACCGTTGCATGAAATACAGTAAATCATATAATATATGCAGAAGAGCCTACTCCGATGGGAGTAGGCTCTTCTGCCAGTCTAATCTATCAAATTTATTTGAAATTTGGATCATACTTCATAATATTCATTTTACCTTGTTGCTTATAACTCACATAAATGTGGTCGGTACTGTCTATGAAAATATCTAGCTCAAGAGCGTCATCATTGGAGAATCCGGCAGACCCTACCGGTCTCCAATCCATGTTCTCGTATTTCATCACAGTCACCCTGTTGCCATTTGCAGCATCTCGATAAGCAACGTAAGGCGTGCCTTCGCTATCAAAAGCCATATCCATGCTTCCTTCTAAAGACGAACCTACCGAGAATCTGGGAGTGCTTACCTTCTCCCATTTCGCATCGTCTGACGGAATGGAGTGCGGATATTTCCACATTTCAACAACGTTGGAGCTGCTAAGATAGATCATATAAGGTACGCCAGACGGATCAAGCGCAGATGCAGCATCCATATTCGCAGATGATGGATATGAATATTGTTTCGGATCTAATAATTTCCAAAATTTATCCTGTCCAGATGAGCTATTTGGTAAGCTATATCCTAATGCCCCATGACCACTGGATAAACGAGATGGAGCAAACAAATACATGCCATTGTTTGGTAACGGTGCGAGGAATGCTCTTAGACCTGCGAATGCCTGTACCCTCGCTTCTTGTTTCCAATCACTACCTTTATAATACCTCCATGACATAAGCATTGATGGTTCTGAAACATTCCCCATCAAAACACCTCTAAACATCAGGAAAGGATTATCATCCTTATCAAAGGTAATGAAGAAGCTATCTTTAACTGTATCCACTTCTCTCCAGCTCTTTCCGTCATCCCAATAAAAATCAGGGTAAGCAGTTAATGGTCTCCACCACTTATGTTCATCATTGTAATTCTTAAAGCTTACTTTACCTGAGCTGTTCTTATAACCAACATAAATCTTGTCCTTACTGTCTATTCCGAGCGATATAGCTGAGCTCCCCAATCCTCCCGCTTTTTCAAGATCGCTTTGATTGCCGACGGGCTGCCACGTGCCTCCCTTATATTTCACCACAGATACTTCGTTATTGTCCTTTATATAAGCCATGTAAGGCGTCCCTTGACTGTCGAAGACGATATTGGACTTGCTATTCAATTCCAGCTCGTCACCCACTTGCAGCCACGATGTCCTCGTCCACTTGGCGAACAAGGTGATGTCTGCCGTCACCGGCGTCCTGAAGTCGTAGACGTTCTCCAGATCACGATCGCTGTACCAACCATCGAATCGGTAGCCCGCCCATTTCAGTGCAGCAGGCGCCACAGCTTTGTCGCCAGTAACCACCGTCTGACTACCTACTGCTGCCCCACCGTTACTTTCGAAGCTCACCGTGCGGCTATTAAATGTCCACTTCGCGTAAAGTGTGAGGTTACCCGTCACCGATGTCATGAAGCTATAGGCTTCATTCAGTCCAGCGTCGCTGTACCAACCGTTGAACGTATAACCGTCCCTCGTCGGTACGGCAGGCTCCATAGCATTGCCACCGTATTCCATATTCTGGCTATTAACCGATGATCCGCCGTTACTGTTGAAGGTGACCGTGTAGATCGCCGTCCATTTCGCATACAACGTGAGGTTAGCCATCACCGGTGTCGTAAAGTTGTAGGCTTCACTCAGTCCGGCGTTGCTGTACCAACCTTCAAATACATGCCCTGCACGCGTCGGCGGGTCAGGAACTATTGCTGTGTCACCTTCACTTACGGACTGACTGATCACCGAAGATCCGCTGTTACTGTTAAAGCTCACTGTGTAGCTGTTCTTGGTCCACTTCGCGTACAGCATCACATTCGCCATTACACCTTCCGTGAAACCATAAGGGATCGTCAATTCGCTATCGCTATACCAGCCAGAGAACGTATATCCTTCCAGCATCGGAGCGCCAGGAGCAGTAGCCACGGCACCTTCATTCACTGTCTGTTCTGTGACCGCCGATCCGCCGTTACTCTCGAAAGTTACAGTGTAAGTATTCGGTACATATAACGTCCACTTCGCGTACAATGTCAGGTCTCCCGTCACCACCATAGAAGTGAAATCATAGGCGTTCATTAGCTCTCTGTCGCTGTACCAGCCGCTAAACACATATCCTTCCCGCTCTGGGGTGACAGGGGCCATAGCCTTGGTTCCTTCATGCACTGTTTTGGCATCTACTACCGACCCTTCATTACTCTCGAAGCTTACCGTGTAAGGGATCAGCCACTTCGCATACAGTGTGATGTCCGCCGTCACCAGCGCATCGAAGCTGTAAGCGTTCGTCAACGTGCTATCGCTATACCAACCGCCGAATACATAACCAGCTTTCGTTGGTTCAATCGGCATATTAATTGTAGCACCATACCCTACAGTCTGGGCCGCTTCTTCGGACCCACCGTAAGTGTCGAAAGTTACGGTGTAGTTGTTAATTGCCCACTGCGCGGTAAACTGGACATCTTCCGCAGGCATCGTGGTTGGAGGCGTTGGCGACCATCCCATAAAGCTATATCCCTGCCTTGTCGGAGTGCCTAGACGGAGCAGTGTCGTCGCTCCAAATGGAATCTTATCCGTTGTATTTACTGCTCCAGAACCATTGTAATCAACCGTCATTTGGTATACATCTCGCTTATAATACACCTTCAGCGCCGTTTTGCCGTTGCTCGCAATTATATCCGTCAGTACCGAAATGCTGTCGTCTCGCACGAAGCCATCATAGGTTCTTGGCTTGACGTCCGTTAAATTCGCCTCGGTACCCGTAACTCCACGATACGATTCCGTATCTGCAACCGTATAGGTGTCACTTCCGATATTTTGCAGCAAGTATACGACCTGATAAGGCGTACCCTCTCTCCCCGTCCACTTCGCTGTATACGTAGTGTCCTCAATCGGCATCGCACTCGGAACTTCTGGCGACCAACCGGCAAACGTATATCCCTGCCTTGTCGGTACAGGTATACGAGTAGCGATGTTCTTGCCAACGGCTTCTGTTAGCGAGATTTGGGGCGCACCGGCATAACCCCCAGCGAAAGTCATCTTTCGATTCTCCGGATAGTAATTAACTCTTACGACTGTAGAGCCGTCGCCCTTGATTAATACGCCGCTCACCGTTCCGGTCGCATAGCCTTGCTCCTTAAACCTGTCGGAGCTGATTCGAATCTCCGTGTCCGTTGTTCCAGTCATATTTTCCGTATCCACAGGCGGAGCCTGTATCCTGCTGTTCGGGTCTAGCACATAATACTCAACGGTATACGGCGTATTCTTGTTCGCAATCCAGTGCGCGTACAGTTTCCGATCCTCCGCAGCCATTCGGCTTGGAATCGTTACCTTCGTGCCACCGGAAGCAGCCGTGTACCAGCCGTCAAAAGTATATCCCGGATATACCGGGGTGGTCACGCTGATCGCCGCGTTATACGGGGCAGCGACAATCTGGGTTACTCCCCCGTTCTGTGGATCCAGTTGTAGGACATAGTCACCCAATCTAGCGAGCCAGTTCAACGGAATCGTACGCTTGAGCGGTTCGGATGTGAACGACAGCGGTGCCCCCTTCCAGGTGATGACCAGATTGCCCTCACTCACCTGAATGTTCTTGTCCACCACTTCGATCTTCCCGTCAGCTTCGTTATATTTGAAATTCGCATTGTCCACTTGAATATCGAACTTCGAGGCATCATACGCTTGGGTATCGGTATCGCCTGTTGTCAAATCAAACGTATTCATCGTAAGCCATAACTCCGGTACAGGGATTGATGACGCAGAACCCGCCATGCTCACTTTGAGTGACTTATCCTGTGGATAGGCGAAGTCGTAGACGTTCTGTTCTTCTCCAATCGTATACAGCGGCCACTCTTCATTGACCAGCTCCACGCCGCCTGAGAGCGCTCCATCTCCTAATTGGGCGCCGAGTTCGACCTCCAAATAGATGCCGATCTCGACGAAGAGGGCCCCTAAAGACTTGGTGGTCTTCACCCCGCTAATATTTTTCAATTGATAATAGAAGTAGCCCCACAGATTCACATACACGCCGGGTTCTACGGCAAGTCCAACACTATTTAACTTGACGCTTCCAATCCCCGCTTTGACCTCCATATGAATACCGGCTCGCAACCCGATCGTCCCCATCACATAGAAGGTAAACTGGTAATCGCCGTCTCCCGGCAAGCTGACCGTATTGCTCGTACCACTGAAACTCAAAACACGTAAGGTCACAGAGTAGCGTTTGGCCATCTTATAGTAGAAATCTGCCCCGATCGTCAGGTTCACTTGAGCACTGACCACAAACTCCGCTTCAAATTTGACTTCCACAATACCTAAAGCCACGCGTACGCTGTTTTCAAAAAGCTCTTTCTTGATTAACGGAACCCACTCCGTGTCTTGCTCCAACATCTCTTGATACTTTTCCTTCAACGATTCCGCATCTACGGCAGTATCCTGCACACCCGCCATTACCGCTTTAATCTGTGTCGCAATGTCCTGAACCTTGCCCAATCTGCCAGCGTTCTTCTCGCCCACCCAGTCATTCAGTGCATCATTTAACTTATCGTGTTCAACGAGAGCTATCTCTGCCGTGATGTTCATCCCGGTATAGCTATAAGCATCCAGATTCGCCGTGATTACATAATCATCAATGACTGGGAAAATAGGAACATCGCCAAAAAAAGTCGATATTTTGTACCAATGCCATTTCGTATCCGAATTAACGCCAAGATTCAAGCTTATCTCTTGAACGAATGTACCGGTCATATGGATGACAAGATCGCTGTCTTCATTGATATTGACAACAATATCGGCACCCACTTGTAATGTAGCGCTTACGCCTGAGGTTCGGCCGTCAATATTCTTCAGCCTCGTGCCGAGTGAGGCAACAACGGTCAGATTCTCCACACTTACCCGGCTCCCTTTACCGGACGCTAGGGAGGACTGAGCCTTGATCTCCTGAATTTCCTTCGTCTCCATGGCGATGTCAGACAGATAATCCGCCGCTTCATTGACGAATCCGCTGTCTCTCGCTTGCTGCTCAATTTGCTCTTCGAGCTGCGCGATCTGCTCTTTTGACAATAACTCTTCCCCGTCAATCGCTTGCTTCTGATAGATGTTGAACGCACTCGTGACGTCCTCTACCGTAGCATCGGTATACGTAATGATATCCATCTCTGCCGCATGCGTAATCGACGTAATTCGCCCATAACCGACGGACTTAAAATCTTCTTTGGCGAATACACCTTCATAGAATCCGATAAAGTCGCCTACATCCACCGTAGTCAGCTCATCCAAGCCGAGTGGCTCATACAGGCTGTCGCTATAGTTCATCACGGTATGCTTAACCGTGATGGATTTGTTATTGGGTTCTCCATCCGTATCTGCTTCAACGCTCACCGGTAGCACATCTGGCTTGAGTAACACTTGTTTGGCATCTGCGTGATCATAGGTGTAGACACTTCCATCTATCGCCGTGATCTGGACATAGGCCACATCACCATCGTCTTCACCAGTCGTTTCGACTGTGCGCAGTTCGGGACTAACTCCCTCATAGATGGCTACGGTATCACCGACTTGAATCACCGTGCCAGTGCTTCCGGTGTACGTGAACGTTCCACTACTCGCATTCACTTCGGCGAGTGCATTCTCGCCGCCTACCGTCGTAGTAACGACTGAAATCGCGGGCGAATCGACATCTGCTCCATTTATCACCATATCCGTGACATCCGTGAACGGAATGTAGATCATGTTCGGATTGAGTGGAACATTCATGACTTCTTTTTTAGCAACGCTAAATACATAAATACTTGTCGTCGCGTCTTGGCCTTGGAAGGACAAACTGTCATCCGTCAACGTAAGTTGATATGTGTTACCTTCAACGAACTTGCCGTTTTCGGCTGCTGACGATACCGTGAAAACTCCGTTCCCGCCAGAGACGGTAACCCCTTCGAATTCGGGATTTGCCGTATCCACGAAGGTCATCCCCTCTTTGACCTGGGATTCCGTTAGACTGCCCGATGAATCCTGCACCTTAATGGTGAAGTTCGGCGCGACATCCAATACCGAATAGCTTGGTACGCTCTGTACGGCACGATCTATGCTATCGGTATACTTCGCATACAACTTTGTATCCGCGTTCAGGGTGCTGCCGCTTGCGAAGATGAGTGAAAGATCACTATCCGCAAACCACCCTTGGAATATATATCCTTCTTTTGTTGGAGCCGGCAGGTTATTTAGCGCTTGGCCTTTCCGCACTTTCTGCGCGTCAACTGGCGTACCTCCGTTGCTCTCAAACGTGAGCGTATACGCAGTGGAACCGGCGCCAGGGCTGCTTCCGTTGTCTCCAGGCGTTCCGCCACCGCTATTCCCGCCGGATGACGGCGTTGGTGTTGGCGTCGGTGTCACCGTTGGTGTTGGTGTTGGTGTTGGAGTAGGCGTCACTGGCGTTGGATTCTGATTTTTCCACGCCTCCACAACCGCGTTGTTGCGCATGAAGAGAACCGCTGCTTCCGCGCGAGTCGCTTGCGCACGCGGATTGAAGTTGCCCTTGGCGTCTCCGGTGAACACACCGGCTTGCCACAGCTTGACGACTGCATCAGCCGCCCAAGGCGATACATCCCCGAGATCGCCCGGCTCTGTCGTGACCGGATTCTCGGTCTGATAAGGGATCTGTTCGCTTTCGAAATACCGCAACGTCATCGTCGCCATTTGCTCCCGAGATACAGTGGCATTCGGCGAGTATTTTCCTCCGCCCGTACCGTCGGTAATTCCTTCCTTAACTGCCCATTCGACATATGGCGCATACCAGCTGCCCGCCTGCACATCAGCAAAGCTTGAAGTGGAGTACCCCCCCGCATCGACTCCGGCCATCCGTCCGAGTGCCGTCACATACATGGCACGTGTCATGGTCCCCTTAGGAGAGAAGCTACTCGCGTTCGTTCCGCTGAATATGCCCTTCTCCTGCACATGGACGACTGCATCGTGGAACCAGTCCGTCGGACTCACATCCTGGAACCCACTGGATGTGGTTACTTTGGTCTGCTGCATCGGCAGTTCAGCCGCTGCCGCCGATTGTGCTGGTAATATGGGCACGGCAGACACTATTAAGCTGATCACCAGCATCCACATCAGGACCTGCCGGCTCACCTTCCATCCCTGTCTTACTTTCTTCACGTTCATTCATCCCTTCTATGTATAGATCAAACTAAAAAAGACCGTCCAAAACCTGTTTCTAACCTAGCTAATCAACAAAGCCAGACTAATAGCGGAAACCATTGACCCAGATGGGGATCATTGGTTTCCTGCGAGTCAGTTCGCTCGGCACGTGGAGATCAAGCGGGGATAAAACTTTACATACAGAAATGGCATTGTCCTAGCTACGGCGTTCAGCACGTTCGGAACATCAACGTCAGCTCGAATATCCGACTGAAGAGATCCGACTGCTTTAAGGTACGATACTGCCAACTTACAAGTCGTTCATCGACCTTTCTTATCAGTCGAATTGTGACACCGACACTGGCAAATCATGTCGATTTTTCTCCTCGAATTCTATCATGCTAAATGAGCTGATTGTGAATTATAAAGAAAACTTTAAGTAAGCAACAACTCACAAGCGAGAGCATGATAGACACAAAAAAATAGCGGTGTAGGGAAGGTAACTCCTACACCGCTATTTTTTCAGGAATTCTTTAGCTAGTCTGTAATCCATTCCAGATGATTCGCGTCTAAACGATCTCTCATATACCAGAATCGACTACATTGAACTACTTTCCCCCTAGCTCAGTCTTTGAGGAAGCGAAAAAATACTTCTGTGCTTCTTGGATTTTAATGAAATAAAAGGCTCCTGCTGATTCTTCGCCACATTGTGGGCGATATGCCGGAAGCGCTGCCCGCTTTCGAACTCGGGATCAAGCGCAATCGGGATTCCTTTATGTACGGAACGTATAACTTCTACATCGGCATGAATCACGCCAATCACACCAATATTGAGAATACCGATGATATCCTCCATCTTTACCGTTGCCGAACGGGCTTCCTGTTCGTCGGCCATATTAATGATGAGCTGTGGAGAAGTCGGTATCCTATTTTCTAATAATCCGATTACGCGATCCGCGTCTTGAAGCGACGTACGATGCGGCGTAGTTACGACAATAGCTTCATCTGCTGCTAAAGCTGCATTCCAGAATCCATTTTCAATGCCTGCTGGCGAATCGATCAGCACATAATCATAACCCCGGGCTACTTGCTGCACGGCCTCGCCAAAAACTCGCGGATCATCGTGATGCACCGCGTCGTTACTACAGGAGATAAAGGACAAGGTACTGATTCGCTTATCTTTCACGATCACTTGATGTAAAGCACAACGGTCGGTCAGGAAATCGGAAATATGATAGATCACCCTATTGCTCAAACCAAGCGGAATATCCAGATTTCTCAATCCAAAATCAGCGTCGATCAGGCAAACGCTGCTCCCCGATAATGCAAGGGCAGTCCCGAGATTAGCCGTGACCGTTGTCTTGCCAACTCCACCTTTCCCTGATGTGATACATATAACTCGTGCCATCGGAGCCACTTCCTTCTTCAAGTACTAATGCGGGACAGCAACCATTTCTTCACGTATTATCGTTTAATCCGGCTTGAATGTAACGTCCTCGTAGCTAATAATCAGTTACAATTTGTTGAAATATGTCGTTATATCGACCACTGTGATTTTATCATGATGGATTATCCTACTTGAGAAACCTAAAGAAAACTTTAAATCCGTGCGTATTGGATCGTTTAATTCTTCGGAGAGATGGCACATCATTTTGACGAGGATGGAAAAGCGCAGATGGGTGTTGAAAAAATCAATACCCTGAGTCGAATACGAAGCTAGTGGAACGAACAAAAAATGGGAAAATAGCGTCAGGTACTGCTCCAACGCCATTTTCCCATTTATAATAGATTACCACCCTTACTGCTATATTCATGCTTGTGAAGTACTATTTAGAAACCAGCATATATCCGCTCCCCCGAACCGTAATGATTCGCTCGGGGTCGGCAGGGTCATACTCGATTTTTTTGCGTAAATTACTGATGTGTACAGCCACTGTTCTCGTATCCTCCAGACTTTCCATTCCCCATATGATTTGAAACAACGTATCGACACTGACGACACGATTCACGTTTTGTGCCATATAGGACAGCAGACTGAACTCTTTTTTCGATAAATAGATAGGTTTACTCCCCGTGTTGACGGACTGACTATAGAAATCCAGTGTCAGACCCGGTAACTCCAGCAATTGTTCCCTTTTGCCCGTCGACACTCTGCGAAGGTGAGCCTTAATCTTGGCCATGAGCACTCCAGGACTGAATGGCTTGGTCACATAATCGTCGCCACCATAGGATAATGCGCTAATTTTCACTTCATCTTCCTCCTGGCTGCTCAGAAACATAATCGGCGCACTGGTGAAATTACGCGCATTCCTGCACCAATCAATGCCGTTTTCATTAGCCAGCAATATATCCAGTACAATCAAATCTGGCTCGAACGATGCAAGCAGCTTCATGGCTTCTGTCCCGCTATGGCTGTAAGTGGAGATAAACCCCTCACGTTCGCAATACACCTGAACAATCTCGCATATATGAGGATCATCATCAACGATCATTATTTTGTGAGTGTCCATCCCATCATCCCCTTCCTTCATTGCCGATACAAGGAAGCGTTACATAGAAAGTTGCCCCCATCTTACCGTCGCTCTCCGCTCGAACTGTCCCTCCTTGTGCGAGTACGATTTCCCTGCAAATCGCTAGCCCTAGCCCACTGCCTTCTATTCCATTCCCCAAGCCCGGCCGATCGTATCTGTAATTACGTTCGAAGATTTGCTCAAGCTGATCCGGAGGAATACCCATGCCAGAATCCTGTATGCTAATGATCGCATGGGGAGTATGATTTACCTCTTCCACAGCTAGCGCAATACGCACCAGCCCTCCGCTGGAGGTGAACTTCATAGCGTTCGACACTAGGTTAAATAAAGCCTGCTCTACTCTTTTGGCATCCATCTCGACAACAGGCAAGTTCGATCGTTGATCCTCCGTATCTCCGATATCCAGTGTGAAATCTAATCCTCCGTCACGTACAACCAACTCATATTGTTCAAAAAAATCACGCAAGAAGGGAATGATCTTAACCAGCTCCTTTCGGTACGAGACTTGTCCGGTCTCCAAATGCGATAAGAAGGACAACTCCTCGATCATGCGGTTAATCCTTATCGTGTTCTCCCGGATATACTTCAGATATTGTTCATTGCGTTCCGGCTTGACCCTGTCCTGTATAGCTTCTACATACCCAAGCATGCTGGACAGCGGCATACGCAGATCATGCGTAATGTAGGCAAGAAGCTTCTTCCTCCCTTGCTCGGAGTGAAGCAACCGGTTATATGAAGTGCGGAGATCATCATGGGCTGTAGATAAGGCCCGTGTGCGCTCATCCACGGTCCGTTCCAAGCTAATATTCATTTCGATCAGCTTGTCGTTAGCATCCTGCAACTCACGTGAGATTCTCTCCTCATTGGATGCCGTCCTCGTAAATCTCGAAGAAAGCAGAATCATTTGTGCGATCGTAAATATCAATAAACCAAGCGGGGATGTATTTCCAATCAGCGACCATCCGTTATAATATAAAAAATCGTTGATCACCGTAATCAAAGTAACCACCGAAACCAGCAGGAAGATCAATGCTCCCTCCATACGTCGCAAAGCTACTTGAACCAGCCCGAACATCAGATAAACCATATGTAGAACAACCATCACACCGATGATCAGCAAAAAATGAGTATATATAAGTGCAGGGGTTACCATAACAAAGATACACGATGCCCCCGTTGCGACCCGGGTAGCAAATCGAAACCATCGCGACACATAATTCGGAAAAATACAATCAAAATACATGGTGATGATATATCCGCTGACGCAAAGAATCAGATACTCGATCTTGAACTGCAATTCCCAAGGGAAATGAGGTAGCCATTGTGTAAGGACAAGCTCGCCGTTGAGTGAGGATCGGATACTAAGTAGTACAGTGAACAGGCCAAAATAAAACGGGGCTCTGTCCTTGCGTCGCAGCATGAACAACAGCAGATTATACAAACCAATCACCAGTAAACTTGCCGTGATGAACATGTCGGCGGCAAGATTCAAATTGGTCTTGGTCGTCAGTACATCACTGCCACCCAGTTCGATGTATTTGGTAATACCACCCCGATTATGTTGGAAGTTGGCTACTTGTAGCACCAGCTCTAACGTATCATTTTCAGGCCGAACAAATAACAGCCTCGTTGCCAGATGTGGGGTCATGCTGTTCTTGTCCTGACCAACCGTACCAACTTGTGCTAGGAGCTCGCCATTCACCCATAATTTATACGCATGAAAAATGCTGGGCAGACGTAGAGCAAGACGCTCTTTTTGATCCTGCTCGCTTAATTGAATAACCAGTCGATAAGTCGCATAACCTGTCCCACCCAGCGTCTCTCCCTCTAACCGGTAGCCAGACCAAGAGCTCGGGATATTGATCCAGTAGTCCTGATTTCCTTCCCTTGCCGAACGAACCCTTATGTCCTCAGGCGACAGTAGCTCTTGCCAGTAGAACGCCCACTCCCCTGTTAACTGTTGCGGATTCGTACTGACCTGAACCTGCGTTAAATCCAGAATACCTTTTTCACTTTGGAACTTAGGAGAGTCCTGCTCAGAGAGGACGACATAGCCTGCAACCAAGCCAACAACAACAGCAGCAACGATATAAAGCCAGACCTTACGAGAACCGACTCGGAGAATCTCCCTCATGATGAACCCAACCCCATTCTACAAGAGCGCAATAAGTAAGTTGATCATCCAAATAATATCATCATTACAGGAAATTTACCCTGCAAATTTCTAGCAGGAGTTGATAGTTAACATCACGATGAGACCCTTTTGGCACGCACTTAGCTGGGCATGCCACCACAAAAAAAGTACGCATTTTAAAGTGCGTACTTATATGAAGGAGCTTATTCATAATGGATAATTCGAGCACAACCCCCATGTGCCGGAATCACAAACACTTCATGAACTATAAAGAACTATTAATGATCTCTGCGAATGCATCCCTGTTATACGTATCATCCTGAATGCGCCATTCTCCCTGATCTTGCAAAAAGGTGATATCGCCCGATAGCGGAATAGACTTGAACTCCTTGCCGTTCTCGTCTGTAAACTTCAGATCGAGCGTGTATTCCACAAGAATCCAGTCACTCTTGTTATCTTTGATCTTGGTTTGTATATTTTCAGGATGCAGCTTCGCTTGTTCGATGTGTGCAACCTGAAGAGGTAACACAATATATCGATTAGCCATGTAAGCCTCATAATTCCTGGAGGTCAGGAACGGCTTCATGGTCTCTCCTTTGGCCAATAACCCTTCCATCTCTAATGTATCCTCATAGTTCTTACCATCCACGGTGAGTTCTATTGTCTTATACTCCAGCGACATTTCGAGCGCTTGTTGCTGCTCCTCCGAAGTCGCCTTCTGGTCCCCCGTATGACTTGGCTGTTCCGTTGCTGGTGGAGTGACGGGTTCCGTGCTTTCCGCTGGTTCAGATGATGTACATCCCATTAACATGGCGGCGGAAAGAAATAATATCCCCATCACAGATGCCAACTTGCGCATGGTTAATCCCTCCCTTTCTCGTCAGTATTACTCTCAATTATCCCTTCAATAGGATATAATGTCCAGTTATTGGGCGCATCTGAACAGACACCCAGTGAATTACATCCATTGGGTGTCATCTTCATCATAGATTGTGTTATAGTCGTCGGGAAGTGATTTGGAGGAGATAATGATGATGATCAAAATTGCAACTGGACCAACTCTCGAAGGATAGCGCCTGCGGGTCCAATAACTGCGTGTTTCCTTCAACAATGAAGGTGTGAAAGCTATGTCAACTTATCAAGTCGTTCCCATGGTCTATAACTCCAAGGAACAGATTGAAGCAATTATTTTACTCGAACAACAATGTAAACAGCTCGATTCCATTCATCTGAAAGCAGACCTTGACCATATCAGTAAAAAAGACGGAGACCATGCACTCCTCTGTTATCGCGACGGTGAATTGGCAGGACTCCTCAGTTGGTATGCTTCTGACGTCGTAACCGGAAATATTAACGCCATCGTACATCCGCATTATCGTCGCCAAGGTGTGTTCAGCAGCCTACTGAAACGGGCCATCTTGGACATGAAACCACAGGGAATCAACCAACTCAGTTATCGCGTTCCTCAGGGTTTATCTCCGGGTGTTCTTACTGCCCAATCCCTTGGAGCCATTTATGATCGTGCCGAGTACTCGATGCAACTTGTGAATGAGGTCCTTTCGGTTGTGGAGCCACCTGAACTAACGTTGGCCGTGGCAGAAACCGAGGATATGGAGTTTATGGTCACTTGCTCCTCCCAAGCCTTTGGAGATTCGGAGGACTGGACACGCGAGTATTTTATGCAAACAAATGAACCCAGCCGAGTCACCTATATTGCGTGGCAGAATCAACTGCCTGTTGGGCTGGTACGGGTCAACTCCATTAATGCAACAACCGCATTTATTCATAACTTCTGTATCTTACCCGCTTATCAGGGACGGAAAATAGGACGCACTGTGCTTCATATTCTGGTGAATCTCCTAAAGAAACAAAGCTATACAGATATTCGCCTATCTGTTGTTACCGAGAACAAACGTGCTTTGAATCTGTACCGCAGTGTTGGTTTTGAAGTGAATTCCGAGTATCACTATTTCAACGGCAATCTATAAAAGGCAATGGAGAGAGAGCGTTTTCCGCAGAAGGAGACTCTCTCTCTTTTTTTATTAGATACAGGTCCGCACTTAATTTTTCAGAGTTGATTCGAGAATTGGAAAATCAATTTATAGCCATCGAACGTTTGCCCGTACATTTCCCGATAGTTACCTTCGGTATAATTAGCTACTGTTTTCCGCCAGAAAGATTGGCCAATCTTATTGTTCTCCGATGGATTGGTGAACAACTCCCAGTTTCCTCTAAACATTGCGAAGATACTCGATGCCGCGTGTTCAGCAACGCCTACACCTCGAAATGGCTGCATCAGAAAGAAGTCATGTACAAAAAAATCCGTGCCTTGTGAACAATATGGCGGAGTAGCCACAAACGCAAAACCTGCCGGTGTACCCTCCACAGTAATCAGGAACGGATAAAGACACTCCGGTTTTTCCCACCAGATGTTCTGTACATCATACTGATCCTGTAACGTTTTATAATCAGGACTTGGTTCGAAAATGCCATGTTCGTTCGGGGTATGCTCTCCACCCAGACCATAATGTCCGGACAGATCATGAAGGTATAGCGGGTACATATTTTTAATCACATACGCCTCGTCTTTATTCGTTAATTTCACTTCTATATTCATATTCACCAACCTTACCAGATGATTTAAGGAGTTAATTCATGAACTCTCACCGCATAACCTTGTACCGTCAAATGAATTGTACGCGTAATTAACAACCTCGAATATGTAAAAAAGCTTTAATAACCATTCTTTATTCTTACAGTAAAAAAGCCACATTCGATTGCTCGAACATGGCTTCTATCGTTTCATCCCTTTTTGCAATATACAATTTTCTTGATGCTATCGATGGATAAACAGTATTGGTCCACAAGCTGATCGATGGTTGTTCCCGCAGCAAAAAGCTGGCGGATCTCGTCGTTCCGCTCCCGGACAACTCTTCTGATGCCCGAGTTCTCGCCCCACTTCTTGTGGGCATCCTTGGGCCTCGGAATATAGACCAGGCCTCCGGGGATATGACGCTGTATTTCTTTGAGTAATTCTTCCGGAAAGATTGTATCCGCATTAATATATTTCACGTTGCTCCACTCCTTAAAAGTTAAAATCTTTAAGGCAGCAGAGTCGTACGATGAACGCATTGGATATGCACTATAATGATATGACGGAAGTGGATTTCAGGCTCTATGCAAACAACCGCCGTTGTTCATCACATGGACTCTGCATAGAGCGGGTCGTGAAACCTTTTATGAATCGAATCATGGTAGCCCCCCATTCAGTTAATCTTTTTCGTGCTGAAGAACTTTTAACTGTCCATTCCATAATAAGGTTTACTTTCCCTAATGGCAAAATCTACACGTCGAATCTGTAATATACCCCTGTTAATTCTTCTGATACGCTCCATAGCTTGTTTGAAATGTTAGCATCATATAATTTTTCGATGATCTTAGCGCTCTTGGGATAGCCCTTAGTTCCGCCCATACCACTGGGAGCAATATACTCCCCTCCCGTGATCGTCGGATCTGCTGCAGCATATAAGGTAGGTAATGCCCCCATATGTGCCGGTTGACTAATGATTTTCAAAAGACTGCGCATGAATATATTGGTCTGTTTCCCCGAACCGAAGGAAAATAGATTGGTATGCGAAATTCCTGGATGAGCGGCGATACTCATGGAATCAATATGGGCGGAATTAAATTTATTCTGCAGCTCTTTCGCAAACATCAGATTGGCTAGCTTACTTTGACTGTAGAACTTCATGGGATTATATCCTTTGGAGCCATCTAAATTATTAAAATCAATTGCACCATTATGAGCTGCCATACTACTTACAGTGACAACTCTCGATTTTGGAGTAGAGATCAATCGAGGCAATAGTAGACCCGTAAGCGCAAAATGGCCTAGATGATTACTACCAAACTGCAATTCAAAGCCATCCTTCGTCAACTGGAATGGAGGGTTCATAATTCCTGCATTATTAACCAGAATGGACAAAGAATCGTATTGCTCAAGAAAAGCGGCTGCGAACTTACGGATACTAGCTAAATCGCTAAGGTCGAGCTGCATAACGATCACCTCTCCAGCTACATGCACAGACGACTTTATTTTATTAGCTGCCTTTTCACCTTTTTCCAGATTACGAACTGCAAGGATAACTTTTGCGCCTTTTTCAGCTAACGCTAATGCCGTTTCATACCCTAACCCTCCGTTCGAACCTGTCACAATCACTACTTTATCGGATACAGTCGGGATGATGTCTTTAGTCCAAACTTCGCTCATTTGTCTACACACCTTTCTTATCTCTTCCTTGATACCCTAATATCCAGCGTTTGAAATCTTTTATCCCCCACCATACTGACTTAAACTCCGTTCCAGCATCCCTCTAACCTGCTGTTGCAGTTCGAGCGGAGACACCACCTTCACTTCCGGCCCATAGGAGAGTAACTTTCGCGCTGTAAAAGAGAACTCCTCGGGTGGAACAAGTCCGCGCCACTCATGGCCTTCAACCGACTTGAACAACACATCTGACGCAGCAATCCTTGCTCCAAATTCCGTGAAATGCAGCACCACTTCTACGCTTGCTCTATCTTCTTTGGCAGCTAGCCATGCCTTCAGACTGGGAACAGATTCATCCACCGATTCCATAACAGCCAACTGCTGCATGCGATCCACCCGATACAACAATACGCGATCCTTATTCCGGGCTGGCATGTACCAATGTCCCTGCTCATAGTAAATACCATATGGGAAGACCTGGACTTTTTTATGCCCATTGCGGGCATGATACATAAATTCAATTTCTCTCTTTTCTACCGCTGCACCCAATATCTCGGTTGTTAAAAGCTCGGAATGCCCACCGGGGTGCTGGACAAAGGTGATATGCTCCCTCATTCGCATAATCAGATCCTGTACATCCTCAGGCAAAGTAGAGAAATACTGTTCAGCCAGATGTCCACGCATTGATCCATATGGAAAATCCGGGACTTGCTGTAGATATTCCAGCATCATAAATAGTCCTAATGCCTCCTGCTGTGTCAGTTGAAGAGGTGGCAAAATCCGATTGGGCAACACCCGGTATCCGCCGTTCACGCCAACTTCTGTGTACAAGGGAAAACCCAGCGCCTGCAATGCATCCAGATCACGCTGGATCGTACGAACCGATACGTCAAACCGTTCTGCCAGTTCCCGGGCAGTGAACTTCTTTCTGGAATCCATCAGGCGCATGATCGCCAGTTTCCGATGATTCATTTATTCAACATCCTAACTACGTCAACTTTTGTCATAGTTAAAGTGTATCATACATTGTAGAAGGGAGCGATGAACATGTCTGATAACAAAACAATTTTGTACATTGCTATGAGTTTGGATGGATATATCGCAAGACTGGACGGTTCGGTAGATTGGTTATTTGATGTGGAGGGTGACGGAGGAGATAACGGATATGCTGCCTTTTATGAAACGATAGGTAGCGTTGTTATGGGACGTTATACGTATGAAGAGGTGCTCACACTTTCCGAAGATTTCCCCTATGCGGATCGGCCAACATATGTGCTTTCTCGCTCGGAACAGCCGTCCGCTCCGAATGTACAGTTTACAACCGAGACGGTAGATACCCTCATTCCTCGGTTAAAGCAGGATTCTGATGGAGACGTGTGGATTGTGGGTGGCGGCATATTGGTTCAAGCTGTGTTAGCCAAAAAATTACTGGATGAGATTGAAGTCGCCATCATTCCCAAAATTCTTGGTGAAGGCATCCCCTTATTCCCGATAGGTACTGTACCAAGTCAATTCAAAATGGTCCGAACTCAGACGCTCGGACAGATCATCTCGATTCGTTATGAGGTACAGAACAGCGGCACAGCGGACACACCACCAAATGTCTAGATAATGTATATAAGTTGAACTAATCATTTACATGATAACGGAGAGGACAGAAATAACCTGAAAAAGCGAAGCGTTCGCCTTTATCCCCGGATTTTCCCCTTTAAAAAAGGGAATGAAAAAAATCTGGGGATAACAGCGATTGGAAGGTTGTTCTGTCATCGTAGTGTCAGTGTAAATAATCTTTGTTCAACTTATATAGAAAAAGAGAAAGACCATTCTTGTGATAAAGGGACTCATACAGTGAGACACATCTAACCATTGGGGTACCGTTCATGAAAGAGTGGTCTTTCCATCACCATGTATCAAGTATCAAGTTATCCTATCAGTCCTCGTACATATTCCGCTAACACCTCTGCCGTCCTACGGTGAGATAACTCGCCAGGATGGGTACGCGCTCCTACCGTCTCTTCGGTTGTATCAGGAAGCTGGATGATTGAGACCTTGCGGTCTCCTGTCCCCTCCGTATACGCATCAACCGCACGGTAGATGGCAGGCATCATGGGAAAACCAAGCATGCCATAAGCCCATACGAGATGTGCCGCCGGATTGTTTTTCCGAAGTTTGAACAGGAACTGTTCCACCGCTTTCTCAAAAACAGCCAGATCCTCTTCATGATACGTACCGTCTTCGTTCAGCCGCTGCTTGTACACCTTGCCCGTGTCGGGGTCTTTCCACTCAGGTGACTGAAATGCACCCCCATCATTGCTGCCCAGATTCACGACCACCACGTCCGGCTGCCACGAACCAAAATCATGCTGATCTCCTGCGCCTAGCGCATCGTTACGTTCACCAGTAAGCAAGCCACAGACCTGTTCGTAATACTCGGGGATGTTCCCTTTTGGATTGTTATCCCAGCTTGTCAGCACACCCCAGCCACTTTGCGAGATGACCCGGTATTCTGCATTCAATGCCTCTGCTGTCATAAACGTATAATTATGTATGGCGCTGAACCACATCGGAATCCAATCTTCCTCCGCTTTTGCCCCAATCGCACCTTCGCCAGATGTAATGCTGTCACCGATAAACTCGATCTTGTACGGTTTTTCCTGCACAGGCAGGAACGCTCCATCCGATTTCACCGCATGAATCTGCAAGGCACAACCCGGGTCACCACTCATCGCTTGAACATCCTTAACGATCCGAACATTCTTCACCACATCCGCGTTCATACCCCGGAATACACAGACCCAGTACCTTCCCGCCGTTAACATCTGTCTAATCACCGGAACACCGTTGATCAAAATGCTGATCCATGACTCATACATATCATACTGCGACTCTACTTCAACCCATAGTTCGGAGCCCCGTACATTGAGTTCAACTGCACTCCCCGTCCAAAATAACGTCAACGGAGCCAACTCTCCAGTTGTTCTGCCATGCACTTTGAGATAAGGCAGTTCCGTTAACTCATAGATCTTTAACCCGGTATTCGCTTGTACACTCATCCTTTATTCCCCCTCAACGATTCATAAAAGTAGTTATTAAGCGCTTTCCTATGTATCGATAACATGTTCGTCGTGATCAATCCATCTTATTATGTATTACGCACAGCACCAAAAATCCCCTGCAAGCAAGCCATGTTCAAGTCCATCATATCAGATGTTCTGGAACGATCGTTCGCCCATAGGGGATTTTTTCAGTTCTTTTTTGTTCAAGTATCGTTATAAAACCTTACCCAGAAACGCCTTGGTCCGCTCATGCCGGGTATTCTGAAAGAGCTCTTCAGGCGTGCCTTCTTCTACAATATATCCGCCATCCATAAAGATCACCCGATCTGCCACCTCACGGGCAAAGCCCATCTCGTGTGTAACAACAATCATCGTAATTCCCTCATGAGCGAGGTCTTTCATGACTTGCAGCACTTCTCCAACCATCTCCGGGTCCAGTGCAGATGTAGGTTCATCGAACAACATCACACTTGGGTTCATGGCAAGTGCACGCGCAATGGCTACGCGCTGTTGTTGTCCACCTGACAACTGCTCGGGATAAGCATCCCTCTTCTGAGACAGCCCCACCTTGCCGAGCAGTTCCATTGATTTCTTCTCATTCTCGGCCTTATTTAGTTTCTTGATATGCTTCGGCGCGAGCATGATATTCTCCAGCACGGTCAGATGCGGGAAAAGGTTGAACTGTTGGAACACCATGCCCACATTGGTTCGTAACTGATCGATATCCGTCTTGGGTGAAGTGACCTCAATACCACCAATCGTCACCTTTCCAGACGTCACACCCTCTAGCAGATTGAGACAACGCAAGAAGGTACTTTTACCAGACCCGGAAGGCCCGATGACGCATACAACTTCTTTCTCCCGAATCGTTGTGGAGATATCCTTCAACACCTCATTGGCACCAAACTGCTTTTTCAGGTTCTGTACGGTAATCATCGGATCGCATACCTCCTCTCAATGAACCGGGAAGCCCGGGACAATAGAACAATAATGATCAGATAGAATATGCCCACCACACCCCAGATTTCGAATGCCCGGAAGTTGGAGGAAATAATAATCTCCCCGCTCTGCGTTAATTCTGCGATACCAATTGCAGACAGCAGCGATGTATCCTTAATTGTAATAATGAACTGGTTCACAAAGGTAGGAATCATGCGCCGGGTTGCTTGGGGTAACACAACCAGCCTCATCGTCTGGAAACGCGTTAAGCCCAGGGATCGTGCCGCCTCATGCTGCCCGTTGCTAATGGAATTAATCCCTGCCCGGAAGATCTCCGAGATGTAGGCTCCGGCATTCAGACTAATCGCAATAATCCCTGCGGTCATCGCCGGAATGCGCATATCCAGGAACACAGGCAGCCCGAAGTAGATGAAATATACCTGCACCAGAAGGGGTGTACCACGGATGATATCCACGTAAAGTGTAGCTACCAGCCGCAGCAATCGATTCAAAGAAGTACTCATCAGACCTGAGATCAAACCGATCACCATCGCAATGATTAGTGAGATCACGACTAGTTTTAACGTAACGACTGTACCCTCTAACAGAAGAGGCAGTGCGTCTATTATGACTTGTAAGGAGGAGTCCATCCGTACCACATTCCCTTCTATTTAGCCGTTGTTCCCAGATACTTGCCAACAATCTCGTCGTACTTTCCACTTTCCTGCAATTTTTTCAGTCCATCATTAATCTTCTTCTGCAACTCCGCATCACCTTTGGCAACAGCAATACCATAGAAGTCACCATTCAATCGGTCTCCAACGATTTTGAGTTTGGCGTTTGGATCGATGGCAATCTTATAGGAGATGACCGGGAAATCCTCCAGCGTAGCATCTGCGTTTTTGTTCGCGACTTCCTGATACATCGATGGGCTGTCATCAAAATATTTCACGGTTGCCCCATAGGTTTTCGCATATTCATCTGCGAGATTGGCACCTGAGGTTCCTTTTTTAATCGCAATAATTTTTCCTTTTAAATCTTCAGGACTTTGGATGTCCGCGTTATCTTCATGTACGATTAGGGACAGACCGGCCTGATAATACGGGTCCGAGAAGTCCACGACTTTTTTACGTTCGTCCGTAATGCTAATGCCTGCAATGGCTCCGTCCAACTGATTCGCCGTAATAGCCGGAATGATGCCTTTGAAGTCCATCGGTTTGATCTCTACTTCAAAGCCCTCTTCTTCCGCAATTGCGTTCATGAGGTCAATATCGATCCCTACATATTTGCCGTCCTTCTGGAACTCAAAAGGGGGATACGTTGCATCGGTACCAAATGTGTATTTCTCAACAGCTGAACCATTTGCCGATTGTGCATTGCTCTCTTCACCGGACTTTGCTGCACCGCAGGCACTAAGTGTTAGAGCAAGAACGGACGCCATTACAATGGATGCTACCTTTTTCATAGAAAAACCCCTTTTCCGAATTAGATTGGGATCGACCGAATCGACCGTTTGTATTTATACACGTATTGTAGTTCGCTCCCTACGCCAACTTACATGATCCTACATAAAATAATTACAACTCATGAAAATTAAATTAACATGTAATGTTTTATAATAGATAAACGCGCACAAATCGCTAATAAAAGATCCGATTTTAATTATTTATGTAAGGTTATATGACAATTAAGAAAGTGATAAACAAAAAAAACCGAGAATCCGTGAAGGTGTTACCTTCGGGAATCCGGCTTTTGGATAAGAGAAAGAATATCTCAGTTACTATTTAGTTATTTAGTTATTCAGTTGTTTAATTATTCATTTTTTCAATCGTCTCCATGTAGAACACATGCAGGAACTTTTTGATATTAACCTTGCCTTTGTCGCCTGCCTGATCTTCTTCCATCGCTCTCATCTTCATTCGAACATCCTGGAAGTCGAAGTAGAGGGGAGCATAATGTTCGAACTTGTGGTTGCTATAATCGGTGAGTCCAATCGAGGCCATGTTGGTTAGTGCGGCAATTACCGTTCTGCGAATGCGTTGTTCCATCGCTTTGCTCTCTTTTTCCACGTCTTTTGGCGTAAACTTGTACGTCTTGGCCACCGCTTCATACGACTCCTTCAGCGGCGGCCACTCCGCGACCTGCTTCTGGTCAATTGCATACTCCATAAGGGCCACAATATCCTTGCTTCCACTTTCTCCGATGATCCCGAGATCCATCAGAATGCTTCGTGCCGCATCTCGCACCGTACGACCTTGGGCAGGGGCCGGCGCTTCCACCAGATTCAATCGGGCCATCGACTGCTTGATCTCCAGTACGTAACGTTCATACTTCCACTGTTCATTCACTTTGCTGAGCACATGCTCCACTTCCACCCGATTAATCGGTTTATGAATGAAGAATTCAATGCCGTTCTGGTAGGCCGCTCCTACCATCTCCTTGTTCTCCACCTGAGAGATCATGATAAATTTCCCGGTATATCCGCTCTGCTTCAGCTTCGCCACCGTCTCAATTCCGTCCTGATCCGGCATCAGCAGATCAATCAGAACCACGTCGGGACGCTGATCCATGATCATGCGCGCCCCTTCTATACCGCCCTCTGCCATGCCTGCAAGCTCGCCGATTCCACAGGATTCAATGATATCATGCAGCATACTCCGGCTCACCACATCATCATCCACGATCATGATAGAAAGTGTCATCGACATCGGCCCCCTTGATTAGATTCATTTTGGGAATAGTTATAGCGAATGTTGTCCCTGTCTCTCCTTGAGGCGCCGACTCTACCTTAATTTGTCCCGCCAACGACTGAACGATATCACGTACATGGGACAGGCCAATGCCCGTCGCGGCAATGCCGACTTCATTGAACTTTGTTGTATAGCCCGGTTCGAAGATAACATCCCGTTTGGCTTCAGGTATACCTTTTCCAGTATCCATCACAACCAAATGCACGTCATCGTCCTGCTCATACACACGAATTCGGATCGTCCCGTCACGCTCAATCGCCTCTACCGCATTGGCAATCAGGTTATTCATTACCGTTAGAAGAGGAATGTAGTACGGAGACTCACAATCATACTGTTGCTCGATGTCGATCTCGACCTGCTTATGCAGCATTTCACTATATTTTCGATTTGCTTTACTGGCAAAGTTCAACACTTCGGATAAGCTCATGTTAACCGCTTTTTCGTTATCATACAGCTTCAGCAGACCCGCGAGAATGCGTTGTGAATCCTTCTTCACTTCATGAATCTGCTGAGCGATGCCCAGCGTGCGCTGACTGTATTGATTCATGTCGTGCTCTCGGAGATCGCGATATAGATCATAGCTGTCTGCCGTAATGCCTTCGATCGTATTCATCGCTTTCTTGAGGTAAAAAACCTCGCCATACAGACCCGAGTTCACACTCAGCATCTGCTCCATCCGCTTCTCCTGCTCTGCATGTAAAAGCCGCATCTGCCTCACCGCAAAGCTGTTATAGAGCCCAATCACAAAGTAACTTCGCAGACCGCCTACCACAAGCAGATACAACCATTCCTTCATATAAAAGATATTGGTCCCGCTTAACATTCCGCGAAGAAGAAGCTCAACAAGATTAGAGGAGAAATCGATACATGTGATTAACCCGCCGAGCAGAAGAGGCTGCATCTCATGGAATCGATGCTTGAACTTGCTAAGCCCATAGGCAAAGACCACATAATACACGCCTGCCCCCAGGTTGTCCCGCATGCTTTCCAGAATGGACACGGTCTGTACATGATTGATGAGATCTGCCGACTGAAACAGGAAACTTGCGATGCCTGTCAGGATTCCTGTCTTCACATAAGACAAGTGTGGCATGATCATCAGCAGAAATAAAAGGATGCTAACCCCCAGCCCGATTCGGAAGTAATCTTCCCGGAACGGATTTATCTTGAATTGCGCCCCTACCGCAGTGGCAAAGGCAATGGCCGTCATCTGTACATTCTCATTTTTGACCCAATTGCGCATCGATCTTTTCACCCACTATAACAACGTTTAGCGCGCAATGCGGAACCCGCGCTTCTAATGTTAAATATACTAACATATGAAAGATGCATTAGAAATAATTAAAATTAGGGAATGAACACGCAAGCAACACAAAAAGGCCGGAAGTCTTCACTTCTGCGGCCTTTTCCTTATATCTCGTCCGGAATATCAAATGATACCATCGTACCCTCACCCGGCTCACTTACGATTGATAATCCCTGCCCATACCGTTGCAACAATCTGCGGTTTGTATTCACAATGCCTATTCCGCCTTTTCCACCTGGCGTAGCATGTAACAGCTCTGCAACCTTCTCCGGTTCCATGCCTTTGCCATTATCCTTCACTTCAATACGGGTATAACCTTCATGGCGAGTGATGGACAAACATACTGTCCCACCCACATTTCGGCTTAATAACCCGTGTCTGACGGCATTTTCGATCAAGGGTTGAATCGATAACGGCGGGAGAAGTAACGGAAGGTCCGGCTCTACGTTTAATACCACCGACAATCGATCTTCAAATCGTGTTTTTTCAATAAAAAGATAAGCTTCCACGAGCTCCAGCTCGTATGATAATTTCACCAGTTCCCCTGTATTGAGATAGTTGAAGCTGATCCGTAAATAGGATGAAAAAGCTTCCCCAAGCTTCCGCATATGCTCTGTATCAATATCACTTAAAACCATAAGTGAATTCAGCGTATTGAACAGGAAGTGGGGCTGGATCTGAGCCTGCAAATAAGCAGCTTCCATGCGTAAGCGCTCCTGGATGGACTGATTTAACATGGTCAATGCACGTATTCGATATTTCAGCTCCAACGCATCTACAGGCTTCGTGACATAATCATTCGCCCCCGATGCAAAACCGGTATATATATCCGGTGGCTGGCTTCGCGCAGTCAACAATAACACCGGAAGCTCAGACATCGAGAATTGTTCCCTCACCTTCTGGGTTAACTCATATCCGGACATATTGGGCATCATCACATCCGTAATGAGCAGATCCCACTGGCGTGTGCCGAGCAGTTCCATCGCTTCCTGACCCGAACCTGCTGTAGTTATATCATATGGTTCCGTCGAAAGAATGCTGACCAGCACATCCAGATTCACCGGATCATCATCGACAGCCAGAATGGTGGCTTTCCCCTCTTTTAACAACGGAGCCATCTCTGCTGTCGCCAAGGCTTCCGCGTCCCCCATATCTGGGCGGGGTAACAGGAATCCGTTAGGTGCATCTTCCATCATCTCCGCGGCCTGTTCCCATATCAGGGGAAGTTGTGACTGAGCCTGATGGGTGGATTCATTCGCGAGCGGCAGATTGAAACTGAATACCGAACCCTTTCCGAGTTCCGAGTGAACCGTAAGTGTCCCGCCGTGCAATTCTACGAGCTCTTTGCAGATGTTCAATCCAAGTCCAATGCCTTGTCCATCGCTGATGCCATACGACCCTTGTTCATACGGAAGGAAAATGCGCATCCGCGTGTCCTCATCCATGCCAATACCCGTATCCGTCACATGAATCAGAGCATGTCCTTCACGAATGTCGGCACTTACGGAGATCGTTCCTTCCTCTGTATGTTTAAGCGCGTTATGCAGCAGGTTATACAAAATCTGAACGAGCCTTTCTTCATCAGCCATGACCAGTGGGAACGATTCCGGAATCTCCATATGAAGGCGGACTGGTTTTCGTTCTGCCATGAATTGCAGCATGGCGATAATGCCAGGAACAACCGACTGTATGGAAAGAGGCCCCTGACGTAACACAATGCGGTGCTCCTTCAGCCGGACTACATCCAGTAGATCACCAAGGAGATGCGACATCCGGCGACCGATCGTAATCAGCAACTCCATATCCTCCAGGCTCCGTTCATCCAGCCTGTTCTTCTCTCGGGTGACCACGTTGTGAGCGATGTTAATGATCCCGTGCAGTGGAGTCCGCAGTTCATGTGATGTATTCGCCAAGAACTGATCTTTAATTTTGTCGCCCTTCTGCAGCTCTGTATTCAGCTTCATATTCTCCTTGGCATTCCTGAAGTATTTCTTGAACCAATAGGCGGAGAAGCCGGTAATGGCAAAGATGATATCAATGGGATAATAGACGGTTGTCACATCTTTCGATGTCTCACTTGTACTCCACAACATGTTGGATATAATGCCTCCAGCGGTCAGGAGTAGGAAAACCATATCTCGATCAGCCTGTTTCCTAAAGAGCATGACACCTACAATGTACAGGAACCAGAGAGAAGAGACGAGAAAGAACACGTCGATAAAAGAGTAATAAACCATGGCATAGACAACGTGAATTGGCGCCGCCAGAATAACAGCAATATAAGCTATTGTCGTGACAATGCCTAATTGAAGGATCTTTGTTCGTGTATGTATCAAGGTCAATCTCTGGAACAACAGCAGAATACAAGCATTTTGCAGCAGCAGACAGATCAGACGAAGCTTGATCCCCCATGTATAGTTAATAGGGAGCCATAACATCAGAATGTTATCATGACCTACCATAACCACAATGCCCACAGATAGGGTTAATATAGCTGCGACGAGCAAGGCCCGCTCCTGGGGGTTGAACACAAACAGAATACAGGCATACATGCCATGAAGTAATAAAACGAGAAAAATGGCCATTTGAAAACCGATGGAATACCAACGTGCGTAATCAACCGCCGCCTGGGAACCGAAGCGAACGGGTTTGCCAATCCCGCCGATATACGGGCTATCATAATTGGCTACATGAATGAGTAATTCAATCTCTGTTGCGCCTTCATCTTCATAGGATGCCGTATAAGAGGTACTTCTTGGTTCATAGGTATCCGCATCCTCCGACACCTTCCCCATTCCGCCCACGACATTCCCATTGATTTCAATTTCAGATGAACTTCGGATGTTCCTGAACCAAAAGGTGACAGGGACCTGGAGCGGATCAGTCAGCACACGCAATCGATATGTGGCATATCCAAGTGAACTCTCCTGATCTGGGTTCTCAGCCTTCCAATCTCCCGGAACCTGGACCACATCCGCCGCATGTGCTCGTCCCTCATCCACAATATCCTTCCTGGTCAGTAATTCATTCGAATATAGTTCCCATTCTCCGTTCAGATACATTACTGGCACTTGTTCCAGATCAACACCTCGCAAATCAACTACACCATTCACAGCTTGATGATTGTCCAAGGCAGGGAAGAACTGCGACCAGACCCAGCGCATGCCGACCAATGCCACTAAAATGATCGACAGGATCAGAACATATTTGAAACGTCTTACGGGATTTGTATGTCGTACATTCATTGGTTACGTTGCCCTGACTTGATCAAACCGAGCTTCCAGTCCCTGTACCATTCGCGAACCTCTTCACTAATCGGTATCTCCAAATCTTGCTCCATTCTGGTGGTTAAGAGACGATACTGCTCCTCCACACCGAGATCGTTGTGCATTTCATCATATAACTTCATTAGAATAAAATAACTTTCTTCCTCATCCGGAAGCATATGCTGAATACGTCGTGTACTCTCAATTACTTTTTCCGCCAGCCCATGCTGCTGGTAATACAGACTTAGTTGTCTCATATGATACAGCCACAGATAGCGTAATCTTTCCCGCTCAGGTTCAGCCCACATGTATTCATAATTGCCAAGATAGGTACCCTTATATAGATGAAGCGCTTGCTCATAGGCATGAACGGTACTTGCGTTTACGACTTTCCATTGCCTGATTTCCCGTTCCCACTGCTCACTATCCAACTGAGCCTCACCCAGTTCGAGTCGATAGCCTGCCTCCAGGTGTCCACTCTGAATCGTGATCATATCCATGTTGCAAGTTTTCAGGGTTTGGCGGACATGATACATCGCAGTGTAAAGTTGGTGTGCCGTCTTCTCCTCTTCCATTCCCGGCCACAGAAGCTCCAGCAGAACACTGCGATGGATAACCTGGTTCCGGTGGTGAAGCAAGTATGCAAACAGCTCCTGCGCCTTGCTTGTACGCCATTTGGCAACCTGAATATCCTTTCCTGGAAGCTTAAACTGAATCTGATTAAAACATAAAATTAAAGGTACATTTGTATCCTTTGACCGCTGCTCCCGTTTTACGCTCAGTTTCTCCCGGACTCGGCTCACTGTCTGCTTCAATCGATCCTTTTGGATGGGCTTCATCACATAGTCCAAAGCCTGTAGTTCGAAAGCATGCACCGCATATTGATCGTAACTGGTCACAAATATAATTTCGATACCCGGTGTTGCCGCCTGAATCTGTCTTCCCAGATCCATACCATCCATCTCCGGCATATGAATATCCAGAAATACAACATCAGGACGGTGTTCCACAATACCTGCCACAGCCTCTGTTGGATTCATATATGTAGCGATAATTTCAATGCCGCTTACTTCTTTTTCTAGTGATTTTTGAAGGCCTATCAACGCTAGACGTTCGTCGTCAACCAATATCACTTTCACAGGAGCTTCCTCCTCGACCCTGAGGTCTTGAGATTTATTTTCACTATTATATCATAGGCATTTTAAGTATTTAGGGTTCTTGGTTATCCATTTTTAATTTTTAGCAATTTAATTGTATAATACTAAATAGAAGACGGGTTATCAGATCCAGTCTTGGAAGAGAGGAAGGTTCCATATGTCAGATGTTAATCAAAGCTTTGGGCAAGCCCTTGTCAAATCATTAGTGGGGGAACGCGGTCATATCCGTATCGCTCGTGCTCTGCCCGATATCGATGTCACACTTGCTGCTCGTACGCACGATGCCATGCCATATACGATCTATCAGTTGGTGAAGCATATGCATTATTGGCAGCAATTCATGCTCGAACACTTGGAAGGACACAAACCACAGCTCCCTGCTAACGTGAGTGAGAGCTGGCCTGAGGAGAAGGGTCCACAGGACGAAGCCACGTGGAAGGCAGATATTCAGGCATTCTTGGATGGGGTTGATCAAGCCGTAGCCATTGCAGAAAATGCACAATTAGATGATCCACTGCTCTATTTCCCGGGTGAAACTAAAGCAGGACTTCTGCGCAATATCGCATCCCATAACTCGTACCATCTGGGTGAGATTGTTCTGCTGCGTCGCTTCTACGGCGCATGGCCGCCTCCAGGTGGCGGATACCCGGCGTAAACCATATTTACAACAGATCTATTGAACGAATATACAGACACATCTAAGCTGTGAAAGGACGGTTGTTCCTTTTACAGCTTCTTGTGGTTATAGGCAAGTAACATCCATTGAAGTGCAATTATAACGCTCATATCCTGTACCAGGCTCATATATTACTTCAAAGTACGTATATGACTTTGAAGTGCGTACTTCTCATCCTTCTTTTTCTGACCCACAATATGAACAGAAGAAGAGAGGAGCATGTCCATTGAAAACCGAACAATTGGTTACCCGTTACACCGCGCTTGTCATCGGTGCTGGAGGTGTCATTGGAAGAAACCTTATTGATTATCTCATGACACTTCCCGAGTGGAATGTGATTGGTGTATCTCGCCGCGGAGGGGAGGATGCCCCTGGATTACGTTATATATCAGCTGATTTACTGAACGAAGCAGACACACAAGACAAACTAAGTCATTTAACGACGGTTACACATATTTTCTACGCCGCGTATCAGGATCGCCCAACTTGGGCCGAATTGGTACAGCCCAACCTGGCCATGCTCGTCAATGTGGTGAATACCATCGAACCGATCGCTCCAAATCTCCAACATATTAGCCTAATGCAAGGTTATAAAGTGTACGGCGCACATCTGGGGCCATTCAAAACACCTGCCAAAGAAACAGACGCATATCATATGCCCCCTGAATTCAATGTCAATCAGCAACAGTTTCTCGAGGATCGGCAACCCGGAAGCAGCTGGACCTGGTCAGCCCTGCGCCCTTCTGTTGTATGTGGATTTGCCCTGGGTAATCCAATGAACCTTGCCATGGTTATTGGCGTGTATGCGTCCATCTCCAAGGAGCTTGGCTTGCCATTACGATTTCCCGGGAAACCAGGAGCGTATCAATCGCTTCTTGAAATGACTGATGCGACATTACTGGCTCATGCAACCGTATGGGCAGCAACCGAACCTCGCTGTGCCAATCAGGCATTTAATATCACCAATGGCGATCTGTTTCGCTGGAATGAGCTATGGCCCAGAATCGCTGCATTTTTCGAATTGGAAACCGCACCTCCGCTCCCCCTCTCACTTGCAACAGTGATGGCAGATAAAGAAAATCTTTGGAATTCCATGATTGAAAAGTATGGTTTGGTAAACACCCCTTATGATGATGTCTCTTCCTGGGCATTTGGTGACTTTGTCTTCTCGTGGGATTACGATTTCTTCGCAGATGGTTCCAAAGCTCGCCGCTTCGGATTTCATGAATTCATTGACACGGAGGCCATGTTTATGGATATTTTCAGAAATCTACGTGATCGCAAGATCCTTCCGTAAAGCAAATAAAATGCATAATAAGCCGATTCCTGAATTCCAGAATCGGCTTATATAATTCACTCAACGTCAGTAGTAGTTGGCGGCTTAAACAGAATTTTTCCTCGATCACCATAAACATTCTCCACATGTATATCGCCCCACCTACACATCAGATGAAGAATCTCTTTAAGACTCCATCCATACTCTGTTAACTCATACTCCACTTTAGGAGGAACCTGGTGATGTGAAATACGGGCAATAACCCCGGCCTCCGTTAGTTCACCAAGTTGCTGAGTCAACACTTTCTGGGTGATCGCGGGGATCAGTTTCATCAGCTCACCATTACGTTTCTTACCAAAGGTAAGATGGAATAGAATAACAGGCTTCCACTTTCCCCCAATTACTTCAAGAAAAGCTTCAACTGCGGTGTTATATACTTTGAGCGGTTCCTCCATATCACCTTCTGTCTCCCTTCCACACAACAGTTTAAAGAGTCGCTGTCGAGTTTTTTAGACTTCTGGTGTCATCAGTCCTTGGATAAACGTCTCAAAGTTCGGTGCCAGCGGAATGATATCTTTGGGATTCTCCCTCTTCACATAAACGACCTCAGGTTCTCCATCATTACCGAATGAACGATAATCGAGCATGACAACCCCCGACTCCGAAGGAGATACCGCGATGACCACGCCAATCTCCGGATAACCTTCACGTTCAATCAAAGTCCAGCTGCCTTGTATACCCGCTAGCGTGCGAGGCTTCTCACGGCCAATACCCAGTATTCCTTCAATTTCAACATAATCCGTAGCTCCCGTATCTGTGTTCGCCACAGGGAAATAACGATTGTACGGAATACCACCATTATGTAGCTTCATCATCTCAATGTAGGAAGCCGGGAGTCGGAACACCAATTGCTCCTCCACAGAGTCAATGAGACCCTCACTTGGAGGATTGGACACATAGTGCTCCAGTGCCTGCTCACTATCGTTCCAGAATTCGCCGGATTCCGGTCTGGGAACCGCTTCAAAGGTCGCTACAACGTCAACGGGTACGCGGAATTCTTCAACAGTCTCTGAATCCGTTTCAACTTCAGGTTCAGACGGCTCCTCCATTTTGCTTCGAATCCATCCCAGAAACTCCAGCGTATCTTCATCCTCGGGGTCCAATTCATCCGCTCTTTCAAATGCCTGCAGCGCATGCGCATATTGCTCCAGATAATAATAAGCCAGTCCAATCCGATAATGCCAAAGCGGGTCGCCTGTGCCCTCTTTGGCAACCGTCAGGAATTGTTCAACCGCTTCTTCATACCGTTCCAGGTTATTTAGCGCTCGTCCCAAATGGTTAACCAGCTCATAATCCCTTTCTTCCACAGGAATTGCTTGAATTGCATCTACAATTTCCTGAAATTCATCTTCTTCATGCCACTCTTGCAATTGAACCAACAGATCGTCTCTCATTCTCTTTTCCTCCCCGTTCATTCACTCATGATTACGTATTGAAAATTATACCACTATCCGGATCACCATCTCCAGCAAAGCAAGATCCTTAGGGATATCATGAATCGATATCTTTCCATTTCGGATGACAAAGCTAAAAGAGGTAACCTGAACCCGGTTAAGAAAACCAGGCAGGCTACCTCCTTTATTCCTTCCACTATATTGAATTCTTAAATCAATTCAGCAACTCAACACAATCGTAGACCCAACCTGCACTTAACCAGTTCCCCAAGTCACTGGAACCACTGATCGGCGTAATTGTGATGGTATTGGAACCATTCACGAAGTAGGATGCTGGAACATTCCAGCTAAAGGTTGTGTTGTTGCCACGATACGTACCAATGGTGAAACTACGAGAATTGGGCTGTGAAGATGCGGCAGGATTAGTTAATGCATGTCCATTAACCGTTACACTAGGTCTGCCATTATTGTAGGCTGCGGTAATACCGATGTTGAGCGTATGAGAGGATGCCGCTTGAGATGCATTCAAATTAAACGTTATTGTGGTTGGAGAATTCTGACCACGGAACTGGATTGCCGGGAATCGATTGGTCGCGCTACCGGTAGCATAGGTGACAGGTCCCCAGCTTGGATTCCGACTATCGGATGGGTGACGAATCGGAATTGTCTGTCCATTCAGGAACTCCCGTGGCGTACCATCCCAGTTACCGATTCGCCAGATGTTAGAGGCTTTACTCGGGTCATTGTTGATCGTACGCGTATTCAGTGTCGTCGTTTGGCCTGCCGTGATATTAACCGTTTCCGTATATACCGCCAGTTCCCCTTTATAGGCTGTCATGGTGTATGTCCCCGGGATCATGCTGTATTTGGCAGCTGCCCCACTAGAAGAGGTACCCACCCAATACTGGGCGTTGCTATTGGCGAACCCAATTGTATATGCATAACCCGTATCCATCCCGGAGAGGCCATTAAGCACCACGTTCCCCCGACTGGATACCCAACCCTGCAGATTCAGACCAGACATCCAACTGAAGTCGGGTACACTTGGCGTACCTCCCGTTGTGAAGATCAAAGCGTACGGCCCATGCAGACCCAGGCGCCAATTCTCCGTCTGTGCATGTCCCGAGTTCATATAATTGTATACTTCTGTCTCTGTTCCACTTTGGAACTGGATGTCGCGGAAGAATGGACCACCAGAGCTTTTTTCCCGATTGCCGTAGGCCATAAATACACCGACGCCATTACCCGTAACTCCACGAACCGATAAATCTTTGGCCTGATCATTACCATAATATTTAGAGGCACTCTGACCGTTTGCGAAACCAAATACATCCTGACTCTCGATTGCGCCTGAGTTACCTCGATTATTGGAATTCGCCGGAACACCTGTCAACACACTACCATTACCGCGGAAAATGTATCGCAGCTCCCCGATCGAAGGTTGAGCCGTGATATGCGTTGCCATGTATATGATATTCTCGCCACCACGCGAAGCATAATAGTGAGTCAGTGTGCTTGTGGATACCGTGATTAACACGGTTGATCCTGAAGGAGAGGTATTCCACGTCACATTGGCGGAGGAACCCAAACCTGAACCGATGTGTGATCCTCTATTGCTGTTCAGTTCCGTACCATTCATTTTGGCTGAGATAATATCCCCATTGGTTTTGTTCACCACATAGACTAACCCTGAACCAGTGTTCACTTCAATTCTGGAGCCGTTATCGGTAACATTAATGGTTGCCGCGTGTCCGGTAGATGCAGGGTACACAGCAGCTGTTGCGATCATAACGACAATTAAAAACAAACCAAGCGCCTTTCTCCCTATACTTTTGGTCATGAGTAAATCCCTCCTTGGAATTCATTTAATAAAGCGCTTACATTACAATGTATAATAACTGACACTTCCGTCTCATATCGATATGTCTGCTATGTGAGCCTGTCCATAATCAATGGAATGTTATGTCTTCGTGCGTATAGAATAGAGTCAACACTTCATGTAAACCTGATCTCCACCCCCTTCTTAAATCACTCTCCTACATACAAGTATTCTTACAATTCCAATAAAATAATACCATTATATTACATATGTTTGCAATGAAAACGGCTCGTATATCCGATAGCAAATTCTGAAAACAAAAAACGCAGCTTCAAAAAGCTGCGCCCGCAGATACCAAGCTAGAGACATTATCATCTCTTCCGAATAGGTATCCATATCTCACTTCTATATTGCTCTACAGTAACATCCTTGTGCTCATTCCATAACATTTCCGGACCCTCACTCAGCTCATAGTCCGATGAAGGAAACCACTCTGCGTAGATCCGGCCCCACACCTCCTGAAGCGTACCAGGAAACGGACCGACGACAGTAAATACAGCCCACGTCGAAGCAGGGACCTCGAGCTGTTCCAGTCCTTCAGGCGTCTCTTTTGTCGTAGCTGCACCAATGTAATGATCCAGTTCTCCCTGTTCCGCCATCCGCCCCTCACTGAAATGGGCCGAAGCACTGATTAAGCCCAGAGGTTGGACGTTCGATGCCCCCTTGATCGTATCAATCAATTCCGTTGTAAGACTCTGGTACATCGCAGCGATATCCGGATTTACCCCTTGGAATACAATCGGCACCCTTTTACGAATACCCACGATTCGAAAATCCTCTTTGTCTTCAATGCGGTAGTTCATTTCGCTTCCTCCTTGAATGGTCAGTTGAAATGTCATCCGCGGGAAGGCTTTAAGGGACGGACCATGATTTCGCGCTTCGGAGGGTGTAGTGCCATGCATGCTTTGAAACGCCCTAGCGAAAGAATCCGGCGATGTATACCCGTATTTTAGTGCAATATCAATGATTTTGCTGTCACTGTGACTTAACTCCATAGCTGCAAGTGTCAAGCGGCGACGTCGAATATATTCCGAGAGCGTTACACCACTAAGAAAAGAGAACATACGTGTAAAATGATACTCCGAGCAGCAGGCAATCCGGGAAATCTCCTTCATGTCCACGACATCCATCAGATGCTCCTCAATATGATTCAAGGCTTCATTTAACCGCCTGAGCGTATCCATATCATCCCTCCCACGTTAATTCAAGCTTAGCAAAGTCACTCTCTTTGCATCCGACATTATCTGCACCATTCTGTAGGCCCTGTGCACCTAAACAGAGAAAAGAGTAGCATCAGCTACTCTTTTCTAACCTTGATACTCACATATCACCAGTATTCAAGTCAAACAGGTCAAACCAGATACTCCGCCATAATCTGCTCGATATCATAGGGTGTAACACCCCGATCGACCGAATAGATTGTATCCGCCTGATCTATTGTATCTACCAGTTCTCCTCTAGCTTTGGCATGGAGCATGAACAAGTCATGCAGATCGGGTTTGCGTAAATTCGTTAGCGCTTTACCCATCAGGACCATGCCTTTTTGATTACCTTCCACATTATTGTAGTAATCCGGATGGCTTGTCAGCGCCAGGTCTGTCCAGATGACGGTACGTTCAACCAGGTCCATAATGACAGGGATCGCAATCTGCGTATCCGCGGTAATATCGATTTTGTTCGCTACGGTGGACGGTTCGAAAATCTCGCCAGACCCCGGCTTCTTCCTCATCATCCAGCCTACAAAGCATTCGGGCAGATCACAATACGGATGACTGGTAAACGAAAGCAGTGTCGCCACCACATATCGTCCACCATAGGCCACGATGGATGGAAGATGCAGATCAATGAACTCACTTGCTCCGTTAGGTGCAGTCACGATATCTCCGCTATGGACTGCCTTATAGTTAGAGGATCGCAGATTCGTATAGGAAATATGCTCCACATAGTTCCAGTCCTTATCGTACATCACCGCAGACAAGTCAATGTCCACACGCCCTGTAGATTTGCCATCCACGTCCCCTTCTTTCCACCAGTTGAAGAAACGAATGGTATCACCCTCTGCCATCGGCACACGGCTTCCACGAACGATGGTATGCAGAGCCTTGCTCGCCGATCTCTGGGAAAAGGGGACCAGATAATCATGAAGCTGCGGATCTACATAGGTCTTCCCAAGCGGGGAAAGGGCAGCGAAGCGCTCTACCAGCACCCGCTCGCATAATTGCACGACATCCTGACACGTGGCTTCATCGATGTCTGGCAGCTCATTCGGAACAGCAAAGGCTTTGGCTACATTGCCTTTCGGGAAAAAGACACGCAGATCCTGCGGTTCATTACGCTGTGCAAAATACTGTCTCACCTGTAATAACACCGGAGTGGATACCTGTGCAGCCACATCACTAAATGCCAGCAATACATACGCTTCATCTTCGGTCATCCGCAGCAAGTGATCCAGTCTTCTCGCGAATTCACCTGGACGCTGTGACAACAGATCGATCAGACTCCAGACATTTCGATATTGGAAGGCAAGCTCCACACTTCCGTTGAAGGTCGAATACGGCTTATTATTACGCAAAATATCAAAGGCTTCTTCGCATCGCGGATACCGAAGCTTATATTCCGAAGGATGCAGAATTTCGCTGAGACGAATCCAGCGATCTTTATAACGCAGCATATCCTCCGTGATGGTGCCACATTGCTCCAATAATCCGAGCAGAAGGCGTCTCTCGCGGCGTTTGAATTTCCGGAAGGGAGAGGCCGCAGCAAGGCTGACATCACCATCCGACCAGGCAACCGCCAGACGCAGAACATCACTTGCCGTTTTGAAATATGGACCGATCTTGTCGATGTTCGCTTTTTCATGCTTCAACAGCGAAGCAACCACAAAGCCCACATTTTCTTTGAAGGGAATCTCAGCGGGTAATAGCGCATCCACGTCTTCCGGGTCTGCATGCTCCAATACCGTGTCGATATCCGCCTTGTCTGTTTCCGAGATGGAACCTTTTGCTTCAATGATCTGACGAATGAGCTTCTGGAATGCTTGCTGGTTTCCCAAACCAATGACTTTCAAGTCCGTCTTCTCCAGCAAAGGCATTCTTTCCACAGATGATTGATCCGGATAGACCACAGTCAGGTTGGTCAGATAATGAATAATCGCATTAAGATATAACTCGGCCTCATCCGCTTGCATCACCTGCATTGGGAATCCTGCATACATCGGTGTGTACTTCACATGTGCGCCAACCATCACTCTCAAATCAGCCACAAGTTGAATATATACTGTTTCAAACTGTTCCTTGGACAGCTGCCGCATCGCCTGCATTAACTCATCCGAGAAGGTGTATCCGAGTGCTTCAATATTTTTGAGGGCAGTCGCCAGATGTGTCTTCGGTAACTGTTGTTTCCCTTCGTTTAATTCGATAATGAGTTTGTTCGCTCTGCGCAAATAGATTGTATTGTTCATGATAAAAGAGTCCAGGAAAGCCACATCCCTATATAACGTGAAAGGTTAGGGTTAGAAGGAAGGAATGTGATAGCCTGGACGCCTCCTCTCTGAAATGAAGTCTTCAGGAGAGCTGCGACCCTATTTTCGCCAATGAAGTTAGAAGGAAGGATCGCAATAGCCTGAAGGCCAGCGGTTCGAAGTTTGTCACCCGAACCTCTGGTGAACCCATCATCTCAGATTCCACGATCTGCCAACAGGGCGAAAGTATTACGACATGGTAAGATGACCTAATTTGTACCGGATAACGAGTCCGCCCACTCGTCTACAGATCTAACCTCTGCTTGAAGAGGGAACACTTTTTCGGTCAGCACACGATGTACCTCAGGGTCGGCATCGATGCAGGCATCCGAGAGCACGGTGAGCGCATAGTCTTTATCCGCCGCCTCCCTCAGAGTCGATAGAACAACCCCACTTGTGGCAATTCCACTAAGAATGAGTGTGTCTATCTGGTGAGACCGAAGAATAACCTCCAGATCACTTCCGGCAAATGCGCTGACCCGAACTTTGGTCACAATAGGCTCGTCCGGCTGGGGTTGTACAGATTCATCAATCTGCACCGCAGCTTCCATGGCTGCTACCGCATCTGCTCCAGCTCCAGCCCGATCAGGAATTCCGCCGAACATTTTGTTGCGTGAACTAATCTCCGGATAACCTGGGCGGAATGCTACTCTTATGTAAATCACAGGAATTGCGTGACTGCGTGCAGTCTCAATCGCTTTTTGAAATGGCAGCAGGGCCTCTCGGTCCTTAACAAATTGGGACACGACACTCTTTTGCATATCCATGATCAGTAACGCACTGTTGTTTATTAAATGTGGCATGTTATCCTTCTCCTTTGGAATTGAGTTAAGAAATTCAGGATAGATACTATATTATTCTCCTGTAATAAACGGAGGAATGGTTCCGTTTAAAATTATACGGAGGTCATCCTCCGTTTGTCAACTAATCAACAGTGGGTTATATTTATGAAAGAGGTGTGATCCCATAATGTCCATAAAAAATAATCCTACTCCTGACGGTGAGGTTAAGGATACTGATTCCATCGTCACTCAGGTTCCAGAGAAGACACTGCGTGCAGATGCCAAGAAAAATCGGGACAAACTGCTCCGTGTTGCGCATGAAATTTTTAAAACGGAAGGCATTTCTGTCTCAATGGATGAGATTGCAAGGCGTGCCGGTGTTGGTATAGGCACGGTCTATCGCCATTTTCCAACGAAGGAAGATCTGTTCGAGGCCGTGATTGCTAGTCACAAGATGCGTCTCATGGAAGAGGCCGATCAATTGCTTCATCACGACGATCCAGGCGAAGCATTTTTTCAATATTTCACAACAATTATCAGTGAGGGAATTGCCAACAAAGCGATTACCGATGCTCTTGTTAGCAGTCTGACTATAGACACTGGCCGCTCAGAGATAGCGAACGAGTTCTGGCGTGGCATTACCCGACTGCTAGAGCGAGCGCAGCAACATGGCTCTGTCCGAGCGGATGCCAGCATTGAGGATATTAAAATCATGCTGATCGGTGTGCTTCAGGCCATCGGAGATCGAGGGATTTTCCCGGAACGCGTTGTGTCGATCCTATGTGATGGTCTGCGTAGATAATTGATTTGAGAACAGATCGGTGAGATTCCTTTTATACTTAAATTAAAATATGAAAAAGCCTTTGCCGACCCCCAATGTCAGCAAAGGCTTTTCATTTTAGATTGTGTTTATTGATCAATCAAGTTTGTTACTTTCAACATTCTTGCAATCAATGCAGTGACCTCAGCACGGGTCATCGTTGTCTTCGGACTCAGAACTTCTGGCCCGTTACCTTGGATGATCCCCGCTGCAATCAACTGGGCTACATCTTCCTTCGCCCAATTCGATACATCCGCTGCATCACTGTAACGTTCCAGTTCAGAGTTCATCTGATCCGGGCTGATTACCGCTTCCGGTTCGATCAGACGATACGCACGAGCAACCATGGCAAATCCCTGCTCGCGTGTAATTTCCTGATTACCGTAGAAGTTGCCATTATCGTAACCGCGAACGATACCAAATTCATTCGCAAGGGCTACCGCAGAGCGGAACCATGCCGAATCGTTAACATCAGGGAATAGATTCTGTGGTGCATCCTGACGCATTAAGCCAAGTCCAAGTACAACAATTTCGGCAAACTCAGAGCGGGTTACCTGACGGTTAGGTGAGAACGTATTATCTCCGTTACCTTTCAGATCTAATCTCGCAGCGATGTTGTTCACATCAGTTTTACCCCAATGGGATCTGGCATCTTCGAAATCCTGCGGGTTCCAGATGACCGAGTAACTTCCGCTGCTACGCAAGTCATTAATGAGCGCGTAGTAACGACTATCGACTTTGGTAACAACCGTTGGTACATGGAATATGCTACCGTCCGGGTTGATAATCACGCCTGTTGTAATTCGGTTCGGGTCGATGCCTTCTGGAAGCGCGATGTATTTCGGCGCGTATCCGTTCAGTTGCCCGGATCGAACCGTTTGTCCATCTTTCGTAAAGGTGAGGTCCAGATCGACCGGATTCACTAACAGCTCGTACCCTTCGATTGCAGCCTTGCTTTTGGCACTGTTGATCAAAGCGTCCGATGAGCGAGCAATGTCGACTTGTACAGCAACATCTTTCATGGCTACATTGCCCAGCTGTTTGGAGACACCATTCAGATCCATTTTACCGCCAGGTACTGGATAGATCGCCAGCGGATTGCTAATGTTCAGTTTGGAACCTTGATCTACTAATTGTTTTAGTGTTTCGAGGGTTAAACCGTCCACCTTCATATCACCATCATTCGGCGAATGAATCGCGAACTGTTGTCCTGTCCCTTGAGACATGATCACATTCAGCTTAGCTGGATCAACTTCAACCAACGTTTCTTTGTTGTCAGATGGCTTGGACGTAGCGAACGGCTGATGACTGCCATCCCGGGTGGTTTTCAAATTATCCTTCACGGGTGCCGGAGTTGGTGTCGGTACGGGCGCTGGTGTAGGTGCTGGTGTACTTCCACTGTTACCTCCCGTATTTCCGCCGCCATTGTTGCCTCCACCATTGTTACCATTGTCACTGGATGCTCTGTTCACGTTAATTTTATATTCCGTAACATGACCAAAGGAGTCTGTGACTTTAACAAGAATCGTATTTCCACCCACTTGGAGCGGTAGATTTTCACTTACACTACCACTTGTAACCTCATTCCATTCTCCATCTCCAACAGCTATTTCAATCTTGGCAAGTGGATCAAGTGCCGTTGGCGTGAGCTGGAATTGATATACGCTATTCGGAACAGAAATGGTGTAGGTATCTTTAGCCGGATCAAAGGCCGGAGACAAGCTTCCCACGGAAGGGATCAACGTTTGCAACGTAGATGCATCTGTACCAATTACCTTGGTAAGTCCCGTTCTAGCGTTAGTCAGATCCAAAAGTGCCTTGTCTACCTGCACTTGGGTAGCTGTCGGATCATTCAACACTCGCTCTGCTTCGTTCATCGCATCATCGAGAGTTTCCCAGCTCGCTGGTGTGTACGCTGACTCTTCCAGGCTTTCACCTGTAATTTCAGTTACTTTCGCTTGCAAAGCTGATTTATCTACAACGGGTACAGATGTTGTAGGGATTAGGCCCGTTCTTGCATCAGTCAGATCCTGAAGTGCCTTATCTACCTGCGCTTGAGTCGCAGTCAGATCATTCAACACTCGCTCTGCTTCGTTCATTGCATCATCCAGTGCTGTCCAGCTCGCTGGCGTATACGCTGACTCTTCTAGGCTTTCACCTGTAATTTCAGTTACTTTCGCTTGCAAAGCTGATTTATCTACAACGGGTACAGATGTTGTAGGGATTAGGCCCGTTCTTGCATCAGTCAGATCCTGAAGTGCCTTATCTACCTGCGCTTGAGTCGCAGTCAGATCATTCAACACTCGCTCTGCTTCGTTCATTGCATCATCGAGAGTTTCCCAGCTCGCTGGTGTGTACGCTGACTCTTCCAGGCTTTCACCTGTAATTTCAGTTACTTTCGCTTGCAGAGCTGATTTATCTACAACGGGTACAGATGTTGTAGGGATTAGGCCCGTTCTTGCATCAGTCAGATCCTGAAGTGCCTTATCTACCTGCGCTTGAGTCGCAGTCAGATCATTCAACACTCGCTCTGCTTCATTCATCGCATCATCGAGAGTTTCCCAGCTTGCTGGCGTATACTCAGATTCCTCTAGATCCTCGCCTGTAACTTCAGTTACTTTGGCTTGCAGCAAGGACTTGTCTACCTTTGTCACAGCATTTTCGCTAAAACTTTGAGCTGGGGCGCCGTTAGTCCCTTTTAGATTACCATCTTCAATATCGTAAGAAACGATCACTGATGCATTGGAAGGGATAATCTGACTCGTTTTTAACTTCAATGTCTTGCTGTTCGCCCCTTTTTCGAAACTGTCAATCGTGATTGATTGCCCATTGATCTCCAGCTTGAAGCCAGTTAAATTTGCTACATTCGAAAAATCCAGTTCCTTATCGAACGTTACAATAACCTCATCTTCTGTCACAGACACATTACTTACATTGGCGCTTGTGAATTTTGGTGCCCACGCACTGAACGTGAAATACTCTCCATCTTTCAATGCCGCCTTGGCTGTATAATGTGGAACTCCATTTACATCTTTGAGACTCAAATCATAGCCAGATGCTTCTGTAAAATCCTCATTGTCACTTACCAGTAATTGATAACCTGCTGGAACTGACACTGCCGGGATACCAATCTCCACTTCACCCACGTTATTCGTATTCTGCACTTTCCAAACTCTCTGCGCATGATACTGTCCCGGTTTATTAATAGGCTGATCATACGTCAATGACAGACCGTTATCCGCCCATACGAAATATTGCTGATCCGTCAAAATGCTGGAATTATCTGCATTTGTAGCAGTCAGCGTGTTAACACCTACGGCGACTTGTGGCACTCCAGCATTGATGCTTAGGCTTTGTTTTTGATTCAAGCCCTGTGCTTCATCTTTGCCGATTCCTGCAATATTGTGCTTATACTTGGAATCGACAGTCCACACTTCACTTCCGTTAGTTGAAAGATAAGGACTTGCTCCGTTGTTGAGCGTAATGCCATATTTAATGGCTAGATAAGACTCAATTTTTGAAGCATCCATAGCTGTCTGATTGTCATACAAAATAATCTCAGCAACATCAGCTACAAGACCACCCCAGTTATACGTCGCATTACCTCCGTTAGTAGCACCTATAACAGGAGTAAAGTTAATCTCTCCAAAGACCCCGTTCCGACTGAAGCTAGCTTCAACACCATCTACTCGTGCTGTATGATTATTATTACTTACGATATCAAAGTTCACGATCTGAGCTCTACTTCTATCCACCAGATTGAAATAGTCATAAACACCATCGACGCCATTACCTGAGGCAAAATTGTTTCCATATCCACCCATTATAATGACGCCATTGGTTCCTGTAGGAGTAGTCGCTCCGACAAGAGCTCCCCCGTTGTTATTCTTATAAACAGCGTAGCCAGATTGGAATTTAATTGGTTTGTCACCTACCAGCTTTACGGAGCTACTATAGTGGCCCCCACTTGTCGGGTTGTTAAATTTTACGCTGGGGTTAAAGTTAATTCCTCCCGGATTATAACTTGGTGCTGTCTTGCCAACAGGAATAACCAGGTCAAACCCTACATCGTTAGCTGATTGGTCCTTCCAATCGGTCAGTAAACCTTCCACCGTATCGGCATCCGAGTCTGCTTTCAGCCATAACACAGGTTCAAGACCCGTTCCTCCTGGAACAGGGCCGCTAGCTGCGCTTACTCTCTCTGAACCAATTGAAGAGATGAATGTGCTTAATAACAACATGCTAACTACGGACACTTTAAATCCTTTTTTCCACTTCTTACTGTACAAAAACGACATACTTATCCTCCCTCTTTTACATTTCGCGTAATATCGACCCTCATCGTGCTTATTCTACACAAAGCCTCTTACCAAACTCTTACCAAACCTTTCGCTAACAAATACAACAAAAAAACAGCCCTGCAAATGAAGCTGCAAGGCTGTGTATCTTCAATTAAATATTCGAATTTTTCCATTGTTGGTACCATAACTCAACTTCCAGGCCAGGACGTATGCCTGCCTCTTGTTCTAAAGCGATAACCAGCTGGTTATATTGAGCAACCACAGGATCTTTATTGCCTAATCGATCGTAGGTCTTCATTAAGGCCAGTCCGACTTCCTCCAATGATGGTTCGAATTGCTGTACCCGGTGATATACCGTGAGTGCTTCCGTATTCTGTTCCAGTTCAATGTAATATTGTGCGAGTTGCATGGCGTGGTTACGCCAGAGTGCATGCAATCGCTCGCGCTCCAACTCAGCCCATACATAATCGTCTTCACTATAATATTTGCCCTCATATTGATCTGAGGTCTGCCGATGTTCAGCTATTGTAGACGAAGATAACAGAGGCAATCGGGTAAGACGACTCTCCCATTCTTCAGCATCAATCCTGAATTCACCCGTTTCCAATAGATAACCAAACTGTTGATAGCGAATGACCATCTTGTCCTCGCCCATGAATTCGTTCATCATGCTACGTAAACGATGGATGCCACTATGCAGATTGGATATACCTCTCCGTTCATCCAACTCTGGCCACAACAGTTCAAGTAGCGTATCCCGCTTAATCGGTTTGTTCCGATGGTGGAGCAAATAGGCGAATAACTCTCTAATCTTGGTTGTTCTGAACTTCATATGTTTTGGCGGCTCATTTGGGTGCACTTGGACTTGGAGCATCCCCAGACAACGGATCAACATGGATGGCCCTTCTGCTATATTGAGACTTGCTGACACCGTTCGGCGTTGATACATTTTCATCGTTTTTTCCAAACGGTCACGCGTTACAGGCTTCATAATATAGTCCAGCACTTCAAGCCCATAGGCCGTCAGTGCATGTTCGTTATATGCAGTTGTGAAAATAACTTCTGTTCCAGGAGAAACCTCATGGATACGTTCGGTCGCCTCAATCCCGTTCATCCCCGGCATTTGAACGTCCATGAAGACGATTTCCGGCAGATGAAGTTTGATCTGATCTATGGCTTCCTGTGCCGTCAGAAAAGAGCCGATAACTTCGCAATCCTCTCTCTCTTGCAACAGTTTGTTCAACCTGCTCAGAGCGAGATATTCATCATCTACCAAAATCACTCTCATATGCACAACTCCTCTGGCTCACTGATCACCCTTTAATCTATAATTTTACCATAAATCCTGACGTGGGACCGCTATCATTTAAATATAGAATCTATGTTCCGGTATTCAAAAAAATGTTCATCTTTGGCAGGAGGGCATGCAGGGATTTGAAGTAAACTGTCGAAAACTAAAGTCTGCCATGAAACCAATAACCTATAAAAAGATACCCCGATATGTAGTGCTGTCGATTCTATTTCTAACTATTCTACTTGGCTTTCGCTGGATATGGTCCGAGACTTTCACTATACCCGCACATCCTGAACCCATTGAAGGCGTGTTGGACCTTCGAGGCTGGGACCTCGCCAACACTTCACCCACATCCCTGGACGGAGAATGGGAGTTTTATCCCCAAGCGTTAATCTCTAATCGTGACGCGAAAATAGCGGATAACCTATCCACACGGATTCAAGTTCCCGGTGACTGGCGTAATGCATTACCACAATCCTCATCGTCGTTCGGATACGGAACGTACCGTCTTCGTATACTTTTAGATCCATCTGTGGAGGAAGTCTCTCTCTGGGGCCAGAAAATCCAGACATCATCGATCATCGAGATGAACGGTACCATTGTTGCCGAATTCGGCCAACCTGCCACTCATGCCGAAGCCTATCGACCAGAAAGGACTGCATTTACGACTTCCTATGTGCTTGAGGGTTCTACCGAACTCAATCTTTTGGTGCAGACAGCCAATTTTGACGATCCTTATAGCGGAGGGATCACGCGCTCTCTCTATTTTGGTTCTCCAGAAGCCATTGGAAGTGAACGAGGACTATCCATTGACTTGCAAAAGATTACATTCGCCATACTGCTTTTGCACAGCCTATACGCTTTTGTGATGTTTCTGTTTATCCGAAAGGAACGAGCTCTGCTGACGTTCTCGATGCTGACACTGGTAGCTGCCCTAACGGTCGCTTCCGATCATGACAATCTGTTATTGAGTTGGATTCCACTCAACTTCACTTGGATCGTTAAGGCCAAAGCGTTGTCCTATCCGTTGTTCGCATTCTTTCTTTTACAGATGGCTAGAAGCTTCTCCTATAGTCTACAAGGGCGTAAACTGTTCCGTATCTATGCCAGCGTGCTTGGCGTTTACTGTTTATTTCTGCTCGTCGCACCAGTGACCCTGATCTATCATGTACTTGAGATTGGGCTCTCTGATTTCCTTTATCTGTTTGCCATCGGCTGGTCTGTCTACCTATTCTTCCGAATGGCAGCCGAGAAACGAAGCGACGCAAGCTTTTTGCTCTTTGCGGCTACTAGTAGCCTATCAAGCGTGTTATGGGGAATTGTGAACTCACATAGCGAAATTACCAACGTGTATTATCCGATCGATGTGATCGCGGCCATGTTTGGCTTCTCCGCCTATTGGTTTAGAAAATACTTCCGCAATTCAAGTGAGATCGAGAAGTTGTACGAACAACTCAAAGAAGAGGATCGCCAGAAGGATCAGTTTCTTGTGAATACGGCTCATGAATTGCGTACACCGCTGCACGGAATCATCAATATCGCCGAGAGTATCGCGGTTCGTGAACGTCGTAAATCAGGTGGGCAGCAGGCAGAAGACATGAAGCTGTTAGTTACCATCGGCCGACGCATGTCCCAACTGGTTGATGACCTCCTGGATGTCATTCGTTTGAAGGAAAAACGCATTACGCTCCAGAAGAAGCCTTTATCTCTTGCATCTGTCATTCCAGGCGTGATCGGTATGTTCCGATTCATGGCAGAGGGCAAGCCCATCCTTATGCAGGTGGATATTCCAGAATCACTGCCGTTGATTCAGGCCGATGAGAGAAGACTTGTTCAGGTGCTCTACAACCTGTTGCATAATGCACTGAAATTTACCGATGAGGGTAAGATTACCGTATCTGTCCGGGAACATGGAGAGAGCATTATAATTCAAGTCTCAGATACAGGTGTTGGTATAAGTGAAGAGATACAACAGCGAATATTCGAGGCGTATGAACAGGGAACCCAAGAGGCTCGTTTAAGCGGAGGAATCGGCCTCGGTCTCAATATTAGCAGGCAGCTCACCGAACTCCATGGCGGTCAGCTCAGCGTGCAATCCGTACCTGGGCAAGGATCCACCTTCCAGATCTCGCTTCCACGGGAAGACACCGCATCGCTATCGGACCAGACTGAGCAGCAATGGGACGCTCACAGCTTCGATGAAATTGCGATTGCAGAGCCACAGCAGCAGACCATATCTCAGGATAAGACTGCCGCCCGTATTCTTGCCGTCGATGATGATCCTGTAAACCTGCGAGTACTGATCTCCATGCTTGCGAATGAACCTTACCATATTCAACCTGCAGCCTCGGCGCTTGAAGCACTTGAATTGCTGGATAAGGAGCCTTGGGACTTACTAATTGCCGATGTCATGATGCCTCATATGTCCGGTTATGAACTGACCGAGAACGTACGCAAGCGTTATTCGGTATCGGAGCTTCCCATCCTGTTGTTGACGGCTCGTAACGAACCAGCTGATGTGTACGCCGGATTCATGGCCGGTGCAACGGACTATGTCACCAAGCCCGTGGATGCCGTTGAATTAAGGCATCGCATCGGGTCTCTGATCGTACTGAAACAATCTATTGATGAGCGACTGCGCATGGAGGCTGCTTACTTACAAGCACAGATTCAGCCCCATTTTCTTTTTAATACGCTCAATTCAATCATGGTTCTTAGTGAGATGGACACGGAGCGAATGCAGAAACTGGGCGATGCTTTTATCGAGTATCTTCAGACCAGCTTTCATTTTGTCAATTCGGAGAAAATGGTTGAGGTCACTCATGAGTTGGATCTCTCCCGCGCCTATCTCTACATTGAGAAAGAACGATTCATGCATCGGTTGAATGTCATCTGGGATATTCCCGATGATCTTGATCTATCCCTGCCGCCACTCACCATTCAACCGCTCATTGAGAATGCTGTTCGACATGGTATTCTCAGCAAAGTTGAGGGTGGAACCGTGCATATCCGAATCATCAACCAAACCAACGGTACCTTGATCGAAATCGAGGATGACGGTGTTGGGATGCAGCCCGAGCAGATCGAACGGGCACTGGCGTGGCCCAAGAAAGGTTCCGGCGGAACGGGAGGTATTGGATTAACCAATACACATCGCCGGTTAACCCAGATGTACGGACAAGGTTTGACCATCGTCAGCTCGCCGGGTCAAGGCACGAAAGTTTCCTTTGTCATCCCTTTGGACCGCAGCACAAGATTCTGAGCGATAAGATCGCTCTATGACTCTACAGCGGCATATTGTACGATCCGTATCCAGATGCTTAGGTGTAAGGTCTAGAGGAACGCGATGGTAGCGGACATGTTCATGTTCAATTCCAAATTCAAGCTCACGATCAAGTTCTGATATACGAAATAAACCTAAAAAAGAGAGCTAGGCACGGGTGTCGCCCCGGCTTAGCTCTCTTCTTTGGCTTGATTATTATCTAACACGATAAGCTAATGGTTATACGTGCATGACATGTTTTTCATCCGATAACCCCAGCGCCTTGGCTGTTGAAGAATGAACCTCTTTGAGAAGATCCAGGTTCTCCACAAGTGATATGCCATAGGATGGAATCATTTCCTTGATCTTAGGCTCCCATGCCTCCATATGCTGCGGGAAGCAACGCTGAAGAATCTCAAGCATGACCTGAACTGCCGTGGATGCACCCGGTGATGCACCTAGCAAAGCCGCAATTGTTCCATCTGCAGACGTGACCACTTCTGTACCGAATTGGAGCGTTCCTTTGCCACCTTGGACAGTATCCTTGATCACCTGCACACGCTGCCCCGCCAGAACCATATCCCAATCCTCACTCTTCGCACCCGGAACAAAGTCGCGCAATTCTGCCATACGTTGTTCTTTGGATAACATCAGTTGTTGGATCAAGTACTTGGTCAAAGAGATTTCTTTGACACCTGCTGCGAGCATCGTAAGCAGATTATGCATCTTAACAGACGTGATTAAGTCGGCATTGGAACCCGTCTTCAGGAACTTCGGCGAGAAGCCGGCAAACGGTCCGAATAACAGCGACTTCTTATTGTCGATAAATCGGGTATCCAGATGCGGAACGGACATGGGCGGAGCCCCTACCGAAGCCTTGCCGTATACCTTGGCATGATGCTGTTCCACGACTTTTTGATTTTTGCACACCATAAAGATCCCACTGACCGGGAATCCGCCGATATGTTTACCTTCCGGAATGCCCGTCTTCTGGAGTAAATGCAGACTTCCACCGCCCGCGCCGATAAAGACGAATTTTGCCTTATGGCGTTCGACTGTACCGCTCTTCAGGTTTTTCACGGTTAATTCCCATTGTCCATCGCTGGTACGTTTCATATTCTTCACGCTATGTTCGTAGTGGATACCCACGTGTTGTTCCTTCAAATGTTTGATCAGCATACGCGTTAAAGCACCAAAGTTAACGTCCGTACCGGTGTCAATTTTGGTCGCTGCAACAGGTTCATTACTTGTGCGATCTTTCATCATCAGCGGCATCCATTTCGCCAGCTCTTTCTTGTCATCCGAGAATTCCATGCCTGCGAACAACGGGTGATTCGACAAGGAGTCATAACGTCTTTTCAAAAACTGGACATTACTCTCTCCGTGCACATAACTCAAATGAGGAATCGGCATAATGAAGTCCCGCGGATTACGAATCAGACGGCTATTGACGAGATAGGACCAAAATTGCTTTGAGATCTGAAATTGTTCATTCACTTTAATCGCTTTGCTAATATCTACGGTTCCGTCTGGTCGTTCAACGGTATAGTTAAGTTCGCACAATGCAGCATGCCCGGTTCCGGCATTATTCCATTCGTTGGAGCTTTCCTCTCCTGCAGTGGCTAGCTTTTCGAAAACCTTAATATTCCAGTCTGGTGCCAATTCTTTTAGCAAAGTTCCCAAAGTTGCACTCATAATTCCGGCACCAATCAAGATAACATCTGTACTCGTTTGTCCCTGGCTCATGTCTACCGTCCTTATATCCTATATTTGCCAAAAGGATGTAAGCGTTATCGATTTGGCATTTGCAGCAAGCCCATTCTTGAACGGGGTCGCACCTTCTCTGAATGATTATAACCTTGATCTAGTGTATCAATAATATAGAGCAATTTAAATATGCAATTTCAAGATATTTGCTATTCCATCAGTATACGCTAGTTTACATCGGAACGTTAGCCCGGTTATAGGCCTGAAAGATATATTTGTTCAAAACAAAGAAAGGAACCCGGTTTTAGGGGGACTTGGGTGATCAAATGGATGCACTAAAAGCCGCTTTCGAATCTCTTCGTAAGGCGGCTTCATATATAAATTAACAATTACCACCCCCGGCGTCTCCGGGAGTACTCAGAAAATTGAAATTAGTTCCTTTGTATACGGATGGCGTTCTTCGGCGAACAACGCATCTGCACCAAAGCGGTCAACGATCTGACCTTCCCGCATAACGATGATGCGCTGGCTCATACGATGTACCGCGGCCAAGTCATGCGAGATGAACACGTATGAAAGACCAAGTGATGTCCGCAGATCGGTAAGCAATTGCAGAACTGCACCTTGCGAGATCACGTCCAGGCTGGCCGTAGGTTCATCCAGAACGACAACGTCCGGTTCAATGCCAATAGCACGTGCAATCGTGACGCGCTGACGCTGTCCACCACTTAGCTCATGGGGGTAACGTCCAGCCAAATCGCTTGGAAGCTCGACCGCTTCAAGCAGCTTTTGGACGTAAGCCTCCTTCGATGTGTAGGTAAAGTGGGATAGCTCGGCGTTCCGTCCAAGTTGTTCGTACGGGTCGATTAGCGAATCGACAATCTTGAGCTTTGGATTCAGTGCAGCCATCGGGTTCTGGAAAACAATCTGAATCTTCCGGCGATGAGGTCGCAACCGTCGGCCGCTCAGCCGCGCGATATCCTGTCCGTCCAGTGTAATCGAGCCCGTATCTGCATCTTCGATCCTCAGCAGACAGCGGGCAAGCGTACTCTTGCCACAGCCGCTCTCGCCAACCAGGCCAAGGCATTCACCGTGGTTCAGAGTGAAGGAAATATCGTTCACCGCCGGTCGGTCTGCACCTGCATACGTTCGGCTGAGATGTTCCACGTGAAGCACGGGGTTGCCGGAGAGGCTGGACGATGAAGCAGTCTTTGCAGCAGCGGTATCTAAATCAGCATCTATACCTCTATCCGTAGTATCTGTATCCGCAGGATCTATGACTGCATTGTCTATGTCTACATGGTTTACGTCTTTTGCAAAATCGTGGCTTCGCACACCAGATTCTTCTTCGGACTGCACGAGTCCACGACGTTCATCATTTGCAGTTGTCTTCATTCGGTTCCTGCCTCCTTCAATCCCGACTTCAGCGATCGGCTCAGGACGGGAGCCGCATCAATCAACTGGCGCGTATATTCATGCTGGGGATGGTCAAGTATGCGATGCTTCCCACCAGATTCGACGATCTGCCCTTCCTTCATGACAGCCAAACGGTTGGCATAGCGGCGTACATGGCGCCAGTCGTGTGTTATAAACAGAATGGCACATCCCGTCTCCGCTTGTTTGCGTGCCAGCAGTTCCAACACGCGATGCCCAGACACACTGTCCAGTGCCGTTGTCGCTTCGTCAGCGATCAGCAGACGAGGTGAGAGCATCAGTGACGTAGCAATTGAAGCCCGCTGAAGCTGTCCACCGCTCAATTGGAAAGGATAGCGGCGCAGCAATTCAGCACCAAGGCCAACCGATTCCAGCGCTTCCTCCGCTCGTTTCTTGCGGATGGCAGAAGACTTTTCCCCATGAACCTTCTGGTATTCATCAAAGTGCCCACCAATGCTGCGAAATGGCGTAAATGCTCCCTGATAGTCTTGAAAAATATACGAGATGCGGCTTCCCCGCAGGGCGCGCATCTCCTTTGGTTTCCGTTCGAGCAGGTTGCTGCCTTCGAACATGACTCGTCCCGACGCATGCAGGTTGGGCGGCAGCAGACGACCAATCGCTTGCGAGAGCAAGCTTTTGCCGCTACCGCTCTGTCCAACGAGTGCCATGAATTCACCTTCGCGAACAGCCAGAGAGACTTGATCTACAATCGTACGATCCCGACTGGAGATGCTCAGTTCCTCAATGGAGAGAATCATGGCTGCACCTCCTTCTTCACGTCAAACCGGTCTCGCAGATAGTCGCCCAGCATGTTGGCAAGCAATACTACAGAGACAATGGCGAGACCAGGGTAGATCATCAGCTCTGGCCGAGATTGGAAGTAAGGCCGGGAATCATTCAACATCGCCCCCCATTCAGGTGTTGGCGGCTGTGCGCCAAGGCCGATGTAGGACAATGATGAGATGAGTAGAATGATTTTGCCCAGATCAAGACTGGCTAACACGAGCACATGGCCTGCGATATGCGGAAGTAGATGCTTTCTCATAATGCGACCATCCGAAAGTCCGTTGGTCCGGGCGATGCGAATGTAATCCTTTTGGGACTCCGATAAAACCGTACTCCGAACAAGACGGGCATAGCTAACCCACTTTACAATTACAATCGCCAATACCAGATTGCCGATTCCCGCGCCGAGCAAGCCACTGAGCACAATTGCGACGATTGTATCAGGGAAAGCGAGAAAAGCATCAGCAATCCGCATGAACAGCTTATCGACCCAGCCACGTTTGTAACCCGCGATCAGTCCAAACGGAATACCGATAAGCAATGCAGCACCGAGTGCCAGCAAGCTATAACCCAGTGTTTGGCCGCCGCCAAGCAGCAGACGTGTCAGTACATCGCGGCCCAGGTGGTCGGTGCCGAACGGATGGAGAGCACTTGCGCCCTGCAATCGTCCGCGCAGATCGGTTAAGGTATGATCATGCTTCAAGTATAAAAAGGCATATAAGGAGGCCGCGATGACCAGCAGGGCAAACAGCAGACCAATGATCGCCTGCCAGCTATGTTTTTTAGATTTTGTAGGTGGAATGGGCAGGGGTATGGTTTTCATCGGTGGGCCTCCTTTTCCTTGAGTTTCATTTCAGGATTCAAATAACGGTACGACAGATCAACCGCCGTATTCACGAGAAATACCACGATAGCCATGATCAGAATGTAGCCCTGAATCAGTGGATAATCACGCTGGCGGATGGCGTCAACGACAAGCTTGCCAATACCCGGATAAGCGAACAACACTTCAATCACAACAACTCCGCCAATCAGGCTACCGAGACTGACACCGAATACCGTAATGACAGGCGGCAGACTGTGCCGAAACGCGTGAAGCATGAAGATCCGGCCTTCGGATAACCCTCTTGCCCGGGCGGAGCGAACGAACTCCTGGCTAAGAGAATCCAATAGGCTGGAACGCAAAAGACGCACATAAACGCTGGAGATGGCAAGTCCCAGCGTCAGAGATGGCAGAATAAGTGAAGCGAATCCATCCCGGCCCATGGTCGGCAGATTGCCAAAGCGTACGCCGAACATGTCGATCAGGATCAGACCCAGCCAGAAGCTCGGCACCGCCGCACCCACAATGGAGAGCATCCGGCTGCTGCGGTCAATCCAACTGCCACGATGGAGTGCTGATAGCGAGCCGAGCGGGATAGCTATAACAAGCATGACCAGCAGTGCGCCAATCGTCAGTTCAGCCGTAGCAGGCAGCGCACGCATCAGGGTCTGCATAACTGGCTGGCCTGTTGAATACGATACACCGAAGTCGAGACGAACAAAATCGAGCAACCAGTTGCCGAACTGGACAGGAAGCGAATCATTGAATCCCATCTCCTCGCGTATAGCTTCGACCTGCTCCTGACTAACAGACAGTTCGTCCACATTCAGGATCGTCAGCACGGGATCACCCGGAGCCAGACGAATGAACAGGAAGCTCACAAACATAATGAACAACAGAAAGATAAATACTTCAAGGAACTTCCGAAGCAAAATGCGAAACATTACATCACATCCAGCTTATTGGTAATCATGTAATATTCACTGCGAGTGGTAACCCAGTTCTTGATCTTCTTGCCGTTGTAGGCAACGATCGTACCTGGATGCAGCACGAATGAATTCAGCACGTTGTCATGCACATAGTTGGCTGCCTTCTCGGCAAGCTCTGCGCGCTTCTCCGGTGCAACTGTGAGATTCAGTTCGTCGATGAACTTGGTCAGCTCTGGATCTTCCGATCCGCTGAAGTTAAGAGCACCCTTCGGATGGTACGTTGCATTCAGGTAATATCCAGCATCGCCACGCGGGGCCGTCAAATTACTGTACGTCGCAATATCCCAGTCGCGGTTGGATGCCATATAATCTTCCGGCGTGTCAATCTGACGGATCTGCACGTCGATACCGATCTTCTTCGCGTCAGATTGGAACACTTGAGCAATCAGTGGCAGATCAGCACGGGCTGAATATGTCAGTAGGGTCAGCTGCAATGGTTTGCCATCCTTGGTCATCACGCCGTTTTGCTGCGTGTACCCTGCTTCGCCCAGATATTTTACAGCGACATCAGCTCCGGATTCCGTTGCTGTATCCGTATAGGTTGGTGCGAATGGCAGCGATGGCAGGAACGGTCCAATGGCCGGTTCCCCATAGCCGAGCAGGATCGTGTCCACGATACCCTGACGGTCAATCAGCGCGTCCAGCGCACGACGAACATTGAGGTCCTTCATACTCTCCCGCTGCATGTTCATCGTTAGTTGATGCACGCGGAATGTCGATGTGGACTCAACCTTCATGCCGTCCATCGCTTTGAGCGATTCGAGGCTTTCAACTTCAGGACGGTATACGATATCTACCTGCCCAGATTTGAGTGCTAGTGTACGGGCATTGGCATCTTCATTGAATGAGAACGTGATGGAATCTAGAGGCGATGCTCCGTCCCAATATTCATCATAGCGATCCAGTTGCAGCTTGCTGCCTGGGGTAAAAGAGGTCAACTTGAACGGGCCCGTACCAATAGGCTTGTTCACAATGTCCGGCTCACTCACGTCGATAATCGCCGTGTTGGGGTTCACCAGCTCGGAAGCGAACTCCGGGAACGGCTGAGTTGTGGTAATCTCTAATTTGTCGCCCTCGGCTTCAATCGTATCAATCTTCAGTGCGTTCTGGATCGCTACATTCTCTTCCAGCGCCCGCTCAAGGGATGCCTTAACGGATTCGCCTGTCATTGGCTTGCCGTTCTGGAAGGTCACATCATCCCGCAGGTCGATCGTCCAATGCTGCCCGTCTTCGCTCTCCCAGCTCTCAGCGAGCCATGGAGCAACCGTCAAGTTCTCTTCATCGAGACGCACCAAAGTCTCTGTAATGCCCGCGCGTAGCGGCACATAGCTGGAATCCACATGTGGATCTAGCGAACTGGTGGAGAAGTTATATAGGAAGTGAACATTTTTATTATCAGTGGATGGTTGCGCAGCGGGACTGGACTCAGATGATCCGCAGGCGCTCAACAGTCCAGCACTTAAGGCCAAGGAGACCAGCGCTAGCAGTGGCGTCTTTTTATTCAAGGTAATGCCCCTCTCTCTTAATCGTAATCATTATGATCTAAACAATGAGTATTATCATATCGTAATGATTACGTTTTGACAAGAGTTATATTGGTGTTGGAACGAGAAAAAATCCGACTCTCGGATGAGAGCGGATTCTTCATGTTTTTTGTTACATATGATGGCTTGATTAGTAGGTATTTTCTTTACGATCCGGGATTGTTTAGATGTAGAACCATGCAAGATTTTTCGAGTACTTACAACCCAGTTTTATAGTCTTCCAGCAAATGTGACCAGTAACCTCGATGTACTTTAAGGATTAAACAAAATAGAGTTTATGCGGAACATTTCAAATGCAAAATTCGTTTAGGGACTAAGAGGGGGAGTACGATGAGAAGATATTCACTTATCGCCTTAATGTTTGCTACAGTTATGGTCCTGATTCTTAGCGGCTGCCAAAGTTCTAATCAGCCCGATCAAGTCGGAGTAAGTAAAGTACCGAAGGAATTACACACCTTCTATCCTGGCGATATTACACAGGTTGATTCTATTGAAATGATGAGTGGCAGTGATGGTACTAAAAGAACAACTACAGATCAAGTGCTGATTCAGGAATGGATTGAAAAGGTAAGCGATTTAGAAATCGTACTTGATCCAGATCAAGAAGATTCAACAGGGGTTTTGTTCCATGTCACAATGTTTGAGCAGGGAAAAGAAGTGCTGTACATGACACCTACCAATATGAATCATCAGCGAATACAGCCACAGTTAGAATTGGCTGACCGAATGTCGGAACTTTATGATGCCATAGAATAAGAGTGTCATATAGCCTGTATTCAGAATGATTACATGCTGAAAAGTTTGATATAAATTTATCCTTCGTAATCAACATTTTTAGCAAAGTAGGTTCTCTATGAGGTCAGTCGCTTTACATCGGTTAACTTTTCCTGAAGTAGTTGAATACTCGTACTCTGCAGTATGTCAGGATTCAATTCAGTAACAAAATCCAGAAACTGATGCGCATTTTTCATAATTTCATCTGTAAAGGAAGCCACACTTACATTAACATCATTCCAAGTTGAGTATCTAAATTCCTCAAGTCGTTCAGTAATAAATAAGTCCAGAATAACTTCCCGATCAACATCTTCTACTAAACTAACTTGTAGTTCCACTCCCTGCTGTTTAAACTCCAGCCACAAATTAGCGCTATCAGGAATTCGATAAGCAACATATTGATGTATTCTAATCTTCTGGACTATAGTCAGTAAGTCCACAAACCATCTAATAAGTCTCTCATTACCAAATGGACAATCGTCAAAGAACATACCGTACTTACTTCCGTTAAAGTCCAATTCAATAATTCCCTCGATATCTTGTTTCGTTAGATCAAACTGCTTTGCAGACATTTGTTTAATTTCATCAAAGTTATCAATTGCTTTAAATGAAATATTGAACATATTTGAACACCCTAATCTATTAAAATAATAATTTTATATATATGTGTACTATACTGACTTGGGCACAAACAATATACCTACGTTTAAGGATTTCAGGAGAATGGGTACAAACAAATAGAACTATAGGTCCTCACAAACAGCATCTAACATGGATTAAAATATAGTACAGATCAAGAACTGAGGATTGAGACGATGACAAAGATACAGATCCCTGTGGATCAAATGACACACACGATTGGCGTGTTTAAGATAGGACACGGGCACTTGCAACAAACACTGACTAGATTAAACGGCCAACTCACTCCCCTACTCGGCGGTTTTGAAGGCGAGACAGCCGAACGCTTTGCCCACTTATACCGTTATGCAGAGAAAAACCTGAATACCACGCTGGAGTTGCTGCATACAATATCTCTTCGTTTGGAACAGATTCGGGAACGTTTTGTCGATACCGATTCTACTATGGTTAACATCTCTGCGTTACTACAGTATCAGGCCAATCCGGGCACACCTCGTACCAATGATCTTGTTTGCGGCCCTAACGATCCCCCTCCTAAACGTAGCGTTGAGGAACATGTGGATGCCTTTTTCAATCAGGCCGGAGAAAACATATTAGCGATTGGGGACTCTGCCCTGCAACTAGGTAAAGACCTTATCGAACATCCATTAGATACTGCGGGTAACTTCTTGTATGATAATACCATTGGTACCGTTACCGACATAGGGAGTGGAATCGCCTTTAGTTGGAACTATGCGTGGGATAACGGAGATACCCGAGAACAGGCAGAAAAGCATATTGCAGCTGAGTTCGATAAAATGAAGCAAGAAGGCGGAGCAGAGTACGCAGCAAATATCACAACTTCTATGCTCCTCGGAATCTTCGGTAGAAAAGTCGGGATCAAGTCCATTGATGGCAAACAGCATCACTCGCCCCATACCGATTCTGGTGGGGGAGATAATAGAAATAAAGAACTTGAGCGTGAGGCATCCAATGATAATTCAGCCTCTTATACAGGAACGCCTGCTGTACACCAAGAAATGTTGGATAAGTCTGCAAAGTACCGCGATGACCTTAACTATGACTGCTCAGAGATAGCGGAAGACTTAGCCAATGCAGCTAAGGGCAAAGGAGAGATAATCACACTACGTTCTTCAGAGAAGTATGGAAGTATAGAAGTCTACGAATATGGAGTGAAGGAAAAGTTTGACTACCATACCGTATATTCTGATGGAAAATATGTTTATGATCCCAGATATAGCGATAACCCTATACCTAAAGATGTTTATTTAAAAAATATAGGAACACAAAATGATGGTAACCTAAAGGTTTCAATTAAGAGTCTCGATGAATGAGGAGAGAGTTACGTAATGAACATTTACACTATGGATAAAAAAGATGTTGATTTGTCTAATTTAGTAGCATACAGTCTATCCAAACTATCTACTTACGAATGGGTAAGATACAATATGTATGCTGAAGAGGATATCTATAATAGAGTCCCTGGATTTCACTTCAGATTTCATAATGCAGGGGATTTGTATAACGAATTAACAGATTGTATAGATGCTTTTCAGGGAGAGTTACAATGGAAGTTGTATCTTGGCCTTGAGACTCGAAACCAAAATTACAGTTTGGAACCATTAGAAGCATATCAGGCAAGATTAACAGATGAATATAAGGAAAATCATAACCTAAAGGAGATATTAGACGAAAAATATAACGAAATATGCGAAAAAGGTATCCGTGATATACCATCTTTAAGTGATCATGTTGAAAACTGGTTTAATTTAGAGAATAAAAAGCCCATTCTCCCTGATCGTGACTAAGTATAGATCCGGATTAAAGCAAGGGCCTGTCTACGATCCTATATGATCACAGGCAGGCCTCTTCGCATTATTATAACAAATGTTACTTAATCAACTTAGCCTCACCAAGAACAATATTGATTTGCTCTCCATTGTTTAAAGAAGCTTCAAAGAAAACTTGGAGTTTTAGTACTCCCGTAACATCAATACTAATGTTTTCTGGCATGTCTCCACCTTTCATATCATCTTTTCTGAATATCTCTACACCGTCGCCCTTAACAATTAACGAACCAGAATTAATAGAATTACGTGTGTAGTCATCAATTCCGATATATCCCGTTAATTTTTTATAAGCACCATTTAGATTATAATCTATAGAAACCTTATCATCACTAGAACCACCCCAAGGTATATCTAGAATGGTGCCCACACCATGAAGATATTTTTGATTCGCTATAGTGAATTTCAAACCTTTAGGGTTTTCCCAATTCTTAAAATAAATTCTATCAACAATACCATCTATTCTAGCATAGGAAACTTCTTCTAAATACTTAAATGTACCAGCTTTTGCACCGAAAGAGGCTGTCTTACTTTTCCCGTCATACGTGAAGGATTCCCCCATAGTTTGGGCTGCCGTTTTGGCAGGTACGTACAAATTACCGTTATACACGATTGATTGGGTCGTGCTCTTATGTACTCCGTTGAACATCATCTTAACGTTCTCCATAACTACACTAATCTTAGTATTAGTTCCTGCAAAAGCTGTTGCTCCTGTTAATAATGAACCTATTAATACACCTATAACTAAACCTTTCACTTTGTCTTTCATGTCTTCTCTCCTTTTTGGGTATTCTTGAATTTTGATAAGCATTCCAATAATACCCAAAAAGGAAGCTGATGTATATAGTAATGTTGTTAGATGAGACAATAGCTTTATTCGTTCTTCTATACCATCCCCTCCAGCATAATCCGATAACGCCCAATCTGCTCCGCTGTCGCCTCTTCCCGCAATACTTCCAACAATGCCGTACACCTTATAACATACCGATCCATCCCTAGCTTATGCGCTAACCTGATTGCCTGCAAAATGAACTCCACGGCCTCCTGTGGTCTTCCCATCCACTGTTCATACAAAGCCCGCTGATAACAGTAATGATACATATCATCGTTGTTTGAAGAATCCTCCTCTCTGCTAACGCCCTGTATCAAATCCTCAAACACATGTAAAACCCGATCAATCCGCCATCTATGCCGTACCGCTGCTTCCGCAATCACTTTCAGACCCACCAACCATTCCTCCGGATGCTCAAGCAAAAAGTTCACAAACTCCTCCAGCAGCTGCACCTGCCCGGCTTCAATCTCAAGAGCATACCGATTCACCTGTGCCTTATGCCTGAATTCCTGCACCACCTGCATACCTACCTCATCCAGATCCTCCATCCATCCCAGTTCTGCATACTGTTCAATACATGCCCTCGCCTGATCTACCTGTCCCATCTTCTGATGAGCCATACCCCGCATGAGGTGACTGACCCCGTAATAGTAGACCAAGGGCCGAGCAATGTGTATATGTGGTGAAGGCATTCCCTTTGACTGATACTCCTGCCGCTCTTCATGGATGGACTCCACACATTGATATAACATGTCCGCCCTCTCGATTACCTTGTTCCAATTTTCAAAAGCCATAGCCATCTCCAACATTTCAACAATGATGTCCGGTTTGAGTGATTTTAGGATAGATTTTCGCAAAGGTGGTTCCTCCCTCTATATAGGTTACGTTAGGCTTTTAAACCAAGTCAGTTATGCCTTGCATAAAGTATCCTATTTATTTTCTTTTAGAAACTACAAAGAAGTAGTACAATAATTCTAATATAGTACTTAAACGCAGTTTTTTCAATATGTTTTACTGCCTTTATAACCCTGCTAATTACTTCAATACTCTCCTAACCTTTAGGAGAGGTGGTTAATATGACAACATTACGAAATTCGGTAGGAGAACGGATTAGAGCAATTCGTAAGGCGAAGGGTTTAACACAACAGCAACTTGCAGAACTCTCAGGATTGGATGATGCATATGTTGGTTCATTGGAAAGAGGAGAGCGCAATTTTTCAATTGATACGCTGGAGAAAATTGTTGTAGCTTTGAATGTACCTGCACAAGATTTAATAATGGATATTGATGATAACAAGGAAAGTATGCTCCGTCGTAATGCTTTAGATGAATATTCTGAAATAATTAACAATCTTAAAGCAACCGAGATCGTAATTGTTAAAAACATCCTAAAAGAATTGAGACGAGCTTTTGAGCACTAAAATTGTAATATTAAATTAAAAAAACGCTACCGAAGAAAACTCGATAGCATTTTTTTATTATTACCATCATTTTTTTCATGAATCTACAGGAAATAATTCTAAATAGATTTATTTTTACGAGAAAAAGGTTTTTTTACTATTTTCGAGAAGTTATATAGTGAATCTACAGACAATAAAGAACTAGAAAAGGAGTTATAGTTATGAGCAAAACAAAAATGAATTGGGATCAACTTCTTAGTGGAATAAGACTAAGGGATGGTAAAGTAAAAGATAGAACCTTACATAATGAATATGACTTAAGAAATGATTTTGATGATGACTACTCAAGACTTATCCATAGTTCCGCCGTTAGACGACTTCAAGATAAGGCGCAGGTTTTCCCACTAGATAATAGCGATTTTGTAAGAACAAGATTGACACATTCACACGAAGTATCAACCATAGGAAGATCGCTAGGGATAAGTATTGAAAGTTTACTTATTGCTGAGGAAAAATTAAGTATAGATCATAAAGGAAAACTCAGCTCTTTATTAGCTGTTGCTGGTCTTTTGCATGACTTAGGAAATCCACCTTATGGACACTTTGGAGAAGCTGCAATTCAAAAATTCTTTAAATTGTGGTTTGAAAACGAAGGAGCGAAGTTTAAAGAAAATTTAGGAGAGGAAAAATATGCTGATTTTGTAAATTTTGAAGGTAATGCACAAACCTTTAGATTAGCTTCTAAATTAAATAATCTTTTTGATGAATACGGCTTCAATTTATCAGTTGCTTCACTGGCAAGTATTTTAAAATACCCCCGCTCCTCAACTGAAGGAAATAAATCTGACAGTGATAGAAGAGATGATCAATTGGGAATTAGTTATAAGAAATTCGGTTATTTACAAGCTGAGGCAGAAAGATTTGATGCAGTAAAACTTCATACAAATATAGGTGAATCAAGACACCCTATTACATTCTTATTAGAAGCCGCAGATGATATTGCATATGCAGCTGCAGATATAGAGGATGGATGTAAAAAAAGAGTTCTTGATTACGAAATAATTAAGAAGACTCTTCAAGAATATCTTTCAGATGGAACAGAGGAAGAACAAGATTTGCTTTGTTCATTTGTTACCACTTACGAATATAATCTGAAGGAAGAACGTTCAGATAGATTAGATAACGCAGTACAAAATCTTAGAATTAAAGCTCAGGGTTTCATGATTAAGTCTGTTATTAAAGAATTTATATTAAAACATGATGATATTTTGAATGGTATCTATGACAAAGATATCATCATGGCTTCTGAAGCTCAAAATGTTCGTAAAGCAATGAAGAAACTCTCCTACATTATATTTGATAGTAAGGAAATAGTACTTCGAGAGTATGCTGGGGGAAAGGTAATTCAAGGACTTCTTGAAATGTTTGTAGAAGCTGTCCTCTCCGATAATCGAGATGACACAAGAACGGAGGAAGGAAAACTCTATTTATTGATCTCAGATAATTATAAAGATATAATGAAAAAATATTGTTTTGAGAGGGTAGGGGATCAACCAAGTATATATGACCGGTTGCTCCTGGTAACTGATTTTGTTTGTGGAATGACAGATTCTTATGCTCTCGAACTGTACAGGAGACTAAAAGGTATTACATTATAGGAGGAGTTCTTGTGATAAAGAACGAACTCATTTTTAATAATTCATTACAAAGAATTGATAAATTAAAGTGTGAGTCTAAAGAAATAGAGGATTTATTTGATTCTTTAAGTGAAATTGGAGACATTATTATTGTTGGTGGGGCCTTGCGAGACTTTGCTTTGGATGATGTTCCTCGTGATATTGATATTATTATTGATAGTGATTCACCCGAAGAATTCAATGATGCTTTAAAAGAATTTGATTGTTACAGAAATAGATTCGGAGGATATAAAGTTATTATTTCCAGTATTGAATTTGATATTTGGTCAATTAATGACAATTGGGCCTTCAAGGAAGGAATACACAATTCTAAATTTTCAAATATCTCAAAAGGTACTTTTTACAATTTTGATGCTATAGCCCTTAACCTCACTACACTTCAGTTAGATGCTGATATTTTTATTCAGACTCTTAATAATAAAATGCTGGACATTACTCTGGAAGAAGACTTTATTCCCTTGAACCCAACCCCAGAAGTCAATATAGTTCGAGCATTTAATATTCGAGAAGAGTGGGGTCTAAATTTCTCTAATAGAGTATCCAGGTATATATCAGAATGGTTTGAAACTACAACCAGTCCGTATGAGGTATTACAAAAAGCAGAACTAAAGCATTATGGAAGAACCACTGACCAAAATAAATACCGTTTAAGCTTATAATTTTTACAACCACAAATATGACAACAGAAAGCAGCTCTAACACATGTGTTAGAGCTGCTTTCTGTTGAGAGAAATTATCTAACAGATAATAAAATACATAGCCCTTAAAAGACATTTCTCTCTGATTAATATTATTGATACAAATCTTTTTCTATCAACAGACGTTTGAAATTTTTATATACTGTTTCTTCAAATGCAGGAACAACATCTTCGAAATCAGAGTAGATTGTTGGCAACATAGAAGGAATAATGATTTGTTTATTATACTTAGCAAATGGACCATCTGTTTCAAAAAGTAATCGGTTTAATGGCAATTTCTCAATTATCTTTTTTCCTCCTTTACTTACTAACATTCTAGGATTTAAAGAAAAATAATATCCCCTCTCATATATCTTTTCTAGAGTCGATAACTTACCACTATACCAGTGAAAAATTGCATGCTTAACCTTGTTTTTCTCAAGTATATCAAGTACCATATCTTCACTAAGTCTCGAATGGATCGTATATACTCTTCCTTTATTAAATTTTGGTGAAGTAATGTATTCAAAGGCATCGATCTGTCTATTTTTAATTTCAAGATGTTCGCCATTGTAATCTAAACCAACTTCCCCAATGTATTTAGTTTTATTAACCCATTTGTTGAATAAAACTTCATTAAAACTATATTTACTAGCAACCTGGGGATGATAGCCTATGCATAACCTCACATATTTAAAGTTTTGAAATGATTTATAATGCTTCTCGAAGAGTTCGGGTAAATTCGTTACAAACATTGTATAAATTTTCATAGACTCATACTGTTGTGCAACTAATTGAGGTTCCGGATAAAAATCAATATGAACATGTGTATCAATAAGGGTCATATTTCTCCATAAACCTTTCATATTCCTGAGCAAATGTGCCAAACATCATTTCATTGCTCATTCTAAAATTAGAATTTTCTTCATAATATTTTTTTCTTATTAGCACTTCTGTGAAAATTTTTTTACTCCTAATCAACTCATAATAATTTTTAAAATAGTTTAAATTACTCTCATAGTCTTTCCTATAAGCATCTTCTTTAATCATTTTGACCTTTAAGTTGTATGGGTGTTGGTAATTGACATCATATTTTTCATTATCATAAGCAGCAAGTGAAATCTTCCTTAAAAGACATGGAATACATATACCACACTGTCCGGAATGAGTCCTTTCAGGATGTGATCTTCCTTGACCACAAGTAAATGTATCCTTTATGACATTTTTAAATTCCCCATTCATATTGTCAACAATCTGACCCTTTGTATAAAACAAGAATGGGTGGTTGATATTTATTGCTATGTTCAATTCACCTAATAAAGACCTATACATATATATTGTTTTAGGATGTGTGGTCTTCGTTGTATACCTATTATTCAATTCGGGATTAAGCGAGAGTATTCCATTCTCGAATAAATATACATCACTTGCGGTATTAAAATAGGCTTTTGCTATAGCTAATGCCAAATATAATAAGGATCTCGTAGATTGAATATAAGTTCTTTTCTTAACAATTGGTTTTTCAACAAATACTATCTCAGTGGCACTATCAAAAATATGTCTATAAAATTTTGAAACTTCTACTTGTTTCGTTCTCTCCTCACTTTTGTTGATAAAACCTAAATAATCGCTTTTCACATTATTCTTATAATTAAAAAATGCACCAGCGAAAGAGTCTAGTCCACCAGAGAATAGGGTTACACTATTCATCGAAGTTCCAATTCCATTGATGAAAAAAGGATCAGCATGAGTACTATTATGCTCAAAATTTATTTTATATTGATCTTCTGAAACCCAATTGGCTATTTTCTCAACAAGCTCAGTAATGTTGGTTTGAGACCAAAGATTGTAATTGAAAACTGGGATATTTATCTTGATTGACCTCGGTTTATCATTATTTTTATGAGTCTCCACATCTTTAATATAAATAGATCCCATAACAGTCACAAGATCTATAATTAACGTTCCTTGATGTGAATAATTATAATTCACATCTTTAAGTAGGAATTCATAAATTTTAGATAAGGATATTTCTGGTTTCATTAAAATTCACCGAAACTTGCGTTAGTGGTTTGGATAGATATCTCATTTAAAACTTTCCTCAATGAGATTTTACGATCAATAAACTCATTAACTTTATCATAAACATTATTATTCATAATCCGGTCAGTCATATTTTTAACCATTTTTTGAATTAATTCATAATTAAGTTCATCATAAATATCTTTGATATTATCATTAAGTTCACCAAGTAGAATCTGATAAACTATTTCATAAAATAAAACTTGAGCAAACTCATATATCTCAAATTCATCAATCTCAAAAAACTTACACATAACTATTTTAAGAGATTTCTCTAATATTTTAGAATTTATTGTAGTGTCATTTTCGATCAAATCTAAAATCATTTCGAGAAACTCTTGTTGAGTTATGGAGTCTAGTAACAAATCTTCTTTTGATTTCCCCTTGAAACCCGAAGACTGTAATGACAAGAATTGTCTATGTATTATTCTTATAGAATTATCGATTATATCACTCTTATCAAATTTTTCATTAAGGATTTTTTCACTTAGAATTTTTTTACTAATCTCAGGTGCAGTTTCGTTTAAATTGGTCAAACTCTTATTTTTTAACATTTTTTTGATTTCACTTGACAACTTTCTTTTTGAAGTTCCCATACATAAATCCCCCATATATTATTCTTTCTTAATTTAAAAAAATATTTATTATCTCATTTTTAAAAAATACCTTTCATTAAAAAACACTATAATATATTGTTAAATGACGCGTAAGTATAGAATAGTCAGTGTTTCATCAGATTTAAAGTTGTAGGAATGAAATACTAGCGTGTTAACGTTAAGCATTTGTAATAGTCACTATTTTTAGACTGATGCAACACTAGTACAAATATTGCAATTTCAGGTTCGTAGAGCAATGCCTATGCCAAACTAGCTAACGTTGTTGCACAAACGTGACCAGTTTGTCTGGAATTTTCAATAATACAAAAGAAGGAAAAGAATATAATACTATCTCTATATTAACAATATCGCCTTATACTTTCCAGTTATTTTTAGTCCGATTGTAATTTATTTCACTTACATTTTAAACTATTTTTTTGTAATACTTTCATATAGGTAGGAGCATAAATAGATTTCTTAATGAAATCTATTTTATGCTCCTACGAGATACTTTAGTAATAAATACACACATTTTTTTCCCTTTTCAAACAACTCCCCGCTCAAACTCCGCAAACTCCACTCTGTTACGCCCATTCTGCTTCGCCTGATACAAGGCCTTATCCACCGCAGCGAATAACTGAGTCAAATACCCCTCCGGATTGTCGGGCACATGCACCACATCAAAATCCTCAAAGGACAGAATTCCAATACTAATCGTAATGGACACCTGCATAATCTCGTGATCCACCATGATGTGGTTGGACTCCACAGCTGTTCTTACGCGCTCCGCGATTTGATTTGCCAGATCATGCTCCGTATGCGGAAGGTAGATCATGAACTCTTCCCCGCCATAACGCGTCAGAATATCGGTACTGCGAATCGATTGTTTGACCGCCTCCGCCGTGCGGACGAGCACCTCATCCCCGATGACATGCCCATAGCGATCATTGATCGCTTTGAAGTAGTCGATATCGAGAAGCAGGAGAGAGAATGGTGTTTTGTATTGAATATTGGTAATGACCTCGTGATTCAGATGTTGGGTCAGATAACGACGGTTGTAACAGTTGGTTAAACTGTCCGTCAGCGCGAGTTCCTCCAGTTTACGATTGGCCTCGGATAACTCCTGACGGATCAAGTCTAGCGCCTGATTTCGCTCCTGTAGCGTTACGTTCTGGCGATTCATCTCTTTCACGTAGAAACGCTCCTGCGAGACATCCTGGAACGTGAGAATATGACCGATCGGCACAAGAGCCGAATCCACAATCGGAGACGATTGCAGGATAAAGTGCCGGATATTGTTGTCCCGCTCCACGATCACTTCAATCTGAGAGAGGGTATTTTCTTTTTTCTTATAATGATTCACGAACTCCCGACAGCTGCCCACAACTTGAACAGACTCCAGAAAGGCTTCCATATCAAAAGAATCCCCCACATGCAGATCCATAAAGGATCGAGAGGCTTTGTTCGCTTCAACAATGACTTCATTCTCATCCAGTACCAGGATCCCATATGGAATGGTATTGATCACGTCCTCATGCGCGATGGAGACCAGATCGAACACATTGTATCTTTTGATCACATAGACAAAGAACAGGTCCGACAGAAAGATCCCCAGCGAAGTCATGCCAGGAATGATCGGCAACCAGCGGGCTAGAACGACATTTAGGATCGCATCGATCGTTGCAAAAACAGCCAAGACAAAGATACCCCACAGGGTGATTCTCACCTGTTTTTTGATCATGGCAGACGTCTGCGAAGAATACACCGCCCGGAACAGGACGACGAGGGACGCCAAGAAATAGCTCACCAGAATACCCATTACAACCCAGAACCAAGGCCCGTAAGCCCGCTCGATGTATCCACCCTCCAGTGGGATGACGAACTCATTCCATGGATTTGCGACCACACCTATAGCCCCGATCACCGCAGGGACAAATAGTAGGAACGTTCCTTTTGCACTCAAACGCTCTGAATAGCCGGTAATAAAAATCGTCAGTAGAAGCCATCCGCTCCCAAGCAGGGAGACCGCGACGAATGATAACGTAACATAGAACAACTGCAGACCGGAATCGTCCGTGAGCGTACTCGCAAATTGGCAGAAAGGCCAGAGCATCATCAACCCGTGAAACAAAAAGTACACCTTATGTAAGTTCGTAATTCTAACCGTAGCAAACACATATACACCTACACCGAACAATAGGACAAATAAAAAGAGATCATACCATACTAATGGATTCACGAATCTTCTCCTTCTTAGATGCTACAATGACAACGTGGTTGTTCATGATTCTAAGTGATACGTATTTAAAACTTCAATAAACACCTATACAATATTGCTGCGCCAAACTTATTGGTTAATTTAACCATATCTTATCACACCACCATAAGGGTGAGTAGCCCATACACTGGAAGTCCGACCAACCTCTGATCGAAATGCTGATCTATTTCTGATGATTTATGAATGCTTTTGAAGGTTTGGAGTGCAAACAGGAGAGGAGATCATCTGCTCGGGAGATATTCAGATATCATCAAGTGATCGATATTGAGCCTTCCGGCTACCGGACGGCCCTTGTATCATTCGGTTACTGCATCCAGAGGGAGATTGTCCGTGAATAGGTCGGGGTTATCCTTCAGCATCTCCGTAATTACCTCTGCTGTCTTAGCCGCATCACACACTCTTACAACCGCATCACCGAGCTTTCCTTTACGCATCGCACCTTCGCGAACCAGTACCTCATCTACTTTCCAGAAATGCTCCGACCATGGCAACCCACAATGTCTGCGAGACGGTACTGAAATCTGGCTTCCATCTGGTAGAACCGTATAAAGCATCTCATGCTCGTCCGTCATTCTGCCAGGGATGTCGACCCACTCTTCGACCCCATGAATAAATGTATTCCGCTTCAAGTCAACGCCTACTAACAAGATCGTCGCTTTCCGATCAAGCAGTTTCCCCCATGCCGAACCTCTCGCACATGGCGTATCGAAGAGATGATCGTCCTTCGTAAACGCCTCTGCGTCCCGTCCCAGTGCCGCTACCGAGTGCGTCGGGTGCCACGAACGAACTACGCCCGGACGTTGACGAAACAGTTCAGGAAGAATGCCTACACAACAGGAAGAAGTTTCCACGTGGAACAATGGATTATCCGCATTAATGGTAGACCAGGTATGCGTGGGAAGCACCAACAATCCGTCTTTCATATAGTCGCTAAAGGCATCCAACACCGTGTCTGCTCCACCTTCAACCTCGCCAATACTTTTCATTGAAGAGTGAATGAGCAATGTGCCTTGCCTATCCATACCAAGCTGCTCAAGTTGCTGCATCAAGCTTTCTTTTGTATACATGTCTTTCCTCCTTCATTTCTTATCCCTTTTCGATGAAAAAGCAAATCCTTGCTCAGCTTCTCAGCATAACAAACAAAGGGCCGAGGGTTAACCCCCGGCCACAGAGAAAGAATTTGTATGAGTTCAGGCAGTAGCTACCACTCAACTTTTACTTAATAATAACGTACTCCAGATTCACCAGCTTCGCATACGTCACGATCTGATCTGTCGTCAGGTTTAAGGATACAACCGTATGGTGACCACCACCATTTTCGATCCATGCTTTTACCCCGTCCTGGAAGTTTGGCTTCACGCTCCACAGAACACGTGCTACCGGCAGGTTAGGCGCTGGAACAGTTGGCTCAAATGCGGATACTTCGTTGATTAACAGTTTGTAATGTGTACCGAAGTCTGCCATGGATACCACGACACCTTCGCCTGCTTTACCATCGAATACAAGACGAGCTGGATCTTCGCGATCGCCAATGCCCAGTGGGGACACGATGATTCTCGGTTTGGTGCTGGCAAGTGTCGGATCTACTTCAAGCATGTGAGATTGCAGGATCGCTTCCTGTCCAGTAGCCATCTCATATGTGTAGTCTTCCATGAAGCCTGTGTTCTCATTATGGGCCATGATTTTCAACAAGCGATCCAGCGCAGCCGTTTTCCAGTCACCTTCACCGGCAAATCCGTACCCTTGTGCCATCAGGCGTTGTACAGCCAGACCCGGAAGTTGTTTCATACCATGCAGATCTTCGAAGTTTGTAGTGAAGGCACTGTAACCACCTTCGTCCAGGAAACGTTTAATCGCAATTTCATAACTCGCTTGCACACGTACACTGGCTTCCCAAGCTTCCTTGCTGTTCGTGCCATAATCGAATTCGTAGAGGTCTCCATACTGAGCGATCAAATCATCGATTTCCTGCTCTGTTACAGCGTTCACGTATTGCACGAGGTCGCCAATGCCGAAGTAATCAACCGTCCATCCGAATTGGATCTGTGCTTCAACTTTATCACCTTCGGTTACGCCCACGTTGCGCATGTTATCGCCAAAACGAGCAACCTTAATGTTAAAGCTTTCATTATAAGCTACCGCTACGTCCATCCAGTCAGCAACCTGTTGTTGCACTTCTGGGCGCTCCCAGTAGCCAACAACGATTTTATTTTGTTTTCTCAGACGGGCATTAATGAAGCCATATTCGCGGTCACCGTGTGCCGCTTGGTTCAGGTTCATGAAGTCCATATCGATGGTTGCCCAAGGAATGCTTTCATTGAATTGGGTCGCCAAGTGCAGCAAAGGTTTTTGCAACAACTTCGTACCACGAATCCACATTTTCGCTGGGGAAAATGTATGCATCCATGTGATCACACCTGCTACTTCGTCACGATAGTTGACTTCCTTCATTGTGCTTGTAATTTTATCTGCGCTTACCGCCAGATCCTGCAATACGAGTGGGTACGGCAGTACTCCGCTTGCATTAAGAGCATCCGTGATTTTCTGTGCGTTGGCTTTTACTTCGCCCAGTGCTTCTTCTCCGTACAAGTGCTGTGAACCGACCACAAACCAGAATTCTTTTGCTGCTGACATATAATCATCCTCATTTCATTATTTTATAGTTGAACATTTGGATTTACACTAGAACACTGCGATTGCAGTACCATCTTCCGATCGCTGGTTATCCCCGGATTTTTTGATTCCCTTTTTGCAAAGGGAAAATCCTGTGATAAACGCGAGCGCTTCGCTTCTTCAGATTGGTTCTGCACTCTCCGTTATCGTGTAAAAGTTTTATACAACTTTGTTGGCAGTAGTAGCACAAGACCTATTCGATTGGATTAGTGTCATCCTATTGATACACAACCTAATTACTTCTGTCCGTAATACGCGTCTTTTCCGTGTTTTCGCAGATAGTGTTTATCCAAAATGCCTTGTGGTAGTTCTTTCGCGAAGTTATTTAACTGCCGCGCGTACAGGTTCATTTTGCACACTTCCTCCAGCACGACACTGTTCACCACCGCAGACTTGGCATCTTTCCCCCACGTAAACGGTGCATGCCCATGGAGCAACACTGCCGGAACCGCCATAACATCAATCCCACGCTGTTCAAACGTTTCAATAATGACGCGTCCTGTCTCTGCTTCGTATCCACGATCCACCTCGTCCTGGTTCAAGAACCGTGCACAAGGCACCGCACCATAGAACGTGTCCGCATGTGTGGTTCCCATAACAGGTACGTCCAGTCCGGCTTGCGCCCAGATGGTCGCCCACGTGGAATGTGTGTGCACAATGCCACCAATCTCCGAGTAATGCTTATATAGTACGGCATGTGTTGCGGTGTCCGAGGAAGGTCTCATCTCACCCTCCACCACATTACCGTCCAGATCAACCACAACCATATCGCTTGCTTTCATCACATCGTAGCTGACGCCACTTGGTTTGATAACGAACAGACCGCTTTCCCGATCGATTGCGCTGACGTTACCCCATGTGAATTTCACAAGTCCGTGCTTGGGCAGTTCCAGATTCGCCTGGAATACCTCTTCTTTCAGTTGTTCTAACATGTTATTCCCTCCCGTTCTCTAATAGTGCGTGTTCAAAAAGTCGGTTTTCAGTGCCGAGAAGATGGGATGAAGCTAGAAATGGAGTAGTGGAGCGTAGATAGAGCTACGTGAGCAACCGCAATGTTTCCGAAGGAAACATACTTCGTAAGCCCCTACTTATTTCGGCTGAATTCCATATTCGATGTTGATGATGCCACTAGGCATCCTTCGTAATCAAAAGCGGTCTTTTTGAACATCCTCTACCAGATGATCTACAGCTGATTGCTCAATTGTGAGTCCATTCCGGTAGCGTTCGATAAATGCTTCAAACCCTTTCACATCCGATGCATCCGGTGCCACTTCAACTCCCTCAACATCGCTAAAGACCTTCTGCTCCAGGAACACATCCAGGCTTTCCTCTTGATCCTTGTTAATCATGTACGAAGCCAGAAGTGCCATGCCCCATGCGCCGCCTTCACCAGCGGTAGACATTACCGATACCGGTACGTTCATCGCAGCAGCTACAATCCGTTGTCCGACGACAGGGGTCTTGAATAGGCCACCGTGAGCCAAAATACTATCAATGGCTACATTCTCTTCCTCCGTCAAAATATCCATACCCAGCTTGAGTGCACCAAAGGCACTGAACAGATGTGTCCGCATGAAGTTCGCCAGATTGAAGTTGCTTTCCGGGGAGCGGACGAACAAAGGACGGCCTTTCTCAAGTCCTGTAATGTTCTCACCTGAGTAGTAACCGTAGCTGAGCAAGCCACCACCATCAGGGTCTGCCTCCAAAGCCTTGTTAAACAACACGCTAAACAACTTGCCGTTATCCACTTCATATCCCATCGCTTGAGAGAATTCGCGGAACAATCCCACCCATGCGTTGATATCACTGGAACAGTTGTTGGCATGCACCATCCCTACTGGGCTACCATCTGGCGTGGTGACCATATCAATCTCGGGATACACTTTGGATAATTCCTTCTCCAGTACAATCATCGCAAATACGGATGTGCCCACGGAGATGTTCCCCGTACGTTTTCGCACGCTATTCGTTGCCACCATACCTGTTCCGGCATCGCCTTCTGGCGGACAGAGCGGAATGCCTGCTTGCAGATATTGCGAAGGGTCGAGCAACTTGGCTCCCGCTTCCGTCAATACACCTGCATTCTCACCAGCGAGATATACCTTGGGCAGAAGGTCCTCGACTTTCCACGGATAACCTTTGCCTGCGATCTGTTCGTCGAACTGTTGGATCATGGATGGGTGATAGTTATGTGTAGACTCGTCAATTGGGAAAATGCCTGAAGCATCGCCGATCCCAATCGCCTTATTGCCCGTCAGCAACCAGTGGATGTATCCAGCCAGGGTTGTCAGGTGATCGATCTGTGGCACATGCGCCTCTTCATTTAAGATTGCTTGGTACAAGTGAGCGATGCTCCAGCGTTCCGGAATATTGAATTGCAGAAGTTCCGTTAGCTCTCTTGCGGCTGCTCCCGTCGTAGCATTACGCCAGGTGCGGAACGGTACCAACAGTTCACCCGCGCTATCCAATGCGATATATCCGTGCATCATGGCCGAGAATCCGATAGAACCGACCGTTCGCAGCGTAATTCCGTATTTCTGTTCCACATCTTGCTTCATCTCACGATAAGCCGTTTGCAGGCCTGTGATGATATCCTCCTGGTTGTACGTCCAATATCCGTCTTTCAGAAGGTTCTCCCATTCATAACTGCCTGACGCGATGGTTTCAAAACGCTCGTCAATCAACACCGCCTTAATCCGCGTTGATCCAAATTCAATACCGAGCGAAGTAGAGCCCTTGGTAATGGCTTCTTTCAAGTCCAGTTGACTCATAATCACGTGTATCCCCTCTCCGGTCGCGATTTCACATCCCAAAGGATGCATATATAAGGTGAAGCTCTTACTTATGACAGTAGCTAATAATGAATTTTGTATAGGTGCGTTCCGTTGTGTTTTCAAAGAATGCGCTTTCCTTTTCTGACAGCCTTAGTATATTTTTTGTACGTACATTTGTCAATAATATATAATAGTTATACTTACAAAGGACACAAAATGTACTCTATTTGACCATTAAAAGGTCTTATATGGCTATAAAATGGCTATGTTGTAAGGTACACCTCCATCCATAAAGGCTGGATATGTACGGTTTATTTCGAAAAATGTTCGGTTTTATTTTCATCCCATCTGAATCATGCTAGAATATGTACGTACAACTATTTGAACAACAACATTGATATAGATGAGTAACGATGAAAGAAGTGGACTACGTGAAGCCAAAATACCAGGTCATCATTGATGATATTAAGAGTCATATCCTTTCGGGGACATATAGCATAGGCGAACAGATCCCAACCGAGTTGGCATTACAGGAAAGCTACACCGTAAGTCGCCAGACGGTGCGGAAGGCTATTTTGGAGTTATCTAATGAAGGGTTTTTACGAAGCGAAAAGGGGTCAGGCACTTACGTTAGCAATCAATATCGATCGCGGTCAGGCGGCAATACGTCGAAGAAAACGATCGGTGTGATCACGACATACATCTCGGATTATATCTTTCCGTCCATTATCCGCGGCATTGAGAGTCGTCTGAATGAGGACAACTACTCGTTACTGCTAGCCAGCACCAATAATGATGTGGCACAGGAGAAAAAAGCCCTCGAAATGATGCTCTCCTACGGCGTGGATGGCCTGATTGTCGAACCGACCAAAAGTAATCTGTATAATCCCAATATTGCGTACTACCTGTCATTCAAGGAGCAGGATGTGCCGTTTACGATGATTAATGCGTTCTATGAGGAGCTGGAGGTTCCGTTCTTCTGCCTGGATGATGTGCAATCCAGCTATCTTGCCACTCGGGAATTGATCGCCAAAGGCCATACCCAGATCGGCATTATTGCCAAAATGGATGATCTACAAGGCAAGTACCGGATGAAAGGGTACATCAAGGCGCTGGGTGAAGCGAAGTTACGGTTCCATCCTGAGCAAGTGCTTTCCTTTGATACCGCATCGAAACCAGAGTTATCCTCTAATGTAGCAACGTATCTGGACGAAAACAGGGATTCGCTCACCGCAATCGTCTGTTATAACGACGAGGTGGGACTGGAGGTCGTGCACGCCTGTAGGCAACTCGGCATCTCGATTCCGGATGAGTTATCCATCATTGGACAGGACAATTCGTACATCGCCAAGAACGCCAACATCAGGCTGACAACGCTAACCCACCCCCAAGAACAAATGGGCCGCGATGCTGCCGACTGGGTGATCAAGAATCTGCAAGGCAAAAAGGATCTGCCAACTAACACATACTATCAGCCGGTGCTGGTTGAGGGGGAGACGGTGAAGGAGATCGTAGTGGAATAATATTGTTGTGGGACGGGCGTTAAGTTGTTACCGAGCGTTTCTGTCCAACATACTTAAAGAAGGCCGTCAGAGTATCTGCGGCCTTCTTTGTTTTTGTTCAATATAATGAGGGATTAACCTTTTCGTACATATACATCTTCAAATAGAATTTACTTCGCCTGATCCGCTTCATCGCTTACCAAACTTACAATGACGCCTTTTTTCTTCAGATTCTCTACTACCTGGTCAGCACGCTCATTCAACGGATTGTTAGCCAAATATACCTCTGTCAGATGTGGGATGGTCTCGAGCACTGCAATATCCTCAATGAGGTTATCTTCTACATAAAGGTACTCCAAGGTCGGATGATTTTTTAAAGGAGTTAGATCCTGAATTTTATTATCATTCATAAGGACCCATTCCAACTTTAATTTCTGAAGAGGACTCAGATCGGTCACCTGATTACCGCTGGCGAATAGACTTTTCAGCTTATGCATATTTTTCAATGGAGTCAGACTTTTGATGTTGTTATCTTCCATAAATAAAGTTTGCAGATTTTTTAATCCTGAAAGTGGAGACAGATCTGTAATCTGGTTTCCATCCAAAGCTAAAAACTCTAATTTTTTTAATTTGGTGAGCGGTGTAATATTTTTCACGTTATGACCGGGTAGAACTAAATCCGTCAGATTCACGGCATGTTCAAGGCCTTGCAAGTTAGAAATCTTACTTTTTGTTTCCATAGCATATAGGGATTTTAATTTTTTCAAATCGGCAACCTTTATATCCTTCTTAGCCGACATCTTCAAATCTGTCCGAACAACTTTGGCCAAGACCGGGTCCTTAATAAGCGACGACGCAGCCAAAACGCTTGTTGCTGGTAGTAATACAAAAACCAAACAAAGTACGATTAACTTTTTTATGAATTGATTATGCATGTAGAATCTCCTTAATCATTTAATACTAGAAATATACCATGATTTGGAATGAAATACATGGATATTATCTTCATCCAAATTTAATAGAACCCCTATCGGTCTCATGGTAAGTGCCCTCATACTTTCCCACGATATTCTAGCAGATCATTAATCCCAGCCCTGTCCCATTTGTTTTCAATGAATAAAACGGAGTCCCCAGTGACTTTACCTCTTCCTCAGTCATGCCGCTTCCTGATCCGTTAATCTCATCTCTATCCCATTGCTTCACTCTCTTGGCTGTTATGGGCTCTGATCAAACATCCACTCAAAAGTGAGGACTACACCAAAAAGCCATACGGATGATGGTCCGTACGGCTCATTTAGCAGTTTTATTTATGCACAACACATGTGTGAATGATGAATGACACTGCGAACGAAGGTTACTTCCAGAGCTCTTCAGCAATTTCCTTAATGAAGGCAAGCTTGCGCCATTGCTGTTCCTCGGTCAGATGGTTGCCTTCTTCCGTGGAAGCGAAGCCGCATTGTGGGCTCAGGCAGATTCGATCCAGATCAACATATTGTGTAGCTTCCTCAATCCGTTTCAGGATATCTTCCTTGTTCTCCAACTCTCCGAATTTGGAAGAGAAGAGGCCAAGTACAACCTGCTGATTGTCCTTCAGGAAACGAAGTGGCTTGAAGTCACCAGCCCGTTCCGTATCAAACTCCAGATAGAATCCAGAGTAGTTATCGATGCTCAGTAGTGTCTGCGCAATCGGCTCATAACCGCCACCAACTCCTGCAAATGTCGAAACATAATTACCGCGGCAGACATGAGTGGTTACCACGAGGTCTTCCGGCAGGCCAGATACCACATCTTCGTTCAGTTTTGCGAGTTCGTTTGCGTACTCTTCCACATTAACGCCAATCTGCTCCATCACTGTGATGAACTGTTGGTCACATAATGCGCCCCACGTGCAATCATCAATCTGGATGCTGCGGCAGCCGGCTTCATAGAGAGCCAAGATGGACGCTTTGTACGCCCCGGCAATGTCCGAAAGAAGCTCTTGACGGTTCGGATAGATGGCCTGTGTGCTTTCCTTATTATCTGCCCGGTCCAATTCGAATAGGAACTGGGCTGCTGCTGGAATGGATTGACGGGCAACAACGTCTTCCCCAGCCGCTTCTTTTAAGAAGGCATAGTGCGCTACAAATGGATGACTAGTGTAGCTGATTTTGCCGCTCAGACGAGCTGTTTCCGGTCTGGATGTCGCACCGTTGAAACGATAGCCTTCCTCAATGATTGTCCGCTCTACACCATCCAGTCCCCAGAAGAAGTCCAGATGCCACCAAGAGCGGCGGAATTCGCCGTCCGTTACAGCCTGAAGGCCAACCTCTTTTTGTTTCTGTACAAGTTTCACAATCTCGGCATTCTCCACTTCATTCAACTGTTCCGTGGTAATTTCGCCGTTCTGGTATTTTAATCGGGCATCCTTCAACGCACTCGGGCGCAGGAAACTGCCCACAATATCATATCGAAATGGAGTGACTGTTCGTTGTTTAGGTTCTGTTTGTACGCTCATAGTTTAATCTCCCCGTTTATCATTATAGAATTAAATATAACATATCCGATCGGAATAACTGTTCTACGAAAGAGTTATAGCCCGCTATAGTTATTAGCTATAACGGGCTATATTTAAGCGGACTCTATATACAATCATGTATTCCATCTTACCTGAACGGATAACCTGAACAGGATCTCAACATCTATGATCTCAAGTCAATGTAAGAACGATCTGATCCCCGGCACGGGTGATTTTGTAGATCCCCTCTTGCATGTCGATGCCATAATGCTTTTTCAGCAACCACTTGGCATTGAGATCCGTCTCCACAACCACCAGATAGTCGTAACCACTCAGAAGGTTATCCATATTATCCTCATAGAACAACACAATCCCGTCCACATGAGGAGCATACAAGAAATACTTCCCTACATATTGCATGTAATAGTTCGTGACCTGTTGGTCCCTGTCTGAGGCGTAGAAGAGATATCTGTTATTATCCTCTTGTCCACCTGAGTACCACCGATCACCAGTAACCGCATTAATCTTGTAAGGGAGCGTTGTATCATAACTTTGGGCGATAGAGACAATACCATTGTATTCGGACAAAAGGATGGTGGCGGCAACCGCCATACACCCGATAATGCCTTTCTGATAATGACCTTTTGTCTCAACCGTCTTAAAGGATTGATAATCAGGCACTTCACCAATCCGATAGTGAAATGATCGCTCCAAGTCGATTGCAGCACACAATACCAGCCCACCGGCGAACAGCACCACGATACTCGATGCATAACGCTCAAAGCCCGCCAGGACAATGGCTTCATCCAGTGGCATGGAAAAGAGATACAACGCCAGAATACCTGCATAATACAGTAACAGTACAACGTCCAAAGCAATTAATGCTTTCCATAAGTTCCACTTCTTCTTGAGCACAACGATGGCAAATACAGATGCTGCGATTGCGATAAGCTGGAAAATAACAATGCCGATCACTGGCCGGGTCGTCAGATCCGTACTGGCCTTCAGGAAAGTCCACAGAATCTCCTGCATCTGCTCCGGCGTTTTGCCGGCCTGAATTCCCGAAGTAGCCACATCAAACTTGTTATCGATGCCTTGGAACACCGTTGCCATTCGCCAGCTCCAGCCGAAGTAGGGAATCAGCGTACCGCAGATCGTACCCACGACAGCGAGTGCTGTTTTCCAATCGAACTTTTGCTTATGTTTTAGCCATGTATACACTAAGAAAATCAGACCGATCGCAGCGAAAATAATACCCGTGCTTTTGATGATGGTCAGTAATCCCGCAAGCGGAAGAACAACAATACATGCCTTTTTGATCTCATTACGATATTGGTAGATCACCGCCAAGATCGCGAGCGCGTAGATCGGAAGCAAGAAGTCCACAAGCAGATTGGTGATCCGAATCGTAAGATTGAAAAAAGAAAGTGTAGATAACCCAAGTCCGAGAAAGGCGTACAGAAGAAAGCGTTTCCTCTCCGAAACAATGCCAAACATGGCATAAAAACAGGAAAAGATAAGCAACCCTTGTGCCAAGAGCATCACGGACTGGGAATGCCCCATGAAGCGACAGACATAATAAATAAATGACGAAGTCCCCAGCGGATAGTTTTTAAAATCAATCAGGTTGGAGGCTGGCGTCGGAAAGGCATCTGTACTCAGCATCTGCTTCAATACGATAGCCCAGTGGGAGAAATTATCGTAATGTGTTAACTGGTTCTGAAAGAGCAACAGCAAGAAAACAAAAGTCCCTGCCAGGAATGAAAATTGAAATATGGAAAAGGACATCCGTAATGAGGCCCCTCGGCGCAGCCTGAGAAACAACATTCCCCCATACAAAAGCAAACCTGCAATCAGGATGACAAGGCTGCCCGTAAAGAGCTGCCCTGCCAAACCACTCAGAAATACAAAGCAGGCAATCGATGAAAACACGAATACAGGGATGAATTCCCAACGTAGTGAAAGTGCCTTCCGTACAAATTGCATATAACCAAGAAAGGAGAATATCAATAAAACTCCCATCACAAAATGAAGCACAATGAGCATCTTTATCTCTCCTAACCCTCTCTGGTGGAACGATCGGAATGTGGCTGAATCAGATCTGTCAGCAATTGGTCGATCAGGCCCTTCTCCACAATATCATCGATATTCTCCACCGAGAGAAGCACTTCGCGCTCACGGGCTGTCGTTTTTCCCGTATGTTGCAAAATGACTTCAATATTACTCTTCGTATAAAAAGTAACGACCGCTTCTGCCGCAATATCACCATGGAAACCCGTCGCGGAAAAGAAACGATAATTGAAGCTGCGCAGCGTACAGCTAGCATCATTGGTGAAATGAACTGGAAGCTGAAGGGAAAGCCGCGGCATTTTTCGCTGATCCGATCTGGGTTGAACAATCCGTTTTTTCACATTGCGAAGCATATCGTCATAAGCCGTATCCCACAGATTCATCTGCTCTGGCAATGAGTGTTTACGGTCGTAGATGATTTGCATGTATTGGCGGTTATCATTCTCATCGACCGGCTGAACCGTTGCAGAATAACGCCAGCCCTCCCCATCCTGTTTCACATAAACGATGACTGCATCGAGGTTCGCCTCATATCGCTCGGTTTTGACGACCAGAGAGATGATCTTCTGCTCAGCCAAATAAATGGGATAAGGGACATAAAAGGCAATCCCTTGTTCGGATACATCCACCGTTTTCGCCTGATATCGCAGATTGTTGGCTTGGTCATGAATCGTGACATCCTCCTGCGCCCGAATCCGTTCCGTCTCCCGATACGCACGGCGGCCAATCATGAAGAACAGGGCGTAACACAGCGCAATCATGTTATGAATCAACCAGAAAATAATGATACTGCTGAAGAACAGCGCAATGCCGTACTTGCCATTGACATACCGAATCACGGCTGCAATGGAAAGCAACAGCAAGAAGATATGCGGAAGGGCATATATTAGAGCAGACATCCATTGTCGACCGCTTGCTCTGCTTTTGTTGGTAACCTTGAATTTTTTCTCACGAATACCCAGCGTCTCCAGGAGAACAGGCCAGATCAGATAAGGCATAAATATGGTATCGATAACCTGACTCCATCGCTGATTCCGAATATTACTGGACAGATATCGCATGGATACACTGTAGAAGAAATAAGAAGGAAGCCAGAATATTAAGATCTGCCAGAAGGTTGTGTTCACAATCTGGAAGTCGAATAACGCAAACAAAATAGGTGCCAAAATGAAAATCAACCGGTTAAAGAAAGACCACCAGTATAAGAAACTGCTTAAGTAGGTCACTCTCGTCCAGAAAGGAAGCTTCCCAGATATGGGTGCACGCGTATTCTGCAGGCTCTGAATAATCCCCCTTGCCCAGCGAATCCGCTGCTTAATCATGCTCTTCACTGTTGTTGTCGTCTGACCGGCAGCTTGAACCTCTTGAGTCGCATAGGTAATATAACCTTCCTGCTGCAAGCGGATGCTTGTCTCGAAGTCCTCGGTAATGGTATTCAGCGGAAAACCTCCGATGTCTTCCATGCCTTGCCGGGAAATGATCGTATTGCTTCCTGTATAGGCTACCGCATTGGAGGCATTACGCAGGATGTTCACTTCTCTGGAGAAGAAATCCTGTTCATTCGGAATGCCTTGCTCTGCATACAGGTTAAACTGGAATAGATCGGGATTGTAGAAACTCTGCGGGGTCTGTACCAGCCCAAGCTTGAACTTAGGGTCCATCTCGTCCTGCCTACGAGGACGCCATACCTCATTCTCCTTAATAAACGTGGAGAGCATGAAATAGGGTACCGTTTTCATCAAAAAGGTGTGCTGTGGAATCATATCCGCATCAAACGTTGCAATGAGCGGCGAAGAGCTTTTGCTCAGTGCATTGTTCAGATTACCAGACTTGGCATCCTTGTTTCCGGGGAACCCCAGATATCCCACGCCAAACTGTCTGGCAAGCTCCTCTACCTCTGGTCTTGCTCCATCGTCACAGAGATAGATATGAACCTTCTGCTTGTCCGGGTAATCCATGAACGTACAGGCATTAACGGTTTTATATAACAGATCAACAGGCTCATTATGCGTAGCAATAAATACATCCACATCCGGATAGTACTCCGGCGGAACGATTGGAAAGTCGAGCTGTGTACGTTCTTTTTGCATCTTTTGAAAGAATAATTCAAAGGTTGTCAGTACGGTGACCGTTTCAGCCACAATCAGTAGCATCCCAAAAATGACGTTCAATACGCCTTCACCCCATGGCAACGTAAAGAACGTACGCCATACCAAATAAATCGACATCAGGATCATCGTGATGACAAAAAAGATATTCTGCCTTTTTTCGTTTTGCACTACAGCTGCTTCCTCCTTGCTGCAAATACCCATCTTCGCTGCAATTGGAAACTGAGCAGGAACAGCAAGGCATCACAGACGAATTTCGCCAATTTCTCATCTACGAAGAGAACGGTATGGAATATATATACACCGGTACTGGAAAGCAAGATCACCACTCCGCATAACGTCAGATAGCGCCATAGACTTCCCTGGCTATCCTCTTTGCGAAATACAAAGTGTCTGTTCAGTACATAGTTGACCACAATGGAAATCACTCTCGCAATCACAGTTGCAAGCAGAATTCTTAGATAGTGTTGCTCACCCAACATGGGCCGCAACGCGTCGATCAAAAACCAGGCAATACCCAAATCAACAACAGAACTGGCCACCGATGATGAAATGAACCGCAGAAAATTGGAGAACAACACACCCATTACTCGGGTACTATCCTGGATTGCTTTAAAATGAGTGCCCGCATTGCCATTTTCATAAATGACTTGGATTGGCATGGTATGAATCGGTATGCCAGACTGAATGCACGAGATGAGCATCTGAAGCTCATATTCAAACCGAATACCGCGTACATCCTGCATAAACGCAAGTAACCCGGGACCGAATGCACGAAGCCCAGTCTGGGTATCTGACAGCTTTTTACCATACAGCATGGCAAAAATAAAGGAGGTCATCCGATTGCCTAACAGGGACTTTGGCGGTATGTTCCCCTCACTGAAGTTCCTTACCCCGAGCACCAACGAATCTGGATGAAGCCTTGCTTCTTGGGCTATACGGTAGACATCCTCAGCCGCGTGCTGTCCGTCTGAATCAGCAGTTACAACGAAGGAAGATGCATCGAATTGCTGAGCAATATACTGAAATCCGGTCTTGAGTGCTGCACCCTTCCCCTGATTTTCCGCATGTGTTAGCAGAGCACAACCATTCTCACGAAGCTCCTCAAAAATCGACTGGTAGGCCTCACCCGATCCGTCGTCCACAATAACAATATTGGTCAAGCCATACTCTCGCAATTGCCGTACATAGGTTGGAAGTCTCTCATCCGGTTCAAGTGATGGAATGAGGATGATCGCTTCGCCGTTTTGTTTACCTATAATCATCCTGATAAGCCTCGATTCGACATATTTCAACAATTTTTTTGAATATTGTGAGTATAACATCGAAAAGGCATACAGTAAACGAATAATCTGTATATATATTGGTAATAAAGTCGCACTTTTTTATAAGCTATTTAATAGGCAAAAAGTACTATAAGAGGGTTAGTCTAGTACTCCTCAAACCATTTCACATTTGGCTCTTGTTTCAGGACATGTACCAGCATGGCATGCCGTTATCCACGGTGGTAATAGAAGTGAGCCTGCGTATCCAGAAGCCACTCAAAGCATGAATGAACGCCTTCCCAGAATGCAGTCATTTTTCGCAAAAGTTCATCTTCTGTCTCCATCGACCGATTAGACATGCATCGACTTACAAATCTGGACGAATGGCCACTTATGCGGATCACGAATTTGAATTAGAATTACCGTAGACGATTGAAAAAGGCTGTGATTCCAATGTTATTCGAAAGAGACAAATGGTTGCAGTATGGCATTCTGCGCGATGAGCCCTCTCTCGCTGAACGTTTGCCAGAAACACAGTTGCTTGAGAAGGATACGCTAACGAAGATGCTTCTTCAGTATCCCAGCGTTGTACTGAAACCTCGTAATGGCAGTTACGGAAGGGGTATCCTGTTCATTAAACGAAGCGGTGTAAATGCTTATCGTATTCAAAATGAAAACAACACAGTCACCATGAGAGACAACGAGCAGTTACTGGAATGGTTCGAACAAACAATCAAAAGTGATGAATATATTGTCCAAAAGCGTCTGCAGCTTGCTCAAATTAAACACAGGCCGTTCGACATTCGGATCATGGTTCAGCGCAAAAAGGGTTCCTCGTCCACTTGGAACGTGACAGGTTCCTATGCTAAAGTCGCTGCACAAGGATACCAAGTCACCAATGTGAATAACCGCCCCATTCCAGTTCTTAAAGCACTGAGACTAGCTCGAATTGGAGATCGGCGCTTACTTGTCAGAGCGGAACAAGTTGCACGATTAGCTGCCAAACGATTGGGAGAGCATTACCCTATGCTTAGACAAGTTGGATTCGATATAGCCATCGACAAGAAACGGCGAATTTGGATTATCGAAGGCAATTATCAACCAGCCTTACGGCCTTTCCGACTTTTGAAAGATTCCTCGATGCACCGCAGAATATTATGGTACAAAGAACATTAAAGCAAAAGAAGACGACCAGCATGTTACTCATAGCCAGTCGTCTCTTCCTGTTTAGTACCTGTTTTTGATATTAACCCTCTTCGGTTATTTCCGGCATTTTCTAGTCGCACTTGTAACACGTGTCACTCGGAACTGATTTACCCCTACCTGTATAATGGCGAACTGGCTGTATGAAGTACCAGAAGAGGTATACGGTTCAGCCTCAATATTTCCACTCGGTGTTCTAACCGTCGCAGTGATTCTAGTTACCAGGCACACACCACGGCCGGAAGATCTCCAAGTCTCATCACGCTGAACACTATATCTATCGTTGCTACAAAAGATGGATGCATACTCCACTACTCCACTCGCATTAAACGAAGTCGAGTTATAGATCTGAACAGGGTCATAACCACCTCTAGGTGCTCCAGGTCTTCTATTTCCCATTCTCAAAACCTCCTTTTTTATTGATAATCTATTAGATGCAATTAAATAGTTTTGGTGAGGTATAAATGTGGACAAGGCAGAAAAAGTGTGTTTGTACAGTGGTCGCAAACAACAAAAAGAACCACCCTTTACTGTACAAAGGTGGTTCGAGAATTATAGAACTACTGTCACTATCATCTTATTGAGCCAATTGAGTCGAAACGGTACATCATAGACGGTCAAAACTCCCCATTGCAGATGCTTCTATTCTGCCGCCTCCGCCAACCATGCTTGCAACACCGGAGATTCCGCCCGATTCAAACGTAAAGCAATTTCGGTATTGATCTTATCCGGCGGCATGACTTCAACAAGGACACATACCGATTCTCGCAGTTGATTTAAGGCAAATATGCCTTCATCATCGAGCATTTTCATCGCCAGCTCCATAGCGCTCAACCTCACATCCAACTCCCGATTCCAATCATCATACTCCAGATCCGCAATGAAAGGACGCTCGTTATATCGTTGTTTGACATCGTCAAAGTGATCATCCTGAAAACAACAATAGGGCGAATCCGCATACGACCATTTGATGAGATCCGCAATCGTGGAGACCGGCGTATCACTTTCCTCTGCTTGCCTAGCCGACTCCAACGCCAAAGCTTCCCACGACCAGGCAGAGATGCTTGGCGCATGTCCTTCTCCAGTAGTGTATAACGTACAATAATAGTAACGTTCACCATTTTCAAAAAGAGTGCAAAAAGACGTTCTGGCGGCAGCAGCGATCTCTATGGCCAGTGTCTCTATTTCTTGCATTGGCTTCATGATTGGAGTTCCCCTTTCCATTCGTTGATCATTTGCCCCTTCGATATGAATTGGCTACTTGGACTAGATACCAGACACCCGCACCCACAAGGATAGCAAACACCAGATTGATGCAGCCGAACACGATGAGTGACTTTGCTTGGCCTGGACCGATCCGGAAAGCGGTAGCGAGCTGGAAGACAGCCGGTAGCAGAAATGCCAGCCATGAGATGGTTATAAGCTTCTCTGTTCTAAAGCTCCACCACACTGCGCAACATGAGGCAACTAGCAGTACCCAGGTACAGATAAGCTTTAGGGCGAACATCATTTCGTCCCCCTCCTATTTGCCATGAATCACAAGTCCATATTTACTGAATATCCACGATTGGCTCAAGTCGTGCATTGCATCATGGCTTATACGCACAGAGGGCTTTTGCTCCTTCATCGCATCTGCATCATGGGCTGAGAAGCGAAGGGGTTTGGTCATTTTTTTGATCGAGTCTCTTATTTCATCGAAAAGCGCATAGGTTAGCGGCTTATGGTCCCGGATATCCTCATATATATAGTACTTTCCTTTTTCATCTTCCAAATTAACTTGAAAACCTTTCGGAAATGAAAGCAAGATACACGGCAGTTCATCCTCTGCCCATTGTCCGTGATATGGAAAAGAAACCCCTTCATTTCTCACAAAAAATCCTGAACTTTCTTGATCCGATGCAATAGAAATAGAGTAAACAAAGAAGGGATGGATGTCATCTCTCTTTTCTCCTGCCACAAAATACTGATAGAACGTCTGATACTCCTCGTACACCTGATTATAATCATGCTCTGTTCGGGCAGCATTGGTACGATAGAATTGCGCTTGCCGATGCTCCAAAAGCTGCAAAAGGCTTTTAAACTCTTCAGGAGTGATGAAGAATCTCAGTTTATAGAATCCGCTATTCTTTAATTTGTCCATTTTTTTTCGCTCACCGCCCTGTTTAGAAATGTTATGCCATTGACCTTAGCAGTTCAGGTTTACCCACCGATCTTCCTCATCTCTATCTCTATCTCTATATTGAGCGTTAATTCATCCACATCTGTTCTTATATATCAACTTATATGTATCTTATTTCCATTATAGTGATTACCTTTCCTGAGTCTACCTACTTTACACCTGAATTTTGCGAATGAACTTTGAAAGGGTAGCGAAATATCAGGATCATTGCGCCTGTACGCGAGCAAAAGACATACGTAAGGTGAATTTTAGATTACCCGCTTTGTGAGGATGGGGGCACGCCAACATATCGTGATCAGCACAAATTAGCCGTACGGATGATCACCCGTACGGCTAATTTTGACTTATTCAGCTCTGCGAATTTGGAATTGTTAAGGTTTAACTACAGAGAGAAGAGACTCATTCCCCTCAGAGATCACCGTCACATCTGGAGCAAAGGTTGCATCACTTACATGTAGCGTTTCTCCAAGTTCCATAGTACTAATGTCAAATTCAATCGACGTTGGCAAGTGTCTCGGCAATGCCTCCACTTCAATAGAAGCTAATTGAACTTGCACGACACCGCCCTGTTTTGTGCCAATCGGTGTGCCGTTGAACTTGACAGGGATTTTCGTGCGCATGATCTCATTCGTCTGCACCTGTTGAAAATCCACATGAATCAAATCTCGTGTAACCGAATCACGTTGGAGGTCTTCCAACAATACGGTCAATGGGCCTTTCTCTTCAAACTGCAATTCGATAAAACCAGACGCTCCTTGCTTCAACCACTTTTGAAATTCTATTGTTGGAATATGAATCATCTCATTCTCCGTATTTCTGCCAAAAACAATACCTGGCAAACGCCCGGATTTACGTAGATCCTTAAGTCGAGAAGAATTTAATGGAATGCGGGTCTCCGCCTGAAAACTAGTAGTCATGCTATGTTCGCTCCTCTTTATTAAATGATATTTTCACATTTTTAATACTCATCCAACCATCCCCTGTTGGGGCTAAAGAGAGAAACATAGCATCACCACCTCCATATACGATCCAATTGATTTTAAAATACATTTAATGTAAGCTCCCATAATATACATGAAGGCACTCTACTCCGAAGAGTAGAATGCCTATGGGATGCCTCCACCCTATCATAGAAACATCCTTTTGTCGATATAACCCCATAATATGATCAAAAGTGTCTCTATCCTGTCCGCATCGTTGATCAGCATAGAAACCACCCGACGTGGAGTGGCCTTCATGTCCTCATCTCTAATTTATATATCCTTAATACTCGTTGGATTCGTCAGAATTTATCGATCTTGTACCAGAATATCGGGAGTGGAAACCACCCAATGGGCGCAGCAACTGCCATATAACGGCCATGTTGTGTAAGTAGAAGCGCCTGAGCCTGCTGCTTATCAAGGACAACGGCATCGGTCTTAGCAGATCGCTCGACAGTCACACCACTCGCATCCACTCGCGCAGTAATCGGCTGACCGTCCATAACTGCTGAGAATTCTCCCTCCACTATCCCTGTGGTTTTGAATTTGAGTGTCAGATATGCCTCCAATACATTGGCAAAGTCCAGAATATGATACATATCCGATGTCTCAATAACATAGTCTTCCGCAATGTTGCCAAGTGTCGTATTCAGCGGAATGTCATATTCCGGCGTAAATATAGATATACGATCCGATCTGCTATGTACCATATAAGCCTTAATCGTCCGCGAAATATCTGCCTCATTTTCCAACGCAAATTCAGATATTTCATCGCCTGTTTCATTTACAATTAGATACCCGATCAGTTTACCTTGATCCAGAACGCCCAGCGCCTTTTGATGGAGGCTGCTGAAAATAAGCGGCAATTGCTGCACTGTACGTTCAACATAAGCAAGCCGCGAGGTGTTGATGCTAAGTGCAAAGGACTCTGCTCCTTCAATCTCGAAGAACGGCCCGAAGGATATTCCTGTGTCGTTCACATGTTTTAAGCCATGGCGCACATTGGCCTCTCCCACAATATACTTGAGCTTTACACCACCAAGCGTGAAGCCAAAATACTCATATCTCTGCCGCTGACCATATAATACAACCATATCACACGTATTGCGCAGTTCCTCAAGCCACATGTCCATGAGCACCTTCATATGTCCTTCGCCACGCGCCCGTGGATGGACCGATACAGTACCCAAATAGCCGGTTCGCAGGGTATAGCCACATACCGTCAGAGGCTCTGGAAAAACAGCTACCTGCGCGCGCAGCCTACCTTCCTCATCTACAGCAACCTTATGCATGGCAGAAGAATCTACGTTCTTCCCATACCCTTTGGGTATCAGGGTTTCAAAATCCAAGTGAAAAGCATAGTTGGCTAAATCGATACATTCTTCACGCTCATCTGGAGTTGCCATTCTGTATTCAGTCATTTGCCCTATCCTTTCAACATCAATATTGATAAACAGCCTTCCAAAACATAATTCTAGGAGCATATTCAATATCCTGCCCAGCAACGTAGAAGAGGTCGACCACATGTAAGCATGAAAAAAACACATCCTTAATTGGGATATAGACTTCTCCCAATCGGATGTGTTTTCCTGTTCTCATATAAAGTTTGAATAAGTTCTAAATTATGAAGCTTTTGCTGCAACAGCTTTTTCAATCAATGCTTTTGCATCGTTAGTAGTAAGACCTTGTTTAGGTTGAAGTGATTTTTTATCTGTTCCAGCAAAAATACCTTTGTCAATCAATTTTGCCATAGGTTTAATTGCATAGGCAGACACCGATTTACCATCTTCGAAACTAGCAATAATCGTAGCAGCGTCTTTATCAGTCGCTTGATCTTTTACCAATTTAGCAAGAATGGTAGCAGCTTCTTCACGCGTGATATCCCGATCAGGATAGAAGTTTCCACCATAACCTTGGATGAATCCAGCATGCGTAGCTTCAGCAATCGCATCTGCATATGCAGCATTAGCCGCAACATCCTTGAATGCAGGTGCTGTCGCTACTTCGTTAAGTTTCAACATGTCGACCAGAGCACTTACAAATTCAGCACGAGAAATGACTTCTGTTGTTACAGGTGTTTCTGTTGGCTCGGTAGATGCAGCCAGGTTTGTGATACGTCCTTCATTTTTAGCTTCGATGCTACCGCCTTTATACGTATCTACGATGTACTGGTAGAATACATCCAGATCGATAGGACCTGCCAGGGATGATTTAGCATCCAGCAGCACTTTATAGTTATCTCCACCTGCAGCCATAAAGTTGTTAACTACAGCCGTATATGTTTTTGCAGGATCAATAGGTGTACCATCTTCAAGACTAAGACCAGTAACACGTTCTGCGACCGGCTTATTGAAATCTGCAGTGTATTTCAAACCAGAGATTTGAAGTGTTTTGGTATTAGGTGTACCGTCAGCGTTGGTACCCCATTGTTGTTGCAACAAAGTTTTAATTTGTTCGCCAGTCAGTTCCAGCTTCACTAGAGTGTTACCGAACGGTTGGATTTTGGCAAGATCAGCAAAGGTCACATCGCCTTGTGGCAGATCCGCACGAATACCGCCTGGATTCATAAATGCAAAGTCAGCAGCACTTGCCTTATCCCCAAAGTCTGCTTCACGCATTGAATCTGCAATGAGGTTTCCTAGAGGGGCTTCGTTATTATAAGCATCTGTACGGGTAACAGAACCATCCGTTGTACCTACTGGCTTCGTCAGCTCAGGATGCTTGTCCAATGATTTTTTAATAATAGCTAAAGATTCAGGGTCTTCTTTTACACCCTCTTGGAAAGTCGTTGTAACAGTCGCTGATTTTTCAGTTACATCCCCGGTAGCAGGGTCAATCATCAACTTGATATCTTCAAACGCCGTACCATAGGAATAAGCTTGAACGATCAACTTTCCATTCACTTCACCGTTAGCCAAAGCATGATTGTCACCTGCAACGATAACGTCAACAGGGGAATCCGCCGGTAAAGCTTTTGCCAGATCAGCTGCTTCTCCAGTAGTTACGCCTTCTTTGGTTGTTGCTGGATCATGTGCCAAAACAATGATCGTTTCTACACCTTGGTCTTGCAACTCTTTGGAATATTTATTAACGGCTTCCACTTCTTCTTCTGGGCTTAAGAAACGTACGCCAGCTGTCCCAGATGGAGATACTTTGGCAGGTGTGGATTTCGTGACTAGTCCGATAAATCCAATTTTGACTCCGCCCACTTCTTTAATCACATACGGCTTAATCAATGTTTTTCCTGTGGCAGTTTCAATCACGTTTGCATTGACGTAATCAAATTTTGCACCGGCATGCGTTACTTTTCCTTCTTTTGGATCAAGGCCACCAAAGATTTGTGCTTTCAAAGCAGCGACACCTTGGTCAAATTCATGATTCCCTAAGGACCCTACATCAAAGCCCATCATATTCATCCATTCCATGGTAGGCTCGTCACGATCCAAAGATGAGGCTGGAGCAGATGCACCAACAGAGTCTCCATTATGGAAGAGTAGGGAGTGTTCATATTTGGCTTGCGCTTCTTTGAGATAGGTTGCTAGAATTGGAGCCGTTCCTGCCTTCTTATCACCCACGATTGATGTGGTATCTAACTGGCCGTGGAAATCATTGATTCCAATCAAGTGTACTTCTACATCGTTACCTGCGGCAGAGACAGAACCCGCTGCGCCCAATAGTTGCGTGAGTAATAGTGCAGCAGTAGCTACACGCAGTGTGCTTTTACCCAAAACTTTTTTCCAAAACATGAATGAAAAAACCCCTCTCCAATTTTAGATCCTGAGATATTTTACCATAGTTCAATTCATGAAAATCATAAAATATATAAAATGTATGTAAAAAAGTTGGGAGATTGATAGAGGAGATGCATAGTTTCTACTAGCTAAAAATAAAGACACCCTACAGGGTGCCTTTATTTCCTTCATATAGTTGCTCAGAACACTCAACCGCAAGAGTATCTTTCACCCCAATTTCCTCTCTATAGAGGTAGAGATGTTTCTCTGTTAATTACTATTCTGCTTTGGTTTTATCTAACATGTTCATCAATATAACAACAGCCTCTGCTCTAGTGGTCGGTGATTTAGGTTTAAAATAATTGTTATCCATACCTTCGACAAGGCCATGTTCCTTCAGAGCTGCCACAGAGGTTTTTGCCCAAACAGGAATAGATTTCTCATCTGAAAAAGACGTTGCATCATTTCCTATAGTAGATACCTTGAGCGCATTCGCAACCATCACTACCATCTCGGCACGTGTTATATTGGCGTTTGGCCGGAACGTGTCATCCGGATAACCGCTAAGAATGCCTTCTTGCACGGCTTGCGAGACTGCCATTTTGGCCCAAGCTCCAATTTCGGTTTTATCTGAGAATGCCAGTTCCACTCCTGCTTTTTGTGAATTCAACGCACTCATCAGCATGACTGAGAACTCGGCACGTGTGACGTTTTTCCCCGGATTGAACGTTCCATCCGGATAACCGGTAATCATACCGCTGCTTAAGGCTTGTTTAATTCTTGCTTCTGCCCAGTGTCCCGAGATATCGCTAAAGCCAGATTCTGTCGTCGGTTCAGCTGGCTTATTCAAGATGGGCTTTCCGCTGGTTTTATCTACAACAAGGACAGCATACTTCGTAAAGTGATTGACCTCGACTATGATTTGGTTCCCTTTTATAATACCTCCGTCCACTTTCTCCCATGCCTTATTCACTTCATCATAATAAAATACAGCTGCCGAATGGTGACTCTCAAGACCTGATGAATCAAATGTAAATGTCATTTTTACCGGCTTGAGAAAGTTCTCTGTGAAATTCTTCAGAAGCTCAAATACCGGGCTGGCCAGAATCTCTTTATTTCTTAGCAGAGTTTCGGTATCAGATACTTTATCAATCGACAAAGTCAGTTCTTGAGGTGATCCTCCGGCTGGAATTGAGATTTGAATCTCCTTGCCCAAGCTAACAACGCCTGACTTACCCATCGGAATGGTTATTTTACCCGTTGTTGAAGTGACTGTATTGTCTATCGGAGCCATTGGTGCAGAAGGACTGCTCGGACTTGTTGTTTGTACAGGCTGTATAGTGAAAACGGAATACGGATTGGACTCCGTTATACCCTGTCCTGCATTACCGGCACCATTAGACACTCCATTATTCTGAAGGGTGATAACATTGAACGATTTGCTCACGTTCGCTTGAGGTGTTAACGTTGCTGTCCACGTCACACCCCCATCGGATGATTGAACAGCACTCAGTGTACCATTCGCAACCGTCAGATCCGCATTATCAAAACCCGACACAGCCTCTGAGAATGTGATCGTTACCACGGATGTTTTGCCACTGGTCAGCGTTGTATCAGCTACAACAATCGTTGCCGTTGGTTGGACAGTATAGACCGCATAATTATTCGAATCTGTCGTACCCGTGCCGGCATTGCCTGCAACATCATTGATGCCTGTATTATTAAGTGTAATGTTATTCGTTCCATTCGTGATACCGACAGTCGGCGTCAATATCGCGGTCCATGTAATGCCTCCATGGGAAGAACTAACGGCACCTAGCGTACCGTTTGCAACGGTCAGATCATCACTGGTAAAGCCTGTTACTGCTTCGGAAAACGTGAAGGTGACCTCTGATGTCTTCCCGACGGTAAGTGCAGCATCGGCTACGACAATCATTGCTGTGGGCCTTACTGTATCGATTGCGAAGTTATTTGAGTCTGTTGTTCCTATGCCTTCATTGCCGCCTTGATTCATCACACCCATATTGTCGAGTGTAATCTTGTTGATTGCAGCAGTCATGCCGACAGTTGGGGTTAGTTCTGCTGTATACGTAATATTGTCATCTGTAGCCAGATTGTGAATTGTTCCATTCGTCACCGCAAGGTCTGCGAGGGTAAAACCTGTCACGGCCTCAGAGAATGTGATCGTTACCTGTGATGTCTTACCAATGGTCAGTGTTGTATCGGCTACAACAATCGTTGCCTTTGGCCGGGCGGTATAGACCTCATAATTATTCGAGGTGGTTATACCTGCACCTACAGTACGGTCTTGATTCATCACACCCCCATTGTTGAGAGTAATGACGTTGGTTGCATCTGTAATGTCGAGGTCAGGTGTGAGAGTTGCGGTCCACGTAATGCCTCCATCCGAAGATGAAGGTGCAGTCAGTGTAGCGTTTGGAACCGTTAAGTCTCCATAATCCAACCCTTGTACCGCTTCCGAGAACGTAAAGGTTACCTTTGATGTGCTACCAATTTTCAGCAGCGTATTATCTATCGTGATTGTTGACGTTGGAGCCGCTGCATACACCTTATCCGATGGTTTTAAATACAACAGTCCTGTAATGAGAGACAAGACCAGAATGAAGCTCCCTATCCTTTTGCCAAAATTCATATGACCCTCCTCGTATCTTTCCTCTGGATGAAAAAATCATCTAAAACTCTTTTGAAATACTTCAAATTCAATCTAATCAATCATTCGACACATTCGTCCAAATTCCTATATCCACAAATAAAAATAAATCGTTTGCCACAACTGAACTACTAACTGTAAGTCGAGAGTGAGACTAGTTAAAAGTATTCATTTATGCCTTCCACTATCGAACAGATAGATGTTAATAGAAAATTATGTATTTTATCTTTTTAGTTGATATAATGGTATAAAAAGTCATATTCTTATTTTGGTCAAATGTATGGGCAGTTATAATAGCAACCTTCCGTGGACCTCCAGCTCCCTCAACTCTCGTTAACACATATCCATTTACATACGATGTATTCAGCAACTTATTGTCTATTAAAGGAGGTGACCCCGGAGAGCATTGTATGTCGATTTTCCCTATAACTACCACTGGGGGATGTGTTGATTGCTCTTTCACCACTCCTAACCGAACGCTGCGCAGAAATACGAAATAATTATAAGGACTTGTAGTTCTATGCATTTAGCTTCAACCATTAAAAAAACATAGGAGCGTGTCCAATGAACAGACAACTTTTCCCCAGATCTTTTCGAATTCTTATGGCTTGCTTGTTGATTCTTGCATTTGCCTTACCAACGACGGCTTCTGCTGGCTATCTCGGAGATAAGCTCACGATTGGCCAAAACATGGCAAAGGGTGACTATTTAACCTCCCAAGATGGTAGATTTTCAGCCATTTGGCAAAATGACGGGAACTTCGTTATCTATCAAAACGGTTCTTCTCTCTGGAGTAGCGGAACTAGTAACAGCGGTGCTCTCTCGTTCAAGTTTGAACCACAATACGGGAAACCTGTCATGTATAAATATGGCATGAAATATCAAGATGTTTACCAATATGGTTATCGTTTTGGTTTTAATCCGGCTACAGGTAAATTCGAATATTACACCGGTTGGGGATGGGATAAAGTTTTGGTGATCGATACTTCTGTACAGGTAGCTGCTTGGTCTCCCAATACCACCTCATGGATTCCGGGTCATCACGGAAGCAGCTTACCAAGTAACACAACAGGTGATACACTGATCATGCAAAGTGATGGGAATTTAGTTCTCTATAACACAACCCTGACCAATGATTATTATCCGAACAGTTGGATTCCTGTCTGGGCTTCCAATACGGGTGGGCGCTAAAATTAGAGGGAGAGCCGCGTGATTCGCGGCTCTTTTTTGTTTTTCAAGGAATTTGATAGATTGCTGATGTGTAGCAATGGATATCTACATACAAGAAACTTTAACAAGTATTTATCGTAGTAAATAGAATAATTAACATATACAGGATGTGATTGTTTGACAGGAATTATAGGTGTTGTAGTCTTAATCATAGGAATAATTACGGCGATTTGGCCTTACTTTGCTTGGTATGTTCGACTGGGATGGAAGTTTAAAGATGCGGAGCCAAGTGATTTAGCATTAAATGCTGGACGGATCTCAGGTATTGTCTTAGTGATAGTCGGTTTTATACTGATCGTTTCAAGTTGCTCCACAGGAAGCGGAGCGGACAGCAAATGGGCGGAACAATTTAAAGAGAAACTGAATGCAGGGCAAGTAAAAGAAATCAGTATTGGCATGATTAATCCCGAAATATTAAGCGAAGAAGAAAAAAATAAGGTTATCCAAATGATACAAGATGCAGAACTTAGACCTTTTGATGCAGGTGATGCTTTTGGATCGAACAATGCTGGAAAAATTACATTTATAGATGAAACGAGCCTAGACATCGTTATTTTCGGACCATCTGGAGGAATCGAATTGCATCCGAAGTTTACCGAGACGGAATTTGAGATAATGAGCGAAGAGTTAAAAAATTGGTTTCACACCAATTATAGTGATTAGTAGTGTCATTATAATATTCAAGAACCTCACCTATGTGAGGTTCTTTTTTTGTCATATACAGATGTGAATCGCAAATTGAGTAGTACTGTGGCATATCAAGGCAGCAAAATAACTATAGAAAACTTTCGTTAACGGTTCTCTTTCAGTCTATCGTAGCTAGCGGAGTTGCTTTATTTATAAATATGTTTTTAATCACAATCATCAAAATTTACATAATATCCCATGTTATGTTTAGACAATATTTTTTACGCAATATATTATACATCTATTAATAAAAAACACTAGTTTTGGAGGTATATCAATGTTTAAGGAAATAAAGGTTACATTAAGTTTCATAGCCCTATTTATTTTAGTTTCATCATTTTTCGGTTCAAGTGTATCGGCCGCAACAGTTGGTCAGCAATTATCGGTTGCTGAGTCGGGATGGCAAAGAATTGATGATGCTGACAAGAAAATATCGTATAATGGCGCTCAGTGGAAAGAAGAAACTGGTCCTAACTTTTTTGGTAATACGTTGCATCTCATCCCAAATAACCCTACGGATTCTTCTCAATCTGTAACATTCACATTTTATGGTACGCAATTAAGAATTATTGGTACAATGTATCAGGACTACACAACGAAATTAATTGTTACAATTGATGGAGTCGATTATTCTCCAGCTAATTCTTCTGGAACAGCGACACCAGTTAATAAAGCCCTCGTGTTCGGTGTGGAAAATTTAAAATCCGGTAAACATACTGTTCAAATAAAATCTACTGATACAAAACGTTGGGTTCTAGATGCTATTGATATTGATCAAACTGGTTATTTGATTAATCAAGGTATTGCTTCACCAACTCTGAGTGCACAGGCTCAGGTCGCTAAGGTTGATCTAAACTGGACTTCAGTCAGTAATGCAGATACGTATAACGTCAAACGCGCATTCACTTCTGGTGGCCCATTTGAAACGATTGCAACTGTAACTTCAACTACCTATACAGATATCGATGTTATCAATGGAACTACATACTATTACGAGATTACAGCCGTTAATGAAAATGGGGATAGCGCACCTTCTAACCAAGTTTCTGCTACGCCACAAGCTCCAATAGCGATAGAAAGAGCAATCTTTAAAATCACCTTTAATACAGGTCTAGAAAAAGAGTACGATCTCTCTATGACGGATGTAAATGCCTTCATTAAGTGGTATGAAGAAAAGGCATCCGGTACCGGACCTATCATGTTTGCAATCAATAAACTTCAAAATAACATTGGACAATTCAATAGTAGAAAAGACTATATCCTCTTTGATAAAATCATTACATTTGAAGTGAATGAATACACTCCAGTAACAAATAAATAATCATTCGAAAAAGCAGTGAGACTAATTATAGTCTCCTGCTTTTTTTGTTTTATGCGAAAGTGTACCAAGCACATATTTACTGAAAGGTAAGCTTTTTGACGTTACTTGTGATATGGTTCACCGTATCATTTTAGAGACAAAAGTCTTTAAAATGTCTGCAGACGGTGTTTTTCCAGTCCATCTCAAACGGGCTTGATAATACCAGAAGGCTCGCCTTTAAAAGCGGAAGGGCTATTTTTAAGATTTTTCTTGTACGAGCGATTCGGTGAACATAGCTTTCGTTTTCTTGGGGAAAATCATAGTACAGATCTGACTGATATCCCCCCATATCGATCCTTCTCGCAGTAAGATAAGCTTATTTTCATATATTGACAAATAAATATGTTAGACTACTAAAAGAAGAATTGCCGATCTATACTAAAGAACGCTACACAACTGGATGCAGGCAAGTATTACGATAAACGTAGGTTAGAAGGGAAAACCATGAATAGTTCCTTGAAGCAACTCATGAAATCACCCGTGTTTCCCGGTGGAATCATAACCATTCTGATATTTTATCTAGATTACTTTCAATTCGAACTTGTTGAAAAATTTCTGCTGTTTGCGGCTTTCGTTATTGTGCCTCTTGTAATTTTACTTTTGGACCATGACGCGAAGAATACATATCAACGAATGATGTATGCCGCTATGAAATGGCTTCAATTTCCCGCCGCGCTTCTTACCCTGGCCTCGGTAATGAGTAGTAAGATGTGGGGGTTAGAAAGTACGGAAATTCCAGGGATTCTGTCTCTTGGATGGCTACTGTTCACACTGCTGCTCGGCATCTATGGCTTGACCACTATTGTGATCGCTAAAGGAAAAGCAGCGGAAATAGCAATTGGTGCGGGGCTCGTTTATTTTTTCATCGGAGGCATTTGGTTTACCTTATATCAATATCAATTGAACCTCTTTCAAGCTAATCCTGCAACGCACGCGTTAAGCTCGGTTCACTTTCATTTCTCATCTGCAATCGTTCCAATTTTCATTGGTGAACTGGGACGCATCATGATGAAGAAAAGCTGGTATCCCTGGGTTGTTGCCATCGATATCATCGGACCCATCTTGATTGCGATTGGTATGATTTTCTCCAAGCCGATTGAATACATTGGTGTCGCTTTGTTCGCCTGTAATATTGTGGTTTACACCGCTTATCTCCTTACTTACTTGAGGAAAAACGCTTTGGATATTAAGGCAACCATCTTTTTAGGCCTTTCTTGCCTAGCCTTTTACACGGTGGTTGTCATTTCCATCTTCTATCCGTTACTGAAAAATATGTACTCATTAACCATACGCGATTTCATTCCCATTTACGGAGCTCTGCATGCGTTTGGTTTTGTCTTGTGTGGACTGATTGGTTGGGTGTTCATGGTAGACTTCGTTAAAGGAAAAGGCTAACCAATCGGCTTCATAGGAGTAGTTTAGTCAGGTTCGTGCTATAATAGTGTTTAATAACATTCATCATTCTGCCGAGATGGCGATGATTAAGGAGATTGAATTTTGACGAACAACCATGAAGTTGGAGCAGTGAACGAACTACCGGAGAACTTTGAAGAGCTCAAACGAGCGGCTAACCGGACGTCAAGCTGGAGAGACAGACTGAATGCGGTGAACGAATTGGGAAACTGGGATACAGCCCCTACCATTAAGTTACTTCAGCATGTTTTGAAAAATGATCAAGTGTTCCAGGTGCGTGAAGCCGCATATCACAAGCTGAAACAGTTGGATGAAGATGTACAAATGCCTGCCAAAAACAAAGGCGAGCTGTTTAAAGGTACTAACAAAATTTTGCTGCGGATCAAAAAAAGCCTTCCTGAAGGTCATACATTTGAGGAATTTAAGGAAAAACTGCAAAAGACACGTCTTGATCTCTATGATACTTACGAGGGCGACAAAGATGCTGAGTTCGACGCCTGGCTCCATGGAATTTGGGAGACACTAGGTAGAAGATAGCCGCCGTTCACCGTAAAATAGCTGAATACAAAGCCACTCCAAAAAATGGAGTGGCTTCTTTATTTCTTATTATTTTGATTGTCACCAGATTTCATCTCACTCTTTAGCACTTTGAAATAGCCTACATTTAATTTCACATGTACATTCCTCGTACGATGTCAAAGTTGTGTGCTATAAGATTTATTCTGGTATATAAGGAAGATCCAGTGTCTTCGGAACGTTGATGACATGTTTTTCTGTATAAGTGCGGATACCTTCGGCGCCGTATTCACGGCCAATACCAGATTGCTTAAAGCCACCGAAAGGGAACCGAACGTCAAGACCTTGAACAGCAGCTGTATTAATCATGGTCGTTCCCGCTTCGAGTTGGCGTGCGACGGAGATGGCATCCTCTTCTTTGCCCCACACAGAACTCGTCAATCCATATATGCTTTCATTGTGTAGATGAATAACCTGCTCTTCATCGTCAAATGGCAGAATCGGAACCGTAGGGCCAAACTGTTCCTCTACTACAATCGGATCATGAACATCGCAACCCAAAACCAGCGTAGGTTGTAGGTAGTAACCTTGGTCAAACAGCTTCTGATCCAGAATTTGCCCGAGAGGGATGACCTTAGCCCCGCGCTTTTGCGCATCTTCAACCAAACCAAGCACGTAATCTTTCTGCTTCAGGTTATTAACCGGACCTATCGTTGTATTTGAATCAAATGGATCACCAATTCGAATCCAGCGATTAGCCGCCTCTATATATTTTTCCACAAACTCATCATAAATAGAACGGTGTACATACACGCGTTTGGCGATCATACAGATCTGTCCTGTTGTCAAAAAATTAGAAATGACAATCCGGCGCATGGCTCGCTCATCATGTACATCAAAGCTTTCCAAGAAGATCGCCGCATCATTGCCGCCAAGCTCAAGTGTCATATCCTTAATCGTTTCCGAAGCTGCTTTGATAATATGCTTAGCTGTTGCGGTTCCACCTGTAAAGGCGATTTTAGTAACCAAAGGATTACTAGTCAGTTCAACGCCCACATCCGCATCACCATGAACCACATTGATAACACCAGCCGGGAACTCACTCGCAATAATCTCTGCTACCTTCGCTGCCGCCAGTGGTGCAAATGGGCTTGGTTTAAGCACAATCGTGTTGCCTGCAAGTAAGGCAGGAGCAATCTTAATGGTAGATAAAGCAATGGGATAGTTCCATGGACTAATCGCTGCCACCACACCAATTGGATCATAAGTAAGAATTGTTTTACCATTCTCATGCTCTTTGATCTCTTCCTGTAGAGCCGATCTGGCTTCATTACAAGCAAACTCCATCCACATTAACGAAACATAAATTTCACCGTGTGCATCATACAGGGGCTTGCCATGTTCTCTAGACAGCAAATGCACAATTTCATTCTCAGTAGCTCTAATCTTCTCTATTGCCTTGCGCATCCGAGTAATGCGTTCATCAATGGAGGTCTGCTTCCATGTTTTAAAAGCTACTGCCGCTGCTTCAATCGCTTCAACGGCTTGTTCTTTCGTAGTGACAGGGAAATAGCCTACGATCTCAGCGGGGTTTGTCGGGTTCTCTTTTGCTAACTGCGAAAGGGATTTTACATTTTGACCATTAATCAACGCTTCAACGATAATTGTCTCTTGGTCTGCTTGCGTCGTCATTTTGCATCCCCTCCGTTATTTAGATGGATTAATTCCAAACTTCTTCTGCAATTTCCTTCACATAACGAAGTTTACGCCATTGTTGTTCTTCCGTTAAAATATTGCCTTCTTCCGTGGAAGAAAAGCCGCATTGTGGGCTCAAACAAAGTTGCTCAAGTGGTACATAGGTTGCCGCCTCTGCAATCCGAGCTTTAATCTGTTCTTTATCCTCTAACTCGCCTGTTTTCGAAGTAAGTAAACCAAGCACGATTTTCAAATCTTTTCGATTCACATATTGTAAAGGCTCGAAGCCACCTGAGCGCTCATCATCAAATTCCAGGAATAATCCATCTACGTTTAAGCCACCAAAGATAACTTCAGAAGCGTACTCGTAACCACCCGTTGAGAAATAATTTGATTTATAGTTACCACGACAAATATGCATCGTCACAACTAAATCCGCCGGTTTATGAGCCAAAGTTTCGTTAATCATTCGCTGCATCGTTTTCAACTCTTCTGCCGGTTCCAGACCTTTAGCACGTAGCTTATCGTGACCAGCTTCTGAGAATAGGTCTGCCCAAGCTGTATCATCTAATTGCAGGTATCGACATCCTGCATCATAGAAGGCTTGAATGGCTTTTTGATACGCCGCAATCGTATCCTGAAGGAATTGCTCCCGGTCCGTATAGATATTGGCGCCATTTTCCAACCGATATAGAAGCATGTTGGGACTTGGAATGGTCTGTTTCGCCACTGCGTCACCTGCATGCTTTTTCAAAAACTCAAAATCCTCAACAAAGGGATGACTCGAGAAATCAACTTTACCCACAACACGAATCCCGCCCTTGCGAGTCTGCATGTTATGGAATTGAGGTCCATCGATTTCCTCATACAGCTCTACGCCATCCAAGCCGCCCAGAAAATCAAAATGCCACCAGCTTCTACGGAATTCACCATCCGTAACGGCAGACACACCATTCTCCTTCTGCTTTTCAATAATTCGAATAATCTCTTGATCTTCCACAGCTCTTAATTCTTCATATGTGATGTTGCCTGATTTATATTGTTCACGTGACTGACTTAAATCTGCAGGGCGTAGAAAGCTGCCTACATGATCATTACGAAATGGTATCATAACTATTTCTCCTTCTAACTTTTTAGTCTAATGAGTATAGCATGATGAAAAGGAATGCTTGTTATATGAAAAAAGCATGGCTGGTTATAGCTTTTAACAATATCTAAAGTTTCGAAAAACAAAAAAACCACAACCTCATAGGGTAATGATGTGGCTTACCTTATATCAGTATATCTTTAGCCCGACACTTGACTTCCTATCTCTCCCAATACATTTATTTTCTAGTATAATAACGAGATACAACAAACATTTTTAAATAGAAGGAGAGTTGTTATGGAATATCATGTATCCAACCATGGGAATGATCAAGGAAAAGGAACAGCAGATCAACCCCTTCGTACCATATCACGCGCTGCGGCTCATGCCATGGCTGGTGATACCGTTATTGTTCATGCGGGAGTATACAGGGAATGGGTTAACCCGGCGAATGGAGGAACAGCGGAGCATCGAATCGTATATCGATCCGCAGGAGACGGGGAAGTTGTGATTACAGGAGCTGAGCGGATTACCAACTGGAAGTCTGAAGGAGACCATGTTTGGAGCACAGAAGTGCTCAACTCTATCTTTTCCGTTCGTAATCCCTTTGAGGTGGAGCTCAGTGGAGACTGGTTGTTTGACGGGCCTTTCCCGGTTCATCTCGGCGATGTCTATTTGGATGGCAAATCATTATATGAGTGCAATAGTGTTGAAAGCGTTCACAATCCTGAAGTTTGGCCCGAAGCCAAATATCCCAAGGATTCATTGTTAAAATGGTATGCCGAGGTTGGTTCTACGACAACCAAAATCTGGGCCAATTTTGGAGAAAAAGATCCTCGTAAGGAAAATGTAGAAATTAATGTACGTCCTTATTGCTTCTGGCCTGAGAAACCGGGACTCAATTATATCACCGTAAGTGGCTTCACACTTAGTCAAGCCTCTCCTCAATGGGCACCGCCTACCGACTACCAGGAAGGTTTGATTGGACCTCACTGGAGCAAGGGCTGGATTATTGAAAACAATATAATCAGTGAATCCAAATGCGTTGGTATTAGCCTGGGTACCGAGATCGGCACAGGGCACACCAAGTCTTTGGAGAAGCATAGTAAAGGTGGTACTCAACGCGAGCAGGAGGTTATTTTACAAGCATTACGCTCCGGCTGGCATAAAGATAACATCGGCAGTCACACAGTTCGAGGTAATGTGATTCATGATTGTGAACAGGCTGGTATTGTGGGTCATATGGGAGCAGCCTTCAGCCGCATTTATCAAAACCGTATTTATAATATTCACCACAAACGACTCAGACACGGTGCCGAAGTTGCGGGAATTAAACTGCATGCTTCACTGGATACTCAAATTAGCGAAAATATAATGTATAGCTGTTACCGTGCGCTTTGGCTTGACTGGCAGGCACAGGGCACTCGCATCAGCCGTAATGTATTTTTTGACAATCTTTCGGAAGACCTTTTCGTTGAGGTTTGCCATGGTCCGTATATGGTCGATCACAATCTATTTCTCTCTCCGATGAATTTCAGAAATATGGCTCAGGGCGGGGCATTCACTCATAATTTATTTGCAGGCCGATTTGTAGTTCGTTCCGAGATTACCCGTATTACGCCATATCACTTCCCACACGAGACGGCCTTGGCGGGATACTCCAATATCACTGGGGGCGATGACAGGTACTACAACAATATCTTCTTGGGTGATAACGATCCTAATAAGGAGCCTGTGCCCATCACCTTTTTTGAGCATCTTCCACTTAAACCAAGGGATGAAGTTGGAGAGGATGGGAAGACGGTCATGGATGGTGTTCCGGACAATTCCATATGTTATCTGCATGCTGTGGGACTTGGCGGCTACGATCAACATCCTGATGTGAAAGATAAGAGATGGTGGGAATACACCAAAGAGGAGCTTCTTGAGCTTGGCGATGCCGCGAAGGATATCTTTATAGGCAATGCCGTTCTTCCAGTAGCTATGGGTGGCAATGTATTTCTTAACGATGCGGTTCCAAGTCGTCACGAATCGGATGGGAAGATCTATTCACAGAAGGGTATAAACGTTGAAATTGATCCTGCACTAGGCAAAGTGCACATTCAGATTCATGATCCCGAATTGCTTCGGGGAACCTCTGCAATGTTAGTTTCCACGGATCTGCTTGGAAAGACTTATCACGCCAACATGAAATTTGAGGAGCCGGACAGCACTCCATATCATTTTGACTCTGATTTCTTCGGAACAAAGAGACCCGATGCAGATGTTACACCTGGTCCGTTTGAGTTAAGCGAACAGGGTAAGATTGATTTTGAAATTTAAGTTTATGATTGAGGGTCCAGTCATTTCAGGTGATTGGATCTTTTTTGTGTGTAGAGCCTCTATTCTGCTATCGGGATAGAGGCTTTTAATTGGTGAACGATACTCTGTTTTCTTTCGGGTAATCTCTATTTTTATCAAGAGTATTCCGCTGTTACTTGTGGTACGGTTTAGCTTAACGGGGTTATCGGCGAAAAAAAACGAGAGGAACTGCTACACAGCGATCTGCTGATTCCGTTCAGCTATCGTACCTATAGTTGCTCACGCCAAATTTAATTGAATGTCGAACTTGAAGGTAAATACAGCAGAAAACCCCATAGTGGTAAAATATAGATATGAAGTATTGGGGGTGAGGTTATGTATGGCTACGTACAAAGATAACAGGAATTTTAACTTTCTATTACAACAGCTAGAATATCAGACACCTACAAAAAGACGTTCAATAATGAGGAAGAAGAAAGGAAGAAACTCATCCATTTTATAATTGATCGTCCCGGTCGCGTCGCAGAGAATCCCCCTCCGCTGCTCAGGGTACGATTATCTTCGGTTTCGTAGATTGATGCTTCAACCTATACAGAAATTATGGGGCAGCTGGATTGCACTTGCGGTAACCTCGCTTACCTTCGGGGCCTTCCATCTTGGCAATCCAGGAGCAACACTATGGAGCGCACTTGCCATCACTCTGGAAGCAGGGGTTCTGCTCGGAGCTGCATTCTTGTGGCGGCGTAATTTGTGGTTCGCCATGGGGCTGCATCTTGCTTAGAATGCACTTGAAGGTGTGCTTGGCATTCCTGTGTCCGGACTCCCTACGGCCGGGTTGTTTACGGTAAAGGCTGACAGCGCAGCATGGCTTACGGGGGGAGATTTTGACCTGGAGGGCTCTATTGTTACGGTGATCCTGGGAATTGTGATTGCCATTCCGATGCTGATCGGTGCTGCACAGAAACGGCCATGATTTGTTTCCCGCTATTTGGATGGAAAGTTGGAGCTTGAAAAGATTGTCCAGCTCATGAACTGATTCGATTAATTCTCATTGTACAGAAGGAGCGCATTTAGCGTTCCTTCTGTAGCTGGCAGTTGTGAATCATTGTTGCTGCCGCAACCTCATTCTGAAAATCACGGCTTCTATGACGAGCAGATTAGGTATCCAACAAACCCAAGCGACAACCCGAAACGCCGCCTCGAAATCGCCAAGCAGAAGATTCAGCGGCGCTAACCAGATTCGAAGCGTGACCGCTGCAAAAGTAAGTGCATAACTGCGAAGCATCCATACTTTATGAGCTTCGATGTCTTTCGCCATGATTTTTCTCGTTGCAATAAGCGTCGTCGCAACCCACAATACATCGAGCGACATGAACCCAAGCCCTGCAATCCAACCTCCCGTGGCAAAAAGGGATAAATACACACTCACGATTCCACTAACTGTAATCGAAAGAACATATCCATACCCCAATAGGCGATGCCAACGTTTCCTATCATTCGTTGGCTTCATAAATAGTTGAAAGGGTCCTATGATCAAGGCAAATATCGCGGTAACAATATGGATGTATAGTACATATATCCATGGTTTGAGTTCAAAATTCGGCTTTTGCAATTTGAAAGAGACAAGTCCTGCATCACTAGCTTTAAGCACGCCATACTGAACAATTGCGTATCCGGCAATCGAAAATGCAAGAATGAAAACGAGTGACCGAATCATCTTATTTCCCATTAGAATTATCCTCCTCCGTTGATGCACCGTGAAGCTGTTGTCCCTTTAAACTCTATAGTGGCTATAGAGTCAATACCGATCTTCTCGATTAAGGCATCGGCCAGAAAGGGACATACAAATTCAACGCTTGTCGTGGTCAAGTTTCCTGCCGTACTTTTGGTGCAAACGGATCTTCGCTTCCTCCCAGCTTTACAGTTAGAAATAATACCCCTTCCGAATATCATCTAAAAGGGTAGGATGTACTGGTTTCCATCCTACACGCTCCTGCGTCAACGCACTGGACGCCGGATTATCCGTTTTCGTGAAGGGTGCAAGCCATCCGAAATGTTGACCTGCTTCTTCAACCCCAATACCTTGGACCGGCAAGTTCAAATGGAGGCCCAAAGCCGTGGCGATCTCTTGAAATGGAATGCCCTCTTCGCTCACTGCATGAAACCGGGACCCTGCCGGAGCTTGTTCTAAGGCGAGTCTAAAAAGGCGCGCCGCATCCAGTAGATGCACGGATGGCCAACGGTTGTTACCGGAGCCTGTATAGGCGGAGAACCCCTTCTTGCGAGCGATGTTCACCAGATTTGGGAACAAGCCCGTCTTATCGCCTTCACCGTGTACGATCGGTGGGAGGCGTACAATCGAGGAACGTATCCCACGATTCGCCAAGTCTAGGGTGGTATGTTCTGAAATGATGCGTAATCCACCTTGCGATTGAGGATCCCCAGCGCTGGCCTCCGTTCCGAGACGGCCGGGAGTAAGCGTCATCGTAGGCATCGCGACGACAAGCGCCCGGTCACCGGCGGGTAAGGAGGTGCCAAGTGTCTCGATGGCTCGCCTATCGGTCTCAATTGCAGCCTTCATAAATCGCATCACTACATGACGAGGATTCCCTCCGAATAAAACCCTAAGCCGAGTTGGAAGGCCCGCATGCGAGAACTTGTGGAAGAAGGCCAAATGAATGACCCCGTCTACTGCAGCAGCCACTTTGCGCAAGCCTGCTAAATCCTCAATCGAACCGACTTGAACCTGGGCACCCAGTGCCGTAAGCCGTTTGCCGGCTTTTTCAGAACGGGCAAGACCAACCACTTGATGACCGGCATCCAGCAGTTCGCGAACGACCGCCCCTCCGATGAAGCCTGTCGCCCCTGTAACCAATACACGCATTTTCAGAAATCCCCTTTCCTATCGATAGGATGTTTACTCTTAGTATAGGGGATTGACTACTGCGGTCTTTGCCTTTTCCGTCCGAGTTTTTGCCTGATTCAACAGATTCCGCCGCTCAAAAATAAAAAATCCGCTAGGCTCTATGCCCGCGGAAATTTGAAAAGCCGTTTACATGTGCGTTTCACTTCAACTTTTGCTGGTCCTGACGCCACCTTGTGATATCTCTAGTTGGAGGACACCCAAAAAATCGGCTGTAATCGCGGCTAAATTGGGAATCGCTCAAATAGCCTACACGCCGGCTCGCCGTAGTTGCGTCAATGGAGCTGGATAACATTAGACGCCTCGCCTCTTGCAGGCGCAGCACCTTTTGATATTGCAGAGGGCTCATCGCAGTAGCCGATCTGAAATACTCGCGAAACGACGATTCGCTCATATGGACCAGCTCCGCCAAATCCGCTACTTTCCACGGCTGAGAAAAGTTATTTTGGAGCCAATCAATCGCTTTTGCAACCTGCTGCATGCCCGATTCCGCCAGAACAGTCTCGGCAACATAAACACCGATTGGGCTACGGAGGATGCGGATATAAATCTCGTCTTTCACCAATGGAGCCAGCATTTGAGCATCATCGGGAGAGGACAGGCAGGCCATCAATCTTGCAGCGGCGTTCATCATAGCCAAGTCTGCTTCGATGACATAGCACGCACTGCGATTGCGAACCTCCGGTAAACCATTAGGAAATACCATCGGCAGCAACGAAGCAATCCTTTGCGGATCGAGGTATAGACCTATCCCCAAGAACGGTATTTGGGGGCTGGCCTGCATGATTTTCATCGAAACAGGCAAGGCAACGGGGGCAATATACATTCGCGAAGCACTATACTCATAAGCATCCTTGCCTGCGGTAATTCGCTTTTTCCCTTGCGCTGCAATGCAGATTGCCGGCGAGAACATAGTGTGAACATCATCCGCCGCTTCTACTTGCGAATATCGGTTCACATAGAGACCATGGATCGGTGAAGCATAGGTCCCATCCTGCGAAGTATGCGTGTAAATCAAACTTGCCAACCGAGCTGCTTCACTATCTAGCGCTGAATTGGCATCATCTAATACAGATACATCCTCATATTTATAGTAATTGTCCATGTTCACAAGCAACTTCTTCCCCCTCAGATGTAACAGGATGATAGGCATGTTCATGATACCACAGGCGCATCCAGAAAGCTTAAGCATTAAAGTTAAATTAGCATGGATATCTCAAGTCTACCCTTCTGCAAGTCCGAGGGGATTCCCCGCTAGCACGAAGCGGACAGCATTTCTCGCTATCGCCTCCCAATGTGCTTTACTTATGATACGGTTCCCCCCGATTTATCTTCACCGCGCGATAAATCTGCTCCACCAACACCAGCCGCATAAGCTGATGCGGCAGGGTCATGCGCCCGAAGCTTAAGCGCTGCTTCGCGCGGCGCAACACCTCATCGGAGAGCCCGTGGCTTCCTCCGATGACAAACACGACATGGCTCGTCCCATACGTGCCGAGCTTGTCGATCTCCAATGCCAGCTCTTCGGAACTCCAGAGCTGGCCATCCAATGCGAGCGCGACAACATGCGCCTCGCTCTTCACATGTGCGAGGATGCGTTCGCCCTCGCGCTCTTTTACCGCCCGAACCTCAGCTTCGCTCAGGGTATCGGGCGCCTTTTCGTCTGCGACCTCGATCATCTGAAACTTGATGTACGGGGCGAGCCGCTTGGCATATTCCTGAATGCCCAGCGTTAAATACTTTTCCTTCAATTTGCCTACGCCAATAATCTGAATAAACATGAAATTCATTCCTCCTAAATTGTCTTGCCAGATATTCTATAAGTAAGATGCTTCATCGCATCGTTCGTTCCAACTGTATTATACCTATACTAAACATTTCTCCAAATTCTAACGAATTCCACACACCTTAATCAGCCCCATTTCGGCTCTTTTAAAATCTAACGAATCTGAAACACGCTATTTCGCATCAAACGAGCACTCCCCACCACTTTCGAGGCCATTTCAGCAATATAACGTGTCTACGATTCGTTAGATTTCAACCAGGCGGTGTTTGCCTCATATAAGGCGTCTCGAGTTCGTTAGAGCTACTCGGCCAGTCTACACCCACGTCACTACCCACATCGCTGTTACCCAACGGCACTTTCCCCCATGCCTCAGCGGCTTCCATTTCTATTACCTACAACTTGCACCTTTACTACAACCTAGCCCACTCCCAACTCGGAACTCGGCACCAACACCTACCTCAATCTTCCCTTACTCTCGCCTACTCCCACGTTAACCCCACAACCCTCGCCAACGCCACGCTGCCTAACAACCACTCATTCCCCCACAAAGACAAAAAGAGCGCTCATCACGCTCTCCTTGGTTTCTTGCTGTGATGTTCATACCGGATGGAAAGTCAGCCCGAAGCGCCACCTTAAGTCACGCCTCCAGCCGTCTAAGTCCTACAGTACGCTAAACGACGAGGAATTCCGCGTGCTGTTCGCACTCGGCGCATTTCGCAGGCGGGTCCCAGTCGGCAAATTCCGTCTCCTTCAGATCAACGATATCTGGAGCGTCCTCATACTCATCGACAAACATGTCGATGGCAATGTCCACGTGTTCTTTGCATACAACGTACATCCGTTAAGCATCCTTTCTGTAACCAGCTATGTTCCCGATTCACAACCGCGTATCCCATTACAGGATAGCCACTTCTCAGTTCTATCACACCTGCCGCCGAAAAGAAACCCCTACACGCCTAATGACAGCAAAAACATCCCTCCCACTTAACAGGATAAGGATGTTTGCCTTTTACTTATACCGTTTCTAGAAGTCCATCGTTCTACTTAAGGCCAAGAAATTTCGCCTTTAATTACCTGAGCGCTCGTCTCCAGATCGCCTGTATTCGTAAAGTCCGGATATGCTTTTTCCATGGCTGCAATCAGTTCTTTAGAATCTTTGGCTGTCTCTGCCTCTGCTTCAAATTTAGCAATATAATCACGAGTGAATGTAACACTCGATATATCCCCGGCACTGGTACCCAGGTAATGACCCGGAATCACTCGCTCTGGATTCAATGCAATAATTTGGTCCAGCAATTGGCGCCAGTAGTCACGGCTCTCTGGCGTTTGGTTATCTGCAATCCAGACGTGCGAATTTTCGTAGACAGGAACGCCACCCAGAACAGTTTTAATGGAAGGAATCCACAGGAATGTATGGGACGGATCGGAACCATCTAGACCGATAATCTCTACGGTTTCCCCATCTACGGTCAATTGAGCACCGTCAAGTACGTTCGGAACAATCTGTGCAGTTGGTGCATTTTCTTTTAGAATCGGATTCCAATATTCATTCTTCACTTGAATTGTTTCCTTGATTCCTTCCACCGTTGCTGGAGTCGCAACGATTTTTGCATCAGGGAACGCCTCACGGATTACCGATAGACCGAAGTAATAGTCCGGGTCCTTGTGGCTGATATATACGGTGGTCAGTTTTTTACCCGTATCTTTAATCATTTTGACCAATTGCTCGGCATCATTTTTTTGGAACTGCGCATCAACAAGCACGACTTCAGTTGGACCTTCAATCAGGTTTGATGAAACGCCAAAAATGCTGTTTTCCCCAGGATTATAGGTGATCACTTTCAGCTCCACCGCTGGTGTGTTTGTTTCCTCGCTCTTTGTATTTCCAGCACTAGCAGCATTTGAGTGTTCTGCATTTTCGGTTTTACTTGCTGTACCCGCACAAGCACTCAGAATTAACATGAAACATAGAGCGAGCATAACGCCCATTGATGATTTTTTAGTAAACATTGAATTGATCTCCTTCTCTTTAAGTCGCCGCCGTTCATCCATAACAATGCATCTAGCAGCCAATTCGTTGATTATTTATTCCGTCCTATAGTCTGGTTGTACAATTGCTTCGACTTAACCCCCCTTCAAATCATTATATGTAACTACTACAGTTACAACTTATATAATGTAATCATTATAGTTACAACTAACTGCGAATGTCAAGTTATTTATTCAAAAAATCTACTTCTAATAACTTTTCCGTTACTCACAAACTTTATAAAAACAACAAAAAAACCAACCAGAATTTTCTGATTGGCCCCATTTAACTTCCCTTAACCCTGCAGTACGCTTTATTCCAAAGATTCAGACTCTTCATGTCCAATACTAATTTCACTTCAATCCCGACTGCGCCTTCGTCAACAGTTTCCCGCCTTGAAAAGCAATAACAGCATTGGCACCATTGCCGGCTGTGCCTTTATAGTTGTACACCACCATATTCTCCGCTTCACTCAGCGCTTCACCTTCACCGCCAAGGATCTCGATGACATCTTCTACCGACATGCCAACCTCAAGCTTCTCATACTGGGCAAACGTAATCAGGACCCCATCGCCTTTCCCGGCCGATCCATTGTTTCCCGATGCTACAGGTGTTTGACCACCAGCCCCACCTGCAATCACATTTGTACTCAGTTCATTCAACTTGGTCTCCAGTGCTGCGATCTTTTGCTCCTGCTCAACGCTCTTGGCTCCCTGCTCCACCAGTTTCTTCTCAAGCCCTGCAATCTTCTCTTGCAGAGCACTTGTATCCACAGATGCTCCTGTTGTAGCTACCTCAGATCCACAGGCGGACAGCACAAACAGTGACAGCGCCAAGCTCGTTCCCCCAAGCATCGTTTTCCTCAAATGTTTCATCAAAAATACCCCTTCCATTCTGAAATAAAAATATGATCGACAAACAGATGTTATTGCATCAGCGACCGTCTCCAACATATTGACAACAGTTTACCACAGCCCTAGTCTTATGTATCTGCTCCTTTGGCTCCGGGTCTAACTGATCATGAGAATATAAAATGGTTGATCTACTCATTTACTGTCGAACGAGCACGTCCACCCATAACAACTAAAAAAGAGTGGTCAGTTGATCTGATCACTCTTCTAGCATTCCCTATTTCAATCCACGCAACAGTATAGGCTCGCTCGCTGAACTTCCCTTACTCCGGTTTATCCGTCAGCTTCACGGATACTTTCTCAGCTTTGCCATCCCGGTAGAAGGTCACTTCAATCGTATCCCCAATCTTCTTCTGATCGTACAGATACTTCCGCAGATCCAGCGTGGAGGTAATTTTTTGCCCATCAAATTCCGTAATGACATCATTCAGCTTCATGCCCGCATCAGATGCCGGACCGGATGCTTCCAGCACAACCACACCGCTGTCCACGTGAGATGGCAGCTTCAGATCTTTACGCTGCTCGTCATCCAGTGGTGCATAAGGGTTGCTCAGATCAACCGTGTACACGCCCAGGTATGGACGAGATACTTTGCCGTTCAGTAGCAGGGAATCTACCGTTTTCATCACTTCGTTCATCGGAATCGCGAAGCCGAGACCTTCAACACCCGTATCCGAGATCTTCATCGTGTTGATGCCAACCACTTTGCCGTTCAAGTCGACCAAAGCACCGCCGCTATTACCTTCATTAATCGCCGCATCCGTCTGAATTACGTTTTGTTCCCAGTCGTACACCCCGTCCTGATTAATCGATACAGGCAGAATACGATCCGTGTAACTGACAATACCGGATGTCAGCGTACCGCCCAGACCGAGCGGGTTCCCGATCGCCAGCACCGTTTGACCGCGCTGAAGTTTGCTGGAATCACCGATCTCCGCCACTGCACCCAGCCCTTTGTCTTCTGCGGATAGTACAGCAATGTCGCTCACACGGTCCTTACCGACCAGCTTCGCTTTATGTGTCTCCCCATCTACGGTCACAATCTCCAGATCACTCGCACCCTCCACTACGTGGTGGTTGGTCATGATGTAGGCCTTGCCATCTTCCTTCTTGAAAATGACCCCTGAGCCCAGCGCCGAATCTTCCATCGACAGACTGCTACCCGTTTTATGGTTCACAATGCTTACCACGGAAGGACGAACATGGGCTGCTGCTTGGATAATCCGGTCGTATGGATCAGCTGCCTGCGCTGTCTGTGCACCGCCTCCACCACCATTACCCGTAGCATTAGCCAACGGTAACGAAGCGGGCTGTGTAATGAAGCTAAACAGCATGACGGTCACGATGGAGCTGATCACCGAGCTAATCACAGCTACCTTCACTGTGGAACTGATTCCCGTACGCGATCTGCGCGGATTGCTCCAGCGGTCACGTCCACGTGCTCTGCCTCCAGGGCGGATGATCTGAAGTTTGCCTTTCTGTTCAGGTTCGGCGCGTCTTGATACTTTGGTTGAATAAAAATCGTCTCCAAACAATCCCATCGTGATCCTCTCCCCTTCGTTGTCACGCATCAAGACCCTGACTGCCGCCTAAGTTGTCGCATGTTCAACGATGGAGTTCTCACATACACCACTCCGCCAACAGACGAACCTTCCGATCGCTGTTACTCACAAATTTTTTTGATCCCCTCTTCCAAGGTGAAAATTTGTTCCTAAAGGCGAACACTCTGTTTCTTCAGGTTTCTTCTGTCGTCTTCGTTACGTGAAGACTCCAACGGTTTCCCATGCTTTTTTGCATTTTTATAAAATGGTCTTGCATATCGCCGCATCCCGGCATCAAATCAAGATACAGCGTCTATGTACAACAGAACGGACACGCCATTCTGTCAGTGACTCTATCAATCATGCTCTCGCATTCTATGACATGCCATTTCACACGCAAAACAGCCAAAATCACAATGCTCCTCATATACTAAACACGTCAAATCACAAAAAGTTGCATATTTACGAAAATTAAAGCAAATTTCCGCTATAACGCGCTTAACAATAAAGGTCCATAGTATCTATCACCACAAAATCCGGTCCGCTAAGCGCCATTTTGGCAAATTTGAAGAACTTTTTCACCCCTGCATAGTCACAGGTTCAGCATACACGTCTCATCACACAAATGTTAGCGGCAAAAAGAGGAATGTTTTCCATCAAGCCTGACTACAATAATAGTAAAAGACAATTCGAAGCTTCATAGAGGAGGATATATATGGATCGCACACGTACACTCACAGCCATGGATGAAGTTCATATGGCGGCCAAGCTGGCCGATCTCAAAGAAGAACACTATCGCAACACGCTTGCACTCAGTACCATCATCGAACTGCTTATTGATAAAGGCATTCTGACCCGCGAGGAAGTCGAGCGCAAAGCCGCCGAACTCGACAGCTTTATGGCTCACCCACCCTATCCCATGGCGTAGGACGGTCATAATACGTATCACAGAGTTTGAACTCATGATCCCGATAAAAACATCCACGGCTCTCCATCGCGTCGCGCACCGACATTTTTGCCAAGTCCATCATATTATGATCTCGGCTAAGATGTGCCAGATACGTGCGCTTGATGCGTCCGTTCATCAGTTCACTAAGCGCTGCCCCTGCCGCTTCGTTCGACAAATGCCCAATGTCGCTCAAAATCCGGCGCTTGGTGTTCCATGGATAACGCCCCATACGCAGCAATTCGACATCATGATTCGCCTCCAGCACCAGCACGTCAGAATCGGAGATCGCATCGCGAACCTTGTCGCTCATGTACCCGAGATCCGTTGCAACAGACAGCTTCTCCGTACCATCATCAAATGTGTACCCTACCGGCTCAGCTGCATCATGCGAGATCCCGAAGGATTCCACGCGCAGTGACCCAAAATCATGCTTTTCACCTGTCTCAAATACCCTCCGGTTTTCCTCTGGAATCGCCCCAACCGACTTCTCCAGTGCCGCCCACGTATTCAGATTCGCGTAGATTGGTAAATTATATTTCCGAGACATCGCGCCTAGTCCTTTAATGTGATCGGAATGTTCATGTGTAACCAGAATCCCGTCCAATTCTGCCCCAGAAATCTCCCTTTCCTGAAACAGTGCATCCAATCGCTTTGCACTAAGACCCGCGTCAATCATGAGAGATGTGCCCCCATGTTGTATGACTGTGGCATTACCTGTCGAACCGCTGGATAACACGGTAAAATATATCCCCATAACGCATTACTCCCCTGGTTTGTCTGTCTTGGGACTGAATACATCCCCACTGATGCCCTGCACGTACAACACTTCGCCACTTTCCAGCACGAACCGCCATGCCGGCATCGCTACCTGTATATCTGAATTGAACAACTGGCCGTAATAGCCCAGCTGAATATCTTTGACAATTGCATCATTTGGCAAAAAGTTCTCGATCAGCGTTCCCAGCGCCTTCGACGCCGGAAGCACCTGCTGATCGCTCTCCTCTGCGGTCGTAATCCGCACTGGAGTTTGACGGTAACCCGTTATTTTCTGGTCGCTGTAGAATAGCTCCAGACTCACATTAAAGAGCGGCCATTTGCCATCCACCAGTGGGTGAAGCACAAAAGCCCCATCCTCGGCCATCAGCTGATCCAGCCGGTATGTCCCGATCTGTGGAATCTCACGCTCTAATGCATCTTCCAGCTCACTCTGCGAGAAGATCAACTTGCTATCTACAGGCTGTTCCAGTTCCATATCCACGCCAGCCTTGTCCTCTTCAATGAACTCATAGGACAACTTCGGCAGCTTTGGCGTTTCATTTGGAATCGGAGCCAGCACCTGAATGCCCTTCTCTTCCATCGCCTGCTGTGTATTATCTGCCAGTGAGGTGAAGTCCAGATTGGCTCCGGCCGTCTCTCGCGCATCCATCCAGATCTGGTATCCCAGCACCAGATTGAGCAGCAGAAAGGCATAGATCAACACATTTTTCGCCCGTCCCCAATCCAAAACATTCCCCCCCTAACTTAGCTGCTTGCAATACTTTCTCAAGTTGCCTACACCTTCCACCGTAACTGGCCGTTTATAGCCTTTGAACTTAAAGCTATACGATAACGGAGAGGGCAGAAATAACCTGAAGAAGCGGAGCGTTCGCCTTTACCACCAGATTTCTCCCGTGTTAAAAGGGAATTCAAGAAATCTGGGGGTAACAGCGATCGGAAGGTTATTCTGCACGCGTAGTGATAAAGTACAGCTACTCTTTGGTTCAAAGACTATAACCTATCAAGATACGGTAGTTTCCTCACCATTTCCGAATCGAATCACCCAGACCGGGATCAGCTTCAGTCCATCCTCGATCGAAGAAGGACGATAAGCCGGATATACATCCACGACCTGACGATTCTCACCTGCGACCTTTTTAATAAGAGCCTTCAGCTTGTCTCCGCCAGGCAACTTGACCGATTTCTTCGTCTCTGCACCTTCGTTCAGGTATTCCAGCGATCGTTCATAGCTGGATACCGTCTCCTGCTGCATCTCCATGCTGATTGTGCCAAAGCGGAACTGCATGGAATCCATAATCGGGTAGCTGCCGTAATACTGCTGGAATTCAAGCCGTGTCTTGCTGTCGGCGGTCCCCAGCATCATGCGTGACCGGCCTTTCCAGCCGCCATGCTGATTCACAAAATCAACCGCAGACAGTGCATCCTTCGCGGGATCAATCTGTCCCGCAGGTGGTGCCGCCGGGTCGGTGTAACTGATCCAGCGTTGTTCCTGTTTCACCTGCAGACTACGTTTACTGTCCGTGTAGATCTCCGATCCATCTTTTTCCCGGATGTTCCGGGTCATGCTTGGATCGAAGAACAGACTGCGTTGCATCTGCTCAACCGTGAACTGACCTGTCGGCACATCGGCTTCAATCGTCTCCAAAGCTTCCGCCGGGATATAATACCCGCCATCCATCAGTGTATATGGCGTCCAGTTCGTACCAAAGTCAACATGCTGCTGCACGTCTTGTACTGTCAGGTCCGCCTGCGTTGCTTCGTACACCACGTCTCCCTTGGCGCTGAAGAACAGCGCATGGGCCTTCGTTTCATTTTTGGACGTATAGATCGAAATGCGGTTAATCGTCTCCCCTTGGAATAAGGAATCCGTCCCAAGCCTCATCACCCGCTGCAACAATGCGACGGGAATACCTTCTTTGAACGATAACTCAAACCCGGGGTTCTCCTTGCGAATCTGATCCCAGTTCACCGATTGTACACTCCGGCGCTGAAAATCATCGAACGCCCGCCCCTGTAACCTTGAATAGATCAACTGATAGAACGTATTGCCAGGGTAAAACACCGTATGTTTATCCTCGCCCAAATGAATAATCATCTGATCGGGGAAGATCAATTCTTCAATATTGCGTTCCTGACCCATATTTTCCGTCTTCACATAGTTCGTCTCTGACGTCACAATGGAATCCCCGCCTCCGGGCAAACGGTAGATCAGAAAATAACTCTGAACGAGACTGGCTACAACAAGGGCAGCAAGCACCAAGGATTTAATCCGTTCCTTCACGGTGCTCCCCCCCTTTCTCACGCATCGGCAACGTGAACGTTACTGTCGTGCCCACGTCTACCTCAGACTCCAGAGAGATGCTGCCATCATGTGCCTTCACAATTTCCCGGGCAATGGACAGTCCTAGCCCTGTGCCTCCCATACTGCGGGAACGAGCTTTGTCCACCCGATAAAACCGCTCAAAAATACGATCCAGATCACGCTGTGGGATACCCATTCCGGTATCCGATACCGAGATGGCAAGTGCATGTTCATCACTGCGTCTAGCAGCAATCGTAATGGTTCCACCTTCCAATGTATATTTCAGCGCATTGGACACGACATTATCCAGCACCTGATCAATCTGATCGCGATCCAGCGGGACAGCCGGAATATCATTCTCCACAGATAATACAGGCTGAATATCCTTCTGATGCATCTGGAACGAGAATCGATCCGTCACTTCCTCCAGCATTTCCAGGATGTCTGTTGGCTGTTTCCGTAGCAAAGCCTCTTTGGAATCAAGCCGCGATAAATGCAGCAGATCCGTAACCAGTCGTATCATTCGCTCCGTCTCGTTCTGAATAACACCCACGAAACGACCGGCAAGCTGCGGGTCTTCCAGTGCACCGTCATCCAGTGCTTCCGCGTAACTCTTGATCGTGGTCAGTGGTGTACGCAGTTCATGGGATACATTGGCTACGAATTCACGCCGGGATGCTTCAAGTTCTTCCTGCTCGGTAACATCCTGAAGTACGGCAATGGTACCCGTGATTCCCCGTTCACGCCGATGAACAGGTGTGAACGTCATCCGAATGACCACAGGTTCTTCTTGTCCTGCCGGTGCAATCTGCAGCAACGTTGAACCTGTGAAACCACTCGCGAGGGCTTCCGCATCCTCCGGATCAATGCCGAGTAATATGGCGAAGTGTCTTCCTTCAATATCCGCAGGATGCATACCCAGAATGCTGCTGGCACGACGGTTTACGAGAATGACTTTACCATACTCATCCGTAGCTACCACACCATCACTCATATTCGTCAGAATGGAAGTCAACTTCTCCTTCTCCTCTTCATTCAGTGAAAGTGCATCCCGAAGCCTGCTGGTCATATAGTTAAAAGCCCGACTGAGCTGACCAATCTCATCCGTGCCAAATACAGGTGTCTGCTGATCGAAGTTACCTTCTGCGACCGCTGTCGCTCTCCGAGTCACTTCCTTAATCGGCTGCGTTATCGTATGGGACAAGATCACGCCAAGTACCGCCGTTAACACCAAGGCAATCAGAATGCCGGAGATAAAGATTTTGTTGATTCCCTCCATCGTGGAATACAGCTCGTTCATGGATGCCGCGATGTAGACCGCGCCAATGATCTTGCCGCCGGACAGCACCGGCTTGGCGACGACTTTTTTGCGAACATTATCCTCGTCCACGATATATTCCTCATTGTCCCGAATGCCTTGCAGCGCACGGCTGACAACGGTTTGGGTATTTTTGCGCCCGACATAGTCCGAATGTGAACTTAGCGAGGTCGTCAGTACTTTGCCGCTGGCATCCAGCACCTGAATCTCGGCACCGTTAATGTTGAACAGGTTGTTCACCAGCACACGCAGATTTTCCGTTTTGTCCTCGCCGGCCTCTGCTTCTCCACCCGCCATCGTCTCCCCCACGAGAACCGACAGCATTTCCGCACGCGCCTGCAAGTCTTCCGTAAAGTTGCTCGTTAGTGAGTTCTTCATCGCGCTCACAAAATAAACCCCGATCAATTGCATCGCAATCAGAATCAGCAGTACATAGATAATGATCAATTTCGCCTGAATCGTTCGGAAGAACGAGAATCGCGCGAATCGTCCCATTATATCCCCACGCTTTTGGCACTGCGCACGAGATAACCGAGCCCGCGGCGTGTCAGAATCGTTTCCGGTTTGCTCGGATTCTCCTCAATCTTCTCACGCAGACGACGAATCGTTACATCCACGGTACGTACATCACCAAAATATTCATATCCCCACACCGCTTGCAGCAGATGTTCCCGTGTCATAACCTTGCCGGAATGCTTCGCCATATAATAGAGAAGTTCGTACTCACGGTGGGTCAGATCGAGCGGTTCCCCGCCTTTGTAAGCCGTATACATGTCCATATCAAAAGCCAGATCAAACAGCCGCATGACCTGCTTCTCTTCGTCTTCGTGCGCTTCTGCCGTAATCGCAAGTTTTTGCCGTCTGCGCATCTGTGCCTTCACCCGTGCAAGCAGCTCACGCGTACTAAATGGCTTCGTCACGTAATCATCCGCACCCAATTCGAGCCCGAGCACCTTGTCGATCTCGCCATCTTTGGCGGTAAGCATAATGATTGGCATCTCCAGATGAGCGCGCACCTCACGACAGACATCCATACCATCCTTGCCCGGGAGCATCAGATCCAGCAGCATCAGATCCGGTTTCTCGGATAACGCCAGTTCAACCGCACGAATGCCATCAAATGCACAGATGACCTCGTACCCCTCTTTTTCCAAATTAAACTTCAAAATGTCTGCGATGGGCTGTTCATCGTCCACCACCAAAATCTTCCCCTGCATCGGCTAAGTTCACCCCTATATCCTGCTTAATCCGCGTTAGCGTTTATATCTCTCTTCTATGTTTAGCTTGTACCAAGCCTGCTTGATTGGTTTCTCTAATATAAGTTGAACTAAAGAATATTTACTCTCATACTACGATGACAGAACAACCTTCCAATCGCTGTTATCCCCAGATTTTTTCGATTCCCTTTTCTCAAGGGAAAATCCGGGGATAAAGGCGAACGCTTCGCTTTTTCAGGTTTTTTCTGTCCTCTCCGTTATCGTAAAAATAATTAGTTCAACTTATATAGCTTGTTGTTTATATTCTCTAGTTTAACATACCTGAAGCACCGTCACATCCCGATCCGAGGGTTGGAAGGTCTTTCATCTGAAAATTTTTTACAGCAGCAAAAAACAAGGCCAGCATTATAGCCAACCTTGCTCTATTTAAGCTCTATATTAGTTCAGATACGTTAACGGATTTTCTACCGTTCCATTCTTAATAATCTCAAAATGCAGATGTGTTCCAGTCGAACGACCTGTGTTGCCCATAACGCCGATACTCTCGCCTTTTTCAACCACTTGTCCAACCTTAACGCCAATGCTGTTCAAATGCCCATACAGTGTTTCGTATCCGTTACGGTGGTTAATAATGATGACATTACCATAACCGCTTTTCTGTCCTGCAAACGTAATTACACCCTCATCAGACGCTTTCACATCGCGGTTACCTACCAGATCGACACCTTTGTGCTGGCGACCCCAGCGTTGTCCAAAGCTGCTGCTCATCGTTGCATTTGATACCGGCCAAGCAAATTCACCTGTGCCCTCACCAACAACTTTTGTTCCGCTAAGGACTACTTCAGTTACAGCTGCTTTAATCACTTCCTGACCAAGCCACTCTTCCTGAACCACTTCACCATTTTCTTTCGTTATACGGTACTGCATGCTTTTTAAGCCACTTTGTCCTGGGCGCACGACTTTAGTGGTACCAGCTTTCAACTCGGCACTTTTGCGCACTTCCACTTGCGGTTTGATCTCAATCTGCTCAACAACCTGCTCAACCGATTTAACGGTTACCGCCGGTTTCGGAACGGTCAAGGTCAGTTCGTCTCCGATTTGAAGCGACGTTTCCTTGATGCCCGGATTATGCTGGCGAATCTCGCTTTGTGTAATTTCATACTTGGCAGCGATCGAAGAGATCGTATCTCCTTCACGAACCACATAAGTTACAGGCGCGTCTTTACCAACGGTTAAAGCTTTAACCGCCTCGGACACATCCCATATTTTGTTTGGATCAGCCTTCACCACATCTGTCGCTACATCTTCCTTGATGCCTACCGACTTCAGGGTTGTGCTAGGTCCCTCATCTTTCTTCGAGGAGTTAGCCGATACCGACTTCGTCTTAAGCGAACTTCGCACAGCCGATGCCGATATGTATTTGCTCTGCACTTGTTCCAGGATTGCATCCGCTGTTGCCTGATCCTTCACAATACCAATGACTTCACCGTCTACCTTGAGCTCCACACCTTTGGCGTAGGCTGTCAGCATGTCACCCAGTTTGTCCAGCGTTTCGTCACTGTTCACTTCAGGCTTGTACGCTCTTACCGTTTCGGTTGTGATGCCATCCGTGTTCAGCACCATCTCTGCATCCGGATATTTATGTTGATATTCCTCAGTTTTGTCTGTAAATAGTTGTTGTAATTGTGCCTCATCTGCAATGGTACCAATCTCGCTACCTTTAACCATGACTTTATAGTACGGTACGGTGTTTGCAGTAACATATTGTTTGCCTGCGAACCCGAGCGATGCTGCGATGAATACACCACATACTGCTGTAATGATCCATTTGCGCGAGGCCAGAACGCGCTTCTTATTCACACTGAAGGTGGACATGCTCATGTTGTTTTTGTCTTCGGCCGTCCGGTGTTCCCCGGATTGTTCGTGTACCCGGTCTTTGCCCGGTTGGCGTATGCCTCTGAAACCTTTCATGATTCTCTCCTTTTCAGCACTTCTCAGTTCGCATTTCTGTCAAGACATCACCCATCGTGTCTGTCCCATGCTCGTTGATACTTGTATTGGGTGTCCGCAAAATCAGGACTTTAGCTGCGCTCGTAAAAGTGTCAAAATTTTAACCTTTTATCACACCCGTATACTTTAACACAGGTTTTACACTCATTTCAACTCTATACGTCACACCGCAAAGCCACGCCACGCTTGGTTTCCCTGAATTATCCATAAGATAGTACGGCTGGTCCATCACCCATTATGCCTCAACATCCGCTGTACTATGTACTTTTGTTCGCAAATTAAGACTAGGTTCTAAGACCCAGTGAAATATGCTTTATTTTTCATAAAAATACAAATAAAATCCCTCACCAGATCAACTCTGATAAGGGATTACGTAAACAACCTGATTGTGGTTTATCTTAAACTGGATTTCATCCCATGCCACAATAGAAATTAACTTTTATGTCTCTATTCTTTGACTGCAAGAATTACAAATCGCTTCTGCTGTACTTCCCAGAATCCATTGTGCTCCATCTCTATATGAATATCCATTAACGGCTCACGGAACTGTTCTACCTTGAAATCAGGTACTTGCCACGGGATGGTCTTTAGATAATAGACCAGTGCCCCTATATCATAGAAACGCTGCGCGGGAGTTGCTTCCCGTTGCTCCAGAATACGGAATCCACACTGTTCCAGCTGAAGAACAGCACGATCCAGCTCCCATCCAGCGTAATCCACGGGCATAGGAATGCCGAGCCGATCATTGATCTCCCTGCAATCTGACCAACCTACCTGTTGAGTTAGAAACAGTCCCCCTACCGATAGAATCCGCCTAACTTCCTGTTCATCATACGACTCATGGCGATTAAGAATCAGATCGAATTCCCCGTCTGCAAAAGGAAGTTGCGAATCATCCGTCACCGGAAGCACCTTCACACCTAACGGCTGTAAACGTTCCTCTGCAATCGGTATATTCGGAAGATAACCTTCCGTCGCACATGTGTATGGAGGAAGTGGAAGGAGTCTGGACAGCATTTCTCCTCCACCAGTCCCCATGTCGAGCATTCGTTCTGTCTGATTCATCAATCGGCGCGCCATCGTTCCATAGGACCAAGGCAACATTCCGCTCTGAAGTCGCTCACTCCCTGTTACATAGCTAAAATCCCAGCCACTAAACGGTTGATCCGCCTCTTGCAACCCTTGCTCGTATCGCTCATTCGTCGCCTCGGTGTACTTTTTTACGGACAGTTCTGAATTAGAATGATATAAGTTCATGTTCATGTTCAATAAAACCTCCAATTAGTGTATTCATATACACAAGTCCATCGGATCTCTTGAATGCACCCATGAACGGAGGTCCACGAATTGGACTGGAGGTTTCTGCAATGTTGCCTGAACGTTTTTATATGTTGTGTTCTTTCCCTTTATATTTCATACACTGTTCCCTCCTACAGGCATTTCCATTATTTATTTAAATAAATTATATTCAATCATCCTCGACAAGTCCATTACATTATGAATCAGGCGATACTCATCTAGGAGCACGCCCGCTTTCTCTGCCTATCTTATTCTGTTTGCAGTACTTCCATCAGGTTGTCGTACTCTTCACTAGTCAGGTACTTCGAGATCACCTGTTCAATCTCACGTAGTTCCTGTTCCGTTAGGCCACCTTCCATGGCGCCTGAGATCTGCTGCATTTCTTTCTGTGGCAGCTTGTTCATGAGCAGACTGAAGATTTTTTCTTTCTCCTCTGCTGGCAGCTTGTCCTTCGCTCCTGTAATGTCATCCGGTGATACAACAATGGCGTCATTACCTGAAGAAGCACCGCCGCTGGCCGCTCCGGTTCCATTGCCTGAAGCTGAACCACTACTCTGATCTGTTCCTGAGTCATTACCCGTGGCCGTATCCGTCCCATTGCCTGCACTTGTGCCTGAGTTTGACCCTACAGTCGTATCTGTACCTGAACCTTCCCCTGTGCCCTCGTTTGAGCCACTCCCTTGGGACGCATTGTTGCCTGCATCTACGCCAGATTGACCGCTCTCTGTCCCATTCCCCATAACTGAAACAGCATCTTCCGGAACCTGCTCTTCGTCCGCTCCTGTCGGCTGATCTGTCGTCTCATTTCCTGATCTGTTCCCCTCGCTGGTTTTACCACCCAAGGCACCTTGGAACATGGCGGTTAACCCCATAGGTTGACCTTCCCACTGAATATTGAAACTCGCAAGTAGCGACTTCGCATATGACTGTACAATTAATCCGGTCGTGAGCAGTGTCAGTGAACTGACCAGCACCACGGTTAGCAAGATTTTAACAAACCACACAAGCAACTTCATTCCGTTCTCTCCCTCCGATTATCCCACCCGTCTAACATGCGCATGTCGGGGTCTGTGACTCTACTGTTAACCAGTATTGACGGAAATCTCGGGATTATATCCGAAAAAAACACAAAAAACCTCCAGTCATCGCTATACAAGCAACAACTGGAGGCTTAACATGCCTAAGTCTGCAGACAATTTTACTTTATAATTCAAGAAACAATCTCTCTATTTCTTCGATTACTCGTAGATTGGAAGAACTTGATTTGTTTGCTCACGGTTACGACCAACGGAGAAGATGGCAATTGGAATGCCTGTCAGTTCGGAAACACGTTTTACATAATTCTGTGTGTTCACTGGCAGGTCTTCGAGTTTCTTCGCTCCAGTGATATCTTCGCTCCAGCCTGGCATCTCTTCGTATACTGCTTCACATTCTGCCAGCATTTTGAGGCTTGCCGGATAGTGTGTGATGACCTCGCCGCGGAATTTGTATCCTGTGCAGATTTTTACGGTTTCCAGACCTGTCATTACGTCCAGAGAGTTCAGGGACAGACCTGTAATTCCGCTGACACGACGCGCGTGGCGAACAACAACACTATCGAACCAACCTACACGACGTGGACGTCCAGTTACCGTACCGTACTCATGTCCAGTCTCACGGATTTGGTCGCCGATTGCATCATGCAATTCCGTAGGGAATGGGCCATCTCCTACACGGGTTGTGTAAGCTTTCGCTACCCCAATGACTTGCTGAATACGAGCCGGGCCTACGCCAGAACCGATACATACGCCACCTGCGGACGGATTGGATGATGTAACAAATGGATAAGTTCCTTGATCAAGGTCCAACATAACGCCTTGTGCACCTTCAAACAATACTTTTTTGTCCTCATCAATATATTCGTTCAGAACAACAGATGTATCACGTACATATGGACGCAGAATTTCAGCATATCCGAGGTAATCTTGCAGAATCTCTTCCACATCAACAGGCTGGCCGCCGTAGACTTGCTCGATGACACGATTCTTTTCTTTGACCAGATGACGCAGTTTCAGTTCGAAATCTTCAGCATCCAACAGGTCAACCATCCGAATACCAATACGAGCTGATTTGTCCATGTAACATGGGCCAATCCCTTTGCCAGTCGTACCGATTTTGTTCGGACCTTTGCTCTCTTCTTCCAGTGCATCCAATACCATGTGATATGGCAGGATGATATGTGCACGCTCACTGATGGACAGGTTCTTCGTTGTGAAATCATTGTCATGAATATAGTTAATTTCTTCGATGAGTGCCTTCGGGTTGATAACCATTCCGTTACCAATAACACACGCTTTATCCGTGTAGAAAATCCCTGATGGAATCATCGTCAGTTTATATTTTTTGTTATCAATCAGAATTGTATGACCCGCATTGTTACCACCTTGATAACGAGCCACCACATCAGCGCTCTCCGCCAAATAATCCGTGATTTTGCCTTTTCCTTCGTCTCCCCATTGCGTTCCCACTACAACTACCGTTGACATAGTTAACATTCCTCCGTGGGTGCCTTGCGCACCTTTGTATTGGTCTGTCCGTCCTCTATCCCGGCAGGCATGTTACGCAATAAACCGACTGAGAAGCGTGCTAACGGACAGTAAAAATGTCCTTCCGTTACATTCAAGGGAAGGTTTGCGCTGCTTTAACGCAGCAGTATTAGTGTACCAGTACCCTTTTTCAAAGTCAAATCAAATGGCGAACAATTAGATATAGTACAACTGTAATGTTCGGGATTTACCCACTATTTCAACATAAAAAACCGGAGACTACAGTCCAAGCTTGCTTGACTGCTATCACCGGTTCAAGGATACCCATTTCAATGTGAATCTATATCTGGTATTTATAAGAGATGTTTGAGTTCAGTTACTCTAATGGTTGATCTTCGGGACAGACGATTTTGCTTCTTGATCGAAGCTGTCAGCACCTGCCCGTTACATCGCGAAGGCGTCATTGTGCGCCCTCTCGTAATTGACGAATTTATTAAAGTTTTTCAGGAAGACCAGTTCTACCGTACCTACCGGACCGTTACGCTGTTTGGCGATAATGATCTCAATAATATTTTTCTTCTCGGTCTCCTGGTTGTAGTAGTCATCCCGGTACAGGAACGCTACGATGTCGGCATCTTGCTCGATCGAACCCGATTCCCGCAAGTCACTCATCATCGGACGTTTATCCTGACGTTGCTCTACACCCCGGCTCAGCTGGGACAAGGCAATAACCGGAACTTCCAGTTCCCGGCCAATCTGTTTCAGTGTACGTGAAATCTCGGATACCTCTTGTTGACGGTTCTCCCCTGCTTTACCACGTCCACTAATCAGTTGAAGATAGTCGATCAGGATCATGCCAAGGCCTTTCTCTTTCTTCAGGCGACGGCATTTGGCACGAATATCGGCTACGGTAATCCCTGGCGTATCATCTATAAAGATGTTGGCTTCTGACAAAGCTGCAATACCCATCGTCAGCTTCTGCCAGTCTTCATCACCCTTGAAATCACCCATACGCATCACGCTGGCATCCAGGTTGGCTTCCGCACAGATCATACGTTGCACCAGCTGGGCGGCTGACATCTCCAGACTGAAGATGGCTACCGTCTCCTGGGCCCGAATGGCTACGTTCTGAGCGATATTCAGGGCGAAGGCCGTCTTACCTACGGAAGGACGGGCTGCTACAATGATCAAGTCACTGCGCTGGAATCCGGCAGTCATCTTGTCCAGATCGATAAACCCGGACGGAATACCTGTCGTTGTACCCTTATTCTGATGAAGTGTTTCCACACGATCGAATACTTCCATCAGTACGTCCTGTATGGCTATAAAACCACTACTGGAGCGACGGTTGGAGATCTCCAGAATGCGACGTTCAGCTTCTCCGAGCATCGCTGCAACATCTTCGCCGCCTGTATATCCTTCGCTCACGATCTGTGTTGCCGTACGAATCAGGCGACGCAGCATCGATTTCTCTTCGATAATCTGAGCGTAATAGTCTACGTTCGCGGCTGTAGGTACACCATGGGCTAGCTTAGCCAGATAACTAACGCCGCCGATGTCCTCCAGCTCACCTTTATCCTTCAGAAGCGAAGTCAGTGTCACGAGGTCAATCGGTTGATTTCCCTCGCCAAGCTGGATCATCGCTTCAAAGATTAATTGATGGGGTTTATCATAGAAATCCTCGGTTTGCACCCGTTCCATCGCTGTAATCAGGGCCTCGCCCTGCAACAGGATTGCACCCAGCACGGCCTGTTCGGCTTCCAGGTTCTGCGGGGGAATCCGGTCGAATAACATTTCTCCGCCCATCTTACTCTTCCGTTACCTGTACCTTCAAGGTTGCCTTCACTTCAGGGTGAACCTTGACAGTTACTTGTGTTACGCCGAGTGTACGAATAGGCTCGTCCAGCTCAATTTTGCGTTTGTCTACTTTCAGACCCTTTTTAGACAAAGCTTCTGCGATCTGTTTGCTGGTAATGGCGCCGAACAGACGACCACCTTCGCCGGACTTGGCTTTCAGTTCAGTCACTTCTGCTTCCAGCTTTTTCGCAAGTGCCTCCGCTTCCGTTTTCTCTTCCTGCTTGATTCTTTCTTCAGCTGCCTTCTGGTTATCCAGTGTCTTCATGTTGCCGTCCGTTGCCAGACGTGCGATTCCCCGTGGCAATAGGAAGTTCTGTGCGTAGCCCTCAGATACTTCTTTCACTTGCCCTTTCTTGCCTTGACCCTTCATATCTTTTATAAAAATGACTTTCATTCGAACAGCCCCTCTTCCTTTTCGATTTCAGCCAGTACGTTCGTCAGCCGTTTTTCTGCCTCTCCAAGCGTTCCTTCAAGCTGCACGGCAGCATTCGTCAAATGTCCGCCACCGCCCAGTCGTTCCATGACAACCTGAACATTCATGCGCCCCAGCGATCTCGCGCTGATGCCAATCAGTCCATCCGGACGCTCACTAATCACAAATGAAGCGACCACGTCAGTCATGTTCAGCAATGTGTCCGCCACCTGGGCGATCATCATCTGTGAAATCTTGCTGCCAGGGTCTGTGACCGCCAGCGCAATGTTTCCATATACCATTTTAGCATGCTTTATGATTTCTGCCTTAGCAATATATTCTGACAGATCCTCTTTCATCAACCGCTGGATCATAATGGTGTCCGCACCGCTACGGCGCAAGAAGCCTGCCGCTTCGAACGTTCTGGACCCCGTGTGCAGTGCAAAATGCTTCGTATCCACCGTAATCCCGGCAAGTAGAGCCGTGGCTTCTAGCGGAGTGAATTGTACCTTGTCATGAATGTATTGCAAGAGTTCGGTTACCAATTCGGCAGCAGAAGACGCATAAGGTTCCAGATAGATCAACACTGCGTCATTGATGAACTCTTCGCCACGGCGATGGTGATCCACAACTACGACACGGGTAGCAGACTGTACCAGTTTCGGTTCCATGGTCATGGAGGCCTTATGGGTATCCACTACAACCAGCAACGTGTGCTCGGTCATCATCTGGGTTGCCTGTTCCGGTGATACAAATGCTTTGGACAACTTCTCATCCTTGTTCACTTGCTCCATCATGCGTTCAATCGATGGATTAATTCCATCCAGAACAATCCGTGCTTCCACATTGTACAGACTGGCCGCTTTCCACACTCCGATGGATGCGCCGATCGCGTCCATATCCGGAATTTTGTGCCCCATGATGAGCACCCGATCGCTCTCCTGCATGAGATCACGCAGCGCGTGTGCAATAACGCGGGCTCTTACCCGTGTCCGTTTCTCCACTGCGTTAGACTTACCGCCATAGAAAGACAGGCGTTGTCCGGACTTCACGGCAGCCTGATCACCACCACGTCCAAGCGCCATGTCCAGACTGGACTGTGCCAGTTCTCCCATCTCGCTGATGCTATCCGATCCAAACGCCAGTCCGACACTGAGTGTCATTGGCACTTTAAGATCAGCAGTCATCTCCCGAACTTCATCCAAAATGACAAATCGGCTCTGCTCCAGTTCCTGCAAAGACTTATGATTCAGCATTAATAGATAACGATCAGAGGACAGACGGCGCAGGTACACTTCGTACCGCTTGGCCCAAGACGTAATTTCGCTGGTCACTCGGGCAATCAGTGCTGTACGCTGCTGATCGTCCATACCTTGGGCAGCCTCGTCCAGATTATCCAGAACGAGAATTCCCAATGCAAGGCGTTCATTTTCATATTTATCACGAAGAATGGCTAACTCCGTAATCTCGTATACATATACATACCGCTCCTGCGGGTTATGAATAACTCCATAATGCCGATCATCCAACTGGAATTCGTCATGGAACTCCTTGGATGAATGTTCCTTTGTCCCATCCTTCTTCTCTTTAGGCTGAGGAAGTTTGGGAAACAAATTAAGTAGCGGATTACCCACCATTGTCTTCTCCTGGAACATCTCCGCGACAAAGCGGTTATGCCACTCTACCGTACGATCTTCGCTGTACAGCACAATTCCGAATGGAAGCATGCTGACCGCTTCCCCCTCCATCCGTTTGATCCGAATGGATAGGCCATTAATGTAGTCGTTAAGCTCACGGCGGAACGCGAGCTCCGCCTTAATCATGACGATTCCCAGCGCCGAAGCCAGTATCAGACTAATCAAACCAAGCGTCCAGTTATAAATGGTAACGAACATAACGAGCAACAGCAGCAGTATGAACGCCCATACGGTATAGTAGCCGTGCCAGCGTTTCTTCAGAAATTTAGGCATGACTCATCACCCTATCGTTTTGATTTCGATATTGCCTCACGAAGCGGGAACGCCAGATCGATAATTCCGATAATCCGAAGCGGACCAATGAAGAAGACCGCAGCCGCCAGGAAATATGGTATAACCGGATTCCATTTCTTTGTATGTGAGAGAAAGAAGAAGAAACCGATCGCTTGAATCATGAAGCCCAGATTGATTAACGGCGACAGATTCATGGCAATCATGGTCCAGTATGTTCCATCACTTTGTCTGGAGATCACTTCGATCAACAATGCGAGGAAATAATACCAGATTAACGCCCGCGGCATACGCCATTCTCTCGCTGGTGGAAGCTTCGATACCACCACACCCATCACATTCAGAATCGGACGAGCAATGGCGTGTGTAATGAAGGCCATTACCATCGACGTGACAACGAGAGCAAACGGAATCATAAGCTGCGTTTGTTTGGCAACATCCTCGGTCATCTCAGGTGTCCATGCAAACCCGTTGATCATCTGATTTGATGTATTGGTTAACGGTTCAATGGTCAATTTGACCACATCTTCAATATAACTGGACAGGTCGAATTGGAAAATGACACTGCCGACCAAGAGCAACAACAAGTATTCTGCCAACATCATGCCACTTCCCGCCATCAGGGCGAACAGGGCTGATTTGCGTGTTTTATACGCGTGACCCATAACGATCGCAGGCAGGGTAAAGATGAGCAGTAATAACAGATAGATGGGGTGGAACACGACCAAAATAACGGCTACGGGCACAAGATGCCATATAAATGATTTTAAAGATAATGAAGCATACAAAATAACTCCCGGAATCATCATAAAAAATATGGCAAGTACCGATAAAGGAGTTAACAGCGAAAGTAGCAAGAGCAGATAAACTGCGCTCCAAACAGCTGATTTAAAGCTAAATTTCAACAAATTCACCTCTTACGCATATGATCTTCTAGCGAGGAAATATCCTGGTACCAGTCTTCAAGCTGGTGACCTTCCTGTTTATGCTTTTTCAACTTCTCAACTAGCAGTGCATCCAGATCCTTGAAAGGAATACCGAGCCTGCGGCCCAATATGTAACTACTCATAATCAAACTGGCAAGACTGTCCCCGATTCGAGTTGTACTGCCTTCCCATAACGCCTTGAATAATCGGGATACCTGATCAAGCACTTCGGTTTTCAGCCATTCAATCACTTTAGCGCGTTTGGCTACATCCAGTTCTTTAGGCATTTGGCGAAAGTCACTCTCCCCCGAAAAAGCTTTATTCTCGATTATAGCATAAAAAGAGGGCCCGCAAAATTACCCCAAAAAGCGGAGAAGTTCTCCGAAACTGATGTCAGGTACTTATGCGGAGTCCTCCGTACATCCTATCGACCTATATATTTGTAAAAAACTTCGAATGCGCCCTTGGTTCAGGACTTCTTAAGTTTAACATGATACCGGACGGCTGTGATTATCCCTCATGACACAATAATGTTTAAATTCGTAACAGCCTTACTTAGCCTTGATCGATTCTTTGGCTACAATGCCCTCGCAGTACTCAATAATCTGACTCCGTCTGACAATACCAATGAACCGATCCATATCATCGACTACAGGGACAAAGTTCTGAACTTTAGCCAGATTAATCAGGTCCTCCATGTTGGCGTTAATGGATACAGGTTTAATATCCAAGCGAAGGGGAACATCCTTGAGCAAGAACTTTGAAGCGTTTTCAAATGAAATCTTTCCCTCGGCATTCTTCATATACCACAGTAAGTCGCCTTCGGTAACCGTACCAATATATTTGCCCTCTTTATTCAAAATGGGTACCGCCGTAAAACGATGATATTCCATCCGTTCCAACGTTTGCCGCAGCGTAGAATCCGACGTCACACACGTAACCTCTTGTTTGGGTAGCAAAAAAAATGCGATGTTCATACCCTTGTGTATCCTCCTTGTGAATTTCTTCGTTCAACTTATCTCGCTCAACTTATATTATACGGATCAGAACGCAGGATGTTCCAAAAGGATAATAGTTCTCACTACAAAGAAAAAAAACAGCAGCCCGCGAATAAACGTACTGCTGATTGTGGTCTACAACACATCATTGATATGGAATTGGTTATTCAATCTTTTGCCGGTCAGGGATCATTACTTCACCGGCTGGGGTCGATTGATCCATCCAGTTGTTAATCAGCTCTTTGGCATATTGGACATCTTTCTCGTCAGCCTGACCATAATAGATACCGTCTTTTTTCATCCCCTCACCCAGAATGGTGAAGCTTGAAATCTGCGGTTTCTCCTGAGTAAGCACCTGTTTAGCCAGATCAATAATGAAAGAAGCACGCATATCCGTCTGGAAGCTGTCTCCCATAATCTGAATCAATTCCGGAATTTTGGCGATTTGATTCAAATTCAGCATCTCATTCGCCATCGCGTTCAGGAAAATCTGCTGCCGCTTGGTACGATTAAAATCACTATCCTCACGGTATCTTACATAATACAATGCTTCCTGCCCGTCATAGATCGGCTTACCGCCTTCAATTGTGAATTGTACATGATCCGGATTCTTGTTCACAATGTCCTCATCGATTGGCAGTTTTACACCACCAAGCGCATCAACCACTTTTTTGATTCCGTCGAAGTTGATCGTTGCATAGTAACCCACATCAGCATCAAGAAATTTCTCCACGGTATTGATGGACATATTCTCCCCACCAAAAGCATAGGCATGCGCCAGCTTATCATAATCATCTACGCCGTCCTTGTTAGCATCCCGTCCCACAATCTGCACATACGTATCACGTGGAATGGATACCAGAAGCACGCGGGATTCCTTGGGACGTACTACAGCATAGATGACGGTATCGGAACGTCCACGCGTTTTCTCATAGGCGCGTTTATCCGAACCGAGCAGTAACACGGAGAATGGTTCCTTACGGTATACCGTTGGATCAGGTGTATTATTGCCTTCTTGCGGTACATAAGAACGGGATAACTGATCTTCTACCGAACCGGCGAGAAACAGATCAAATGCCGCTACAGCCAGTTGCTGACGGAACAAATAACCTCCGATTAACAAAACAACAAGCGAAACGAGCGTTATATATAGGCCTTTTCTTCTTTTCTTCTTCTTATCTTTAGTTCTGCTTTTCATCCATTGATTCCTTCTTCACTATCAAAATGATAATCCATAATACCAATTAAACGTCTGGGATGCCTTGTGACTCGGTGTTCACTGAAGTTTTCTCTCTCTGGAATCAAGACACCGCTTACGCTCGTTCTATTGTAATCATTGCGAGAGCAAGAAAAGTTACAATCCGGTTAAATTGAAAAGAACAGCGACTCCTTTTTAGTTTCAAAAGGTGCACTGTTCTCTTCATTTTCACACGCAATCCTATCCGTTTGTGGATACACTTTCCACATGATGGCTCTTCTCTTTTTGACGCAGACGTCCCGTTATAAGCGCAGCTACCAGCGTAAGCACACTGAATACCACCGCAGACCAGAAAAGGCCATTGTAACCCTGCCCTGTCGTTTGATGCACTGCCTGGAGCAACACATCACGGATACCTTCATCAGGAATCTGGGACAGGCCCTCTGTCAGACTGGAGACATCACTCCCTGATGCCCCTCCCGAGGCATATTGTTGTAGCATCTCGGGCGGCACCTGAATTCCTTTGTCAGCGAACCCTGCCTGAATGTTGGACCCCAGATTAATGAAAGAACGTGCCAGGAATCCGGCAAAAATGGTAGGTGCAATAGCCATCGCCATCTGGCGGAATAACGAGCTGGTCGCTACCGCGATGCCTTTGTTGTTCTCCCCCGCCTGTTCTGTGACAAGTACGTTAACTGGCGCACCCAGCATCATGCCGAAACCGATACCTACGAGTGTACTCGCGATGACAAATTGCCAGATATGCTCCACCCATAGCGGGAACAGCAGGAATCCAATCGCAGATAGCAGCCCCGCAACCGATAACGTCCAGATTGGCCCTTTGCGGTCAACGAGGTATCCACCTCCACCTGCCCCGATGCCGGATGCCAGCGCGAGCGGAGTGAACCAGTACCCGGAAGCCGTATTGGATACGCCAAGATATTGTTCAACAAAACCTGGAATAAAGATCACCGAGGCCAGAATGGCTCCGGAGAAAAAGGCAATCAACAGCGTCCAGCGAAAGGACGCAATGCCCAGAAGCTGTGTCGATACAACAGGTTCACGTTCAGATCCTTCCAGCCTTTTTTCCATGAAGTAAAAGAGCACCAGAATGATTACACCTGCCAAGAAAAAGCCGTAGAACATCGGTGATCCCAGGCTTTGAAGCATGTTCACACCGTCCAGATTGCTGAAGCTATACATTAAACTGAGTACACCCAACGTTAGGACAGCAATACCGCTCCAGTCCACTGCTGCACGATTCAGTTCCTGCTCTTCCTGAATGAATCGAATACCTGCTATGAATAGCAGAATAGCGATAGGTACATTGATCAGGAATAACCAATGCCAGTTGCCAGTAAGATCCAGTATAAAAGCACCGACATTGGGTCCCAAAATAGCGGCAACACCATTCATGCCTCCGAGCAGACCCAAAGCTGTACCCTGACGCTCCGCCGGGAACTTGCTTAATACGTATGAGCTGGCAATGATAAATATCCCCCCGCCGCCCAAGGCTTGAATGACACGAGCAATTAGAAAAAAGGTAAACGATGTGCTCAGCGCGACGAGCAGGGACCCGATCCCAAACAACGCCACTTCAATCAAAAATAGTTTCTTGCGACCATAACGGTCCGACAGTTTGCCGGCAATAGGAACACTCACTGCAAGCCCCAGCGTGTAGAGCGTAATCGTCCATGCCCCCCACGTTGGCGACACACCAAATGATGCATTTAAGGTGGTCAGTGAAGAGGTGATGATCCCGTTATCCAGCGCCGCCATAAATACCCCTATGGCAAACAGGATTAGCGGCCATTTCATTTGTTTTTGCATCACATGTTACCTCCCGATCAGATCGTAAATTCAGTATCGTACAGTTGGTTTGTTACATATATATTAAACCGAATCGAATAATAATGACTCACTGGTCATTTTAAAACAAAAGAAAACCATATGTCAATTTAATAATATGGTTGTAAGGATCAAATTTTTCCTCTTATTCGATAAAATAGAGCTGCCATAGGTTCAGTCGAACCTGCGGACAGCCCTCATATCTTATCTGACGTACTATGCTTACGTAATGCTTCAATAATCTGGTCTGACTCGGTTTGTTTGACACGTTGATCAATGGCGCCCTGAAGGTCTCTTTGATGATGCCTATGTACGCCCTTTCATTTCGAGCCTGAAAATCCATAGTTGAACAACTTCCGAGTCTCCACAAAACGCCCTTCACGAGTATCTGTTCCAAATACAACTGATATCAGTCTTTTGCCATCACGTTCAGCTGTCCCCACAAAATGATATCCGGAATCTTCATCATACCCGGTCTTTAATCCGTCATTCCCATCGTAAGCATACGGCCCACCAATAGAGGACAACATCCAGTTCGTGTTACTCATGTACATCCCTTTTTGGTGCATTGATACTTGCATTTGACTGGAGATTCTTAAAATCTCGGGATGGTTATTCAGCAGATATCGCGCAAGCTTGCATGCATCTATAGCCGTCATTAAGGTCTGCCCTTGTATATCCATCGGACGGTTAGGACCAAGCAGCTTTTCACTGAGGCCCGTTGAGTTCGTGAATTGTGTATCCTCAGAAAGTCCAATCTGAGTTGCCTTCTGATTCATCTGTTGAACGAACTTCTGCTCTGTACCACTGATATGTTCAGCCAAAGCAACAGTTGCATCATTGGCTGAATAGACAGCTACGATCTCAAACAACTCCTGAACGGTGAATTGCTCTCCCTGTTTCAGGGTCAATTGACTGCCCCCAACGGAGCTAGCATATAGACTCACATTCACAAGATCATTCCAGCTTATATCACCATTGATCACAGCCTCCATCACAAGTAATTCTGTCATCAACTTACTGACGCCTGCCGGAGCGATCTCCTCGGAGCCGTTAAAGTCCATTAAGATCTGTTCAGAGTTCATATCCATTAATACCGCAGATTCAGCTTTAATTCCCGGTTTGCCTACCAGCATGTCCGGTTTCACACCCAAATATATAATGAGCAGCAGAGCCAGCAGCATTCCTGCCCGTTTCCACCATTTTTTCATAAGATGATCACCTCTTACCTATATAGACGAAGTAAAGAGGCATTTTGTCTGCACTTTTTTGAAAAAAAGTTAAATTTTTTTTATTTTTTGGTTACAAAAAAAACATGAACCCCATACACCCATGCCAGAGTGTACAGAATCCATGTTTTTAAAGACACTTTTTTCAATTTCCCAGGAGAATTCTTCATTATAATCTAGCAACCGACTTCTTAAAGGACCCCAATCCTTACAGCTGCTAATTTAAGAATGTGTTACTCAGCTACAACTGCTTTGTCTGCATTAACTTGCAGGTCGCTCAGGTAAACGCCTGTTCCATCACCAATCGCATAGTTCATTACACGTTTGTTAACTGGTGCTACAACTGCACGATACAGTGTAGGGAATACAGGCACTTCATCTACCATGTATTGCTGCCATTGATTGTAGATCTCTTTACGCTTGTCTACATCGAATGCTTCAGCAGAGATACCTTGTGCGAGCAATTTGTCATTCTCTTCGCTGGAGAATCTGGAGAAGTTGTAGAGTGCATCACGACCATACAGACCAGATGGATCTACGTCAATACCAACGCCCCATGCTGCTTGATACACATCAATGTTTGGATCATCTTTACCTGTGTTACCTACTCGGTCATAGAAGCTGTTGAACTCAACCATTTCCAGGTTTACTTTCAAACCAATAGCTGCCCATGATTGAACATAATAACGAGCCAATGGTTCAGCTGTGTCGCCACCAGTCATGGATACAAAGTTGATTTCGAGTGGTGTTCCATCCGGATTCGTACGGAATTCACCATCCAGTTTGTAACCAGCTTCGTCGAGCAATGCTTTCGCTGCTTCTGGATCATATGCTACACCCGGATTGTTGGAATCATGGAATTCTGGGTGAGATGGTGGAATCAGGGTTGTTGCATTCCAACGCAGGCCATTATAGAAACGTTTACCTACTTGATCGTTATCTACAGCCATCCACATTGCTTTACGCAAGTTTTTGTCGCCCATTTTTGCTTCTGCATTGCTTACAACTTTTCCGTTCTCTTCATCCCACGTACCCAGTTTGAAACCGATGTACGTATAAGCACGATCGATTGCGCCCAGGAATTCTACGTTGGACAGGTTAGCATTGTCTTTATATTGATCTGTCGGGAATGCATCCACGAGGTCTACCCCGCCAGATTTCAGTTCTTGAACAACCGTAGTCGGGTTGATAACTTTCAGAGTCACTTTGTCCAGTTTCGGAGCTCCACGCCAGTAGTCTTCGTTCTTAACATAAGTTACAGACTCACCCGGAGTGATGACATCCACTTTAAATGGACCAAAACCAATTGGTTTTTCACGTACTTCTTTGGAAGAAGACATTTTTGCTACATCCATATCTCCGAAGATATGTTTAGCCAGTGGATACGTCCATACGCCACCTGTCAGCAGGGACGGAGTGGATTCTTTATACGTAATGCTGATTTGTTTGTCGCTCAGCACTTTAATACCAGAGATTGTTTTTGCTTTTCCAGCATGATACTCGTCCATACCTACTACACTAGTGAAGTTGGAGTCGTAACGAGGACCATCATAGCCTTTACTACCGATTACTTCATAAGCAAATTGCAGATCTTCAGCCGTTACCGGCTTGCCATCATGCCAGTTCACATTGTCACGAATGGTCAGTGTGAACGTTTTGCCATCTTCAGATGTCTCATACGTTGCCGCACCATCGTTGGTATACACATAGTCTTTATCCCAAGTCAGCAAGCCTTCATCGAACCATTGAAGAACCTGTACATCCGGGTTACCCGAATAGAAATTGTAGTTCAGTGTACCTTCAAAAGCAGTATCCGATACAAGTCCGAATGTAATCGATCCACCCTCGATCGCAGTACCCTCATTCGTTTTGACATTGTTGAAGTCTTCAATGGAGTAAACGCCCTCTTCATTAGCAGGTTTTTCCTCCGTTTTTCCCTCTTCTGTGTTGGAAGCTGGAGCTGGAGTAGCTGCTTCTTTCTCAGAGCACGCTGCGAGCACCAATACAAAGACCAACATCATCGTGAAAAATAGTCCCCGTGAAAATAATCCCTTTTTCATGAACCTTTCCTCCCTTTTTTTAACCTCTTCTTTGTCTTGCATCAGTCGCACGCTTTAGGGCTTGACCGACATTATTTATACTCAACATCAATACCAGAATCAGTACCGATGCGGGTAGCCATATCCACCATCTGGATTCCAGGGTTTGCGGATTACGTGCATAACTTACGAGTGTTCCAAGACTAGGCGTACTTTCCGGAAAACCAAATCCAAGGAAAGATAACCCTGATTCGAGGCCAATGTTGGCAGCGAGATTCAATGTCATCGTTACGATGATAATGGAGCTCAGATTTGGAAGAACCTGTGAGAGCATAATCTTCAGATGAGAAGAGCCCAATGTTTTTGAAGCTTTTACATAATCCAGTTCCCGTTCCTGTAATGCTTTGGAGCGAATCAATCTGGCGATACCCATCCAGAGAAATGCCGTCATGATTAGAGAGAACGAGATGATATTGTATTTCGGTACTGCGGTAACAAACGCGATAACAATCATCAACATCGGAAGGATCATGAAGAAATCAACAACACGCATAAACAGGTTGTCTATCATTCCACCGAAATAACCGGATAAAAGGCCAATTAAGATACCTATGAAGCCAGTCATTAACGTTACGATAATTCCAATGGTCAGGGAGTTACGTGTACCGATGACCAGCTGGCCAAATACATCGCGACCTCCATAGTCCGTTCCTAACCAATATTTCGCGGATGGTGGTTCATATAAGGCAAACAGATCCACGCGTACGATATCATCCTGATTCAGAATGAGAGACGTGCCATATACTAGCAACATGACCAAGCCCAAGAAAATGAGCGAGATTAGTGCCACCTTATCTCTGACAAGCTCCCTCCATAAAATACTCAAGCTGGAGGGGCTTTTATCAACCTTTTGTGAAGTTACAACTACCTCGTTGGCCTTGCTCATCTTGTTTTCACCCCGAAATCTTCAAGTTCTTACTTGATCCGTATACGTGGATCTACAATTCCTAGAATTATGTCAGACAGCAATGCCCCGAGAATGGAAGCTACGCCATACAACAATACGAGTGCAGTCACAACGCTGAAGTCACGCAATGAGATGGAACTCAGGAACAACTGCCCCATACCTGGATAACTGAATATACTTTCGATAAATACCGTACCTCCGATAAGCCCTGTAATCTCATATCCGAAGAATGCGGCGATAGGTAATAACGAGTTTCTCAAAATATGTCTGTTATAGATCCGGGACTCTGAAGCGCCTTTGGCTCTGGCAGTAATAACAAATTCCTTATGCTTGATATCAATGATTTCACTACGCAAATATTGAACCGTTGATACCGTAGTAATCAGTGCCATGGATAGTGCCGGCAATAATAGATGATAGAACTTACTCATTATGTAGCTGAATGTGCCTGGTGTAAGTCCTGGCGCAACGCTACCTCCTGTCGGGAACCAGCCGAAGTGAAATCCGAAGATCCATACCATCACCAGTGCGAAAATGAACAATGGTGCGGCAAAGCCCAGGTAGGTGTATCCCGTGATTAACCGATCAGACCAGGTATCGTTGTAACGACCACTGATGATACCCAGTGGAATAGCGATCAGGTAAGTCAGTACAAGTGTTGCCAGTGCAAGCCAGAATGTGTTTGCTACACGTTGACCGATCAGGTCCGTAACCGGCATTTTGAAACGGAAGGATTGTCCAAAGTCACCTTGGATGGCGTTTTTGATCCAGTCCCAATATTGCACGTACCAGGGATTATTCAATCCCAGTCTCTCTCTCTGGGCTTCCAATGCCTTGGGATCAACGCTTGGATCAAGCAATCCGGTTAGCGCGTCGCCCGGCATGGCCTTGGCCATCAGAAAGACCAAAAGACTTAGTAAAAAGATCTGAGGGATCATTATGATAATTCTGCGTACTATCGTTTTCCACATATGGCCTTCAACCTTTCTGAGGTAGAGCTACTCGGTGAGTATCGGAAATGGATTTGAGCGAGTATGCAAGCCCTTCCTCATCAAAGAAATTTCGGTATGAATGTTCATACTCGGATTTGACCTGTTGACGGAAGGCTACCATTTCCTCTCGTTTGGTTGGGTCCATATCCGGAATGGCTGCAATGAGACGTTTGGTATAGATGTGTTGCGGATTCTCAAAAATATCATTGGTTGTGCCCTGTTCCACATACCGACCTTTATACATAATTCCTATCTCATCACACATGTGACGGATGATGCCCAGATCGTGACTGATGAACAGATAGGTCAGATTTAATTCTTTTTGAATCTCCTGCATGAAGTTGAGTACCTGAGCCTGTACCGATACATCGAGTGCAGATACAGGTTCATCCGCGATAATTAGCTTCGGCTTCAGTGCAATAGCCCGTGCAATGCCAATCCGTTGACGCTGTCCGCCGGAGAATTCATGCGGATATTTATAGATTGATTCCGGACTCAAGCCAACCTTTTCAAGTAATTCTCTTACTTGTCTTTTCTCCTCAGTAGCTGTCAGACGCTCATAGTTACGAAACGGCTCAGCGATAATATCGATAACCCGCTTCTTTGGATTCAGTGATGAATATGGGTCTTGAAAAATCATTTGTACATCCCGTTGGAGCTGCCTGTTCTTACGTCGCTCCGTAGCCAGATTTTTGCCGTTAAAAAGAATCTTTCCGTCAGTAACATGGTTTAGCCCAATAATGGCTCTGCCTGTTGTTGTCTTTCCTGAACCTGATTCGCCAACCAGACCATAGGTCTGTCCTTGTTCAATGGAGAAGCTAACATCATCAACAGCCTTTACACTGCCAATTTCCCGTTTAAGCAATCCACCGCGAATCGGAAAGTGTATCTTAAGCCCTTCTACTTCGAGTAATGCCATTATGTTATTCCTCCTCAGCTTTGGTCAGGGAAATGAAAGTGCTGGTAACAGGTACACCTTACAAAGTGACCTGGTGCAATTTCATGCATCTGCGGGTTCTCTTCATGAGCCGATTCACTAATCCATGGAATTCGGGCTTTGAATCTGCACCCTTTGCGAGGAAGATTTTTGAGCGATGGTACAATACCTTGGATGACATGTAATTTGGATCCTTCTTCAGACAGGGTGGGAATCGAGTTCAACAGTGAGCGGGTATATGGATGCTTCGCATCGTTCATCAATGTGAAGATATCTGCGATCTCAACAATTTCGCCTGCATACATAACTGCAACGCGATCAGCCATCTCAGCTACGACACCCAGATCATGTGTAATCAGAATAATGCCTGCGTTAATTTCATTCTTCAGATCACGGATTAGCTCCAGAATCTGTAGTTGAATCGTAACGTCAAGCGCCGTCGTTGGTTCATCGGCTATGAGTAGTTCCGGTTTGTTGGCAATCGCAATGGCAATAACAATTCTCTGTCTCATACCACCAGATAATTCGTGGGGATACTGCTTGTATATTTGTTCGGGACGTGGAATCCCTACCTGATTCAATAAATGAATGACCTTTTCTCTCTTCTCTCTGGAAGACAGCTTGGACTGATGAAGTGTGAGAATCTCTTCAATCTGTTCACCAATAATCATTAGAGGATTTAGTGCGGACAATGGGTCCTGAAAAATCATACCCATTTCTTTGCCGCGTAGCTTGTTCAACTTGCTTGGGGAGATGTTGGCAATATCTTGTCCTTTATAGAGAATCTGGCCTTCGATTTTTGCTTTGTTATGCAAACCCATAAGAGAGAATGCAAAAGCACTTTTACCTGACCCAGATTCACCTACAATCGCCAACACTTCATTTTTCTTCACCGTAAGGTTAACGTGATCCACTGCTGCATAATAGTCATCTTCAATTCTGAATGATGTTGTTAGATTTCTGACTTCCAATAGCTCTGTATTCAAATCAATCACCCTAACCCCATAATTTCCGTAGATTGTATTCGTGTGTAGAGGAATGCATCCACTGTATATTTCCAAGTTCTTGAAGATAACGAACAATAGCTTATACAAAATACCAAATTGTTAGGAGAAACAAGTTTAAGAGACTTATATTTAGACCATTGGTCAATTAATGTTGATAATTCCTAGCGGAATTATATATCAAAATAATTAATGTAATCATACGTGTAATTTTAGCTAACGTCAATGCTTATTTTGAGATTTTTGGTATAAATGTTTTTTATACTACAGATTTGGATATTAGTAATACTTTAAAGGCATATAGCAGGGATTTTGAGAGGTGTTATCTTGTTTTTGGCTGGGAGGTGGACATAGGAATTGGTCAAAATAACATATACATAACATAGTGGTTACATCTAGTGTATGTGTATGTTTCAATTTGAGTAGATATTCTTAATTTTGCGTGAGGTAAATGTTACATATATTAGTAGTGATTATATCTCGATCTATAGCTGGATTTTATTTAATGGGAACCGTTATGCTTACAAATGAAATAATCTGTGCGATCAAAGTAAAAAATCTAGTTAATCTAGTATAGTTTTATTTATTTGCTAATGTAAAGACCAAATTGTCATCTTTTATCATTTATTTTACAAAAGAAAGAAAAAAGCCCTGCAAAATGCAGAGCTTATCTAATAATTATTCATTTAAATGTATATAAAATACTCTTTACTGAGAATCAGGAGGTCTTTTACCACGTTTTAACTCATTGATACTCAAGCCAAAATCCATCTGCAAGTGAGGATAGTCCGGAAAGTTTGCCCAGTCTCCACCCCAAGTGAAACCTAACTCTTTGGCGAGATCCACAACTTCCATCCAGTCTGCCTTGCCATTCCCGTTATCATCACGTTCCATATCCCACACCACATCACCGTCAGGCGTCCTCAGTGCAAAATCAATTGCTAATCCGTAGTTATGATATGACTCACCACCACGTGCATTAGTAACGATATTGCCTGCGCTTGAGCGTCCTTGGTTGAATAGTGCGTCTTGTTCCTCGGAACTTCGGTAGCCGTGGGTGATGATAATCTCTATTCCACGTCTGGCTGCCTTACGTACCAATAAACTCTCATTCTCTGCTACCACAGGATGTAGGCCGGTAATTGGCAGAGCTTCTTGGATTGTTGTAAAGGGCCACATGTTATCTATATCACCTTTTTGCTGTAACCATACATATATAATGGAAAGTAAAAGAGTAGCTATAATCCAGGTTTTCAGACTGCTCTTTTTTCTCTGTTTGCCTTTACGTTTTGATGTATTCATATCCACTCCTGGTGTTTATTCTGAAATAAACAGCTATTCCTGCTGCCTGAACCTTTTCAGTAGATTAGACTCTATTATAATTCATTTGAGCCTGGAATGCTTCTATCACCATAGTATTGAATTCTTCCATTTGTTAGAGTGGGTCTGTTATTTCTATTACTTCTATTGATATATACAAAAAAGCAGCCGGCTATAAGCCGACTGCTTCGTATGCAAGCTGAGTAAAAACTACTCAGTTGTGTATGGCAATAATGCGATTTGACGGGAGCGTTTGATTGCAATCGTCAGCATGCGTTGATATTTAGCGCTAGTACCTGTTACACGGCGTGGCAAAATTTTTCCACGTTCGCTGATAAATTTACGAAGCAAGTCCGTATCTTTATAATCGATGTGAGTAATTTTGTTAGCTGTGAAGAAGCACACTTTACGACGTTTATTACGGCCGCCACGACGTGCCGGTCTTTTATCGTTGTCTCCGCCTTCTCTTTGCTTGAAGCCCATGCTTTTCAGTCCTTTCCTATCATGTAACCCATATCTCCTAAGAGTATCAGTTCATGTTAAAATGGCAAATCATCATCCGATATATCAATCGGTTTTCCGTCATCGGAAAAAGGATCCTGATTGTTGCTACGCGAATTATTGTTATTGTTCGCGCGTCCGCCGCCTCCATAAGAAGGCTCTTCACGCATTGGTTGCCCACCGCCGCCACCGCTATTATCACGGTTAGCTGACTCCAAGAAACGGACATTATCGGCAATGACTTCGGTCACGTATACACGTTTTCCTTCGTTATTCTCGTAGTTCCGTACTTGAATGCGTCCTTCGACTGCAGCCAGGCGTCCTTTGCGCAAGTAGTTCGCACAGGTCTCGGCAAGCTGTCTCCAGGTTACGACCGGAATGAAATCGGCTTCCTTTTCTCCCCCTTGGCTTGTAAACGGTCTGTCCACTGCCAAAGTAAATTGCGTAACTGCCACTCCTGCTGGAGTGTAACGCAACTCAGGATCCCGGGTTAACCGGCCGATCAGAATGACACGGTTCAACAATGTAATCCCCTCCTTCAGAGCGTATTGGTGCGTTAATCACGAGTAGTCTTAAGCAGACTTAACGTCGTTGGTAATGAGATAACGAATTACTTCGTCAGAAATCTTCATGAGACGCTCAAGTTCAGTTACAACTGCTGGTTCAGCAGTGAAATGTACCAGAACATAAAAACCATCACGGAATTTCTTGATCTCATACGCAAGACGGCGTTTACCCATAACGTCGTGAGCTGTAACTTCACCACCGCCGTTGGAGATGATGCCTTGGAATTTATCGACTGTAGCTTGAACAACTTCTTGCTCAATGTCAGGACGAATAATGTACATCACTTCATATTTGCGCATAATTTTCACCTCCTTATGGACTCTGGCCCTCAATCTAGGTTGAGAGCAAGGAACGAGCACAAACTCGAACTATATTAATATAACAAATACCGAGTTAAAGTGCAAGCAAACGTTCCCTGTACATATTGGCACATGATCAGCCCGGCTATGGAGCACACTACAGAAGCAACAAAGTAACATAATCTGCAGAGGAGGTTTTATCATGGGTGAAAAAACCGAGTTTGAACCAGGAGACAAAGCCCCAAACGATGGAGAGTACACGGAAGTTGGGGAAAAAAGCTTTGTCACGGAAATTCAGAACCCTAAGCGGGTAACGCTGCAAAAAGGTGAAGCTTTTCCCGAAACAAGCAATCATAATCGCAAGTGGAAGAAGCTGACCAAAGCCCGCGTCCATTAATCACAATACTTTTTTTACGATCCATGTATATAAAACAGAATAAAGCACATAATACAATCAGGCGGTGCACGAGAGAGGTGTGGTTCCGTTGGACAACGAAGCCGATCATTTGCTGTTGGAGATTCATCACGTAATCTAAGAAGCAAGTGGTTATGTGTTGTAAGGCCCTTCGTCTGAAGCACGCGTATTGCTACGTGCAGTACACCAAGTTTCTGATTGTTACGACCGATTGTTTCCTAACAAACAAATGCACCGCCGGATAAAGAGCCCTTCGGGGCTCTTTATTTTTTGTTTTGGTCATTAATGATGCCTTTGATATGGCTACATGTTCAATAAAACGTTATACAAAAAAAAGACTTTCCTAATGGAAAGTCTTCTTATCGATCTTTTTATTAAGCTCAATGTGTATTGAGTAAGTTACAATTGAAGTGGCGGAAAGGGTGGGATTCGAACCCACGCACGCTGTGACACGCCTAACTGATTTCGAGTCAGCCCCCTTGGGCCTCTTGGGTACCTTTCCGCAGCAATATTGATTATAGCATGATCATTTACAGAACGCAATACTCCTACGGAGCCTACATGTAAACGTTATTACGCGTACTGCATACCGAATTATTGCAAGATCAGGATTCAGTGGAATCTTCGGCTGAACGCAATACCTTCTTCATGTTTTTCTCAAATTTCGCTCTTGGAATCAACACGCTATGTTTACATCCGACACACTTGATCCGAATATCCATACCCATACGAATGATCTCCATCTCATTGCTGCCACAGGGATGCTGCTTCTTCATCTGCACGATATCCCCAAGCTGGAAACTTTTACGCTCCACCTGTGCCATCCCCCTCATCTTTCTCCAAAGCTACTGCCTGTTCCAATGCTGCTTGATGACTCATCTCATGATACTCCAGCGTTTTCTTCACATCGCCCTGAATCTGACGTTCCACAGACGCACGAGAGTTAGGCATACATTCGGCTACAATTCGAACCACATACTCTGACGTAGACATCGACTGTATACCGAGTACATCCGGTACCTTCACAATATTTAGATCACGCTCTTCAATTCCAACCAAAGACTTCTTCACCAGGTGTACAGACTCATCGAGACTCAAGTCCGCCTTCATCGGAATATCCACTACAGCCAGCGAATTTGACATGGAGTAGTTCGTTACACTTGCAATCGCCCCGTTCGGGATAATGTGCACCTCGCCTTGCCAGCTGACCAGTTTGGTAGTTCTAAGTCCGATCACCTCAACCGTTCCCTTGTAGGTTCCCGTCTGAATAACATCCCCCACAGCGAATTGATCCTCCAATATAATGAAGAAACCCGTAATAACATCCTTGACCAAACCCTGTGCACCGAAACCAATGGCAAGCCCGAGCACACCGGCACTCGCGAGTAGCGGCCCAACTTGGATATTGATCTCAGATAACAGTAGCAGAATCATAATAAAATTACATGTTATGGAGGTCGCATTTTTCAACAGTTCCCCTACGGTTACGAATCTGCGCGGATTCACGCGAATCTTGCCTTCCTGCTTACGTTCCATGGAACGATCTATAATCCGATATACCACCTTAATGACAATACGGGTGATGATAAAAATAATGATAATCCGAATTGAGCTGAACATAATGTTAAGCCACATATCCGGATCTGCAATTTTGTTCCAGACTTTATCCGTCCAACGAAGGGCTTCACCGACGGCGGTTGCGGTACCATTAGCTATATTCCCTTGAGCAAATTGAAATGGCAACATCCATCATCTCTCCTCTACATCGGTATGTTATCATAGCTGTCTTCTGTTTTGAAATAGAGGCCTCGGATCTCTACGAACTCGTTACGAATGATCTTCTGCACTCGCTCCAGATCCTCTTTTGGAAACTGGATACATAACGCACAACCTGCTGTAATTTCTTTTGGCGTAGGGAACAAATCAATTTCTATCTCGGCAAACTCCAGCAGCATTTCAGCACGCAGTGCCTGCTGGGTTGAATCAAATGCAATCAGCATCCAATCGTTAATCCATTCGTCCATGTTCGTCTCCTTTCGCCATACGTCCAACCCTAGAGAAAAAGCTTGTCCTCGTGAAGTATAAAACGCTCTACCTTTCCATATACTGTTACTACTATTCCAAGGGAAAGGATAGATCCTATGAATCCTACTTCGCGTTCCTTTTCATCACAAGACATGACCAGTTTGAAAATCCCCCATACCGATCCAGGTATTCACTCGGCCATTACCCATCGTTTAATGTTCCATCTCTATAAAGCCCACTCTCTGCAAAATGTAGTGATTGTCTGCATCGGCACAGATCGCTCAACAGGCGACTGCCTTGGTCCTCTGGTCGGATCAGCCCTTTCCAAGTGGGACAGCCCTTTATTCCATCTATATGGTACCTTGGATGAACCAGTCCATGCGATGAACCTGCAAGATACACTCCACAACATACAGAAAACACACCATAACCCTTATGTGATTGGCATTGACGCCTGTCTCGGACAATCATCCAGTGTGGGATGCATTCAAGTTGTCAATGGTCCACTCAAGCCGGGTGCGGGGGTAAATAAAGAATTACCGCCGGTCGGCGATATCCATCTGACAGGTATCGTTAACGTCGGCGGCTTTATGGAATACTTTGTTCTACAGAACACACGGCTCAGTCTTGTTATGCGCATGTCCGAGATTATATCCAGCAGTCTGTACTCGGCCATTCGGGAATGGCATACACGTTCTACTCTGCTTGCTGTGCCAGAGTAATAGCTTCCTTTTCCTCTGGGGACAGAGTATACGTGGACTCTCCCCCTTTAAGAGGTTTGGCATATACGTAAGAACCGTCACGGTTATATATCCCCGTAAGGATCATGCCATCCTGGCTATCATTAATCATGGCCATTGAGAAGCTCAGATCACTGCCACGCTCTCCATAAGCATTGTATCTTTTCACGCCAACTTTACCTTGAATGCGGGTCAGCTTTTGCATGACAACTTGCAGCTGATTCGTTTGCAGTTTGTGTTCATCCTCAATGCTGTCCATCTGAATTTTCAGATTAATCAGCAACGATTCCAGGTCCTCTACTCCACTGCCAGCCATCATGGCTTCATATTTACGTTTAAACTTTCGTAACTTTGCCCCTTGAACAATACTCACAATCAGCAAGATCACCGTAAGTAATGCCATTCCGCCAATAATCCATAACAGCTGTTCCAGAATCAGCTCGTTTAATTCAGCCATGTAATTGCAACTACCCCTCTATATTTTTGATCAGATTAACGTCTGTCCTGTAATATTATCATTCATTATAAATCAACCCGATATCCATAAGCTTAATCAAGCAACCCAGTATCAAATGAGTTCATCATTTCAACTCTAATCTAGTCTGCCCCAGTCAATTCCAACACTGCCTTAACGAGTGCTTCCACATGTTCTCTAGTTGAATTGTATCCCACACTGGCCCTTACTGCTCCGGTAGCAGTTGTACCAGCAGATTCGTGTGCAAGTGGTGTGCAATGAAAACCGGAGCGAACCGCAATCCCATAATTCCGATCCAATCGGAAGGCGAGTTGTGCCGAATCATACCCATCTACAGTAAAAGATACTAATCCGGTGCGTGGCTGTCCAATCTCTGGACCAAGCATTCGAATGCCTTTAACGGAGGACAGCCCATCCATTATATGTTGGGTCAGTTCCCACTCATGTTGGTAGATGAACGCTGGTGTCATCTCAAGTACATGTTTCACACCCGCATTCAGCCCAGCAATCCCAACTGTATTCGGTGTCCCAGCTTCATACCGATCAGGACGCACCTTTGGCTGCTCCAAAGCTTCTGACTGACTTCCTGTTCCTCCATGAAGTAAAGGCTCTATATCGAGCTCTGGAGCAATGTACAAGCCCCCTGTACCCTGAGGACCAAGCAGTCCTTTATGCCCTGGAAAAGCCAACATATCAATGCCCAATTGTTGTACATTCACAGGCATAACCCCAGCACTCTGAGCCGCATCTACCAATAAGATCGCCCGATGTTTACGGCACAGGAGCGATATTTCTCCAATAGGAAGAATACTGCCAAGCAGATTGGAACTATGTGTACATACCACCAATCTGGTATTCGAACGAAACATACGTTCCATTTGCATCAGATCAATGGCTCCCGCAGCATTAACAGGTACATAATCAATCTCTACATTTCGGAGTCTTCGCATGTACTCCAGTGGTCGTCTGACTGAGTTATGTTCAGCCATGGTGGCAATCACATGGTCGCCCTCTCTAAGCGAGCCTTGAATAGCTAGATTTAGCGCTTCTGTCGTATTTGATCCGAATGCAATATCATTCGCATTTTTGATTCCAAAGATATTGGATATGGATTTTCTCGCCTCGAACAATACACGACTTGCCTGAACAGCCATACGGTGACTTCCTCTGCCAGGATTGGCTCCGGCAATCTCCAATGCATTCAACATCGCATCACCGACAGCAGGTGGTTTGGGCCAAGATGTTGCTGCATGATCTAGATAGATAACTCCCTCCACCTCACAACCACCTCTGTCCCATAAATTAATAATTCGTCTGCACATATTGCACATATAACCCTATAAACAAAGAATGACATATCGTTTCTCCATGGTACAGAGGCGATATGTCATGACATGAGTAAGCCCCGCATGTTGTTAATGAATCATAGACCCGACTGTTATTGTAACAATTCCAATAGCCGTTCCAGATCCTGTTGACTGTAGTAGTTGAGCTCAATTTTACCTTTATCTTTATTGTGCTTGATTTTCACTGTTGTTTTGAAACGTTCACGAAGAGATTCTTCCAATGTATCAATGAATGGATCTTTCTTTTTTAACTTCGATTTGGCTTTAGCCTCACCTGTTTTGGAACGATCCAATTGTTGAACAGCTTCCTCCAACTCACGTACACTCCATTGCTGATCAATGGTTTGTTTGGCAAGTTGCTTCACCATAACCTCGTCCTTCACACCCACGATCGCACGTGCATGTCCCATAGATAATGTTCCACGTGAAACATGGTCTTTTACTTCTTCGGGTAATGATAACAGACGTAAGAAGTTAGCAATGTGAGAACGTGATTTACCTACTTTTACAGACAACTCTTCCTGAGTCAACGCGAATTGATCCATTAACCCCTGATAAGCAACTGCAACTTCCATGGCGTTCAGATTCTCCCGCTGCAGGTTCTCAATCAACGCAATCTCCATTACCTGCTGATCACTGAAGTTACGGACTACAGCCGGTACGGTGGCATTACCACAATATTGCGAAGCTCTAAACCGTCGTTCTCCGGCAATAATCTCATAACCTCGTAACACCGGACGAACAATAATGGGTTGTATGACACCATGCTGACGAATGGACTCAGCCAGTTCATGTATTGCGCCCTCATCAAATACTTTACGTGGTTGATAGGGGTTAGCCCGCAGTTGACTAATCGGGATTTCTACGACTTTATCATCGTCATTAATTGAAAGCGAAGGAATGAGGGCATCAAGACCTTTTCCAAGCCGCTTACTCATAAGAAATCACTTCCTTTGCGAGCTCTAAATACACTTCCGCCCCTCTTGAACGAGGGTCATACGTGATAATGGATTGACCATGAGATGGTGCTTCACTAAGCCGTACATTACGCGGAATAATTGTTTGATATACTTTTTGTTGAAAATACTTTTTCACTTCTTCAATAACCTGAATTCCCAGATTGGTCCGCGCATCAAACATCGTCAGCAATACCCCTTCAATCTGCAAGGATGTATTCAGATGTTTCTGTACCAGACGAACCGTATTAAGCAACTGGCTTAATCCTTCAAGTGCATAATACTCACACTGAATCGGAATGATCACCGAATCGGAAGCAGTCAACGAATTGATCGTTAACATACCAAGGGATGGTGGACAATCGATCAGTATGTAATCATAGTTTTTTTTCACCATGGCGAGTGATTTTTTCAGGCGAACTTCCCGTGATATCGTGGACACCAATTCGATCTCGGCTCCGGCAAGCTGAATCGTTGCAGGTATGATATGAAGGCCTTCAATCTGAGTCTCCACAATCGCTTCTTGAGGAGGAACCTCATTGATAATGACATCATATATACAATTAGCCACATCTGCTTTATTGATTCCAACTCCGCTGGTTGTATTCCCCTGAGGGTCAATATCGACAAGCAATACTCTTTTCCCGAGTGAAGCCAGTCCTGCACCCAAGTTAACAGATGTCGTCGTTTTCCCCACACCGCCCTTTTGATTTGCTACGGCCATAATCTTAGACAATTACTTCACCTCAAATAAAATAGGAGTCTTTTCTTGTAGGTTGTGAGATATTGTTAACAAAAAGCAGGCGGCTATCGTCCACACAAACAACAACTACCGTTCCATCAATATACCGACCGTTCTTTATAAATGTCAGACCTAGCTTGCTTTATAGACATAAAAAGCGGCCCATTGCCGCCATAAGCTTCAATTATTTGCGTTTTGGAATATGGATAACGATCTCGTAATGATCCTCATGGTCTGCTTCTTTTGTTTTGATGTCCAGACCTGAGCCAGTTACCATATCAATGGATTGGCGAATCGTATTAAGTGCAAGTCTTACATCCTTGGTAAAGGAAACACGTCTAGATTTTTTAATCTTGGAAGATTCCTTGTAGAAGGCAACACGTGCCTCTGTCTGTTTCACATTCAATTCTTTTTCGATAATCTCACCGAGCAACTTCATCTGCAGTTCTTCCGTATCGAGAGAAAGTAATGCTCTTGCATGCCGTTCAGAAATTTTGCGTTCCATCAATGCGGCCTTAATGCCTTCTGGGAGCTGCAACAACCGAATCTTGTTAGCGATGGTTGACTGGCTTTTGCCGAGTCGTTGTGCCAGACTTTCCTGTGTCAGTTGATGCAAGTCGATCAGCTTCTGATAAGCGACAGCTTCTTCAATTGAAGTCAATCCTTCACGTTGCAAGTTCTCAATCAGTGCAATGGATGCGGCCTGAGAATCGTTGAACTCACGTACAATAGCCGGAATCGTATCCAAACCCAGTTTTCGAACTGCACGCCAGCGACGTTCCCCGGCAATAATCTCATATGATCCATTTCGCACGCGAACGACAATAGGCTGAATTACGCCATGTGTTTTGATCGTCTGCAACAACTCATCAATTTTATCATCATCAAAAATAGTACGGGGTTGATATGGGCTGCTCACAATTTCATTGACCGGAATCTGTTTGATCTCATCTCCGTTATTGCGCTCCGCCAAACCAAACAACTTCGAAAATTGTTCTTTCATTCCGCAGATTACCACCTAGTTTCGTAATAGCTCCCACAGTCTTTGCAGGTGCTTCTTATTCAATAAGCGACCTTTCACATGCATCGTTCTTGGAATAAGTTTTGCCTTTCATAACGCTTTCTGTCATGCAACATCGAACGCATATCCATCTATCTATACATATAATCTATGATCGCTGTGACCCAGGATCGGATACTTCTATTCTATCATCTTTTCTATCATAATCCTATGCTTACCTATTCTTTAAACTCTGCTAATTTTCCTGCTTTTTCTTTGTGAATATTGGAAATATGACGACTTGTACACATTCAATTAATGAATTTGTTCATGAGCTACTGTGCATGAAATTCATCATTACAGGTTCTTTAAGAGATATGTAATACGGAGTATCCGCAATGTTGATCGAGTCCTCCATTTCAGAAAACAAAAAAAAGAGAATGTTTCACGTGAAACATCCTCTTTATCTATGTCTAAAATTCTATTTTGTTTTGACTGAATTCAAAACCATCACGTAACTATATCAGCGGAGTCTTCATTGGAGTACCTGGTTTGCGCGGATACTTATATGGTGTTTTATCAAATTTCTGAATCAGAATGATATGACGCTCTGATTCTTCAACCGGCAGCTGGAATGGATGAACGGCCTTAACCCGTCCTTTCAGCTGATTGAAGCTGAACTCCGCTTCCTTCATTTCTTCACGCGGGTCTCCGCCCTTCATCGCAGCGAATATTCCACTTTTACGAACAAACGGAAGACAGAATTCATTCAGCACAGCCAGCTTGGCTACTGCACGCGCCGTAACGAGATCGTAGCTGTCACGATACCCTTCTTTGCGTCCAATCTCTTCAGCACGGCCATGTACCAACTCGACATCTGTCAGCCCAAGAATATCTACCACATGCTGTAGAAAGCCAATCCGTTTATTTAATGAATCAATGATCGTAAGCTTAATATGCGGGAAACAGATCTTTAGTGGCAATCCCGGAAAACCCGCTCCTGATCCAATGTCAGCAAGCTTATTCACTTTGGTCATGTCAGTATAAAAAGCCAGTGATACCGAATCATAGAAATGTTTTGTATACACTTGCTCCCGATCCGTTATGCCCGTCAGATTCATCTTTTCATTCCAGGATACCAGTTCCTGATAATACAGTTCGAATTGCTCCAATTGGAGTTCGCCCAGTTCTAATCCATGTTTCTTTAAGCGCCGCTGCAGTTGCTGTTGAATATCGTCCATTATTGTCCCCTTGCTGCGGTTACACGGTTATAATGCTCCAGGTAGACCAGCAGAATGGAGATGTCGGCAGGAGTAACTCCAGCAATACGAGAAGCCTGACCAATCGAGATTGGACGAATCGTAGCGAGCTTCTGTTTGGCTTCCATAGCAAGACCATGAATCTCATCATATACGATGGTGTCCGGAATTTTCTTTTTCTCCATCTTTTGCAAACGTTCCACGTGGATCAATTGTTTCTCAATATAACCCGCATATTTAATTTGTATTTCCACTTGTTCTTTCATATCTGCTGTCAGTTCTACCTCAGATGGTGAGAGCTGTTCAATCAGTTCATACCCCAGCTCCGGGCGACGCAGCAAGGTAAGCAACGTACTGCCATCCTGAATAGGTGTAGATCCGTACTCTTCCAGCTTGGCATTCACTTCAACCGGGCGAGCTTTAGCCACTTTCAGACGTGCAACTTCCTGCTCGACTTTCGCCTTTTTATCCAGGAATTTCGCATAACGCTCTTCAGGGATCAGGCCAATGTCATGTCCGATTTCCGTCAAACGCATATCTGCATTATCATGGCGAAGCAACAGACGATATTCAGCGCGTGAAGTCAACAGACGATATGGCTCATTAGTACCCTTCGTTACCAGATCATCAATCAGCACACCAATATAACCTTGGGAACGATCAAGCACAATCGGTTCTTTATCTTGTACTTTGCGTGCTGCATTAATACCAGCCATAACGCCTTGTCCAGCCGCTTCTTCGTAACCCGAAGTACCATTAATCTGACCTGCTGTGAACAGACCTGGCAGACGTTTGGTTTCAAGTGATGGCCACAATTGTGTAGGCACCATCGCATCGTATTCAATCGCATAACCGTTACGCATCATTTCCACTTTTTCCATACCCGGAATGGAGCGCAGAACCGCAAGTTGAACATCTTCTGGCAGACTTGTAGATAATCCCTGCACATAATACTCAGATGTGTTTTTGCCTTCCGGCTCCAAGAAAATCTGATGTTTCGGTTTGTCGCTGAACCGGACAATTTTATCCTCGATGGATGGACAATAACGCGGTCCAGTCCCTTCAATTACACCCGAAAACATCGGTGCACGATGCAGATTATCATTGATAATCTGATGTGTTTCCACAGATGTATACGTCAACCAGCAAGGCAGCTGCTCATTATCGGAAGATTCTGTTTCATAGGAAAAGAACTTCGGCTCATCGTCGCCAGGCTGAATTTCGGTTTTGCTAAAATCAATCGTATCCTTGTGCACACGTGGCGGTGTACCTGTTTTGAAACGAACCAGATCAAAGCCCAGTTCACGCAGATGCTCTGACAATTTAAGAGATGGTTGTTGATTGTTCGGTCCACTCTCATACATCAACTCACCCATGATCACTTTGCCGCGCAAGTATGTGCCTGTTGTCAGTACAACCGCTTTGGCCCGATACTCTGTTCCGGTCTGAGTCACAACGCCTACACATTTTCCGTCTTCAACGATCAGTCGATCTACCATACCCTGACGCATTGTCAGATTACGTTCATTCTCCATCGTTTCCTTCATTTTATGCTGGTAGGAGAATTTATCTGCTTGAGCACGAAGCGCGTGAACAGCAGGCCCTTTACCCGTGTTAAGCATCCGCATCTGAATAAAGGTTTTATCGATATTCCGTCCCATTTCTCCACCAAGTGCATCAATCTCGCGCACAACATGTCCTTTGGCCGGTCCCCCAATAGATGGGTTACAAGGCATAAAGGCCACCATGTCCAGATTGATCGTAATCATTAGTGTTTTGGACCCCATACGAGCTGCGGCCAGCGCGGATTCCACACCAGCATGTCCTGCACCAACGACGATTACATCATAACTGCCGCCATCAAAAGCCATTCCCGTTTACCTCCTTATTCCGCTGCATTTGGTGTAACTCACACAGACGGATCATGTTCTACAATAATGAAACTACTTCTAACCGTTCATCGGAACTTGCATTCCTATCTATATGAAACCAACACGTAATGGCTACAATATCATTCTATCCTTTGACAACAGGCAGAAATTGTACCTTTCCATCATACACTACGATTCAAGTCAATCCGCAGTATATTTTTTTTACTTTCCTAGACAGAACTGGGAGAAAATCTGATCAATTAATGCATCATGTGCCGTATCTCCAACAATCTCGCCCAAATGCTCCCACGCCAAACGAACATCAATCTGAATCATATCGATCGGAATGAACTGCTCTGCTGCTTCATAGGCATCCACGAGGGACTGCTTCGCTTTTTTGAGCAAAGCAATATGACGCACATTACTGACATAGGTCAGATCTGCGGACTCCAGTTTACCACTGAAGAATAGCGTAGAGATGGCATCTTCCAGTCGATCGACACCCAGATCATCTTTCACCGACATCGGTACAAGCCGTTCTTCCGGAATGTAACGAAGCAGCACGTCACGTTCTACCTGTGGCGTTAAGTCCATTTTATTCATAATGATTATCGATTGTCTACCGCGGATTTGTTCCAATAATTCAATCTCATCGGGATGAAGTGGCTCCGCAGCATTCACAACCATTAAGATCAGATCGGCTTCACTTACCGCAGAACGAGAGCGTTCTACCCCAATCTTCTCTACAACGTCCATCGTTTCCCGGATTCCTGCCGTATCCAGCAATTTCAGCGGGATATTATTGATCGTAATGAACTCTTCAATTACATCACGAGTTGTTCCTGGAATGTCCGTGACGATAGCTCGATTGTCTTGCGCAAGTGTATTCATCAATGAGGATTTACCCACGTTAGGTCGTCCAACGATTGCCGTCGTGATACCTTCTCGCAGGATCTTTCCTTGTTCTGCTGTAGTCAGCAATTTATCAATTTCAGTCATAACCTGACTGGACTTTTCTTTGATAAAATCAGACGTTAACGACTCCACATCATGCTCTGGATAATCGATATTTACTTCAATATGAGCCAGTGTTTCCACCAGTGTATATCGTAGATCACGCAGTTTGGAGGACAGCTTGCCTTCAACCTGTTTTAATGCAACCGAGAAAGCTCGATCCGATTTGGAACGAATAAGATCCATGACACCTTCCGCCTGAGACAGGTCAATCCGCCCATTAAGGAAAGCACGCTTCGTGAACTCACCGGGTTCAGCCAGACGAATATCAAGCTGTAGCAGCAGGTCCATGACCCGTTTTACGGATACCACACCGCCGTGCGCACTGATCTCCACCACATCTTCTGTTGTGAATGACCGAGGTGCTCGCATGACTGTTACCAGCACTTCCTCGATCTTCTCCCCATTAACGGGATCTATGATATGACCATAATGAACTGTGTGAGATGCCGCCTGAGTTAAAGGGGTTTTGCTGCGAAAAATCTTTTCCGTCTCCGACACTGCATCCGGGCCGCTGACCCGGATCACGGCGATACCCGCCTCTCCGACAGCTGTTGATATCGCTGTGATCGTATCACTGATCATGGTTATCTCTCCTTGCTCTATTTTAAAATTGCCGCCCCTCGTGGGACGCCATATCCATTTTCAAATCTATTAATGATATAACATATGACATGCCACTTATCGTATTAAGTTCACTCTTTACTTGTTCTACGCACCTTATCAAATTGCTTCTGTACGAAAAAAGCAATGGCTTCTGCACCGGGCAGGAAGCCATTGCGTCTTCAATTTCGTGTTATTTCGTCGTAATAACCACACGCCGATTAGGCTCCTCGCCCTTACTTAACGTCTTAATCTGCGGATGATTTTGCAGTTTTGCATGGATGACTTTCCGTTCGAGCGGAGGCATTGGTTCCAGTACAACTTCCTTACCAGTACGAATTGCTTGTCCAGCCAACCGTTCAGCCAGATCCTCCAGTGTCTTCCGCCGACGTTGACGGAAATTCTCCGCGTCGAGCACAATTCGAACGAAGCTTTCCGAATATCGGTTCGCTACAATGTTCGTTAGATACTGAAGCGCATCCAGCGTCTGTCCACGTCTGCCAATAATCATGCCCAGATCTTCGCCGGCAATATTGAAGATATGTCCATCCCGCTGTTTTTTGATATGCACTTCAACATCCAGTCCCATACCTGCTGCGACCTCTTTCAAGAAAGCAGCCGCTTCTTCATAGGGATTTTTAGCTGCGACATCCTCAAGTAATGCATCTACTTCAGTTTTGTATGCAGCTGGCTTGATCGGCTGTGGAACAACTTCCGGTGCAGGCAATAATTTCACTTCAACTTTGGCCGCCCTAACCCCGAACAAACCCAGGAATCCTTTTGACGGCTGCTCTAACACTTGTATCTCGACCTTGTCCCGACTTACGCCAAGCTCGGTCAATCCTTGGTTTACAGCATCTTCAACGGTTTTTCCTGACGTAATGACTTTGGTCATTTCGATTTTTTGGCCCCTTTCGACCCTTTTCCAGAGACGGTCGCTTTGCCACCGTTTTTGCGTTTAGCTCCATTTTTGGAAGAGCTATTCTGCTTCACGTTGACCTCAGCCACGATTTTATCATTATTCCGGTAAAGGAAATAGTTTTGCACGATCGTGTAGATGTTACTGTAGAACCAGTACAGCGGAAGTGCTGACGGGAACTGGTAGGACATCACGAAGATCAAAATTGGATATACCCAAAGCATAAACTGCATCGGACCAACTTGCTGTGCAGGGTTCATACGCATCATCATCCATGTTTGAATGAATGTTGTAATGGCAGCCAGCACTGGCAAAATAAACAGGTGATCCGGTTCCCCGAGCTGGAGCCACAAGAAATCATGTGTTCTCAGACTGGAGTTTCCGTAAATTGAGTTATAAAGTGCGATGTAAATCGGCATCTGAATGATAAGCGGCAGACAACCCGCCATCGGATTAACTTTATTCTCCTGAAACAACTTCATTGTTTCTTGCTGAACTTTCTCAGGTGTATCTTTAAACTTGGCTTGAATCTCCTTCAGCTGCGGCTGAATCGCCTGCATAGCTTTGGAGCTACGGACTTGTTTCATTGTTAATGGTAAAATCAATGTCCGCACAATAAGCACCATCACGAGGACGGCCAGTCCATATTCACCGTTAAACCAGTTGGCGAATGTATCCAGCGCCAGTGAGAACCAGTACACAACATTGCTTTGCCAGAATGAGCCACTATTCTTCAGATCTTCCGTAGTAACCCCGGCTCCTTGTGGAGTACATCCGGCGAGTACAGTGACCATTGCAATGACTGCAATGAGGAGAATCCACTTCCCCTTTGATGTCTTCAATCGCGACACTTCATAACCCCTCTCTTAACCATTCCATTCCACCGTAAATCATACCATAATTAGGAGGACAAATAAACCGAAGCTTACCGCTTGCTCGACTTCAAAAGAGAGCCCTTTCGCATCGCATGTAGCAGGCTTTTTTCCATTTCCTTATAGGGCATGTCCAGTGCACCTTTTCTGACGATAAAAATCAGATCCATCTGCGTGACGATCTCATGCTCATGATGACGAACAATTTCCTTGATCATGCGTCTCATCCGGTTGCGTACGACAGCGTTTCCGATTTTCTTGCTGCATGATACGCCGACCCGAAATTGTTCCGTATCTTTACGGCGACAGCCATACACCACGAATTGATGATTGGCAAACGATTTCCCATACCGGTATACGCGGCTAAAGTCCGCCCGGTTTCGTAGACGCAGTCTTTTATACACGGCGCTTCTCCTTGCTGTTCTCCACCATTGTTATTGACGGAGGCCTCATTACTGATTTAGTATAGGCTTTCTTGAATGACGGTAAACCGTCTTGGCGACAACTTCATTTGGGATGACTGTTTATCAGCTACTTGAACTGATCAGCATTCATCCGGGATGATTGTTGATTGGCCATTTAACCAAGCAAACATTCATCATTATATAAGGTAAGTTTTCGAAAAATGGAAAACTCACTCAACATACTTCATATGTGTTCAGCACTTTTTCGCAGACCATTCAGACCTGATCTGTAGCAGCATCCAGTCTGATTTGAGCTAATTAAGAAAAAAAAGACCACCTCGGTGGTCTTCAATGCATTAAGCACTCAGGTTTTTACGGCCTTTAAGGCGACGTGCGGCCAAAATTTTACGGCCGTTGCTCGTGCTCATTCTTTTCCGGAAACCATGAACTTTTTTACGTTTGCTAACGTTCGGTTTGAATGTAGGTCTCAATGTATTGCACCTCCTCACAAGGAAATACTTATGTGATGAATCACTTTCATCTTCACAGAAAACACCTTTATATATTTAACCATGACCACCTGGAAAAGTCAACTGCAAGGCGTAAGGCTTCTCCCTCTTTTATATACACTCTTCATCCCACCCAAAGTAATGGCCACAGTCCGTTCACTTCCATACCATGACCAAGCCCCGAAGAGAGTCCTGAAAGTTATCCCCAGACCCCGATCAGATCACCCTATTTCAGCATTTATAGTTATCCACACCCTCCAATACCCGCTATCTCCTTCATTACATCCTGTTTAAAGTTATTCACATGTGGATAATGATTATAGGCTATAAATATCGTCGAATTCTAATCAGGTTGTATCCGCTTCAATTAAGGTTTACAAGCTTTTGAGAAAGGTGTAGGATAAAAATCACATCTTGTATACAAGTATATGGATGAAGCTGATTTACTTACCCGCCTTTAGTAGTCCTTTGAAAAAAACATTAGCCGTTAGCTTGTAGCTACAGACTATGGATTGAACTGAATGTCCAGTCCGCAAAATAGTTATGCTATGATCAGTAATGAACTGATTACTTATTAATAGGAGCGTTAGCCATATGTTATTTCCTTCTTCCTGGCTTCAAGGAGCATCCCGTGGTGAAGCCATTGCCTGCGAATTAAGGCTGCGGATCATCAGTGGTACCCTTCGACCTGGAGAGATTTTGTCGGAAAATCGAATTGCGGCTGATTTTGACAGCAGTCGCTCACCTGTCCGTGAAGCCTTACGTACATTGTCCAATGAAGGACTTATCCGACTTGAACGTATGGGTGTCGTTGTCATTGGACTACGAATCAAGGATGTCGAAGAATTGTATGATGTACGTTTCCTGATTGAAAGTTTTGTGCAGCAGCGACTCGCAGGTGATGTTCCAGACTCATTAATCACCCAGTTGCGTAACGTGATCGACAAAATGCAACTTGCTGGACGACATCAGGACGCTGTCGAATTCGCCTACCAGGATCTCGTTTTCCATGAAACGATTATTGAAGCCGCTCAGCATTCCCGTATCTCACATCTATGGAAGAGTATTCGATATGTTGTGATGACCGTTATGCTGCTCACGACGCGCAGAGTATTCGTTCAAGGCGAACAGAAAGTAAGCGCTGTAATTGAGAAACACCGTTTGCTCGTTCAAGCACTGGAGTCTGGTGACAAAATGCTCATTCAGGCTGGAGTCCGCACGTATTTCCAAGATTCCGGTAAAACCCTGCACGAAAGCTTTGATTCCTAAAAGGAGCAAGGCGTTTGCAATCATATCCGCTGTGAGTGATTGCGGTTCAACTTGTCGACAAGTATACAAAACGCGATTTGTTTTCATTTTGGGCATGATAAAACTACATTTCTCGCCAACACCTCTTCTAATTAGTACCGGCACGAAAAAATTGTTGACGATAATCTCACTTGTAAGCGTTCTATATCAGAAATAAAGGAGCACATAACATCATGAGCACTCTTTTTGGACTATCCCACAACGCAACATTATTGGTTTGGACGTTAATTGCGATAGTTTTTCTGATCGTCTTGATCTCCAAGTATAAATGGAATCCTTTTATCACCCTGCTGTTGTCCGCATTAATGCTCGGTTTGCTTACAGGCATGAAACCTGCCGATGTGATCTCTTCCATTACCGGGGGACTTGGCGGCACACTTGGAACCATTGCAATTGTTATTGCTCTCGGTACGATGCTTGGTAAGATGATGGCCGAATCTGGCGGTGCCGAGCGCATTGCAACTACATTGGTTGATCGGTTCGGTGTGAAACGTGTGCACTGGGCCATGATGATTGTTGGATTTATCGTTGGTATTCCCGTTTTCTTTGAAGTCGGCGTGATTTTGATGATTCCCATCATTTTCACCGTTGCACGTAAAACCAATATGTCTCTGCTGCAGATTGGTATTCCCATTTTGGCCGGTTTATCGACTGTACACGGTTTGGTCCCACCCCACCCAGCGCCAATGATAGCGATTGAAGCTTACAGCGCGGATCTGGGTAAAACCATTTTGTACTCCCTTATTGTTGGTATTCCTACAGCGATTATTGCAGGTCCTTTGTTTGGTAAATTTATTGGCAAAAGAATACACACCGAACCGCCAGCTGAACTGGCTGAACAATTCGCAACCAAAACAAACAGCAACATGCCTGGGTTTGGTATCACCCTGTTTACCATATTGCTGCCGGTTATTCTGATGCTGATTGGTTCCATAGCCAGCATCATTGACCCAAATGCCACAAGCGGCTTCACCGTTTTCAGTGAATTTATCGGTCATGAGATCATTGCTCTGCTGATTTCAGTTGTATTTGCCCTCTTTTCACTCGGCTTTGCACGTGGATTCACCAAACACGATATTTCTCGCTTCACCAGTGAATGTCTGGCGCCTACGGCGACCATCATTCTCATTATTGGCGGAGGCGGTGCCTTCAAACAGGTATTGATCAATAGTGGTGTGGGCAACGCCATTGCGGATGTCGCTACCCATGCCAACATCAACGTGATCCTGTTTGCCTGGCTTGTCGCTGCGCTCATTCGTGTAGCTACCGGTTCAGCAACCGTAGCTATGACAACTGCTGCCGGCATTGTCGCTCCCGTGCTTGCACTCACACCAGGTACCAATATTGAGCTGGTTGTACTCGCCACAGGTGCAGGGTCACTCATCTTGTCCCATGTGAACGATGCGGGATTCTGGATGATCAAAGAATTCTTTAATATGAGCGTTTCCCAGACATTGAAAACGTGGACCGTTATGGAAACACTATTATCCGTGGTCGGACTGATCTTTATATTGCTGCTAAGTACAGTGGTATAAATGGAGTCTCTATAGTAGAAAAAAATTAAATCTCATCGCTTTCTGAAGAAAGAAGGATTAAATATATGAACAACTACATGATTGGGGTCGATATTGGTACAACCAGTACCAAATCCGTGTTATTTACCGAGCAAGGGTCCGTCATCAGTACTTCAACACAGGAATACCCTTTGTATACCCCTGCACCCGATGTTGCCGAGCAGGACCCCGAAGAGATTGTACAGGCGGCCCTCCGCTCTGTCCGAGGAGTCATGGATCAGAGCGGCGTTGCTGCCGAGCAGATCCTGTTTGTATCCTGCAGCTCGGCTATGCATAGTGTCATTGCCATGGGACAGGATAACAAACCCTTAACCCGTTGCATCACCTGGGCGGATAATCGAAGTGCAGCTTGGTCTGTCCAGCTGCAAGAGAATGGATTGGGCCATCGCATCTATCTGCGCACAGGTACACCGATCCATCCCATGTCACCGCTGACCAAATTAATGTGGCTACGCCACGATGAACCTGAACTTTTTGAGCGAACAGCCAAATTCATTTCGATTAAAGAATATCTGTTCTTCCGTCTATTCGGACAATATGTCGTCGACCATTCCATCGCTTCCTGCACGGGCTTGCTCAATCTGGAACAACTGGACTGGGACGCAGAAGCCCTTGAGATTGCAGGCATTACACCCGACCATCTCTCGAAGCTCGTACCTACAACACATATATTAGAAGGAATGAATCACGAATCGGCTGAAAAAATGGCTCTCTCCCCCTCTACGCCCTTTGTTATTGGCGCAAGTGACGGGGTTTTGTCCAATCTCGGCGTGAACGCTATTGAACCTGGTGTTGTCGCAGCAACCATCGGAACCAGTGGTGCTATTCGCACTGTCGTGGACCGTCCGGTTACCGACCCCAAAGGTCGGACCTTCTGTTACGCCCTCACAGAGAATCTTTGGGTCATTGGCGGACCTGTGAATAACGGTGGCATGTTATTTCGCTGGGTGCGGGATGAATTTGCAGCGTCTGAAGTGGAGACAGCGAAGCGACTTGGCATCAATTCCTATGATGTTCTAACCAAAATTGCCGAACGTGTCCGCCCGGGATCGGAAGGGCTTCTGTTCCACCCGTACCTATCGGGCGAACGCGCCCCATTGTGGAATCCAGATGCCCGTGGCTCCTTTTTTGGCTTAACACTCCATCATCAGAAAGAGCATATGATCCGCGCTGTTCTGGAAGGGGTCATTTTCAACCTATACACGGTACTGCTCGCCATGGAAGAACAGATTGGGCAACCTACCTCCATTCAAGCCACAGGTGGGTTTGCACGCTCTCCTCTCTGGCGCCAGATGATGTCTGATATCTTCAATCAGGAAGTGGTTGTACCCGAGAGCTTCGAAAGTTCCTGTCTGGGTGCCGTCGTGCTTGGTTTGTACGCTACTGGGCGGATCAAATCGCTTCATGCCGTTTCTTCCATGGTGGGTACAACACATCGACATACCCCTGTCAAAGAGAATGCTGTACTTTACCAGGAGCTGCTGCCCATCTTTATTCGGATCTCTCGCAAACTGGAGGAGGAATACGCAGATATCGCTGAATTCCAGCGTAAGATGTCCCTTCCCCGTCTCTAAATCATCAATCCATACCTCGTTTCTGCACCAAAAAAAGAGGGTGTGCCCTAAAACCAAAAATCGGTTTTAGGGCACACCCTCTTTTGCTATAAATTCATAAAATGTCGTTTGGATTCATATCATACATTCATACACTTCTACCTCAATATTTGAGTTTCGGCTTAGCTCTTCATTCCGGATAATTCATATACCACTTGTCTTAAAATGAATTCCTCTTTGTTCATTATCCATCTATATCGATGATCACAGATCGCCATCTCCTCAGAAACCAAATCACATTTCTTGTTTTACGATACGCCAAGTTGGATCTTTTCCGCCTTCCAGCCTTACGCTAAATGCATGGATTTTATCCTCTACCCTTTGGCCAAAAAACACGAGGGTGAGAGGTAACTCATTTCCGATCTCGATTACGCTCCATTTTCACTTCACGGTTATCCACAGACAGGTTATTCACAAACCAAGAATACTTTTACACACAATTTGGCATCATTTGACGGATAACCTGTGTATAAAACATTTTTGGTTTTTGGGTCTTTCTGTCGAAAATTAAACAGTTTATAAACAATATATTGTGTTGTGACTAAAAATTATACACAAGTTATTGAATTTGTGGATAAAATCACGCGATACGTTGAAATGCGGGGTTTCTTTTGCTATGATTGTATTACTTTTGGATGTGAATATGTGATCTGACCCATAATATTATCAACAGCCTGTGGATAAAGTTGTGAACAATTTTCCGTTGTTCATACTTTTTTTGTTTTCGACCTGCGGGGGTTTGGGGATAAATTCAACAATATATCTCGTATTTCGACACTGCATCATGGCTTAAGCCACACTTGGAACATGTAAAAGGAGTGACAGTCT